>AODO01000074.1 GCA_000341795.1 Rhodococcus triatomae BKS 15-14 | reverse complement strand
GATGGCGTGGTTCCAGGCGGCCAACGCGAGCACGTCGTCGTACCCGTTCCTGACGGTGGGCAACGCGAACCTGCTGGTTGCGCACGGCAGCCCGCAGCAGATCGACACCTACGTGCGGCCGATGCTCGAGGGCCGGTTCTTCGGCACCATGTGCCTGTCCGAGCCGCAGGCCGGGTCCTCGCTCGCCGACATCACGACCAAGGCCGTACCGCAGGACGACGGCACGTACCGGCTCACCGGCACCAAGATGTGGATCTCCGGCGGTGACCACGAACTGACCGAGAACATCGTCCACCTGGTGCTCGCGAAGGTGCCGGGCGCGCCGGCGGGCGTCAAGGGGATCTCGCTGTTCGTGGTGCCGAAGAAGCTGGTCGAGGAGGACGGCTCGCTGGGCGAGCGCAACGACGTCACCCTCGTGGGTCTCAACCACAAGATGGGCAACCGGGGCACCACGAACACGCTGCTGAACTTCGGCGACGGCACCCACGCGCCGGGCGGCCGGGCCGGTGCGGTCGGTTACCTCGTCGGTGAGGAGAACCGCGGCCTGTCCTACATGTTCCACATGATGAACGAGGCCCGGATCGGCGTCGGATTCCTCGCGATCTCTCTCGGCTACGCGGGCTACCTGCAGTCCGTCGAGTACGCCGCCACCCGAACCCAGGGCCGTGCCGCGGGTGAGAAGGATCCGGCGTCCGCGCCGGTGCGGATCGACCGGCACGCCGACGTGCGCCGAATGTTGTTGGCGCAGAAGGCGTACGTCGAAGGCGCGATGGCGCTCGGCCTGTACTGCGCGAAGCTCTTCGACGACCAGGAGACGGCGGACGGTGACGACGCCTCGCGGGCCGCGCTGTTGCTCGACACCCTGACGCCGATCGTCAAGAGCTGGCCGTCGCAGTGGTGCCTGGAGGCGAACAGCCTCGCCATCCAGGTGCACGGCGGCTACGGCTACACCCGCGACTACGACGTCGAGCAGTTCTACCGGGACAACCGCCTGAACCCGATCCACGAGGGCACCCACGGTATCCAGGGACTCGACCTGCTCGGTCGCAAGGTCACGATGGGCGGGGGAGCCGGCCTCGCGCTGCTGGCGGAGACGATGGGGGAGACGATCGAGCGGGCCAACGGCGTCGGCGGGGCGGCGGCCGAGTACGCGGCTCAGCTCGGCGCTGTCCTCGGCCGGGTCGTGGCGACCACCGGAAAGCTCTGGGGCACCGGCGATCCCGAGGTCGCGCTCGCGAACTCGTCGACCTACCTGGAGGCCTTCGGGCACATGGTGGTGGCGTGGATCTGGCTGGAGCAGCTGCTCGCCGCCGACGGTTCCGAGGGCGACTTCTACGATGGCAAGCGGGCCGCGGCCCGGTACTTCTTCCGGTACGAGCTGCCCCGGACGGGGCCGCAGCTGGACCTGCTCGACAGTCTCGACCGGACCCTGCTCGAGGTGGACCCGGCCTGGTTCTGAGGCGGTGGCGGCCAGCTTTCGACCGGGTAGGTCATTTGGCTGGGAAACGACCCACACGAGCGTCTTCTGAGGTATGAACGACTGAGAATTGACGTTCACATCAGGAGGCGCTCGTGTACGTGGGGAACTTTGTCGACAGCACGCCCGACAAGCCGGCGATCATCCGGCCTGCCACCGGCGAGCAGCTGACCTATCGCGAGCTCGACGAGCGGTCCACGCGCCTCGCCAAGTACCTGCGCGCCGCGGGCGCGAAGCCGGGCGATCACCTCGCACTGATCTCCGGAAACGACCTGAAGGTGCTCGAGGTCTACTGGGCGGCCGTGCGGTCCGGGCTCTACATCACCGTCGTCAACTGGCATCTCACGCCCGCGGAGGCGGCGTACGTCGTCAACGACTGCGGTGCGAGCACCCTCGTCGTCTCCGCCGATGCCGCCGCCGCCATCGACCTCGCCCCCGACGCCTTCCCGAACGTCACCAACAGGCTCGTGTTCGGCGGCGAACTCGACGGCTTCGCCGACTACGAGCAGGCCCTCGCCGCGTACGACGCGTCGCCGCTCAGCGACCAGCCGCGCGGCCAGGACATGCTGTACTCGTCCGGAACCACCGGTCGTCCCAAGGGCATCAAGCCGAAGCTGACCGGCGGTCAGGTGCACGACACCCCCGACCCGTACACCGCGGTGTTCGCGCCGATGTACGGGTTCGACTCCGACACCGTCTACCTGTGCCCGGCGCCGCTGTATCACGCTGCGCCACTGCGCTTCGTCGGCACCATCACCTCCGTCGGCGGCACCGTCATCCTGATGGACCGCTTCGACGCCGAGCAGGCCCTCGACCTCGTCCAGCGGTACCGCGTCACCGCCAGCCAGTGGGTGCCGACCATGTTCGTGCGCATGTTGAAGCTGCCCGCCGAGGTCCGCGACCGGTACGACGTCTCCAGCATGAAGGTCGCGGTGCACGCCGCGGCCCCGTGCCCGCCGGAGGTCAAGCGGTCGATGATCGAGTGGTGGGGTCCGGTGATCCAGGAGTACTACGCGTCCACCGAGGGGTCGGGCGCCACGTTCATCAACAGCGAGCAGGCCCTCGCGAAGCCCGGATCCGTCGGCCACGACGGCGTTCTCGGCATCGTGCACATCTGCGACGACGACGGCGTGGAGCTGCCGGCCGGCGAGATCGGCACCGTGTGGTGGGAACGTGACGAGCACCCGTTCGAGTACCACAACGCGCCGGAGAAGACGAAGGAGGCGACGCATCCCGACCATCCGACCTGGACCACCAGCGGCGACATCGGATATCTCGACGAGGATCGGTTCCTGTTCCTCACCGACCGCGCCGCGTTCATGATCATCTCCGGCGGCGTCAACATCTATCCGCAGGAGACCGAGAACGTACTGACGCTGCATCCGCTCGTCTTCGACGCGGCCGTCATCGGTGTTCCGAACGACGAGATGGGCGAGGAGGTCAAGGCGGTCGTCCAGCTGGAGCCGGGCACCGAGCCCAGCGAGGAACTCGCGGCCGAACTGATGGAGTACGTGCGTGAGCGGGTCGCGCACTACAAGGCGCCCCGAAGCATCGACTTCACCGACACGCTGCCCCGCACGCCCACGGGCAAGCTGGTCAAGCACCAGCTGAAGGCCCGCTACACGCCCCAGTCCGCGAAGTAGCGCTCCCGAGACGGCGACGAGGTGCCCCCGCAACGGAACCGACGGGCACCTCGTCGGCGGGTGCCTGCCGGAGATCAGCTCCCGAACGGGCCGGGTGACGGCTCGACGGGGTAGGCCGCGGCGTGCTGAAAGGTTGTCGCTGCGCAACCCCGCCCCCGCCCCTTGGCTGAAGGTGGCCTTCGTTCGCGTCAACGGCATGAAGGTGGCCTTCGGCCGGTAGGTGGTGGGGGTGGTCGGGGTGGTCGGCCCCGAGCCGTTGTGTGGCTGAAGGTGGCCTTCGTTCGCGTCAACGAGACGAAGGCCACCTTCAGCTGGCCAGTGGAGTGGGTCAGGGGGTGACGCCGAGTTCGCGGAGCCGGGTGCGGTAGAGCTCGACATTGTCGAGTTTGACGGACTCGTAGCCGCGCACCAGGTCCGCCAGCGAGGCGATCTCGGCGGCGCGGTCGTACGAGTCGGTCGTCAGCGTCGCCGCCAACTCGCGCACCGTCGCGGTGTAGTGCGCCAACAGTTCCCGCTCGACCCGGCGCACGTGCGCGTAGCCGAACGGATCCAGCTTCGTGCCGCGCAGCACCTTGCCCTTCGCGAGGAGCCGCAGCGCGCCGTGCGACTTCGGCGTGAGACCGATCTTCTTCTTCCGGCCGAGGGCGCGCAGCGCGGGCGGGTGCAGTTTGTACGTCAGACGGGTACCGCCGGCGACCTGCGACCCGACGTCCGCCAGGAAGTCGGGATCGACGAGCAGGCGCGCCACCTCGTACTCGTCCTTGTACGCGGTGAACTTGTGCAGTCCACGGGCCACGGCCTCGCTGAACTCGGTGCGGTCGGTCACCGCCCGCTCGGCCTCCCAGATCGCCTGCACGGTCTCGACGTACCTCCGGGCCACCTTCTCCGACTGGAAGTCGACGAGATCCGCGGCGCGCAGGCCGACGAGGCGACGGACCTCGCCGTCCAGCGTGGTGCCGGACAGAAGCTGCGCGGGAACGGCTTTCGCGGCCCTTGGTGCATGCTCGGTGGCGGTGCGGAACGCGCCGGGATCGGCGACGGCGACGCGTCCCCAGCGGAAGGCCGCGAGGTTGGTGGCGACGGAGACCCCGTTGATGCCGATGGCCTCCTCGATCGCGTCGGCCGGGATGCGCAGTCCACCCGACTGGTATGCAGCGCCGATCAGCAGGAAGTTCGCGGACGTCGTGTTGCCGAACAGCTCCTGTGCGGCGGCGAGCGCGTCGAACGAGGACACCGTCCTGGACACGGCGCCGAGCCGGTCCAGCAGCTGCTGCTCCTCGGGGTAGCGAACACCCTTGTCGTACACCATCGCTCCGGTCGGGGTCCGGCTGGTCGACGCGACCGTGACCGTCGACGAGGGATCGCCGAACGAGAGGTTCTTCGGAGTCGCGGTGGTCAGCAGGTCGAACGCCAGGATCGCGTCTGCGCTGCCCGGGGTGAGCCGGTTCGACGGCTCCAGTGTGCCGGTGCCGAAACGCAGGTGCGAGACGACGGGACCGGCCTTCTGGCTCAGGCCGATCTGGTCGAGCGACTCCACCTCGTAGCCGGCGCGCAGTGCCGCGGTGCCGAGCACCTGGTTCACGGTGACGATGCCGGTGCCGCCGATGCCGACCAGGTACACGTTCTGGGTTCCGGTCGGCGCGCTCCGCGTGGGGTCCGGAACCGCGGGCGGTGCCGGATGGGACTTCTTGGCGGACTCGGTCTTCCCGGCCTTCGCCTTCGTCGGCGCCTGCTCGACGGTGACGAAGGAGGGGCAATCGCCGTCGAGGCAGGAGTAGTCGGTGTTGCAGGACGTCTGGTCGATCCGCGTCTTGCGGCCGAACTCCGTCTCGACCGGCTGCACCGACAGGCAGTTCGACTTGGTGCCGCAGTCGCCGCAGCCCTCGCACACCGCCTCGTTGATGACGACACGTGTCGTGCGTTGGGGGAGAGTGCCGCGCTTGCGCTGGCGGCGGGCGTCGGCGGCGCAGTGCTGGTCGTAGATCAGCACCGTCACCCCCTCGACCTCGCGGAGCATCCGCTGCGCCTCGTCCAGTCGGTCGCGGTGCCACAGCAGCGTGCCCTTGGCGAGCTGCTTCCTGCTGTGCCGCTCGGGCTCGTCGGCGCAGACGACGATCTTCCTGACGCCCTCGGTCGTCAGCTTGTGGGTCAGCTGCGGCACCGTCAGCATGCCCTGCGCGTCCTGGGCGCCGGTCATCGCGACGACCTCGTTGTACAGCAGCTTGTAGGTGATGTTGACGCCCGCGGAGACGCACGCCTGGACGGCGAGCTGCCCGGAGTGGAAGAACGTGCCGTCGCCGACGTTCTGGAACATGTGCGGGATGTCCGTGAACGGCGCCTGCCCGATCCACTGGGTGCCCTCGCCGCCCATCTGTGTCAGGCCGGTGACCCTGCTGTCCTCGCGGTCCGACAGGGTGACCATGGTGTGGCAGCCGATGCCCCCGCCGCCGATCGACCCCTCCGGCAGTGCGGTGGAACGATTGTGCGGACATCCGCTGCAGAAGTAGGGGGTGCGGTTGGTGGGCAGCACCTCCAGGGACAGCTGCGGCGGCAGTGCCCGCGTCGTCTCGACGACGCCCCGGAGCACCCGGCGCAGAGGCCCGGCCAACCGGCCCGCGGTCAGCTCGCCGTCCATCGGCATCAGGGGCCGCCCGTCCGCGTCCCGCTTGCCGAGGATCTGCGGCGTGCTGTCGGTGCCGTAGAGGATCTCCCGGATCTGCGTCTCGAGGAAGGCCACCTTGTCCTCGACGACGACGAGGCGGTCGAGTCCGGAGGCGAACTCGAGGACGCGTTCGGCGGCGAGCGGGGTCGGCATACCGATGCGCAGCAACCGGATTCCGGCGCGGTGCAGAGCCTGCTCGTCGACGCCGAGGTCGACCAGGGCCTGACGCAGGGCGTCGAAGGTGGTTCCGGTGGCGGCGAAACCGATCCGCGCCGACCGCGGGTTCACCTCGACGACGTCGAGCCCGTTGGCGTCGGCGTAGGCCCGGACGAGCGCGGTGCGTGGCCCGTGCAGGTCGGCCTCGGCGATGATGCTGTCCGTCGGGGCGGCCATCGGGCGCTGCAGATACGTGAACGGGCGTCCCTCCCACTCGATCCGCGGGACGGTGATGTCGAGGTCGGAGAGGGTGCCGTCGATGCTCCAGGCGCCGTCGGCGACGTCGGCGACGATCTTCAGGGCGACGACGCAGCCCGATGCGCGGGACAGGGCGATGCCGTGCATGCCCATCGTGACGATCTCGGCGGCGTTGCGCGGGAACAGGACCGGGATGCCCATCGCGGCCAGCGACCGCTCGCTGACGGCGGGCACGGTGGAGGACTTCGAGGCCGGGTCGTCGCCGACGAGGAGCAGCATGCCACCGCGGGCGCTGACGCCGTACATGTTGGCGTGTCGCAGCGCGTCGGTTGCCCGGTCCACGCCGGGTCCCTTGCCGTACCAGACTCCGACGACGCCGTCGTGGGTTGCGGTGCCGCCGAAGGAGCTCAGGTCGGCCTGGCTGCCCCACACGGAGGTCGCCGCGAGTTCCTCGTTGAGTCCGGGAACGAAGGTGATGTCGTGCTCGTCGAGCACGTCCGGCATCCCCGACAGCATCTTGTCGACGGTGCCGAGGGGGCTGCCCTGGTAGCCCGAGACGAACGTCGCGACCCGGTGGCCGCAGCGCAGGTCGCGCACATGCTGCTCGACGAGGAGGCGCGCGATGGCCTGTACTCCGGTCAGGAGCACCGGGCCGGTTCCGGGCCGGTACCGGTCGTCGAGGTCGTACGGTCTCGCGACGGACGGGCGGTCGGCGAGTTCGGTCATGTTGCGGCA
The DNA here is from genome assembly GCA_000341795.1 of Rhodococcus triatomae BKS 15-14. GTDB lineage: Bacteria > Actinomycetota > Actinomycetes > Mycobacteriales > Mycobacteriaceae > Rhodococcus_G > Rhodococcus_G triatomae_A. The sequence goes on along the minus strand of AODO01000074.1, from coordinate 199,281 downwards.
CCTTTGCTGGTGGCGGTGGCGACGAAATGCGTACCTGAGGTGCAGCAAGGATGGAATGAGGTGTCGCTCGCGTCAATAGTTGACCGATCAGCGTGGCAGTATGCTCAGTTGTGACCCGCATCACGACCGAGGGGCTATCACCGTGATCAGTATCGACGAGCTCGACGCCGCACTGCTGGAACTGCTCACCGCCGATCCGCGCGCGCAGATCATGGATCTCGCGGCCCGGCTGGGCGTTGCCCGCAACACCGTCGCGTCCCGGATGCGGCGTCTCGAGGAGACCGGCGTGGTGTCCGGCTACCGACCGGACATCGATCTTCCGACACTGGGACTGCCCGTCCTGGCGTTCGTCGGAGCCGAGACCGTGCAGGGCAGGATCAAGGCCGTCCTCGAGGAACTGCGGGCCGTCCCCGAGGTGCTCGAGGCGCACACCACCACGGGCCGGGAGGACCTGCTCATCCGCATCGCGGCACCCTCACACGAGGACCTGCTGCACGTCCTCGAACGGATCCTCGGCATCGACGGTGTCGCGCACACCTCGACCACCCTGGTCCTGACCACGGGTATCAAGTACCGCACCCAACCGCTGATCGACCACATCACCCACCAAGCAGGGCACGGCCGGTCGGCAGCCGGTGGGCTCGAGGAGCGCTGACCGCGGTGCCCCGGGTGGGCTCGATCAACTGGGCAGGGGAACGCCGAAGCCCCGGCCTGCCCACCGCGATCGGCTCGCAGTCCGGTGCCGGTGACCGCGCGATCCGGGTGAGCACGACGGTCCGGTCCGGGTCGGCAACGTGCTGGAGGTCCACGCCGGCGCGGATGCCGTACCGGTCGTCGCAGGTCCGGGCGTCGTCCGCGCACTGGGCCCGCACCGGACACTGCACGCACAGGGCGGCGATGCGGGCGGTCGCGGTTCGGGAGGTCCGCGCCGGCGGGAACCACCACGTCTCGGGGGTTCGCGCGCAGGGCCGATCCGGGTCGACGTACCAGCTCGCATCGTTGCCCGGTCGCGCGATCGCGGTTCCCACCAGTCGCTCCTCGTCGTCGGTTGTCCCGCAGCGTGATGCGGGCTCACCCCACCCTCGTGCGTCGGCGACGGTTGCACCAGGGTCGAACGTCCCGGCTCCGCGACCCAGCCGCTCGTCGAGCCATCTGCGCAGCGACGGGCCGTACTCGTCGTGGGACAGTGCGACGTCCACGGCGGCGCGCAGGTAGCCGCCCGGGTTGCCGAGATCGTGTCGCCCGCCGCGGTGCACCACCACGTGCACCGGGTGGCCCTCGTCGATCAGCAGCTCGCCCGGACCCGCGCCGTCGTCTCCAGCACGCCGCGCGGCATCACCAGATCGTCCGGCAGCAGCACCGCGATCGCGTCCTCGTCGTCCCGCAGGACCGGTTCCGCGCACGCCACGGCGTGTCCGAGACCGCGTGGCTCGTCCTGCACCACCGACTCGACCGCCAGCAGTCCCTGCGCCCGCCGGACCTTCTCCAGCAGGTGCGACTTGCCGCCGGCGTGCAGCGCCCTCTCCAGGACGAGATCCTCCGTGAAGTGGGTGACCACCCCGTCCTTGCCCTCGGACGTGACGATCACCAGCCGATCCGCTCCAGCCTCCGCTGCCTCGGCGGCGACGAGTTCGATTGCGGGAGTGTCCACCACGGGCAGCAACTCCTTCGGAACGGACTTCGTCGCCGGCAGGAAGCGGGTGCCGAGTCCGGCGGCCGGGACGACCGCGGTGCCGATCCGTGTGGTGCTCACGCGCGGTACTCCCATCCCGCCGCCTGCCAGCGTCGCCGGTCGAGGCACAGGCGGCCGTCGACGACGGTCCTGCCGCGGGTCACCGCCCCGACCGAGAGGGGGTCGAGGTGCACGAACTCCGGCCACTCGGTGAGGACGAGAACCGCGTCCGCGCCCTCGCACGCGTCCATCACCGAGGACGCGTAGTCGAGTGTCGGGAAGACGCGCCTGGAGTTTTCCGCGGCCTTGGGGTCGTACACGGTGACGGTGGCGCCCTGAAGCTGGAGCTGCCCGGCCACGTTCAGTGCCGGTGAGTCGCGGACGTCGTCGGAGTTCGGCTTGAACGCCGCGCCGAGCACTGCGATGCGGGCACCGAGGAGCGATCCGCAGGTGTCGCGGGCGATGTCGACGATACGGCTGCGTCGCCGCATGTTCACGCTGTCCACCTCGCGCAGGAAGGTCAGTGCCTGATCGGCCCCGAGTTCGCCGGCGCGGGCCATGAACGCCCGGATGTCCTTCGGGAGGCATCCGCCGCCGAATCCGAGTCCGGCGTTGAGGAACTGGCGGCCGATGCGAGGGTCGTGGCCGATCGCCTCGGCCAGTGCGGCGACGTCAGCGCCCGCTGCCTCGCACACCTCGGCGACCGCGTTGATGAACGAGATCTTCGTGGCGAGAAAGGCATTGGCCGACACCTTCACCAGTTCCGCGGTGGCCCGATCGGTGACGATGAACGGGATTCCCTCCTCGATCAGTGGGGCGTACATCTCGCGGGCCACCTGCTCCGCCCGACCGCCCGGGGCTGCGCCGAGCACCACCCGGTCGGGGTGGAGGGTGTCCGCGACCGCGTATCCCTCGCGCAGGAACTCGGGATTCCATCCGATCTCGACGTCGACCCCGGGTGCCAGCGCGGTCGCGCGTTCCGCGAGCCGCTCGGCCGTGCCGACCGGCACGGTCGACTTGCCGAACAGGACGGCGTCGCCGGTGAGCCTCGGCACCAGTTGATCGACGACCGCGTCGACGTGCCGGAGGTCGGCCCCCAGGTCGCCCTTCTTCTGCGGTGTCCCGACCGCGATGAAGTGCACGTCACCCCAGGCCGCGGCCTCGTCGTAGGAGTCGGTGAACCGGATTCGGCCGAGGTCGATGTTGCGGCGCAACACCTCCGCGAGGCCGGGCTCGAAGAACGGGACTTCTCCGGCCTCCAGTTTCGCGATGCGGCCGGGGTCGACGTCGACGCCGAGGACGTCGTGCCCGAGCTCCGCCATGCAGGCGGCGTGGGTGGCTCCGAGATAGCCGGTGCCGATCACTGTCATTCTCATGGGTGCAACACCTTTCACCAGATTCTCAGAGCGTGTCGTGCGGTGACGGTCGTGGCCGGCGTGCTCGTGAGACGCCAGTCCGGTTTCCCTGCGTTGTCGATCTCGAACCACACCAGACCGCTGACGCGGGTGGTGCTCAGGTAATCGACGAGTCCGGTGATCCAGTCCGTCTTTCCGGGTCCGGGTGCGCAGCCGGTCTCGTTGATCCACAACGGTTTCGAGTCGTCGATCTCGTCGACGGCCGCGAAGGTCGGACCGAAGACCTCCTCGGGGGACAGGTGCGCGGTGCCGTACTCCGAGGCGCTGTAGCCGTCCACCGCGGTCACGTCCACGACGTCGCTGCCCGGATAGCAGGCCGCGAGGAGGTCCACCCGGTCCCGGTGCACGATGTTGGGACACCACACCCACCGCACGTTGGTGGCGCCTTCCTCGGCGAACACCCCGTGCAGCCACCGCCAGCCTTCGACGAACGCGTCCGGCGATCCACCGTTGACGGTGACCGCCCACGGATACCAGTCGCTGTTCATCTCGTGGCCGAAGCGGAGCAACAGGTCACCGCCGGAGCCGGCGGCCGCACGTGCCCACTCGCGGACGTACGTTTCGTGGTCGGTGAGGGCGTCGAGCCGGTAGTCGCCCTGTTCGGCACCTCGCGCGGGATGCCAGGGCTCCCAGGTGATCTCCGGGGTCGACCCCATCTCGCGGATCGCGGTGACCGCCGCGGTGGGGAACGGATTCCGCCACTCCCAGGCGTCGAACAGGCTGACGACGTCGACCGTGCGGCCGAGTTCGGTGCCGATCCGGCGGGCATGGTCCGCGCTCGCAGGCGAGGTTCCGGTGGTGGAGACCCCGAACACCCGAGGGCCCAGACCGCCCGCGAGATTCGCGATCGCGGTGCCAAGCACGGCGCCACCCACCGCCGCGCCCCCGAGCGTCGGCAGCGCCGACCGCCGCGACATCACCGGATCCCCTGCCGGTCGAGCGCGTCGGACAGGGCGGGCGCGAGCAGACGCGCCGCGGTCGCCGACAGGTGCGATTCGTCCCGATAGAGCAGCGTCCCGTTGCGGACCGCCGCGCAGTCGGTTCCGTCGCACAGGTAGCCGTTCAGGTCGACGACGGCGACGCCGGTGAGTCGGCCCGAGGTCGTACCCGCGATCACCGGGTCCACCCGGCCGGATGCCTCGAACGCGCACGCGGACCAGTCGTCGAGTGCGGACGAGATGCACTCGGGAACGTCGGTTCCCGGATACGGGGTGTCCCGGACGTAGGCGATCCGTGCACCGGACTCGCGGAGCCGGTCCAGGCTCCCGGCCCACGCGCCCAGCAGTTCGTCGTGCTGTGGGATGTACATGTTCAGTGACGACAGCACGATCAGACTCGGACGCATCGCGACGATGCGGTCGATCTGCTCGTCACGCCAGGTGGTGCAGTACGACTGCGAGAACCGGGCGGACTCGCCTGCGCGAGGCGCGATGTCCGGCACCGGGCACCCGGACTGGGCGATCACGGTGAGCTCCCACCCACGCTGCTCGGCCAGCACCTGCAGCGTCGGTTGCCACTGGTGTGCATGACTGTCGCCGAACAGGACGACAGGGGTGCCGCCGGTGACCCCGAACGTGCAGTCCGGCTGCGAGGACGTGCGGTCCAGCAGACAGTCGGCGCGTTCCGGGATGTCGGCGCGCGCGTCGATGGGCGTCGGAGTGACGGCACCGGAGTCGGCGGTGGTCGCGGTCCCGAACACCTGTGAGAAGCTCGCCGCGGTCGGGGCCTGGGCGCCGGTGCTCAGCTCGTCCACAGCGCGTGTCCCGGTCGCGAGTACGATCGCGGCGGCGACGACCGTCGCGGTCAATCCCACCGCCGCCGCTGCCGGTGCCCGTGCCTGCAGGTCCCGAGAACGCATCAGCGGAGCCTCGACCAGGAGGTGCGTCGCGACCGCGAGCGCGAGCGCGACGACCGCCAGCGCCAGCTTCGCCGGCCGGTCCAGCTTCCCGAGGTGCGCCTCGGCCACCACCAGGACCGGCCAGTGCCACAGATACCAGGCATACGACCAGCGCCCGATGATGCGAAGCGGCGGAATCGACAGAACCTGCCCGGACACCGATCTCGGTCCGGAGGCGATCAGGGCCACCGTACCGAGTGTCGGTACGGCCGCCGCCCAGCCGGGATACGGTGTGTGGGAGCCGAACACCACCATCGAGGCGAGCACGGCGAGCAGGCCGACGAATCCGATCGCGTCGGCAGCGAAGGTTCGCGAGGCGAGCCAGGTCCCGCCGAGCGCGAGGAGCGCGCCGGCACCGAACTGCCACGCGCGGGTGTACGTCGCCATGTACGCGAGACCGGAGTTCGTGTACGTCAGCCACAGCGACGCCGCGTACGATCCAGCGGTCACCGCGCTCACCGCCACCACCGTCGCGGTGCGCGGCGACCATCGCGTCCGTGCCGCGACCCAGAACGCCCCGATCAGCAGTGCCGGCCACACCAGGTAGAACTGCTCCTCGACGGCGAGTGACCAGAAATGCAGCGCGACACTGTGATCCGAGGACGCCGCGAGATAATCGTTGCCCTGGGCGATGAACCGCCAGTTCGACACGTAGAACAGGGCGGCGAGCAGGTCGAATGCGGATCGGAAGACGCCGAGCAGGGGAAGCACGAACCACGTGGCCACCGCGGACACCGCGATCACCAGTGCCGCAGGCGGAAGGAGTCGGCGGGCCCGGCGGGCGTAGAAGGCGCCCAACCGGATCCGGCCGGTGCGTTCCTGTTCGCGGACCAGGAGTCCGGTGATCAGAAAGCCGGAGATCACGAAGAACACGTCCACGCCGACGAAGCCGCCCGTCACGGTCGGCACGCCGGCGTGGAACAGGACCACACCGAGGACGGCGATCGCCCGCAGTCCCTCGATGTCGGTGCGGAATCGGGAGCGTGACGAACCGGCAGGCGGCGCCGCGGGGTGGGTGAGTGTGGTGGTCATGTCGGTCCCCTCAGAGCCACGGGAGCATCAGGTCGAAGCCACCGAGCGCGACGACGGCGAGCAGGACGATGACGAGGGTGTAGGCGACGGCCTCGTAGCCGGTGATGCGGTTCTCCGCCGCGGCTACGGCACGTGCCGCGGGTCGGCTGGTCGGGCCGACCGCCCCGAGCGTGCGCAGGAACGCCGTGAGCAGCGGCACCGACAGATACGTGTAGCCGAGCAGGAAGATCGCCATCATCCAGAACTCGGCGATGCCGTAGTGGACGACGTCGTATCCCCACGCTCCCCAGGACGCCACGAGCCCGACCACGATCGTGACCGACCCGAGGATGCTGACCGTCCGGGCCAGGGAACTCTTCTTCCCCACGGCGCCGGTGGCCACCCAACCCTTCGTGCGACCGGTGAGCTTGTGGGTGATCGCGAGCGCGTGACAGAAGCTGTACGCCATCTGTACCCGCATCACCTCGAACCGCCACCTCGAGTTCGACACCCGCGGCAGCAACACGAAGTACACCCAGGCACCCGCGAGGAACGGGACGAAGTGGGCGGCGCGGACCTCGAGCGGGAAGAAGACCGCCATGATCACGCCCGGAACGTGGATCGCGAAGACGTTCACCGCCGTCGAGATGTAGTACATGAACCCGGCCCAGAAACAGATCCGCTGGCGCAGGGTCAGCGGATGCCGGTGCGCGTTGCCGCTGCGCAGCAGGGTGATGGAGCCGTTGCACCATCGGTACTGCTGGTTGAGGAACCCGGCGGTGTCGGACGGGCACAGTCCCTTCGACACCAGGATCGGCACGTACTGCGTCGCGAAGCCCGCGCGGAGCAGGAAGATGCCGGTGTGGACGTCCTCGCTGTGTTCGATCTGGGCGAAGCCGCCCGTCACCGCGAGTGCGGCTCGCCGGTAGACGGCGCAGGTGCCGACGCAGATCGGTGCGCCCGCGGCGTCCCGGGACGGTTGCACCCACCGGTAGAACAGTTCCTGCGTCGCGCCCGCGGTGCGTTCGAGCCAGTTCATCGACGGTGTGGTGTCGAAGTACTGCGGGCTCTGCACGATGCCGACCTTCGGGTCGTCCATGTAGGGGACGAGATGGTCGAGGAAGTCGGGTCGCGGGCAGAAGTCTGCGTCCAGCACGACGATGAACTCGCCGTCGGTGTTGTCGTATGCGTGCTGCAGATTGCCGGCCTTCTTCATGTGTCCGCGATTCGGCCGGACCAGATACCGGAACCCGTGGGCGCGCGCCTCGGCTGCAACCTCGGGCCGATCGGCGTCGTCGAGGACCCACACCGTCAGCTCCCCGGCCCAGTGCATCTTCTCGACGTGGCGGTACGTGTTCAGGAGGACCTCGAGGTCCTCCCCGCACGTCGGGAGGAAGACGTCGACGGACGGGCCGACGGGATTCTCCTGCGCCCAGGTCACGGTGGTGCGCCGGTGGGAGTCGGCCGAGATCCGACGCCGGTTCCATCCGGACAGCGCGGAGATCACCGATCCGCAGATGTTCACGGCCAGCACCACCAGCAGTGGCCACAGCCACACGCTGGTGGTGGCGAAGCGAGCCAGGCTGAGCGCGGCCAGTCCGAACGCCACCGTCATGCAGACCTGCACCCACCGGCGCTGCGGACCGAGATATGCGTAGAGCTCGGAATCGTCCGGTGGCGAGACCGGACCGTCCGGGATTCGTGCCGAATCGATTTCCGGGCGTAATTCGATGGTGGTCGCCGTCATCCCCCGACCCTTCTGCGAAGAAATGGTGTGGGTGAATCCGCCGGAGAAATGCGCTGCGAGGGAGCGGCGATTCCGCCGGCGGATTCACGAATTGCACGCCGCCCCTCCGGGGCCCGTGGCCGCCGGATCCGTCGTGCAACGCGACAAGTATCGGCACGCGATCGGCGGCGGTGTGGAGTCCGATCGCGAGGTCGGAGCGTTGCCGCAGTTGGCGGGGCACAAACTGTCGTCCGGTCCGGACACGGTCCGGCGACCGCGGAAAGCGCCTCGGGGTGCGGATTCGTGACGTCGGTCTCAGACCCTTGGACAAACGCCTCCCGGTCTGGAATAACAACTGCGCGCACCTCCTCCGCGGGGGTGCGGATCACTCGAATTTCGGAGCCCACATGGACAGTCACCCGGACAGTGAGAATCCAAGGGTTCAATTCGCCGCCAGATTCGCGCTCCTCTACGAGCTGGCGGGCAGGCCCGTTCTCAAGAGACTTGCCGATCGGGCGAATTCCACGATCGTCACGACGGACACCCGACGCGCGTCGTTCGTTTCCGCTCAGCGCCTTTCCGACTGGCGCAGCGGAAAGAACGTGCCCGCGCGTTTCGACGGACTCGCCGCGGCTCTTCGCGTTCTCGTCGCGGCGGCCCGGACACGGGCGCCGGAACCGCCCGTGGACGGCCTGTACTCGCTGCACCGGTGGCAGGCACTGTGGGAGCGGGCGCAACGGAGCAACCCCATCGCGTCGGGGTCGCCGCCCGCCGCGGTGGCGCCGCCCGGGATCGACGGCGAGGTCCCCAGCCCCTATCGCGGTCTCGCGGCGTTCGGCCCCGAGGACAGCGCACTGTTCTTCGGGAGGGGCCGGGCGACGGCGGCCCTGCTGGCGAAGGTGCTCGACGACACCGACGAACTTGCGATGACCTTCGTGGTCGGCGCGTCCGGGGCGGGAAAGTCGTCGCTGCTGCATGCGGGGCTGCTGCCGGCGCTGTCCCCCGAGCGGTCGGCGATCGAGCTCTCACCCGGCCGCGACCCGCTCGCCGCTCTCGACGCCGCACTCGAATCGCGACCCGACGGTCCCTGCATCGTCGTCGTCGACCGCTTCGAGGAACTGTTCACCCAGTGCGACGAGGACGCGGCGCGGGAACGGTTCGTCGAGCGGCTCGTCGCTCTCGCCCGCGACCGCCGGTACCGCGGTGAGCGGGTCGACGCGGTCGTCGCCGCGGTGCGTGCCGACTTCTACGAGCAGTGCCTGCGGATCCCGGACCTCGCGCGCTGCCTCGAACATCACCAGATGGTGCTCGGGGCGATGTCCAGGGACGAGATCGCGCTCGCGGTCACCGGACCCGCCACGATGGTCGGGGTCGACGTCGAGCCGGGACTCGTCGACGTCGTGGTCCGCGACCTCGGCGTCGGCAGCGGGTCGGGGACGGCGTCGCAGGGTCACATCGGTGCGCTGCCGCTGCTGGGGCACGCGATGCTGGCCACCTGGAACGCGCGCACCGGACGCACCCTGACCGTCGCCGCGTACGAATCGGTGGGCGGCGTCCGCGGTGCCGTCGCGCGGACCGCGGAGGAGATGTGGTCCACGTTGACCGCACCCCAGCGCGACGCGGCCCGGCAGATGCTGCTGAACCTGGTCACGGTGTCCGAGGACGGCCGCGACACGCGTCGGCGGCTGTCCCGCGACCGGCTGCTCGAACGGTGCCCTGACGCCGGTGCGGCGGCGACGGCGCTGGGCGCGTTGACCGCGTCCCGCCTGGTCACCGGGGACGCGGCCGGTGTCGAGCTCACCCACGAGTCGGTGTTCGAGGCATGGCCGAGATTCGCGGAGTGGCTCGACGAGGACCGCGCGTACGCGGTGTTGCGTCAGCGGCTCGACCGGGACGCCGAGGAGTGGGTGCACAGTGGCCGTGACTCCTCGCTGCTGTACCGCGGACTGCGGCTCGACTCGGCGTCGACGTGGGTCGAGGACCGCTCCGGGAACGTCGGTGCGGGGGCCCGCGAGTTCGTCGAGGCGGCCCGGGCGCAGGACCGGGCGACGCGCCGGTGGACGCGCGGCATGGTCGCCGCGCTCGCGATCGTCACCGTCGTCGCCACGGTCCTCGCGATCACCGGGCAGATCCAGCGGGCCGCGTCCGACCGGCAGCGTGACGATGCGCAGTTCGCCGAGATCCTCGCGCAGGCGGCACGGGCCCAGAACTCGGACCCGTCATTGTCGGCGCAGCTGTCCATGGTCGGAGCCGAGATGCGGCCGGACGACGCGACCGCGCACGCCCTCGTGCTCGCCGGTCAGAACGCGCCCCTGGCACGCCCGCTGACCGGGCACGACGGTGCCGTGTACGACACGGCGGCGGCGCCGAGCGGCATCGTCGCCACCGCCAGTTACGACCGGACCGTCCGATTGTGGGATCCGGTGTCCGGCCGGCAGGTGGGGGTGCCGTTGACCGGGCACACCTCCTGGGTGACCAGCGTCGCGTTCAGCCCGGACGGCGCGCTCCTGGCCAGCGGGAGCGGGGACGGGACGTTGCGACTGTGGGACGTCGCCGATCCCGAGCGGCCGAAGCCGCTCGGCGGTCCGGTCACCGGTCACACCGGCGCGGTCTACATGGTGGCGTTCAGCCCCGACGGGCGCAGCGTGGCCACCGCGGGCGACGATTCCACCGCACGGCTGTGGGACGTCAGCGACCCGCTCGCGGTCGACCCGCTCGGCACCCTGGCCGGGCACACCGGGCCGGTGCGATCGGTGGCGATCTCGCCGGACGGGCGCACCGTGGCCACCGGCAGCGACGACGGCACCGCTCTGCTCTGGCGCATCGGGGCGGGCAGCCCGGCCCCGTGGGGTCCGCCGCTGCGCACGCACTCCGACTCGGTGCACTCCGTCGCGTTCAGCCCGGACGGCCGGCTGCTGGCAACCGGCAGCGACGATCACAGCGCGCGGATCTGGCGGGTCGACGACCCCGGCGCGCCCACGCCTGCCGGCACCCCGCTGATCGGGCACGAGGGTGCCATCTGGTCGGTGTCGTTCAGCCCGGACGGCCAGTCGCTGGTGTCCGCGAGCTGGGACGGCACGGCCCGCGTCTGGGGGCTCACCGACCCGGAGCGGCCGACCGATCTCGGCGGACCACTCGTCGGCAGCAGCGGCGGCCTGACCACGGCCGTGTTCGTCCGCGACGGATCGGCGGTCATCACCGGCGGGCAGGACGGTGTGGTGCGGGTCTGGACCCTGCCGGACGCCGTCCTCGCCGGGCACACGCGTCGCGTCACCGGCCCTGCCGTCGACGGCAGCGGGTCTGTGATGGCGACCGGATCCCTCGACGGGACCGTGCTCGTCTGGGACATCGGCGACGGCCGCACGCCGACGGTCCGGCACAGGTTCCGCTCACTCGACGGGCTCGGCATCGAGAACATCGCACTGGCCGCCGACGGGTCGACCCTCGCGACGTCGAGCATCGGGGGCGGGCGGGTCCAACTGTGGGATCTCACCGCCGCGGCGCCCGCGCCCCTCGGTCCACCCCTCGAACTCGCGGCCCGCTACACCCACGAACTCGCCTTCAGCCCGGACGGCGGTCTGCTCGCCACCGCGGCGGACGACCTGTCCGTGCAGTTGTGGCGGGTGCAGGATCGGACCCGTCCGACGCGGGTCGGGTCCACACTGACCGGGGCCGCGGGATGGGTCAATTCGGTCGCCTTCAGCCCCGACGGTTCGACGCTCGCCGCGGGCAGCAGCGACAAGACCGTCCGCCTGTGGGACGTGTCGAACCCGGACATGGCCGTGCCGTCGGGCGTTCCGCTGGAAGGCCACGACGGCGCGGTGAACTCGGTCGCGTTCGCGCCGGACGGCAGGACCGTCGCGAGTGGCGGCGACGATCGCACGGTCCGGCTGTGGAGCCTCGGTGATCCGGGTGCGCCCGAGCGAATCCTCCACGGACACACCAGCACTGTTCGCTCGGTCGCGTTCAGCCCGGACGGCGGCACCGTGGCCAGCGGCAGCGACGATCAGACGGTGCGGATCTGGGAGGTCGGCGACTCGGGGAAAGAAGTGGACGGGCGGTCGATCGTCCCCAACGGCACCGTGCGCTGGCGCGTGGTGTTCGACCCGGTGAGCGACCGGCTGTTCGCGGCCGGGGAGGGCGGTGCGGTGCGCTCGCTCGACCTGGACAGCGACCGGGTGGCCGACCGGATGTGCGCGGCGACCGACGGCATCCTGACCGAGGAGCAGTGGTCCCAGGTGCTGCCGAACCTCGGCTACCGCCCGCCGTGCGACTGATCGCACCGCGTCGGCGGATGCGCCTAGGGTGGGGCGCATGACTGTCTCCGCCGAGCCGCTGGAGACGCTGCACCGCAGTGACCGGCCGCTGCTGATGGCGGCCACGTTGGCGCCACTCGGGCGCGGACGCGGCGACCCGTGTCATCGCGTGACCGTGGACGGGGCGCTGTGGCGGACGACCCTCATGCCGAGCGGGCCGGTGACCTGCCGGCTCGTGCAGGCCGACCGGTACTCGGTGCTGGTGAAGGCCTGGGGCGCGGGTGCGGGCGAGTTCCTCGGCTCGGTGCCGGATCTGCTCGGGGAGTACGACACCGCACAGGATTTCGCGCCCGACCATCCGATCCTGGTGGAGGCGCATCGGCGCCACCCGGGACTTCGCATCCCCCGGACGGGCCGTGTGTTCGAGTCGCTGGTCCCTGCGATTCTCGAACAGAAGGTGCACGGCATCGCGGCGCGGGCGTCGTGGCGTCGTCTGGTGACAGCTCACGGCGCCGCGGCGCCCGGCCCCGCGCCGGACGGGATGCGGGTGCCGCCGCCCCCGGAGGTGTGGCGGCGCATCCCGTCCTGGGAGTATCACCGTGCCGGGGTCGATCCGAAGCGGTCCCGGACGATCGTCACGGCCGCCGCGGTCGCGGATCGCCTCGAGGAGGCGGTGGCATTGTCCCGGGCCGAGGCGGCCGGCCGGCTGCAGACGGTACCGGGGATCGGGCCGTGGACGGCGGCGGAGGTCGGGCAGCGGGCACTCGGTGACGCGGACGCGTTGTCGGTCGGGGACTTTCACCTCGCGGCCGTCGTCGGATGGTCGCTGCTCGGTCGTCCGCTGGACGATCCGGGCATGGTCGAGTACCTGGAACCCCTTCGCCCGCACCGATATCGGGCGATCCGGCTGCTGGAGGTCAGCGGCCGGGCGGTGAAACCGAAGTTCGGCCCCCGCACCGCCGTCACCGACCACAGGATGCACTGACCCGTGCGCGTTCCCGGTGGCGATGGCCACCGAGCACGGGTCGCTAGGGCGCCTGGAGCAGGGCGAGGGCGGTGCTGAGCAGTTCACGTCGCAGGTCGTCGAGTGGCACGACCGGATCGTCCTCGCGTTCCCACGCGGCGAGGGCCCCGATGACGTAGCGCCCCATCAGTGCCGCCCGGCGGTCCCGCGAGTCCTCGGGAAGGTGGTGGAGGGAGTCGCGGATGTCCATCAGGAGCGCGTGCAGGACCAGGACCGACTCGGTGCGCGGCTGGTCGGCCTCGGCTTCGGCGTCGAGCGTCAGGTAGTCGAGGTTGACGGTGGCGAGCCACTGTTCGGAGAACCGGGCCCAGTAGCTGGGCCGGTGCCGGGCCATGTCCGCGACGAGGGGATCGAGGTAGGCGCTCACCATCGCCCGCAGGTCGAATTCGTCGCGGTCGCGGGCGTCGGCGATCAGTGCGGCTCGCTCGGCGTTGATCGGGACCGTGTGCGAGTCCCACACCGCGAGGAGCAGGTTCTGCCACGACCCGAAGTGATAGGTGACCGCGGAGTTGTTGCGTTGGCCCGCCTCCTTCACCACCTCGCTGACCCGCACTCCGTGCAGGCCACGTTCGGCGACGAGGCGCTCGGCGGCCAGTACGAGCGACTCCCTGCCTCTTGACTGTTGCGTCCTTGTCACGGTACTAAGAAATCCTTCTTAATCGTAATCGAGGTCACATCGCCTCGTATCTGTGTCCGGAGGCATCATGCACCCCTTTGGTTCCGCTTTCTCGCTCCGCATGATAGGAGGGATCGCGGCTGCCGCGACCGTCTGGACGGGATCCGTCTCGACCGGATCCGACGACATCGCGCCTGTTCCCGAGGCCGGCGACGTCATCTCCGCGCAGCCGCTCACCAATGCGGCCGTCCTGCCGAGCGCCGCCCGGAGCGAATCCGTCAGCTACGTGTCCGAGAACGGCAGCGGCAATCCGATCGTCGTCACGGGCACCGTCGCGATCCCGCCGGGTACCGCACCCGAGGGTGGCTGGCCGGTGCTCAGCTGGGCGCACGGCACCACCGGAATCGCCGACGAGTGCGCCCCCTCGCGGGACACGGTCGACGGTCCCGTCCACGACTACGTCGGCGCGGTCAGTGCCACCCTCGACCAGTGGGTGCAGGACGGATACGTCGTCGTCCAGACCGACTACGAGGGCATGGGCACGCCCGGCGACCACACCTACCTCAACGCGAGGTCCGAGTCGAACGCGGTGACGGACATCGTCAGGGCGGCACGGCATCTCGACCCCGCGGTCGGTAGCCGCTGGGTCGTCGGTGGCCACAGTCAGGGCGGTGCGGCCGCGATCAGCACCTCCGAGCTGGCCGTCGACTACGCGCCGGAACTCACCCTCCTCGGCGCGATCTCGGTGGCGCCCGGCAGCGGACTGAGCCAGACTCCCGCATACATCAAGTCCGGCAACCCGGCGATCGCTCCCGCGTTGGCCTTCTTCCCGCTCACCCTCCTGGGAGCAGCGGCGGCGGATTCCTCGATCAAGCCCGAGGAGATCGCGACCGCGGAAGCCGAACCGCTGATGGCCGCCGCCCGCACCGGCTGCATCGCCGACATCCGGGCCGCGATCCCCTCGGTGCCCGTGGACAAGGCGATCCGCCCCGAAGCCGACCTCGGACCGTGGACCGCATACCTCGCCGCGCAGGAGCCCGCGAGTGCGTCGCCGAAGGTCCCGGTGCTCGTGGCGCAGGGCACCACCGACCAGCTCGTCACGCCGGACGCGACCGACGTCGTGGTGAAAAGCCTGCAGGACAAGGGCGCTCAGGTCGAGCTGCGGACCTACGAGGGCGCGGATCACCGCGCCAGTGTCGCGGCCTCGCTGGAAGATGCGCAGGCGTTCGCCGCGTCGCTTCGATAGTCGCCTGCGGCGACCTGTGCGCACTTTTGGTAGCTCCCACTACCAAAAGTGCGCACGGGTGTCAGCGGAGCTTGATGCTGCCGCCGTCGACCATCAGGGTCTGGCCGGTCATGTAGCTCGCGTCCTCGCTGGCGAGAAACACTGCCACACGGCCGATGTCGGACTCCGGGTCGCCGAAGCGGTGCAGCGGAGTCTTCGCCAGCAGCGCCTCCTCGACGCCGGGGTTCGCCTCGATGTACGCCTGCACACCTTCGGTGAGCGCCAGCGGGGAGATGATGTTGACGTTGACGTCGTCGGCTGCCCACTCGTTGGCCGCGACCCGGCTGACGGCCCGGATCGCCTCCTTCGCCGCGGCGTACGAGCCCTGCGTGAGCTGTCCTTCGATGCCGGCGCCCGACGCGAAGTTGATCACCGACCCGTGGTTCGCGGCGAGCTGCGGATGTGCGGCCTTCATCAGCCAGAACGTCGGGTAGAACCCGGTTCCGAAGGACAGGTCGAGCATCTCCTGCGTCGTCTGCAGGAGCGGCGCCTGCCGGGATGCGTGCGCGTTGTTGACGAGCACGTCCACCCGGCCGAACGCCTCGACCGCCGCCGCGACGATGACCTCCGCGTTCTCCTCCCGGGAGATGTCGGCGTTCAGGAACCGCGCAGCCGGACCGATCTCGTTCTCCAGTGCGCGGCCCGCCTCGTCGGAGATGTCGACGATCAGGACCTTCGCACCCTCTTTCGTGAACGCCCGGACGATGCCGCGGCCGATCCCGCCGGCGCCGCCCGTGACGATGGCAACCTTGTCGCTGAGTCTCATGTCCGTGCCTCAGTCGACCGCGAGCGCGGCCTTCTCCAGCTCGGCGACGCTGTATGCCGAGTAGGTCTCGTACTGGCCGCGTCCGGTGAAGTACGACGACAGCTGCTGGTCGAGCTCGTCGACGGTGAACGCCGAACCGGCGGCGTCGAAACGGTTCTCCACCTTCGGCGAGGCCATCAGTGCGACCATCTTGCCGTACACGACGAAGACCTGACCGGTGATCTCGTGGGAGGCGGGGGACGCCAGGTAGGCGACCAGGGTGCCGACCCGCTCGGGGGCGAGCGGGTCGAGTCCTGCTGTCGCACCGTCGGCCTCGCCGAACGCCTCGGCGGTCATCGCGGTCCGGGCGCGAGGGCAGATCGCGTTGGCGGTGACGCCGTACCGGGCCAGTCCCTGGGCGGTGGACAGCGTCAGTGCGGTGATCCCGGCCTTCGCGGCGGAGTAGTTGGGCTGTCCGGCTGCGCCGAACAGGAACGCCTCGGAGGACGTGTTGACGACGCGGCCGTAGACGGGTGCGCCTGCGGCCTTGCTCTTCTCGCGCCAGTGCACGGCGGCGGCGTGGGAGGTCGCGGCGTGGCCCTTGAGATGGACGCGGATCACGTCGTCCCAGTCGGATTCGGTGAGGTTGAAGATCATCTTGTCGCGAAGGATGCCCGCGTTGTTGACGAGGATGTCGAAGGAGCCGAAGTTGGCGACGGCCTCGTCGATCATCCGGGCGCCGAGCGTCCAGTCGGAGACGTCGCCGGTGACGGCGATCGCCTGCCCGCCCGCGGCACGGATCTCCTCGGCGACGTCGTGGGCCGCGTCGCCCATGTCGTTGACGACGACGGCGGCTCCAGCCCCCGCGAGGGCAAGCGCCTCGGCGCGTCCGAGGCCGGCGCCGGCCCCGGTGACGACGGCGGTACGGCCGTTCAGGCTGACGGTTTCACCCATCGAATGTCTCCCATGCTCGTGGTCGCGGTACCTCCGCATGACCCTGACTCAAAATTAGTATTCGTTCTACTTTCGGGCAACGGACGGTCCCGGTGGCAAGGACTGCCGCGGACGAGATCGATCCTGCTCTGTGGGAGTGGCGCAGAACACAGCGCGCGCGACCTGAGAGCGTGCCCGTCACGAACGACCCACCGAAAGGCTCTCCATGTCGCTGAACCTCGCAGACCTGTTCGAAGCCGCCGCGGACGCGGTACCCGACCGCACCGCCATCGTCTGCGGTGACGAACGGCTCACGTACGCCGAGCTCGACGCCGCAGCCAACCGGCTCGCCCACCACCTCGCAGGCGCGGGTGTCGGTGCGGGTGACCACGTCGGCATGTACATGCGCAACAGCATCGAGTTCGTCGAGGCGCTGCTCGCGTGCCTGAAGGTCCGGGCCGTTCCCGTCAACGTGAACTACCGCTACGTCGACGCCGAGCTCGCGTACCTCTTCGCCAACGCCGAGCTGGTCGCCGTCGTCGCGGACGGCGACTTCGCCGCCACGACCGCTGCGGTCCTGCCGCAGACCCCGACGGTGCGCCACGTCGTCACCATCGGCGACACCGGGGACGTCGAGTGGGGCGACGTCACCGTCGCGGACTTCCACGCGGCCGTCGCCGCGGAGTCCGGCGACCGCGACTTCCCCGAACGCAGCTCCGACGACCTGTTCATCGTGTACACCGGTGGCACCACCGGCATGCCGAAGGGCGTCATGTGGCGCCAGGAGGACTTCTTCCACGCGGCGCTCAGCGGCGGCAATCCGTTCGGCGACCCCTACGACGGCCCGGCCGCGGTGGCGGCCGCGGTCCCGAACATTCCGCCGATGACCTGGGTGCTCACCGCTCCGCTGATCCACGGTGCCGCGCTCTACTCGGTGTTCACCGCGTTCTGCCTCGGCGCCACGCACGCCCTGATGTCGCGGTTCGATGCGGAGGAGGCGCTGCGCGTCGTCGAGCGTGAGCGCGCGATGACCCTGACCGTCGTCGGTGACGCGATGGCGCGTCCGGTCGCGGACGTCATCACGGAACGGGGCGCGGAGTTCGACCTGTCCTCACTGCTGGTGGTCAGTTCCGGCGGGGCGCTGTTCTCGCTGTCCGTGCGTGAGCAGCTCGTCGCGGCCCTGCCGCAGCTGACCATCCGCGACGGTTTCGGTGCGTCGGAATCCGGTGTGGACGGCAACCTCGAGATCGGTTCGGACGGGTTGATGCGGATCGCGGCGAAGCCGAACGTCCGGGTGGTCGACGAGGGCCGCCGGCCGATCGCGCCCGGGTCGGACGAGATCGGGTACATCGCTCGGTCCGGCAACGTGCCACTCGGCTACTGGGGTGACCCGGAGAAGACGGCGGCGACGTTCCCGGTCGTGGACGGGGTGCGGACCGCGGTCCTCGGCGACATGGGCCGCGTCGAGGCCGACGGTCGGATCGTGCTGCTCGGGCGCGGGTCGACGTGCATCAACACCGGCGGGGAGAAGGTGTACCCGGAGGAGGTGGAGATGGCGATCAAGAGCCATCCCGCCGTTCTGGACGCGCTGGTCGCCGGTGTCGACGACGAGCGGTACGGGCAGCGGGTCGGGGCGGTCGTGCAGGCCCGCGACGGCTTCGACCTGCCCGAGCTGGACGAACTGATCGACTACGTGAGCACGCAGGTGGCTCGCTACAAGGCGCCGCGCACCGTCGTCGAGGTCGACGCAATCGTGCGGTCGCCCGCGGGCAAGGCCGACTACCGCTGGGCGAAGGCGACGCTGCAGGAGCAGGCCGCCCACCTCTGATCTGCAACCCCCACACGGCTGACGGTCACCGCCCTGCGCGTCGCGCGCACGACGGTGACCGCCAGCCGGTGGTCGGAGGTTTTCAGACTCCGGAGGAGAGGATGCCGCGGCCTTCGTCGCCGCCGTCGAGTACCCGGCCGACCCGGCGGGTGACCTTCCACTCGCCGTCGATGCGGGAGAGCTCCCACCGATTCGCGGTGATCCGCGCGACCCCGTACACGCCGGTTTCGGTGTCGCGCAGCACGAGCTGGGAGTGGCAGGTCGCGACCGCGGTGTCGCCGTCCAATCGGATGTGCGGCGGGTAGAGCAGGTGGCCGCTGCCGCCGTGGATGTAGGACTGGTGATTACGGGAGTGGACCATCGCCTCGATCTCGTCGCGGCCGTGCATGGCACCGGTGTCGACGTCGTACAGGCCGTCCTCGGTCCACAGACCGGAGACCTTCTCCGCCTGGCCGCTGTCGACGGCCGGGCCGTACGAGCTGATGAGGTTCATGATCGCCAGCTTGTCCTCGAGCAGCTGGACCCGGTCGGCGAGCTGTGTGACGAGTTCGGCGGTGTCGGTCATCTTTGTCCTTTCGGTTGTCGGTCAGTCGAATTCGATGCCGAGTGGGCGAGCAAGTTCGGCCAGCGCCGCCAACTGGTCGACGTAGTGGTCGACTCCGGAGGCGTCGAGGGTGACGCCGGCGATCGTGGCTCCCGCGTCACGCAGCCGGGTCAGTGCGCGGGCGGCGGCGTCGGGGGAACCGAGCGGGTCGAGGGGGCGTCCGGCCGCGAGCACGACGTCCATGCCCGGGGGCGGTGGCGTCGCGGCGAGCATCGCCGTCAGGTCGTCCAGGCGCAGGCCGAACGGAACCCAGCCGTCGCCGAGTTCGACGGCCCGGCGCAGGGAGCGAGGTGTCCGGCCGCCGATCCACAGCGGGACCTGCTCGGAGGCGGCGTGTGGTTCGACGATCAGATCGGCGAAGTCGTAGAACTCGCCGTGGTACTCCGGTGTGGACCGGCCGAGGGCCGCGCGGAGTGCGCGCAGGGCGTCGTCGGCGCGTGCCCCGCGTCCCTCGAAGGGCGCTGCGAGCAGGTCGAACTCCTCGCGCAGGCTGCCGACACCGAGGCCGAGCACGACCCGGCCACCGCTGAGTCTGTCGAGGGTGCCGTAGCGCTTGGCGATCTCGAGCGGGTGGTGGTAGCCGAGGACGAGCACCTGGGTGGCGAGCCGGATGCGACTGGTGCGGGCGGCGAGGAACCCGAAGGTGGACAACGGATCCCAGTAGGTGCCTCCGCGTTCGGCGGCGATGTCGACGGGCACCGCGACGTGCTCGCTGCAGGTGACGTGGTGGTAGCCGAGGCGGTCCGCGGCGGCGGCGATCGCGGCGACGTCGTCGATGCCGGCGCCGGTCTCCCAGTCGGCTCTGGTGCCGGGGTGCTGGATGAGTACCGGTGTGACGATCCCGATGCGCATGACGGCGACCCTCCGTTGCTCGGTGGACCGCTCGCCGGTCCGCGTGGTTTCTATCGCGTCGGGACGGCGTCGGCGCGGTGATTTCCGGTGATCGGGACGCCTCGTCCGTCGGCCGGGTGGCCTGGATCACTTTTCGTGAGGTACGGTATCAGAATTGATTTCAGTTTTGCGGATCGGAGCACGATCCGCCGGACCCTTCGAGGAGTCGTCATGACGGTCGTTACCGACGCCCCCGCCCGCAAGGCACCCCGCGACGTGCCGCCCTCGATGGTCGAACGGATGACCCTGATCCTCGATGCCTTCGACGGCCGCGCCGCGCGACTGACTCTCGAAGAGGTGGCCTGCCGGTCCCGGCTGCCGCGCTCGACCGTCCACCGCATCCTCGACTCGCTCGTGAAGCTGAACTGGGTCGAGCACGCCACCTTCGGCTACCGCCTCGGCCGGCGGGCGCTCGGCGCCGGCGGCGACAACGGACAGTCCGAGATCCGCGAGGCAGCCGCACCGCTCCTGCACGAACTGCACATGCAGACCGGAATGGTCGTGCACCTGGCGGTCCTCGACGGCCACGAGATGGTGTACCTCGACAAGGTCGGCGGGCGGATGGCGAACTCGATTCCCTCGCGCGTCGGGGGCCGCACACCGGCCCACTCCACCGCAGCGGGCAAGGCGTTCCTCGCCTGGCTCGACCCCGAGCGGGTCGACGTGCTGTGTGGCGGGAACCTCGTCCGCACCACCTCCAACACCATCACCGCGCTCGCCACCCTGCACCTGGAGCTGAACCGGATCCGGCAGCGCCGCGGGCTCGCCTTCGAGCGGGAGGAGTCGGCGCGGGGTGTGGCCTGCGTGGGTGCGGCGATCCGCGGGCCCGAGGGGCCGGTCGCGTCCCTCTCGGTCAGCGGCGACGTCCGCAGCGCCCCGCTCGAACGGGTCGCGCCGCTGGTCGTGGACGCCGCGCGGGAGATCGGCCGCACCCTGTACCCGGAACTGACCGCGCCGCGTCGGCCCGCCCGGCCCGCGGTCCCCGTCCCCACCGACACCTGGTCGCCGGAGGCGCGGTCGCGCGTCCTCGGTGGGCGCGTCGGCGGTTGGATCTGACCGGTCGCCGGACCGCGCCGGACGGAAAACATTCTCGCTGATCGGGAACTCTCCTCCATCAGCGCGCCTCGAACTGAAAGCGTCGACGTCATGAGCGAACTGAGCTACGAGTCCACGAAGCGGGAGGTCGCCACCGACATCGGCGTGCTCCGGTACCACGAGGCCGGCGACGGCCCGCCCCTGCTGCTGTTGCACGGCTCCGGTCCCGGAGTCACCGGCTGGCGCAACTACCGCGGCGTGCTCGGCGACTTCGCCGAGCACTTCCGGTGCCTCGTGCTCGAGTTCCCCGGCTTCGGCGTCAGCGACCCGGGCGACGGACACCCGATGGTGATGGCAGGGGCCTCCGTGGGGAAGTTCCTCGACGCGGTCGGCATCTCCGAGCCCGTGCACATGATCGGCAACTCGATGGGCGGGATCGTCGCGACCAACGTCGCGATCAACGCCCCGGAACGGGTGAACAAGCTGGTCACCATCGGCGGCATCGGCCGGAACGTCTTCGCGCCCGGACCGGGTGAGGGCATCAAGCTGCTGATGGAGTTCACCGACAACCCGACCCGTGAGGGACTGATCCGGTGGCTGCACTCGATGGTGTACGACCCCGCCGTCGTCACCGAGCAGCTGATCGAGGAGCGCTGGGCGCTCGCGACCGAGCCGCTGACGCTGGAGATCGCCGCCCGCATGTACAGCAGCAAGGCGTTCGCCGCCAACACCGCCGCGGCCAAGGCGTCCGGCGCCACCCCGTACTGGGCGCAGCTGCACAAGGTGCAGGCCCCGACGATGCTCACGTGGGGGCGCGACGACCGGGTCAGCCCGGTCGACATGGCGATGCTGCCGATGCGCGACATCCCGAACGCCGAACTGCACGTCTTCCCCAACTGCGGACACTGGACGATGATCGAGGCCAAGGAAGCCTGGACGTCCGCCGTGCTCGCCTTCCTGACCCGCAAGGACTGAGATGACCGACCAGAACCGGGACACCACTGCACAGCAGTGGGACACCACAGTCGATTTCCTCGTCGTCGGTAGCGGTGGCGGCGGAATGTCCGCCGGTGCCACCGCTGCCGAACTCGGGCTCGACACCCTGATCATCGAGAAGGGCAAGAAGTTCGGTGGCTCGACCGCCATCTCCGGTGGCGGCATCTGGATTCCGAACGCCCCGACCCTCACCCGCAAGGGCGTGGTCGACGATCCCGCCGCGATCCGCCGCTACCTCAAGACGCTGACGGCGGGCACCGTCTCGGACGCCCGGATCGACGCCTACATCGACGCCGGTCCGAAGCTGATGCAGCTGCTCGACCGCAACAAGAACATGAAGCTGTACTGGGTGAAGGGCTACTCCGACTACCACCCGGAGGAGGACGGCGGCAGCGCGCTCGGCCGCACCATCGAGTGCCTGCCGTTCGACACCCGCAAGCTGAAGGAGGACGAGCAGTTCCAGCGTCCGAACAGCATGAAGGGCCCGCTGGGCCTGTGGGTGACGTCGAAGGACTACCACGACCTCGCGATGGTCAAGCGGACCTGGGCGGGACGTCGGGCGTCGATGGTCGCGGCGTGGCGGGTGGCGTCGAACATGGTGCGCCGCAGGCACATGGCGACCGGTGGTCGTGCGTTGGCGGCCCGGCTGCGGATGGTCCTCAAGGACGCAGGCGTGCCGTTGTGGCTTCGCACGTCGATGACCGAACTGGTCACCGACGAGCGCGGCACCGTGATCGGCGTGGTCGCCGAGCGGGAGGGCACGACGGTCCGGATCCGGGCGCGGCGTGGCGTGTTGCTCGCGACCGGCGGCTTCGACCACAACCAGCAGATGCGCGACCGGTACCTGCCCGAGCACGGCCGCGTGGACATCAGCGCCGGCGCCCGCGAACTCAAGGGCGACGGCATCCGCGTCGGGCAGGAGCTCGGTGCGGCACTCGACCTGATGGACGATGCGTGGTGGATGCCGTCGGTGCTGCACCCGATGGGCGCGGTGATCCCGCTGGTGTCGGAGCGGTGCATTCCGCCGTCGGTGATCGTGAACGCCCAGGGTGAGCGGTTCACCAACGAGTCGTCGCCGTACGTGAACTTCGTGCACGACCAGCTCGAGGGCGGGCACGTTCCGGCCTGGTTCGTGATGGACACCAAGGCCAAGAACCGCTACCCGTTCGCGCAGGTGCTGCCGAACATGCCGTTCCCGCAGGGTTTCTACGACTCCGGTGTCATCCACAAGGCGGACACGCTGCGTGAGCTGGCGGAGAAGATCGGGGTGCCCGCGGACAAGCTGACGGCCACGATCGAGAGGTTCAACGGTTTCGCCCGCAGCGGCAAGGACGAGGACTTCGGCCGCGGCGACAGCGCCTACGACCGCTACTACGGCGACCCGACGATGAAGAACCCCAACCTCGACGAGATCGTGAAGGGACCGTTCTACGCGATCCGCTGCGAGGCCGGAGACCTGGGGACCAAGGGCGGTCTCGTCACCGACGAGGACGCCCGGGTGCTGCGGGAGGACGGCAGCGCGATCGCCGGCCTGTACGCGACCGGCAACACCACGGCGTCGGTGATGGGCAACGAGTACGCGGGTGCGGGAGCGACGATCGGTCCGTCGATGGTCTTCGGATATCTCGCCGCGCAGCACGCCGCCGCGAATACGCTCCCACTGAGCGAGAGCACGGAGAGCGCACCGGCCTGACGGCTGGGACGTTCACAACCAACGGGCGGGCATCCGCCGGATCATCAGCAGGAGATGAGGGAAGTCATGGGAGAGGTCCTGGATCGGATCGTGCAGTTCGCGGAGGAGATCCGCGAAGGTGGCATCGAGGGCGAGAAGCTCATGCGCCTGTCCGACGGCAACGCCAAGCGGCTGCGCGACGCGGGCGTCATCCGCATGCTCCAGCCGAAGGAGTTCGGCGGCCTCGAGGCGCACCCGCGTGAGTTCGCCGAGACCGCCATGGGCATCGGTGCCATCGACGGCTCCACCGGCT
Organism: Rhodococcus triatomae BKS 15-14; assembly: GCA_000341795.1. GTDB lineage: Bacteria > Actinomycetota > Actinomycetes > Mycobacteriales > Mycobacteriaceae > Rhodococcus_G > Rhodococcus_G triatomae_A. Next base: position 175,362 of record AODO01000074.1, on the reverse strand, counting down.
GGGTCTCCGGCATCGTCGGTGTGCACCCGTGGGAGATGGCGTTCTTCGATCCCAAGGCGCAGCAGGAGGTGTGGGGCGACGACGTCGACACCTGGATCGCCTCGCCCTACGCCCCCATGGGAATGGCGGTTCCCGTCGACGGCGGCTACATCCTCAACGGCCGCTGGTCCTTCTCGACCGGCAACGACCACTGCGAGTGGGTGATGATCGGCGCCGCGGTCGGCGACAAGGACGGCAACCGCACCGGCAAGATGCTGCACGTGCTGGTCCCCAAGGCCGACTACACCGTCGACCACGAGAGCTGGGACGTCGTGGGCCTGCGCGGCACCGGTTCGAAGGACTTCACCGTCAAGGGTGCCTTCCTCCCCGAGTACCGCACGATCGACTCCGAGATCGTCCTGCAGGGCAACGGCGCCGCGCACGCCGGCCGCGACGAGACGCTGTACAAGTTCCCGTTCTCGTGCATCTTCCCGCTCGGCATCTCGTCGTCGCTGATCGGCATGGCCGAGGGCGGTCTGGGTCTGTACATCGCCATGCAGAAGGAGCGTGTCGCCGTCACGGGTGTCCCGATCAAGGACGACCCGTACGTCATGTACGCCATCGGCCAGGCCGCCGACGAGATCAACGCGTCGCGGGTGGCGATCCTCGAGACCGTCGACCGCTTCTGGGACAAGACCGAGAAGGGCCAGGAGATCACCTTCGAGGAGCGTGCGATCGGCCGCCGCACCCAGACCAACGCCGCGTGGCGTGCCGTGAGCGCCCTCGACGAGGTCTTCGCCCGCGCGGGCGGCGGTGGAATGAAGATGAAGCTGCCCCTGCAGCGCTTCTGGCGCGACGCGCACGTCGGCCTGACGCATGCGATCCACACGCCCGGTTCGATCAACCACGCGTCGGCCCTGACGCAGCTCGGCGGTGAGCCGCAGGGCATCCACCGCTCGATGATCTGACATTCGAAAGAGATTGGTGCAGAACATGACCGACATCCGATCGCTCGGATATCTGCGGGTTCAGTCCCAGGACCTGCCGCGGTGGAAGGAACTGGCGGTCGACGGGCTCGGCATGGCCGTCGGTACCGGCCCCGAGGAGGACGGCCTGTACTTCCGCGTCGACGAGCGCACCTCGCGGCTGCAGGTGCTGCCGGGCGACGTCGACAAGGTGCTCGCCGTCGGCTGGGAGGTGCGGGACCAGTTCGCGCTGCAGGCGGTGCGCGAGCAGGTCGAGAAGGCGGGCGTCGAGGTCCGTGAGATGACGCAGGACGAGGCGGACCACCGCCGCGTCGAGCGGGCCGTCACGTTCACGGACCCGTCCGGCACCGCGGTCGAGGTGTTCTTCGGCCCGGTGCTCGACCACAGCCCGATCGTCACTCCGCACGGAGGCCGGTTCGTCACCGGGGCGATGGGCTTCGGACACGTCGTGCTGCCCACGCCGTTCTTCCAGGAGACCTACGACTTCTACACCGAGGTCCTCGGCTTCCTGCCTCGCGGGGCCATCCGGCTCGGCGGCCCCGGCGCACCCGGCCCGGCTCGGCGGGTGCGATTCCTCGGCGTCAACCAGCGGCACCACAGCCTGGCGATCTGCCCGGCGCCGCCGACGGAGGCGCCCGGCATGGTGCACCTGATGATGGAGGTCGACACCCTCGACGCGGTCGGTCAGGCACTGGACCGGGTCAACAAGCTCGGCTTCTCGCTGTCGTCGACCCTGGGCAGGCACACCAACGACAAGATGGTGTCCTTCTACGTCCGGGCACCCGGCGGCTGGGACCTCGAGTTCGGCACCGAGGGCATGCTGGTGGACGAGAGTCACTTCACCGCGGAGGAGATCACCGCGGACAGCTACTGGGGTCACGACTGGTCGGGATCCGAGCCGCTGGCGGCCTTCACGCCCAAGGCCTGAGCAGCCCGAACGAATCCGAATGCGGCGGTCACCGACGAGGTGACCGCCGCATTCGGCTTTCCCGGGTGCCTGACGACGGAAGGCGGCCTATCGTTGTTCCTCGGACCCACCATCCCCGGAGGTGCCCGATGTCCAGTCCGTCGCTCTCGGAGCCGAAGCCCGATTTCACGGGCCTGCTCGCGGTGTACGTCAACTGCACGCTCAAACGCTCACCCGAGCGGAGCAACACGCAAGGTCTCGTCGACCGCAGTGTCGAGTTGATGCGCGATGCGGGCGTCGCGGTCGACCAGATCCGCGCCGTCGACCACGACATCGCGCCGGGCGTGTATCCGGACATGCGTGAGCACGGGTGGGCGACGGACGAGTGGCCGCACCTGTTCGATCGCATCCTCGCCGCCGACATCCTCGTCCTCGCGGGACCGATCTGGTTGGGTGACAACAGCTCTGTGATGAAGAAGGTGATCGAGCGGTTGTACGGCTGCTCCGCGATCCTGAACGACAAGGGGCAGTACGCGTACTACGGCCGGGTCGGCGGGGCGTTGTTCACCGGCAACGAGGACGGCGTGAAGCACTGCGCGATGAACGTGCTCTACAGCCTGCAGCATCTCGGGTACGTGATTCCGCCGCAGGCCGATGCCGGCTGGATCGGGGAAGCGGGTCCGGGCCCGTCGTATCTCGACGAGGGGTCGGGTGGACCCGAGAACGACTTCACGAACCGCAACACCGCGTTCATGACCTACAACCTCATGCACATGGCGGCGATGATCAAGGGCGCCGGGGGAATTCCCGCGTACGGGAACCAGCGGTCCCAGTGGGATGCGGGCTGTGCACCTGGGTACCCGAACCCGGACTACCGATAGGACGTTGCGCGCCCGCCGGGATTCCGGCACGCTGTTCCCAGCGTCGCGTGCCGGTGGCGGACCGCGTCAGGCATGGAGGCGCGGTGCGCTCGCCGAGTGCGAGCGCCGGAACTCGAAGGAACCCTTCGTGACCATCTCGTTCAATCACACGATCGTCGCTGCCGAGGACAAGCAGCATTCCGCATACTTCCTCACCTGGCTGTTCGGTCTTCCCGACCCCGTCCCGGCCGGACATTTCCTCGCCGTGCAACTCGAACACGGGGTGACGTTGGACTTCGCGGAGCCGCCGCCGGGTGCCGAGATCGCACCCCAGCACTACGCCTTCCTGGTGTCGGAGGACGATTTCGACGCCATCCACGGGCGGATCGTGGAGCGCGGCATCGAGCACTGGGCCGACCCGCGACAGTCCGCGCACGGGATCAACCACAACGACGGCGGCCGGGGAACGTACTTCCTCGACCCGTCGGGCCACTACCTGGAGATCATCACCCGGCCCTACGGATCAGGCCGGTAGATCGAGGGAACGGGCCAGGGTCGGCCACGTGTCGGGAAGTTCGTCCTTCCAGTAGTTCCAGGCGTGCACGCCGGTGGCGTGGTACCTGAACGTCGCAGGGATGCCGAGTGCCTTCAGTTCGGACTCCAACCGGAGCGTGGAGAGACGGGAGACGGCTTCGATGGGACCGCCGAGGACCACCCGGTTGAAGAGATCCGACTCGGGGGTTTCGTAGCGGCCGGGGATGCCCGTCATGGACGACACGTAGATGTCCATGCCGCGCAGGCCTTCCGCGTGCCGCAGTGTGTCGTGGTCGACCCAGCCCGGGCCGCCGATCTCGCCCCAGATGTTCGCGGGGTCGCCGCCGCGGGACGAGACGGTCTGCTGGACGCACATCCGTCCCACGTCGTCGGTGGTGGAGTAGCAGCCGCTCATCGCGGCGATGCCCTCGTACATTCCGGGATGCCGGTGTGCGAGCATCATGGCGCCCTGCGCGCCCATCGACAGGCCGAGCAGCGACTTGGCGCCGTTGGTCCTCAGTCGGGCGTCGAGCAGCGGCGGCAGTTCGTCGACGATGAACGTCTCCCATTTGTGCAGTCCGACACCGGGATCGATGTTGTCCCAGTCGGAGTACACGCTGGACACGCCGCCGTTGATCATGACGACGTTGACGTTCTTGTCCGCGAAGAAGTCGCGCGCGCCGCCACCCAGCGCCCATTCGCTCGACGTCTCCGGGGCGTCCACACCCTCGAGGGCGTAGATCGAGGGCCGAGGCTCCGAGTTGTCCTTCGGGAGGAGCACGTCCACGCCGACCGTGCGGCGGAGCGCGGGGGAGGCGACGGTGAACCGCACCCACTGCGGTGACTTCTGCGTCACGCCGACGATCTCCGGTGTGGTGATGTCGTCGCGCAGTTCGGGCAGTGGCGGAATCGCGTCCTGCGACGAACTGGGAATCGTCGACCCGGCACTCACACTGCCGCCGTCGGAGCTGCCCACGGCGCTCGCGGTATCGAGGCTGCCGGCCCCTGCCGTGGGGCCGAGGGTCGCGGTGACCAGGATCGATACCCCGATCACCCCGGCGCGGAGTGCTCGCCGCTGCCGCGCGCGGGTCGGGTCTGTGGTGCGTGTCATGTCGCGTGCTTCCAGGTGTGTCCGGTTCGGGTCCGCCGAAACCTACCCGACCAGGGGCCTCCCACCCACACGAATGGAAGCAGAACTCACGACCAGTGCTGCGGGGCGGGGGTGTCGATGTGGAGCGGACGCCGATACGACAGGTCGGAGTCGTCACGCGTTCCGCGGGAGAAGCCCTGCTGGATGAAGAACGGCGACCCGAGTAGCGAGGCGTCGGCGGTCGCCGACCATTCGACGGTGGAGCGACGAACCGAGATCCGCCAACTGCCGTCTCGGCGTTCGAGCCGGTCCAGGTAGCGCCCACTCATCAACTGCACGGCGCGGCCGTCGGCGAGCAGCAGACCGACGAGAACGTAGCTCTCGCAATGTGCTGTGTCACCGTCGATCTCGCAGGTGTGCGTGGTGATGTTGTGGGTGTGGTTCCGCGACGTCGCGGCGTGGACCTCGTTCGCCCAACGGGCGTAGTCCTGCCCGGAGTTGACGGCCACGCCGTGCTCGTCCACGCCGTCGTCGTGGTAGCACGAACCCAGCAGGTCGCTGTCGTGACGGTCGCAACCGCGAGCGTGGCGCGACACGCAGTCCAGGATCTCGCTGCGGTCGAGCAGGTAGCGCACGTCCGCGCCGAGACGGTCGATGTCGGAGGAGTTCACGCGACCGCCTCCTCGCCGACCAGCGTGGTCCGGTGCAGGAGCCGTGGCGACGTGGGCGCGTAGGGAACCGCGCGATGCAGCATCCCGGTGTTGTCCCAGAGGACGAGATCGCCGCGTCGCCAGTGATGGCGTAGTGAGAATCGCGGTTGTGTCGACCAGTCCAGCAGTCGGTCCAGCAGCGCCCTGCCCTCGTCGTCGGGCCACCCGACGACTCGTCCCGCCGTCGCGCCGAGGAGGAGCGACCTGCGACCGTTTCTCCTGGTCCACACCAGCGGATGCTCGCGCGTCGGCACCCGATCCCACGCCGCGCGTTGTCTTTCGGTGGGTTCGGGGTTGGCCAGTAGCTGGGCCGTCGCGAAGCTGTGCTCGACGCGAAGGCCTTCGAGTTCGGCCTTCTCGTCGGCGCTCAGGGCGTCGTATGCGGCGTACGTGTTGGCGAACTCGGTGTCACCCCCTTCGTCGGACACGTCGAGCGCGGTCAGGAGCGTTCCCATCTGGGGTATCTCGTCGGTCGCGCCGTCTATGTGCCAGTGGAACGTGCCGGTGTTGTAGGACGCGAGAACGGTTTTCGCGGGATCGAGGCTGATCGCCGAGATCTCGGGGTGTCGCTCCTGCCCGCCCATGGGAGCCACCACGACGTCGCCGAGGAGTCGGCTCAGCGTCACCAGGTCGTCGTCGTCGATGTGTGCCTCCCGGAAGACCACCACACCGTGGCGGTCCAGCAGGGTGCGGCACTCGCCGGCGGCGGTTGGTTCGGCGAGGTCGCCGCCGGACACGCCGCTGATCTCGACGCCGATCGAGCGGGCGATGGGTGTGGCAGTGGGGAACACGAAGGACTCCTTGCCCGAGTGGAGCAGAATCAATATTCTTGCTTTGGGAGAATAACGTTCTCGCACGAGGATGGGAAGAGACATGCGCATTGGATTGACCGGAGGAGCGTCCTCCACGGACAGGATCGTCAGGCAGGCGCAGCGAGCCGAGGCCGACGGCTTCACCTCGCTCTGGTACGCGAGCACCGTCGCGGGAGACCCGCTCGCCGCACTCGCGGTCGCGGGGCGGGAGACGACGTCGATCGAACTCGGGACGGCCGTCCTCCAGACCTACCCGTGCCACCCGCTCCTGCAGGCCAACCGTGCGGCGGCCGTCGCCGAGGCAATGGGCCGCCCCGGCTTCACCCTCGGTCTCGGCCCCTCTCACGAAGCGCTCGTGCGCGACGTCTACGGGCTGTCCTACGAACGGCCGGGCCGCAACACCGAGGAGTACCTGCAGATCGTCACGGCCCTGATGCGTGGCGAGGAGGTCGACTTCCGAGGCCACGACTGGTCTACCCGAAGCGCCGGCCGGATGGCGCCGATCGCGCACCCCGTTCCCGTTCTGCTGTCGGCCATGTCGCCGCGGCTGCTCCGGGTCGCCGGACAGCACGCGGACGGAACGGTTCTGTGGATGGCGTCGGCGAAGGTGATCGAGTCCCGCATCCACCCCGCGATCGCGGCCGCCGCGGCGGAAGCGGGACGGCCGTCGCCGCGCATCGTCGCGGGCCTGCCCGTCGCGGTCCACGACAATGCCGACGACGCCCGCGACGCTGTCGCGGCGACCGCGACGATGTACTCCGGAATGCCGAACTACCAGAGGATTCTCGACGAGGGGGGTGCGGTCACGCCCGCCGACGTCGCGGTCTTCGGCAGTGCGGAATCGGTCAGGGCGCAGTTGCAGAGCCTGATCGACGCGGGCGCGACCGACATCTGGGCCGCGATCTTCCCCGTCGGCCCGGACCCATTCGCGTCGATTCGTCGAACCACGGCCGTACTGGCCGAGCTCACATCGTCCTGAGTTCCGCCGCCACGACGACAATGGGGCGCGACGGACTCCGGTCGCATCCCGTCACCGACCGTCCCCGCAGGCGCAGCCGTCCCGCCGTGACCGCGGAAGGGCAGGGGAGCGGGTCCGTCCTACGGCAGGGCGGGGGAATCGGGATGGAAGGGCGTGGGTTCGCTGACGGGGGCGCCGAGCATGCCCGCAGCGACGTCGGTGAGGAAGTGGCCGAGCGCCTCCCATTCCGGTTCGCGGTCGCCGGCGGCGATGCTCGCCTCGTACTCGGCGCACACGTCGACAACGGTGCGGCCGAGGATCCACGCTCGACCGACGAGCACGTCCCGGTCGACGTGGCCGAGGTGGGCGAAGGTCCGGGCCCGTAGATCCTCCAGGTTCTCGGGGACCGAGGCGGCGCGTTCCGCGAACGCCGCAGCCGCCGTGGGGTTGTGGCGTGCCTGGCTGATGAACCGGGCTCGCCACGACGGAATCGGAAGCTCCGAGATCACCTGAACGGCTGGCAGGATCATGCAGCGAAGGTAGTCCGGTAGTGCGGCGTCGTCGCCGATGCCGCGGACCATGTCGGCGCGGAATGCGTCCGTCCGTGCGGCGTGTCGATCGAGCAGGGCCCGGATCAGTCCGTCGCGGTCACCGAAGTGGTAGGCGACGGCCGAATGGTTGGAATTGCCCGCGAACTCCGCGATGCGCCGGCTCGAGACCTGGTCGATGCCGTGTCGGCCGAACAGTTCCTCCGCGGCGTCCATCAGGGCCGTACGCGCCTGCTCGCTCTTGCGGGCCATCTCACTCCTTCGCTGTAGGCGCCCATCATCCCGTGTCGTGAGGTGAGACGGACGTCATGCCCGGCCGGCGTCGCCATTTTAAGTCAAGTGGCGTAATTTCGTGGTGCGGGCACTGTCCCGCCCATCCCGATCCACGCGAAGGAGTGCCCCGTGACGACGGACGTCCAGGCGCCGGCCGAGAAGCCGGACGACGGCAGTGGGGCACTCGACCCCGCACGCGAACGCAAGGAGCGGATCGGTCGCGCCGTCGCGGCGCTGGTCTTCCCGTTCCTGATGGTGTCGATGATGGTCGGCGGTTACCTCGGTGCCATGCACGCCCCGACGCCGCACGACCTGCCCGTAGCCGTCGTCGGCACGTCCCCGGGCGAGTCCGCACGGCTCGCGAAGGCCCTCGACGCCACGAACCCGTCCGCCGTCGAGGCACGAACCGCTGCCGACGCCGACGAGGCCCGCGCTCTCGTCGAGGGCCGCGACGTCGTCGGTGCGGTCGTGTTCGACGACGCGGGTGACGCGACCGTGCTCACCGCCGGCGCCGCCGGAGCGTCCCAGGCGTCCACGGTCAACCAGCTGCTGGTGCCGTTCGCCGCCGGTCAGGACGCCACGGTGCACACCGAGGACCTGGTGCCCGCACCCTCCCACGACAGCGCAGGCCTCGCGGTCATGTTCATGACGACAGCGCTCATCCTCGCCGGCTACATGCCGTTGAGCCTGGTCCTGTCGGCCGCGCCCGAACTGCTGCGCAAACGCCGCATCGTTCCGCTGCTCGCCGGGTGGGCGGCGCTGATCGCCGGCGTCGTGTGGCTCGTCGCCGATCCGATCCTCGGGGCCGTGCAGGGACACACCGCGGCGATCCTGGGTATCGCCTGGTTGGGCGTGTTCGCGGTGTCGATGGTGCAACTGTTCCTCACCCGCATCGTCGGACCGCTCGCCGTGCTCGTCGGCATGCTGTTCCTGATGGTTCTCGGGATCCCGGCGTCGAACCTGGGCATGTCCGTGCACACCATGCCCGGAATCTTCTCGTGGCTGTATACCTTCCTGCCGTCACCCGCCATCGGTGAGGCGCTGCGCTCGGTCCTCTACTTCGGTGGTGACGGTCTCGCGGGGCACGTCGTGGTGCTGGTCGTCGGTCTGATCGCCGGATTCGGCCTGACCACACTCGTCGACACGCTCAAGAAGCGCAGGAACCCGAATCCGCCCGCACCCGAAGCGAACATCGCGTCGTTCACGGCGAAGCCGACGCAGAGCACCCGCTCGAAGTACCTCACCCTGGTGATGTTCCCGCTCGCCATGGTCGTGATGATGCTGTCGATCATGACGGCGTCGATGTACCAGCCGTCGCCGCGCGAGATGCCCGTCGCGGTCGCGGCAGCGAACCCGGCGCAGGCCGAGCAGGTGGTCGCGGGGATGGAACGGAACATGCAGGGCATGTTCGACTTCCGGGTCGCATCACCGGACGAAGCGGAGGTGCTGGTCGCCGACCGCAGTGTCGTCGGGGCGTACGTCCTGCCCAGCGCGGAGAGCCCGTCGGCGACGCTGTACACCGCGGGCGCGGCCGGCATGAGCCAGCAGCAGGCCGTCTCGGCGGTGTTCACACAGATGGCTCAGCAACAGCAGGTCCCGCTGGTGAAACAGGACGTCACACCGCTCGGCCCCGACGACTCGATGGGCACGGTCAGCATGTACCTGTCGATCGGATGGATGATGTCCGGATTCCTGATCGTCATCGTGATGTCGCAGGCCGCTCCGTTCATGTTGGCGCTGCGAAAACTGCTGCCCGTCCTCGCCGGCTGGGCGGTCGTGATGTCCGCGTGGGTCTGGACGATCGCCGGACCGATCGTCGGCGCCGTCCACGGCAACGCGTGGCAGCTCATCGGAGTGGGTGCGATCGCCATCGCCGCCACGGCACTGTTCACCACGGTGTTCGTGCGGCTGTTCGGGATGCTCGCCATCCTCCCGGTGATCCTCGTGGTGATGTTCCTCGGCGTTCCCGCGTCCGGCGGCGGAGTGTCGATCTACATGGCGCCGGAGGTGTTTCGCACGCTTCACGACGTGCTGCCGATGCCCGCTGCCGTCGAGTCGGCCCGCTCGATCCTGTACTTCGGAGGCGCCGGCGTCGGCGGACACATCGGCACCTTCCTCGTCTGGGGCGCTGTCGCCCTGGCCCTCGTCATCGCGTTCGACGCCGTCACGGCGCGCAGGCGGAAGACCATCGAGCCGGTGCACGAGACCACCCGGGCGTCCTGACCCGGCACGGGGCTGCGCCGGGAACGTTTTCGACTCGTGGCCGCGACGCACGGGGAACGATCGGAGGGCCGGACCTCGTGGTCCGGCCCTCCGGCCTCCGATCACCTGACGGGTTGTCTAGCGGTTCAACAGTTTGCGCATCGCCTCGGCGGCGCCCTTGACCATCTTGTCCCGGGGGAAGCCGCTGCGCTTCTGGGCGGCGACGTAGTTGCCGCCCGCCACCCACACCGGGCCGTCGGCGAGGTGCTCGAGGCCCTCGCGGGCGGCGTCCTCGGGTTCCTGCACGATCATCCCGGGGACGTCGAAGTTCAGGCCCGCGCGGATCATCGCCGGGGTGCGGGTCACGCCGAGCACCAGTTCGACGACGTCCACACCGAACGGCGCCAGCTCGAGCCAGAGGCTCTCCGCGAACACGCGGCTGAACGCCTTCGACGCGGCGTAGATGCTCTGGTGCTCGGAGCCCATGTACCCGGCGAGCGAGCCCAGCAGCATGATGCCGCCGCGTCCCCGGTCCTTCATGAGCCCGCCGAAGTGGTGGGACAGTTCGAGCTGACGGGTGATGTTCAGGTCGATGACGCCGGCGAACCCGGCCAGGTCACCGGTGACGAACTCGTGCCCGTACGAGTTGGCGCCCGCGTTGAAGATGAGCAGACCCACCTCGACGTCCTCGGTGGCGGAGCGGATCCGGTCGACCGCGTCGGCGGCGAGCAGGTCGAGCGCAAGGGTGCGGACCTCCACGCCGTGGGAGCGGACCTTGTCGGCCGTCTCCTCCAGCGGGCCCGGCTTGCGGGCGATGAGCACGAGATTGAAACCGGCGGTGGCGAGTTCGTCGGCGAAGGCCGAACCCACGCCCTCGGAGCCGCCTGCGACGACGGCCCACGGGCCGTACTTCGCGATGTCGATCACGGGTGAATCCTTTCGATGAAGTCAGCGCAGGTGAAGCGAGCGCAGGTGACGGTCAGTGCGCCACTTGCGGTGTCGGGACGGGATCCTCGTTGGTGACGTCGATCCGTCCCTCGAGTGCGGCGTTATGGATCGACGCGGCCAGCGCCTCGCAGCGCATCACCGGCGCACCGGGCCGGCCTTCACGGCCGGTCCACGTGTCGATCTCCCGGCAGGTCCGTTGCGACGCCTCGTCCCACTGCACGGCCGTGTGTTCCCAGCTGTGCTTGAGCACCCGGACGCACGCCCCGCAGGCGTCACACTCCAGCGGCTGCATTCTCACGCGCCCTTTCGAGGTTGACCTCGACCTCCTTCTGCCAGGCTGCCACGGCCTTGGTGGTGTCCATCTCGTGTTCGAAACGGTCGACCATCTCCGGGGTGACGTCGGCTCGGTCCACGTAGAACTGGTCGTACCAGCGGCGCAGCTGGTAGACGGGACCGTCCTCCTCGCAGAGCAGCGGGTTCTCGATCCGGGTCTTGTTCTTCCAGATCTCGACGTCCTGCTCGAAGCCCTTGGCGATGAAGCCGCCGAACGCGTTCGCCATCTTCTCGGCGGCGTCGCCCTGGAACCGCTCGGACTTCTTGACGATGATCCCGTACATCAGGACGAACTTGTCCGGCGACACCGGGTAGTGACAGTTGATGAGCACCGACTCGACGTCGTAGCCCTCGTACTGGTACACGAGGTCGTCGATCATGAACGACGGACCGAAGTACGAGGCGTCGGACCGGCTGCCCAGCATCTTCGGGGTACCGGAGGCGTGCGGCCGCATGTCCTCGCGGGCCTGGCCACGCATGAACTGGCTGGCGACCTGGCCCTCGAAGACGTTCTTGAAGAACACCGGGAACGAGTAGTGCACATAGAAGAAGTGCGCCATGTCGACGATGTTGTCGACGATCTCGCGGCAGTTCGTGTCGACCTCGGTGGTGTACCAGACCCAGTCCGACCACTCGTCGGACAGTGCACCCTCGATGCGAGGGATGTACATGTCGTCCTCGCCGGGAGCCTTGCCCTCGGGGTCGTGCCAGACGAACAGCATCCCGTCCTGCTCCAGGGTCGTCCAGGCGCGCGTCCGGGCCAGCGGGGGCACGCGGCGCGCATAGGGGATCGAGGTGCACTTGCCCTTGCCGCCCCACCGCCAGTCGTGGAACGGGCAGGCCACCGAATCGCCCTTGACGGTGCCCTGGCTCAGGTCGCCGCCCATGTGTCGGCAGTACGCGTCGAGGATGTTGAGCTTGCCCTCGCTGTCCGCGAACACGACGAGCTTGGTGCCGAAGGCCTCGATGCTGTGCGGCTTGCCGTCGCGATACGGCTCGGAGAGGCCGAGGCAGTGCCAGCCCCGCGCGAACCTCGTCGGCGCGGCGCCCGCCTCGATCACGCGAACTTCTTCGTGGGTGCTGGTCACGGTCGTTCCTTCCCGTCGAGCGGTGCCGACACGGGCGGCACAATTTGTGTTTCGGACGCTAACGGCGCAGGTGACGGGCAGGTCCGGTGATCTCACTGGTCGGGACCTGCGGGCTGTCGGGGCACCGAGCGGCGCCGATACCATCGGACAGATGAGCAACGAGGTCCTCGGGCGTGTGCGTGAACTGCTGCCATCCATCGCCGAACGGGCACGGGAAACCGAGGATGCCCGGCGGGTCCCCGACGAGACGATTCGAGCGCTCGTCGACACCGGCGTGTTCCGGATGTTGCAGCCTGCGCGGCACGGCGGCCTCGAAGCCGACCCGCTGCACTTCTACGAGACCGTGCGCGCCATCGCCGCGGCGTGTGGTTCCACCGGCTGGGTGACCGCCGTCCTCGGCGTCCACCCGTGGCACCTCGCCCTGTTCGACGACGCCGCACAGTCCGACGTGTGGGGCACGGATCCCGACGTGCTCGTGGCGTCGTCGTACGCGCCGGTCGGCACGATGGTGCGGGTCGACGGCGGCTACGAACTGATGGGGGCCTGGCGGTTCTCCTCCGGTGTCGACCACTGCGGCTGGGCTCTGCTCGGGGGACTGCTCGTCGACGACCGCGGCGACGCGATCGACACCACCACCCTCCTCGTACCCCGCTCCGACTACCAGATCCGTGACGTGTGGGAGAGCGTCGGACTGCGGGGCACCGGCAGCAACGAGATCGTCGTCGAGCGGGCGTTCGTCCCCGACCACCGGGTGATGCGCAACTACGAGTTCTCCCAGTTGCGGGGTCCCGGTCAGAAGGTGAATTCGGGTCCGCTGTACCGGATTCCGTTCGCCACCGTGTTCACCTACGCGATCGCGGCTCCGGTCCTCGGCGTCGTCACCGGCTGCTACGAGCACTTCCTCGGCCGGATGCGCGACCGGGTCCGGCTCAGCCTCGGTGGTGGGCGGTTCGCGGACGACCCGTTCGCGCAGGTGGCCGTGGCTCGCGCGTCGTCGGAGATCGACGCGGCGATCCTGCAGATGGACCGCAACCTGCGCGCACTGATGGACGTCGCGTCCGACGGCGGGGAGATCCCGATGCAGATGCGCCTACGGTCGCGCCGGGACCAGGTGCTGGGCACCGAGCGAGCCCTCGGTGCGATCGACACCCTGTTCAAGATGTCCGGCGGCAACTCCCTCGACGCCGGCAACCCGATCGAACGTGGTTGGCGCGACGCGCACGCCGGTGGCATGCACGTCGCGAACGACGTGGACCGCGCTCTCGCCCTCTACGGGCGCGGCGCATTCGGGTTGCCGGTCGAGGACAACATGATCTGACGACCCGGCCTCGGTCAGTCCGCCCCCTGGCCGCCGGTGAACCTGCGGGCGAGGTTCGGTTCGGTGGAGGGGCCCGGCTCCCAGGACGCGATCCACGGCCCGGTGCCCTCGCTCTGGTCCAGTACGCCGTCCTCGAGCCAGGTGTGGTCGCCGCCGAGGACCTGTTCGGCGAGGCGGTGGTCGTCGGCGTCGGTGTTCTCCCACAGCGCGGCGAAGTGTCGGTCGATGCGCAGCCGAGACTGGCGGCAGAAGACGTCAGCGAGTTCGACACCGCTCGCGCCGTGGTCGGTGTCGCGTTCGGACTGGGCACGCACCACGGCGGCGGACATCGCGAACAGTTCGGCGCCGATGTCGACGACGTGACCGAGGAACATCTGGTGCTTCTCCATGCCCGCCTGCCAGCGGGCCATACCGTAGAACGTGGACCGGGCCAGCTTGCGGGCGTTGCGTTCGACGAACCTGAGATGCGTTGCCAAGGACTCGAATTCGCCGAAGGAATTGGGAAGCTGTCCCTTGCCCGCGGCGAGGTGCGGCAGCCACTTGGCGTAGAAGCCGCTCGCATTGAGCGCCGCCTTCGCCTTGTGCTGCAGGTCGGCCCCGGGATCCGCGAGGTCGCCCGCGGCGCTCAGGTGCGCATCGACCGCCTCCCGGGCGATGAGCAGCCGCATGATCTCGCTCGATCCCTCGAAGATGCGGTTGATGCGCAGGTCGCGCAGCAACTGTTCGACCGGCACCGCGCGTTCGCCGCGCGCGGCGAGCGACGCCGCGGTCTCGTAGCCGCGTCCTCCGCGGATCTGGACCAGGTCGTCCGCGATCCGGCACGCCATCTCGCTGGCCCACAGTTTCGCCAGTGCCGCCTCGATGCGGATGTCGTTGCGTCCCTCGTCCGCCATCTGACCGGACAGTTCGAGCACGGACTCCAGGGCGTACGTGGTGGCGGCGATGAACGAGAGTTTCGACGCGACGGCGCCGTGCTCCCCGACCGGGCGACCCCACTGGACCCGTTCGGCGGACCACTCGCGGGCGATCTTCAGCGCCCACTTGCCGGCTGCTCCGCACATCGCGGGCAGGGCGAGGCGCCCGGCGTTGAGTGTGGTCAGAGCGATTTTCAGACCGTCGCCCTCGCGCCCGATCAGGTTCTCGACGGGGACCCGCACCTGGTGCATCCGCGTCACGCCGTTCTCGATGCCGCGCAGTCCCATGAAGGCGTTGCGGCGCTCGACGGTGATGCCGGGGGCGTCCGCCTCGACGACGAACGCGCTGATCCCGCCGCGATGGCCGTCGCTCTTCGGGACCCGCGCCATCACGACGAGGAGCTCGGCGACGACCCCGTTCGTGGTCCACAGCTTCACGCCGTCGAGCAGGTAGGCGTTGCCGTCCTCGGTGGGCACGGCCGTCGACGCGAGACGCGCCGGGTCCGATCCGACATCGGGTTCGGTGAGCAGGAACGCGGAGATCGCGCCCGCGGCGCAACGCGGCAGGAACTCGCGCTTCTGCGCCTCGGTACCTGCGAGTTTGAGCGGCTCCGGGACACCGATCGACTGGTGCGCGGACAGCAGCGCGCCGAGACTGGGGTGCACGGATCCGACGAGCATCAGCACCCGGTTGTACGCGACCTGTGAGAGTCCGAGGCCGCCGTACTCCTCGGGGATCTTGAGGCCGAAGCAGCCGAGTTCGGCGAATCCGAGGACGTAGTCGCCGGGGATCTCCGCGTCACGCTCGATCACCGAGCCGTCGAGGGTTGCGCAGTAGTCACGCAGTTTCACGAGAAACCGTGCGGTTCGTTCGGCGTCGTCCGGGCCGGGGCGGGGAAACGGGTGGACCAGGTCGAGAGGGAATCGACCGAGGAAGAGTTCCTTCGCGAACGAGGGTTTCTCCCAGTCGCTTTCGCGCGCCTCCTCCGCGACCGCTCGCGCCTGTTCCTCCGTGACATGGGTCGGTGCAACCATGATCCGCCTCCAGACGGGGCCTCGACATTGAAGCTACCGGTGAGTATTCCCCTCGAGGCGGGTCAGGGGAAGGGCCGAGTTCCGCGGCGTCACCTCGAACGGGTGACGCCGACGGGCCCGATCCCGCCTACGCCACGATGTTCATCGACCTGCGCGACGGGCCGGTCGTCATCGAACCGCCGACCGAATCCTTGTGTGTCGTGGACGATTTCTGGTTCCGCTACGTCGCGGACATGGGGATCGCCGGACCGGACGGGGAGAAGGGCGGCAGGTACCTGTTCCTGCCGCCCGGCTACGACGGTCCAGAGCCCGACGGCTACTTCGTCCACCGCACGCCCACCTTCACCAACTGGGCCGTGTTCCGAGCTCTGGGCGGGGTCGAGGCGATCAAGCAGACCCGCGTCCACCGGCTCGCCGAGGCCGCCGACCCGCCCGAGATGGCGTTCGTCAACGTCGCCGACAAGAGGTTCAACACTGTGCACGCGAACGACATCTCGTTCTTCGAAGAGGTCGACGAGCTGGTTCAGGAGGAGCCCCCGGAGTCTCTCGACCCGGAACGCGCCGGCCAGCTGGCGGCGATCGGGATCAGGCACGGCAGTCCATTCGCCCCGGACGAGAGGCTCCGCGGCATCCTCGACACCGCCGCCCGTACCGCCGCAGGCATCAGCCGCGCACTGGTCTACTTCCCGCGCGAACCCGCCAGTTTCCTCACCGAGGGATCCTCGTGGAAGCAGGCGTTCGTCGGTGGCAGCTACGAGTTCCTGCACGACCACGCCCGGCTGCTGGATGCGCGAACCCAGTTCCACTACTTCGCCACCGTGATCACCCCGGCGATGGCGCACGCTCAGGTCGGCGCCGGCTCGGCCTACGCCTACACCGCGGAGGACGGTCAGGGGCGCATCCTCGACGGCGGCAAACACTATCGGCTCACGCTGCCGCCGAACCCGCCTGCGAAGAACTTCTGGTCCGTGGACCTCTACGACACGCAGACACGATCGCTCCTCCAGACCGACAACCCGTACCCGAGCCTGGCGAGCCTGACCGGGACGGTCGCGCTCGAGCCGGACGGATCGACCGTCCTGTGGTTCGGCCCGACACCGCCCGCCGGCCAGGAGACGAACTGGATTCGCACGGTCCCGAACAAGAGCTGGTTCCCGATGCTGCGGCTCTACGGGCCGCTGCAGCCGTGGTTCGACGGGGCGTGGATGCCGAGCGAACTCACCGAGGTGTGACGCCGGAACCGGCGCCGGACGAACGCCGGGTCAGGGGCGCACGGTGAGGATCTGCGAGGAGGTGCCGACCGGGCCGCGCGCGTCGTGGAGGACGCTGTGCGTCAGACCCACCCCGGACTCGCCGATGCTGACCGTGGTGTCGAAGCCGGTCCACTCGCCCGCCGGTTCCCGGAACAGGTGCAGTGTGAGGTCGAGATTCGGGAAGGCGACCTCGCTGGGCGCCACCCGGACCGTCATGCCGTTGGCGATGTCGATCAGGCCCGCGACCCGAGCGACCTCACCGATCTTCTCGCCGTCGAGCAGCGGCAGGGGGCTGCGTACCCAGAACCGGGCGCGCCCCGGCTCCTCCTGGGCGCGCCGCACCTCGGCGCTCGCGATGAATCCGCCTGCCCACACCGTCGTCGGATCCCAGGAGGTCAGGTCCTCGGGCGCCGGGATCGGGGTGAACGAGGTGCCCTCGATCGCACTCGTGTCGTATCCGCGCATCAACCAGGCCCGCGCCACGACGGCGTCGCGGCCGCCGTGCCCGAGCCGGGCCTCGACGAGTTCGATGGTCCGACCCGGCCGCAGGACCTGCACCGATGTCTCGACCTCTCCGATCGGAAGGGTGCCGAGGATGTCGTAGGAGATCCGTCCGACGCGCAGCGCGTCCTGACCGCGCCGGTCCCGATCGGTCTCGACGACGTGGGCGAGCAGGCCGAGTGCGGGGGCGATGTGCTGTTCGGTGGTGTTCCAGGCGCCGCCGGTGTGCTCGGTGGCGCGGAAGGCCGACTCGGAGAGTCGTTCGAAGTAGGGCACGCTCGCTCCTCGTTCGCGATCCGGATGGCCGGACAGTCGTCAGTAGCGTTGGACGCTACCCATGGGGTCACCCGCCCGATACCCCCGATCGTGGGTATCCGCGCGCGTCACCGCGACGTTCACCGAGCCACAACACCGTGCGGTGCGAGAATCGGGAGCTGGAGGTGGCGATGACGAGCTCGGCGAGACCGCCGGCGTACACGATGCGGCAACTGTTCGTGTTCGTGGCGGTGGCGGAGACCGGCACCATCCGGGCGGCCGCGGACCGACTGCACGTCTCCCAGTCGGCCGTCTCCCTCGCGCTCACCGAACTCGAGCGGGGCCTGCGCACGCAGCTGTGCGTGCGCCGCCGGGCGCACGGAGTTCAGCTCACGCCGACCGGTGAGCGGGTGCTGCTGCGGGCCCGCGCGCTCCTGGAGCAGGCCGGGGACCTCGCCGCCGCCGCGGCAGGGGCGGAGGGCGAGCTGACCGGGCCGCTGGCGATCGGCTGCTATTCGTCGCTCGGTCCGACGCTGCTGCCCCGGCTGCTCTACGAGTTCAACGAGCTGCATCCGCGGGTGACCGTCGACTTCGTCGAGGACACGCAGGACCGGCTCGAACAGCGGCTGCTGTCGGGCGAGCTGGATCTCGCGATCGTCTACGACCTCGACCTGTCCCCGGAGCTGCGGCGCGCACGAATGGACACCCGCCAGCCCGCCGTGCTGCTGCCCGCCGATCACCGGCTGGTCGATGCGCCGGTCGTCGAGCTCGCCGAACTCGCGGGTGAGCCGATGGTGTTGCTCGACGCTCCGCCCAGTTCCTTTCACGCATTGCAGATGTGCAGCCAGGCGGGCTTCACTCCGCAGATCCGATTCAGGCCGAGGAACTTCGAGACCGCCCGCGCACTCGTGGGTCGCGGATTCGGCTGGACGCTGCTGATCCAGCGGCCGAGGCTCGACGTCACCTACGAGGGCCTCGACGTCGTCGTGCGCACCGAGGTGGAGCCGCCGATTCCCGAGGTCGACATCCTGCTGGTGTGGTCGCAGGACGCGTTCCTCAGCAGGGTGGCGCGCGCATTCGTCGAATTCGCGGTGGACGGCGAATCCATCCCGTTCTAGACCCGGCCCCACCACCACGGAATTCCTGTGTTTCCACCCCGGATTCTTGCGCTTTTCACGCGTTGTGATCCAGGTCAAGATGTCCTGCAGGCCGGTTCCCGGCACGCGCGCAGGTGGGTCCGCCCTGCTCGCCTTCAGAGTTGAAAGGCACCGAACCATGACGGTAACCATGGCTGCGGCTCCGCCGCAGGAGTTGCACCGCAGGGCCCGCAGGGCCGCGTTGGGCAGCTTCGTCGGCACCGCGATCGAGTGGTACGACTTCTTCATCTACGGCACCGCCGCCGCCCTGGTGCTCGGCAAGCAGTTCTTCCCGGGAACGTCGGACCTGGCGGGTACCCTCGCCGCCTTCGCGACCCTCGCGATCGGGTTCGTCGCCCGCCCCATCGGTGGCATCGTGATGGGCCATTTCGGTGACCGGGTCGGTCGAAAGTCGATGCTCGTCGTCTCGCTGCTCCTCATGGGCTGCGCGACCGTCGGCATCGGCCTGCTGCCGAACTACGACGCGATCGGCGTGCTCGCACCGATCCTGTTGGTGACCCTGCGCTTCGTTCAGGGTCTCGGTGTCGGCGGCGAGTGGGGAGGCGCCGTGCTCGTCGCCACCGAGAACGCACCGGAGGGGCGAAAGGGCCTCTACGGTGCGGCGCCCCAGATCGGTGTCCCCGCAGGCGTGCTCGTCGCGAATCTCGTGTTCCTGCCGCTCACCGCCTTCATGAGCGAGGACGCGTTCAACTCGTGGGGTTGGCGAATCCCGTTCCTGCTCAGCGCAGTTCTGGTGTTCGTCGCGATGTGGATTCGACTCGGCCTCGAGGAGAGCGACGAGTTCGAGGCCACCAAGGACCGGGAGCAGTCGACCAAGCTGCCCATCCTGGAGGTCCTCACCCGGCACTGGAAGACGGTCCTGCTGGCCGGTGGCACGTTCATCGCGACCAACGGTATCGCCTATGCCTACATGGTCTACGTCCTCAAGTACGGCGAGACCGAACTCGGCTTCAGCAAGACCACGATGCTCTTCCTGCTCATCGGGTCCTGCCCGTTCTGGATGGCGGGCATGGCGCTGGCCGCGTGGAAGTCCGACACCCTGGGGCGCCGCACCGTCTACGTGCGCAGCTCCGTCGCCCTCGTGGTCGTCGCCGCGGTGTTCTTCCCGCTGATGGACACCGCCGTGCTGCCCGTCATGGCCGCCGCGATGATCGCGCTCGGCTTCACACTGGGGTGCTGCGCCGGGCCGCAGTCGGCGCTCTTCGCCGAGCTGTTCCCGCCGGCCATCCGCTATTCGGGCGCCTCCCTCGGCTACCAGGTCGGCGCCATCCTCGGCGGCGGGCTCGCCCCGATCGTCGCCACCGCGCTGTACGCGAGCTTCGAGACGTCGCTCGCGATCACCGGGTACTTCGTGTTGATCGCCCTGATCAGCCTCGCCAGCATCCTGCTGCTGAAGGTGCCCGGCGGCACGTCCTCCCGTTCGAACGATCAGGAAGCGGTGTAGATCATGTCGAACTACTACCAGCCGCCGACGTACCCGGCGTCGGTCTTCGAGTCGATGTCCCCCTCCGACGCCGCCCTCCCGGTCGTCGTCGTCGGTGCCGGGCCCGTCGGCATGGCCGTCGCTCTCGGTCTCGCGCAGCGGGGCGTTCCGGTCACGATTCTCGAAGCAGCCGATCAGGTCTCGTTCGGCAGTCGCGCGATCTGCATCTCGCGGCACAGCCTCGAAGCCGCCGCCCGTCTCGGCTTCGGCGCCGAGCTCGAGAAGATCGTCCTGCCCTGGGTGGGTGGCCGCAGCTTCTACCGTGACCAGGAGGTGCTGCACTTCCGGATGCGCGATGCCGACCACGACGTCCGTCCGCCGATGGTCAACGTCTCGCAGTCCGAGTTCGAACAGGTCATGGTCGACACCATCGACGCGAACCCGCTGATCACCCTGCACTGGTCCGCGAGCATCGCGGGTGTGCTGCGCGCCGACGACGAGGTCACCCTCGAGATCGACACCGCGTCCGGCACGCGGCACCTGCGTGCCCGCTGGGTCGTGGCCGCGGACGGCGGCCGCAGTCGGATGCGTGAGCTCGTCGGGATCCGTATGCAGGGCAACAACTACGACGGCCGCTACGTCATCGCCGACATCCACTGGGAGTCGGAGCTGCCGGCCGAGCGCATGGTCTGGTTCGACCCGCCGAGCAATCCGGGCTCGACGATCATCATGCACAAGCAGCCGAAGGACATCTGGCGCATCGACTACCAGCTCGACCCGTCGGAGGACGCCGAACTGGAGACCCGGGAGGACCGTATCCGGGACCGGATCACCCGGCACCTGGAGTGGCTGCAGAACGAGCTGCCGTGGACCCTCGAGTGGCACGGCTTCTACAGTGCCCGCGCGCTGGCACTGCCGGACTTCACCCAGGGGCGCGTCCTGTTCGCAGGCGATGCGGCGCACCTGGTCCCGATCTTCGGAGTTCGCGGCCTCAACTCGGGCATGGAGGACGCCGAGACCCTCGCCTGGCAGTTGGCCGCCGTGATCCACGGCAACGCCGAAACCGCACTGCTGCAGGCGTACTCGATCGAGCGGCACGACGCCTGGCGGCAGAACGTCGCCAATGCGGGCAAGAGCACCCTGATCATGTCCCCGGGCAGTCACGGTTACCGGACGACGCGGGACGCGATCCTCGCGCTGTCGGTGACCCGGCCCGAGTTCAGTCACCTGATCAACCCGCGTCAGTCCAGTGCCTGCAACGCGCGGATCTCCCCGCTGACGTGGCCCGACCCGGCCGACGTCACGGGCATCGCCGCGGGCGACCCGGTGGACGACCGCCGCGTGATGACCGCCGACGGTGCCGACAGCTCGCTGGGCGTGTTGCGCGGCACCGGGTTCGCCGTGCTGGGCGTGAACGTCGACGCCGCCACCGTGGCAGCCGCGGCCGCGACTCTCGCCGAGGCGATGGCCCCGGAGTCGGTGCGCGCCATCCTGGTCGGAGACGACACGTCCGATTCCTCCGTGTCCGTGGTTCCTGACTCCGACGGTGCGGTCGTGGCCGCGCTCGGTGCCCGCGACGGTGAGCTGTTCGTCATCCGCCCCGACGGTGTGCTGCTGTGCCGCCTCGACGGAGTTGCCCGGGTGGAGGAGGTCGTCCGGCACCTGTCGCTCGGCACGGCACCGTCCGGTGCGGCGTCCGCGGCCGACAGCGGGCCGTCGATCGACCCTGCCGAACTGCGCCGCGAGAACGTGTGGATGGGGCTGTCGGATGCGCTCGACCAGGTCGCCGAGCGCGACCGCGAGGGCTTCCTCGCCCGGCTCGCCCTCCTGCTCGGCTCGCAGGCGGGGCAGCGTGAGGTCGAGGAGGCCATCGCGGCCGCCGCCGATCCGTCGCTCACGGTGCCCGTGGGCGCGAACAGCGTCGCCGTCGGTCCCTGATCGACCGGCTCTCAGCGCCCGGGGTGCACGGCACGGCCGTGCACCCCGGGCGCTGTCACGCGTCTGCGCGTCAGCGCAGGAGCAGCGCCCCCAGTCGCCGGGCCGCGGCCACGACGGCCTCGCCCAGCTTCTGCTCCTCGGACGAGTCGAACACCGAGACGCCGATGCTGACGAGGTCGTCCGGCCGGCGATTGGGCAGTGCCGCCGAGATGCCGGTGACCGAATGGGTGACCTCGCCCGACGTCACCGCGAATCCGCGCTCGCGCGCCCGGGTGACCTCCGGGCGCTCCCCGTCGCGCGGCGGTAGCGCCGCGAGCATCGCCAGCCCCGCCGACCCGCGGTTGATCGGGTCGATCTGACCGGCGTTGAAGCCGACGTGGGCCCGCGAGTTCCGTGGCTCGATGACCATCAGGGCGCGGACCGCGTCCTCGCCCTCCCGCACCGCGAGGTGGGCGGTGGCCTCCACCGTGTCCGCGAGCTCCTCGAGGACCGGCCGTGCGAGTTCCCGCAGGTCCTGTTCCACCGAACTCGCGAGCGAGACGAGTCCCGAGCCGAGCAGGATGCGTTTGTTCTCGGTGCGCCGGCACAGGCGGTGCGCGTCGAGCGTGCGCACGAGACGGTCCGCGACCGTCCGGTGGACACCGATTCCGTCCGCGATCTCGGTGACGGTCAGTCCGTACTTGTGCTGGGTGAGCAGTTCGAGGATCTCCAGCCCGTTGTGCAGGGTTTTCGACATCCGCGAATCGAGTTGAACACCGCTCGCACCCCCCGGGTTCTCGTGCTTTTTCTCATCGGATCGGACCGATGACATGGATCCCTCCCTTGACGTGTGTGAGGCGAGCCACCTACAGTTCACCTTAATCGCACTATGCGTTCGATTATCGCACACATTGCGAGGCGGTGCAATCCCGATCGGGATGCACCGGAAAGTGACCGAGGAGTTCGTTTCATGACCGGGACCGGTACCGAGGGTGCTGCCGACATCGGCGCCACCGCACTGGCGGAGATCCACCAGCTCTACGGCCGCCAGAGCCACCTGATCGACGAGGGGCACGCGGCGCAGTGGGCGGCCACCTTCACCGGGGACGGCGAGTTCCACTCGCCCAGCTATCCGGCGCCGGTCGTCGGGACCGCCGCCCTCGTCGGCTTCGCGGAGGCGTTCGTCGCGAACGCGTCGGCGGCGGGGGAGGTGCACCGCCACGTGCTCACCAACATCGACGTCGAATCCGTCGGACACGACGAGCTGGCCGTCCGGGCCTACCTGCAGATCGTCGCCACGCGGATCGGCGGGGAGTCCCGCCTCGTGCGGTTCACCACCGTCACCGACCGCGTGGTGCGCGAGAGCGGCCGGTGGCGTATCGCGCGCCGGACCGTGCGGCGCGACGACCGGAACGTGCCGGCCTGACCGCCGCTTCCGGTGGAGGCCCCGGGCCTCGAAACCTTTTTGTAGAAGATCGCTTTGGAGGATTCACAAATCATGACCGAGAACGCCGACACCCAGAACCCCGGACGTACCGACGCCACGCAGATGCTGGCGCTGTACCCGGAGATGGCCGGCAAGGTCGCCGTCGTCACCGGTGCCGCCCGCGGAATGGGCGCAGCCTTCGCCGCCGGTCTCGCGACCCGCGGCGTCAACGTCGTCGGTGCCGACATCAACGAGGACCAGATGGTCGCGACCGCGCAGGAGATCAACACCGCGCTGGCCGCGAACTCCCTCGCCGACCAGCCGGGACGCGTCCTCGGCGCCCGCGTCGACGTCACGAAGGCCGACGACCACGAGGCTCTCGCGCAGGTGGCGCTGAAGGAGTTCGGCCGCATCGACTTCTGGATCAACAACGCGGGTATCTTCCCGTTCGCGCTCGTCGAGGACATCACGCCCGAACAGATCTCCGCCGTGCTCGACGTCAACGTGGAGGGCGTGCTGTTCGGCTCGCAGGCCGCGGCGCGGCACATGGCGCCCGGCAGCGCGATCGTCAACATGTCGTCCGTGTCCGCGGTGCGCAACCGCCGCGGTCGCGGCGCCTACTGCACGTCCAAGGCGGCCGTCGCGCACCTCACCCAGTCGCTCGCGGTCGAACTCGGCGACAAGGGAGTTCGCGTCAACGCGATCGCTCCCGGCTACATCGACACCGAGATGACCCGCTGGGTACGCGAGGACCCCGCCGCTCTGGCGAACGCGCTCGACTCCGTCCCGCTGCACCGGCTCGGCTCGCCGGAAGAGGTGTTCGGGCCGCTGCTGTTCCTGCTGTCGGACAGCGCCCGCTACGTCACCGGCCATTCGATCGCCGTCGACGGTGGTTCCCGCCATGTCTGAGTACCCCGGGGTCGTCCTGGTCACCGGTGCCGCCGGCGGAATGGGCGCCAATCACGCCAAAGCGCTTGCAGCACAAGGAGTGCACGTGTGTGTCGCCGACGTCGCGGACACGTCCGCGGTGACGGCGGAGATCGAGGCCGCGGGCGGCAGCGCCTCGCAGCATCACCTGGACGTCGCGGACTCCGCGGCCTGGACCCGGGTGATCGACGAGATCCGCTCCACCAGAGGTGAACTCGGTGGACTGGTCAACAACGCCGGCATCAGCAGACGGCTCGAGTTCATGGACACCCCGGACGACATCTGGGAACTGACCATGCGGATCAACCTGTTCGGCCCGTTCTACGGGATGAAGGCCGCCGCACCGCTGATGCGGGACAGCGGCGGCGGATCGATCGTGAACATCTCGTCGATCTCCGGTCAGGTCGGCTACTTCTCGCCCGCGTACGCGTCGAGCAAGTGGGGGCTGACGGGGCTGTCGAAGTCGGCGGCCGGGCAGTTCGCCGGGTGGGGCATCCGGGTGAACTCGGTGCACCCCGGACTGGTGGGCACCCCGCTGGTCGGCGGCGCCGACGCGTTCATCGGCGCGTCCTTGCAGAGCATCCCGGCAGGCCGCATGGGCACGGTCGACGAGATCACGGACGCGGTGCTGTTCCTGCTGTCCGACCGGTCCACCTACATGAACGGCAGCGAGGTGACGGTGGACGGCGGACTGGTGTCCAACGGGCTGTACCACCGGATCGTCGCGGAGTCGGGAGGAGTTCTCTCATGAGCGAAGACAACTGGGACGTCGTCGTCATCGGCGGCGGTGGAGCCGGGCTCGCGGCGGCGGTCTCCGCGGCCGAGCAGGGCGCATCGGTGCTGCTGTTCGAGTCGGAGACCGAACTCGGCGGGTCGACTCAGCTGTCGGCGGGCCTGTTCACCGCCGCCGGCACCAGCGTCCAGCGCGGCCTCGGCATCGAGGACACCGCCGAGAAGTACTTCCAGCACTACATGGACCTCAACCACTGGATGCTCAAGCCCGGATTGGTCCGCGCGTTCTGTGAGCACGCCGGCCCGACCCTCGAATGGCTGATCGGTCTGGGCGTGGAGATCCCCGCTCGCGAGTCGGCCAACGCGCACATGCCGGGCCTGGCGCAGGCCGGGGTCGAGGACGTCTGGCGCGGTCACGTGCCGAAGGATCAGGGCTACGGCCTGATCCAGGTGCTGGACAGGGCACGCCGCGAGCGCGGCGTCGAGGCGGTCCTGAACACCCGCGTCCAGTCGCTGCTCGTCGAGGACGGCCGGGTCGCCGGTGTCGTCGCCGACGACATCGAGGTCCGCGCGTCGACGGTCGTGATCGCGAGCGGTGGCTTCGCGCAGAACAAGGAACTGGTCGACAAGCTCTATCCCTTCGCGAACCGGGGCGGGGACTCCCTCTTCGTCGTCGCGGCACCGGGCAGCCAGGGGGATCATCTCGCGTTCGGCAAGCAGGTCGACGCGGCGGTGACCGGTGAGGGCTGGGGCCTGATGCTCCCGACCGTGTACTTCCAGCGGTTCCACCACTGGCAGTCGGGCTTCCCGCCCAAGTCGCGGATCTACGTGAACGGCGACGGCCGCCGGTTCATGGACGAGGACGCGTCGTACGCGGTTTCCACGGGCATCATCGACGCGCAGCCGGACGGGGCGTGGGTCGTGTTCGACGAGAGAGCCCGCGTGAATCTTCCTGTGGGCTATACTGATTGGGCTCCGGAGCGGGTTCTCGACGAGGCCGGGGCCGGGCGCACGCTCCGAGCGGACTCACTCACGGGACTCGCCGCGGCGATGGGAGTGCCCGCCGACGCGCTCGAAGCGGCCGTGGCCCGATGGAACGACCAGCTCCCGAACGGCGTCGACGACGACTTCCTCCGTCACCGCACCCTCGCGAACAAGGGATCCACCGCCAACCCCGATCCGATCGACCACGGTCCGTTCTACGCGGCCCGGTTGCTGCCCGCTGAACTCGTCTGCACCCACGCGGGTGTCGAGATCGACGGCAGTGCATCCGTGCTGGACCGGACGGGTCGTGCGATCGACGGACTCTTCGCGGCCGGCGAGGCCGGGGCAGGCATTCTCGGCCTCCGGTACGTCGGCGGCGGCAACGCCGTGGCGAACGCCCTCACGATGGGCCGGATCGCCGGAATCAACGCTGCGCGCACCGCACGCGGCGAGTCGACGACATCGACGGCACTGACAACTGCAGGAATCTGACACCGAGCGTGTTGCGTACCAGACACTCACAAAGGACCATCCATGACAACGAACGACATTGTGGAGCCCGCGGTTCGTAACTCCGGGCCCGCCCGAGGACCGGATTCCGTGCAGACCGACGCCCAGCCGAAGCAGTCCACCGTGAAGGTGGTGCGTGCCGCCATCGTCGGCACCGTCGTCGAGTACTACGACTTCGGTATCTACGGCTACATGGCGACGATCATCGCGTCGCTGTTCTTCGTCTCGGAGAACGACACCGCCGCACTGCTCGGCACGTTCGCGACGTTCGCGGTCGCGTTCTTCCTCCGGGTGCCCGGCGGCATCTTCTTCGGGCACATCGGCGACAAGTACGGCCGCAAGAACGCCCTGTCCTGGACGATCCTCCTCATGGTCGTCGCGACGGCGGCCATGGGCATGATGCCCACATACGTCACGCTGGGCGTGTGGGCGACCGCGATCCTGGTGCTGGCACGCTGCCTGCAGGGCTTCGCGGCCGGTGGCGAGCTGGGCGGCGCCAACGCGTTCGTGTCGGAGTCCGCTCCGGCCCGGTGGCGCGCGTTCCAGACCTCGATGGTCAACTCGGGCACCTACCTCGGTTCGCTCGTGGCGTCGCTGACCGCGCTGGCACTGACCTCGCTGTTCACGCACGACCAGATCATGTCGTGGGCGTGGCGTATCCCGTTCCTGCTGTCCGTCGTCATCGGCGTCGTCGGCATCTGGATCCGCAACCACATGGAGGACACCCCGCAGTTCAAGGAACTCGAGGACAAGGGCGAGACCGCGAAGGTCCCGGTCAAGGAACTGCTCACCAGCTCCGGCCCCGCGCTGGTGAAGATCATCTTCCTCGGTGCGCTCATCACGGGCGGCTACTACATCGCCTCCGTCTACGCCGCGACGTACCTGCAGAAGGCAGGCGGCCAGTCGTCGACCGTCGCGTTCCTGTCCACGTCGCTGGCACTGGTCCTCGGTGTGATCACGCTGCCGATCGCTGGCTACCTGGCCGACCGGTACGGCCGCAAACCGGTGCTGTTCAGCGGCACCGTCGCCGCCGTCGTCCTGGGCGTCCCGATGTTCATGCTGATGGCGGGTGGCAGCGTTTGGCAGGCGGTCGTCGGACAGTCCGTGCTGTTCATCGCGGTGTCGGTCGTCAACGGTGCGTCGTACGTGACGTACGTCGAGATGCTCAAGGCGTCGGTCCGCTACAGCGGCCTTGCCCTGGGCAACAACATCACCAACATGGCGCTCGGCGGTACGGCCCCGTTCATCGCGACGTGGTTGATCGACATCACCGGCAACAACCTCGCGCCGGCGTTCTACTTCGTGTTCTGCGCCCTGCTCACCCTCGGTGCGATCTTCTTCGTCAAGGAGACCAAGGGCATCGAACTGCGCGTCGACTAGACACCGAACCGACCACGGGCCCCGGCGACAACGACGTCGCCGGGGCCCGCTCGTACGAGAGGAGCACGCATGTCGCTGCGCGACAAGCAGGAGATCACCGAGGTCCTGTACCGCTACGCGCGGGCGGTGGACCGCAAGGACTTCGACCGCGTCGCCGACTGTTACTTCCCGGACGCGATCGACAACCACGGCGGCTACATCGGCACCGTGGACGGTCTGATCGAGGACATGAAGTCACGGCACGCCACCATCGACTCATCGCTGCACTACGTCACCAACGTGCTGATCGACCTCGACGGCGACACGGCGAACGTCGAGTCGTACTGCCTGTGCCACCTGCGCCAGGTGCCGCAGGTTCCCGGTGGCCCGCAATCCCGTGTCACGGTCAAGTGTCGCTATGTCGACCGCTTCGAGCGGCGCGACGGGCAGTGGCGCATCGCGGACCGCATCGTCGTGTTCGACGAGTCGGTGACCGAGGAGATCGTCGACGAACTCGACCCGTCGTGGGTCCGGTCCCGCCGGTCACCCGAGGACCCGGTGTTCACCGGAAAGCCCTGACCCGCAACGGATCCTGATGCCGGACGCCTACTACTTGGAATAGTCGGTGCTCAACCACGTCCGAGGTCGCATGCGGATCAGGATCGATCGTGGAGTGACGTTCTGGGCTGCGTAGGACAGACCCTCCTCCTCGCCGAGATAGCGCACCGCGATGGCGGTGGCCTGATCGGCGGTGATCGGTTCGATCGCGGTGATCGGGCCCTCGGCCGTGGCGTACTTGTACGGCACCTGCTCCACCTGCGCGGTGATCGCGAACCGTCCCGCGGCCTTCAGCAGGTCGTGCTTGACGGTGTCGGTCTCCGTCCACAGCAGAACCTCACCGCCCGGTTCGTATCCGTACCAGATGGGCACCGCGAGCGGTGCCCGATCGGGTCTCTCGACCGCGATCACCCCGACGTGCGGCTCCGCGAGGAATGCCTGGCGTTCCGCGGCGGTCATTGTCGGCATCGCACGATCCTTTCGGTAGGGGTCGTCTCTGGCGACAACGAGGGGCCGAGCCGCCGTGTTCCCACCCAACCACCCACCCCCCGCAACGGGTGAGGGGAACCCACGCCCGGTCTGACCGGCTCTGGGTTCCCCTCACCCGAACGCTCGGGACGGTGTCAGACGACCTCGTCGAGGTCGACTCCCTTCGTCTCCTTGCTGAGCAGCAGCGCGGTCACGGTGATGCCCATCGTGACCACCAGGTACCCGATGACCGTGCCGACACCGAAGTTCTCGATCAGCCACACCGCGATGAACGGCGCCGGTGCGCCTGCGATGATCGACGAACCCTGGAAGACCAGCGACGAGCCCGCGTATCGGTAGCGCGTCGGGAACAGCTCGGTGATCCATGCGGCCTCCGGTCCGGCGAGCATGCCGTGGAAGAAGGCACCGACGCAGACACCGACCCAGAGCATCGTCAGGCTCTGCTGCTGGACCAGCCAGAAGAACACGGGCGCCCACACCACGAGGATCACAGCGGGCACGAGCATCGCGGTCCGCCGGCCGACCCGGTCGGACCAGGCGCCGCCGCCGATCATGCCGACGAACTGGAACAGTGAGGCGAAGGTGACGGCCAGGATGACGTCGCCGCGGTGGAAGTCCTGATACGTCGTGGCGTAGGCGATCACGAAGACCGTGTAGACGTAGAAGGCGATGTTCTCGCCGAGTCGCATGCCCAGGCCGATCAGCACCGCGCGGGGGCGCGAGAGTGCCTCGAGGATGCTGGACCGTTCCTGCGCCGCAGGGGCCTTGGCCGCCTGCTCCTGCGCGGCCTTGAATACGGGGGACTCCTCGACGCCGCGCCGCACCCAGTAGCCGACGATCAGCAGCGGGATCGCGAACAGGAACGCGACACGCCAGCCCCACTGGTCGAACGCCTGGTCGCTGAGCAGCAAGCCGAGAACGGACACCACGACCGTCGCGAGGACGGTGCCCATCGGGGCGCCCGCCTGCGGCCAGGACGCCCAGAATCCGCGCCGGCGCGGTTCGCCGTACTCGCTGACGAGCAGCACCGCCGCGCCGAACTCGCCGCCGAGCGCGAAGCCCTGGATCATGCGGAGCACGACGAGCGCGACCGTGGCCCAGATACCGATCTGGTCGTATGTCGGCAGCAGGCCGATCGCCGCGGTCGCGATGCCGAGCATCGAGAACGTCGCCACCAGCATGGGTTTGCGTCCGAACTTGTCACCGAGATGACCGAACACGATGCCGCCCAGTGGTCGGGCGATGAACCCGAGACCCTGCGTGGCGAGGGCGAGCAGCAGTTTCGCGACGCCGCTGTCGCCGGGGAAGAACAGCGGTCCGAGCACGGTCGCGGCGAGGATGCCGTAGATCGCGAAGTCGTACCACTCGAGTACGGCGCCGGCCATGCTGCCGGTGAGTACCCGCTTGAAACTCGAGCGGGCGGGCGCGCCGGTGTCGGCGGTCCCGGCGGGTGGGGAGAGGGTGGGTGATCCCATGACGGATCCTTTCGGGTGCTGAAGGCGTGGTGTGCGCGGCTCAGAGCGCGAGGGTGAGGGCGGATCCGCAGGCGCGTGAGCAGCAGGTCATGATCGACTTGTTCTGGGCGCGTTCCGTTTTGGTCAGGACGACGTCGCGGTGATCGACCTCGCCGTCGAGGACGGGCACTTCGCACGATCCGCACAGGCCCTCCTCGCAGTCGCTCTGGACGTCGATGTTCGACGCGCGGAGTGCGTCGAGCACCGTCTGGTCCGCGGCGACCGTGACGGTCAGGCCGGAATCACGCAGCTCGACCTCGAAGGCGTGCTCGTTCGCCGGATCGAGCGTGGTCAGGTTCGACGTGAAGTGTTCGACGTGCAGTGCGTCCTCCGGCCAGTGCGCCGTGGCCTCGTCCAGTGCGGTGAGCAGGCGGTCCGGGCCGCACGAGTAGATCTGGGTCCCGGCGACCGGGTCGGCGAGCAGCGCGGCGATGTCGAGGCGGTTGCCCGCCGCGCTCGAGTGCACGGCGAGCCGGTCCCCGTGGTCCGCGCGGAGCCGGTCGAGCAGCGCCATCGTCGTGACATCGCGTCCGCAGTAGTGGATCTCGTAGTCCTTGCCGATTGCCTTGACGTGGTCGGCCATTGCGAGGATCGGGGTGATCCCGATTCCACCCGCCACGAAGACGTAGCGGTCGGCGTCCGTGTCGAGCCGGAAGTGGTTGCGGGGCCCGCGCAGGGTCAGGCTGTCACCGACCTGCAGGGTGCGGTGCACGTACCGTGACCCGCCGCGGCTCTCCGGTTCCTCGAGGACGGCGATCTCGTAGACCGACAGGTCGTTCGGGTCACCGCACAGGGAGTACTGGCGCGACAACTCACCGAGGTCGATGTCGACGTGCGAGCCCGGGGTCCATCTCGGCAACGGCCTGCCCGACGGATCGGACAGTGTCACGCGCACGACGCCGTCGGCGACCGGGGTGATCGCGTCGACGCCCACGGTGCGGGACACCGCGGCCTTGGACGGTTCACCGATCGTGACCGGGTGCCTGCGGCCGAGCAGCGCGGGGTTCCGGCGCTCGGGATTCGCCGCCGGATCCCACTGCACCCACACGTGATCGGGTCCGCGGAACGACGTGTTGGGCAGGTAGGTGAACTCCTGGTCCGGGACCAGTTCGAGGTGTGGCAGCCGGGTGGTGAGCTCCTCGAGGAAGATCTGCATCTCCATGCGGGCGAGGTTCTTGCCGAGGCACTGGTGGCCACCGAACCCGAATGTCAGGTGGTCGCTGGAGTTCTCGCGGCGGATGTCGAAGTCGTCCGCTCCCTCGAAATGCCGGTCGTCGCGGTTCGCGGACGACGTGGCGATCAGCAGCTTCGAGCCGGCCGGGATGTCGACGCCGCCGATCGTGGTGTCCGCGGTGACCAGCCGTCGCCAGGCGGCGACGGAACCGGAGTGCCGCAGGCACTCCTCGACGGCACCGGAGATCAGGCTCGGGTCGGCGCAGATCTCCTCCCACACGCTGCGGTTCTCCAGCAGCAACCGGAAGGCGTTGGCCGAGGCGTTGGCCGTGGTCTCGTGTGCCGCAACGATTCCCGCCATCATCATCGAGTGCAGGTAGGAGTCGGTGACGACGTCCGGCTGTTCCTTCTGCACCCGGATGCCGTACGGCATCCAGCCGTGTCCGGACGGATCCTGCCGCATCTTCTCGAGCACCTGACCCGCGTACTGCCAGAACTTGCCGACCGCCTCGGCGACCGCGACCTGCTCCTCCGGGGCGGGTCGACCCCACGTGTTCACGGTGTGCGCGATGGAGTACTCGCGCATCGTGTCCATGTCCTCCTCGGGCACCCCGAGGAAGTGCAGCGCGACGGTGAGCGGGACCTCCCACAGCATCTCGTCGACGAGGTCGACGCGGCCCGTGTCTACGAAACGGTCGACGTACTCCCGGGTCAGTCGGCGGACCATCGGCTCGTGGTGAACCAGTTCCTTCGGGGTGAAGGGGTCCATCAGCACGCGCCGCCGTGGCATGTGCGCGGGCTCGTCCTCGTTCACCAGGGTGCGTGCCATCGCGTAGTCGTACTTCGCGAGAGTCGCCGTCGCCTCGTCGGAGACCGGCGTGATCTTCTCCAACGCGATCGACGGTGAGAACAGGATGTTGTCGCGGAACACCGCCTTGACGTCCTCGTACCGGGTCACCACCCAGTAGCCGATCTCCGGGCTGTAGAACACCGGCTCCTCGTCACGCGACCAGCGCAGTGACGCCGCCGGGTCCACCTGATAGGCGCCCCCGAACGGGTCGAACGCGGCCGCCCGTGCCGACACCGGGCAACCGTTGGGCTGTAGGGCGCGGTGATCCACCGGGCATCCGGTCAGAGTCTGTGACATGTGATTAACCACCTGAACTGCGAAGTTACTAATAACGCACACTGTGTTTCGGTGAGCGAACTTCGGTCAGGGTAAGCGCCGTCACAATCGAGGTCAAGAAGGGTGGTGAGGCGACGGGCACGTGGGTGTCCCGAATGGCCCATTCGGTCGGTTCGGTCGACCGAATGGGTCATTCGGGAAGGGTGGGCCGGTGCCGGCCGACTCAGGTGGTGACGAGACCTTCGACGGCGCGGGCGGCACGCATCACCGCGTCGGCCGCGCGCTCGGTGTCGAGGCCGTCGATCGCGACGACGCCGACGCTGCGCTCCAGGCCGGCGGCCAGGGTGTCGGGGAGGGCGACGCCGGTGGCGATCCCGACCGCTCCGTGTTCGAGCTGTCCCCGGGTGAGGCTGTAACCGTCGCGGCGTGCCACGCGCACCGACTCGGGGTCGCCGGGCTGTTCCGGTCGCAGGGCCAGGATCGCGATCCCCGCGGCTCCGGTGTCGAGCGGATGGCGGCTGCCCACCCGGTATCCGACCCGCAGCAGCGCGCCCTCCGGTTCGGCGACCATGACGACGACACAGCTGCTGCCCTGGGCGGCCGAGACGAAGGCGGTGGCGCCGGTCGTGTCGGCCAGCTCCTGCAGCAGTGGTTGCACGTCGCGGGCCAGTTGGGGTTCGAAACGTGATGCGAGCACCGGAATCGCGACTCCGAGGCGGATGCGACCGTCCTCCGTGCGGGCCACCAGTGCGTGCGCCTCGAGAGTGGCGACGATCCGATAGCAGATCGCGCGGTGGACCTCGAGTTCGCGGGACAGGTCCGCGACCGTGACGCCGTCCGAGGAGCGTGCGACGACGTCGAGCGCCCGAAGGCCACGGTCGAGTGTCTGCAGGGTGCTCATCGAAGGTTCCTCGCGCGGTCTCGTCGGTTTTTCGGCGGTGGATCGCGCCGAGCATCGACCTTACTTGCCGCCACGGACGGAGAGCAGCGACGTGCGGTCGGCTCGGGCGCAGCCTTGCCCTCGACGGATATAGTCAATTGATGTATTAATTTCCGTTCGTGCCGTGGGCTTTGGCCCACCGGCGTGGGGGGACCGTCGGGATAGGGTTGCGGCATGACAGGGCAGGGTGCGCGGACGATGCGCGACGGATCGGAACCGGAACCCGGCCCGCTGGACTTCTGGTCGTTCATCGAGCTGGCGAATCGACGTCTGAGCACCGAGTACGGGTCGTCACATCAGCTCGCCACGCAGGTGCTGCTCACCCTGAACCGGGCCGCGAACGTGGTGACCTACGACCTCGAGTCCTCGGTGCACCGGCCACGCGGTCTGTCGTGGTCGGCGTTCCGGCTGCTCTTCGTGACGTGGCTGGCGGGTCCTGTCGAGTCCAAGACCGCCGCCGAACTCACCGGAATGAGCCGAGCCGCCGTCTCGAACCTGACGAAGTCCCTGGTCGCAGCTGGATTGCTGGAGCGGACACCGGACGAGCGCGACGGGCGCTCGGTGCAGCTGTCGCTGACCGATCGCGGCCGCGGCGAGATGGCCGCCACCTACCGTGAACACAACGAACGCGAGTACGCGTGGGCGAGCGTGCTCACCGAGGCCGAGCAGCACGTGCTGGTCATGTTGCTCGACAAACTGATCACCAACCGCAGTCAGTTCGACGTCCGCGGCCGGAACTGACCAGCCTCGCCGCGGCACGCGCCCGACGTGCTGGGCGAGCGGTACGAGCGGGTGAACCGGTGGTCGACGGTTGCCTTCTCGCCCAGAAAATAGTTAATGTGTTTACTAACGTCCTCTCGTGAGCCGCAGCCGAGACTGCGAGCTGCTCCGCGGGACGTCGACAAGGCAGGCCGGTGACCGCCACAGTGGATACGCGAGCGTGACACCGGGAGAACTCAACGAGGAGGCCGGTCATGGCGTTCTACCGACAACTCGGCAATGTCCCGCCGAAGCGGCACACCCAGCACCGCGACGAGGACGGGCGGCTGTACTTCGAGGAACTGATGGGTGAGGAGGGCTTCTCCTCCGATTCCTCGCTGCTCTACCACCGCGAGATCCCGTCCGCGATCGTGGACTCGACCGTGTGGGAGCTTCGCGACCAGTCCACCACCCCGAACCACCCGCTCAAGCCGCGGCACCTCAAGCTCCACGAGCTGTTCCCCGAGCAGACCTGGGCCGAGACCGACGTCGTCACCGGCCGACGGCTGATCCTCGGCAACGCCGACGTCCGCATCTCGTACGTGGTCGCAGCGAAGGAGTCGCCGCTGTACCGCAACGCGATCGGCGACGAGATGGTGTACGTCGAGTCCGGCGAGGCCGTCGTCGAGACGGTCTTCGGCGCGCTCCACGCCCGCCAGGGCGACTACGTCCTGCTGCCGATGTCCACCACCCACCGTTGGGTGCCGCAGGGCTCGGAACCGTTGCGCGCGTATGCGATCGAGGCCAACAGTCACATCGTCCCGCCGAAGCGGTACCTGTCCCGGTTCGGCCAGCTGCTCGAACACGCACCCTACTGCGAGCGTGACCTGCACGGGCCCGCCGAGCCGCTGATCGCGGAGGGCACCGACGTCGAGGTGCTGGTCAAGCACCGCACGTCGCGCGGCATCGTCGGCACCCGGATGGTGTACCCGACGCATCCGTTCGACGTCGTCGGCTGGGACGGCTGCCTGTACCCGTACACCTTCAACATCTCCGACTACGAACCGATCACCGGCCGCGTGCACCAGCCGCCGCCGGCGCACCAGGCGTTCGAGGGCAACAACTTCGTCATCTGCAACTTCGTGCCCCGCAAGGTCGACTACCACCCGCTGTCGATTCCGGTGCCCTACTACCACTCGAACGTGGACTCCGACGAAATCATGTTCTACGTCGGCGGTGACTACGAGGCGCGCAAGGGGTCCGGCATCGGCCAGGGGTCGATCTCCATCCATCCCGGTGGCCACGCCCACGGACCGCAGCCCGGGGCGTACGAGCGCAGCATCGGTGCCGAGTTCTTCGACGAGCTCGCCGTCATGGTGGACACCTTCCGTCCGCTCGAACTCGGCGAAGGTGCGCTGGCCTGCGAGGACCAGGCGTACGCCTGGTCGTGGGCGGGGCGCGGCCCGGCGTCGGAGGGAGCGAAATGAGCGCGATCTCCCCGCTCCTGACCGGGCTCTGCGACGACGCCGCGCTGTTCCCTCCGGGTAACGCGGCCCTCGAATCCGCGGTTCCCGCACACTTCGCGCACGAGGACAGCGAGCACGCCGACCTGGTCGGGCCGTTCGTCTTTCCCGAGACGCGGCTCGCCGAGCTGCCGCCCGTGCTGGCCGACCGCGGCGACCGAACGCTGCCGTTGAGCCTGACGGTGCCCGGCGGCACCGACTCCGTGCCGCAGGCTCTCGAGAAGGTGCGTGCCATCGACGGCGTGCGCCTGGTGGCATTGGAGATTGCGGTGCCGATCGACCAGTCCGTCCCGGACCTGTTCGCGGCGCTGCGGGAGATCTCCTCCGCCGCACCGGGAGTGGACATCTACGTCGAGGTTCCGCGCGACGGCCGGCGGTCCGACATCCTCGCCGCGCTGCCCGCCGCCGGGTACCGGGCGAAGTTCCGCACCGGCGGCGTCGTCGCCGACGCCTATCCGGACGAGGCCGAGCTGGCCGCCGCGATCGAGATCGCCGTGTCGCGCAACGTCCCGTTCAAGGCGACCGCCGGACTGCACCACGCGGTGCGGAACACCGACCCCGAGACCGGATTCGAGCAGCACGGGTTCCTGAATCTGATGCTGGCCACCCATCTCGCGGGGACGGGCGCGGGCACCGATGCCGTTGCCGCGGCGCTCGCGGACCGGGACGGCGCCCGTCTGGCCGACACCCTGGGCGCGCTCCCGGCCGAAGCCGTCGCCGCGCTGCGCGACCGCTTCCGGTCGTACGGCACCTGCAGCATCGGTGACCCGCTCACGGATCTGACCGCCCTCGGCCTCGTGCCGGACCTCGAATCTTCCGCAGTCGACGAAGGAACCCACGCATGACCGCCATCTCGATCCCCGACGACTCCCTGTTCGGTGTCGACAACCTGCCGTACGGCGTCTTCTCCACTGCCGGAACAGATCCGCGGATCGGTGTACGCGTCGGTGACCACGTGGTCGACCTCGCCGCGGCCCTCGGCGACGACGTGTTCGCGCAGCCGACTCTCAACGCGTTCATGGCGCAGGGCCGTGATCGCTGGATCGATGTCCGGGCACGGATCACGGCACTGGTCGCCGGAGACATCGCGGACGACGCGGTGCACGCGGTCGAGGACGTGACGATGCACCTGCCGATCGCCGTCGCCGACTACGTCGACTTCTACGCGTCCGAGAACCACGCCTCCAACCTCGGCCGGCTCTTCCGCCCGCAGAACCCCGATCCGCTGATGCCGAACTGGAAGCACCTGCCGGTCGGCTACCACGGCCGCTCGTCCACCGTCGTGGCCTCCGGCGTCGACATCGTCCGTCCCCGGGGCCAGCGCAAGGGCCCGAACGACGAGGCGCCGGTCTTCGGCCCGTCGGTGCGCCTCGACATCGAGGCCGAGATGGGCTTCATCGTCGGTGTCGGTTCCCCGATGGGTTCGTCGATCACCCCGGACCGGTTCGCGGAACACTGCTTCGGTGCGGTGATCCTCAACGACTGGTCGGCCCGCGACATCCAGGCTTGGGAGTACGTGCCGCTCGGACCGAACCTCGGCAAGAGCTTCGCGACGTCCATCTCCCCGTGGGTGGTTCCGCTGCTCGCGCTGGAGGCCGCCCGGATCGACACCCCGGTGCAGGATCCGACGCCGCTCCCCTACCTGCAGGGTGACGAGAAGTGGGGTCTGGACATCGATCTCGCTGTCGAATGGAACGGCGAGATCGTCACCCGCCCGCCCTACGCCCAGATGTACTGGTCGCCGGCGCAGATGCTCGCCCACACGACCGTCAACGGGGCTGCCGCCTCCACGGGCGACCTGTTCGGCTCCGGCACCATCTCGGGTCCGGAGAAGAACCAGCGCGGTGCGTTCATCGAATTGACCTGGGGCGGGGCCGAGCCCGTCACGGTCGCCGGTGAGGAGCGCACCTTCCTGCAGGACGGCGACGAGGTGTCGATCTCCGCGACCGCGCCCGGCGTGAACGGCGGACGCATCGGCTTCGGTGAGGTGCGCGCCCGCATCCTGCCCGCCGACTGAGCTGCCGCGGTCGCGGATCCGACCGCGGGCACAAAGAACGGCCCCCGTTCGACCGACACGGTCGAACGGGGGCCGTTTCGGATCGGGTGTCAGTCCGCCATGTGCAGGGCGGCGCGGTAGGAGAACGTCATGGCGGTGCCGAGGGGCACGCCCGGACCGGGGTAGAACCGACCGCTCAGCGATGCGGAGGTGTTGCCCGCTGCATACAGTCCGTCGATCGTGGAACCGTCCGCGCGCAGCACCCGGCCGTCCACATCGGTCACCAGGCCGCCCTTGCAGCCGAGGTCGGACAGCACGATCCGGGCCGCGAAGAACGGCCCGTTCTCGATCGCGGTGAGCGCGCTGTTCGGGCCACCGTTCGGCGGGCAGAAGAAGGCGTCGTAGGGATCCTCACCGCGGTGGAACGCCTCGTCCACACCGGTCTTCGCGAACCCGTTGAAGGATTCGACGCTCGCGCGGAGTCCGTCCGCGGGCAGTCCCGCCGCCGCGGCGAGCTCCTCGATGGTGTCGGCCTGCAGCCAGGTGCCCGCGGCGAGGTGGTCGGCCGGTGCGGTGTTCGGGATGCTGATACCCGGAAGTCCGCCGCCCTCACGGGAATCGAAGATCATCCACGCGCCGGAGTCGGACTCGTCGTGGGCGTGCATGGCCCGGCCGAACTGGTCGTACGGCAGCGACTCGTTGAGGAAACGCTCACCCGCGGCGTCGACGACGATTCCGCCCCGGATGCCGACGAGGAAGGCGGCCGTCCCGTCCGGCTGCGCGACACCCGGGCAGAACCACGCCTGGTCGAGGAGCGCGGTGGCGCCGCCTGCCGCGACACCTGCCGCGATGGCGTCACCGGTGTTGGCGCCGATCGGACCCATCGACCAGTCCGCGCGACCGGGGGTGCCGTGCTCGGAGCGCGCGGCGTCGTTGGCCTCGATGCCGCCTGCGGCCATCAGGACGCCCCGCGTGGCCTTGATCCGGACGGTGTTTCCGTCGTGGGTGGCCACGACACCGACGACCCGCCCGTCCTCGACGACGAGATCGGTCACCGCGGTGTTCGGACGCAGGTCGGCGTTGCCGGTGCCGGCGACGGCGGCGAGCAGCCGCCCGATCAGGGCCCGGCCACCGATCAGCGCGCCGGGGGCGTGCCCCTTGCCGCGACGGTCCTGGTCCAGCTCGGGTCGGACCAGATCGGCGAGTTCACCGATGTCCGCGGGGTCGAGGTCGAGAGGATTGATCGAGCGACCGGTGTCGAGGCGCCCCTCGGCCTTGTAGTAGTCGGGGAACGACCGGAACTCGAACTCGAGGTTCGGGTTCTGCTCGAGGAACTCGACGAGTGCAGGCGTGGTGTCCACGTAGGCGTCCTGGCGTTCCGCTTCGGCGTCGCCGAGCAGCGCGCGCAGATAGGTGCGAGCGAGTTCGGTGGAGTCCGGCAGCCCGGCCCGTTCCTGCACCTGCGTTCCGGGCAGCCAGATGGAGGCACCCGAGTACGAGGAGGTGCCACCGAACAGGCCGGTCTTCTCCAGCACCGCCGTCCGCAGGCCGTGCGAGGCCGCGGTGTAGGCGCCGGTCAGTGCGCCACCGCCCGATCCCACCACGACCACGTCGTATACGTCAGTCCACTCCGTCATGTGCCCTCCATCGCATCGAATGTGCTGACAGGCAATCGCAGGCCGTGGGGGGAAGGCAGATGCGCTCCCACTGAGCGGAACATCGCCCTGGGCGACCGGTGCGGGTGACAGGATCTACGCTCGATGTGACCGTGTGAACGAAGTGGGGGACCGACATGCCGAGATTGGCGGAGGCGCGTGACGCTGCCGAGCCGAGTTCGGTCGAACAGCGGGCACGTCACGGTCGCATCCTGAAGGTCGCCGCTCAGCTCGGTTCCGAGAAGGAACTCGAACGGGTTCAGATGCAGGAGGTCGCGAAGCTCGCCGGCGTCGCGATCGGAACGCTCTACCGCTACTTCCCGTCCAAGTCGCACCTGTTCGTGGCCGTCATGGTGGACCAGATCGACCGGATGGGCGCGGTGCTCGCCCGGAACCCGCGTGCGAGCACGACGCCGGCCGACGCCGTCTACGACGCCCTGCAGCACGCCACCCGGGCTTTGCTGCGGACCCCGCTCCTCGCGACCGCGATGATCCAGTCGAACGCGACCTCGAACGCCGCGACCATCCCGGACGTCGCGAAGATCGACCGGCACTTCGACAACCTGCTTCTCGGGGCCGCCGGGATCGACGAGCCGACTGTGCGGCAGGCGACGGTCATCCGGTTGGTCGTCGCGTTGTGGTTCGGCCTGATCCAGGCCGGGCTGAACAACCGCAGTTCCATCCCGGACATCGATTCGGACCTGCGCATCGCCTGCGACCTGCTGCTCGGCGAACTCTAGAACCCTCCGGAACGGCCGGTCCCGCTCGGTGGGACATCGCCGGACACGGCTCTTCCCGGAAATAGAATACGTTTCAGAAACGTATCTGGCAGGAGAGCGAAACATGAGCAACGTCGTCATCGTCGAAGCCGCCCGGACACCGATCGGCAAGCGCCGCGGACAGCTGTCCGGACTGCACCCCGCGGTCCTGCTCGGCGCAGCGCAGCGCGCCGTCCTCGACCGCACGGGCCTGCCCGCCGACCAGGTCGGACAGCTCGTCGGTGGCGTCGTCACCCAGGCCGGCGAGCAGTCCAACAACGTCACCCGGCAGGCCTGGCTGCATGCCGGACTGCCCTTTGCGACGGCTGCTACCACGATCGACTGCGCGTGCGGTTCGTCCCAGCAGGCCGTCCACATGGTCGCCGGGCTCATCGCGTCCGGGCAGATCGACGCAGGCATCGGCTGCGGTGTCGAGATGATGAGCCGGGTGTTCCTCGGTCAGGCCAACGCCCCCGGAACCGGCAACCCCTACCCGGACGACTGGACCATCGACATGGGTGACCAGTTCACCTCCGCCGAGCGGATCGCCGAGAAGCGAGGCATCAAGCGCGGCGACGTCGACGCGTTCGGCCTCGAATCGCAGCGCCGCGCCGCCGTGGCCTGGGCAGAGGGCCGATTCGACCGCGAGATCGTCCCCGTGCAGGCGCCCGTCGTCACCAAGGAGGGCGAGCCGACCGGCGAGGTCGCCACCGTCACCCGCGACGGCGGGCTCCGGGAGACCACCGCCGAGGCGCTCGCCGCGCTGAAGCCCGTGATCGAGGGCGGCATCCACACCGCGGGCAACGCGTCGCAGATCAGCGACGGCGCCGCCGCCGTGCTCCTGATGAGCGAGGACAAGGCCCGCGAGGCCGGGCTGCGCCCACGCGCCCGCATCGTCGCGTCCACGCTCGTCGGCGCAGACCCGTACTACCACCTCGACGGTCCCATCGACTCCACCCGCGCCGTCCTCGACCGCGCCGGCATGACGCTCGACGACATCGACCTCGTCGAGATCAACGAGGCGTTCGCGTCCGTCGCGCTGTCCTGGGCGCAGGTCCTCGGCGCGGACCTCGCCAAGGTCAACGTCAACGGCGGCGCCATCGCGCTCGGCCACCCCGTCGGCTCCACCGGCGCCCGACTGATCACCACCGCGCTGCACGAACTCGAGCGGTCGGACCGCACCACCGCCCTGGTCACCATGTGCGCCGGCGGCGCCCTCTCCACCGCCACCATCCTCGAACGTCTCTGACCGCCCGCCCCCCGGCATGAACGGTTCCGTTCATGCCGGACGACGACTCGTCTCCACCGCACGCCGCGGGCTTCACCTCGTATCGAATGAACGAACCGTTCACTCGGTCCACTCGACTGAACGGTTCCGTTCATGCCGGAGGGGCAGGCCGGGTGGGGCGGCTCTCACGTAAAGGAACCTCACATGACCATCGGATTGACCGACGAGGACCGCGAACTCCGCGACTCCGTCCGCGGCTGGGCCGCCCGACACGCCACCCCCGACGTGATCCGGAACGCCGTCGAGGCGAAGGTCGAGACCCGGCCCGGTTACTGGGCCTCCCTCGCCGAGCTCGGCGTGCTCGGCCTGCACCTGCCGGAGGAGTTCGGCGGTGCCGACTGCGGCCTCCTCGAAACCGCGCTCGTCGCAGAGGAACTCGGCCGCGCGATGGTTCCCGGTCCGTTCCTCCCGACGGTCGTCGTCTCCGCCGTCCTCCACGAGGCAGGCCGCACCGCCGAGCTGACCGGCCTCGCCGACGGCACCCTGTTCGGCGCCGTCGCGGTGCAGGCGGGCGGGCTGACGATCACCCGCGACGGTGACACGGCCACCCTGACCGGCACCTCCGGTGTCGTGCTCGGCGGTCACGTCGGCGACGTCTTCCTGCTCGCCGCCGACGACGCGGGCGTGACCCGGTTCGTCGTCGTCGCGCGGGACCGTCTCGACGTCACCGAGCTCCCCAGCCACGACGTCGTGCGCCGCAACGCCGAGGTCACCGCGGACGGTGTCACGCTCGCCGACGGCGACGTCCTCGCCCTCGATGCGCAGCGGGTCCTCGACATCGCCGCGACCCTGTTCGCGGCGGAGGCGTCGGGCCTGGCCGACTGGGCGACGACCACCGCCGCCGACTACGCGCGGGTGCGTCAGCAGTTCGGCCGGGTGATCGGCCAGTTCCAGGGCGTCAAGCACACGGTCGCCCGCATGCTGAGCCTGTCGGAGCAGGCCCGGGTCACCGCCTGGGACGCGGCCCGTGCCCAGCGCGAGGACGTCGACGCGGCCGAGGCGTCGCTGGCCGCCGCGGTGGCCGGTGCGGTGGCGCTCGAGTCGGCGTTCCGGGTGACGCGGGAGTGCATCCAGGTCCTCGGCGGTATCGGGTTCACCTGGGAGCACGACGCGCACCTGTACATGCGCCGCGCCCACACACTGCGAATCCTGCTCGGGTCCACCGCTTCCTGGAGACGCCGCGTCGCGCAGCTGACCCTCGACGGGGCACGCCGCGTCCTCAGCGTGGAGCTGCCGCCGGAGGCCGAACGGATCCGCGCCGACGTGCGGGCCGAACTCGCCCCCGCGACCGAGCTGGAGGGTGCCGCGCGCACGGCGTACCTCGCCGAGCGGGGCTACACGTCGCCGCACCTGCCTGCGCCGTGGGGCAAGGGCGCCGACGCCGTCACCCAGCTGGTGATCGCCGAGGAACTCCGCGCCGCCGCCCTCGAACCGCACGACATGATCATCGGCAACTGGGTGGTTCCGACCCTCATCGCGCACGGGAACACCGAGCAGGTCGAGCGGTATCTCCCGCAGTCGCTGCGCGGCGACCTGGTGTGGTGCCAGCTGTTCTCCGAGCCCGGCGCCGGATCCGACCTCGCCGCGCTCTCCACCAAGGCGACGAAGGTCGACGGCGGCTGGAAGCTCAACGGCCAGAAGGTGTGGACGTCGATGGCGCGCGACGCGCACTGGGGCATCTGCCTCGCCCGTACCGACGGCGACGTCCCCAAGCACAAGGGCCTGTCCTACTTCCTCATCGACGTCCGCAACTCCGAGGGCCTCGACATCCGCCCGCTGCGCGAGATCACCGGCGAGTCGTTGTTCAACGAGGTGTTCTTCGACGACGTGTTCGTCCCCGACGAGTGCCTGGTCGGCGAGCCCGGCGACGGCTGGAAGCTCGCCCGCACCACCCTCGCGAACGAACGGGTGTCGCTGTCGCACGACTCGTCGCTCGGATCGGGTGGCGAGGCGCTGCTCACGCTGGCCGGGACGATCCCCGGTGGTCTGGACGACGAGCAGCTCACCGTCCTGGGGAAGGTGCTGTGCGACGCCCAGTCCGGTGGACTGATGGGCCTGCGCACCACGCTGCGGTCCCTGAGCGGGGCCCAGCCGGGCGCCGAGTCGTCGATCGCCAAGCTCCTCGGCGTCGAGCACATCCAGCAGGTCTGGGAGGTCGCCATGGAATGGGCGGGTACCGCGTCCCTGCTCGGTGACCGGAAGCGCAAGTCGGCAACGCAAATGTTCCTGAGTTTGCAGTCCATGTCGATCGCAGGTGGTACGACGAATGTTCAGTTGAACATCATCGGCGAGCGGATCCTCGGTCTGCCGCGCGATCCTGAACCTGGAAAGTGAGCATCACAGCATGAATCGCACCTTCGTCGTCGGCGTCGGCATGACCAAGTTCGAGAAGATCGAGTCCCGGGACTGGGAGTACCCGGACATGGTCACCGAGGCCGTCGGCAAGGCTCTCGCGGACGCGGGTATCGAGTACTCGCAGGTCCAGCGCGCTGCCGCCGGCTACGTCTTCGGGGCGTCGACGGCCGGTCAGCGGGCCCTGTACGAAACCGGGTTGACGGGCATCCCGATCGTCAACGTCAACAACAACTGCGCCACCGGGTCCACGGCGCTGTTCATGGCCCGGGAGTGGGTGCAGGCCGGTTTCGTGGACTGCGCGCTCGCCGTCGGCTTCGAGAAGATGACGAAGACCTCGATGACCGGCACCGGTGAGATGCCGAAGGTCACCACCCTCGACGACCAGTTGAAGGTGATGGTGGAGAAGCACGGGTGGGCGAAGGGCCCGATGACCGCCCAGTTGTTCGGCAACGCCGCCGTCGAGCACATGGAGCGTTACGGCACCACCGCCGAGCAGATC
This sequence comes from Rhodococcus triatomae BKS 15-14, assembly GCA_000341795.1. Classification (GTDB taxonomy): domain Bacteria; phylum Actinomycetota; class Actinomycetes; order Mycobacteriales; family Mycobacteriaceae; genus Rhodococcus_G; species Rhodococcus_G triatomae_A. Next base: position 130,850 of record AODO01000074.1, on the reverse strand, counting down.
GCCGCCGTCGCGGTGAAGAACCACAAGCACTCGGTGAACAACCCGTACGCCCAGTTCCAGAACGAGTACACCCTCGAACAGGTCATGGGCGACAAGATGATCCATCCGCCGCTCACCCGCTCGCAGTGCTCCCCGACGTCGGACGGCGCCGGCGCCGCGATCGTCGTCAGCGAGAAGTTCGTCCGCGAGCACGGGCTCGAGGACCGGGCGGTCGAGATCGTCGCGCAGGCCCTCACCACCGACACCACCGAGGCGTTCGCGGAGAAGTCGATGATCGACGTCGTCGGTGCGCCGATGACGCGTGCGGCGGCCGAGCAGGTGTTCGCGCAGTCCGGACTCACCGTCGACGACGTCGACGTGATCGAACTGCACGACTGCTTCGCGATCAACGAGATCATCACCTACGAGGGCCTCGGCCTGTGCGCCCCCGGTGAGGGCGGCAAGCTGGTCGAGTCCGGCGCCACCACCTACGGCGGGCGCTGGGTCGTCAACCCCTCCGGTGGCCTCATCTCCAAGGGACATCCGCTCGGCGCCACCGGTCTGGCGCAGTGCGCGGAGCTGACGTGGCAGCTGCGCGGACAGGCCGACGCCCGACAGGTCGACGGGGCAACCGTTGGCCTGCAACACAATCTGGGACTCGGTGGGGCGTGCGTCGTCACGCTGTACCGGTCCGGAACTCTCTCCGAGGAGTCGTAACGACATGCCGATCGACGTGAAGGCCGCGCTGTCGGCCGCACCCACCGTCCGCGGCGCCGCGTGGACCGAACGCGACGTGATCCTGTACCACCTGGGTCTGGGTGCGGGCGTGCACTCGCTGGACCCGGCCGAACTCGGCTGGGTGTACGAGAAGGACCTGAAGGTCCTGCCGACCTTCGCGATGGTCGCCGGGCAGGGCGTCTCGGCCGGCGCGGTGACGCCGGCCGGGATGGCCATGCCCGGCATCGACGTCGACCTGCGCAAGATCCTGCACGGCGGGCAGTCGCTGACCGTGCACGCCCCCATCCCCGCCGCGGGGACCGCGACGGTGTCGTCGCGGGTCGCCGACGTGTGGGACAAGGGCAAGGCGGCGGTGATCGTGCTCGAGCAGTCGGCGGCCGACGCCGACGGAAATCCGTTGTGGACCAGCGCGATGCAGATCTGGGCTCGTGGCGAGGGCGGCTTCGGCGGCGACGCCGGACCGGAGACGTCCGGGGCGGCGCCGGAGCGCGAACCCGACAAGGTGCTGGTGTCGCCGACGTCGACGCAGCAGGCGCTGGTGTACCGGCTCAGCGGCGACCTCAACCCGTTGCACGCCGACCCGGCGTTCGCCAGGATGGCCGGTTTCGACCAGCCGATCCTGCACGGGCTCGCGTCGTACGGTGTCGTGTGCAAGGCGGTCGTCGACGGCGTCCTCGACGGGGATCCCACACGCGTGCAGTCGTTCTCGGTTCGGTTCGCCGGATCGCTGTACCCCGGGGAGACCGTCGAGACCGCCGTCTGGCGCGACGGTGACACGCTGACGCTGCTCGCCACCTGCCCCGAGCGGGACGGCCGGCCGGTGCTCACCCACGCGAGCATGGAGATCCGGTGAGAGTCGATCCGAGCACCCATCCCACCGTCGGGACCGCGCCGGACGGGACGGTCCTCACCTCGGCGCCGCAGGACACCGCCGTCGACCACGCGACCGCGGCGGCGCGGCGAGTCGTCGATGCGCTGCTGCGCACCGACCGAACCAACGCGAACCTCGAACGGGTCGCGGAGGAACTGAACAGCATCGCCGAGCATCTCGAGGAGCACGCGCCTGCGGTCGCGGAACGACTCGTCGACATGTGGGCAGGCGAGGGCGTCACCCGTCACGATCCGGTGACCGGCCCGGAGAACGCGATCGCCCCGCCGCTGGTGGTCGAGGGCCGGGAGGACGGGTCGGTGCAGAGCGTCGTCACGCTCACCATGCCCTACCAGGGCCCGCCCGGGCACGCCCACGGTGGTGTCTCGGCGCTGCTGCTCGACCACCTGCTCGGCGTGGCGAACGCCTGGGCCGGGCGCAGCGGGGCGACCGCTCAGCTCAACGTGCGCTACCACCGCCCGACGCCGCTGTTCGAACCGCTGACCCTGACGGGCCGGCTGGTCGCGCAGGACGGGCGCAAGATCAACACGATCGGTGACATCCGCACCGCGGACGGCACGGTGTGCGTGTCCGTGGAGGCGTTGTTCGTCGACAAGACGGTCCCTCGCCCCCGCTGACGGGCCCCGGGATCGATCCCCACACACAGGGTGAAGGGCACCTTCGTTCGGTCTGACCGCATGAAGGTGCCCTTCAGCCGAATTCGGAGATGGAATGAGAATGGGCAAGCTGGACGGGCGGGTCGCCGTGGTCACCGGTGCCGGGATGGGCATCGGCCGCGGCGTCGCGGGTGCACTGGCGCGGGAGGGGGCGAGCGTGCTCGTCGCCGAGATCGACGAGGCGGCGGGAGCCGACACCGCGCGCTGGCTGACCGACGAGTGGGGAACGCGGGCGACGTTCGTGCGCACCGACGTCACCGACCGCGAGCAGGTGCACGCGATGGTCGACGCGGCGACCGGCGAGTTCGGCCGGCTCGACATCCTCGTCAACAACGCCTGGCGCCCACTGGGATACGCCCGCCTCGAGAAGACCACCGAGGACAACATGCGGGCCGGCTTCGACATGGGCGTGATGTCGGCGTTCTGGGCCATGCAGCGCGCGTACCCCGCGCTCGCCGCGCACGGCACCGGCCGGGTGATCAACATGTGCAGCCTCAACGGCGTCAACGCGCACATGTACTCGGTGTACTACAACGCCGCCAAGGAGGCCCTGCGCAGCATGACGCGCACCGCCGCACGGGAGTGGGCACCGAAACAGGTGTGCTGCAACGTCATCTGCCCGGGCGCGCAGAGCGCCGCCTACAAGCGTGTTGCCGAGGCCAACCCGCAGATGGCGGCGGCGCAGGAGGCCGCCAACCCGATGGGCCGGATCGGTGACCCCCTCGACGACATCGGCAGCGTCGCCGCCTTCCTCGCCGGTGACGACTCCCGCTACCTGACCGGCAACACGTTGTTCGTCGACGGGGGCGGTCACATCAACGGCGTGCAGTGGGCGCCGAACGTCGACTGATCGAATCGCTCAGTTGCTGCCGACGGTCGCGTCGCCCGAGCCGATTGTCGCGTCGCCGGACCCGACCGTCGCGTCGCCGGACCCGACCGTCGCGTCACCCGATCCGACGGAACTGCCGAGGCTGCCGGTGTCGATGCCGAGCAGGTCCAGGATCGCCGCCAGCGCCCCCGGCGTGTCGACGACGGCACTGCCGAGGTCGAGGACTGCCGACCCGACCTCGATGGTGCCGCCGACGAAGACCGGTTCGAAGTCGACCGACGGGTTCGTGATGTTCGGGTTGATGCAGAACCCGACGGCGGCGTAGACCCCGGACGGGATCTCGCCGAGCTCGTACGTCCGTTCCCGGACCGCGGCGTTCGTCGTGAGCAGCGACGGGCCCCACTCGAAGACGGCGGGATCGATCTCGCTGATCGGTGGCAGCGTGCCCGCGGCTATCGCGGGCAGCAGGTTGACGCCCTTGACGGGGTTGACCAGTGCGGCCGTGCACGCCGTGAGAAGGTGCGAGAGCCCCCTGTTCGGATCGACCAGATCGATCGTCACCTCGTTGCCCTCGACCGTCGTGGTGATGCTCGGCGGTTCCGGCGGTGGAATCTGTGCGGATGCGGTGGGCGTGGAGAGCAGGGCGGATGCGGATGTGAGGGCGAGCGCTCCGGCGAGCGCCGCGGCTGTTCTCGTCGAGCGCGTGGTGGTGCGGTCCACTGGTCACCAGCCTTCGAGTTGGTCGGCCTGTAACGAACCCTGAGGTCTGATGGTGCCCGATGTGGTCGACGGATCGTGGGATGTGGCGTGTGACACGACGAGAACCGGCGGGTGTGCAGCGGGTCTGCGGCGGCCTCGAGCCCTTCCGTAAGGTCGGCGTCGATGTTGTACCAAGCGAACTCACTGGCACTGTCCGACACGGCGCAGATGTGGCTGGTCGACCGACCCATCGACATCGCGGTCTACGTGGTCATCGCGTTCGTCCTGCGGTTCGCCCTGCACCGGGCCATCGACCGCGCGACGAAGGAGCGACCGGGAACCGAGCCACGCCTGTTGGTTCCGCTCAAGGAGCGGTTGCCGGCGGGCGTGCGCGACTCGGTGGCGGCGCAGCGCCGCGCCCAGCGTGCCCGCACGATCGGATCGGTCCTGAAGTCGGTCGTGTCCATTGCCACCCTGACCTGGTGTGTGCTGCAGATCCTGACCGTGTTCAGCGTCAACGTGGCACCGCTGATCGCGTCTGCGGGAGTGGTCGGTGTCGCACTCGGATTCGGCGCGCAGAACCTCGTCCGTGACTTTCTCACCGGGATGTTCATGCTGCTCGAGGACCAGTACGGCGTCGGTGACGTCATCGACGTCGGAGAGGCGGTGGGCACGGTCGAGAGCGTCGGCCTGCGGGTGACCACGATCCGGGACGTCAACGGAACCCTCTGGTACTGCCGTAACGGAGAGATCGCGCGGGTCGGCAACATGAGCCAGGGCCACGCGGTCGCGGTGGTGGACCTGCCGGTGGCGCACGGGGCGGCGATCTCCCGGGCCACCGAGGTGGCAGCGGCCGCCGCGTCGGCGGCGGCACAGGACACGACGATCGAGGACGCCGTCCTCGGTGAACCCGAGGTGCTCGGCGTGAACAGCGTGACCGCGACATCCGTCACGTTGCGCCTGACGGTCAAGGTGAAGCCGGGCAAGCAGTGGGCGGTGCAGCGGCATCTGAGCCAGGCGATCCTGACGGCATTCGACGAGAACGGCATCGCCCTGGCCGACGCGCTCCGCACCGTCGCGCAGACGTAGGCGCGTCGCACCTGTGCGCGCTTTTGGTAGTCCCCACTACCAAAAGCGCGCACAGGCGAACGAAGTCGCCTAACCGGTGCCGAGGCCGATCACGGACGATCCCGCGTCGAGCACCGACGAGCCGATCTCGAGGGGTCCACCGACGAACACCGGCGTGAACGCGACGCCGGGATCACCGGGGGCGAGCGTGTTGACGCAGACTCCGACGGCGAGGTGGACCCCGGCGGGGATGCCGGTTGCGACGTAGGTCTGGGTCCGGTCGAGGGCGGAGGTCGGGGGCAGCCCGGGGCCCCAGGCGAGGATCGCGGGATCGATCTGGTCGAGCGGCGGGAACTCGCCCGCGACGAGCGAGGGGAGCAGGGGCACCGCCTTGACCGGGTCGATCAGCACCGCCGAGCAGCCGGTGAGGGCGTGTTCGATCCCGGAGTTCGGGTCGTCCAGGCTGATCGTCACGTCGGTGCCGTCGGCGGTCGCCGTGATCGTCGGCGCGGCGGGTACGGCGCCCTGCGCGGATGCGGTTGGGGCCGCCGTCAGGGTGACGGCGACCGCGGCGACGGCTGCCCCGGACAGGGTTGCGGCCACCTTCTTCGAGCGCGTGCGTGTGTTTGCCACTGCTTCACCAGCCCTTCGGGATCGGACCGGGTCGGAGTGAGCCGGCCGACCTGATGGTGCCGTACGTCACGGCTCGATGGTGGGACCTCGGGTCGCGTCGTCGACGAGGAGTTCCGCGAGATGCACGCCGAAACGGCCCGCCAGCTGGGCGGACTGGGTTCGGCACGAGAAGCCGTCCGCGAGCAGGATCGCGTCGGGACGGCCGGTCAGGGCGGGTAGCAGGGAATTGGCTGCGACTGCCACCGAGACGTCGTGGTGGCCGCGTTCCATGCCGAAGTTGCCTGCCAGACCGCAGCAGCCGGAGAGCTGGTGGACGGTGGCTCCGGTGCGGTCGAGGAGGGCGCGATCGGTGCGGAACCCGAGCACCGCATGGTGGTGGCAGTGCGGCTGGACGACGACCTCGACGCCGCGCAGGTCCCGCGGTTGCCACGCGGCGCCGTCCGGGGTCGTGGCGTCGGTGAGGAACTCGGCGAGGGTTCGGGTGGCCGCCGCGACTCGACCCGACCGCGGGTCGTCCGGTAGCAGTTCGGTGGAGTCCGACCGCAGCACGGCGGCACAGGAGGGTTCGAGTGCGACGACGGTGAGCCCCGCGTCGACGTGTGGCGCGAGTTGATCGAGGGTGGCGGCGAGCTGCCGTCGCGCACCGTCGAGTTGGCCGGTGGTGATCCAGGTGAGCCCGCAGCAGGTGCGGCGCTCGGTGACGGTGACGCGGTATCCGGCGGATTCGAGGAGGGTGACGGCGGCGCGGGCGACTCCCGGTGTGAAGCCGTCGGTGAAGGTGTCGACCCACAGCAGTACCTCCCGCCCGGTGGTGGTGGGTGGCCGCCTCCGCCACCAGCGGCGGAAACTCTGCCGGGCGAGCGGGGGCACGTCGCGGCGCGGGTCCAGCCCCGCGAGTCGGAGCCCGCCACGGCGCAGGGGCGAGACCGCCGCGGCCGCGTTCACGAGTGCCGGTATCCGTGACGCGAGCGCCGTCCATCGCGACAGCTGCCCCAGCGTGTAGTGCGAGGGCGGACGCAGCCGGTGGCGGTACCGCCGGTGCAGTACCTCCGACTTGTAGGACGCCATGTCGACCCCTGCGGGACAGTCCGTGGCGCAGGCCTTGCACGACAGGCACAGGTCGAGGGAGTCGGCGAGTTCGTCGGAGGCGAAACCGCCGGTGACGAGGGTGCCGTTGATCGTCTCCTGCAGGACGCGGGCGCGTCCGCGGGTGCTGTCCTTCTCGTCGCGGGTCGCGCGGTACGACGGGCACATGAAGTCGCCGGAGTCCGCTCGGCACTTGCCGATTCCGACGCAGCGATGGGCGGCGATCGACAGGTCCCCCCGATCCTCGGCGAGGGCGAGTCCGCCCACCGGTGAGACCGGCACGGCGGCGGGGACCCGAAGATCGGCGTCGACCGCTGCCGGATCGACCACCACGCCGGGATTGAGTACCTCTGCGGGATCGAACAGTGCCTTGAATCCGGCGAACGCGGACAGCGCTGCGGGGGAGTACATCAGCGGTAGCAACTCCGACCGGGCCCGGCCGTCGCCGTGCTCGCCGGACATCGAACCACCGTGTGCGGCAACGAGTGTGGCCGCATCGACGAGGAACTCCCGGAACCGTTGCGGTGCCCGGTCGAACGGGAAGTCGAGCCGGACGTGCACGCACCCGTCGCCGAAGTGCCCGTACAGCACGCCGTCCACGCCGTGTTCGCCCATCAGCGTGTCGAACTCGCGCAGATACCGTCCGAGCCGGTGCTGGGGCACTGCGGCGTCCTCCCAGCCCGGCCAGGCGGGGGTGCCCGCCCGGGTCCGCCCGGACAGTCCGACGCCGTCCGCCCGGATGCGCCACAGTGCAGCGGATTCCGGACCGGTGGGCACGACCCGCGTGTCCACCGCCGCCGACGACCGGCAGAGGCGGGCCGCCGCGTCCATCGCCTCCTCGGTGGTGGCGCCTGCCGTCTCGACGAACAGCCAGCCGCCGCCGCGCGGCATGTCGGGAACCGAGGCGGCACCCTTGTGCTGCCGCACCACCTCCACCAGCCGGGCGTCGATGCCCTCCACCGCGAGCGGGTGCCCCGCCGTCAACGCGGGGACGTCGTCCGCGGCGGTCGGCATGTCGGGATAGCCGAGCACCGCCAGCGCGGTCGCGGTCGGCACCGGGACGAGGTCGACGGTGGCGTCGAGGATCAGCCCGCACGTGCCCTCGGTACCGACGAACGCCTTCGCCACGGAATGTCCCCGCTCGGGCAGCAGGTGCTCGAGGGAGAACCCGGACGCCTGACGGTCGAAACGTCCCAGTTCGGTGCGCAGCGTCGCGAGGTTCGCCGCGACGAACCCGTCCAGGCCGGGTACGGCGGACAGGCTGTTCGCAAGGATGCGTTCGGCGCCGCCCCCGTCGAGTATCCGCAGCGAGCGGGCGTTGTCGGCGGTGCGCCCCCACGTCACCGCGCGCGGTCCGCAGGCGTTGTTGCCGAGCATGCCTCCGACGGTGCACCGGTCCTGGGTGGACGGGTCGGGTCCGAACCGCAGTCCGTGCTCCGCCGCTGTGCGCTGCAGCGTCGACAGCACGACACCCGGTTGCACGAGCGCGGTTCGGGAGTCCGGGTCGAGGTCGACGATCCGGTTCAGGTGACGGCTGAAGTCGAGGACGAGTCCGGGTCCGATCGCGTTGCCCGCAACGGATGTTCCCGCTCCGCGCGCGGTCACCGGTAGGCCGTGCTCCCGGCCGGTCGCGAGGGTGGCCGCCACGTCCTCGTCGGAGCGGGGAAACACCACGGCCCGCGGCACCACCCGGTAGTTGGATGCGTCGGACGAGTACTCGGCGCGACGGCGAGTGTCGTCCTCGACGTCGCCGTCGAGGCGGGAGCGTAGCTCCGCGACGGCGGACGCCGTCGAATCCGCACCGGACACGCTGCCGATCCTAGGCGCCTGCGGCGCTCCTGCGTGCGGAGGACGGAGCTGCTCGGCGTTGCAGTCGGGCGCGCAGCGTGTCGAGCAGGTCCTCGCCGCCACGGGTTCCTCGGGGCCCTCGGTCCTCGGGCGCGATCATCCGACCCTCGTCCGAACGGGTCCACTCGCGCACCGCCCAGCGCTCGGCGATCGCCCACCGGCCGTCCCTGCGCTCCATCAGGTCCACGAACCGGGCCCCGCTGGTGAAGTCGCCACGGCGCGGGTGTCCCCAGTGCACGTTCGTGGCGTAGGTCTCGCTGATCGCGACGTCTCCGAGCAGTTCGACGAGGTGGTTCCCGACGAAGTGCATGGTGCCGCCGAGCGACTCGAGTTTCGGCCCCACCCAGGCGATGTACTCGTCGACGGTGCCGTCGAAGCCGGTGTGGTGGTCGATGCCGTCCGGGTGGTAGCAGCTGCGCACCAGATCCAGGTCGAGGCGGTCGATCCCGCGGCAGTATCGCAGCACCACCTCGTGGATCTCCTGTTTGGCCAGGAGATCCCGCAGATCGCTCGGATCCGGTTCCGGCGGGTGGGCACTGGTCACGGCAACTCCTTCTCGGGCCCGACCTGTATGTGGTCCGTCAGTCTCCGCGCAGCGCTCGCCGCGCGTGGGCGCTCATGTCCCCGGTGTGGTCCATGCAGAACAACCGCTGGGAGAACCGCCACCGACCGTCCACGCGCGCGAACCGATCGAAGTACCGACCCGTCAGGATCGGCTGCAGCGGCAGGTCGTCCGTTCCCTGCAGAACCGTCACGTACGACACCGCGCTCGCCGTGGCGTTGTCGTCCGACACGGTGACCAGGATGTTCGTGGTGACGTGCTTGGTCCGCGGTGACGGCGGATCACCGTACATCGCGATGAACGACTCGTTCGCCTGCCGGACCGCGGCGGCGTCCCGGTCGACGATCCCGCCGACCGGGACCCGGTCGCCGTCGCACAGCCCGTAGACGGCGTCGGCGAACAGCGCGGCAACCGCCTCCAGCTCACCGCGATCGATGAGGTGCGAGTAGGAGACGACGAGATCCCGAACCGCCTCCGTCGCGGCGAGTCGGTCCACCGTCCACTGCAGGTCCATCGACGTCAGAACGTGATCTGTCCGCGCGACACCTTGCCGGTCGCGTTGCGCGGCAACGGTTCCGTCGTCAGCCGCCAGCGGGTCGGCACCTTGAAGTAGGAGAGCCGCTCGGCTGCGTATTCCCGCAGCTCCTCCTCCGACACGGTGGCGCCAGCGCGGACGACGACGATCGCCGCGACCTCCTGGCCCAGATCCTCGTGCGCCTCACCCACGACCACGCACTCCACGACGTCGGTGTGCTCGTCGAGACACTGCTCGATCTCGACGGGGTAGATGTTCTCGCCGCCGCGCAGGATCAGGTCGGAACGCCGTCCCGTCAGCCGCAACCGGCCGTCGTCGACGCGGCCGAAGTCGCCGGTGTGCAGCCAGCCGTCACGGATCGCGGCAGAGGTCGCTTCCGGGTTGTCCCAGTAGCCGAGCATGACGTAGGCGCTGCGGACGCAGACCTCGCCCTCCTCGCCGTCGGCGACGCGCTCCCCGAACGGGTCGCGAATCTCCATCGCGACACCGAAGATCGGCTTGCCGAGGGTGCCCGGGAACATCTGGACGTCCATCGGGCTGGCGACGGCGATGCCGGTGCTGCACTCGGTGAGGCCGTAGCTGTCGACGAGGGAGTCCTTCGCGAACGGCACCTCCTCCCGGAGGCGCTGCTTGAACGCCACGGAGGACGGCGCCGAGGCCAGCGAGAACGCTGTCAGCGAGGAGGTGTCGTACTTGCGGACGTTGCCGTGCTCGATGAGCCGGGACGCCATCGTCGGAACCGCACCCCAGTTGGTGACCTTCTCCCGCTCGACGAGTGCGAGCACCCGGTCGACGTCGAAGGCGCCCTCGTACAGGACGACGGTGCTGCCGGTGGCCAGGCGCGGAACCACGAGGTTGTGCAGGCTCGCGATGTGGAACAGCGGCGAGCTGAGCAGGTACCGCAGATCGCTGGGGCGCGCCGCGTCGTACTCGCGGCCCGCGAACGCGTCGAGCAGCGCGTCGTTGTACCGGTGGTAGTCGACGACTGCTAGCAGATTCCGCTGCGAATGCAGCGCACCCTTCGGCTTGCCGCTGGTTCCGCTGGTGAACAGGATGACCGCGGGGTCGTCCTCGGAGACGTCGGCGGTGGGCAGTTCGGCACCCCGGTGCGCCTCGACGAGCCGCGGCACGTCCTCCTCCATGGTCAGGATCGGGAGGTCGACGTCCGTCTGCGCGAGGATCGCCGCACGCTTTGCATCCGCGACGAGCACCGTCGGCGTGGTCAGGTTCACGCCGTGTTCGATCTCGCGGGGCACCCACCACCCGTTCAGACCGACCGCGATCGCCCCGAGGGACTGTGTCGCCCAGAACGTGAGCACCCACTCGATCGTGTTGGCGGCGAGGATGCCAACCCGGTCACCGACCCCGACTCCGTACTCGTCGGCCAGGGCCCGCGCCAGCGCGGCCACCGCGTCTGCGTGCTCGGTGAACGACATGCGCCGGGTCTCGGTGACGAGGTAGTCGCGGTCGCCGAACGCGCGGGAGGCGGTCAGCAGTTCGTGGACGGCGTGGTTGCGGTGGCGCATCACCGGCATCCGCGCCCCGCGGACTTCTTCCTCGACCAGCTCGAAGGGTGCGTTCGGGCCGGTCAGCCGGCCGACGACGGCGGCGAGGTATGCCTGCGGGTCGGTGGAGGTGGTCATCGGATCTGTGGCCTTTCTCACGTCCTCGGAATGCACGAAGGATCACACGCCGGACGGGGTACAGGGAAGGGACTTCCACTGACCGGGACTCTGTGGAGAGTCCCCAATCGGTCGTCGATAACTTCGGGTCAACGCTGTATCGGTGGAACTCGGGCAAACGGCCCGACAGGCGACCGGGTGCCCTCTACCGTGGCATTCGCGTGTGTCGAGTGCGCCGCAGCGATGACGTCGAAGGAGTGGAATGGAACGCGCGACGATCGCCGAGATGCTGCTCGACCGCCTGGGCGACCAGCAGCTCGGCACCCGGACCCGGGACCGGGACTGGACATGGGACGAGACCGTCCACGAGAGCGCGGCCCGCGGCGAGCTGGCACGGAGCCTGCGCGGCGACGGGCCCTTCCACATCGGGGTGCTGCTCGAGAACGTCCCGGAATTCCTGTTCTGGCTCGGCGGCGCCGCGCTGTCGGGCGCGACGATCGTCGGCATCAACCCCACCCGTCGCGGCGCCGAACTGGAAGCGGAGATCCGGTACGTCGACTGTCAGCTCATCGTCACCGACACGGACGGGATGGCGACGCTCAAGGGTCTCGACCTCGGGCTCACCGACGACCGCTTCGTTCTCGTCGACGCGCCCGACTACCCGGCGCGGATCGACGCGCACCGGGTGGAACCCGCTGCGGACCCGGAGGTCGACGAGAACAGTCTGTTCCTGCTGCTGTTCACCTCCGGCACCACCGGTGCGTCGAAGGCGGTCCGGTGCAGCCAGGGCCGGCTCGCGCGTCTCGCGTACGCGAACACCGTCAAGTACGGGCACGTTCCCGGCGACGTCGACTACTGCTGCATGCCGCTGTTCCACGGCAACGCGCTGATGGCGCTGTGGGCTCCGGCCCTGGCCAACGGGGCCACCGTCTGCCTGCCCGCGGCGCGGAAGTTCTCCGCGTCGGGGTTCCTGCCCGACGTCCGGTACTTCGGCGCCACGTTCTTCACCTACGTCGGCAAGGCGCTGTCGTATCTGATGGCGACTCCCGAGCAGTCCGACGACATCGACAACACCCTGGTGCGCGGCTTCGGAACCGAGGCGTCCCCCGAGGACAAGGCCGAGTTCGTCCGGCGCTTCGGTGCCGAACTCTTCGAGGGCTACGGTTCGTCGGAGGGCGCCGGTTCGGTGCGACTCGACCCGGCGGCACCCGAAGGGGCACTGGGCAGGCCGGCACACGACGAGATCGCCGTCGTCAACCCGGACACCCTGGTCGAATGCGAGCGGGCCCGGCTCGACGAGCACGGCCGGGTCCTCAACCCCGACGAGGCGATCGGCGAGATGATCGACCGCGGCGGCGCGAAGCGGTTCGAGGGCTACTACAAGAACGAGCAGGCCGTCGCCGACCGCATCAAGCACGGTTGGTACTGGACCGGCGACCTCGGCTACGTCGACGAGGCCGGATTCATCTACTTCGCCGGACGCAAGGGCGACTGGATCCGCGTGGACGGGGAGAACACGTCCGCGCTGATGATCGAACGGATCCTGCGTCGTCACCCGAAGGTGATCGCGACCGGCGTGTACGCGATCCCGGACCCGAGATCCGGCGACCAGGTGATGGCTGCGATCGAGGTGTCGGACCAGACGGATTTCGACGCGGAGGAGTTCGCGTCGTTCCTCACCGGCCAGGACGATCTCGGAACGAAGGCGGCACCCCGATTCGTCAGGGTGTCAACGGATCTCCCGGTGACCGGATCCAACAAGGTGCTCAAGCGGGAGCTGCAGTCGCAGTTGTGGCGTTGCGACGAACCGGTGTTCCGCTGGGAGGGACGAGGGGCACCGCACTACGTCGCGATGTCCGACGATGACAAGCGTGAACTGGAAGCGCAATTCGCGGCATCGGGCCGGACGCGGTTCCTCGGTGTCTGACACGACGGAGCCGACCCTGTCGGAGGCGACGACGTCCGCGGGACCGAGCGGCCGCCCGGTCGCCTTCGTGACCGGTGCGAGCCGGGGAATCGGCCGTGAGGTGGCACTCGCATTCGCCCGCAACGGTTTCGACGTCGCCGTCACCGCGCGGACGGTGCGGGAGGGTGACGGCCGCGTCGCGCCACGCACCCATGGCGCGGACATTCCGGTGCCCGGCAGCCTCGACACCACCGCCGCCGAGATCCGTGCCCTCGGAGTGGAGGCACTCGCGGTGCCGATGGACCTGCTCGACGGCGCGTCGGTCCTCGCCGCCGCCGACCGGGTGCTCGCCGACTGGGGGCGCGTCGACGTGCTCGTGAACAATGCCTACGCCCAGACTGCGGGCAACATGGACCGACTGCTCGACGTCGACCTCGCCGACGCCACCGTCATGATGCGGGGCAACTATCTGCACCAGCTCGCCCTCGTCCAGCGGGTCCTGCCCGCGATGGTCGAGAAGGGCGGCGGGGTGCTGGTGAACCTGGTGTCGGGGTCGGCGACAACGGATCCGCCCGCGCCTCCCGGTGAGGGTGGCTGGGGACTGTCCTACGCGGCGTCCAAGGCGGCGTTCGGCCGCCTCGCGGGCGCCGTGAACGCGGAGTTCCGGCACCTCGGGGTGCGGGCGTTCAACCTCAGCCCCGGCTTCGTCGTCACCGAGTCGGGTGTGGCGCGGGGCGGAACGGGCGCCATCGCCGACAAGGGATTCGACCCGGTCCCCGCCACGGTGCCCGCCGAGGCGGCGGTGTGGCTCGCGACCGATCCTGCCGCCGACCGGTTTCTCGGCAAGGTGGTGTGGGCTCCCACGCTGTTCGACAAGGCAGCGTGAGGCGTCACCAACGGCAGGCGGCACGAGCGGCAGGTCCCGAGGATCGTCGGGGCGAGCCGAGCGACGGGAATGTCAACGAGGAGGGTGTGCAGTGAAGGTCGGTGTGGTGATTCCGGTCGAGCTCGGCATGGCGGGCGATCCGGAGCAGGTGCTGCGGTTCGCGCGCGCGGCGGAGTCGCTCGGTTTCGACGAGATCTCCGCGGTCGAGCACGCGGTGGTGATAGCGGACACCGAGAGCGAGTACCCCTACTCGCCGACCGGCAAGTCGCACCTGCCGGACGACTGTCCGCTGCCCGACCCACTGGAGCTGCTCTCGTTCGTCGCGGGCGCGACCACCACGTTGGGACTCGCGACCGGTGTCCTCGTCGCGCCGAACCACAATCCGGTCGTGCTGGCGAAACGGCTGGCGACGCTGGACGCGCTGTCCGGTGGCCGCACCCGGATCTGCCTGGGCGTCGGGTGGATGCGTGAGGAGATCGAGGCCTGCGGCGGCGATTTCACCCGCCGCGGCCGGTCCACGGACGAGGCGATCGCCGTCATGCGCGCACTGTGGGCGGGCGGCCCCGAGGGTGTCGACTTCGACGGCGAGTTCACCAGGATCGCGGGGGCCCACTCGTTCCCCGAGCCGGCCCGCGCAGGTGGCGTCCCGCTGTACATCGGCGGTCACAGCGCAGCGGCCGCGAAGCGAGCGGGACGGCTCGGCGACGGGTTCCAGCCGCTCGGCCTCGCGGGCGACGACCTGTCCGGCGCGATCGCGACGATGCGCGCCGCTGCCGCGGACGCGGGCCGTGATCCGGCGGAGGTCGGACTGGTCCTCGGCGCGACGCTGCCGCGGATGAACGCCGAGAAGGCCGAGTGGGCCGCCGGACTGGGCGCCGACAGAATCCTGCTCTCCGCGTCGCGGCGGGCCACCACTTTGGATGCCGTCCTGGCGGAGATGGCCGACTGTGCGGACCTGATGCATTTGGCCTGAGCGGTACCCGCGTGCACTGTTGAATGGGAGTTCGGTCGCTGGCTTCTCCTCGGAAGCCGTGGGCCGGACTCCCATTTCTCGTCGTCGGGGCGAATTGCTGTTATCGACAGGACGGTCGTCCGCCTTCGTCCCGGGTCCCTCGGATTGGCGAATCGGTGCAGGTGGTGACCGGTCCGATGGTCTGGTCCGCCGCCTCCGTCCGAGCGCGTCGTTGACGCTCAACCCGTGCGAAGCTAGATTAACTTCCGCGGTCGCGGCATCGAGGCCGATCGACTCGAGCGTGGGGAGTGCAGATGGATTTGGCGTGGTCCGCGGACGACGCGGCGTTCCGTGACGAGGTCGTCGCCTTTCTCGACGAGAAGCTGACGCCCGAGCTGCGACAGTCCGGCCGGCTGATGACGAGTGTGTACTCGGATCACGAGGCGAGCATGGAGTGGCAGCGCATCCTGCACGAGCGCGGCTGGGCCGCGCCCGCCTGGCCGGTCGAACACGGCGGATGCGACTGGAGCCTCACCCAGCACTACATCTTCAGCCGCGAATCCACCCTCGCGGGCGCCCCGTCGCTCTCGCCGATGGGCATCCGGATGGTCTCGCACGCCATCGTCGCGTTCGGGACCGAGGAGCAGAAGGACTTCTTCCTGCCCGGCATCCTCACCGGCGACGTGTTCTTCTGCCAGGGCTACTCCGAGCCCGAGGCCGGATCGGACCTCGCTTCGCTGTCGATGGCCGCCGTCGACGACGGGGACGACCTGATCTGCACCGGCAGCAAGATCTGGACCACGCACGCCACCGAGGCGAACTGGATGTTCTGCCTGGTCCGCACCACGAAGTCCGAGAAGAAGCAGAACGGCATCACCTTCCTGCTCATCGACATGAAGTCCCCGGGCATCGAGATCCGCCCGCTCGTCATGTCGTCCGGCGAGGAGGTGCAGAACCAGGTCTTCTTCGATCAGGTTCGCGTCCCGAAGTCGAACGTCATCGGCAAGATCGACGACGGCTGGACCGTCGCCAAGTATCTGCTCCTGTTCGAGCGTGGTGGCGGAGCCGCCGCTCCGGCTCTGCAGGTCATGGCGGAGTCCGTCGCCGAGGCCGCCCAGCATCAGCCCGGACCGAACGGCCGCCCCCTCATCGAGGACCCGGCCTTCGCCGCAAAGCTCGCCGAGGCCCGCATCCGGACCAAGGTCCTCGAGGTGCTCGAGTTCCGCACCCTCTCCGCCGGTGTGGACGCGAACGGCGCCGCGTCGTCGATGCTCAAGGTGCTCGCCACCGAACTGAGCCAGCGCATCACCGAGATCGCCCTGGAGGCGGCGGGTCCGCGCGGTCGGGTGTACCAGCCGCACGCCACCGCGCCCGGCGGCCCGATCGCCGACTTCGTCGAACCCGAGGGCGGCTACGTCAGCGGCGAGCCCTGGCAGGCCGTGGCGCCACTGCGGTACCTCAACGATCGGGCCGGCTCGATCTACGCCGGTAGCAATGAGATTCAGCGGAACATTCTCGCCAAAGCAGCATTGGGGCTCTGATGGACTTCTCCCTGACCAAAGAACAGGAACTTCTTCGCGACGGCCTGGCCAAGTTCCTCGCCGCCCGCTACACCCTCGAGGAGAGCCGCGCCGCTGCGAAGACCGGCATCGGCTGGCAGCCCGAGATCTGGCGTAGCTTCGCCGACGAACTCGGCATCCTCGGCGCCACCCTCCCCGAGGAGGACGGCGGACTCGGTGGCGGCGCGGTCGAACTGATGGTCGTGACCGAGGAACTCGGCCAGGCGCTCGTCGTCGAACCGTTCGTCGACACCGTCGTGATCGGCACCGGCCTGCTGCGGCGCGCCGGCGGTGAGCGTGCCGCCGCCGTCATCGGCGACATCGTCGAGGGCAACGCCATCACCGCGTTCGCCGCGCTCGAGGCGACGTCCGGCGACGACTACGGCGACGTGACGACGACCGCCCGCCGGGACGCCGACGAGTGGGTTCTGAACGGCGGCAAGATCGTCGTCACCAGCGCACCGCTCGCGAGCCACCTCCTCGTCACCGCGCGCACCTCCGGTGACCGCCGCGACCGCGACGGCATCTCGCTGTTCGTCGTGGATCTCGATCCGCACAACCTGCCCGCCGGGCTGGAGATCCACAGCTACCGCACGGTCGACGACCGTCAGGCCGCGGACCTCACGTTCACGGACCTGCGGCTCCCGGCCGACGCGCTCCTCGGCGTCGAGGGCGGTGCGTCGGCATCGATCGAGTACGCCGTCGACGAGGCGACCGCCGCGATCGCGTCCGAGGCCGTCGGACTGATGCGCAAGGTGCTCGCCGACACCGTCGAGTACGCCAAGCAGCGCAAGCAGTTCGGACAGACCATCGGCACGTTCCAGGTGCTGCAGCACCGCATGGTCGACATGTACATGGAGGTCGAGCAGTCCGTCGCCGCCGTGTACCTGGCGATCCTCAATCTCGAGGCCGACCCGGTCGAGCGGGCCCTCTGCGTCTCCGCGGCCAAGGCGACCATCGCGCGCGCCGCCCGGTTCGTGGGGCAGAACGCGGTGCAGTTGCACGGCGGCATGGGCATGACCGAGGAACTGGCCATCGGTCACTACTTCCGTCGACTGACGGTCATCGAGCACGAGTTCGGCTCGGCAGATCAGCACATCGCGCGGTTCGCGGCGCTCACCGCGAACCGGTAGTTCACCGGTGGGGTGTGCCCGCCCCGCCTCCGGTTCCCTGATGTCACATCGGATCACTTCACGAACCCCGATGTGACATCAGGGAATTCGTGTTGGCGGGGGCTGACGCCGGTTGCGCCACGCGGCGACGGTGGCGTCGGCGTCCACACGGTGAACGGGGACGACGGGTGCGCTCGGTGCCCGGAGGTACTCGGCGATGCGGCGGTTCAGATCGGCGACGTGGTCGCGCACGTCGCGCTCGGTGGGCAGGTCGGCGATGGTGGCGGGAAGCCGCTCGATCTCGCGTCGCAGTTGCAGCGACGGCGGCAGCAGTGCCTCGGTGGACAGGCCCTCGGCAGCGAGTTTGCGTTTCACCCACCACAATTCGTCGCCGTCGGCGACGTGGGGGAGCGGCTTGCCCGCGCCGGCCAGGTTGTCGAAGTCGCCGCGCTCCTGAGCGATCCGGATCTGCCGTTCGACCCACGACTCGAACGGCACGTCCCACGGCTTCCGCTCGGTCATGCGTCCATTGTGCGCGCCGTGCGCGTGCTCGGCCTCAGGTGTGCTCGGAGACCAGCACCGCGCGCGTGCCGGGCTCGAGGGCCTGGAAGATGTGGGCGACGTCGCCGGGGTACGCGATGTAGTCGCCTGGGCCCAGCTCGACCGGCTCCTCGCGGAGCCCGACGAGTGCGCGGCCGGCGCTGACGATCACGTGCTCCACGGTGCCCGGCAGATGTGGCTCCGATTCGCGCGGTGGTCCCGGCTCGACGTCGAGGCGGTAGAGGTCGCGGCGCGCGTTCGGCGGGCAGGAGGCGACGAGGGTGACCCGGTAGTCGGTGCGCTCGGAGTACAGCACCGGGCCCTCGCCGGCGCGGATCACCTGGACACGCGGCCGGGGCGGGTCGACGAGCTGCGCGAACTGGATGTCGAGCGCGACGCTCAGCGCCCACAGGGTTTCCACGCTCGGGTTCCCGGTCCCCGCTTCGAGTTGCGACAACGTGGACTTGGCGATGCCTGCTCGTCGGGCGACCTCGGTGAGTGACAAGCCGGCTCGGTCGCGTTCCCGCCGCAGCGAGGACGCGATGACGTCGAGGGGTGCCTTGCTGCCGTCCGATGCCATTCGTTCACTGTATCGGCCGTTTCGTTCGCCTTGACGAACGCTCGTCGGTTCGTTCACTATAAAGATCATGCGTTCGGTGTGGCGAACAATCGATGGCGGACTCCGCAGGGACATCGCACTGGTGTCCCTGGCGGACGGGCTCGTCGGCATCTCGTACGGCGCGATCGCCGTCGGGCTCGGCTTCGCGCCCTGGGTGCCGGTGCTGATGTCCGTCGTCGTCCTCGCCGGCGCGTCCGAGTTCCTGTTCGTCGGCATCGTCGCCGCCGGTGGAAGCCTGCTCGCCGCGCTCGCAGGCGGTCTGATCGTCAACGCCCGGCACCTCCCGTTCGGGCTCGCGGTCGGGGACACCGCCGGACGCGGCTGGCGGCGTGGTCTCGGCGCGCTCCTGCTCAACGACGAGAGCACCGTCTTCGCGCTCGGTCAGCGCGACCCGGTCCGTCGACGCGCCGTGTTCTGGCTGAGCGGAATCGGGATCGGGGTCTGCTGGCCCCTCGGCGCCCTGATCGGCGCGACCGCCGGCAGCTTCATCGACGACATCGACGCGTTCGGGCTCGACGCCATGTTCCCGGCCGTGCTGCTCGCGCTCGTGATCCCCGCTCTCCGGGACCGCGCGACCGCGTCGGTCGCGCTGGTCGGCGCGGCGATCGCGCTCGCGGCCACGCCCTTCCTGCCGACCGGCATCCCGGTCCTCCTCGCGCTGGGCGCCCTGGTCGCATTGATCTGGATCAAGCCCGGACGCACCGAACCGGTGCCCGCATGACCGCGACCCTGCCGCTGGTGGCGGCAGTCCTCGTCCTCGCCGCGGGCACGTTCGCGTTCCGGTTCGCGGGCCCCGCCCTGCGGGCGCGCGGAGCCGTCCCCGAGAGGCTCGAAACCGTGCTCGCGATCGGCGCGATCGTGCTGCTGGTTGCGGTCGCGGTGACGGGGGCGGTCACCGAGGACGGCGCCGCCGCCGGCATCGCCCGCCCGGCAGGCGTCCTCGTCGGAGGCATTCTCGCGTGGCGGAAGGCGCCGTTCGTCGTCGTCATCCTCGCGGCCGCCGCGACAGCCGCCGTGCTCCGCCTGCTCGGCGTCCCCTGACCGTCGCCCACGTCACCCGCGTCGCCCGGCTGAAGGTGGCCTTCGTGCGGTCTGTCGAGATGACGGTGGCCTTCAGCCGTTGGGTGGGTGGCGCAGGTGTTGGGCTGAAGGTGGCCTTCGTGCGGTCTGCCGAGGTGAAGGTGGCCTTCAGCGGTTGGGGATGGTCACGGGACGGTCGTCGGTGAAATCGACCGCGAGTTCCCGACGGGCGATCAACCAACGCCCGCCCACGCGCCGATACCGATCGCGGTAGCGGATGGCGACGGCGTTGTCCCGGATCCCGCCGTCGCGGGCCGCGTACAGATGATGGGCCAGGCAGTAGACGACGGCGGACGCGCTGTCGCCGTCCGCGTCGACGACGACCTGGTGCACGGCGTGGTGCGTTGCCCGCAGGTGGCCGGTGGCACCGAGGATCGCAGCGGCGATCGCGTCCGCACCGACCGTGACGACGTCGCCCGCGCCGCGTGTCAGGGCGGCGGGCTGCACGAACTCGGCATCGGCGGTGAACAGCGCCGCCACCGCGCGATCGTCCCGGCTGTCGACTGCGACGGCGTACCTCCCGGCGAGGTCCGAGCAGGTCGTGGCCCCGGGGCTGACGGTGACGTCGGCGGTCGGCTCGTTCATGTGCACGAGTATGCGGCCGCGTCGGGTGCGTGACGGCCCGGAAACCAGTGAGTGGGAAATGGTTCCCGCGTGGGGATCCCGTGCCATAGTCTCGATACTCAAGCTAAATAGGTTGCAGGGAGGGTGCCAGTGACGCCACCGATTCGCGGGGGCCGCGCGTCCGCCCGTCTCGTCGTCGTCGCGCTGGCGTCCTGCGGCATCGTGGTCTCGCTGATGCAGACCATCGTCATGCCACTGCTCCCGGAGTTCCCGCGACTGCTGAACACCACTCCCGGCGGAGCCGCCTGGCTGGTGACCGCCAACCTCATCGCGGGCGCCGTCTGCGCCCCGGTCCTCGGCCGGCTCGGCGACATGTACGGCAAGCGCCGACTGCTGCTCGTCGCGTTGGCGGTGATGGCGGCGGGCAGTCTGCTCGGCGCGCTGTTCGACGTTTTCGCGGTCGTGTTGGTCGCCCGGGCGTTGCAGGGCGCCGCTATGGGCGTGGTTCCCCTCGGCATCAGCATCATGCGGGACGAGCTGCCGCCGGAACGCGTCGCGGGTGGCATCGCTCTGATGAGCTCGACGCTGGGGGCGGGCGGCGCGATCGGGCTCCCGCTCACCGGTGTGGTTGCCGAGCACTTCAGCTGGCACTGGCTGTTCGGTGGCGCCGCGGTCGTCGGTCTGCTCGGCATGCTGGTGGTCTGGTGGGTGGTACCCGAATCCCCGGTCCGGTCCGGCGGCAAGTTCGACCTCGTCGGTGCGGTCGGGCTGTCGGCTGCACTGGTGTGTCTGCTCCTCGCGATTACCCAGGGCAACGGGTGGGGTTGGCGCAGCGCCCCGGTGCTCGGCCTGTTCGCGGCGGCGGCCGTGCTGTTCGCCGCGTGGGGCGTCTACGAGCTGCGCCTCGCTCCGCCCGGGAAGCGGGCGGTGCGGCAACCGTTGGTGGACCTGCGGGTGTCCGCGCGGCGGCAGGTCCTGCTGACGAACATCGCGTCCGTCCTCGTCGGATTCGCGATGTTCACCTCGTTCATGGTGAGCGCCCAGATCTTCCAGGCCCCGGAGGACACCGGCTACGGCTTCGGGATGTCGCTGACGATGAGCGGGCTCGCCCTGCTGCCCGGCGGCCTCGCCATGATCGCGTTCTCCCCGGTGACAGCTCACCTGTCGCGCAGTCGGGGACCCCGCATCACGTTCCTGATCGGGACGACGATCCTGATGGTCGCCAACTTCACCCGCGCCGTCACACCGCACGAACTGGTGATCGTGATCGTCGCGACGACGATCACCTCGATCGGCGCGGCGCTCGCCTACGGCGCGATCCCGTCGATGATCATGCGAGCCGTCCCCGTCTCGGAGACGGCGGCGGCGAACAGCCTCAACGCGCTGGCCCGGTCGCTGGGCACCTCGACGTGCAGCGCGGTGGTCGCGGCCGTCACGACGGCGTCCGTGATGAGGGTGGCCGGCGTCGAGTTCCCGACCCACGCTGCGTACGCGGTGGTGTTCGGGATCGGTGCCGCGGCGGCGCTGGTCGCCGTCCTCGTCGGCCTGTTCGTGCCGCGGGACCGGGACGCCGCACCGGACGACCTACCGCTGAGTGAGACCGACCAGGACCGGGTGCGCATCTCTCCGTAGCGTCCGATCTCGCGGAATGCGAGATGGGAGACGGTCGATGGAGTTGAGGGAGTCGGCGGCGCAGCAGGAGCTGCGCCGGGAACTGCGCGCGTACTTCGCGGCCCTGCTGCCGGAGGAGAAGCGGCGCAAGGCCGGCGAAGAGGGCGTGGGCGGCGAGCACTTCCGTGAGGTGGTGAAGCTGCTCGGGCAGGACGGTTGGCTGGGCATCGGCTGGCCCACCGAGTACGGCGGACAGGGACGCTCGATCGAGGAGCAGTTCGTGTTCTTCGACGAGGTGCAGCGGGCCGGGCTCCCGTTCCCCTTCGTCACGGTCAACACCGTTGGCCCGACGCTGATGAAGTACGGCACCGAGGAGCAGAAGGAACGCTTCCTGCCGGGCATTCTCGCGGGCGACATCGTCTTCGCGATCGGCTACACGGAGCCGGAAGCCGGTACCGACCTGGCGTCGCTGAAGACCCGCGCCGTCCGCGACGGCGACGACTGGATCGTCGACGGCAACAAGATCTTCACCTCCGGTGCGAACACCGCCGACTACGTGTGGCTCGCGTGCCGCACCGATCCTGACGCGCCGAAGCACAGGGGCATCTCGATCCTGGTGGTCCCGACGGACGACGACGGATTCTCCTGGTCGCCGATCCCCACCGTCGGCGGACTCACGGTCACCTCCACCTACTACAGCGGAATCCGTGTCCCGCAGAAGGACGTCATCGGCGACGTCAACGGTGGCTGGCAGCTGATCGCCGCACAGTTGAACCACGAGCGCATCGGACTCGCCGCGATCGGCGGCCGCACCTACGGGCTGTGGCACCAGGTTCTGGACTGGGCCAAGGAGAACGGCGCCATCGACATCCCCTGGGTTCAGCAGGAATTCGCGCGGACCCACGCCAAGCTCGAGGCGATGCGCCTGCTGAACTGGAAGATGACCTCGGCCGTCGCCGCGGACACCCTGTCGGGGGCGGATGCGGGCGCGACGAAGGCCTACGGCACGGAGACCCACATCGACGTGTACCGGACCCTGCTCGGCATCCTGGGCGCCGCCGGACGCATCCGGCCGGAGTCTCCGGGTGCACTGCTGGCCGGGCAGATCGAGCAGATCTCCCGGCAGGGCATGGTCAACACCTTCGGCGGCGGCGTCAACGAGGTGCTCCGCGACATGGTCGCGACCATGGGCCTCGGTCTGGTCCGGGAGAAGAGGGTCAAGTGAGCGACTTCCTCACCACACTCAAGGCGTTCGAGGGCCAGGTCCTCACCCCGACGACGTGGGGGCCCGACGAGGTCAACACCCCGATGATCCGGCACTGGGTCGAGACGATGGGCGACACCAACCCGATCCATCTCGACGACGAGGCCGCCCGCGCGACCGGACGCGACGGCGCCGTCGCGCCCGCGCTCATGGCGCAGGTGTGGACGATGCGCACCTTCACCGACAAGATGGCGAACAACGACCCCTCGCAGGTGTGGACCGACCTGATCGCCACCCTCGACGGCGAGGGCTTCACCTCCGTCGTCGCCACCGACTCGGACTTCGAGTTCCACGTGGAACTACGGCCCGGCGACCGGGTCTCGCTCACCGAGGTGATCGAGGACATCTCCGAGGAGAAGAAGACGGGCCTCGGCGTCGGGCACTTCGTCACGACACTCAAGACGTATCGCAACGGCGACGGCGACGTCGTCGCGACGCAGCGCTGGCGCACCCTGCGTTTCACGCCGAAGGGCAAGGGCCGGGAAGCGGAGAAGGCGCCCGCGGCGGGCCCGGTACCGGGCCTGCGCCCGCGCCCGGCGCTCAACGCGGACAACGCCTTCTGGTTCGAGGCCGCCAAGGAACACCGTCTGGTGATCCAGCGCTGCGCGAACTGTGGCGTGCTGCGCCATCCCACCGGTCCGATGTGTGGCGCGTGCCAGTCGCTGGACTGGGACACCGTCGACGCCTCGGGTCGCGGCGTCGTCTACAGCTTCGTCGTCAATCACCACCCGCAGATTCCCGGATTCGAGTACCCGCTCGTCGTGGCGACGATCGAACTCGAGGAGGGCACCCGCCTGATCGCGAACATGACCGGCGTCGCACCCGGTGACGTCGAGATCGGCATGCCGGTGGAACTGGACTGGATCGACGCCGACCCGGATCTGACGCTGCCCGCGTTCCGGCCGGCCGCACGGGAGGACTCGTAATGGACTTCACCTTCAGCGAAGAGCAAGAGGCGATTCGCACCCTGGCCGACGAGGTCTTCACCAGCAGGGCCGGCATCGACCGGGTCAAGCAGGTCGAGCTGGGTGACGAACGCATCGACCGCGACCTGTGGCGTGAACTCGCCACCACCGGCCTGCTCGGCATCGCGCTGCCCGAGGCACTCGGTGGCGGCGGGCTCGGGCTCGCCGAGCTGTACGTCCTGCTCGAACAGCAGGGGCGGCACGTCGCTCCGGTGCCGATCTGGCAGTCCGCCCTCGCGGCGCTCGCGGTCGCCGAGTTCGGCACCGACGCCCAGCGCACCGCTCTCGTCCCGGGTGTCGCCGACGGCAGCAGCTTCCTGACGATCGGGTTGGAGGAGTTCGGACCGTTCGTCGACGGCGACCCCGCCACGGTTGCCACCGAGACCGACGGACGGTGGACACTGACCGGCGCCAAGGCCGTCGTCCCGATCACGCACGTCGCGGACCGCGCGATCGTCTCGGCGACCACGCCCAGCGGTGCTGCCCTGTTCGTCGTCGACCTGGCCGCCGCCGGGGTCTCGGTGCAGCAGACGCAGTCCACCACCTGGGAGATCTGCGGCAACGTCACCTTCGAGTCGGCTCCCGCGGAACTGCTCGGGGGCGGTGACGCGGTGCAGTGGCTGATCGACCGGGTGCAGCTCGCGCTCGCCGCGATCCAGATCGGCGTCGGATCCGGTGCGGTTGCGCAGGCCGTCACCTACCTCAACGGCCGGCACCAGTTCGGGCGACCGCTCGCGACGTTCCAGGCGGTCGGCCATCAGCTCGCGGACTGCTACATCGACCTCGAGGCGATGCGGGTGACCCTGTGGCAGGCCGCCTGGCTGCTGTCCGAGAACCAGGACCCGGGCACGTCGGTGCTCGTCGCGAAGTGGTGGGCCACCGACGCCGGACAGCGCGTCGTGCACCGCACCACCCACCTGCACGGTGGCATGGGCGTCGACACCGACTACCCGGTGCATCGACACCTGCTGTGGGGCAAGCAGATCGGCGCCACCCTCGGCGGGTCCGCTTCGGACCTCGCCCGTCTCGGCGCGCAACTCGCATCCGGTGTCGAGGTGGTCGCGTGACCGCCACCCTGCCGCTCGCCGGCCGCCGCTACGAGGACGTCGTCGTCGGAGAGGCTCTGCCCGAGTTGGCGATTCCCCTGACCCGCACCCTGATCGTCTCGACGGCAATCGCCACCCGCGACTTCCAGGACGTGCACCACGACCCGGAACTGGCGCGCGAGCGCGGCTCCAAGGACGTGTTCATGAACATCCTCACCAGCAACGGGCTCGCGGGACGGTTCGTGACCGACTGGGCCGGACCGTTCGCCACGATCCGCCGCGTGAAGATCCGTCTCGGCGCCCCGAATCATCCGGGCGACACCATGACGATGACCGGTGAGGTCGTCTCGAAGGCGGACGGTCTGGTCGAGGTGACGGTCGTCGGCGCGAACAGCCTCGGCAACCACCTGTCCGGCACCGTCACGATCGCCTACCGCACCGAAGGGACGGACGCCCGATGACCGCCAGCCCGCTCTCCGGCGCCGCCGCGATCGTCGGCATCGGCGCCACCGAGTTCTCGAAGAAGTCCGGTCGCACCGAGCTGCAACTCGCATGCGAGGCGGTCACGGCGGCCCTCGCCGACGCCGGCATCGAGCCGTCCGAGGTGGACGGTCTGACCACGTTCACGATGGAGACGAACGGCGAGATCCTCGTGGCCCGCAACTGCGGGCTCGGGGAGCTCAAGTTCTTCTCCCGCATCGGATACGGCGGCGGCGCCGCGTGTGCCTCGGTGCAGCAGGCGGCGATGGCCGTCGCGACCGGTGTCGCCGAGGTCGTCGTGGTCTACCGTGCGTTCAACGAGCGTTCCGGTACCCGATTCGGCGCCGGTCAGCACGACCGACCGATGGACAGCACCGCCGACCGGGCGGCGTACGCATGGCTGACACCGCAGGGACTCTCGACTCCCGCTCAGTGGGTCGCGATGTTCGCCCGGCGGTACATGCACCAGTACGGTGCGACGAGTGAGGATTTCGGACGGGTCGCCGTCGTGGCGCGCAAGCACGCTGCGAACAACCCGGCCGCGTGGTTCCACGGCAAGCCCATCACGCTCGAGGATCACCAGAACTCGCGGTGGATCGCCGAACCGCTGCACCTGCTCGACTGCTGTCAGGAGACGGACGGCGGTCAGGCGCTCGTGGTCGTGTCCGCCGAACGTGCCGAGAAGCTGCGCCACAAACCCGCGATCATCAAGGGCGCCGCGCAGGGCTCGGGCCGGGACCAGCACATGATGGCCAGCTACTACCGCCCCGACATCACCGGCATCCCGGAGATGGGTCTCGTCGGTCGCCAGCTGTACGCGCAGGCAGGCCTGACGCCGGACGACATCAACGCCGCGATCCTCTACGACCACTTCACTCCGCTGGTGCTCCCGCAGCTGGAGGAACTCGGCTTCTGCCGTCCCGGCGAGGCGAAGGACTTCATCCGCGAGGGCAACCTGGAGATCGGCGGCCGACTGCCGAGCAACACGCACGGCGGCCAGGTCGGTGAGGCGTACCTGCACGGCGTCAACGGAATCGCCGAGGCGGTCCGGCTGATCCGGGGCACGTCCACGAACCAGCCCGACGGTGTGGAGAACGTGCTCGTCACGGCCGGAACCGCGGTACCGACGAGCGGCCTGATCCTCGGCGCAGCGTGATCGAAAGTATCTGAAGGGAACTGAGAATGACGGCAGTGCAGCAGAAGTCCGCAGGACTCGAGCAATCTGTGACGGCACCGCCGTCGTGGCGGGGTGCGGACCTCGGCACACGCACGGTGGCGTACACCGAACGCGACGCGATCCTGTACGCACTCGCGGTGGGAGCGAAGGCCACCGACCTGGACCTCGTGATGGAGGACCGGCTGCGGGTGCTGCCGACCTTCGCGTTGACGCTCGCGCAGTGGGCACCGGACACGCTCGGCGCACAGGGCGCCTGGGACACCACGACCGCGCTGCACGGCTCGCAGCAGCTGACGGTCCTCGCGCCACTGCCGCGTTCCGGTGAGATCGAGCTGTCCGCCCGGGTCGGGGAGGTGTGGGACAAGGGCGCCGCCGCCGTGTTCGAGGTGGTCGTCGAGAGCGAATACTTCGTCGCGACCTGGTCCATCTTCGCGCCCGGCTTCGGCGGCTTCGGTGGCGAACGTGGACCGTCGAAGCCCGCGGGCCCGGCCGGGGATCCCGATGTCGCAACCGAACTCGTGACGGCCGAGAACCAGACGGCGCTGTACCGGCTGCTCGGCGACATGCACCACATCCACATCGATCCGGCTGCGGCGGCGGTGATCGGGCAACCGCGCCCGATCATGCACGGACTGTGCACCCTGGCCGCCGGCACCCTGCCGCTGGCACGGGAGCTCGGCGTGCATCCCGCAGATCTGACCCGGTTGTCGGGACGTTTTGCGGCTCCGGCTTTTCCGGGCGACACACTGCCGATCCGCGGATGGCGCGGCGAGAGCGGCGTCGACTTCGAGGTCGGCGGCGCGATCACCGGCGCTCACGCCCGATTCGGGGCCTGAGCGGTGAGCGGTGCAGCCGAGTCCCCGAGCAGCGACAACCGGGCCGAGTTCCCGAGCAGTGACAACCGGACCGCGTCCCCGAGCAGGTACAACCCGGCGGACTTCACCGGTCGTGCCGTCCTGATCACCGGTGGCACCAAGGGCATCGGTCGAGTCGTCGCCGAGACGTTCCTCGCCGCGGGCGCGACGGTCACGGTGTGCGCCCGGACCGCACCGGAGACGCCCATCGTCGGAGGCGGTGTCGAGGCCGGATTCCTCGCCGTCGACGTGCGGGACGCCGACGCGGTGAAGGAGATGGTCGAGACGGCGCGCGCCGAGATGGGTGGCGTCGACGTCCTGATCAACAACGCGGGCGGTTCCCCGGACGCCGACGCCGCGACCGTCTCCACCCGGTTCGTCGACAAGATCGTCGCGCTGAACCTGCTGGCGCCCTTCTACGTTGCACAGGCGGCGAACGCGGTGATGCAGCAGCAGGAGACCGGTGGCGCGATCGTCAACATCGGGTCGGTGTCGGCGCACGATCCGCAGCCGGGAACCGCCGCGTACTCGGCGGCGAAGGCCGGGCTCCTGATGCTCACCAAGGCGCTCGCCCTGGAATGGGCGCCGAAGGTGCGCGTCAACCACATCACCACCGGACTGATCCGCACGGAGGCGGCCGCATCCGTCTACGGGGAGGACGGCGGCGCCGCGGTCACCCGCACCCTGCCGATCGGCCGGATGGCGGTGCCCTCGGACATCGCCGGCGCCTGCCTGTTCCTCACGGGTCCGCTGTCGGCGTACGTCAACGGCGCCGACCTCGCGGTGCACGGCGGCGGCGAGTACCCCGCCCGCTACCTCGCCACCCATCCCGAAATCAACTGAACCACTGTCTGATCGGAGCACGCACATGGGAATTCTCGACGGGAAGGTGGCGATCGTCACCGGCGCCGGACAGGGCATCGGGCGGGGCATCTCCCTCGCGCTGGCGAAGGAGGGTGCCGCGATCGCGGTCGCCGGTCGCACCGAGTCGAAGCTGCACAAGACGGTCGCCGAGATCGAGGAGTTCGGCGGGCGTGCCATCCCCGTGCGCTGCGACGTCTCCGTCGCCGACGACATCACCGCGGCAGTGGAGACGACGGTCGCGGAACTCGGTGCGGTCGACATCATGGTCAACAACG
Organism: Rhodococcus triatomae BKS 15-14; assembly: GCA_000341795.1. Taxonomy (GTDB): domain Bacteria; phylum Actinomycetota; class Actinomycetes; order Mycobacteriales; family Mycobacteriaceae; genus Rhodococcus_G; species Rhodococcus_G triatomae_A. Next base: position 101,952 of record AODO01000074.1, on the reverse strand, counting down.
CCAACGACTCCAAGCCGGGCAAGTTGCTCGACGTGGTCGACGCGGACTTCGAGCGCGCGTTCGCATCCGGCCCGTTGGCGACCCTGCGGTTCATGCGGGCCTGCCACCCGCACATGATCGCCCGTGGCGGCGGGTCGATCGTGAACCTGGTGACCTCGGCGTCGGTGCGCTGGGATGCGAGCAACTACGGCGTCTACGGGTCCATCAAGGAGGGCACCCGGGTGCTCACCCGCGCCGCGGCCGCCGAATGGGGTCGCGACGGTATCCGGGTGAACAATGTTGCACCGCACGCGATGACGCCGGCGCTGGAATGGTGGATGGACAAGAATCCGGAAGAGGCCGAGGCGTTCGTCGCGGGCATTCCGCTCGGCCGGGTGGGCGACCCGGAGTCCGACATCGGCCGCGCCGTGGTGTTCCTGTGCTCCGAGGACTCGCGGTACCTCACCGGCTCCACCATGCCCCTGGACGGCGGCCAGTCCCGCTGGGGCTGACCCGGCGTCTCCCACCCCACCGCCCACCCACCCCACCCCCCATCCGGCTGAAGGTGGCCTTCATCTCGTCAGACCGCACGAAGGCCACCTTCAGCCGCCGGGGTGGGTGGGCGCCGTCGCGTGGGGCTGAAGGTGGCCTCCATCTCGTCAGACCGAATCGAGGCCACCTTCAGCCGAAACAGGGGTGGGGCGGGATCCGGTCAGAGCAGGTCGGCGTCGGTGGCAGCGCGTCGGTACCAGTCGGCCAGGCTGTCGACGGTCTCGTGGGCGTTGAGACCGCTCGGGTTCGGCACCACCCACAGTGCGGCGCCCTCGAAATCCTCCGGCTGACGTCCGGTCGATGCGCGCCGGAGACCGAAGGCGGTGCGGTAGGCCGTCACGCCCGCGACAGCCACGACCGCGGGAGCCGCCGACCGGACGACGCGCCGCAGGCGTTCGGGACCGGCCCGCAGTTCCTCCGCGGTCAACTCGTCGGCCCGGGCCGTCGCCCGCGGAGCCAGATTCGTGATGCCGATCCCACAGGTGATCAACAGTTCCCGGTCCGCGTCCGACAGTCCGTTCCCCGGATCCACCGCGCGAGGGATGATGCCCGCCCGGAGCAGTGCCGGATAGAAGCGGTTCCCCGGGCGCGCGAAGTGCGCTCCGGTCGCCGCGGTCCACAGACCCGGGTTGATGCCGACGAAGAGCAGTCGGCATCCGGGGCCGATCAGGTCCGGGACCTCGGCGTCACGGAAGGACTCCAATTCGGCGCGTGTGAAACCCATCGCGCCAGTACATCATCCGTTCAGGCGTCCTCGAGAATCGACGTCCCCGATCCGACTCGCATCGCCCTGGACGTCTCCACGCCCGAGTTCGGGTTCAGCTTGTCGACTGCGCGGAAGGCGAACCGGGCCTCCCCGGAATCGACCTCGAGCACCCCGTAGCCGTGCGCGACCATGTCGGCGTGCTTGATGTGCGGGTTCTTCGCGAGTCGGCTCGCTTCCTCGGCTCGCGCCGCGGACGGATCGGCGGCGCTGCTGGTGTAGCCGCCGTCTCCGGTGTTGGAGGAGGTCACCGACGGAACCACGAACTCGACGCCGGCGCGTCGGGTGCCCGGCGCGTTCACCTGCGCGCCGCTCGGTGTGCCGGGTGCGAACCCGGTGTCCCACAGTTCACCGGCCCAGCCGTCGTGGTCGTCGCCGGTCACCAGGAGGAGGTTCTCCACGGACTGTGCTGCGGTGGAAAGGATTTCGCTGCGCTCGGCGCCGTACCCGTCCCAGGTGTCCATGTAGGCGCGAGTGCCCTGGTCCTCGACGACCATGCCCATCATCATGTTGGGGTTCGCGACGACCTTCCACCGCGCGTCGGAGGTGGTGAGACCGTTGAGGAACCACTGCTTCTGCTGGGCGCCCAACATCGTGCGGCCCGGTGTGTCGGCGTCGGTGCAGACGATGTGGTCGAGGGAGTCCCCGCACGCCTGCTTGTCGCGGTACTGGCGGGTGTCCGGGGCGAACAGTTCGACGGTGCGGCCCACGCGCAGAGACCGGTAGGTACGCGTCGGATCGCCGGCGAACCGGGGGACGGGCATGTGCTCGAACCACGACTGCCATGCCTGCTGCTTCTTCTGCTGGAAACCGATCGCGCCCTCGACGGGCGAGATGACGGGGAACGTCCAGCCGTCCTTGCTGTAGTTGTTGCGGAACTCGTGGTCGTCCCACAGCGGGACGAACGCGTGACTGCTGTGCATCGCCCGCAGGTCGGGGTCGGTGCGGTACCGGCGGTACTTGTCGCGCATGGCGTCGATGGTCTGGGGGAAGGCGTTGCTCTCGACTCCGCGGACCCCCGGCTTGGTGAATTCGTACACGTAGTCACCGAGGCAGACGACGAAGTCGAGGTCCTCGGCGGCGAGGTGCCGGTGCGCCGCGTAGTAGCCCTCCTCGAATCCCTGGCAGGTGAACCAGCCGATGCGGACCGGCTCGTTGGAGTCGGCGGGGCGCAGTGTCTTGAACCGCCCCACCGGTGATTCGCCGCCGTCGCCGCGGAACTGGTAGTAGTACGCCTCTCCGGGGGCCAGGCCGGTCGCATCGAAGTGCACGGTGCCGTCGGCGTCGCTCGCCACCTGGACGCGTTCGGCGATGACGGGGCTCGACAGGTCCTCTCGGTCCGACACGATCAACGCCAGCTCTCCACGCGCGGCACTGCTGCCTGCGCTGCCGGTGCTGGCACTGCCGGTTGCCGTCCCGCCGCCTCCGACCCTCGTCCACAGCGTCGCGCCGTCGGTGCGCGGGACACCGGCCATCACGCCGTTGCCGAACTCGGGATTACGGATCAGGCCTGGTCCCGCGTCCGGCGCCTGTCGCAGGGCGGGGGAGGCGTGCACGCCTGCGGGGAGCAGGACGGCCCCGCCCAGCGCGGAGATTCCTGCCAGGAAGGCGCGGCGAGAGACGTTGGAGGGCGGTACGGGCACAGGTCACCTCGAACTGGAGCGGACAGTTACACATTGACACTAGACGTAACTCTGCATTCGCTCACAGTTTTGCTGATGTTCATCGCTCGTTCGAGGTCGCGCGCAGCGCGGCCTCGACCGCGTCGGCCGCCACCATCGGGTTCTCGTGCTCCCAGACGCGGACGACCGTCCAGCCCGCGGCCGCGAGCCGGGTGTCGGTGTCCCGGTCGCGGGCGACGTTGCCGGCCAGCTTCTCGGCCCACCAGTCGGCGTTGTTCTTCGGTGAGGTCGCATGCTCCGGGCAGCTGTGCCAGAAGCAACCGTCGACGAACACCGCGACGCGCTCGCCCGGGAACACGAGATCGGCGCGCCTGCGCATTCCCGGCAGCGGAGCCCGATCCACCCGGTAGCGGCGGCCGCGCCGGTGCAGCTCGCGGCGCAACGCCAACTCGGGGGCGGTGTCCCGTCGACGCTGTGCGCTCATCCGGTCCCGGGTCGCCGCCGAGTCCGGAAGTGGCCGCGGGGTCATGCCGTCATTGTGCGCCGGACACCGTTCTTCCGCTGTTCACCGACCTACGGTTGCGCCGGTCGGTGCTCTCAGGTTCGTGCCAGCTTCGCCCCGTACATTCCGTCCGGTGCGCTCACGCTTGATTCCCCGGAACTGGCCGCTCGGCATGGCCGCTCTGATCGTCGCCGCCGGCGTCCTCGCGGTCTTCGGCCCGGCCGATGTGGCCGACAATCCGGTGTTCGGCTGGTCCAGCGCGCTGTACCGGGACATCGACACGGCGACGGCATCCTGGGGAGCGAGCGCGGGCACGATCAGCGATCTGGTGGCGGAAGCGGGTCTGGTCGCACTCGCCGCCATGCTGGCGGTGTCGTTGTGGTGGGGTCGCGGCGAAACGCGAACTCTCGCAGTCGGCTTGGCGGCCGGAGCAGGCGCAGCCGGATCCGCGCTGGCGACTCTCGCAGTGAAATCCGTCGTCGCCGAGGAGCGTCCGTGCACAGCGCTGCCGGGTGTCCACGCGCTGTCCGAGTGCCCACCGCTCGGTGACTGGTCGTTCCCCAGCAACCACTCCGGCATCGCGGCGGCACTGGCGACGGCGGTCGTCCTCGCCGGTTACGCGGCGGGGAGGCTGTGGATGTCCGTGCTCGCCGCCGTCACCGCGGTGATCGTCGGCATCTCCCGGGTGGTGAGCGGGGTGCACTATCCACACGACGTGGCCGGCGGGTTGGTGTTCGGCTCGTGCATCGCCCTCGCGTTCGCGGTGGCCCTCACTCCGGTCGCGGCGACGGTGGTCCGCCGCGTCGGTTTCGGTACTCCGCCGCGGGAGCCCGCGCACTCCTGACGGGCGGAGTGCACGACCACGGCCGTGGTCCCCGAGTTCTCGTGCCCCGACACCCGCTCCACCGTCCCACCCGGGTGGATGTCGCGGACAGGCATGCGTGCATGACCGCTCACGTACCCTGGAGCGGTCCGGTCCGCTCACCGGACCGGGCTCGATGGTGGAGGCACTCCCGCTGATGGACACGTTGTTGAACAAGGCCCGCCGGGTGCTGGACGCCTTCGATGCCGACTCGCACGTGCTCTCGCTGACGGAGCTGGCCCGCCGGAGCGGAGTCCCCAAGACGACGGTGCACCGGATCGCGAGCGAGTTCGTGGACTGGGGTCTGCTCGAGAGGGCAGGCACCAAGTACTGCCTGGGAATGCGACTGTTCGAGCTCGGCCACCTGGTGCCGGCGCAGCGGCACCTGCGGGACGCGGCGTTGCCGTACCTGCAGGAACTTCACGCGACCGCCCAGGCGACCGTGCACCTCTCGATTCGCGACGGACTCGACGTGTTGTACGTCGACAAGCTGTCGGGACACGGCGCCCTCGAGCTTCCCTCGCGGGTCGCGGGCAGGTTGCCCCTGTACATGACCGCGACCGGCAAGGCGATCCTCGCGTACTCGCCGCCCGAACTGGTCGAGCAGGTTGTCGACAACGGACTGACGCGGGCGACCCAGCTCACCGTCGGTTCGGCAGGTCGCCTCCGTGGGCAACTCGAGCGCACCCGTGCGCAACTGTTCGCGGTGGAGGTCGAGGAGGTCGTCCTCGGGGTGGGGAGCGTGGCGGTTCCCCTGTTCAGCCGCTCGGAGCTGATCGGGGCCGTCTCGCTGACGACGGCGACATCGCGGATGAACATCGAGCGGATGGCCGGACACCTGCGGCTCGCCGGCGACGCCATCGGACGGGCGGTCCGCGAACTGGAGCGCTCCGCCTAACCCCGGGCCCCGGCGGCGAGGGCCGCCAGCGCGAGCAGTGCCGCCCCCGACATGGCGATGGCGACGGCAAGACCGGTGTTTCCGAGCACGCCGACGATCGGGGCGACCGCGGCGGCCCCGCCGAACTGGGCGAAACCGACGATCGCGGACGCGGTGCCCGCCGCCTCGCCGTGCCGCGTGAGTGCCAGCGCCGGCGCGTTCGGCATGACGAAACCGGTCGCACACAGCAGTGCGAGCACCGGAAGGACGAACCCGAGGACGCCTCCGACGTCGGCTGCGGCGACACCGACGAACACGATCCCGATCAACACGCTGGCCAGCAGTGACACCACGGAGACCCGCATCGGCGACCAGCGGCCGAGCAGCAGCACGTTGAGCTGTGTCGAGGTGATCAGCACCGCGGCCCCACCGGTGAAGGCGAGCCCGTACGTCAGCGCGGAGAGGTGGAACTGCTCCTGCAGGACGAACGCAGATCCGGCGATGTACGCCCACAGGACGGCGCGGGCCAGGCCGCACGCCAGCGCGAGCATCACGAAATGCCGATCCCGGAGCACCGTCCCGTAGGTTCGCAGGAGGGGACGGATCCCGCCGCGAACCCGGGCGTGCGGCGGCAGCGTCTCGGGCATCGCGACGCCCCCGAGGAGCATCATTGCGACGCCGAGACCGGCCAGAACGAGAAAGATGCCGTGCCAGGAGACCACGGTGAGAAGCAGCCCGCCCGCAGTCGGGGCCACGATCGGGGCCACGCCCATCACCAGCATCAGGCGCGAGAGCACCACGGCGGCGTCCCGCCCCGCGTACAGATCGCGGACGACCGCCATCGCGATCACGCCGGTCGCCGCCGCCCCGAGACCCTGGAGCGTCCGCAGCGCCCCGAGAACGGCGATCGATGGCGCGAACCAGCACGCGAGGGACGCGAGGACGTGCACGGACGTCCCGACGACGAGGGGGCGCTTGCGTCCGAGGATGTCGGAGAGCGGTCCGATCACGAGCTGACCCACGGCGAGCCCAAGCAGCGTGCCCGTCAGGGTCAGCTGGACCGTGGCGTCCGAGGTGGCCAGCTCGTCGGCGATCACGGGCAGTGCCGGCAGGTACATGTCGACAGTGAACGGGCCGAGCGCGGTGAGCAGGCCCAGGATCAGGACCAGGCGGATCCTGCTCGCGCCCTCGGGCGGCCGAGTGACGGATGCGGGACTGTCGGGAACTGCCCCGTCGGTGAGCTGCGACGTCACGGATGCTGCTGGTTCAGGAACCCGGTGACCACGGTGTGGTAGTCGTGCGGCCGCTCCTCCTGCAGGTGGTGCGAGGCCTTGTCCATCACGTACAGGTGCCCGTGCTCGATCATCCGGGCCAGCATGAGCGGATAGTCCGGCGTGAGGAACGCGTCGTGCATACCCCACGCGAACAGAACCGGGGCCTTGATCGTGCCGAGCTCGGCGGTGAGATCCTGCCAGTCACCGCGGGGGTTGTCGGACGCCGCGGCCAGCGCCATCTCGTCGGGATCGAGGCTCTGCTCGTAACGCATGTCGAGCGTCTCCGCAGGGAGCCGATCGCCGTCGAACCACTCGAGACGGGTGATGAGCTGTCGCATCTTCTCACGCGTGGGGCCCTCGCCGCCGTAGTAGACGTCGCGTGCGTTGCGGCCGCGGCGACCGTCCTCCGGCAGCGGGGCCAGCGGTCCGTAGAACACCGGCATGCTGCCCGTGATCACCAGCGACCGGACCCGATCGGGGTACTTCGCCGCGAGGTTGAGCGCGATCGTGCCGCCCCACGAGTTGCACACGAAGTCGGCACGGTCGATGCCGAGTTCGTCCATGAGGGCAACGATCTTGGCGGCGTGGAAGTCCCACATCGGCCCGGTGATGGTGCACTTGTCGGACAGCCCGTACTGCAGGATGTCGACGAGGATCGCGCGGCGATCCTGTGCGAACAGCGGTGCCACGGGCCCGAAGTCCGACCACGCGGTGCAGCCCGGGCCGCCGCCGTGCAGAAAGATCGTGGGGGAGCCCTCACCCAGGTCGTGGTAGTGGAACTTCACGCCGGCTGCGGTGGCGTACAAGCTGTTCGGTCGATTCGTCATGCGAACACCTGACCCGATCGCCACGCGGGAGCAAAGGTTCGCGGTCCGTCTGGCGGTCCCGGTCTGTGGTCCCGCAGGTCGTCGCGACCCTAGCGTCGTCGCATGGGAACTGAACTGGACAGGGCGCACGAGCGGTCCACGTCGATGATCGGCACCGAGGAGCGGCGCCACCTCGGGGTGGTACGCGTCGACGAGGCGGTGGCGTTCGCCCGCGCGTGTGCGGAGGACGATCCGCGCTTCCTCGACCCGGCACGGCCCGATTTCTCGGTGCATCCGATGTATCTGCCGAGCCTCCTGCGCGGGCCGCGTGGCGGCCTCGACGACGAGTACCGGACCGACGGCATGTTCGCCGACGAGGTACCGGGAACCGCCGGACTCGAGGTCCGGCTGATGGCGGGCGGTCAGGACATCGCGTTCCACCGACCGCCGCCCCTCGGCGAGCAGATCGAGGCGAGCCGCACGATCGAGCGCGTCGAGCGCAAGGGCCGTCCGGGGTCCGAGTTCCTGCTGATCACCGTGACCAAGACGTACCGCGCCGCCACGACGGGAGTCCTGGCCGCCGTCACGGAGAGGTTCATCGTCCGATGAGAGAGCGGATCGCCCCCGCACTCGCGGACGAGGTCGAACCCGTTGTGCTGCACACCGACCCGGTTCGCGTCCTGAGATTCGGGGCAGCAACGCACAACGCACACCGCATCCACTACGACACCGCTCACGCGCACAGCGAGGGGCTCGCGGACCGCGTCGTGATGGCGCAGCTGCACGGGTCGCTCTTCTTCCGCGCCGCCGCGCGGTTCGCCGGTGACCCGGATGCGGTCGTCTCGGTCGGGTGGCGGAACCGGGCCCCCGCCTACGTGGGGTGCACCCTCACCGTCGCCGGAACCGTCCGCGCGGTCGACGGTGGTCGCGTGACCCTCGCACTCGAGGAACGGAGCGACGACGGGACGCTCTGCGCCGCCGGTGAGGCGATCGTGCTCCTCGGGGTGAACCCGGTCTGCTGAGCGAACCCGATCCGTTGGAGAGCGGGACGGGTGCACCGGAAGATCTGCGTACCACAAGATCTCGTGTCGAGAGGACTTCACATGACTGGTGTCGAGGCGCCGGGCGCCGCGCAGGCGCTCCCGGAGAGGCCGCGTGCGGCCGGTCGACAGGACTGGACGGCGTGGCCCCGATACAACGAGGCCGGTAGCGGCTACCGCGGATACTGGTACCCGGTGACGTGGTCCGGCCACATCACCAAGGACCCGAAGAGCTACACCATCTGTGGCGAGAAGCTCGCGATCATCCGTGACGCCGGCAAGGTCTATGCGCTGCACGATCGTTGCCCGCACCGTGGTGTCCCGCTGTCCGAGGGCGACCAGCAGTTTCCCGGTACCGTCAGCTGCCCGTACCACGGCTGGACCTTCCGCCTGACCGACGGCAAGCTCGCCGCTGTCATCACGGACGGCCCCGACTCGAAGATCTGCGGCAAGCTCTCGGTGCAGACCTACTCGGTGGAGGAACGGCTCGGCCTGGTGTGGGTGTACATCCCCGTCGCGAACGAGCCCGCGCCGCCGATCGACGAGCAGCTGCCCCGTGAACTGGTCGAGAACGAGGGCATCATCGGTGGGCGCATCCAGCCGCGCGGCGGCAACTGGCGGTTCGCTTGCGAGAACGGGTTCGACGAGGGCCACGCCAAGTACCTGCACCGCACCGCGTTGTGGCGGTTGTTCAAGCCGATGCCGACATGGAACATCACCCGCATCATTCCCGAGGGGCGCTGGATCTACCGCGTCCAGGACGAGGTCTACTGGGAGGCGGACTTCCCGGGTGTGGGGAAGTGGACCAACAAGCGCTGGTGGAAGAAGAAGCCCGACGAGAGCCAGATCTCGCAGATCGGCAACGTCGGTGCAGGCCTGAAGGTGAACCCGGTGATCGCGGCCCAGAACTTCCCCGGCTTCGCCTCGCTGTCGATGCCCGGCGTGCTGCGCATCGCCTACCCGAACTTCATCCACTACGAGTTCTACGTGCCCGTGGACGAGGACAACCACCTGTACGTCGGCCTCATGGCCAATTTCGTCACCGGTGTGCGCAAGCTCGGCTTCTACGCCAAGTACCTCGGTGCGATCCGGTGGCTGTTCCACGGTCAGTTCTCGGGTCAGGACGAGTGGATGGTCCGGGTGACCGACGCACCGCCGGAGAAGCTCTACCGGCCGGACGTCTCCCTGACCACGTGGCGCAACCTCGCCGAGGAAGAGTACGCAGAGAAAATCGCTGCTGCAATGGAATTCAAGCCGGCGGCGCCCGTCCGGCCTGTTCGGGAGCGCCGAACACCGGTCGTCCGCACATCTGCGGCGGCCGCCAGCGAGTCGACCAACGCGGCGAGCACGCCTGCCGCGGCCGACGCCGAATAGAGGAGAACCTCCGATGCTCAGAACTCTTTCCGGTGCGATGCTCGGCATCCTCCTGGCCGCCGGTGCGCCGCGAGCCTGGCGTCTCGTCGCGGCCCGCAGCAACACCCAGGTACACCAGGTCAACTCGTGACCGCCGGGACCGTCGATCAACTCGCCGGTCTCGACGATCAGCGGCAGGCGTGGATCGAACGCGCTTGGGAGAAGGTGGATCTCGATCGGCTGCGAGACCTGACCGTCGGGATGGTCGACATCGCCAGCCCGACCGGGGACGAGGCGCCGCTCGCGCGGCACATCACCGACACGTTCACCGCCGGGGGTATCGAGGCGCACACCATGAGCCTCGACGATCGGCAGGCGAACTCGTGGGCGCGATTGCGCGGCGACGGGACGGGTCCCGACCTCCTGCTGTACGCCCCGATCGACACCGTCACGAGCGGAAACCCGGACGAGGACGTGCCGTGGGCCGGAGACGCGCTGCGTCCGGACATGACTGCGAGCGCGCACAGTACGGGCGACTACGTCATCGGCCTCGGCGCCTCGAACCCCAAGGGACACGCGGCGTGCGTGATGGCCGCGATGGAAGCCGTCCGGGCCGCAGGCATCCCCCTCGCCGGTGACCTGCTCGCCGGCTTCGGCGCCGGAGGCATGCCCACCAACGCCCGACCCGCAGTGGGCAACCCGCGCCGTAACACCGGACAGGGCGTGGGCTGTTCGTTCCTGCTCGAACAGGGTGTGTGGGCGGATTTCGCGCTGATCGCCAAACCGGGGTGGACCGTGTCGTGGGAGGAGGTGGGCCTGGCCTGGTTCGAGATCACGGTGCACGGCAGCCACACCTACGTCGGCTCGCGTCACCGCCTGCCCTATCGCAACCCGGTGGCGCTGGCCGGCGCGGTGGCGCAACGTCTCGAGGACTGGTTCCCGCAGTACTCGGCGCGGCACCGCGACGGGCTGGTGCTCCCGCAGGGCATGGTCGCCAACATCAGGGGTGGCTGGGAACGGACCGCGTCGTTCACACCCGAGCAGGTGCGGATGATGGTGGACCTGAGGCTGAGTCCGCGGACGACGCCGGCCGCGGCGAAGCGCGAACTGGTGGACGCGGTGCGGTCGATCGCCTCCGAGTTGGACGCACGCATCGACGTCGAGCGGATCCTGGCGATCCCCGGTGAGGCCTCCGACGAGCAGATGTGGCTGTGCCGCAGCGCAGTACAGGCGTGGGAAGCATTCGAGGGTCAGCCGCATCGTGAGTTCCACGACGCCAGCGGCGCCACCGACGCGAACATCCTGCGGGGTCGAGGGATCCCCACCATCCGGGTGGGTATGCCGAAGGTGGTGGACGCCCCGTTCGAGGTGGACTTCGCGATGGGCATGAACACCGTCGATCTGCGTGAGGCCGAGAGGCTGACCCGGTACCTGGTCCGTGTCGTCGTCGACACGGTGACCCGCACACTCGAGGAAGTAGGAGTCGGCTGATGGCCAAGATCGTGTTGGGAGTCGGTGCCTCGCACAGTACCCTCATGAACACGCACTGGGAGGAGACGACTCACAAGGCCGAGGCCGAGCGGTTCCGTGACGCGCTGCACGCGGCTCGCGCGCGCATCGCCGCTGCACGTCCAGATGTCGTGATCCTGCTGGGATCCAACCATTTCCGAGGATTCTGGCTCGATCTCATCCCGCCGTTCACCCTTGGCGTGGGCGAGTGCAATGCGAGCGGGGAGTCCGGTACCCCGAAGGGGCCGCAGAACGTCGACATCGATCTCGCGCGGCACCTGGCCGGCGACGTGGTCGAGAGCGGCCGGTTCGACCTGGCGTTCTCGGCGCGCCTGCAGATCGACCACGGCCAGTCGCATGCCATCCAGCACCTGCTGGACGGCATCGACGTGCCGATCGTTCCACTGGTGGTCAACGTGTTCGCGCCGCCGCTCCCGACGTTCGGGCGGTGCGAGGAACTCGCCCTCGCTCTGCGTGATGCGATCGCGTCGTACCCCGGCGACAAGCGGGTGGTCGTGATCGCGTCCGGCGGGCTGTCGCATCGCCTGCCGTGGCCGGACTGGCGCGACCCGCACGGTGACGACGAGGACTTCATGGTGCAGGCGTGGCTGGACGGCCGGGAGAACTGGTCCGACTACGACGTCCGCCGCCGTCAGATCATCCGGGCTGCCGAGGCGGCGATCTCGCCGGAGTTCGACGACCGGATTCTCGATCTGTTCGCCACGGGAAAGGCCGCCGAACTCGCCGGGTACTCGACGAGCGAGCTGGAGGCCGAGGCGGGCAACGGTGCCCAGGAGCTTCGCACCTGGCTGATGATGGCAGCGATCCTGGACTACATCCCCGCAGAACGCCTGGTGTACGAGGCGATTCCGGAATGGCTCACGGGCATGGGCGCCGTCGTGCTCGACCCGGCCGAGCGTCCGGTCGAACTCTGATCGTTCATCTTCTCCACCTCTGTAAAGGACATGCACATGACAATCTGGAACGAACTGGCAGGACTCGACTTCACGGTGAAGACGGTCGACGCGGCAGGTGTTCCCACCCGGTCGCTGCAGGCCGGCTCGGGCGAGCAGGCCGTGGTGTTCCTGCACGGTACGAGCGGTCACCTCGAGGCGTTCTCCCGCAACATCGCCGCACACGCCCCGTACTACGAGTGCCACGCGATCGACATGCTCGGGCACGGTTACACCGGCAAGCCCGACTACCCGTACGAGATTCCGCGCTACGTGGAGCATCTCGTGAACTACCTCGATGCCGTCGGTCTCGACAAGGTGCACCTCGTCGGTGAGTCGCTCGGTGGCTGGGTCGCCGCACACCTCGCCAGCGAGCAGCCCGAGCGGGTGTTGTCGCTGCAGCTGCTCGCGGCAGGCGGCACGGTCGCGAACCCCGAGGTGATGGAGCGCATCCGAACCTCGACGGCGAAGGCCGTCCAGAGCGACGACATCGAGCTGACCCGGGCGCGACTCCACCTGCTCATGCACGATCCGGTGAACGCCACCGAGGAACTCGTCGAGGCACGCCACCGGATCTACCATCAGCCGGAGTTCGTCGCCAACATCCACAACCTCCTGTCGTTGCAGGACATGGAGACCCGCCAGCGCAACCTGCTCCGGCCCGACCGGTTGGCGCGCATCGAGGCTCCGACGCTGGTCGTGTGGGGACACGAGAATCCGTTCGGTGACGTGCCCGAGGCGAAGAAGATGGCCGCGGACATTCCCGGTGCGCAGCTTCAGCTGTACCCGGAGTGCGGACACTGGCCGCAGCACGAGCAGGCGGCGCTGTACAACCCGCTCAGCCTCGAGTTCCTGGCGAAGGCGTCGGAGCGCGCGAAGAGCGTCGCCTGATCGGACCGAGGACCCGGACACCCTGAAGCCGGCCGCGCCCACTGCGCGGCCGGCTTCACTCATCGAAAGGACGGTTCGCGGATGCGAATCCTGCTGTTGGCGCCGGACGACGAGGACGGCCTCCTCCGTGCGGTGCGAGCCGCGGCGGCGGGTCACGAGGTGATCCGACCGACGACCCGGACCCGGGCCGAGTTGCGGGAGCTGCTGCCGGGTGCGGACATCGTCGTGGGTGACTGGAGCGGTGAACTCCCCTTGGGCGCAGCCGAAGCGACGCGGGCGCCGCATCTGCGGCTGATCCAGCAGCCCGGTGTGGGGACCAACTGGATCGACGTCGACGCCTGGAACAGGGTGGGTGTCCCAGTGGCCAACACCCCGGGTGCGAATGCCGCCTCGGTCGCCGAGTGGGCGGTGGTGGCCGCCGCGGCGGTCAGCCGCTCGATGCCGTGGGCCGGCGCCGAGATCCGGTCCGGCGGCTGGCCGCAGCGGTCGATCCTCGACCACGGCTGCCGTGATCTGGGCGATCGGCGCGCCGGGATCCTCGGGTTCGGTGACATCGGCAGGCGCTGCGCGGCCCTGTTCGAGGCGTTCGGGTGCACCGTCGCCTACACCGCCCGGCACACCAGGCCCGATACAGCGATCCGGTATCTGCCGCTGGACGACCTGCTCACCGAATCCGACGTCCTCGTCGTCGCCGTCCCACTGACGGCCCGGACACGTGGACTCGTCGGGGAGCGTGAACTCGGCCTGCTGCCACCGGACGCGATCGTGGTGAACGTCGCGCGCGGGCCGGTGATCGACGAGACCGCCCTGACGGCTGCCCTGCGCGCGGGCCGACTCGGAGGTGCTGCGCTCGACGTGTTCGACACCGAACCGCTCGGCGTGGACAGCCCGCTGCGGTCGCTGGACCGCGTCCTGGCCAGTCCGCACGTCGCCGGCGGCAGCGCCACCGCGCGGCGGCGCATCTACGAGATGACGGCGGCGAACGTGGCGCGCGTGTGTGGGGGTGCGACGCCGTGGTGGACGGTGTGACCCGGTCACGCGGACGACGCCACAGCGTGGAGCAGGTGCGCGCACGTGTTTCGTCAGAGTTTCGGAGAACCGTCCGTACCAGGTGCGATGTTGCGTCCGGGTAAGTTCCGCGGTCCGGTCCGCACGGCGGACCGTGTTGGTTTTCGCGGCCTTCCGGCGCCGTTAGGTTTCTTCACCACGACCCCGCGAATGCGGCCCAGATCACAGAACGAAGGTGTGCAGACATGGCCTGGCGATCGAGATTCGGCAAGGTGACCCTTGCATCAGCAGCGTTGGTCCTCGCGGTCGCTGTCGGGGCGTGCAGTCGCCCCGCCACGCAGAGCACGGCCGACACGGGTGGTGGTCCCCTCCGGATCGCGGTCGGCATCGACGCCTCCTACGCACCGTTCTTCGTCGCCGATCAGGAGGGGATGTTCGCGGACGCCGGACTCGACGTCCAGCTGGTGCAGTTCGGCCGGGGCGGCGAGGCCGTCGATGCGTTGGCGACCGGACAGGTTCAGGTGGCGGGCAGCTCGGACACCACCACGATCGCGCAGCTGCGTCAGAACCCCTCACTGCGGGCGATGTACTCGTACGAGGTGTCGGGGGACTACATCAAGGTCGTCCTGCGCAACGGGGTCGACTCGGCCGCCGGAATCAGGAAGATGGGCATCGTCCCGGGGCTGAGCCAGATCTCCACCGACAAGTACCTCGAGGCCAACGGTGTCCCGACGGACTCGGTGGAGATGGTCTCGGCGACCCCGACGGACATGCCCGCCCTGCTGAGCCGCGGCGACATCGACGGCTACGTGCTGTGGGAGCCGTGGCCGGCGACCGCGCTGACCCAGGGCAGCGGGCACGTCGTCGCTGTGACCGGCGACTACGACTGGTTCTACCACCACTGGGCGATCACCACTGCGCCGTGGCTCGCGGAGAACGAGGACACCGCCCGGGCGATCGCGAAGGTTCTGGCGGAGGCGAGCGAACGGGTCGAGTCAGATCCGCAGGTCGCCGCGAGCGCGACCAGGGTCGCCGTCAACGTGGCCGAGGACCAGACCGTCACCGCCGTCGACGAAATCGATTTCGGTGTCGAGAATCTCACCGACAAGGACGTGGAATCAGCACAGTCGATCGTCGACTTCTACAAGAAGATCGGCGTTCTCTCCGAGCAGCCCGACCTCACCTCGGCGATGCTGCTCGATTGGTACCAGGAGGACAAGCAATGACCGCGACAACCACCACCAAGGGCGTCCCCATCGACGTCCGTGAACTGGGCATCAGTTTCGGTGCCGCCGAGATCGTCTCGGGAATCGACCTCGACGTGAGGCCGGGCGAGTTCGTCTGTCTGCTGGGACCGAGCGGATGCGGCAAGTCGACCTTGCTGTCGGCGATGGCGGGATTCGTCAAGCCGTCCGCGGGCGACATCGTCTGTGACGGAGACGAGGTGTACGGGAGCAACCCGCACGCGGGCATGGTGTTTCAGAGTTCGGAGGCCCTGTTCGAGTGGATGACCGTCAGTCAGAACGTGGCGTACGGCCCTCGGATGCATGGTGCCGACAAGGCGGCGCAGGCCCGGATCGCCACCGAGTACCTCGCGATGGTCGGCCTGCCACATGCCGGTGACAAGTTCCCGGCCCAGCTGTCCGGCGGAATGCGACAGCGCGTGCAGATCGCCCGCGTGCTGGCCAATCAGCCCTCGCTGGTCCTGATGGACGAGCCGTTCGGTGCGCTGGACGCCCAGACCCGGCAGGTGCTGCAGACCGAACTCGACAAGATCTGGCGGCACACCGGCTGCACGGTCGTCTTCGTCACCCACGACATCGACGAGGCGCTGACCCTCGCGGACCGCATCGTGGTCATGTCCGCTGGCCCCAAGGCCCGTATCAAGAGCATCTACGAGGTGCACGCGCCGCGACCTCGGGATCGCGCCCATCCCGAGGTGATCGATCTGTACGAGCAACTGAGAGACGACATTCGCGCCGAGGTCGTGGCGTCGCTGCGCAACCAGGGCATCGAGGAGGACCAGCTGTGACCGCCGTCGCCGACACCCCCGCCACCGTCCGCGCCGCCCGCACGCCGCGCACCCGCCGCAAGGCCACCGGTGCCACCGGCGCCGCCGTCCGCACCGCACTGCTGTGGATCGCGTCGGCCGTGATCGGCCTGGCGGTGTGGTCGTTCCTCGCCTGGTGGTACGGGCCGACCACCATCGCCTCGCCCGTCGAGGTGTGGAATGCGGCAACCGAACTGGCCGAGAGCGGTGTCCTGTGGACCTCGATCTGGGCGTCGGCGCAACGCATTCTCATCGGCTGGAGCCTCGGCGTCGTGATCGGTGCGCCGATCGGCATCCTCATGGGCCGCGTCAACATCGTCCGTCAGCTCCTCGACCCGTACATCGAGTTCTTCCGTTTCATCCCGCCGATCGCGTTCGTGACGCTCGCGGTGGTGTGGTTCGGCATCGGTGAGACGTCCAAGGTCGTGCTGATCTTCTACACCTCTGTCTTCATCGTCACCGTCAGCACGATCGCCGCCACCGTCGCGATCAGCGACAACAAGCTGCAGGCCGCAACGAATCTCGGTGCGGGCAAGCTGCAGCTCATGAAGACCGTGGTGCTGCCGTCGTCGGTACCCGGCATCATCACCGGTGCCCGCCTCGCGATGGGCAACAGCTTCCTGACGATCGTCTCGGCAGAGATCGTCGCCGCCGATCACGGCATCGGATCCATGATCTGGCAGGCCCGCAACTACGGGCGCATCGACTGGACGTTCGTCGGCATCATCGTGCTCGGCATCATGGGGTTCGTGTTCGATCGGATCCTGCGCCTGCTGTCGACGAGGTACCTCGCCCGCTACGGCGTCAAGTAGATCCATCCGCCGAACCAGAAGGGACGCAATGACTCACGCACCCACGATTGCCGAGTTGGCCGGCATTCCCGGACGGCCCGAGTCCGACGACATCGACACCGAGCGTCATCGCCGGAAGGTCGCGGTGATCGGCGGCTACCGGATCCTGTCGCGCTTCGGCCTCGACGAGGGCATCTCGGGTCACATCACCGCACGCGACCCGGAGCGTCCGGACACGTTCTGGACGGCGCCGTTCGGTCGGCACTTCTCCCGCGTCCTTCCGGACGAACTGCTGCACGTCGACTCCGACGGCACCGTCCTGTCGGGAGACGGTCCGCTCAACCGGGCCGCCTTCGTCATCCATTCCAAGGTGCACGAGGCGCGCCCGGACGTGATCGGTGCGGTCCATGCGCACGGTTTGCAGGGCAAGGCGTTCTCGTCGCTGCACCGCCTGCTGAGCCCGATCACGCAGGACGCGTGTGCCTTCCACGGTGATCACTCGATCTACCACGAGTACCACGGTGTCGCGCTCGACGAGGAGGAAGGCCTGCGTATCGCGGCTGCGCTCGGGTCGAACAAGGCCGTCGTGCTGGCCAATCACGGGCACCTCACGGTCGGCTCGTCGGTCGAGAGCGCGGTGTGGTGGTACGTGTCGATGGAGCGGTCGATGCAGGCCGAACTGGCTGCGCGGGCCGCGGGTGAACCGGTGGTACTCCACGACGAGATCGCCGCGCAGACCTACGAGGCCGTCGGCACCGAGAAGGTCGGGTGGTTCGCGTACTCGACGATCATCCAGAAGATCGCCGCTGAGGAACCGGAGGTCTTCGGCTCGCCCTAGTGTCGGTCGAGTCCCGCCACGGCGGGCACACCCGCGTCCTGCGCCGGTGTGCCCGCCGTGTCGTGTGCGAGGACGTCCCGAAACTGGGTCGAACCCAGTCTGCTGACCGGACCCTTTTCATTTCTCCAGTGCAGCAACGTCATTAGCGTTGCCGGCATGAACGCTTCGCTCACCGCGTCGACCGGTTCCGACCTCGACGTCGACATCCTGATCATCGGCGCAGGCCCTGCCGGGCTGTACGGCGCGTACTACGCCGGCTTCCGCGGGCTTCGCGTGGCCGTTCTCGACGCACTGTCCGAACCCGGCGGGCAGGTCACGGCCATGTACCCCGAGAAGGCGATCCTCGACATCGCCGGGTTCCCGTCCGTGAAGGGGCGCGACCTCGTCGCCGGCCTGCTGGAGCAGGCCGCACCCTACGACCCGGCCTTCCTGCTGGGGGAGCAGGCGCAGACCCTCGCACACACCGACGACGGACGGGTCGTGATCGGGACGAGCACCGGTCGCACCGTCACCGCCGGCGCGGTCGTGATCACCGGTGGGATCGGCACGTTCACCCCCCGTCCACTGGTCAAGGGCCTCGACTTCCTCGATCGAGGCCTCAGCTACTTCGTGCCCGACCTCTCGGCGCACACGAACAAGGACGTCGTGATCGTCGGTGGCGGAGACAGCGCCTTCGACTGGGCCGTCCACCTCGAGCCGATCGCGTCCTCGGTGACGCTCGTCCACCGCCGCGACAAGTTCCGCGCACACGGCGCAACGGTGACGAAGGTCCGCGACAGCAGTGTGCGGATGCTCGTCAACGCCGACGTCTCGGCGGTGCGTGGCAACGGCTGGATCGCGGAGGTGGACGTCGCGCACAAGCTGGAGGGGACGACCACGACGCTGCCCGCCCAATCGGTCATCGCGGCGCTCGGTTTCACCGCGGACCTCGGTCCGATGACGGACTGGGGCCTGGAGATCGACTCGCGGCACATCGTCGTCAACACCCGTATGGAGACCACCGTGCCGCGCGTGTACGCGGCCGGGGACATCACCGACTACCCGGGGAAGGTGCGACTCATCGCCGTCGGCTTCGGCGAGGCCGCGACCGCGATCAACAATGCGGCCGCGGTACTCGACCCCGACGCCGAGATCTTCCCCGGCCATTCCACCGAACAGGAGGGCTGAGCAATGGCTTTCGTCATCGGCGAGGCGTGCATCGACTACATGGACCGCTCGTGCATGGAGGAGTGCCCGGTCGACTGCATCTACGAGGGGGAGCGCAAGCTCTACATCAACCCGAACGAGTGCATCGACTGCGGTGCCTGCGAACTGGCGTGCCCGGTGGAGGCGATCACCGTGGACCGCAAGGCGGACCCGGAGTTCAAGGAGGACGCCAAGCGTTTCTTCCTCGAGGTGCTCCCGACGCGCAGCGAGCCGGTCGGGAATCCCGGCGGCGCCGCCAAGATCGACGTGATCGGTGTCGACACCGAGATGGTGTCGGCGTTCTGATGGGCGTGCGGTTCGGATACGCCGACTCGTCGTTCGGTCAACTGCACTACGCGGAACAGGGCACTGGGCCCGTCCTGCTCCTCCTGCACCAGACGCCGCGGTCGTGGGACGAGTTCCGGGAGCTGATCCCGTTGCTCTCGAGTCGGTTCCGAGTGATCGCGATGGACATGGTCGGCTTCGGTGCCAGCGCGTCCCTTCCCGCGCCGCAGACCGTCGAACTGTTCGCGCGGGGGGCCTGGGAACTGCTCGACGCTCTCGACATCGAGCGCGCGTCCGTCCTGGGGCATCACACCGGCGCCGCGGTCGCGATGGAGATGGCTGCGGCGCCCGGAGACCGGATCGACGCGGTGATGCTGTCGTCCTGCCCGTGGGCGGACGAGTCGTACCGTGCGGGGCACTCGGGGGCAGGTGGTGTCGACCGGGTCGAGCGGGTCGCCGACGGGAGCCACCTGGGGAGGCTGTGGGACCTGCGTCGACCGTACTACCCGGATCCGGTGACGGACCTGCTCGACCGGTTCGTCCACGATGCGCTCGCGTACGGTGTCGACCCGGCCGAGGGCCACCGTGCCTGTGCCCGGTATCGGATGGAGGACCGGATCGGCGAGGTGCGGGTGCCCGTGCTGCTGATCGGGGCGGGTGCCGATCCGTTCTCGATGCCGAATCTGCCGACGCTGCGTGAACGGCTCACCGGGGCGCCCTCGGTCACCGACGTCGTCATCGAGGAGGGCACGGTCGCACTCGTCGAACGGGAGGCGCCCCGCGTCGCGGCGGCCGTCCACGAGTTCGCGGCCACGTACGTGAATCGGCCCGTGACCAGCGGTATGTAAACACTGTGAGACGGGTCCGCTGACCGGACCGTGTGACGTGCGTCTCGGGACCTTGGACCCTAGCGTCGCCTGTATCAGGGGTGTATGTCGCGATCCCGGCTCGTGCCGGGCCAGCTCCCAAGGTGGCAGGAGGCCAACAGTGACGACAGCCGCGCAGCGATCGGTCGACCTCGGTTCGGTGGTTCCTCTCGAGGCGGCCGCGCCGGTGGCGGGCGGTGAGATGTCCTCGGTGCTGGGCAAGGCCCGCCTGATTCTCGACGCATTCGACAACGAGCACAACGACCTGTCGCTGACCGAGCTGACCCGCCGGAGCCGAGTCGCGAAAGCGACCGTGCATCGCCTGGCCGGCGAACTCGTGGAGTGGGGACTGTTGGAGCGTGCCGGGACGAAGTATCGGCTCGGGCTGCGTCTGTTCGAACTGGGGCAGCTGGTTCCGCGTCAACGAATTCTGCGGGACGCGGCACTGCCCTACATGGAGGACCTTCTGCTCGCGACCCAGGAGACCGTCCACTTCGCGGTCAGGGACGGGATCGACGTGCTCTACATCGAGAAGATCATCGGGCACCGTGGTCTCAACCAGCAGTCCCGCGTGGCCGGACGACTGCCGCTGTACTGCACCGCGACCGGCAAGATGATCCTTGCGTTCTCGCCGCAGTCCGTGTTCGACGAGGTTGTCGAACAGGGTTTCACCGCGCTCACCAACCGCACCACGATGTCGGTGTCCGTGCTGCGCCAGCAACTGGAGCGGATGCGCAAGGACCAACTGGCCGTCGAGGTGGAGGAGACCCGCCTGGGCTACATGAGCGTCGCCGTGCCGGTCTTCAGCGGACCCACCACCATCGCGGGCGCACTGTCGGTGACCGGGCCGACCGTCCGGATGAACGTGAGCCGGGTGACGGGCGCGTTGCGGACGGCGGGTGTGGGCATCAGCCGCACGTTGCACGCGATGAAGTGCACGCACTCGGCGATCGACGCCGTCGTCCGGACACCGTCCTGCAGCCCCACGATGTGTTCGTTCAACGGCTGCGGCAAGTGACGATCAGCCGCCGCGCCGGGTGGGCGCGGCGGCCTCGGCATCCCACGTCCCCGCCCCGGCACCCCTGGCCCGCAGTTCGGCCTTGCGCACCTTGCCGGTCTCGGTGAGGGGCAATCGGTCGACGACGTCGACATAGCGCGGCAGGGCGAAGTGGGCGAGCAGGGGTTCCGCGAAGCGCCGCAGCGCGACCGGGTCGACGGCGCGACCGGGACGCGGGACGACCGCGGCCATCACCTCGTCCTCGGCGAGCTCGGAGGGAACCGGGAACACCGCGACCTGCGCGACGTCGGGGTGCTGGGCGAGCACGCCTTCGACCTCGGTGGACGAGATGTTCTCGCCTCGTCGGCGGATCACGTCCTTGATCCGGTCGACGAACCGGAACCAACCGTCGGGTTCGCGGACCACGCGATCGCCGGTGGCGAGCCAGGCGCCGGGCGCCGGGGCCGTGTCGCCGAGATAGCCGAGTGCGAAGGCGCCGGCGAGTTCGGTACGCACGAGCAACTCGCCCGGTGTGCCGTCCGGCACGGGGGTGCCTGCGGCGTCGACGACGAGCGCGTCGTACCCCGGCATGACCGCGCCGAGGTAGCCCGCACGCCGTTCACGGGACGTGGTCCCGATGACGAGATTGGTCTCGGTGGTGCCGAATCCGTCGATCAGTTCGACGCCGAACCGATCGCGGAAGGGCTGTGACAGCCGGTCGGGTGTCGCGGGGGAGAGCGCACGAGTCGCCCGGTGCGCCCGATCGTGTGGGTCCGGCGGACGCCCGGCGAGCATCGCGACCATCGCGCCGAGCAGGTACACGACGGTCGCGTCGGCGTCGGCGACGCGGCGCCAGTACTCACGCACCGAGAAGTGCTGTCCCAGGACGAAGGTGCCGCCCGCCACCAGGGCTTGGAAGAACGCGTTGATGGCGTTGGTGTGGAACAACGGCAGCCCGTTGTAGAGGACGTCGTCGGGGCCGAGTTCCAGCGACTCGCCCACGCCGCGTCCCCACCACAGGAACTGGGCGTGCGGGCACCGCACACCCTTCGGCAGTCCCGTGGTGCCGGACGTGAACAGCACCGCAGCGGCGTCGAGGGCCGAGATCTCCTCGGCCGGTGGCAGTGGCGGCGAATCCGGTCGAGGAGCGGACGGGGTGCCGACGATCCACAGCTCGTCCCGGAAGCCCGCCGCCTCGACACGCTCCGCGTACTCCGGCTCGATCAGTAGTCGGCGCGCACCCGACACCGCGAGAACGTGCCTCAGGGCGTCGCCGCGAAACGCAGTGTTGAGCGGCACCGCGACGGCCCCCAACCAGGCGCACCCGAGGATCAGGTCGATCGCCTCGAGGCGGTTCGCGGTCATCGCGGCCACCGGCTCGCCTCGCCGGACACCGCGACTCGCGAGTGAGCCGGCCATTGCGGCCGCGCGATCGGCGAGCTGGCGATAGCTGAGGCGGATGTCCCCGACCCGTAGGGCGACGTGGCTGGGGCGCCGAGCGGCGCGGTCGAGGAGCAGGGCCGGAACGGTCATCCGCTCCGGCAGCGGAATGGGAACGGTCACGGCGTCACGGAACGACGACGGCACGGCCGGCGACCTTGCCCTCGCGCATCAGGTGCAGCGCGTCGGCGATCTCGTCGAGCGCGAACGCCTGGACCGCGAGGCGGATCTCGCCGGTGACGAGCCGCGCGATCAGGTCCGGGGCGAGCTCGGCCTGGCGCGCGGTCTTGCGAATCATGTTGACCGGCAAGATCGCAACATCGCTCAGGAGCCAGTTCGGCAGGTCGATCGTGAGTTGGGTGCCGAGGGTGTAGCCGATCAGGGCGGCGCGACCGCCCGGCGTGACTCGTGAGAGCAGGTGCGGCAGTGCGTCCCCGCCCAGGGTGTCGACGAGGACGTCGGCGATCGGGTCGGGACCGAGGGCCTCGGCCACCTCCGCACCGCGTCCGACGACGGGCCGAACCCCGTGCGGCAGCAGCGCGGCCTGGTCCTCGCGCGGTACCACGCCGATCACCTCGGCAGCACCGGCGAGCAGCGCGAACTGCGCCGCCATGGAGCCGACGGCCCCGGACGCGCCCGAGACGATCACCCGTTCGCCCGCAACCACGTTCGCGACGTCGTGCACGGCCACCCAGCCGGTCGTGCTGGGCAGCAGGAACGTGGCCGCGACCTTCGGGTCGAGTCCCGAATCGAACGGCGTGAACGCCTTGTCCGCGGCCACCACGTACTCCGCCCAGCAGCCGTCCTTGAAGAGCCCGATGCCGCCGCCACGCACGAGAACCCTGGTACCGGGGGCGTGGGTGTCGGATTCGACGACGGTGCCGGCGCCGTCGGTGCCCCCGATGTGGGGGAGGGTCGGCCGGACGTCGAAGTTGCCACTCGCGACCGTCATGTCGAGGTGGCCGAGAGCGGCGGCGTCGATTCGGACCAGCGTCTGGCCGGATCCTCTCGTGGGGGCGTCGATCTCGTCGATCACGGGGGCCTGTCCGTAACTGTGGAGCCTGGCGGCGCGCATGTGTTCTCCTTCTTCGTCTTTCGACAACGGGGTCGGCCTGGTGGGCCGTGGGGTCGGTCGGGTCGGGTCAGGTCAGGATGCCGTCGGCGCGCAGGCGGGCGATGATCTCGTGCGGGTACCCGGCGACATCGCGCAGCACGTCGTCGGTGTCGGCGCCGAGCAACGGTGCGGCCCGGCGGACGGCCACCGGTGCGCCCACGCGCACGGGCGCGCCCTCGTGCAGGAACCGGCCGACCTTCGGATGGTCGCCGGGCACGTAGTAGCCGCGTGCCCGCAGGTGCGGGTCGCTCTCGACCAGGTCACGACCGTTCTGGACGACACCGGCGGGAACACCGGCGGCCTGGAGTCGTTCGGCGGCCGACTCCGCAGGCAGGGACGACGCCCACGCCGCGATCGCGTCGGCGATCTCGGCCTCGTGCCCCCGGCGCGCGTCGGCGGAGCGGAAACGGTTGTCGTGGGCCCACTCCGGACGCCCGAGCGTGTCGCACAGGTGCCGCCAGTCGGTATCGTCGCGGACCGCGATCGCGCACCAGCGATCGGGCCCGAGGCACCGGAAGACCCCGTGCGGGGACATCGTGGGGTGGGCGTTGCCGATCGGGGCGGGGAACCGTCCGGTGCCGGTCGCCTGCACGACACTGGTGCCGAGGTGTGAGGCCATCGCCTCGAGCTGCGACAGATCGACGTGCTGGCCGTGGCCGGTGCGATCGCGGTGCTCGAGTGCGGCGAGGACGGCGGTTGCGGCCTGCAACCCCGCCACGATGTCGCCGTGGCCGTAGATCACGCCCACCACCTGGTCGGCGCTCCATCCGGTGAGTGCCGTCAACCCCGTCGCCGCGGACACGACGTCGGCGTACGACACCCACTCGCTGCGCGGGCCGGTGTGGCCCATTCCCGACATCGAGACGTACACGATGTCGTGGCGCAGTTCGCGCAGGCGCTCGTACCCGAGGCCCATCTTCTCCATGACGGAGGAACTGAAGTTCTCGACGACGACGTCGCTCTGTGCGATCAGGTCGGCCAGGACCTCGAGCCCGGCGGGCGTGCGGGTGTCGAGGGTGATGCTGCGCTTGTTCCGGTTGACGTCGTTGAAGTACCCGCTGGTGTCCGGGTCGTCGTGGGGACCTCGGGACAGGTGCATGAACGGCGCGAATCTCGTCGGGTCCGGTCGGCCGAGCGACTCGACCTTGACGACGTCGGCGCCGTGATCGGCGAGGATGCGGGTGCAGTACGGTCCGGCGAGCACCCACGTGAGGTCGAGTACCCGGATGCCGTCGAGGGGGAGCCTCGCCGGATCGTCCCGGAGCGCATCCCGATCGGGCGGTGTCGACCGATCGAGCAGCGCCTGGTGCTCGCCGAGATCGGCCACCGCCAGATCCCGGACCCGGGTTCCCTCCGGGAAGGCGAAGCCGAATCCCAGATCGCGAGTCACACCCTCCCGTGAGACCACGTCGACGAAGAAGTCGCGGTCGTTCAGTTGCGGGTTGACGAGCAACTCGTCCGGACGGTCGACGGCCGACCACGGCAGCTTGCGGGACTGCGCCGCGATCGCGAACTCCTCCTTGGTCCACTTGTCGAGGAACCTCTGCACCACCTCGAAGACATGGTCCTGGTGCTGCTTCCGCTCGACCGGGTCGCTCCAGCGCGGATCGGTGAGATCGTCGGCCGCGCCCTCGTCGACGAGCCAGGACAGCAGCGCGTCCCACATGCGCGGGCTGCCGCCGAGCCCGCCGCCCAGGAAACCGTCGGCCGCGCGGAACAGTCCGTGCGGCACCAGCGGGTGCACGCGTCCGGGACGCGGCGGTACCCGGTCCTCGTGCAGGTACGCCAGCGTGCCGGCTTCGAGGCTCGCGGCGACGCACTCCTGAGCCGAGACGTCGACGAGCGGGACCGGTCCTCGTCGTCGGGCCCGCAGACCCAGCAGCGCTCCGATCGCGGCGTTGACTCCCGCCAACTGTTCGGCCTGCGCCTCGGGAAGCAGCAGGGGCGGACCACTCGGCTCACCGACCTGCGCCAGCATGCCGCCGAGTGCGGCAACCGTGAGATCCGTTGCAGCCCAGTCGCTACGCGGTCCGTCGACGCCGAACGGTGTCACCCGGACATGGACGGTCGAACGGCCCGGGGTGGTGGGCTCGGCGCCCGGTGCGCTGCCGTCGAGGAAGATGTCCGATGCGGCGACCAGTCGGGTGAGATCGTCACGACCGGAAACGGATTCGAGATCGAGGACGACGGACTTCTTCCCTGCATGCCAGTGGCCGAAGGCGTGTCCGCCGAACTCCTTCCGGCTGGGATCCCCGCCCGCCGGTTCGACGAGCACGACGTCGTAGCCGAGTCCGACGAGTATCCGCCCTGCGAAGCGGGTGAACGGGCTCGACAGTTCGACCACCCGGATTGCGGATTCGACCACGGCTGCTGCTCCGATCGTGATTGTGGTTCTTCGGTGGGTGCGCCGACCCCGAGGTGGTCACCGGCGCGGTGGAACGATTCCGTTCTGCCGGCCGAACCGGGGCGGTCCGGCCGGCAGAACGTGGCTTCTCATTCGCTCGTGGCGTGCTCGTTCACCCAGCCGCGCAGCATCACCGTGTCGGTGTCGACGGGGCCGGGAATCTTGCCCTGGTCGCGGAAGAAGGTGACCAGGTCGTCGGCGCGGGCCGTGTCGTCGTCGGTGAAGTCCCGTCCGACGAAGTCGATCTGGGTCACGGTGCGCTTCGCCTCCGCCGGATCCATCTGGATCGCCGCCGAGATCGCGGTGGCCGCGCGATCGGGATCCGTGTTCACGATCGCGGCCGCGTCGGCGACGACCCCGAACACCCGCGCCGCGAGTTCCTCGTTCGAGGACAGCCACGAGTCCGAGGTGAGCAGCCACTGCGAGTACCGCGCGCCGAAGTCACCGCTCGTGCCGGCAACCCGTCCGCCGGTCGCGACGGCCTGCGCGACCCACGGGTCGAACGAGATGAAGCCGTCGATGTCGCCGCGGGCGAGCAGAGCGGGTTGCTCGGGCGGGCTGGTGCTCACCAGCGTCACGGAGGCCGGATCGACACCGAGGCTGCGCAGGTACGCGTCGGTGAAGTACAGGCCGATGCCGGGGAACACGCCCATCGTCTCGATCGTCTGCGGGATGACTCCCTCTCGCAGCACGACCTGGAAGTACCGGTCCGACTCCTCGTACACACCGAGGGCTCGAAGACTCTTGTTGTTGGCCATCACCGTCAGCGCGGTCGAGTCCGCGTTGCCGGACATCTCGGAGGTGCCCGCCACGACGTTCTGTGCGCTGGCCGCGCCGCCCTCGGTCTGGATTATCTGGACGTTCAGGCCCGCCGCCTCGAACATTCCCTCGTGCTCGGCGACGAAGAACGGCGCGTACGACGGGTCGACGCCCACCGAGATGCGGACCAGGCCGTCGGGCGCGGACGAGGCACTGTCGGAGGCGGGCCGGGAACAACCGGTGACGGCGAGGATCGCAGCGAGTGCCGCGACGGCGACGATTCGGCGTCGCCCGAAGCTGAACTTCATGTGTGATGCCTTCCCATGGGTGATGGCCGGACGCCTCGACCGACGAGGTGGCTCGGCGTGGCTCGGTGGCGTGCGGGGGAGGGGGCGGCTCAGTGCCCGGTGAAGCGCGGTTCGCGCTTGTCGAGGAATGCCTGGAGACCTTCGGCGGTGTCCTCGGTCCGGATCAGTTCGAGAACCGCGTCGAACTCGATGTCGAGGGCATCGTCGAGCGGCAGGGCGTGACCCTGCTCGACGATCCGCTTGAGCAGGCCGATGGTACGGGTGGGCTTGCGGGCGAACTGGCGTGCGAGTTCGTCGATGCGGGAGTCGAAGTCGCGGTCGGGCACCACCTCGTCGACCAGCCCGATGTGGAGAGCTTCCTCGGCGGGAAGTCGATCCCCCCTGATCATCAACAGTGTCGCGCGGTGCGCGCCGAGCAGACGGGGCAGACGCTGGCTTCCGCCCGCTCCCGGGAACAGTCCCAGCCCGATCTCCGGGAACCCGATGGTCGCGGACTCCGTCATCACGCGAAGATCGCACGCAAGCGCGAGTTCCGCGCCTCCGCCGAGCGCGTGTCCGTTCACGGCTGCGATCACGGGTTTCGGGGCCGCCTCCAGCAACCGCTGGACCTCGACCCACGGCCGCATCGCCCGCTGGGTCTCCTCGGTCAGATTTCGCATGACCCGAATGTCGGCGCCGGCGACGAAGAACCGGCCCGTCCCGCGGATCACGATGCAGCGCACCGCGGGATCGTCGACGAGTTCGGGCAGTGCGCGGAGCAGTTCCGCGATGAGTCCTGGGTCGAACGCGTTGGCAGGCGGGCGGTCGATCGAGACCGACGCCACCCCATCGGACACGGTCACGTGGAGCTCCGAGGTGGGAGGGGCTCCGGTCGGCGTCATGGCTGCTCCAAGCTGTGTGTCGAATGCAGGTCGTAAACCTGCCGGCGGGTCCGTCGTTCGGAGCCGAGTATTCGACGGGCTCGCGGGTCAGCACACGAACCCTGGTCCGGTGGGTGAACCGGGCAACACAGTCGTTACGGGAACGCCGGTCAGTCGACGAGCGCGGCCTCCTCGGCATCGGACGTGGATGCTCTGCGTGCCGGTGCGCAGACACCGACCGCGACGGCGGCCACCATCAGGATCCCGCCGAGCACGTAGGCGGCGTTCGACATGCCGGCCATGAAGGCGGTGCGCGCGAAGTCGGCGAGTTGCTCGCCCTGTGGCCCAGCCATTTTCGCGACCTCGAGGGCAGCCGCGAGTGACGATCCGACGGGTTCCTTCGCCGGCTCCGGAACCGCGGCGACGGCGGGTGCGATCTCGCGGCTGTAGGTGGACGCGAGCAGGCTTCCCGCCAACGCGATGCCGATCGCGGCACCGACCTCGCGCGTTGTGTCGTTGACGGCGGACGCGACGCCCTGTTTGTCGTCGGGTGTGTTCTCGACGATCGCGTGGGTGGCGGGAGCCGTGCAGAATCCGAGGCCGAAGGCGTAGATCATCAGGTAGCCGGCCGTCGTCCAGTACCCGGTGTCCGCGTCGACCGTCGCGAACAGGAGCATGCCGACGCCCGTCAGGGCCAGGCCGGCGATGCTGAGCCAGCGCAGCCCGACACGCGGCAGCAGCCACGGCACCACAGCGGACATCGCCAGCACCGGGATCGCGATCGGACCCAGCGCGATGCCGGACATCAGCGGACTGTATCCACGCACCAACTGCATGTACTGCACGACGAGGAAGAACATGGCGAACGACGCGAGGTACTGCAGCGTCATCGAGAGTGCACCCGCGCTGAATCCGCGGTTGCCGAACAGGCGAACGTCGAGCAGGGGCTCGGCGCGCCGCAGTTCGACGACCACGAACGCCACCGCACACACGGCAGCGATGGACAGGGACACGAGGGGTACCGGGTCGCTCCAGCCGCGCAGCGGGCCTTCGAGCATGCCGAGGACGAATCCGCCGACCGCGCCGATGGACAGCAGGGCCCCGACGAGGTCCATCCGGGGCGGCCGTTCGGCGCGTGACGGGGGGACCGTCCAGGTGACCACGAAGAGCCCGATCGCGCCGATCGCGAACCCGACGAAGATCGACTGCCACGGCCAGTGTTCGAGCATCAGACCCGAGACGATCATGCCGGCGATGCCGCCGATCGCGGCGACACCGGCCCAGATCGCGACGCCGCGTGCCCGGTGCTCGGGCGGGAACGTGGCGACGATGATCGACAGCGTCGCCGGCATCATGAGGGCGGCGCCGAGCCCCGCGACCGCTCGGAACGCGATGATCCAGGTGGGTGAGTCGAGCCAGATCGGTCCCATCGACGCGGCGGCCACCACCGCGAGCCCGGCGAGCAGCACCCCGCGTCGGCCGTACCGGTCGCCCAGCGCGCCGGCGGGTAGCAGCAGGGCCGCGAGGACGAGGGTGTAGCTGTCGATGATCCAGGTCAGCTCGTTCTGGGTGGCTCCGGTTTCGAGGGCGATCGCGGGCAACGCCGAGTTGAGTGCGGCCATCGCGGCGATGACCAGGGCCACGGCGGAACACACCACGAACAGCGTCCAGATCTCGCGGGCGCTCAATCCGGAGCCGGGCGTCGT
The DNA here is from genome assembly GCA_000341795.1 of Rhodococcus triatomae BKS 15-14. Taxonomy (GTDB): domain Bacteria; phylum Actinomycetota; class Actinomycetes; order Mycobacteriales; family Mycobacteriaceae; genus Rhodococcus_G; species Rhodococcus_G triatomae_A. The sequence goes on along the minus strand of AODO01000074.1, from coordinate 72,358 downwards.
GCGTGCCTTCATGTGGTTGCCTCCCCGGGCACAATGAGACTGTCAGTATCGTTTGCGGCACAAGGGTTGCACAACCCGCTGGTTCCGGGGGCGGCTGGAGGTGAGATGGACGAGGGCGATCGCCGACGTCTGGACCCGCGCAAGGTGCGGTCACGGGCCAGGTTGCTCGATGCGGCCACGACGCTCCTGGCCCGCGGCGGAATCGACGCGGTGACCATCGACGCCGTCACCGAGGCGGCGCACGTCGCCCGCGCGACGCTCTACCGGCATTTCGACAGCGGTACCGAACTCCTCGCCGCCGCGTTCGCCAGGCTGGTGCCGCCCGCGTCGTCGGTCCCGGAGGGCGCCCCGCTGCGGGACCAGCTGATCGCGCTCGTCGAGGAGCAGGACCGGGTCATCGACGAGGCTCCCACGCAGCTGACCGCGTTGTGCTGGCTGGGCATGGGGCCGGGAATCGGCGACTCCGGGGCCGCGCGGGGCGCGGACCGCACCGAACTGCACTCCCTGCGGCAACGCATCGTCACCAGGTACCGGGAGCCGTTCGACCGGGTCTTCGCGAGCGCGGAGTGCCGGGAGGAGCTCGGGGAGTTCGACCGCGACGTCGCGCTCGCCCAGCTGATCGGACCCCTGGTGTTCGCGCGCCTGGCGACGCTGCCTCCCCTCGACGCCCGCGCCCGAGAACGGATCGTCGACGACTTCCTCGCCGCGCGTCGCCGGACGGTGGCCGGCGGACTCGGAGTCGCGGAGGAGGACGCACCACCGCTCCCGCACTGAGGGAGCGGACCGTCGGCGAATGCCACGGTTCGATCCGGTCGGGTTCGGGCAATCGCCGCAAACGACTGCAGGGGGTTGCGCATGCGCGGATACTGAGGAAGGACCTCGCGGCCCCCAGCCGGCGCAACCCGGCGAGCCATCGCCCCGCTGCGTCGTCGCCGGAAACCGATACCCGACCGGTATCGGCGTCCTCGCCGGAGCGAATGCCCCGACGGCGCATCCGAGGGAACCGAGAGGCAGCCCTAGAGCTCGTCTCCCACGGACCGGGCGCCAGGCCCGGAGCGGCGAACCTCCTGGAGGTCGGACGATGGCCAAGAAGGCGACTTTCGTTGTCGTGATGATTGCGGCACTCTGCGGATGGCTGGGGGTGGGAACCTCGGCTGCGTCGCCGCCCGCCGTCATGGGTGGCGGCAGCGGACTGATCCTCGGGAACGAGGCGCTGTGCACACTCACCGCGATCGGACACGACGGCGGCGGCCGACTCGTCGGCCTCACCGCCGGGCACTGCGGCGAGCCGGGCTACGAGATCGTGCCCGAACGCAGGCAGGACGTCGGTGTCGTCGGACACATGGTCGGCAAGAGCAGGGAACTCGACTACGCGGTGATCGAGTTCGATCCCGCGAAGGTGACGCCTGTCAATCGCATCGGTCCGGTCACCATCACCTCGGTCGGATCACCCGCGAGCTTCCCGGACGTCGTCTGCAAGCAGGGGCTTCGGACCGGAAACACCTGCGGCGTCGTCTGGGGTGATCTGATGCGGACCAACGAAACCTGGACGCAGATGTGCGTGATCCAGGGTGACTCGGGATCGCCTGTCGTACGCGGGACTACATTGGTCGGCATGGTGAACGCCTACTTGGGGGTCGCATGCATCGGCCCCGAACTCGGAACCGACATCGACGTCATACTGGCGGACCTCAACGCGCACGGCGGCGTCGGCGCGGGTTTCCGTCCGATCTGATCGCACATGCCACCTCGCTCCCGACTCGGTGACCGCCTCACCGAGCAGAATCTGTCCGACCTCGCGCAGGCCGTCGCCGAAGGAAAACGCGCCACCGTCTACCTCAACGAGGCCACCCCGAGCCTCGGTCTGCCCGCCGGGTGCTCCGCGAAAGTGGTGTCCGTCGACGGCACCACCGTCCTCATCCGGCCGAAGGGTGTCAACGACGAACTGCCTTTCGAGGCAGACGAATTGCGGATGACCCGCAACCCGACCCAGTCCACACCGAAACCCAAGCCGAAGCCGGCGCCGAGCTCTTCCACACCCCGACCGCGCTCCGCGTCGGCCCGCGCCGCGCTGGAGCGTTCCGCCGCGTCCGCACCCAAACCAGCTCCGCCGCAACCGAAGCCGGAAAGTCGTGCCCCGGCGTCGGCTCCCGCCCCGACACCGAAGGACACCGTGACCAACCCGACTCCCGACGCTGCCGTTCCCGCACCGAAGCGCCCCCGCCGCACGAAGGAGCCCGTGGGCGTCAGCGTCACGCTGCACGCGGAGGCGGGCGGCGAATGGACCGTCACCGTCACCCAGGGCGCGAAGCGGCCGGGCAAGGCCGCACCGGTGTCCGCCGACTCCGTGGAGCGGGCGGTCCGCGAACTCGGCGATCCCGCCGCACAGGACGCCGTCGCTGCGGTGCTGTCGGCGGCCCGCGAAGCCGCCGCGAAGCGGGTCGAGGAACTCAGCAAGCAGCTCGACGAGGCGCGCAGCGCGCTCGAGTCACTGGGCTCGTGATGCCCACCCCCTGGTTCCCCGGTCGGGGAATCAGGGGGCAGGGCATGTCTCCCACTTCCCTTGTCGGCGCCCCCGGCGTTCGATCGCCGCCCCTGCTGTGTTGTCGTCGGCGCAGACACAACCCCGGTATCTCCTTCTCCTCCGCCTTCCAGGACGACGATTGATTCGCCACGTGCATCCGAGCGGGATCGGGAGACACGCTCTAGCGTTGCAGCGTGTACGCCTTGAGCCGGCTGTAGCCGCGGACGCGCAGGGTGCGCAGTGAGCGCAGCTGGAACTCGTGTACCGGGGAGAGGGCCTCGGCCATCGCGGCATCGATGAGCACGCTGCTGGGCCGCGCGGAGCTGGTGAGCCGCGCCGCGATGTTGACGACCGAGCCGTACACGTCGCCGAAACGGACCAGCACCTCGCCCATGGCGAGGCCGACGCGCAGGTTCGGTAGTTCCTCGGTGCTCTGCGCCGCGTCCTGCAGTGACAGTGCGATGCGGGCGGCGTCCACGGGATCCTCGGCCGCGAAGAGCACCTCGTCGCCGACGTTCTTGATCACCCAGCCCCGGTTCTGGCTGATGACGGTCGTCACGGTGGATTCGAAGAACTCGAGCAGGGTGGTCAGCTCGTTGACGTCGAGGCGCCGGGTCAGGCTGGTGTAGCCGACCATGTCGGCGAACCCGATCACCAGTGTGCGCCGATCGGTGTCCTCGCCTCGGCTGTCGAAGAAGCGCGCCGCGTTCGACGCGAGGTGGCGTCGCCACGCATAGGACTGCAGTTTCTCCAGCGTGGGCAGCATCTGCTCGGCGACGAGAGAGGCGGCGGCGGCGACGGCGCGGGGATCGACCTCCGCACCGGATTCGTGATTGCGCACCCGGTCGGCGATGTGGGAGTTGAGCAGGCCGAGCTGCCATTCGGCGAGTCGTGAGAACGCCTGCCCGAGGGCGCGGGTCACCGACACCTCGAGGGCGGGATCGATGATCCCGCCGTCCACCAGGGAGGTGATCGCCCGGAGCGCGTCGACATCCGCATCGGTGAACATCGGTTCGTCTGGCTTGTCGTCGCGGGCGAACCCCATCGCGACCCACAGTCGCTGGGCGCGTTCGAGGGGAATCCCGGTGAGGTCGGCGACCTGCTCGGCGGTGTACTTGACCTCGCCCCCGAGGAGGCTCCGTTCGACCTCGGCCTGGATCATCTTGAACTCGCGGGCGCGCCGCCGTTCGTGGGCGCGATCAGCCACACACGGCCCCATTCGACGCCGAACCGACGAGTTTCGCGTACTTGGCAAGCACTCCGCGAGTGTACCGGGGCGGCAACGGCTCCCATCCCTGCGCTCGCGAGGTGAGCTCGCCCTCCTCGAGGAGCACGTCCAGCTGCCCGGTTCCGACGTCGAGGCGGATCCGGTCGCCGTCCCGGACGAACGCGATCGGTCCGCCGTCCACCGCCTCCGGCGCGACGTGGCCGACACACAGTCCGGTGGTACCGCCGGAGAATCGGCCGTCGGTCAGCAGCAGCACGTCCTTGCCGAGGCCGGCACCCTTGATCGCCGCGGTGATCGCGAGCATCTCCCGCATCCCCGGGCCACCCTTCGGGCCCTCGTAGCGGATCACGACGGCATCGCCCGCGGTGATGGTGCCGTCCTCCAGCGCATCCAGCGCGGCGCGCTCGCGGTCGAAAACCCGGGCGGTGCCGGTGAACACGTCGGACTCGAAACCGGCCGACTTGACGACCGCGCCGCCCGGTGCGAGCGAACCGGAGAGGATGGTGATGCCGCCGGTCGGGTGGATCGGCGCGCTCATCGCACGCAGCACCTTGCCGTCCGGATCGGGCGGCGCGATGTCCGCGAGGTTCTCGGCGACCGTCCGCCCGGTGACGGTCAGGCAATCGCCGTGCAGGAGCCCGGCGTCGAGGAGTGCCTTCATGACGACGGGGACGCCACCGATGTGGTCGACGTCCTTCATCACGTACGCGCCGAACGGTTTGACGTCGGCGAGATGCGGTACCCGCGCGCCGACGCGCCGGAAGTCGTCGAGGTTCAGCGGAACACCGGCCTCGTTGGCGATCGCCAGCAGATGCAGCACCGCGTTCGTGGACCCACCGAACGCCATCACCACCGCGATCGCGTTCTCGAAGGCCTCCTTCGTGAGGATGTCCGCGGCGACGATGCCCCGCCGCAGCAACTCGACCACGGCCTGCCCGCTGCGGCGGGCGTAGCCGTCGCGGCGTCGGTCGGTGGCGGGCGGCGCGGCCGAACCCGGCAGCGACATCCCGAGCGCCTCGGCCGCGCTGGCCATCGTGTTCGCGGTGTACATGCCGCCGCAGGCGCCCTCGCCGGGGCAGATCGCGCGTTCGATGGCGTCGACGTCCTCGCGGCTCATCAGTCCGCGGGCACACGCCCCGACGGCCTCGAACGCGTCGATGATGGTGACGTCCTTCTCGGTGCCGTCGGAGAGCTTCGCGGTGCCGGGCAGGATCGATCCCGCGTACAGGAACACCGACGCCAGATTCAGCCGGGCTGCCGCCATCAGCATGCCGGGCAGCGACTTGTCGCAGCCTGCGAGGAGCACCGAGCCGTCGAGGCGCTCGGCCTGCATGACCGTCTCGACGCTGTCCGCGATCACCTCCCGCGACACCAACGAGAAGTGCATGCCCTCGTGTCCCATGGAGATGCCGTCGGACACCGAGATGGTGCCGAACTCGAGTGGATAGCCACCGGCTGCGTGGACACCGTCCTTGACGGCCTGCGCGAGCCGGTCGAGGGACAGGTTGCACGGGGTGATCTCGTTCCACGACGAGGCGACCCCGATCTGGGACTTGCCCCAGTCGTCGTCGCCCATCCCGACGGCGCGGAGCATGCCGCGTGCGGCGGTCTTCTCCAGGCCGTCGGTGACGTCGCGACTGCGTGGTTTGACGTCGGGCACGTCGCGCGGTTCGGTGTCGGGTTCGCTCGTCATCGGTTGTCTCCCTCGGCCGGTCGGGGATCGCGCCCGGTGAGCGCGACGAGTCTGTCCTGCAGTGGTGCGTCGTCGGGCACCGCCACCGGGGCCGCGAACAGCCCACTCGCGCCGAGCATGTCGCGTTGCTCGTCGAAGACGTCCCACACGGCGGCGACCAGTCCGTCGTCGAGGGTCTCGTCGGCGCCGGTGGCGCGGGCGAGATCCCAGGCGTGAACGGTCACGTCGCACACCTGCTCGCGCAGGTAGTGGTCGACGGTGACCACCGCATAGGACAGGTGCACCGGCCCCGACGCGGGCGCGACGTCCCATGCGGCGGTCGCCAGCCCCGAGTACAGGTGCCATTCGGCGACGAGGTCCTCGCGGAGCGGCCGGATCCGTTCCTCGGCCTCGTCGATCGTCAACCCGCCGAGCAGCGGCGGCACCCACTGTTGTTCGACGACGACGTGCCGGACGAGGGCGTCGACGGTCCATTCGGTGTCCGGTGTCGGCGCCGACCAGTCGGTGATCGTCTCGATTCGCGTGGAGAACTCGTGATGTGCCCGGCGGAGCAGGGCCAGCCATTCGAGGGCCACGGCCCTCACCCCTCCGAGTGCGGGGGTGTGGGGAGGATGACGCTGAAGACGCCGCCGGTCGGGTCGGACAGGACGGCGATGCGGCCGGCGCCGGGGACGTCGAAGGGGGCGACGAGGGTCGACCCTCCTGCGGCCCTGGACCGTTCGGCGGTCCCGTCGGGGTCGTCGACCGCGAAGTAGGCCTGCCAGTGCGACGGGACCCCCGTGATGCGTGGCGTCGCGCATCCGCCGACGTCCTCGCCGCCCGCGTGCAGCACCGTGTAGGTGCCGTCGGGCATGGGCGTCGCGGTGGACGTGACGCCGAGAACCTTCTCGTAGAAGGGCAGCGCCACCGCCGGTTCGGTGGTGATCAGTTCCGACCAGACGAGCGTGCCCGCCTCACCCCGGACGCCCGCACCGATGTGACGCCCCGCCTCCCACAGGCCGACGACGGCTCCGGTGGGATCGGCGACGAAGGCCATCCGTCCCGCGTCGGCCACGTCCGCGGGGTCCATCAGCACCAGCCCGCCCGCCCCGGCCACCTTGGTCGTCGTCGCCGTCACGTCGTCGGCGGCGAGATAGGTGTTCCAGTGCGACGGCGTCCCGGGCGGGGTGCCCGGCGGTTGCCCCCCGACCGCAGCGACCGCGTGTCCGCGCAGGTGGGCCATCGAGTACACCCCGCCGTCGGGGTCGGGCATCGCCTCGAACTCCCAGCCGAGCAGTCGGGCGTAGTAGTCCTCGGCCACGGCGGGATCGCTCGCGGCCAGGTCGACCCAGCAGGGCACACCCTCCGGGTAATGCGAGCGGGTGGGCATGGCGACGTCCTTTCACGTGGAAATTCGGTCCAGCAGGCCCCCACCCGCGACCGCACGGGCGGAGACCTGCATCCACGCTTCCAGTCCGCGGCGTGTTTGGAAAGTGGAGCCGCGTTATCGAGACGTCGCCGATGCCGTCACCGTGGGGTGTCGCCCGTCACCAACGGGAGTGAGGCGTCGGCGGTCCACTCGGTGAGCGAACCGTCGTAGACGGCGACGTCGTCCCGGCCGACCAGCGCGAGCGCGTGCGCGACTCCGGTGGCGGCGATGCCACCGCCGCAGTACGTGACGGGGGTGACGTCCGGATCGAGCAGTCCCGCCGCCTCGAACAGGGCCCGCAACTCCTCGACCGGCCGCAGGGTGCCGGTGTCCGGGTCGCGGAGCTGCGCGACGGGAAAGTTGATGCTGCCGGGGATGTGGCCGGGGCGGGCGTAGGTGCTCGTCTCCCCTCGGTACGTGGCGGGGTCGAGCACGTTGACCAGGACGGTCCCGGCGTCGTCGAGTGTGTCACCGACCTGCTGCGTGGACCGGATCAGGTTGTCGCGGCGGCGCGCGGTGAACGTCGCCGAAGCGGGGGACGACGCGGCATCGGTGACCGGTGCGCCCGCCGCCTTCCACGCGGGAAGGCCACCGTCGAGCACGGCGACGTCGTCGAAACCCTCCAGCCTCAGGTGCCACCAGAACCGGGTCGCCCAGTAGCCGTCGTGCTGGTCGTAGACCACGACCCGGACGCCGTCACCGATGCCGAGCGCACCCGCCGCGGCGGCGAAGCGGTCGGAGTCGGGCGCGGTCCAGGCGGCCGCCGACCCGGGATCGGCGAAGTCGGTGAGCAGGTCCGCGAACACGGCGCCGGGGATGTGCTCGGCGTCGAAGGTGCTGCGACCCGGCTCGACGGTGTACGGCCCGTCCTTCGGCAGCGCGAGGTGGGTGCTCGAGTCCACGACGATCGTTCCGGGGTCGTCGAGGTGCTCGCGGAGCCAGTCGACGGAGACGGTGTCGGGGAAATACTGGCCCATGGTGTACCTCCAGGTGCTCTACTGCGGTGTCGCCTCGAGCCTACGGACGGGGCACACGCCGGACGAGGTCAGCGATCACCGTGAGCCGAATCGAGCCCGGGCGACAGGGCGGGCGCGGACATGTCGCAGTGCGGTTGGCATTCGATCGAATCAGCATGTTCCACAGCGGGTTTCGCGGAGGGTGCCAGTGCCGCGGCAATCACCGATCCGAGGAGCATCAGGCCGGCGCAGATCAGCATCGCGACCCGGAATCCCGAGTCGAAGACCGCCGCGTCGCCGTAGTCGGTGATGCCGGCCAGCCCCGGTAGCGCGGCGACCGCGAGCAGTTGCGCGGTGCGCGCGACGGCGTTGTTCACCCCGGACGCGATGCCGGCACGGTCCGTGGACACCGACCCCAGGACGGCCCCGGTCAGGGGCGCGACCAGAGCGGACAGTCCGAGTCCGAACACCACGACGGCGGGCAGGACGGCGGTGAGATAGGGGGCGCCGGGGCCGATCCGGAGCATCAGCAGCAGGCCCGCCGCACCCACCAGCGGTCCGATCGTCATCGGCACCCGTGCGCCGTGGTGCTGAGCCCAGCGGCCCGCGCGGGACGACAGCACCAGCATCAGGATCGTGATGGGCAGGGTCGCCAGCCCCGCCGCGACGGGCGAGTACCCCGCGACGAGCTGTAGTTGGAGCACCAGCAGGAAGAACACGCCGCCCAGGGCCGCGTACACGACCGCCGTCACCAGGTTCGCCGCGGTGAACACCCGCGACCGGAACAGCGCCGGCGGCACCAGCGGATTCGCAGAACGCCGTTCGGTGACGACGAAGGCGGCGAACGCGGCGATCCCCGCCACGACCGCCACGGTGGCACCGGCGATCAAACCGTAGGTCAGGGACGCGAGCGCGACGACGCCGAGCGCGGTGCCGGGCAGGTCGAGCCGGCCGTGCGCGTCCGGGTCCCGGCTCTCGGGGACGTGCCGCACCGCGACCCAGACCACTGCGGCGGCGAGGGGGACGTTGAGCCAGAACACCGCCCGCCAGCTCGCGACCTCGACCAGCCAGCCGCCGAGGAACGGGCCAACCGCCGACGCGACGCCGCCGAGCCCGGACCACAGTCCGATCGCGGCGCCGCGGTCGTCGTCGTCGATGGTTGCCGAGAGCAACGCAAGGCTGCCGGGGGTGAGCAGCGCCGCGCCCACGCCCTGCACGACACGGGCCGCGATGAGCAGTTCGACGGTCGGTGCGAGCGCGCAGACCGCCGATGCGACGGTGAACCACACTGTCCCCCAGACGAACACGCGGCGCCGGCCGAGCCGGTCGCCGAGTGCGCCTGCGAGCAGGATCAGGGAGGCGAGAGTGAGGGTGTAGCCGCTGATCACCCACTGCAGGTCGGCGACGGTCGCGCCGAGGTCCTCACCGATGCGGGGCAGGGCGATGTTCACGACGGTCGCGTCGAGCATCGCGAGGGACGAGCCGAGGACGGTGGTCAGGACCACGGCCCGGCCCGTCGGCGTCCGCAACGGGACAGTCATGGCTGTGACGCTACGCCCCGACGTTCGAGGCAGTGGGATTCAAATTCGCTGCCTGCGGATTCGGTCTCCGTCAGGTCACGACGTCGAAATCAGGTGCGAATCGTGCGGTTACATCGTCCCCGCTCACCAACCCACACTGCTCACCAACGAGGAGAAAACCCATGGCAGTCGCACGCGCAACCCGGGCCGGCTCGATTTCCGACGACGATCTGGCGCTCATCAAGCAGATCCAGCCGATCGTGACCGGTGTCGGCGCCATCGTCGGCGGCCTCGGCGCGGTTCTGACCGTCGTCGGCGCCGTCTCGGCCCTCAGCTGAGCGCCTGTGCCTGTGCGCGGGTTTGGTAGTCAGGGCTACCAAACCCGCGCACTTGCGCGTGGTGCCTACTTGTAGTCGTAGAAGCCGCGGCCGGTCTTGCGGCCGAGGCGACCCGCGTCGACCATGCGGCGCAGCAGGGCGGGCGGGGCGTAGTGCGGTTCCGCGAACTCGGCGTACAGCGACTCCGCCGCGGCCAGCGCGACGTCGAGGCCGACGGTGTCGAGGAGGGTCAGCGGACCCATCGGGTAGCCGCAGCCACCCTTCATCGCGGCGTCGATGTCTTCCTTCGACGCGTAACCCGACTCCAGCATCCGCACGGCCTGGCACAGGTACGGGATCAGCAGCGCGTTGACGATGAACCCGGAACGGTCACCGGCCTGCACGGTGGTCTTGCGGAGGGTGTTCTTCGCGTAGTCGGTGACGGCGGCGGCGGTCTCCGGGGAGGTGACCAGGGTCGAGATGATCTCGACCAGCGGCATCACCGGGACGGGGTTGAAGAAGTGCACTCCGACGACCTGCTCGGGGCGCTCGGTGGCTCCCGCGACCTTGATCACCGGGATCGACGAGGTGTTGGTCGCGAGGATGCCGGACGGCTTGACGATCTTGTCGAGCTTGCCGAAGATCTCGTACTTGAGCGACTCGATCTCCGGGGCGGCCTCGATGACGAGGTCGCGGTCGGCGAACTCCTCGATGTCGAGGGTGACGCGGACCCGCGCGATCGCGGCGTCGGCTTCTTCCTGGGAGATCTTGCCCTTGGCGACGCCGCGGGAAATGGACGACGTGATCCGCGCGGTCGCGGCGTCGGCGAACTCCTGCTTCGTCTCGAGTACCAGGACGTCGCTCCCGGCCTTGGCGCACACCTCGGCGATTCCGGCACCCATGGTGCCGCCACCGATCACTCCGATCAGCTGCACAGCTTCACTCCAAACCTGGAAAGACTCGTCATGTTGTCGGGTTCATTGTGCTACGCGTCGGTAGCAACGCCGTCGCCCGCCCGCAGCTCGTTCTTGCGGATCTTGCCGGTGGGGGTGCGGGGCAGGTCCGAGGCGAATGCGATGTCGCGCGGCACCTTGTACCCGGCGAGCAGCCTCCGGGTGTGCGTGATCAACTCCTCCGCGCTCAGCTCGGCACCCGGCCTGAGCAGCACGAACGCCTTCGGACGTTCTCCCCACCTGTCGTCCGGGACACCGATCACCGCGACGTCCGCGACCGCCGGATGGGAGACGATCGCCTGTTCCACCTCGACTGTGGAGATGTTCTCGCCACCGGAGATGATGATGTCCTTCGCCCGGTCCTTCAGCTGGATGTAGCCGTCCGGGTGCATGACGCCGAGGTCGCCGGTGTGGAACCAGCCGCCGGCGAACGCCTGCGCGGTGGCCTCCTCGTCCCGGTAGTAGCCCAGCATCACGTTGTTGCCGCGCAGGACGATCTCGCCGAGGCTCACCCCGTCGGCGGGCACGTCGTTCATCTGCGGGTCCACCACCCGCGCCGTCTCCGCCTGCAGCATGCCGACGCCCTGCCGGGAGATGAGCACCGCCCGCTCGGCCGGGTCGAGCTCGGCCCACGACTCCTGCGGCTCGCAGATCGTGTACGGCCCGTATACCTCCGTCAGGCCGTACACGTGCACGACGGTGACCCCGAGCGCCTCCAGCTTACCGATGATCGTCGGTGACGGCGGTGCGCCGGCGGTCGTGATGCGCAGCGGAGTCGTCAGCGCATGCGCCTCGGCGGCGTCGGCGATCGTCGAGCACACGGTGGGGGCGCCGCACAGGTTGGTGATGCCGAGGGTGTCGATCGCCTCCCAGATCGGCTCTGCGCGGACCGCGCGCAGGCAGACGTGGGTGCCGCCGGCGGCGGTGACGGCCCACGGGGTGCACCAGCCGTTGCAGTGGAACATCGGCAACGTCCACAGGTACTTCGTGTCGCCGGTGAAGCCGTTGTGGAAGGTCTCGCCGAGCGAGTTCAGGTACGCGCCGCGATGGGAGTACATGACGCCCTTGGGCTTGCCGGTGGTGCCCGAGGTGTAGTTGATCGCGATCGGGGTCTGCTCGTCGGCGACCGTCCACGGCAGCGGTGCCGCGTCGACCGCGGTGGCGAGCAGGTCCGGGTACGTGATGGTCGCGACGCCGACCACGGGTTCGGCGACCGTGATCGTCGAGTCCGGTATCTCCACGATCTCCCGCACGGTGGGGACCGCACCACGGATCGTCGCGGCGGACCCGAGGAACTCCGAGTCGACGAACAGGACGGAGGCGCCCGAGTGCTCGAGGATGTACTCGAGTTCGGGACCTGCGAGCCGGGAGTTCAATGCGATGAGCACGCCCCCGGCGAGCGGCACCGCGAAGTGCGCCATCAGCATCTCGGGGGTGTTCGGACACAGGTAGGCGACCCGGTCGCCCGGTTCGATGCGAGAGCGGAGCACCTGCGCGAGCCGTTGCACCTCGTCGCCGAACTCGCGGTACGTGTAGCGACGGTCGCCGTGGACGATCGCGGTGCGCTCCGGAAACACGGCCGCCGAGCGTTCCAGGAACCGCAGGGGGCTCAGTTCGGAGTGGTTGGCGGCCGGGTGATGGGCGGCAGGGGACGTCATCGCGTGATTCTCCAGGTGGGCGGTGGCCGCCGATGTGACGGGCGTTACCAAGGGTGCAACCGACGCTAGGGGGCGCCTGGGCAGGGTCGCTACCCTACGAAGTGGGTGGTCATGAACGAGACGACGAACGACGTGCTGCGGCCGAGCGACGAGGATGCGCTCCGCGCCGAGCTGCGGGCACTCAGTGGCGCGTCGGCGTTCCCGGTGCTGTTCGGCGGTGCCGTCACCGACGGAGCCGTGCGGCTGTCCGGTTTCGCCGGCACCCGGAGCGCGATTCTCCGGGGACTCACCATCGACTTCGACTGTGGTCTCGGTGGCAGGGCGGTCGCCGAGCAGAGACCGGAGGCGGCGCCCGACTACTTCGCCTCCGAGCACATCACCCACGACTACGACCTCCAGGTGGCGGGGGAGGGCATCGAGTCGCTCCTGGCCGTTCCGGTGGTGGTGCGCGGGGTGACGCGGGCGGCCCTGTACGGCGGACTGCGGGCGCGCCGGCCGATAGGCGACGTGATGATCTCCCCGGTCGTGCGGGCGTCGTCCAGGCTGGCCCGCGAGATCGAGATCCGCGACGAGGTCGACCGCCGTGTCGGGTTGTTGGCCAACGCCGCACCCCGGACGGAACGGTCGTCTGCGGAATCCGAACGGATCACCGAGAGCTATCTGACTCTGCGTGAACTGGCTGCGCGAGTGGACGACGAGGCCGTCGCCGCCCAGCTACGTGCGGTGGAACGGACACTGCGGTCGCTGGCGCGCACCGCGCCGAACGAGAACCGGATCGCGTTGTCGCCGAGGGAGTTCGACGTGCTGTCTCATGTCGCGCTCGGCTGCAGGAACGCCGAGATCGCCGATCGGCTCTCGCTCAGCGTGGAGACCGTGAAGACCTACATGCGAAACCTGATGGCCAAGCTCGAGGTCGGCAGTCGCCAGGAAGCGGTGTTCGAGGCCCGCAAACGTGGTCTCCTGCCGTAGTTCACGCCGGACGGTGGACCGGGTTCCCGGCGACGCGGACAGGATCCCGAGGTTCGACCGTCGCGCTCACGAACGGCTCACGACCCCCGCCGTCGAGGCCGGCCGGGGCGGCCGGTTGACAAACCAGAGGTTCTCCTCGACCAGGCGTTCGCTGCGCCAGCCGTCCGGGGTCCGCACCACGGTGTGGTGGTAGTTGCCACCGCAGATGCTGAGCCCGTCGAGTCCCGGGACCTGCATCGGATTGACGAACTTCGCAGTCACCTCTGCCCGGTCACCGTCGAGTTCGACCTGGACGTTGGTGACGAAGTGCTGCGTCATCGTCAACACCGACAGGCTCGCCCCGAACAGCGCCGCCATCTGATGCCGGTCACCCGGCGGGTAGCCGGCCGAGCTGTAGTCGAGGACGGCGTCCTCGGTGAAGACGCCGACATAGCCGTCCCAGTCGCCGGTGTCCACCGCCCGGGCGTAGCGGTAGAGCAGGTCCTCGATGTCGAGCCGGTCCCGAAGTGCGCTGTCCATCAGCTGTTCTCCTCTGTCGTGTTGCGCGACGCGCCGGAACCCGGGACCCGGTCCGTTGCCGCCGGGACCGGGGCCCGGGTTCCGGGCGGACCCGAACGCTCAGCCGGCCCGTGCCATCGGGGGAAGGACCCGGCGGTTGCACACGTCCATCAGTTCGGCGACGACGTCCTCGTCGACGGCGCCGCGACCGGATCCGGTGAGAATGCGGCGAATGCGCTGGAAGTACTGCGGTGCACTGATACCGAACTCGACGAAGATGTCCTCGTCGGGCCCGCCGTTCCAGTGCCGCCACTTGATCGCGTGTTCGAGCATCGCTGCGTCGTTGGTCATCGGGTGCCTCCTTCGGGTGCAGTGGACGGTGATGCGGACCGGGAGCGGTTACCGCAGTTGGTCTTTCATGACCTTTCCGGTCGCGTTCAGGGGTAGTGCATCGAGGAACTCGACGAAGCGGGGGGCCTTGAACCCGGCCATCCGTTCCCGTCCCCAGGCGATCAGGTCTTCTGCCGCGACGGGACGCTTCGGCACGACGAATGCCTTGCCGACCTGCCCGAGCCGCTCGTCGGGCACCCCGATCACCGCCACCTGGTCGACGTCCGGGTGTTCCAGGAAGAACCCCTCGATCTCCGCCGGGTACGCGTTGAAACCCCCGACGATGAACATGTCCTTCTTGCGGCCGTTGATGCGCAACCGACCGCCGGCGTCGAGTTCACCGAGGTCGCCGGTGTGCAACCAGCCGTCCGCGTCGATCGCCTCCGCCGTCGCGCCCGGGTCGTCGAGGTACCCCTGCATGACGTTGTACCCACGGATCAGCACCTCGCCGTCGTCGGCGATGCGCACGTCGATACCGTCGCAGGGTGTTCCGACGGTGGTTGCGATCTGCTCGAAGGTGTCGCCGGGACGGGACGCGGTGGCGGTCCCGCCCTCGCTGAGTCCGTACCCGGTCATGATCGTCTCGAACGGCAGTTCGTTCTTGATCCGTTTGATCAGTTCGACCGGGATGTCTGCGGAGCCGGTCACCGCCGCGCGAAGCGAGGACAGGTCCCGGTCGCGAGAAGCGGACAGCAGCGACTGGTAGAGCGTCGGTGGGCCGGGGAGCATCGTGATCTTCTCCCGCTCGACGAGATCCAGCACGTCCTCGACGTCGAGCACGGCCACGGGCAGCACCGTGGCACCACGGATCATCGATGCGACCAACCCCGCCTTGTAGCCGAACATGTGGAAGAACGGATTGACGATCAGGTACCGATCGCCTTCCCTGAGGTCGGCGAGGTCACACCACTCCGAGAACATCCGCAGTGTCTGGAGGTGGTTCATCATCACGCCCTTGGGGCGCCCCGTGGTCCCGGAGGTGTACATGATGTCGGCGATGTCCTCGCCGGCGATCTCGCACTCGAACGGCTCACCGGCGGTGAGGAAGTCGGATTTGACGTCGATGACGGGCACGTCCACGCCGAGCGTGTGGTCGAGGTCGAGGAACCCCTTCTGGACGAGAACGAGCTTCGCTCCGCTGCGCCGGACGATGTCCGTGGCCTCGTCCGCCTTGTACCGGGTGTTGACGGGGACGAGCACTCCGCCCGCGGTGAGCAGGCCGAAGGCGGCGATGATCCATTCGGCGGAGTTGGGTGCCCAGATCGCCACCCGATCGCCCTTCCGGACGCCGGCCGCAGCGAAAGCTCCTGCGGCACGGCGGATCCGGTCGGCGAGTTCGGTGAAGGTGATTCGGAGCGGTCCGTCCACGACCGCTTCGGCGTCACCGAAGCGGTCGGCCGCACTCAGGACCATCTCGGGGATGGTCTGCCACTTCATACGCCCAGCAGCCTCGCAAGGTTGCCGCCCATGATCTTCGCCTGGTCCTTCTCCTCGAGGTGATCGAGCATGTCGGCGAAATGCGTCGGCTCGGCCAGTCCCTCGGGGTGCGGGAAGTCGGAGCCGAACAGCACGCGGTCGACACCGACCAGGTCGATCAGGTCGGTGACGCCCTCCTCGTAGAACGGGCTGACGTGGATGCTCCTCTTGATCGCCTCGACCGGGTCCTGCATGCCGAAGCCCTCGGGCGCCTTCTTGTAGGTGTCGGCGAGGGTTTCGAGCAGCGGACGCAGCCAGCTCGCCCCGGACTCGATGACCGCGATCTTGAGATCCGGGAAGCGGAACAGCGCTCCGTGGCACACCCAGGAGGCGACGGTGTCCTGCACCGGGCGCCACTCGTTGACCATGCTGAACGTGTTGGTCTGGAAGGGCAGCATCTCGCCGTCGCTGCCGTCCCATTCGGCGTCGTGCCGGGCGTAGCCGCTGTCGGACGAGTGCATCGCGACCAGGATGTCGAGTTCGACGACGCGCTTCCAGAACGGGTCGAACTCGGGCAGTGCGAAGGAGCGGGGGCCCTTGTAGCCGGGGACCGGAGCGGGCCGGATGAGGACGGCCTTGGCGCCGCGCTCGGCGACCCACTCGAGCTCGGCGATCGCCTTGTCCACGTTGGGCAGGGTGATGACCGGCGTGGTGAAGATGCGGTCCTTGTAGTTGAACTGCCAGGTCTCGTAGAGCCATTCGTTGAGCGCGTGGATGACGACGTGGATTGCGTCGGGATCGTGCCGCATGCGCTCCTCGACGAGGCTGGCGAGCGTCGGGAACATCAGGGTGCGGTCGACGCCGAGCTCGTCCATCAGCTCCAGGCGGGCGGTCGGCTCACGGAAGGCGGGGATCGACTTCATGGAGGAGCCGAAGATCTCGCGACGACTCTTGCCCTCGGGGTTGCCGTTCTTGAAGTAGTCCTCCATCGCGCCGGGACGCGCCACGACCTCGAAGGTCGGGTTGGGGATGTACTCGCTGATCTGGCCGTTGATCGCGATCTTGGTGCGGCCGTCGACCTGGACGTACTTGATGACGCTCTTGTACTTCTCGGGGAGGAACTTCGTCAGCGCCTCGGGGGTCTCGTACAGGTGGTTGTCCGCGTCGAACAGCGGATACGGCAGCTCTTTGGGTGGCATGTGATCCTCCTTCTCGATTTATGAGAATACTATTCTCTTCAGGTGAGTGTCGCAATATCGTGCCGGACGACGAACTTCTGGATCTTGCCGCTGGCGGTGCGCGGAAAGTCCTCGACCTGGTGCAACCGCTCGGGCCATTTCTGCTTCGCCAGCCCGGCGCCGTCGAAGTGTTCGCGCAGGTCCGCCATCGTCGGCGCCGGCTGTCCTGGGCGCATCCGCACCACCGCCGCGGCCCGCTCGCCGAGTCGGTCGTCGGGTGTCGCCACGACCACCGCCTCGGCGACGCCCGGCAGGGAGAGGAGCACTTCCTCGACCTCCAGTGCGCTGATGTTCTCCCCGCCGCGAATGATGATGTCGGACTTGCGATCCGTGATGGTCAGGTAGCCGTCGTCGTCGAGCACGCCGATGTCGCCGGTGTGGTACCACCCCTCGGCGTCGAACGCCTTCTCGGTCAGCGCGAGGTCGGTGTACCCGATGCACAGGTCCGGCCCGCGGCTGAGGATCTCGCCGTCCTCGGCCAGGCGGATCTCGACTCCGGGCAGCGGGTCGCCGTCGGTGAACAGGCGCTTCTGCGTCGGCGCGGTGTGCCGGGACCCGGTGATCGAGGGATGCTCGGTGCTGCCGTAGGACCGGAAGACGGTGATGCCGAGGTCGTCGAGCCGCGTGGTGACGGCGGCGGGCACGGACGATCCGCCGAGACCCGCGTACTTCATGTAGGGGATGTGGTCCCGGGTGAAGTCCGGATGGTCGAGCAGGCTGGTGACGAAGTAGGTGGCGCCGCCGCCGACCGTGAGTCCGTCGCTCTCCATCAGGGCGAGTGCCTGCGCGGGATCCCAGTTGTCGGTCAGGTTGACGGCGGTGCCGTCCAGGACCGGGATCAGGAACGCGTTGATCATGCCGATGAAGTGACCGACCGGTGCCGCCGTGAGCTGGCGGCCGCGGTCCGGCGGGTAGAGGCCGGCGAGCTGGCGGGTCTCGTGACCGAGGGTCTGATGGCTGTGCACGACGCCCTTGGGTGAGCTCGTGGTGCCCGAGGTGAACGCGATCAGCGCGGGTTCCGCCGGATCGACGGCGACCACGCCCGGGAGGGGGTCGGTGGCGAGCAGGTTCTCGAAGGCGCGCCCGTGGGAGCCGGCGCCGCCGACGACGCCCACCACGGCGACGTCCGCACAGAGGTCCTCGTGAAACTCGGTGCGCCCGAACCCCTCCGCGGTGATCAGTACCGTGGGCTTGGTGTCGCCGAGGATGAACTCGAGCTCTTTGCGGCCGTAGAAGTGGACGATCGGGGCGACGGTGGCGCCGAGAAGCGAGGAGGCCCAGAAGATCGCTGCGGCCTCCATCCAGTTGGGAAGCTGGAAGGCGACCACGTCACCGGGGCCGACGCCGCGCGAGCGCAGTCCGCCCGCCAGTTTCCGGGCGACCAGTTCGACGTCTCCGAACGTCCCCGACCACGGCCTGGTTGCGGAGTGCACCCGGAACTCGGTGTCCGGGGCCGCGGCGAGACCGCGTGCGAGGAGATCGCCGATGGTGTCCCGGGTCCACCACCCTTCCGCCTCGTACTTCGTGACCAGTTCTCCAGGGATGTTCCGCATGCGGATACATTATTCTCCTACTGAGAGAATGCCAATATCAGTTGGGAGAACCACAACAATGGTCGAGCTCGAGTTGGATCAGGGCCTGGCGGTCGTCACGATCGACCGTCCACACGCTCGCAACGCCATCGCGCCGGAGACGATGGACCAGTTGGACCGGGCACTCGACGAGGCCGCGGGTGCACAGGCCCTCGTCGTCACCGGCGGCGGCGACAAGGCGTTCGTCTCCGGCGGCGACCTCAAGGAACTGAGCCTGTTGCGGACGGAGGAGCAGGCCGCGGACATGGCGTGGCGGATGCGGTCGATCTGCGACCGCATCGCGCACTTCCCGGCGCCGACGATCGCCGCACTGAACGGGCACGCGCTGGGCGGCGGCGCGGAAGTGGCAGTGGCCGCGGACATTCGGATCGCCGCCGACGACATCCGAATCGGCTTCAACCAGGTGGCGCTGGCGATCATGCCGGCCTGGGGCGGAGCCGAGCGGCTGGCGGCCATCGTCGGCCGGGGCCGGGCACTCATGCTCGCAGGCTCCGGGCAGGTGCTCGACGCCGCGGAGGCCGCTCGGCTCGGGCTCATCGATCGTGTGCTGCCGCGGGAGTCGTTCACCGACGGTTGGCGTTCGCTCGCCCGATCGCTCGCCAATCCGTCGTCGGAGCCGATCAAGCGCGTCGTCGGTGGCGCATCGAAGGAAGAGGCCGTCGCGGCGTTCGCCCGGCTGTGGGTCGCCGACGAGCACTGGGCCGCCGCCGATCGGGTGTTGAGCAGGACTCGCTGAGAGGGCGGTGAGGGCACGGTGCCCGTCGCGTCACCCCGCGTGGTGCGACGGGCACCGTGTTCGCGAGGCGTCAGGTGCCCGCGGCCTCGCGCCGGTGCCGCACCCGCGAGGTCACGAGGGTGGCGACGACGTTCGCCGCCTGCACCTCTGCGCCCGCGGACGCCGCGGCGATGATCGCCTGCACGGTCCGCCGGCACCGGCCGCAGTCCGCACCGGCGCCGCAGGCCGCGGCGACCTCACGCGAGGTCCGGGCGCCGCCGGCGACGGCGTCGTCCACCATGTGATGCGTCACGCCGCGGCACACGCAGATGTACACAGGGACCCCCGGGGTGGTCAGTCGAGGAACAGGTCGAGCTGCGGATGGTCGCCGCCGCCGTAGTGTGAGAGGTCGGCGACGCCGGCCTCGGTCAGTACGTCGGCGTCGATGAAGCACTGCCCGGTGGTGGTCCGGGCCGGACGGGACAGGATCAGGGCGGCGGCATCGGCCATGATCTCGGGACTGCGTGAGGACGACAGCAGGTTCTCCCCGTCCGCCATGTTCGCCACCGCCGAGGTCGCGATGTAGGTCTGTGGCCACAGGCAGTTCGCCGCGATCCCGGCGTCGGCGTACTCGGCCGCGAAACCGAGAGTCAGCAGCGACATTCCGTACTTCGACAACGTGTACGCGGGGTGGGCTCCGAGCCAGTGCGGGTTCATGTTGACCGGCGGTGCGATGGTGAGCACGTGCGGGTTCGGCGACTCCCGCAGGTGCGGCAGGCAGGCCTGGGTGAGCAGGAAGGTGCCCTTGCAGTTGATGTCCTGCATGAGGTCGTACTTCTTGCCGGACAGCTGCTCGGTCGGCGCGAGGGCGATGGCGCTGGCGTTGTTCACGCAGATGTCGATGCCGCCGAATCGTTCCACCGCGGTCGCGGCGGTCCGGGCCACGTCCTCGTCGCCTCGGACGTCGCCGACGACGGCCACGGCCTTTCCGCCCGCGGCCTCGATCTCGGCGACGGCGGTGTGCACGGTGCCCTGCAGCCTCGGGTGCGGCTCGGCGGTCTTGGCCAGCAGCACGACGTTCGCGCCCTGCCTGCCCGCGGCCACCGCGATCGCCAGTCCGATTCCGCGGCTGGCGCCGGAGATGACCATGGTGCGGTCGCTGAGCGTGTTCTGTGCGCTGGACATCGTTCTCCCGTCGACTCCGGCCGCCGGTTCGTACGGCCTATTCTCTGTGATGATATTGGCATTCTCATTTTCTGCAAGTATCGTATCCGCTGTGACAGACAACGTTGAGACCTCGTCGGGAATCCCGCTGGAGGCGGTCTACGGGCCGACCGACACCGGTGTCGACCCACCCGCCCCGGGTCAGTTCCCCTTCACCCGCGGCAACTTCTCCTCCGGATACCGCGGACGGCTCTGGACCTTCCGTCAGTACTCGGGCTTCGGTACCGCCGAGGAATCGAACCGGCGCTACCGGTATCTCCTCGAGCAGGGCGGCACCGGACTGTCGGTCGCCCTCGACCTACCCACCCAATGTGGTTACGACTCGGACGATCCCGAGGTCGGCGAGGAGGTGGGCCGCGTCGGCGTCGCCGTCGACACCCTCGCCGACGCGGAGGTCCTCTTCGACGGCATCCCGCTGGACAAGATCAGCACCAGCTTCACCATCAACGGCACGGCCGCCATCCTGCTCGCCTTCTACGTGGCCGCCGCAGAACGCAAGGGCGTGCCGCGCGCGAAGCTCACCGGCACCATCCAGAACGACATCCTGAAGGAGTACGCCTCCCGCGGAACGTGGATCTGGCCGCCCGAGCCGTCACTGCGTCTCATCGCCGACACCATCGAGTTCTGCGCCGCCGAGGTTCCGCGTTTCAACGCGATCTCCGTCGCGGGAGCGCACTTCCGGGACGCCGGCGCCAATGCGGTGCAGGAGATGTCGTTCACCCTCGCGGACGGCGTCACCTACTGCGACACCGTGGTCGAGCGCGGCCGGATGACCATCGACGAGTTCGCACCACAGATCTCGTTCTTCTTCTACACCCACGGCGACTTCTTCGAGGAGATCGCGAAATACCGTGCCGGGCGCCGCCGTTGGGCAACCATCGTGCGCGAGCGGTACGGCGCGACAACCGAGAAGGCGGCGATGTTCCGCTTCGGTTGCGTCGCCGGCGGAGCCTCGCTCTACGCGCCGCAGGCCCAGAACAACCTGGTCCGCGTCGCCTACGAGGCGATGGCCTCGGTGCTCGGCGGCGTGCAGTCGATGTTCACCGCCGCCTGGGACGAGCCGTTCGCCCTGCCCAGTGAGGAGTCCGCGACCCTCGCCCTGCGCACCCAGCAGATCCTCGCCTACGAGACGGGCGTCACCCGGGTCGCGGACCCGCTCGGTGGCTCGTACTTCGTCGAGGCGCTCACCGACGCCACCGAGGCGAAGATCGTCGAGATCATGGCCGACCTCGAACAGCACGGCGGCATGGTCCGCGCCATCGAGGACGGCTACCTGCAGGGCCTGATCGCCGACGAGGCGTACACCCTGCACAAGCAGATCGAGGCGGGCGAGCGTCCCGTCGTCGGCGTCAACAAGTTCACCTCCAATGAACCCGCCCCCGAGATCGGCACGTACGAACTCGACGCCGAGGGGCGCGAACTCCAGCTCAAGCGGTTGGCGAAGGTCAAGGCGGAGCGCGACCCGGACCAGGTCCGCACCACCCTTGCCGCGCTCTCCCGCGCAGCGGAAGGAACGGACAACCTGATGCACTCCCTGATCGACTGCGCCAACGCGTACTGCACCGTCGGCGAGATGGTGTCGGCGCTCAAGGCCGTGTGGGGCGAGTTCCAGCAGCCGGTGGTGTTCTGATGACCGCCCGCATCCTCGTCGCGAAGCCCGGACTCGACGGCCACGACCGCGGCGCCAAGATCGTCGCCCGCGCCCTCCGCGATGCCGGCTTCGAGGTCGTCTACACAGGCATTCGGCAGCGAGTCGAGGACATCGTGTCCATTGCACTGCAGGAGGATGTCGCCGTCGTCGGGCTGAGCATCCTCTCCGGTGCACACGTCGCACTGACCACCCGGGTCGTCGACGCACTGCGAGCGGCCGACGCCGGCGACATCGACGTCATCGTCGGCGGCACGATCCCGCAGGAAGACGTGCCGAAACTGCTCGACGCCGGCGCGGCGGCGGTGTTCCCGACGAGCACCCCGCTGGACGTCCTGGTGACGGAGGTCCGCAAGCTCACCGGTGAATCCGCTCCGTGAACCGGACTGCAAGACAATTCATCTCGTCAAACTGGAGGTAACGTGCGGATCGGTGTGATGGTGGGGCCGGAGCGGGGAGACTCCGCCAAGAAGGTCTCCCGGATGATGGCCGACGTCGAGTGGGCCGAGTCGGCGGGCCTGGACACCGTGTGGGTTCCGCAGGTGCCCAACGACTTCGACGCCCTGACCGCGGTCGCGCTGATGGGGCAGCGGACGTCGACGATCGAGATCGGTACCGCGGTCGTGCCGCTACAGGCGCAGCACCCGATCGCGCTGTCGCGGCAGGCGCTGTCGGTGCACGCCGCGATCGGTGGGCGGCTCGCCCTCGGCGTCGGCCCCTCGCATCACTGGATCGTGCAGGACATGCTCGGTCTGCCCTACGAGAAGCCGGCCAAATACACTCGCGACTACCTGGACGTGCTGAACGCCGCGCTCGCGGGAACGGGCGGTGTCGACGTCGAGAACGACACCTTCACGGTGCACAACCCGCTCGACCTTCCGCCTGTCGCGCCGATGCCGGTCTTCGTGGCGGCGCTCGGTCCGGTGATGCTGAACATCGCGGGCGAGCAGGCGGACGGCACGGTGCTGTGGATGGCCGACGACCGCAACATCGCGGAGCACATCGGTCCGCGCATCAGGAAGGCCGCGGCCAACGCCGGCAAGCCCGCCCCGCGGATCGTCGCTGGCCTGCCGGTGTGCCTGTGCCGGCCGTCCGAGGTCGACACCGCGCGCGAGCGGGCGAACCGGATCCTCGCGGAGGCGGAGGTGTCGCCGAACTATCAGCGACTGCTCGAACACGGGAACGTCCGGGACGTCGGCGACCTGTGCATCGCGGGCGACGAGGAGGCCGTCATGGCAGGCTTCCGGCGGTACGCGGAGGCGGGCGCCACCGACATCTCGATGCGCCTGCTGCCGATCGGCGACACCCGCGACGAACTCGTGGCGTCCAAGTACCGGACCCGGGACGTGGTCTCCGAGCTGGTGAAGGACCTGCGGTGACGGACGGTGTGACGACTGCGGGCCCGCTCGCCGGCATCAAGATCCTCGAGGTCGGGCACATCCTGGCCGGGCCGTACGCGACGATGCTGCTCGCCGACCTCGGCGCGGAGGTCACCAAGATCGAACCGCCGACCGGCGACCTCTCCCGTCAGGTGAGTGACGCGTACTTCGCCAGTCTCAACCGCGGCAAGCGGAGCATCTGTCTCGACCTCACCACGGAGGGAGATCGGCGACGCCTCGGTGAGTTGGCCACCGATTCCCATGCGCTGCTGGTGAATCTGAAGCCGTCGGCGATCCGCAAGTACGGACTCGACTATGCGTCCCTGCGCCAGTTCAACGACAGGATCGTGTGTGTCGCACTCACCGGCTACGGGCTGGACGCGGGCGACGAACCGGCGTTCGACTACGTGGTGCAGGCGCTCACCGGAGTCGCGTCACTG
The DNA here is from genome assembly GCA_000341795.1 of Rhodococcus triatomae BKS 15-14. Lineage (GTDB taxonomy): Bacteria > Actinomycetota > Actinomycetes > Mycobacteriales > Mycobacteriaceae > Rhodococcus_G > Rhodococcus_G triatomae_A. The sequence goes on along the minus strand of AODO01000074.1, from coordinate 48,592 downwards.
ACCGGGGATCCGGACGGACCGCCGACGTTGCCGGGCTACTCGGCGGCCGACAACTCCACCGGGATGACCGCCGCGCTCGGCCTGCTCGCGCAGATCGTCTCGGGACGTGGCGGGCAGGTGGACGTATCGCTGCGCGACGTGATGCTGTCCCAGTTGAACTACCGCGCCTCGGCCTACCTCAACGAGGGGACCGAGCCGAAGCGGATGGCCAACGGAGCGCACTCGTACTACGTTCCGGCGCAGTTGTTTCCCACAGCTGATGGTCATCTGGCGTTGTTCGTCACGCATGACGGTTTCTGGAAGAAGTTCGCGGACCAGGCAGGTATCGACGGATTCGACACGATGGCGGAGCGGGCCCAGCGCCGCGACGAGGTGCTGGCCGTCGTGACAGCCGCGCTCGCCACCGATACGGCACCGAACTGGGAGGCGCGGCTGCGTCCACTCGGTGTTCCCGCGGCGGCGGTCCGGACGCTGCCCGAGGCGCTGGCGGAGACTCCCGGCGCGGTGGTGCGGGCGGGGGATCACCGCCTCATCGGAAGCCCCATCCGCATAGCGGGATTCGACCCCGACTACGGTCCGCCGCCGATGCTCGGCGAGCACGGATCCGGGTGAGGGGAACCCTGCGCCGGTCAGACCCGGCGAGGGTTCCCCTCACCCGGTGCGGCGGGGGTTTCGCGGAGCGCCGCTCGCGGGCACTGCACGATCGCGTCCCGTACCGCCTCCTCGAGGTGCGCGGGAACAGGACTCGACGCCACGGCGAGTTCCTCGTTGTCGTCGAGGTCGAAGACGTCCGGGGCCAGGCCGACGCAGATCGCGTTGGCCTCGCAGCGATCGAAGTCCGCCTCGACGCGCATCAGAGGTACCAGCCGCCGTTGACACCGATGACCTGTCCGGTGATGAATCCCGCTGCGTCCGAGCACAGGAACGCCGTCGCGGCCGCGACGTCGTCGGGGGTGCCGATGCGCCGAACGGGAGTCATCGACGCCAGCGCATCGAGATCTATCATGGCGTCGTGCTTGGCGCCCTCACGGGCCATCGGGGTGTCGATGATCGAGGGCGGGATGGTGTTGGCGGTGATGCCGAGCGGCGCGAGCTCGAAGGACAGCGCCTTCGTGAGCGCGATGACACCGCCCTTCGAGGCCACGTAGTGCGCACGATCGGGCGCACCGGACTGAGCGCTCGACGACGAGATCGTGACGATCCGCCCCCAGCCGGCCTCCTTCATGTCCGGCACCGCGGATTGCACGCAGTGGAAGGTGCCGGTGAGGTTGACGGCGAGGACGCGATCCCAGTCGTCGAGGGTGATGTCGGCGAACGGTGCTGTGGACTCGATTCCCGCGCTGGTGACCATGATCCGCACCGGGCCCAGCTCGCGGCGGACCTGGTCGAGGGCCTTGTCGACGGCGCCGCGGTCGGTGACGTCCACTTCGGCGGCCAGCGCCGTGATCCCGATCTCCCGCAGTTCGTCGGCGGCCTTCTGCGCGAGGTCGCCCTGCCGGTCCAGCAGCGCGACGGGGTGCCCGCCCTCGCCCAGCCGGCGGGCGGCGGCGAGGCCTATTCCCGATGCGCCACCGGTGATCACGGCGACGCGGGTGCTCGCGGCGCTCTCGTTGTCTGTCATGAAGGTCTTCTCTCTGGTCTCGGTGGTGGTCGGCGCGCCGTCAGGACACGGGGGCGAGGTCGAGGTGCAGTGCGGTGAGGCCGCGGAGGATGTACGTCGGCTCGTAGGTGTAGCGCCGGTCGCCGGCGGGGCCGTGGTGTTCCTCGGAGATGGTGATGTCGGTGGTGCGGTCGAGGAAGCGCTCGATGGTGATCCGGGCCTCGGTGCGACTGAGCGGTCCACCCGGGCAGGAGTGGATGCCCTTCCCGAACGCAAGGTGCTCGCGGGCGTTGTGCCGATCGGCGTCGAACTCGTGCGGGTCCTCGAAGTGACGCGGATCGCGATTCACCGCGCCGGGATTGATCATGACCGTCGTTCCCGCCGGGATCTCGACACCACCGACGGTGGAGGTCTTGCGGGCGAGGCGGAAATCGCTCTTGACCGTGCCCTCCATCCGCAGCATCTCCTCGACGAAGTTCGGGATGCGGTCGCGGTCCTCGCGCAGCAACTTCTGCAGTTCCGTGTCCTCACCGATCTTCTGGAGGGACGCCGTGATCAGCCTCGCGGTGGTGTCCTGGCCGGCTCCGAAGAGGAAGGTGGCGAGGCGAACCAGCTCGATCACCTCGGGGGTCTCGCCGTCGGGGAATGTGGATTCGGCGAGGGCCGTGAGTACATCGCCGCGGGGGGTGGCGCGCCGGTCCCGGATGTAGGCGGAGAACTTGGTGTCGAGGAACTCGAGAGGATTGTGGGCGAGCGCGTCCGCCTCGCTCATCGCCCCCGGCTTCTGCGCACCGAGGTGGATGCGGAACGCCTCGTGGTCCTCTTCGGGGACGCCGAGCAGATCGGCGATCGTCAGGAGCGCGAAGGGCTGGGCGTACTCCTTCATGACCTCGCAGCGGCCGGTGCCGAGGAACTCGTCGATCTGACGGTCGGCCAGGCCCCAGAGGAAGTCCTCGTTCTCCTTGATGCGCCTGGGCGTGAGGAGTTTTCCGAGCAGTGAACGGGTCCGCTGGTGCTGCGGCGGGTCGAAGGTGACGAGATGCTCGGACATCGGGAACTGGTCACGATGCGCCTCGATCTGTGCGCTGATGTCGTCGCCTTCGGGCTCGAACGGAAGCGGTGGGAACGGCCCGATCGGCGCGATGATGTTCGAGAACACGTCGGCGTTGCGGAAGATCTCGGAGGCCTCCTCGTACCCGGTCACCGCGATCACGTTGTACACGGGCAGCGGATGAACAGGGCACTTCGACCGCAGGTGGTCGTAGTAGGGGTGCGGATCCGCGACCAGCGCCGGATCCGTGAAGTAGTCGATCGTGTCGAAATCGGTCACCGCAAGCCTCCTGGAAGCGTCCCCTGATCAAAATGCTGAGCAGTCGGTCAGCATTTGTTGGGCACATGCTTAGCACGCCCCCGATCGTGTGGTCAAGGACACATACAGCAGGGGGGCGGACAGGTTTCGGTAGGAGTGATTGCAGGTCGGGTAACGATGCTTTACGATTTCGGGAACGTTATTCTCGCTGCATGGCGGCCATGACGGCCGGCGCGCGCGCCCGACGGCATCAGGATGCTCAATGACTTTCGTGATCACGCAGCGTTGCTGCAACGACTCCAGTTGCGTCCCGGAATGCCCGGTCGACTGCATCCGGCCCCGGCCCGGCGATCCCGACTACGCGACCACGGAGATGCTCTACATCGACCCGGACACGTGCATCGACTGCGGTGCCTGCGCCGAGGTCTGCCCGGTCGACGCCATCTACTCCGACTTCGACCTGCCGAGTGCGCTGGAACGCTTCGTCGACGTCAACCGCTCGTACTTCGAGCTGAACCCCCTGGACAACTCGAGGCTGCTGGCGCCGTCGGCGCCGCGCAAGCTCGCCGCCGAACTCGGTACCCTGCGCGTCGCCGTCGTCGGATCCGGGCCCGCCGGTTGCTATGCGGCCGAGCAGCTCGTCCGGCACGGCAACGTCGAGGTCGAGATCTTCGACCGGCTCCCCACCCCGTGGGGTCTCATCCGCAACGGTGTGGCGCCGGACCACCCCGAAACCAAGGGCGTCGTCGATCGATTCACCTCGGCGTTCCGGTCCGACGCCGTGCGGATGCACCTGGGTGTCGACGTCGGCTCCGACATCACCCTGGACGAACTGCGCGCACATCACCATGCGGTCGTGTACGCCGTTGGTGCGCCGGGTGACCGGCGTCTCGGTGTGCCCGGCGAGGATCTCGACGGGAGCCACTCGGCAACCGAGTTCGTGGCCTGGTACAACGGCCACCCCGACCACGCCGACCGGGTGTTCGACCTGTCCGGCGAGCGCGCGGTGATCTTCGGCAACGGCAACGTCGCGCTCGACGTGGCCCGCGTCCTGGTCCTCGACTCGGACGAGCTCGCGAAGACCGACATCGCCGACCACGCGCTGAAGGCGCTGCGCGACAGCAGCATCCGTGAGGTGGTCGTCGTCGGTAGGCGCGGTCCGGTGCAGGCGGCGTACTCGACACCGGAGTTCCTGGCCCTCGGGCACCTGGCCGGCGTCGACATCGTGATCGACGAGTCGGAGCTGGACCTCGACGCGGCCAGCGCGGCGATCCTCGACGCGCCGGGGGCGCACCCCGCCGCGCTCCTGAAGATGGAGCTGGCCCGCGAGTTCGCCGCACGCCCCGCGACGCCCGGCAACAAGCGAATCGTCTTCCGCTACCTCGCATCCCCGACGGAACTGCGCGGAGACGACGGCCGGGTCGCCGAGGTCGACCTGGTGCGCAACACCCTCGACGGCGACCTCGTGGCCGTCGCGACGGACGAGACCGAGACGGTGGCCGCCTCACTGGTTCTGCGCTCGGTCGGCTACCGCGGCAAGCCTGTCGAGGGGCTGCCCTTCGACGAGGCGCGCGCGGTGCTGCCCAACGACCGTGGCCGCGTCGACGGGGTCGAGGGGGTCTACACCACCGGCTGGATCAAGCGGGGGCCGCGCGGCGTCATCGGGACCAACCGCACCGACTCCCAGGAAACGGTCGACGCGCTGATCGAGGACTTCGAAGCAGGTCGTCTCCGCGCTCCGGGCGGGGATCGCGCCGCCCTCGCGGCACTGCTCGCCGAGCGGGTGCCCACGCTCGTCGACAAGACGCGGTGGAACGAGGTGGACAAGGCGGAGAAAGCGGCGGGCAAGGCGGCGGGACGGCCACGAGTCAAGGGCGTGCTGCCGGACCGGTGACGTCCGCGGGCGAGTCGATGAGGGACTGTCCGCGGGTCCACGGCATGAACACCGCGAAGACGACGGCGGTGACGACGACGCTGACGACCATCAGCATCGCCGACCGCTGCCACCCTTGCATCGCGGCATCCTGCATCACGTACACGAGGCTGTTCGGATCGGTGAGATCGGTGACCGCCGGTGGCAGGTCCGTCCGTTCGAGGATGGAGAGGATCGAGACGGGCGAGTTCTCGACGAGTTCCCGCTCCCGGTCCGACACGACGTTCCCGACGAGGGGGCCGTAGGAGTCGAGTTTCGCCGAGACGACCTCGTGGTACTTGCCGAACAGGACGGAGCCCAGCACCGCGATACCGAGCGCGCCGCCGACCTCGCGAGTGGTGTCGTTGACCGCGGATCCCGCGCCCGCCGCGGACGCGGGGACGGACGACATGATGGAGTCCGTGACGGGACCGGTGACGATGCCGAGGCCCGCACCCATGAGGATCATCGCGCCGAAGGGGATCTCCCAGTAGGTGGTGGCGACGGTTGCATGGCTCGCCCAGTAGAGGCCGGAGGCGAGGATCACCATGCCCGCCACGACCACGCCTGCGTGCCCGTACCGGTAGCCGAGCCATGCGGAGACCGGGGCCCCGGCACCGACCGCGAGCGCGAACGGCAACGAGTGGATGCCGAAGGTCAGGGGATCCATCATCAGCACCGCCTGGAAGTACTGACTGACGATGAACAGGAACCCGAACATCGCGAAGTACGAGACCGCGAGGGCGAGGGCAGGGAAGGCGAATCGGCGGATCCGGAACAACCCGACGTCGAGCACGGGGTGGGGGGCACGCGTCTCGCGGACGGCGAACGCGGCGAGAAGTGCCAGGGCCCCGGCGATTCCGCCGAGGGTGAGCGGCGACAGCCAGCCGTGGCGCGGAGCCTCGATGAAACTCCACACGAGGAGGAAGACGCCGAGGATCGAGAGCACGATCCCCTGGACGTCGAGCGGACCGGTCACCTCCGACCGGGACTCCCGCACGAAGACGAGGGAGGCGACCGCGACGACCGCGGCCAGTGGCACGTTTGCCCAGAAGACGGCATGCCAGGAGAAGTGCGTGAGCAGCCACCCGCCCACGACGGGGCCGAGGGCGACCGCGAAGCCCGCCATGGCCGTCCACGCGGCGATGCCCGCGGCGCGTCCGCGCCTGCTCGGGAAGGCCGCGGTGATGATCGCCAGGGTGGCGGGGAAGACGGCCGCGGCCGCGATTCCCATCGCGGTGCGTGCGACGAGGACCTGGGTGAGTGTGTCGGCCACGGCGCCGACGATCGACGCCACGGCGATGCCGATCAAGCCGCCGAGCATGATGCGACGTCTGCCGAGTCGGTCTCCGAGATGCCCGAACATCAGGAGGAAGCCGGCGAACGGCAGCGTGTAGGAGTCGACGACCCACTGCAGCCCGCCGAACCCGACGCCGAGGTCGTTGGCGAGGGTGGGCAGTGCGACGACCACGACGGTGTTGTCGATGAGCACCAGCAGGACGGCGAGGCACGACGTCACCAGCGCGCCGAGCGCCGCCCACCTCTCGCGCGGAGACGATTCCGCCCGGTCTTCGATCACCGGCATGCCCACGGCGTACCCCCTGCAGTCACCTAGGTGAATAAGCGTTACTCGAAGTAACACTATCGACTGGGACGACCCTAGGCGCCCGCGTCGGACGCGCGCAAGGGGGAAGGGGGGAAGGTCTACTCGTATTCGACAACGACCGAGCAGTCGGGCACCCCCTGGCAGGTGAGGACGAGGCCGTCGGCGATCTCATCGTCGCTCAGGACGTCGTTGACGCGCATCGTCGCCGTGCCCTCGGTGAGGGTGGCGATGCAGGTGCCGCAGTTCCCCGCCTCGCACGAGAACGGTGGCGCCAGGCCCGCGCGGCGGGCGCTCTCGAGAATCGTCTCGCCCGCCTGGAGTGTCGTCGTCACATTCTCGCGCCCGAGCGTGATCTGCGCGGTCGTCTCCGCGGCTGCCGAGGGGGCCTGCGTGGCAACGGGTTCCGCTTCGGCACTCGCGGGCGCGGCGGCCGCCTCCCCGGCGCCGAAGCGTTCGCTGAACACCCGCCCGGGGCCCGGTAGCGACTCTTCCGTCAGTGCCATGAACGGTTCCGGGCCGCACACGTAGCTGTCGCCGTGGCCGTCGTCGCCGACGAACGCGCGGATGGCCTCGGCGTCGAGGTAGCCGCTCCTGTCGTCGAGGTGCCGCACGACGGACAGACGGTCCGGATAGCGTTCGACGAGCTCGTCGAGGAGTGCACCGAAGATGACGGAATCCTCGTCGCGGTCCGCGCACAGCAGTCGCACGCGGCGGTCCGTGCCGGCCAGGGCGCTCTTCGCCAGCGACAGGATGGGGGTGATCCCGCTGCCGCCGCTGAATCCGAGCACCGGACCGTCGCCGGGCCGCAACAGGAAGGTGCCCGCGGGCCTGGTCACCTCCACCTCGTCGCCCTCGACGAGGTTGTCGTGCAGCCAGTTCGAGACGCGTCCACCGGGAACCCGCTTGACGGTCGTCATGAGTTCGCCGTCGGTCTCGGGGGCGCTGGACATCGAATAGGAGCGGAAGAGCGCGCGGCCGTCGACGGTCACCTTGAACGTGCAGAACTGACCGGCCTGGTAGGAGAACGGTTCGCCGTGCGGCTCGAGGACGTAGGTGCGTGCGTCCGCGCACTCCTTGACGATCCGCGTCACTGTCGCGCGCTGGAACATCGGGGGTCTCGCCATGGACCGTAGCCTCCTGGTATTAAGGTTCTATCAATCAGAGAATACTATTCTCTCTGACGAGATAGGATCTTCTCAATGTCGAATTCGAACAACCCGCCGGGGGCAGCGGTCGCCACGGCCGACGCCTCCGTCTCGACGCCGGTGCTGGCCTTCGAGGACCGGGAGTTCACCCTGGCCGAGGTGGACGCGATGGCCGCCGGTCTCGCCGCGACCCTCGCCCAGGCGGGTGTGGGAGCCGGCGACCGCGTCGCACTCATGTCCTCGAACCGACCCGAATTCGTCGTCGCGGTCCGCGCGATCTGGCGGCTCGGCGCAGCCGTGGTGCTGATCAGCCCGGCCTGGAAGCGGGACGAGGTCGCGCACGCGCTCGCGGTCACCGCGCCGGTGTACGCGGTCGGGGACAGTCCGGTGCTCGGTGAACTCGCCCCGATGTTGCACCTGGACGACCCCGTCGCTCCGGGTACGGGGTCGCACCCCGAACCCGACCCTGCCGGCGAGGCGGTCCTGGTGTTCAGCTCGGGCACGACCGGCATGCCCAAGGCGGTCCGCCACACCCACGCCTCGTTCGCCGCCGCGGTCGCGCACTGGAAGGCCGCGCTCGACCTGACCGGCGCGGACCGCATGCAGATCGTGACGCCGCCCTCGCACATCCTCGGCCTGCTCAACATCGCCACGGCACTCGACTGCGGCGCCTGGATCAGGCTGCACCGACGGTTCGACCTCGACGCGATGCTGCATCACATCCAGGCCGACCGGATCACCGTCGAGATGGCGGTGGCGCCCATCGCGCTCGCCATCGCGTCGCATCCCGACCTGGAGTCCTACGACCTGTCCTCGCTGCGGTACATCATGTGGGGCGCGACCCCGGTGACCCCGAGTGTCGCCGAACGGGTCACCGCGCGTACCGGGGTCGGCTGGATGCCCGCCTACGGCGCGAGCGAACTGCCCGTCATCGCGTGCAACCCGATCGACGGCGCCCGGCTCGACAGCGTCGGCAAACCCGTTCCCGGAGTGGAGGTCCGGATCACCTCCCTCGACACGGGAGAGCCCGTCGGGAACGGCGAGGTGGGAGAGATCCAGACCCGGTCGGCGTCGCTCATGGCCGGGTACCTCCCCGAGGACGCGACCACGGGCGCCTTCGTCGACGGCTGGTACCGCACCGGTGACGTCGGCTACCTCGATGCCGACGGCTGGCTGCGGATCACCGACCGGCTCAAGGAGATGATCAAGGTCAAGGGATTCCAGGTCGCGCCCGCGGAGATCGAGGCCGTCCTGCACGGCCACCCCGACGTCGCCGACTGCGCGGTGTTCGGTGAACCCGACCCCATCTCCGGAGAGGCCGTGGTCGCCGCCGTCCTGACGGCGAACCCCGTCACCGCGCAGGCGCTCACCGAGTACGTCGGAGAGCGGCTCGCCACCTACAAGCGGCTCGCACGAGTCGTGTTCGTATCCGAGATACCGCGCCTGCCGTCGGGCAAGGTGCTGCGCCGAGAACTCAAGGAGCGCCATGGACGTACGTCTGACGAGTGAGCAGCGGCAGCTGCGGGACGCCGCCGCGAAACTGGCCGACGACCTCGGTCCCGGATCGGTTCAGGACCTGGGCGACGAGGCCCGTGTCGCGCGGCTGGAGAAGACCGTCGACGCCACGAGGTGGCGGTCACTCCGGTCCGACGGCGCGTCCGGTGTGGAGGTCGCGATCGTCGCCGAGGAGTTCGGTCGCGGTCTCGTCGACGTCCCGTTCCTCGGTCCGGTCCTCGCCGACGACCTCACCCGGCACGTCGTCGACACGCAGCAGTCGTGGGCGGTCGCCGTCGCGGGGGAGGCCGTCGACTCCCGTGGACTGCAACGGGCGGTCGTCCTGCAGGACAACGCGATCAGCTCGACGGGTGTCGGCGCGGTCGTTCCCGCGGCCGACCTGACGAGGTGGTTCGCGGAACTCGACGGCCCCCGGGAGCCGCTCGGCGACCTGCCCGCGGACGCCGCCGACCGTTGGTACGCACTCGCGCTCGTGTCCACGTGCGCCGACCTGGTCGGCGTCATGCGCGGCGCGCAGTCCACCGCATGCGACTACGTGAGGGTCCGCGAGCAGTACGGCAGGACGATCGGGTCGTACCAGGCCGTCGCGCACCTGCTCGCCGACAACCAGGCCCTGATCGAGGGGTCGATCAGCGTCCTGCGCCATGCCGCCTGGGCGGTCGACGAACTGTCCGCCGGTGAGGCGATCCGGGCGGGCCGCGTCGCCAAGCTGTACAGCGTGCGCGCCGCTCGCACCGTGTGCGAGAACGCCATTCAGGTGCACGGCGGTATCGGCAACACCTGGGAGTGCCTCGAGCACGCCTACCTGCGGCGGGCGCTGACGTCCACCGAACTGTTCCCCGTCAGCCTGGAGGAGATCGATCGTGGACTTTCGTGACTCGGCGGACGAGGCCGCCTTCCGGGAACGGCTGCGCGCCTGGCTGTCCGACAATGCGAAGAACTTCCCGACCTCCGGGGACGAGTACTGGGCCAGGCAGGGCGAATGGCACCAGGCTCTGTACGGCGCCGGGTTCTTCGGCCTGTCGTGGCCGAAGGAGTACGGCGGACAGGAACTGCCACCCGTCTACGACGTGATCCTCGACGAGGAACTCGCGATCGCGGGAGCGCCACCGCGCCCGAGCCTCGGCTACCTGGTGACCGGACTCGGTCACCACGGCAGCCGGGAACTCGCGGCTCGCTTCCTGCCCGGCATGATCAACGGCACCGAGCGCTGGTGCCAGGGCTTCAGCGAGCCCGGTGCGGGATCGGACCTGGCGTCGCTCACCACGACCGCCACCCGCGACGGCGACGACTACGTCATCAACGGGCACAAGATCTGGACGAGTTACTCCGACGTCGCGGACTGGTGCCTGCTGCTCGCGCGCACCGATTCGAGCGTGCCTCGGCACAAGGGCATCTCGGGATTCATCGTGCCGATGAAGCAGGCGGGCGTCGAGCAGCGGCCGCTGAAGATGATCAGTGGCGTCACCAAGGAGTTCGGCCAGGTGCTGTTCGACGGAGCGCGCGTACCCGCCGACCAGATGGTCGGTGCGCCCGGGGAAGGCTGGAAACTGGCGATGACCGTCGTCGGGCACGAGCGTGAGCCGTCCACCCTGGGGTACGCCGCCCGCTACGGAAAGCTGGTGCGCCAGCTGGCGTCACGAGTGGACGGGACGGTGCCGGAGGAGCTGGCGTGGGCGGCGGTGCAGTCGGAAATGCTGCGCCTCCACGTGCGGCGCCGGCTGTCCGAGCAGCTCGACGGTGTCACCCACGGTTCCGAGGGGTCGCTCGACAAGCTCCTCATGACCTGGGTCGACCAGTCGGTCGGGCACGCGGCCCTCACCGTCGGCGGTTCCCGTGACGAGGAGATGTTCGGCTCGTACCTGTACAGCCGGGCACAGTCCGTCATGGGTGGGACCTCGCAGATTCAGAAGAACATCATCGCCTCACGAATCCTCGGATTGGGAGTCTGACATGTACGACATGCCTGAAGAAGTCGACGTCCGCGCCGAGGGGTCGCTGCGGATCGTCACGCTGAACCGGCCCGACGCGCTGAACGCCGTCAACGACGACCTGCATGCTGGGCTCGCACGACTGTGGCCGCAGCTGAGCGCGGACCGCGGTGCGCGCGCCGCGGTGCTGACCGGCGCTGGGAAGGCGTTCTCGGCGGGCGGCGACTTCACCTATCTCGCAGAACTCGCGGAGGACCCGGATCTGCGGGCGAAGACCATCGCGCACGGCCGCGACATCGTGCTGGGGATGGCACGATGCCGGGTCCCGGTGATCGCTGCGGTCAACGGGCCCGCCGTCGGGCTCGGCTGCAGCCTCGTCGCACTCAGCGACATCGTCTACATGGCCGAATCCGCGTACCTGGCCGACCCCCATGTGCAGGTCGGGCTCGTCGCGGCGGACGGCGGGCCACTGACCTGGCCGCTGCAGATCAGCCTGCTGCTGGCAAAGGAGTTCGCGCTCACGGGAACCCGCATCTCCTCCGAGCGGGCTCGGGAGCTCGGCCTGGCGAACCACGTCGTCGCGGACCCGGTCGCCGAAGCGCGCGCGTGCGCCGAGAAGCTCGCCGCGCAACCGCAGCAGGCGGTCGAGGCGACGAAGCGGATGCTGAACCTGCACATCGAGCGGGCCGTCCTCGCCTCCCTCGACTACGCGAACGCCGCGGAGGACCAGTCCTTCCAGACCGACGACTTCCGCGCCACCATCGCGAGGCTCACAGCGGTGAAGGCATAGGTCGCGTTCTCACCCCGATCGGTTGACGGAGAACGCGATCCCGGGTCTCGGCAACGTGCGAGACCCGGGATCGCGCCACGATCAGCTGGCGCTGCCGCTGTCGGCGCCGCGCCGCTCCACGTTGGCCCACACGCCGAAGTTGTTCTGCAGCGGATCGACATCGCTGGAGATGGTGTACCCGGAGATCGAACTGGGGAAGCAGCCGAACCACTTGGTTTCGATGCGGAGCTTCTCGCCCTGCTTGAGTAGGGGGCTGAACTGCTGGGCGCCGCCCAGTTCCTGCAGGGTGACGTTGGGCCAGTCCCGTCCGTACGCGGTGACCTCCATCCATCGCACCATGTACCAGGAGTCCACCCAGGGATCGCCGGGCTTGCCGAAGGCGCAGTACACGCCACCGGTCAGGTCGAGATCGACCGGTCCGACCGGGGCCGCCTGCGCGGGAGCGGCGACCACACCTCCGGTGGCGATCCCGACCGCGGCGGCGCCTGCGACGGCGGCACGCATCAATTTCTTCTTCATCCTCGCTCCTTCGGGCTGTCCGTCACACACAACGTGGTCTGTTGGAAGGTGAATCGGTCGAAAGGGACCGTGCGTTACGCGAACTCGCTGTCGGCTCCTCGGCGAGAGGTTCCCGTCGCCTCACGCTGCAGGCCTTCGCGGTGTGTCCGTCCGCGGAACCGAGTGCCCGTCGATCTGCGAGGAGAACATCATTCACGTTGTGCAGCAATAGGTTAGAGTCGACTGGTTCTCCCCCTGTGGGAGTCCCGCGTACTGGAGGTCGTGGAATGAGCGAAATCCGAACTCCCGCGCCGTCATCGGCCAGGAGGGACGACCTCGGCGCCGCCGGACTGCGATTCGAACGCGAGGGCCCGATCGGCTGGTGCGTCATCGACAGGCCGGGCGCCCGCAACGCGTTCACGCCCGCGATGTACTACGGGCTCAGACGTGCTGTTCGGCTGGTCAACTCGGATCCCGACCTGGCGGCGCTGATCATCACCGGCGTCGACGACGTCTTCGCGTCCGGTGGCGACCTCGGTGGACGCGCCGAGCCCGGCGACAGGCTGCCGGACGGCCTCGGTCACGACATCCTGCCGTTCCTGACGATCCGGGACAGCCGCGCGCCCGTGATCGCGGCGGTGAACGGGATCTGCCAGGCGGGCGGGCTGCTCGTCGCGATGATGGCCGACGTCGCGGTCGCGAGTGAGCGCGCCACGTTCCGAGTGCCGGAACTGCTGCGCGGGATCCCCGACGCGACGTTCGCGGCCGCGCTGCCCGCGCACGTCGGAATCGCGGTCGCACGGGACCTGCTGCTGACCGCCAGGCGATTCGACGCCGCCGAGGCGCAGCGGCTCGGGGTGATCTCCCGGATCGTTCCGCACGACGACCTGCGCGTCGCCGCACTGACGGCGGCGCGGGAGATCCTGCAGACCGCGCCCGAGGCTCGGGTGCAGGTCAAGCGGATGCTCAACGAGCGGTACGGACTCGTCGACCACCAGACGATGAACGCGGCGCTGGAAACGTCTCCCGAACCCCGCGAGGGCATGCGGGCCTTCATGGAGAAGCGCCCCCCGAACTGGGTCCCGTCGAACCTTCCCGGCTGACGGGTCGCGGCGTGCCACGGCCCGTCAGCCGGCGTGTCAGCGCGAGGCGACCAGGGTCTCCGATCGCTGCACGGTCCCGGTGACACCGCTCGCGTCCTGCGTGGCCAGCAGAACCGCGGCCTCGCCCATTGTTTCCGGTGGCTCGACCATCTCCGGTGGGATCTCGATCCCGCTGCCTCCGGCCCGCCAGCCCTCGGTGAGCACGACCCGCGACGGGCTCAGGCAGTTCACGGCGATGTTGTCGCCGCGCAGATCGGACGCCAGTCCGAGGTAGAGCCGTTCGACCGCCGCCTTCGACACCCAGTAGGCGTTCGATCCTCGATCGGTCATGGTGACGCCGGTGGTGGTGACCGCGATCAGCGATCCGCCGCCGCGTGCCCGGACGTGAGGGATGACGGCCTGCGTCACCAGGAACACGCCGGTGAGGTTGACGTCCAGGCACAGTTGCCAGCGCTTGAGCGGCGTCGACTCGATCGGTCCCTGCCAGAGCACGCCCGCGTTGGCGACGAGGATGTCGATGCCGCCGAACTCGGCGACCGTGGCGTCCACCGCCGACTGGACGGACTGTTGGTCGGTGACGTCGCAGGGGAGGGCGACTGCCCGCCCACCGGCCGCGGTGATGCGGTCCGCGACCGCCCCGATCGTGCCCGGAACCCTGCCCTCCTGCTCGGAACGTGCGGCCACGGCGACCGCCGCACCCGCCTCGGCGAGTGCGGCGGCGACGGCTGCGCCGATGCCTCGGCTGGCGCCGGCGACGAAGGCGACCTTGCCGTCGAGCCTGTTCACTTCGGCGGGAAGCGCAGCGCGCCGTCGAGGCGGATGACCTCGCCGTTGAGGTAGTCGTTCTCGATGATCGACGCGGCGAGGGTGGCGTACTCGGAGGGCTTGCCCATCCGCTTGGGGTGGGGAACCTGCGGTCCCCAGTACGCCTCGAGCTTCTCGCCGGCCTGGCCGTACGCAGGGGTCAGGATGGTGCCGGGAGCGATGGTGCAGACCCGGATACCGAGGGGCGAGAGGTCTCGAGCGGCGACGAGGGTCATGCCGACGACGCCACCCTTGGCGGCGCAGTAGGGGAGCTGCCCGATCTGGCCCTCGAACGCGGCGATCGACGCGGTGTTGATGATGACGCCCCGCGTGCCGTCCTCGAGTTGCTCCTGCTTGGCGATCGCGGCCGCGGACAGGCGCAGCACGTTGAACGTCCAGGTCAGGTAGGAGTCGATGGTGGTCTTGAAGGCGTCGAGCGACATCGGGCTGCCGTCCTTGCCGACGAGGCGCCCACCGCCGGCCGGGCCGCCGTGGCAGTCCACCGAGATGCGCAGCGGGCCGAGGGATTCCGCTTCGGCGATCGCGGAGCCCACCGAGTCCTCGTCGCCGGCGTCGGTCCGGACGTAGCGCACGCCCAACTCCTCCTCGAGCGCCTTGCCCTTGTCGTCGGCGACATCGGCGACGACGACCTTCGCGCCCGCCGCGTGCAGCCGCCGGACGGTGGCCTCGCCGAGGCCGCCGGTACCGCCGACCACGAGCGCGGAACTACCTGTGATCTGCATATTGATTTCCCTTCTTGCAACTAAGCCTCTCTTGCTGTGAGAATGATGTTCTCATGAACATCAGCATGATTCTAGAGATGGCCGCATCCGACGGTGATCGGGTCGCCGTGACCGGCGAGGGCCGGTCACTGACCTCGGCGGAGCTGCTGGAACACGCTCGCCGCGCAGCGCGACTCTTTCGCGATCACCCGGCGGTTCTGTACCTCGGCGCCAACCACCCCGCCTACCCGGTCGCACTCTTCGGCGCCGCGCTCGCGGGGATTCCGTTCGTGGCGCTGAACTACCGACTCGGCGACGAACAGCTGACCGCGCTGCGGGACAAGCACGCCGGCGCGGTTGTCCTCGAACCGGACGAGTTGAACGACTTCCTCGACTCGACGGCAGCCGGTGACCAGGACGACGACGTCGAGTTCCCCGAGTGGGACGGCGACGCCGTCGCAGCGATCATCTACACCAGCGGCACCACCTCGGACCCCAAGCCGGCGGTGCTGCGGCACCGGCACCTGCTCGCCTACGTGTTCAACACCCTCGAATTCGGATCGGCCGAACCGGACGCCGCCTCGCTGGTGGCCGTTCCGCCTTACCACATCGCCGGTCTGACCAACCTGCTCTCCAACCTGTACACCGGCCGCCGCGTGGTCTACCTGGCCGCGTTCACCCCGGCAGGGTGGCTGGAGACGGTACGTGACGAGCGGGTCACCCACGCGATGCTGGTGCCGACGATGCTCGCCCGCATCGTGAACGAACTCGGCGACGCCGAAGCGGACACTCCGTCGCTGCGGAGCCTCGCGTACGGGGGCTCCCGCACGCCGCTCCCCGTGCTCGAGCGCGCACTGAAGGCCTTCCCCGCCACGGGATTCGTCAACGCATACGGACTGACCGAGACCGCGTCCTCGATCGCGGTGCTCTCCCCCGACGACCACCGGACCGCGATGGATTCGACGGACCCGGCCGTGCGCGATCGCCTCGGATCCGTCGGGCAGCCGTTGCCCGGCATCGAGATCCAGGTGCGTACCGAGGCCGACGACATCGCCGCCCCCGGCGAGACCGGACTGGTCTTCGTGCGCGGTGAGCAGATCTCCGGAGAGTACGGCGCCCGCAGCGTCCTCGACGCCGACGGCTGGTTCGCCACGCGCGACCTCGGGCGGCTCGACGCCGACGGCTACCTGTTCGTGGAGGGCCGCGCCGACGACACCATCATCCGCGGCGGCGAGAACATCGCACCCGCCGAGATCGAGGACGTCCTGCTGCGCCACCCGGCCGTCGTGGAGGCGGCCGTCATCGGAGTCGCCGACGCCGAGTGGGGCCAGCGCATCGTCGCCGTCCTCGTCGGCGACGCCGACACCGCTGAACTCACCGCGTGGGTCAGGGAGCGGCTGCGCTCGTCGAAGACCCCCGACACCATCGTGTTCCGTGCCGAACTTCCCAAGACGGAGACCGGAAAACTGCTGCGCCGCACCCTCATCGCCGAACTGGAGAACGCCAATGCCTGAAGCTGTCATCGTGTCCGCCCTGCGCACGCCCATCGGCACCGCGGGCAAGGGAACCCTCCGCGACACCACGGCCTTCGACCTCGCGCACCACATCGTCGGCGCCACGGTCGAGAGCCTCGACCAGATCGATCCCGCCCGGATCGACGACGTGATCCTCGCCGAGGGTCTGCACGGTGGCGGTGTCATCGCCCGGCACGCCGCGATCACCGCCGGATTGCAGACCGTGCCCGGGTTGGCGCTCAACCGGCACTGCGCCGCCGGTCAGAGCGCGGTCCAGACCGCCGCCGCGAGCATCCGCGCGGGCATGGACTCGCTCGTGATCGCAGGCGGAGTCAACTCCGCGTCCACGGCGCCGCGCGCACTGACCCGAGTCGGGGACGAATGGGTGCCGTGGATGTCGCCGACCCATCCGGACCGCCCCGACGCACCGAACAAGGACATGTCGATCACCGTCGGATGGAACGCTGCCGTCGAAGCGGGCGTCACCCGCGAGGAGATGGACGCGTGGGCGTTGCGCTCGCACCGCAACGCCGTCGCGGCTATCGACGAGGGACGGTTCAAGGAGGAGATCGTCCCCGTCGAGACCCCACACGGACTGTTCGCGGTCGACGAGCATCCGCGCCGCGACACCACTCTGGAGAAGTTGGCGTCCCTCAAGGTGCTGCACCCGGAGATCGAGGGGTTCAGCATCACCGCGGGCAACGCGTGCGGCGCCAACGACGCCGCAGCCGCGCTGACCGTCGCCAGTGCCGATCTCGGCCTGCCCGCTCTCGCGACGGTGAAGTCCTGGGCGTCCGTTGCAGTCGATCCGTCCCGCACCGGCCTGGCGCCGGTCGAGGCGATCCCGAAGGCTCTCGCCCGCGCAGGCATGTCCATCGGTGACGTCGACCTGTTCGAGATCAACGAGGCGTTCGCGGCCATGTGCGTGGCCACCGTCAGGTTGCTCGACATCGATGCGGACAAGGTCAACGTCAGCGGCAGCGGCTGCTCGCTCGGACATCCCGTCGCGGCGTCCGGCGCCCGGATGCTGGTGACACTGATCCACGAATTACGCCGCCGCGGAGGCGGAGTCGGTGTCGCCGCGATGTGCGCGGGCGGCGGCATGGGCACGGCGACGGTGATCGAGGTCCCGGCGCCGTGACGACGACGGCCGGCGTCACCGACCTCGTCGAGGCCGCCCGCAGCGGATCGATGCGGGCGGCGGGCCGGCTGCTGAGCCTGGTCGAGAGCCCGCGACGCGACGAGGTGCTCGCCGTGCTCGGACCGGCGACGGCCCGGGTAGTCGGACTGACCGGACCGCCGGGAGCGGGCAAGTCGACCACCGTCGCGGCCCTGGTCGGCGCCTACCGTGAGCGGGGAATGCGGGTCGCGGTCCTCGCCGTCGACCCGTCGTCCCCGTACAGCGGCGGCGCGCTGCTCGGAGACCGGATCCGGATGGCGCAGCACATCGACGACCCGGACGTGCTGATCCGGTCGGTCGCAACCCGCGGGCACCTCGGTGGCCTGGCCGCGGCGGTGCCCGCCGCGATCAGCCTCCTGGCCGCGCTGGGCTACGGCCTGATCCTGTTGGAGACGGTCGGCGTCGGACAGTCCGAGATCGAGATCGCGGCGGTCGCCGAGCCGACGGTCGTGGTCCTCAATCCGGGCGCGGGAGATGCAGTTCAGGCGGCGAAGGCCGGACTCCTCGAGGTCGCCGATCTCGTCGTCGTGAACAAGGCGGACCGTGACGGTGCCGACCAGACGGTGCGCGACCTACGCGCCGAGGTCCGCGTGCCGATCCTGAAACTCGTCGCCTCCCGCGGAGACGGACTGAGCGAGGTCGTCGCGGCGATCGACGCGCACCAGCAGGCCGACACGCGGGAGCGCCGAATCGCCAAGGCACAGGCCCAGATTCTCTCGCTTGCCATGTCCCGGCTGCGCAGTGACGCCGATCTCGCCGTGGTGGCCGAGCGAGTGGCCGATCGCGACATCGACGTGTACACGGCCGCCGCCGATCTGCTCGGCAGGTCCGCGCGGCTCAGCTGATGCCGCGCGCCGACCTCGGCCACCAGTCGGCGACCTGCTCGGTGCCCAGTCCCGCAGCGGCGTCGAGGAACTCGAACAGTTCGAGTTCGCGGGATGCGTCGTGGGATTCGTCGGACGAGGGTACGAGTCGGTCCAGCTCGACGTAGTTCCCGCGCAGCGCAGCGCCGGGGATCGGTGACGTGCCGGTGGCGAGCGCCAGAAGGTGCGCCGCGGAACGCGCCGGGGTGGACACCCCGGCCAGGACGTTCATCGCGGGCAGTAGGTGGTTCCATCCGAAACGCTGGATCGCTCCCCGATCCCGGGCCAGACCCGTCCCCGGCATCATCCCGGGATCGAAGCAGATCGCGTCGATGCCGCGGGGCGCCCGCCGCGCGAGCTCGTGCACCCAGTACAGCGTTCCGAGCTTGCTCGTCGCGTACGCGCGCGTGCCGTCACCCTCACGCGGCCTGGCCAGTTCTTCGGGTGTTTCCCACCGAGGTGCGGGAACCATGCCGTACGACCGGCGGAACCTGCCGTAGTGGGTACCGGAGCCGACGGCGACGACCCGCACCGGTGCGGTGAGGACGGCACTGATCGCGCCGAGCAGCAGATGCGGCCCGAGCAGGTTGGTACCGAACGTCGGCTCGAATCCGTCGACGGTTGCCGCTGCGGTGGAGCCGGTTTGGATGCCGGCGTTGAGCACCACGGCGCGCAGCGGCGCGACGGCCGGGTCCGCGAGCAGCGCGACGATCCGCCTGCCGGCCTCTCGGACACCGGCAAGGTCTGCCTGGTCGCACACGACGTAGCGAAAGTTGCCGGGATCGGCCAAGAGCGCCCGCAGCTCGTCGGCGCGGGCCTGCGACCGTGCGGTGGCGATGACCGTCCAGTCCGGTGTGGCGGTCAGCATGCGTGCCATCGACAGCCCCATCCCAGACGTTGCGCCGGTCAACAGTATGGATGCGCCACCGACTGTGGAAGCCATTCTTGTTCTCCCTGCTCGTGAATCCGTTCCGGGTCTCGTGGCCGAACCGCGCTCGTTCCTCCTATTGTGTGCGCGGGGCGCCCCGCCGGCGGGCGAGCGGCTGGGCAAGAGGGGAGATGGCGATGAACCGTCCGGAGCCGTTCGACAAGAAGCCCGGCATCGACCGAAATTTCGGCGTGTTGCGTCGCTCATACCCTCGTCGCGGGGTGGGGTCCCCGTTCGTAGCGGCTCAAGGGGGAAGCGTGAGGACTGATCCACGGCTGATGCACTGGACTGCCGATCGAATGAGTTCGTTGGCCGACGAATTCCGGGATGACATCGAGTCGGTGCGCCGCGAGGCCGAGAACCTCATGGCGGTCGACTGGACCGGCAACGCTGCCACGACCCACGCGCAATTATGGGAGGAGTGGGTCGATTCGGCGCGGCGTGTGGCCGTGGCGTTGAGCAACGACGCCGGGTTGCTCCACCAGGCAGCGGACGCATACACGAGTACCGACGACCGCAACGCGAGTGCAGTGTCGAGCCTTCGACTGGACATCGGTTCCTGACGGCACGGTACGTCGCCAACGTCGAGCAGATCCTGGCGCTCGTCGACAAGGCACGCCGCATCGGTGAGCAGATCGACCAGCGAACAGCTGAGGTGGAGAGCGAAGTCGCCGCACTGCACGTCGACTGGGACGGAGACGCCGCCGCCGCCCATCGCGACCAAGCCGAAACCTGGCAACGCGAGATGAAGGACATGAAGGACGCCCTGACTGCCCTGGAAGCGGCCGCGCGCAGCGCCCACGACGGATATGTCGGAAACGTCGACCACAACATGAAGATGCGGCCCTGATGTCACCGATCTCCATGGACTCCACGCTGCTGGCCGACGCGGCGGGTTCGTACGAGAAGGCGCACGTCTCGGGGCAGGAGGTCATCACCAGGCTCGCCGCTGCGCTCGATGCGAACTGGGGAGGCGCCGGGAGCGACACCACCGGAACTTCCGCCCATCGCAGCCCCAACCTTCAAGGGCGCGTTCGGCGGTGACACCGAAGAACCTTTCGGGTGGGGACTGGTCAGCGACTGGTTGCAGGGTCACACCTGGCCCAACGGAGACCCCGACAAACTACGTGCACTTGCCTCCGCGTGGCGCGAGGCCGCAGCGGGGTTGCGGGAGTCGGTCGACGGCACCGGATACCTGTTCTCGACGTTCGAGGACATCGACTCGGGCGAGGTTCCTCAGATATTCGCGCAGATGGATCTGGTCTTCGGCGATGCAGAGCAGGTGGCAACGCAGTTCGAGAACCTCGCGGCGTCCTGTGACGAATGGGCCGGTCAGATCGAGGACGCCCACAGCAAGGTCCTCGCGATTCTTGCCGGCGCGCTCGGTGTCGGGCTGATCGCCGGTGGTATCGCAGGCCTGCTCACCGCTGGAACCGGGGCGGTTGCCGTCGGCGGGGCGACGGGCAGCGGGGCAGGAGCAGCCATTGTCGGCGTCCTCGTGGCTTTCGATGCAGCGGCCGCGATGGCGGTGGGAGCCACGGTCGCCGTCGGGGTTGCGGTTGGAGGTGTCGCAACCGACCTGCAACCGCTGCTCGATGCGAATCCCACAGTGTTCGGCGCGAACACCAGCGGCGGAGGCGGGGTGCGCACCACTATGTGACACCACCGAAGAACCTGCCTGCATTCCCGAACGCACGCAGTATGCGGGCAAGTACGCCGAGGAGCCGGTGGTCGTTGACGAATCTTGCTTCTATCAGGTTGCGTTCTTCGAAGCGTGACCTGACGTTCGCGGGTGCGGCCACCGCCTGTGCCAGATCCACTGGGTTTCGATGTCCGGCCGGCGCGTGAAGCGCGGTATTCGTGCCGTCGTGATTCGGCGACACCAAGACGAGACCTCCAGAGCCAGGCCGGAAACAAGGGAAAGACGATCAACTATTTGGAAGCTGACGACAAGGAATCCGGCTTTCTCGTCCGTGAGTACCGTTTGGACATCGGTCTCGATGACCTGAAGCGCATGCTCGACATTGATCCGGATCTCGAGGTGTTCGGGTACCCGGTTCCGGACTCGCTCGTTCCTGAGGTGGGCAAGTATTCCGAGGAGTCCGTGGTCTTTGACGAATCCTGCAACTATATGGTGGGTTTCTTCCGTCAGTGACTTGCGCTCGCGCTCAGAGTGCGGCGACCACTTGTGGCAGGTCGACGGTGGTCCGGATGCCGGGCGCCGCAGCGCATACCGACGCCACCGCATTGACGGCACGGTTCGCGGTGTAGGCGGGCGACACGGACGCCATCCGTTCCAGCGGTACGGGGAAACGGATGTCGATGTCGAGGGGTGCGTCGCCGTCGACCGTGACGTGCCAGCCGGTGTCCCGAACCTCCCAGTCGACGTCGGTCGTGCAGTACCAGGTGGCGCGGAAGCGCAGCAGTTCCCGGCCGTCGCGCAGGCCGGACACCGTCACCCGTTGCGCGGCGACCGTTCCCTCGTCGATGACGCCTGCCGCGATGGTGATCGCGCGGGGTGCGGCGGCGAGTTCGCCGGACGCGACGACATCGTCGAGAGGAAGTCCGAGCCCGTCTGCGACGAGCCGCAGTGACGGGCCGAAACTCTCGCGCAGATGGTCGATCCGATGCTGCGCGACCGTGTCCGGGTCGCCGCCGAACCCCATGACGTCGAACAACAGTCCCGGCGAATCCCGTTGTGACAGATCGGCGTACTCGTCGACGGCAAGATGGTCGAGTCGTCGCTGGATCGACGTGAGGACCAGTGGCAGCGCCTCGGTGACGAAGCCGGGGCTGCTCCCCGTGCTGTGGATGGAGGAGTCTCCGATCGCACAGGCCGCCTCGACGCGGGCGCGGACGTCGGGGTTCATGCTCGCCGGGTGGTGGAACTCGCCGCGGGTGGTGACGACGTTGATGCCCGAGGCGAGTAGCCAGCACACCTCGTCGATGTCGCAGGCGCGCGGCATGTAGAGGACGCAGTCGATTCCGGCCTCGACGACGTCCTCGATTCTCCGGGTCGCGGTGATCCCGGTCGCCGCGAGCCCGCAGAGGTCACCGGCGTCGGCGCCGGCCTTGTCGTCGCTGTGCACGTAGACCGCGCCGAGGGTGAGCGACGGGTGCTCGACGACCGCGCGCAGGGCGCGGGTGCCGATGTTTCCGGTGGCCCACTGGGCGACCCGGTACTTCTCCGGCGACGGGAGGAGGGAACTGTTGTCGTGCACTGGGATTCGGTCCTGTCTCGAGCGTGCGGTCACGGCAGTCGAAGCAACGCTTCCTGGGCGAACGAGGCGACGAGTTCGCCTCCGGTTGTGAGCACGTCGCCTCGGCCGAAGCAGCGGCCCTGTGCGGTGAGCGGGCTGTGGTGCCGGAGCAGCAGCCAGTCGTCGGTGCGGAACGGGCGGTGGAACCACACGTTGTGCGAGGTCACAGCCGAGGTGAACTCGGTGCCGTTGCCGAGCTGGCACAGTCCGTCGACGGGAAGGAGTGCCGTGCCGATCAGATTGAGGTCGGTGGCGTACGCGAGGAGCGCGGGTGCCAGTGTCGGGTCGACGGCGGGGGTTCGCATCCACAGGTCGAACTCGGGTGCCGCGGTGCCGGTGCTGTTGAGGTCGGTCGTCGACCGGGTCTCCCAGGGGATGAGGTCGAAGTGCGTGCGGTGACCCTCGTCGAGGAGCGGCTGCGGACCGGCCACGGACTGCCGTGTCGTGCCGTTCTCGGGGGCGTGCAGTGACACCACGGCGGTGGCGATCGGGCCGGAGGACTGCCGGGCCACGACCGACAGCGAGGCGAAGGACCGGCCCTCGTGGTGGCGTGTCGTCTCGTAGCGCACGGGTTCGTCGGCCCGGCCCTCCCGAGGGAACAGCACGTGCATCGACTTGAGGTGTTTGTCCGGGCAGGTCAACGCCGATGCCCGGGCGAGTTGTCCGAGCAGCTGGCCACCGAACAGGCGGTGGTACTCGAGGTGCTGATTGTCGCCCTCGAAGGCCGGGTCACCGTCGGTGTCGACGGTGCCCGACCGCAGCTCGAGGCAGGAGAGGAGGTCGTTCCACAACTCGGACATGAACCGAGTGTAATCACTCCTCTACGAAAACGAGAATGAGCTTCTCGTCAGGAGGCCGCGAAACCCAGCGCGCAGAACGTCCAGACTTCTTCGGCCGTGATCGGCTTGTTCGTCGCGTCGTCGGTGGCACCGCTGGACTGCGCGATGAACATGACCGTCTGCATGGTCATGGCAGCCATCCGCCGGGCGTTGACGCCCTGTCGAAGCTCGCCCGCCGCGTCGGCGTTCTCCATGAGCTCGGTGAACAGTGCGAGCAGGGACGAGTGTGCGACCTTGACCTCGGCTGGATGGGAGACCAGCAACTGTGGGGCAAAGTCGGTGAACAGAGGTCGCTGCGCGGTGGGGTCCGGTCGGCAGAACTCGAAGAGCAGCTCGATCGAGACTCGGAGCTGCTCGATGGGCTCGGTCTGGCCCGCCGCCGCCGCGCGGATCTGATCGGCCGAGCGACTCAGTGCGTCCTCGAAGAGGGCGAGCAGCAACTCGTGTTTGCCGTCGAATTGCAGATAGAAGCTGCGCAGGGACTGCTTCGAGCGGTCGACGACCTCCTGAACCGTGAAGTCGGTGCTGCCCTTCTCGGTGATGATCGCCTGCGCGGCGTCGAGGAAGCGCTGGACGCGCTGCTCGGCGCGCAGCTTCGCGGTCTTGATGGACCGCTCGACCGCCCGTTGCTTCCAGGCCGGCTCTTCGTTTGCGCCGGTCACGGCCGGATCCGCGCTGTCTCGGTGGTGTCGAACATGGATGCACTGTACCGGAGGGCGAGGGCGATTTGCGCTGCTAGGCCGTAGTGACACGAAGTCGCAGAGACTCTTACTATCCTCAATAGAGAATGTTATTCTCGCTCGCACGCTGTGCAGCGCAGCTCTGGTTCAAGGAGGCACGTCGGAATGCTCTTCGAGTTCGATTCCGATCAGCGGCTCTGGCAGGACACGGTCCGTGACGTCACGGCCAAGGAGTGTTCGCCGACGCTGATCCGCAACATCGTGGACAACGGAACGGACCCCGGTCCACTGTGGCGTCGGTACGTCGAGCTCGGATGGACCGAACTGACCGACGTCGAGTCGGCCGTCGAACTCGCGATCGTCCTGGAGGAGCTGGGCCGGTCCACCGACCCGACCCCGTACCTCGCGACGATGACGCAGTTCGGCCCGCTCGCAGGTGCTTTCGCGGACCCGGCACTGTCGGGCGCGGCCGTGTACGACGGCATCGCCGTGCACCGGGACGGCGCCGACTGGGTGCTCGACGGCGCGGCGCGCCACGTGCTCGACGGTGACCGCGCAGAGCGGTTCGCCGTGGTCACCGGCGCCGGCGTGTTCGTCGTTCCCCGTGAGCGGGTGGTCGCGACTCGCAGTCCGGCGTTCGATCCCGTTCTCCACCTCGCCGAGGTGCGCCTCTCCGGTGTTCGGGTGTCCGATGCCGACCGCAGCGACGTCGATACGGCGCGCGCCCGCGAGTGGGCACTGATGGGCATGGCCGTGACGACAGTCGGTGCCTGTCAACGGATTCTGGATCTCGCGCTCGACCACGTGCGGCAACGCCAGCAGTTCGGTGCACTGATCGGATCTTTCCAGGCGGTCCAGCACAAGGCGACCGACATGCACGTCGCCATCGAACGGGCCCGCGCGCTCGCCTATTACGCGGCACTGACGATCGCGGCCGACGATCCGCGCCGCGGCCTGGCGGCGTCGATGGCGAAGGCGTCCGCCGGGGAGTGCCAGTCGCTGGTGTTCCGGAACGGAATCCAACTTTTCGGTGCAATGGGGTTCACCTGGGAGAACGATCTGCAGTTCGCGCTCAAACGAGCCAAGGCCGGGGACCTGATGCTCGGCGGCGCCGCCGAACACCGCGCCGCGATCGCCGACGGGTACCGAGCCGCACTGGAGGTGCACGCATGAAACTGACCTTCGACGCCGACGTCGAGGAGTTCCGGGCCGAGTTCGTGGCCTTCCTCGACGCGAACCTTCCCACCGAGGCCGAGGCGGGCGAACGTCCCCGGTCCAGCGCCCACGTCCCCGAATGGGCGCGCCGCTGGCAGCGCCTCCAGTTCGACAACGGGTGGCTCCTACCGGGGAATCCGCCCGAGTTCGGCGGCAGGAACGCGTCCATCCTGCAGCAGTACGTGCACCTGGAGGAACTGGCGAAGCGGCGGATCTACCACAGCTTCAACCCCCAGGGCCTCGGGATCATCGCCGCCTCGCTGCTGTCCTTCGGCACCGAGGAACAGAAGCGTGACTGGGCCGCCCGGATCCTTCGGGCCGAGATCACCGCCGCACTGGGGATGAGCGAGCCCGGTGCGGGATCTGACCTCGCCGGCCTGCGCACCAGAGCGGTACTCGACGGCGACCACTTCGTCGTCAACGGGCAGAAGGTGTGGACCTCCGGAGCGCACGACGCCGACGTCCTGCTCACCTTCGTCCGTACCGATCCCGACGCACCCAAGCACCAGGGCATCAGCGTGCTGCTCGTCCCGACCGACACACCGGGTGTCACGCGCCGGCCGTTCGCGTCCGTCTGCGCCGAGGACGATCTCGACTTCAACGAGGTCTTCTTCACCGACGTTCGAGTTCCAGCGGCGAACCTCGTCGGCGAGCTGAACCAGGGCTGGCGGGTCGCGACCGGATCACTCGGTCACGAACGAACCCTGTTGTGGCTCAGTTTCTCCGACCGGCTCCAGGATCTGCTCGAGGACTTCCGGCCGGTCACCGAGCTGGACCGCGACCACTACGCCACCCTCGTGATGGACGCACAGGCGCTGCGGCTGCTCGGCTCGCGGGCGCTGGCCCGCGAGGCGCGCGGGGAGCAGGACGTCGCCTCGCTGTCGGTGCTCAAGTTGCTCGGCTCCGAGGCGGTCCAGAACGCCGCGGAGCACGCGCTCACCGCGGCAGGGTCCGGAGGCCTGATGCATCCGAACACCACCGCGCCGTACACACCGTGGAACCTGGACAACTTCTCGTCCAGCTGGTTCGAGCGCTATGTGCGGAGTTTCGCGGGGACCATCGCCGGCGGCACGTCGGAAATCCAGCGGACCATCGTCGCCGAGCGGGTGCTCGGCCTACCCCGAAGCTGAGGAGCCAATCGTGTACATCCTCTACGACGTCGCCGACAAGGTCGCGACGATCACCCTGAACCGTCCCGAGGCGGCGAACGCCCAGAACAGTGATCTCCTCGACGAACTCGACGCCGCGTGGATGCGGGCCGCCGAGGACCCCGAGGTCGCGGTCATCGTCCTGCGCGCCGAGGGCAAGCACTTCTCCTCGGGGCACGACCTCAACGACGACAAGTGGCCGAAGCCCGACGACATCACCCTCGAGTGGATCATCGCCGCGGAATCCCGCCGCTACCTGGAGTACTCGCTGCGCTGGCGCAACATCCCCAAGCCGTCGATCGCGTCGGTGCAGGGCAAGTGCATTGCGGGTGGGTTGCTCCTGGTCTGGCCGTGCGACCTCATCGTCGCCTCCGACGACGCCTCGTTCTCCGATCCCGTGGTGCTGATGGGCATCGGCGGCGTCGAATATCACGGACACACCTGGGAACTCGGCGCCAGGAAGGCCAAGGAGATCCTGTTCACCGCACGTCCCGTGACCGCCGAGGAAGCCGAGAAGGCCGGCATGGTGAACCGGGTCGTTCCGCGCGCGCAGCTCGACACCGAGACACGGGCGCTGGCGGAACACATCGCGACGATGCCGCCGTTCGGTCTCCGGCAGGCCAAGCGCGCCGTGAACCAGACGCTCGACGTGCAGGGCTTCTACGCCGCGATCCAGTCCGTGTTCGACGTCCATCAGACCGGCCACGGGAACGCACTCAGCGTCAGTGGCTACCCGATCCTCGTGAACCTCGAAGAGATGAAGGCCAAGATTCGCTAGGACACGAGGACGTCGACGGCGGCACCCTGGCAGCGATCATCCCGATCCGCTGCCAGGGTGCCGGTGAATCGGGGCTCTCACGAGCCCCATGCAGTTCCACCACACCAGGGTGGCGGGAGAAGTTCCACCACCGGACAAGGAGATTGGTCATGCGAGTATCGAAGGCACTGGCTGCCTGTGGCTTCGTGGCGGTCCTCGCCGCCGGCCTCACCGGCTGCGGCGACGACTCCGACGACAGCTCGGCGGCGGAGACCTCGACCACGACCTCGGCGGCAGCCGCGACGACCGAGGCGGCCGCGGAACTCGATGCCGCCGCACAGCAGCAGATCACCGACGCCTACGTAACCTTCTTCAACGGAACGACACCGGTCGACGTGCGGGTGGGCCTGGTGGAGAACGGTGACACCTTCCGGCCCGCACTCGAGGGAATGGCCGCCGATCCGCGCGCGTCCGCCACGACGGTGACGGTCGCGGCGGTCGAGGGCGTGGACGACACCACCGCCGACGTCACCTACACCCTGCTGATGGGCGGCAACCCGGTGATGCCCGATCAGAGCGGCCAGGCCGTCGAACAGGACGGAACCTGGAAGGTCGCCTCGGCCACCTTCTGTGCCCTGCTCGCCGTCTCCGGTGGCGGCAACCTGCCTCCGGGCTGCTGACCGACACGGATCGACGACTGTGGGGCGGTACCGAATCGGTACCGCCCCACAGTCGTCGCGTGGTCGCCTACACGGCGCGCTCCGCGTACAGCGCCGCGTACTCCTTGCGGGAGCGGGTGGAGATGTCGACGCCCGCGGCCTTGGCGCGCAGTGCCCCGACCGTCGCCTGATCCCGCGGCGTGTGCTCGAACGGGTCGAAATGCAGGAAACGGCAGGCATTCTGCCAGGTGATCTTGTCGATGTCCGAGTCGCTGGCACCGAGCGCGTTCAGTTCGTCGAGGACGAACTCGGGAGCGTTCGGCCACAACGAATCGGAGTGCGGGTAGTCACACTCCCAGGCGATGGTGTCGATCCCGATGTCGTGGCGGAGTTTGAGCGAGGTCTTGTCGGTGACGTAGCACGCGATGACGTGCTCACGGAACACCTCGCTGGGCAGCTTGCCGCCGAAGTCGCGACGCAGCCAGCGCTGGTTCGTGTAGTGCCGGTCGGAGCGGTCCAGGAAGAACGGAATCCAGCCGATGCCGCCCTCGGACAGAGCGACCTTGAGCTTCGGGAACCGGCGCATCGCGGGCCCCCACAGCAGGTCCTGAACCGCGAGCTGGGACACGCTGGGCGCCAGCACCATCAGGTTGTCGATGGGGGAGTCCGGCGCGAGCCGCAGCGCACCGAAGCCCTGCCCGATGTGCAGGTTCATCACCATGTCGTTGTCGCACAGCGCCTGGAGAACCGGGGCCCAGTAGTCCATGTCGTGGTAGCTGGGAAGGCCGTCGATGTGCGGCAGTTCCGGCATCGTCACCGAATGGCAGCCGAGCTTCGCGACGCGTTCGATCTCGTGCACCGCCAACTGCGGATCCCACAGGGGCAGAATCGCGATCTTGATGAACCGGCCCGGGTAGACGTCGTCCCACTCCTCGAAGTGCCAGTTGTTGTACGCCTCGATCATCGACACGGTGATCTCGTCCTTGGCGTGGCTCAGGTGGCCGGCGCTGAAGCCCGTGAACGTCGGGAAGCACATCGACGCGAGAATGCCGTTCGCGTTCATGTCGTCGATCCGCTGGTGGATGTCGTACACCGCGGGCCGCATCTCGGCATAGCTCGCCGGGTCGCGTCCCCACTCCTCGGCGGGCCAGGTCACGACCGCGTTGAGCCCGGCGACACCGGTCGGGCGATCCCGGTAGATCCACCGCTCGATGCCCTTCTCGTCGAGCACGACCTTCGGTGCGTACTCCTTGTACTTGGCGGGCACGTGCCGGTCGAACATGTCCAAAGGTTCGACCACGTGGTCGTCGATGCTCACCAGGATCATGTCGTCGATGTTCATGGGACTCCTCTGTTCTCTCTGTGGCCTACTGGTGCGCCCGGCTAGAGGTTCGCCAGGCGTGGTGCGAATCCCTGGGTGCGGACGACGCTGCCCGCCTCGCGGGTCAGCTCGCGGCTGCTGCCGAGCAGTCCGTCCAGTACCAGGACCCGGCGCACGTGACGGTGCAGGTCGTGTTCGGCGGTGAAGCCGATTCCGCCGAGCACCTGCTGGCAGTGCCGCGCGGCGGTCAGTGCGGCCTGTCCCGCCGCGGCCTTGGCGAGCAGTGCGCCGAGGTCGCCGTCGGACACCGCGAGCGCCGCCTCCGCGCCGTCGATCGCGACCAGGGTCTCGGCCAGCTTGTGCCGCACAGCCTGGAAGCTCGCGATCGGTTTGCCGAACTGCGTCCGGTCCAGTGCGTGGGTACGCGCGAGCGTGAGCATGGCGCGCGCGGAGCCGACCAGCCACCAGCCGAGGGCGCGGCGCCCTCCCGCGAGCGGGACCGTCGCTCCGTCCTCGACCGGACGGAGCGGGCTGCCGGCATCGACCGAGGCGGCGGGGTCGTCGCCGCGATCCCAGATCACCCACCGGCCACCCGCGAACGGCAGTGGCACCGTGCCGCCGAGCGGCAGGCCCATCTCGGCGAGGACCACGTCGTTGATCAGTGGTGCGCTCGACCCGGTCTCGCCGAGCAGCCGGAACACCAGCGGGACAGTGCTTTCCGGCATCTCCGCCATCATGTCGTGCCAGCCGAGGTCGGTGAGGGCGGTGTCGAGCGCGGCCCCGTCCGCGGTCGTCATCGCCTTGCGCAGCGTGTCGCAGAGAAGGTCGAGGTCGGTGTCGTGTGCGTTCATTCGGTCCCCAGCTCGAGCAGTCGGCGCGCGATGATGTTGCGCTGGATCTCGGCGGTGCCGCCGTAGATCGTCGCCGCACGCGAGTACAGGAATTCGGTTCGCCACTCGGAGTCGGCGAGTTCGATCTCACCCGGGAGCAGGTCGCGCGCGGTGTCGAAGAGACGCTGTTCCGCGGTCGCCAGCAGCACCTTGTCCATCGAGGTCTCCGCGCCCAGTCGCGCGCCGTCGGCGAGCCGCCGCTGGGTTGCGTGCGAGCGGCAGCGCGCGGTGTGCAGTGCCAGGTAGGCGGCACCGAGATCGGCGTCGTCCCGCTCCGTCGCCTGTGCCGCAACCCGGTCCAGCCTGGTGAACAGGTAGGCGATCCGGTGCCAGAAGCAGGTGGAACGCTCGTGCGGCAGCAGGTCCATCGCGACCCGCCACCCGTCGCCGGGAACGCCGAGCATCCGGTCTTCCGGCACGACGACGTCGTCGAAGTACACCTCGGCGAACTCGTCGACACCGTGCATGGTCCGCAGCGGACGAACGGTGATGCCCGGTGTGTCCATGTCGACGAAGAACGCGGTGATGCCGTCGTGGCCCGGGCCCGTTCGGGTGAGCAGGACACAACGGGAGGCGTACTGCGCGAGGCTGGTCCACACCTTCTGTCCGTTGACCACCCAGTGTCCGTCACCGCGGTCGGCGGCACGGGTGCTCAGCGACGCGAGGTCGCTGCCCGATCCCGGCTCGGAAAAGCCCTGGCACCACTGCTCGTCCCCGCTCAGGAGCCGTGGCACCATCTCGGCGGCGAGTTCCGGCCTGGCATACGAGATCATCGTCGGCGCGAGCACCTCGATCATCGAGTAGATGCCGGGCTCGGCGAGGTCCCGCGTCGCGACCTCCTCGCCGAGCACCGCGCGGAGAACTGCCGGGCCGCCGAGACCACCGACCTCGGCGGGCCAGCCGTGCCGCATCCACCCGGAGTCGAAGAGGGCGCGGCGGACGCGGGCGAGTTGGGTGACCTGCCCGTCGAGCGAATGATCGGGCCCGGGGGTGAGGTCGTTCTCGTCGAGCCACGCCCGGACCCGGGTGCGAAACTCGGCAGGGTCGGACACGAGGGTGTCCGATCCTGCCGAGTCGGTGTGCAGTGTGGTCATACCGTCGGGGCCTCGTAGGCGTGTGGCCGACCCGAGTCGTGGTCGCCGTTGCGACGGATGAAGGTCATCCGCCTCGTCGCCAGTCGCCAGCCGTCCGCCGTCCTGCGATAGGTGTCGGAGTAGTACCCGATCCGCATGTCGTGCGTGGCGTGGTCGACGAAGCACAGCGGCTGCGTACCGGTCGCGGTGTCGCCGTCGAGGTCGATCAGTGCGGTGCCCGTCATGAACAGGCCCTTCGGTGCCGCCGCGACCAGGTCCGGGAACTGGTCGAGGGTGAACGTGTCGCCGAAGGCGCTGTAGGTGCCGTCGGGGGTGAAGACACCGACCAGCCCCTCGATGTCGCCCTGCGTGATGGTGACCGCGTAGCGCGCGAGCAGCTGCTGGATCGCGACGAGCTCGTCAGTCGTTGACATGGACCTTTCCTCCCTTCATGACGAACCGGACGTTCTGGGTGACGCCGATGTCGGCGAGGGGATCGCCGGGAACGCCGATGATGTCGGCGAGGAGGCCCTCGGCGATACGGCCGCGGTCCGTCACCTGGATCAACTCCGCCGCCGTCACGGTCGCGGCGCGGAGCACGGCGAGCGGCGGCATGCCCCGCTCCACGAGTGCGACGAGCTCGTCGGCGTTCTTGCCGTGAGGTATCGCGGGCGCATCGGTTCCCACCGCGATCTTCACGCCGGCGTCGTAGGCCGCCTTCACGGACTTCCGGGCGCGCGGGAACATCATCGCCGCCTTCTCCTGCAACTCCGGAGGTGCGTGCGAGACGTCCATGGCGTCGGCGAGCCGGGTGGTCGGGACGAGGAAGGTGTCGTTCTTGACCAGCATCGCGATCGCCTCGTCGTCCATGAGGAACCCGTGCTCGATGCAGTCGATGCCGGCCTCGACGGCCTGCTTGACCGCCTCGGCGCCGTGGGTGTGCGAGGCGACTCGCAGTCCGCGACGGTGGGCCTCGTCGACGATCGCGCACAGCTCCTCGAACGAATAGTGCTGTGCCCCCGGCTCACCGCTCATCGACATGACCCCACCCGACACGCACACCTTGATCAGCTTGGCGCCGTGTTTGATCTGGTACCGCACCGCCTTGCGAACCTCGTCGACGCCGTTCGCGATGCCTTCCTCCAGCGTCAGCTGCATGATGCCGGGTGCGAACGCCGCGAACATCGTGGGGTCGAGGTGCCCGCCGGTCGGCGTGATCGCGTGGCCGGCGGGCACGATCCGGGGCCCGTCGATCCAGCCCGCGTCGATCGCCTTCATCAGCGCGACGTCGAGCAGGTATCCCCCGGTCTTGACGAACAGACCCAGGTTGCGGACGGTGGTGAAACCCGCCCGCAACGTGCGCCGTGCATTGCCCACGGCGCGCAGCATGCGGAGTGGAGGATCGTCCTGGACAGGCGATTTCGCGGGGTGCTCCCCGCGCCCGCCCATCAGGAGATTGACCTCCATGTCCATCAGACCGGGAAGGAGGATCTGATCACCGAGGTCGATGACCTCACCCTCCGGGTCGCCCCCGACGCCGACGATGCGGTCGCCGTCGACGCGAACGATCCCCGGTCTGACGATCTCGCCCGTGTCGACGTCGAGAACTCCGGCTGCGCGCAGTGTGATCATCGGATCAGACCACCGGCTCGCGAGTGATCTCCACCCAGGCGGCACCGCTGTCGAGCACCCGCGGCTGCTTCCACACCTCGATCGGGAACGACACCATGACCACCGACTGCATGAGGTGCATCAGGCGTTTCGCGTCGTCGGGCATGTCGTGCAGCGGGAACCGGGCGTCCAGGTAGACCATGACGTCCTCGAGCCGCTCCATGCCGACGTCGTACAGATCCTGCATCTCGTCCATCGAGGAGGCGAGGCGCTTCGCGTAGCGCTCCGGCTCGGTGGCGAGGATCCACTCGGAGAACCGCTCGAGATCGGCGAACTCGGCTGGCAACGAACTGGTCTCAGACATGTGCAGCGCTCCCGGTGGTGTCGGTCCGGCCCTGTTCGGCCTGGTACTTGTTCACGAAATCCCCGGCCGTCTTGTGCAGGTGCCGCAGCAGGATTTCCTGATCGCACAGCGGGAAGTCGGTGACGGCCCGGGTACCGATCTGGGTCTGCGTTGCTTCCAGGGTGTTCGCGTCCTGCAGTGCGTACTCCTTGAAGGTGACCGCGGCGAGCTCCTGAGACAGCCGCTGACGCGTGTTCTTCGGCGGAACGAAGTACAGGTTGGCCTCGAAGATGTGCGAGTCGACACCGGTCGGCCAGTAGTTGTAGGTGAGGTACCACCCCGGAACCCACAGCAGCAGAGTGAAGTTCGGGAAGAACTCGAACGAGTCCTGTCCCCAGGTGGGCTGCCTGGCCGGGTTGACCGCCGGCGGCAGCTCGTCCGGCAGGATGCCCTCGATGTCGGGCCGGTCCCACGGGCCGAACAGACCACTGTGCAGCACACGCTCGATCGGCTTGACCATCTTGAGGTCCTTCGGCGGCGACATACCACCCCAGGACGAGATCATCGAGTGGATGCCCTTGATGTCGTAGTGCAGCGCCTCGAACCCGACCTTGGCCAGCTTCTCGGCCTCCTCCTTGGTCGCCTGCTTCATGTGCAGGATCGGCGCGTGGTAGAACTCGATGAACGCGTCGATGAAGAGTTTCCAGTTCGCCTTGATCTCCGAGCGGTAGCTGTAGACCTCGGTCATCTCGTGGAACGGGTAGCCCTCCAGCCCCTTGCCGAAGTCACCCATGTAGTCGGTCAGCGGTCCCGCGTTGTCGTCGAAGTTGACGAAGATGAAGCCCTCCCAGACCTCGCAGCGGACGGACCGCAGCGGGTAGTCCTGCTTGTCGAGGTCGAAGAACTCGTCCTCCTGCTGCACGAAGGTCAGGTCGCCCTTCAGGTCGTACCGCCAGGCGTGGTACTTGCAGGTGAACTGACGGCAGCTGCCGGAGACCTCCTCGCCGGGATAGTCGTTCCAGACCAGCTTGTTACCGCGGTGCCGGCAGATGTTGTAGAAGGCGCGGACGGTGTCGTCCTTGTCCTTGACGATGATGATCGAGGTGCCGGTGCCGACGGAGGGCATCTCGCGGGTGAAGTAGCTGCCGGTCTTCGGGAGCCGCTCGACGCGGCCGACGTGCAGCCAGGTCTTGCGGAAGATCGCCTGCTGCTCGAGCTTCCAGTGCTCGGGGTCGATGGAGTCGGTGTAGTCGACCGGCTCGGTTCCCAGCTCGGGCCAGTTCTCTGTCCAGCTACCCGCGTCTGGTTTGGGGAAGTGAGGCAAGGGTCTACCTTTCGTGTGCTTAAGGCTCGATGCCGAATGTGTTGAATGCCATCGCCATCGATGAGTAGCCGCCGACGGTGAAGACGAGGTCGATCCGCTGCTTGTCGTCGAGGAATTCACCGAGGACGTTCCAGGTGCGGTCCGACAGTCGGGAGGTGTCGAAGAGTTCGTCGACCGCGGACAGGACCAGTTGCTCGGACCGGTCGTCCGACTTTCCGAGTCGCGCCGCCTCGATCTCCGCGTCGGTGAATCCGGCTTCCCTGGCGATGTCCGTATGGTGGTGCGACTCGTAGTCGCACTCGTGACGATGCGCGACGCGCAGGATCGTCACCTCGCGCAGTCGCTCCGGCAGCGTCGACCGGTACAGCAGGTGGACGCTGAAGCCGAGGAATGCCTTCGTCAGGTCGGGGTGGCGGACCAGCGTCGACAGTGCGGTTCCGGCGCCCTCCGGATTCTGTCGCTCCCGGGGGAGCATGCCGGCGAAGGCGCGACGTGTGTCGTCGTCCCATTCGTCGGCCGGTAGTGGCGTCAGCCCCATGCGTAACCTCCTTCCGTCGATGAGAATAGCATTCTCATTTCTGATCACAAGGTTTCCATGGGATCGTTCGATAGTCAACGCCGGACCGCCCGCCCGGTCGAAGTGCCAGCTGTCGGGCGTGCGACAGGCGCTGCGTCGAGCGCGTGGGCGGTGCCCGGACGCCTGGCCGCTGTCCACGGGGAGTCCGCCTCGGCGTTTTCCATAACGGCCCATTGATTCTCTCTCAATGAGAAGCTAGTTTCCACGTTTGAGAGCAGGATCCTCCCGGCGCAGCCCATCGAGGCCGGGGCGGACAGATGGAGATCTCCGGAGTGACATCGGCTCGGCACGTCGAGCGAGAACGAGACCGACTCGACCCGGCTCGAGCCCCAGTGGAGGAGGACCAGGTGAAACCACAGAAAGCAGTCATCGCCCTTGCGGCGGTGGCGTTGCTCGCCGTCGGATGTAGTGGCCGCGAAGGCGGATCGAGCACGGAAGAGGACGGTGGAGGCAGCACCTCGTCGTCCGCATCGGGGTCGTTCGGCGACCTCGCCGACGTCTGCGGTCCCGGAGACGCGTCGAGTGCGACGGCGCAGGGCGTGACCGCCGACGAAATCCAGGTCGGCGTCTTCACCGACATGGGATTCACCAAGCAATCGGAATTCGCCGACGCGGCAAAGGTGTTCACCTCCTGGTGCAACGAGGCAGGCGGCATCGGCGGACGGACCGTGACCGCCAACATTCGTGACGCGAAGCTGATGGAGGTCCGGCAGCGGATGCTGGAGAGCTGCCGCGAGGACTTCGCGCTCGTGGGCGGTGGCGCCGCCCTCGACGGACTCGGCGTCAAGGAACGGCTGAACTGCCTGATGCCGAGCTTCCCCGCGCAGATCGCGCAGGCGACGTCCGTCGGCGCCGACCTCGAGGTGAGTGCCGCGCCGACCCAGGTCCCCGGCTACGACTCCTACTACGGGTTCCGGAAGTGGCTCATGACCGACGAGTACCCGGCCTCGGCGGCGGCGGTCGGCATCATCAACGGCGACTCACCCGTGACGAAGAGCCTCGGTGACATCGCCGTCGAGTCCATCCAGGCCGGCGGCGGAACCTTCGTCTACAACGACCTCTATCCCGCGTCGGGCGTCTCCGACTGGACCCCCTACGCCCAGTCGATCAAGGCGAAGGGCGTCAAGGGCCTGGTCTTCTACGGCCAGTTCGCCCAGCTCGCCAAGCTGGAGGACGTCCTGACCTCCATGGACTACAAGCTCGACTGGATCGACGCGAACAGCAACTCCTACAACGCGTCGTTCCTCGAGCTGGCGGCGAACTCGCTCGACGCGCAGAACAACTACGTCGACCTCGGCGGCGTCGCGCCCCTCTCGAGTGACAACCCGGCGACGCAGGAACTCGTCGAGTTGTGGGACAAGTACGCTCCCGGCACCGAGATCACCCTGCCCGCGATCCGCGCCTTCTCGTCCTGGCTGCTGTTCGCGAAGTCCGCGGGAGCCTGCGGTGACGACCTCACCCGGTCCTGCCTGCTCGAGCAGGCAAGGACCCAGACCGAGTGGACCGGTGGCGGGCTCCAGGCGCCGACCGACATCTCGAATCCGACCGTGCCCCAGCCCTGCTTCAACGTTCAGGAAGGCACCCCGGACGGCTGGGTGGCGCCGGACTTCGGCGCCGACGACGGGCTGTACCGCTGTGACGTCCCGCCCTACAAGCTGACCGGCGACTACGGCAAGCCGATGACCCTCGCCGACGTCGGCAAGAGCATGAGCGACGTCGGGTAACAGGCCATGGAGCAGTTCATCGCATTCGGGATCGTCGGGCTCAGCGCGGCGGCGATCTACGCGATCATCGGCAGCGGGCTGGTGGTCACCTACACGACCACCGGCGTGTTCAACTTCGCGCACGGCGCCGCCGGGATGATGGCGGCCTTCTCCTACTGGCAGCTCAGCGTGGGTTGGGGGTGGCCGGTGCCGTTGGCGCTGGCCACCGTGCTGCTGGTGCTCGCTCCGGCGTTCGCGCTGCTCGTCGAGCGTGCCTTGCGACCGGTGCAGCAACTCGGCGAGGCGGAACGCATGGTGATGACCATCGCGCTCCTCAGCGCCCTGATCGCCCTCGCCCGCTGGATCTGGGATCCGAACAAGGCACGTTCGCTCCCGAAGTTCTTCGCGGACCAGACCCCGATCAGGTTCGGGGACGTCACGATCACGTGGCATCAGGCACTGACGATGATCGTCGCGGTCGTCGTCGCGCTCGGCTTGCGAGTGCTGTTGCTGCGCAGCCGAACCGGCGCCGAGATGCGTGCGACCGTCGACGACAGGGGACTGGTGGCGCTGACGGGTGCGGATCCCGTCCGTGCCAACCGGGTCGCGTGGATGCTCGGAACCGAACTGGCGGCGATCGGCGGAATCCTGATCGCCCCGACGATCGCACTGGATTCCACGCAGCTGTCGCTACTCATCGTCAGTGCCTACGCGGCAGCCATCTTCGGCCGGCTGCGGAGCCTGCCCATGACGTTCGTCGGCGCCGTCGTGGTCGGTTGTCTCGAGAGCTACCTGACGGGGTACCTGCCGCAGAACGAGTTCCTGCCGGGGCTGCGGCTCGCGGCCCCGGCACTGCTCCTGCTCGTCGCACTGCTGCTGTTCCCGCACGGCCAACTGCGCGGACGGGACAGGCAACTCAGTCAGGTTCCACTGCCCACCGTGCGGGGGACCCTCGCCTTCGGGGGTGTGGTCGTCGCGTTCGGTGTCGTCCTGGCGACGGTTCTCGGCGAAGCCGACCTCGTCACCTACGGACAGATCTTCGCCTTCGGTGTGATCGCGCTGTCGTTCGTTCCGCTCGCCGGCTACGCGGGCCAGATCTCGTTGTGCCAGTTGAGCATGGCCGGTATCGGAGCGATCGTCTGCGCCCGCTTCGGCGCCGACGGGCAGTGGTGGGCGCTGCTCGCGACCATGGTCGTCACCGCGATCGTCGGAGCGGTCATCGCCCTGCCCGCCCTGCGACTGTCGGGGATCTACCTGGCGCTCGGCACCGCGGCGTTCGCGGTGATCCTCGACCGCTGGATCTTCACCCTGCCGTCCTTCCACATCGGCGACACCGAGATCACCCTCTTCGATCAGGGGTCGGTGGAGTTGACGGGACCCACCCTGTTCGGATTCCACATCGACACACCGGGGGAGACCACGGTCTTCGCCGCCGTGTGCCTGGCACTCGCGACGCTGGCCGTCGCGGCCTTGCGGCGCGGGCTGCTCGGTCGCCGACTCATCGCGCTGCGCGACAGCGAAGCGGCGTTCGCGACGCTCGGCGGCAGCCTCCTGGTGTCCAAGGTGGTCGTGTTCGCGATCTCCGCGGGCATCGCCGGACTGGGTGGCGCCCTCTACGGGATGCAGTTGCAGTCGGTCACCGCCGACCAGTTCAATTTCATCGCCGGGCTGTCGATCTTCCTGATCGCGGTGCTCGGTGGTCTCGGTGCGGTCGGTACCGGCCTGTGGACCGGAACACTGCTCGCGGGTCCGTTCAACGCGATCGTCGCGCTGTGGCCGAAGACGCAGAATCTCGTGCACGTCGTCCCCGGCCTCGCGGGCTTCGCGTTCGGTGCGCAGGCGGTACAGCACGGCGGCATCTCGCTGATGCGGTCGAGATGGGATGCCGCACTGCGGGACCGGCTCGTCATGACGGTCCTCGGCGTGTGGTCGGTCCTGCTGTGGGTGTTGCGACTGCTGGACATGGTCAACGGGTACGTGTTCTTCGCCGGCCTGGTCGCGGGAGCCCTGGGCGCGATGTGGTGGGGGCAGGCCCGACACCGGCCCGCCGCCGGCGAGGCGGTCGAGGCGGAGATCCCCGTCGAATGGTGGGGCGTACGACGTCCCTGGCGGGCAGAGGACGAGGAGGTGCTCGATCGTGCCATCGCTACTCGAGGTTGACGACATCGCGGTCGTGTTCGGCGGCCACCGGGCACTGGACGGTGTCACCCTGACGGCCGAGCAGGGGAAGGTGACCGGTCTGATCGGGCCGAACGGTGCAGGCAAGAGCACGCTGTTCGACGTGGTGTCCGGACTGCGTCGACCGGTCGCCGGGAGCGTGGTGCTCGGCGGCCGGGACGTCACCCGGGCCGGCCCGGCGCGTCGTGCCAGACACGGCCTCGCCCGCACGTTCCAACGCCTGGAGCTGTTCGGCAGGCTGACCGTCCGCGACAACCTGCTCGTCGCGGCGGAGCTCGGGCCGGAGCGCAGACACGCATCCCGGGTGGCCGACGAGATCATCGGCAGGCTCGGCCTGGACGACCTCGCCGACACCTGCGCCGACTCGGTCAGCACCGGCACCGCGCGCCTCGTCGAGGTCGCGCGGGCACTCGCGGTGCGACCGACCCTCCTGCTGCTCGACGAGCCCGCGGCGGGGCAGGACGCCGCGGAGACCGAACGATTCGCGGCGCTGCTGCGCGCCCTCGCCGACGACGGCACCGCCGTGCTGCTCGTCGAACACGACATGGAGTTGGTCATGAACGTGTGCGACACCGTCCACGTCCTCGATCTCGGACGAATCATCTCGGTCGGAACCCCGACGGAGGTCCGCCGCGACGAGGCCGTGCTCGCGGCCTACCTGGGGCAGTCGTGAACGCCATCCTGGAACTGCGCGGGGTACGCGCCGCCTACGACGAGATCACAGTCCTGCACGGCATCGACCTGGCGGTCGAACCCGGGCGGATCGTCGCTCTGCTCGGACCCAACGGCGCGGGCAAGACCACCGCGCTCAAGGTGGCCGCGGGGGTTCACCCGGTCGCGTCCGGGCAACTGTTCCTCGGTGGACGGGACGTCACCGGGGCCGCGACGCGGGACCTGGCACGAGCCGGTGTCTGTCTGATTCCGGAGGGGCGGGGCGTGTTCCCCAATCTGACCGTGCGGGACAACCTGCTGATGATGACCTTCACCGGACGGTCCAGGGAGGAGATCGAGGAACTCGCGTTCTCGCGGTTCCCGATTCTCGGCAAACGCGCGTCGCAGACCGCGGGAACGATGTCCGGCGGCGAGCAGCAGATGCTCGCGTTGTGTCGCGGCCTGGCAACCGATCCCGCCGTTCTCATGCTCGACGAACTGTCGATGGGTCTCGCACCGCTGATCGTCGACCAGTTGTACGAACAGGTCGCCGAGATCGCGAGGCAGGGCGTGGCGGTGCTCGTCGTCGAGCAGTTCGCCCAGACCGTTCTGGACATCGCCGACCATGCCGCCGTACTCGTCCGCGGCCGGGTGCAGCACCAGGGCGTTCCCGACGCCGACTTCCGAACCGAACTCGCCGCCCTCTACCTAGGGAGCTGAACAACCATGACGTCAACCGAGACCCGCGCAGCCCGCTTCACCCGCGAGCTCGCCGAACTGAAGATTCCCGACCCGTCCGCCGGACGGTCCGGCCTGTGGCTGCGAACCGGGGTGGCACTGATGGTCCTCGGGCCCGTGCTCGCGGTGGTGGCCTACCTGATGTCCCACAACACCTCCGACCCGCTGGTACAGCGGGACGCCATCGTGATCGCCATCGGTGGAGTCGCGGTCGCGGTGGTGGGCGCCGCGTTGTACCTGCGGTACTCGCTCACCGGTTTCCTGCGGTTCTGGATGGCTCGTCAGTCGTACGACCTCGGTCTGCTCGCGGACCGGAATTCGGAAGGAGAGGTCTGATGCCCACACCCCTGCGCGCCGGCGAACAGTTGGCCTCCACCGCATGCACCACGCGCGTCGTCGTCGTCCGGGCGCCGTCCGACGGCGCGGTGGAGCTCGAATGCGGCGGCAGCCCGATGGTTGCCGCGACCGGGAGCCGCCCGACCGGTGGCCCCGTCAAGGACGCCGTCACGATGCTCGGCAAGCGCTATGTGAACGAGGACCAGTCCCTCGAGGTGCTGTGCACCGTGCCTGGCATCGGCTCGCTGAGTTGTGACGGTGTCGCGATGACGATCAAGGCGGCCAAGGCGCTCCCCGCCTCCGACTGAACAGAACGACCCCACCGGCCGAGAGCATGACGAGGAATCACCCGTGAACGGAATGAGTTTCGAGCTGACCGAGGATCAGGAACTGATCCGCAAGTCGGTTGCCGAGTTGATGACGAAGTTCGACGACCAGTACTGGATGGAGAAGGATCTCGCCCACGAGTTCCCCACCGAGTACTACCGCGCTCTCGCCGACGGCGGGTGGCTCGGAATCACCATGCCGGAGGAGTACGGCGGGCACGGTCTCGGCATCACCGAGGCGTCCCTCCTGCTGGAAGAGGTGGCACGCTCCGGTGGCGGTATGAACGCGGCCAGCGCGATCCACCTGTCGATCTTCGGGATGCACCCCGTGGTGGTGCACGGCTCCGAGGAACTCAAGGCGCGTACCCTGCCGCGGATCGTCAACGGCGACCTGCACGTGTGCTTCGGCGTCACGGAACCGGGTGCGGGACTGGACACCTCGCGGATCACGACGTTCGCGAAGCGCGACGGAGACCACTACGTCGTCAACGGGCGGAAGGTCTGGATCTCGAAGGCGATGGAGTCGGAGAAGATCCTGCTGCTGACCCGTACCCAGCGCTACGACGAGGTGACCAAGAAGACGGACGGCATGACGCTGTTCCTCACCGACCTCGATCGCGCCCACGTCGACGTCCGACCGATCCGCAAGATGGGCCGCAACGCCGTCACCTCGAACGAGCTGTTCATCGACGACCTGCGGGTTCCGGTGGAGGACCGGGTGGGGGAGGAGGGCATGGGGTTCCGGTACCTTCTCGACGGGCTCAACCCCGAACGCATGCTGATCGCGGCGGAGGCACTGGGGATCGGCCGGGTGGCGCTGGATCGGGCCGTCCGGTACGGCAACGAACGTGAGGTGTTCGGCAGGCCCATCGGGATGAACCAGGGTCTGCAGTTCCCGCTCGCCGACTCGCTCGCCCACCTCGACGCCGCGGAACTGGTGCTGCGCAAGGCGACCTGGCTCTACGACAACGGAAAGCCCTGCGGTCGCGAGGCGAACACCGCGAAATACCTGTGCGCGGAGGCAGGGTTCACCGCCGCCGACCGCGCGCTGCAAACCCACGGCGGCATGGGGTACTCGGAGGAGTACAACGTCGCCCGCTACTTCCGTGAGGCCCGCGTCATGCGGATCGCACCGATCAGCCAGGAAATGATCTTGAACTACCTGGGTTCACACACTCTGGGATTGCCGAGGAGCTACTGATGACCGACCGAAACGGATTGTTCGACCTGACGGGGCGCTCGGCCCTGGTGACGGGCGCGGCTGGCGGTATCGGCGCCGCCGTCGCCGAGGCACTCGCCGCCCAGGGCGCTGCCGTCCTCGTCACGGACATCGATCCCGACGCCGCGACGGCGGTCGCCGAGAGTATCTCCGCCAACGGCGGCAAGGCCGACTCCGTCGGTCTCGACGTGCGTGACCGCGCGGCGGCGGACGCGGCGGTGGCGCGGGCCGCCGGGTTCACCGAGGGCACACTGCACATCCTGGTCAACAACGCGGGTGCGACCGCGCCGGCGATGTTCGCGGATCTGACGGTGGAGGCGTTCCAGTGGATGCTCGACATCCACCTGCTCGGCGCGTTCCACTGCTCGCAGGCCGCGCTGCCGTTCCTGCCGACCGACGGCACCGGCCGCATCATCAACGTCACCTCGTCCGCCGGTATCACCGGCACCCTCGGCCAGGTGAACTACTCGGGCGCGAAGGCGGGCATCATCGGCCTGACCAAGTCCCTCGCCCGGGAGTTGGCGCGCAAGCAGATCCTCGTCAACGCGCTCGCGCCGCTGGCCGCGACCCCGATGACCGAGACGATCCGGACCAACGAGAAGTTCTCGGAGCAGATGCTGGCCCGGATCCCGCTGCGCCGCTGGGCGGAGCCGTCGGAGGTCGCCGGTGCGTTCGTCTTCCTCGCCTCCGACGCGGCCTCCTTCGTCACCGGGCAGGTTCTGCCGGTGGACGGTGGAATGGTCATGTGATGAACCAGAATCCGACAGCGCCGCTCGCCGGGGTGACCGTGGTCGCCCTGGAGCAGGCCGTGTCAGCACCCATGTGCACCCGCACCCTCGCCGACTTCGGCGCCCGGGTGATCAAGGTGGAGAACCCGAAGGGCGGCGACTTCGCCCGCGACTACGACGACGTCGTGAACGGCATGGCCGCCCACTTCGTCTGGGTCAACAGGGGCAAGGAGTCCGTCACCCTCGACCTCAAGTCACAGGACGGGATCGACCTGTTGCACCGTCTGCTCGACGGGGCGGACGTGCTGGTGTCGAACCTGGCGCCCGGGGCCACCGCCCGGCTCGGACTCTCCCCCGACGACCTCGCGCAGCGCCACCCCGACCTG
This sequence comes from Rhodococcus triatomae BKS 15-14, assembly GCA_000341795.1. Classification (GTDB taxonomy): domain Bacteria; phylum Actinomycetota; class Actinomycetes; order Mycobacteriales; family Mycobacteriaceae; genus Rhodococcus_G; species Rhodococcus_G triatomae_A. The sequence continues at coordinate 5,210 of AODO01000074.1, read as the reverse complement.
ATCGCCACCTTGATCGACGGCTTCGGCGCCGGTGGTCCGCTGTCCCACAAGCGGGCCTACGACCTCCTCGTCCAGGCGGAGTCGGGTGTCTGCGCGGTGACCGGCCGCCCCGGGGAGCCCGCGAAGCCGGGGCCACCGGTCGCGGACGTCACGTCGGGCCTGTACGCGGCGCTCTCGATCATGGCGCTGCTCTACAGCCGCAAGGGCGGCGCCGGACCGGCGCCGGCCGTCAGCATCAGCCTCTTCGACACCATGACCGAGATGATGGGGTACCACCTGACCTATGCCAGGCATTCCGGAAGCGACCAGGAGCCACTCGGCATGAGCTCACCCGCGGTCGCGCCGTACGGGGCCTACGCCACGGGTGACGGGCAGACGGTGGTGCTGGGCACCACCAACGACAGGGAATGGCAACGCTTCGCCAGGGAGATCCTGCTGCGCGCCGACCTCGCCGACGATCCGCGGTTTCGCACCAACTCCGAGCGGGTCCGGAACCGGGCCGTGCTGGATGCGGAGATCGGTGCCTGGTGCGCACGGCACGACCTGGCGTTCATCCAGAAGACCGCGGACGCGGCAGCGATCGGCAACTCCCGCTACAACCTCGCAAGCGAGGTCCTCGAGCATCCGCAGCTCGCAGCTCGAGGTCGCTGGCGGGAGATCGACACACCGAACGGCGCCATCCCCGCGCTGCTGCCGCCGCCGGTGATCGACGGTTTCGACCCGCCGATGGGCGCCGTCCCCGGACTCGGTGAACACACCGATCGGGTGCTCGCCGACGCGGGTCTGAGCCGCAACGAGATCGCCGAACTGCGAGCCCGGGGCGCGCTCGGTCCCGTTCGACCGGGCGGCCCGGAATGAGTGGAGGGGTCGGTCTCGACGTCGACGACCGAGGCGGTGTTCGCACCCTCACGCTGAACCGGCCGCACCGCCGCAACGCGATCAACCCGGAGTTGTGGGTGGCACTGCGTGATTCGCTGGAGGAGGTCCGCGACACACCGAGTGTGCGGGCGCTGATCGTCACTGGCACCGGTGGCGCGTTCTGCTCGGGCGCCGACCTCGCGGAGATCTCCGACGCGCACCCCACCGCGAAGATGCGGCTGCTCACCGACGTCGCGTTGCTCCTGCACGAACTGCCGGTGCCGACCATCGCGAAGGTCGACGGCGTCGCGGTCGGCGCGGGATGGAACCTCGCACTCGGCTGCGACTTCGTCGTCGCGACACCGGGATCGACGTTCTCCCAGATCTTCTCCCGGCGCGGCCTGTCCCTGGACCTCGGCGGATCGTGGCTGCTGCCCAAGCTCGTCGGGCTGCAGCAGGCCAAGCGCCTCGCGCTGCTCGCCGAGACGATCGACGCCGCCCGGGCCCGGGATCTGAACCTGGTCACGTGGGTGGTGCCCGGCGCCGAGATCGACGGATACGTCGACGATCTCGCCGATCGCCTGGTCGCCGGGCCACCGATCGCGCTCGCCCAGACCAAGGCGCTGCTCAACGAGGGCGCCGACCGCACACTGCGTGACGCCCTCGCGAACGAGGCGCGGGCGCAGGCGGTCAACTTCGGGACCGCCGACGCCCCGGAGGCGTACGCGGCGTTCGCGGAGAAGCGACATCCCCGGTTCACCGGACGGTGGGCCGTACCGAGAGTGGAGAAGCATGCGTGAAGTCGTGATCGCCGAAGCGGTTCGGACCGCGGTCGGCAAGCGGAACGGCGGACTGTCGGGGGTCCACCCGGTGGACCTCTCCGCCGATGTCCTCGTCGCCCTCGCCGAACGGACGGGGATCGACCCCGCCGTCGTCGACGACGTGGTGTGGGGCTGTGTGTCGCAGATCGGCGACCAGTCGAGCAATGTCGCCCGCTACGCGGTCCTCGCTGCCGGATGGCCGGAGAGCATCCCCGGCACCACCGTCAACCGGGCCTGCGGTTCGAGCCAGCAGGCTCTCGACTTCGCGGCGGCGGCCGTCATGTCGGGACAGCAGGACGTCGTCGTCGCCGGTGGTGTCGAGGTGATGAGCCGGGTGCCACTCGGCTCGGCCCGCGCGTCGGGAGTGCCCTACGGCCCGCGGGCGCTGGCGCGCTACGGCGACGTCGGATTCAACCAGGGCGTCGGCGCCGAGCTGATCGCCGACAAGTGGGGGTTCACCCGCGCCCGCGTCGACGAGTTCGCCGCGCTCTCCCACGAGCGCGCCGCCGCCGCACAGGACTCCGGTGCCTTCGAGGACGAGATCGTCCCGGTGGCGACCGAGAACGGTGCCGTCTCCGTCGACGAGGGCATCCGCCGGGGGACCACGGTGGAGAAGCTCGCGGGCCTGAAGCCCGCGTTCCGGGAGGACGGCGTCATCCACGCCGGCAACTCGTCGCAGATCTCGGACGGTGCAGCGGCGCTGCTCGTCACCACCCCCGAGCGGGCCCGCGAACTGGGGTTGACGCCGATCGTCCGGTACGTGGCGGGAGCCGTCGTCGGCTCCGATCCGGTCCTGATGCTGACCGGGCCGATCCCCGCGACCGATCGGGTACTGCGCAAGGCCGGAGTACACCTGTCCGATGTCGGGGTGTTCGAGGTGAACGAGGCCTTCGCTCCGGTGCCGCTGGCGTGGCTTGCTGAGACCGGAGCCGACCCGGACCTGCTCAACCCGCTCGGCGGCGCGATCGCGCTCGGCCACCCGCTCGGCGGCTCGGGCGCGATCCTCATGACTCGGATGATCAACCACATGCGGCGCAACGGAATTCACCGCGGCCTGCTGACCATGTGCGAGGGGGGCGGCACCGCCAACGCCACCCTCGTCGAACTCGCCTGAGAGGGAGAGCGATGCGCAGAGAAGTCTTCGACGAGGACCACGAGGCGTTCCGGAAGCTGGCCCGCGACTTCATCGAGAAGCACGTCGTCCCCGGCTATCCCGAGTGGGAGAAGGCCGGCCGCATGCCCCGGGAGACCTTCCGTCAACTCGGGTCCCTCGGCATGCTCGGCATGGCGATTCCGGAAGCACACGGGGGAGCGGGGGTTCCCGACTTCCGGTACAACGTCGTCCTGCAGGAGGAGGCGGCCCGCGCCCTGGTCACGTTGAGCACGGTGCGAACCCAGCTCGACGTGATCCTGCCGTACTTCCTGGAGTACACGAACGAGGAGCAGCGGTCACGGTGGTTCCCCGGGATGGCGGCCGGCGAGCTGCTGACCGCCATCGCGATGACGGAACCGGGGACCGGCTCGGATCTCGCCGGCATTCGGACCACCGCGCGCCGGGAGGGTGACGAGTACGTCGTCAACGGCGCGAAGACGTTCATCACCGGGGGCATCCTCGCCGACCTGGTGATCGTGGTGGCCAGGACCTCGACGGACCCGGACAACCGCCGCGCGGGACTGACCCTGCTCGTCGTCGAGGACGGAATGCCCGGTTTCGTGCGGGGACGCCAGCTCGACAAGATGGGCTGCAAGGTGCAGGACACCGCGGAACTCTCGTTCCAGGACGTGCGGGTGCCGGTCGCCAACCGTCTCGGCGAGGAGGGGGACGCGTTCCGGTACCTCGGGCGAAACCTCCCCCAGGAACGGATGACCGTCGCGGTCGGTTCGGTTGCGCAGGCGCGGGCCGCGGTGGCGACGACGATCGACTACGTCAAGGAGCGCAAGGCTTTCGGGACACCGGTCGCATCGTTCCAGAACACCAAGTTCGAGTTGGCCGCGATGTCGGCGGAGATCGAGGCCGCACAGTCGATGATCGATCGTGCGGTACTGGATCTGGTGGACGGCGAGTTGTCCGGCGCGGACGCCGCCCGGGTCAAGCTGTTCTGCACCGAGGTCCAGGGCCGGGTGGTCGACCGCTGTCTGCAACTCTTCGGCGGATACGGGTACATGACCGAGTACCCGATCGCCCGGTTGTACACGGACGCTCGGGTGGCACGGATCTATGCCGGAACCAGCGAGGTCATGAAGGTCATCATCGCGAAATCCCTCGGGCTCTAGCTCGAGTTACGTGGGACACATGTACACAGAAATATGACCCTTGTCACATCGTCAAATCCAACCTACTGTGTGCTTAGTAGGTTGGTTCGAATGAAGGGGAAACCGCCCGTGGAACGGCCATACGCAGCGCTTCTCGCGAAAGGCGAGGATCGGAAACAGCGGATTCTGTCCGTTGCGCAGCGGCTCCTGGTCCGAAACGGGTGGCGCAACACCTCCCTCGCGCAGATCGCGAGGGAAGCCGGAGTCACCACAGCGGGTCTCCTGCACCATTTCGAGTCGAAGGATCACCTGCTGGAGGCGGTCGCCGACTCCCGAGATGCGGACGACCTGAACCGCGTCGATCGGAGTGGCGACCTCGTCGAGCAGCTGTCGAAGGTGCCCCGTCGATTCGACGAGGCGCCGGACATGGTCGGCATGTTCACCGTGCTGCTGATCGAGAACCTCGAACCGGACGCTCCCCTGCACGACCGCCTACTCCACAGATCCCGGGCCTCGGTGGCAACCGTCGAAACAGGAATCCGCCGCGGACAGCGCGCGGGGCGGTATCGCACCGACCTGGACCCGGCCGTCAAGGCGGTGGAAATCATCGCCTTCATTCACGGAATGGAGACACTATGGCTACTCGATCGTTCGATACCGCTGAACGAGGTCTTCACGGAGTACATACAGTCGCTCAGACGGCAGCTCATGCCCGCAGGCACACCCTGAGGCATCGCATGGTGGTGATCGGCCCCAGTGTCGTCGACGTGGTCCGACTGCTCGGCGGCTGGGTGTTCGATCGAGTGACGTCGGGCTGGGACGCAACCGTCGCGGTGGCCGATCACCCGGACGTGCGTCCGCTGCAGATCCTGGGTGCGCGCACTCTCGATCTCGAGACCGCGCTCGACAACCAGATCGGCCCGCACCCCCAGGTGATCGCTGTGTCGGTCGACCTGTTCCAGGCCGACGACCGCATCCGGAACGGGGTCCTGGCGACGCTCGACCGTGGGGACATGGATGTCGCCCTGTGGGGTGAGAACTGGCCGGCCAATCTCGACGAGCGGTTCTGTACCGGGCAGCACCACCTCAGTGGCGCGGCGCGGGTGTTCAAGGCGCAGGCGATGGCAGCGGCCAATGCGCCCGCCGACAACGTCGTCGGCACCGAAGTGCTCCGCACCGCGGAAATGCTCAGCCCGCGGGGCGGTCTCCGTCTCGTGTCCGCCAGCTAGACACAGACCGTCAGCCGAGTCTCCGGCCACGCCCGCCCCGGTCCCGTGC
>AODO01000073.1 GCA_000341795.1 Rhodococcus triatomae BKS 15-14 | reverse complement strand
CGCCGCCGGTCGTGGGGTGGCCGGGCCGGAGGGGGTGGGTGGGGAGGGAGGGCGTCGAGTCCGCCGCGTGGCCGGCGGCGCGCCGGGGCCGTAGCCGACGAGCACCGAATCCGCTTGCGGGACAGCGGGCTCGGGTGCGCCGCCCGTGTCCACCCGAATCAGGGGCGCCCCGACCGGGACGACGTCACCGGGTTCGGCGAGAAGCTCGGCGACGACACCCGAGAACGGCGACGGCAGCTCGACCGCGGCCTTCGCGGTCTCGACTTCCGCGATCACCTGGTTGAGCGCGACGGTCTCGCCGACCGTCACCGCCCACGACAGGAGTTCGGCGTCGGTCAGTCCCTCGCCGAGATCGGGCAGGCGGAACTCGTGGACGGTCACGACGCCACGCGGGGAAGGGTGCGGTCGACGGCGTCGAGGATGCGGTCCGGGTCGGGCAGGTAGTGCCGCTCCAGTTTCGACGGCGGATACGGGGTGGCGAACCCGCCGACCCGCAGAACCGGCGCCTCGAGCTGGTAGAAGCAGCGTTCACCGATGCGGGCCGCGATCTCCGCTCCGAGACCGGCGAACACCGGCGCCTCGTGGACGACCACGAGCCGACCGGTGCGCCGCACCGACGCCTCGACGGTGTCGAAGTCGATCGGGGAGAGCGATCGCAGGTCCACGACCTCGAGTGAGTGTCCTTCACTCTGGGCGATGTCGGCGGCGGCGAGCGCGGTCGCGACGGTCGGACCGTACGCGACGACGGTGGCGTCCGTGCCGGCGCGGGTGACGCGGGCGCGGTGCAGATCGAGGTCGGGTGGCGCGTCGGGGTCGTAGTCGCCGCGATCCCAGTAGCGACGTTTCGGTTCGAGGAAGACGACCGGGTCGTCGTCGGCGACGGCCTGCCGGATCATCGTGTAGGCGTCGGCCGGGGTGGACGGTGTCACCACCCGCAGGCCGGCGGTGTGTGCGAACAGCGCCTCGGGGGATTCCGAATGATGTTCCACCGCACCGATTCCGCCCCCGAACGGGATGCGGATCGTCAGTGGTGCCCGGACGTGTCCGTCGGTGCGGTAGTGGATCTTGGCGACCTGGGAGACGATCTGGTCGAAGGCGGGATAGACGAACCCGTCGAACTGGATCTCGCAGACCGGGCGGTAGCCGCGCAGTGCGAGGCCGAACGCGGTTCCGACGATGCCGGATTCGGCGAGCGGGGTGTCGATGACACGATTCGCGCCGAAGTCCTTCTGGAGGGTGTCGGTCACCCGGAAGACGCCGCCGAGCGCACCGATGTCCTCGCCCAGCAGCACCACCTTCGGATCGTCCTCGAGTGCGCGACGCAGTCCGGCGTTGACGGCGCCCGCGAGCGTCGTGGTGGTCATGACGGCGCCTCCTCGAACGACCGAAGGTAGTCGGTGAATCGTGTCCGCTCCTCGTCGAGGAGCGGATGTGCCCGGGAGTAGACGTGGTCGAACAGGGCCGTCGGTTCCGGGTCCCCGAGCGCGAGGGTGCCTGCCCGGAAGGCGGCGGCGGTGGCCTCGGCGTGTTCGTGGACCCGTGCGTCGACGCCGTCGTCCCAGCCGCCCTCCGCGATCAGCAGGCGGCGGATCCGCTCGATCGGGTCGCGGGCCTGCCACGGTGCGACGTCGGCGCGGGAGCGGTACCGGGTGGGGTCGTCCGAGGTGGTGTGCGGGCCCATGCGGTAGGTCAGCGCCTCGACGAAGCCGGGGCCGCCGCCGTCCCGGGCACGGGCGACGGCGCCACGTGTGACGGCCAGGACGGCCAGCACGTCGTTGCCGTCGACCTGCACCGACGGAATCCCGTACCCGGTTGCCCGCTGCGCGAGGGGGATCGGCGACTGCACCTGCACGGGCTCGCTGATCGCCCACTGGTTGTTCTGGCAGAAGAACACGACGCCGGTGCCCCAGCCGGCCGCGAATCCGAGCGCCTCCGCGATGTCGCCCTGGCTTGTGGCGCCGTCGCCGAAGTAGGCGACGGTGGCGATCTCGGCGCCGTCCAGGTGCGCACCGAGCGCGTACCCGACGGCGTGCAGACCCTGCGCGCCGACGACGATCGCGGGGTTGGTCATGGCGTACTCGTCCGGGTCCCAGCAGGACAGGGACACGCCACGCCACAGTCGCGGCCACTGCCCGGGATCGACGCCGCGGCAGTAGGCGACACCGTGCTCGCGGTAGCTGGTGAACACGTAGTCGTCGGGATGCAACGCCCGCGCGGACCCGACCTGGGCGGCTTCCTGGCCGAGGCAGGGCGCCCAGATGCCGAGCTGTCCCTGTCGTTGCAGGGCGGTGGCCTCGGCGTCGAGTCGCCGGATCGCGACCATGTCGGCGTAGAGTCCGCGCAGTCCCTCGGTGTCGACGTCGGCGACGGTGTCCGCGTAGGGCGAACCGTGCACCCGCCTGCCGTCCGGTTGGACGAGCTGGACCGGATAGACCTTCTTGTCGGTCACCGGGACCTCCTCTGCCGTCGGCGGGGAGGTCCTCGTGAGACCGCGCCCACCGCGCTGAGTCCTTACCACCAGCATCCCCTTTTGCGGCGGCGGCGCAAGGTGCGGCACGAGCCGACACGCCCGCCGGTACCGCGGGATTCGGGTGCAGGCGGCATAGCCTGGATGCCGCTCCATCCGGCTCGACACCGACCTCTGCGGGAGTGATGGCGAATGAAGCTGATCCGAGAATGTGCGACGGCAGTCCTGGCGGCGGGAGCGGTGGCCGTGGCGCTCGCGCCACCGGCGGGCGCTGCCACCGACTACCAGCTCACCCCGATACCCCCGATCGGCACCGTGTACGCGAACAACATTGTGACGCTCGGGGTTACCGTGGGTCCCGTCCCCGTCGGGGCGGACGCGTCGACGCCCGTGCTGGTCACGGTCACCGAACCGGACGGCGACGTGCACACCGCGTCGGTGTCGCTGACGCTCGGACTGGGAACCGTCGCGACACGCCTGCACGAGGACGGCCGGTACACGGCACGGTTCGAATTCGACCCGCCGGGTGGCAACCGCGCCGAGGCGACCGTGCAGTTCGACGCCGTGCCGTCGCCGCTCTCGCTGTCCTAGTCACCCCGCTCCGTCGCAGCTCGCGGCGCCGGGCCGAGGATGCGGTGTCGTGATATCCGGCCGTCGGGGTGGACGTGGCACTAGCATCGATGGTTCCGATGGACACCACCGTCGAATTCGCGGTGCCCGGGCCTCGTGCCCGACGAGGGAGGGAGCAGTCGATGACCAGTGCCGTGGGCTTGAACGAGGAGGCGGTGACCGCCTGGATCGCGGACCTCGGGATCGGTGCCCTCGCGCCGCTGACCTTCAAGCGCATCGGCAACGGTCAGTCGAATCTCACCTACCGGGTCACGGACACCAGCGGCTCGAGCTGGGTGTTGCGCAGGCCGCCGCTCGGTCACCTGCTGGCGTCGGCCCACGACGTCGCCCGGGAGTACCGGATCATCACCGCGTTGCAGGGCACCGGTGTGCCGGTTCCGAAAGCGCTTGCCCTGACCGAGGATCCAGCAGTGACCGACGCGCCGCTGATGCTGATGAGTCACGTGGACGGCATCGTCATCGACAGCATCGGCGTCGCGAAGGGGCTCACGCCCGAGCTGCGCCGCGCGACCGGGTTGTCGATGCCGCGAGCGCTCGCCAGCATCCACGGCGTCGACCTCGAGCTCGCCGGATTGGACGACCTCGCGAGCCGTTCGCCGTTCGCCGAGCGACAGCTGCGCCGCTGGACGGGACAGTGGGAGAAGTCGAAGACCCGTGACGTCCCCGCGGTCGAGGAGCTGACCGCCCTGCTCACGCGGTCCATTCCGCAGCAGACCGAGACGACGCTGGTGCACGGCGATTTCCACCTGAGCAACGTGATCACCTCCAAGGAGGACGGGGAGGTCGTCGCGGTCGTCGACTGGGAACTGTCCACGCTGGGCGATCCGCTCGCCGACGTCGGTGCGCTGCTCGGCTACTGGGCGCAGGCCGACGATGCCGTGACCGGGCCGTTCGTGGCATCGACGGTGGACGGGTTCCCGAGTCGCGACGAGCTCGCCGAGGTGTATTTCACCGAGACCGGCCGCGATCCCGCGGCGCTCGGTTTCTGGCACGCGTTGTCGCTGTGGAAGCTCGCGATCATCGCCGAGGGGGTGTTGCGCCGGACGATGGACGATCCCCGCAACACCGCCGAGACGGGTGGGCCGTCGGTCGAACTCATCGACGACATCGTCGAACGGGCCCGGGAGACCGCGGACGCCGCCGGGTTGCGCTGACGTCGGTCAGCTTCGCACCAGCCGTTCGACGGCAGCGCGAATCGGATCCGGGACCGGCACCGGACGTCGAGTTCCGGCGTCGACGTACACGTGCACGAAGCGCCCGGTGGCGGCCGGCTCGAGGCTCTCGCCGGTGACCCGGAAGATGGCGAGCGAGTAGGTGATCGAGCTGCGTCCGAGCCGGTCGACGGCCAATCCGACGCGCAGGTCGTCGGGGAAGCTCAGTTCGCTGCGGTACGTGCACGACGTTTCCGCGACGACGCCGATCGCGGGCAACTCGCGGATGTCCACGCCGGACTCCGCGATCAGGAACGCGTTGACCGCGGTGTCGAAGTACGAGTAGTAGGTGACGTTGTTGACGTGCCCGTAGTGGTCGTTGTCGGCCCACCTCGTCGGAACGGGCCAGAGGACGGGATAGTCGGCGGCGGTCGGGTCGGAGGGGGCGTCGGTGCTCACGTGCTCGACCCTAGCGACCCACCGTGGAGGGCCCGGCGCACCCGCGCTCGAGGCGGGGTCGGTGGGTGCGGTCCACCCGGCGCCGCACCCGCCGACCGGGTAGCTTGTGAGCCACACCACACTTCGACCGACGGGATCGGCGATGACGCCACCTTTCGTGACCGGACCGCATCGCCGCCGAGGACTGGTCGCCGCCGTCGCGGTCGGCCTGCTGGTACTCGCCGGCTGCTCCGACGGCGACTCGAACACCGAGCCCTCCGCCTCGGCGACCTCCGCCGCCGGATCGACGGCCGAGCTGGACGCCGCCCTCGCCGCGCGTCTCGACGCCGCGATCGAATCCGCGATGGCGCAGGCCTCGGTGCCCGGCGCGATCGTGGGCATCTGGGGGCCGGACGGCAACTACGTCACAGCGCACGGCGTCGCGGACAAGGCCACCGGCGCTCCGATGGAAGCCGACTTCTACAGCCGCATCGGCAGCGTGACCAAGACCTTCACCGTGACCGGTGTGCTCCAGCTCGTGGACGAGGGTCGGGTCGGCCTCGACGATCCGATCGACACGTACGTCGAGGGTGTGCCCGGGGGCGACCGGATCACCATCCGGCAGCTGGCGCGCATGCAGAGTGGCCTCGCGAACTACACGGCGAGCGAGGACTTCCAGAAGGCGTTCTTCGCGAATCCCGACGCGCCGTTCACGCCGGAGCAGCTCCTCGGATACGCCTTCGCGCTGCCGATCTCCTTTCCGCCCGGCGCGGGTTTCGAGTACTCGAACACCAACACCACCCTCCTCGGCCTGGTCGTGGAGAAGGTCAGCGGAATGTCGCTGTCCGACTACGTGACCGAGAAGATCGTCACGCCACTCGAACTGGAGCAGACGAGCTTCCCGACCGACGCCACGTTCCCGGAACCGCACGCCCAGGGATACACGACACAGACCCTCGACGGCGCCGAGACCACCGCCACCGACTGGAACCCCTCCTGGGGGTGGGCGGCGGGCGCGATGATCTCCACCCTCGACGACCTGCGGATCTGGGGTCCGGCGCTCGCGAACGGCACCCTGCTCAGTCCGGAGACGCAGGCGCAGCGGCTGGAGACGGTCAGTGCGCCGGGTTACGCGCCCGGCGTCGGATACGGGCTCGGCATCTTCGACGCCGAGGGCTGGATCGGACACAACGGCAGCCTGCCCGGCTACCAGACCGTCGTCGTGCATCTTCCGGAGAAGGACACGACCCTCGCGATCATGATCAACACCGACGAGGCGTACCAGGGCGGCGAGCCGAGCACGCTCCTCGCCACCGCGATCACCCAGGTCATCACGCCGGATCACGTGTATCGCCTGGCCGAGAACGCGCCTGTCCCGGGGCAGCCCGCCGCCACGGGCACGCCCGCTCCGACGAGCTGAGGGCGGTCAGGACCGCGAGTACTCCGACGCCCGCCGGATCTGATCGGCGCTCGGGGTGACGCCGGTGTAGAGCACGAACTGCTCGGCCGCCTGCAACGCGATCACGTCGGCACCGGTGACGACGGACTTGCCCGCGGCGCGGGCGGCCCGGATCAGCGGGGTCTCGGACGGCATCGCGACCACGTCGAAGACGAGTGCGGCGGCGTTCACCGCCTCGTCGCCGAACGGGGAGTCGTCGGCACCGGGCCCACTCGCCATGCCGACCGGGGTCGCGTTGACCAGGACGTGAGGGCGCAGATCGCCGAGTGCGGACCGCCAGTGGAAGCCGTACCGGGCGGCCAGGGCGCGCCCGGTCGCCTCGTTGCGGGCGATCACGGCGACGTCGGACAGTCCCGTGTCGTGCAGAGCCGCGACCACGGCCTTCGCCATGCCCCCGCTACCGGCCACCGCGGCGGTGCAGGCGGGGTCGACGGCGTGTTCGCGCAGCAGGGTGGCCACCGCCTGGAAGTCCGTGTTGTAGGCGTGCAGGACCCCGTCCTCGTTGACGATGGTGTTGACGGAGTCGATCGCCGAGGCGGACGGGTGCATCACGTCGACGTGGGCGATACACGCTTCCTTGAACGGCATCGACACCCCGCACCCGCGGATTCCGAGTGCGCGGATTCCCGCGACGGCCGCGGGCAGATCCGTCGTGGTGAACGCCTTGTACAGGAAGTCGAGGTCGAGTTCCTCGTAGAGGTAGTTGTGGAACCGGGTGCCGATGTTCGACGGCCGGCCGGACAGTGACATGCAGAGCGTCGTGTCCCGGTTGACGGTGTCCTTGCTGATGTTCCGCACCCGTCAACGGTAAGCGCCGGGGGAGCCGCGCGCTTCCGCGTGCAGTGACTCGTATCACAGTGCGACGTAGAGTCGGAGAGGTGGGGCAGCCGGAGCGGGCCGCGAAGCCGGTGCCCGCGTTTCGGCGAACGTGCAGGTGGAACCCCGTTCTCGGCGTGGTCACCGACCGGCGGGTGGGGTTGTCCCGCCGGTGCCGCGCGGTTAGCAGTACGCTTGTAATGTTTGGCGCGCAGCCCGGGGAGCACCGGGGTTGCTCAGAACTACCGATCGAGTCGTCGCCCGCCGCTCACGAAGCGGACGGCAACCGTGTGGCCAGGGGAACTTCCTAGGAGGACGCGAACTACCTATGTCCAAGATCAAGGTTGAGGGCACCGTCGTCGAACTGGACGGCGACGAGATGACCCGCATCATCTGGCAGTTCATCAAGGACAAGCTGATCCACCCGTACCTCGACGTGAACCTCGAGTACTACGACCTCGGAATCGAGTCCCGCGACAAGACCGACGACCAGGTCACCGTCGACGCCGCCAACGCCATCAAGGCTCACGGTGTCGGTGTCAAGTGCGCGACCATCACCCCGGACGAGGCCCGCGTCGAGGAGTTCGGCCTCAAGAAGATGTGGCGCTCGCCGAACGGCACGATCCGCAACATCCTCGGCGGCACCATCTTCCGCGCGCCGATCCTCATCTCCAACGTGCCTCGCCTGGTTCCGGGTTGGACCAAGCCGGTCATCGTCGGCCGTCACGCGTTCGGTGACCAGTACCGCGCCACCGACTTCAAGGTGCAGACCGCGGGCACGGTCACCATCACCTTCACCCCCGAGGACGGCTCCGAGCCGATTCAGCACGAGGTGTGCCGCATTCCCGAGGACGGCGGCGTCGTCATGGGCATGTACAACTACAAGAAGTCCATCCAGGACTTCGCGCGTGCCTCGTTCTCGTACGGCCTGCAGCAGAACTACCCCGTCTACCTCTCGACCAAGAACACGATCCTCAAGGCCTACGACGGCATGTTCAAGGACGAGTTCCAGCGGATCTTCGAGGAGGAGTTCAAGGCGGAGTTCGACGCCGCCGGACTCACCTACGAGCACCGGCTCATCGACGACATGGTCGCCTCCGCGCTCAAGTGGGAGGGTGGCTACGTCTGGGCCTGCAAGAACTACGACGGCGACGTCCAGTCCGACACCGTCGCGCAGGGCTACGGTTCGCTCGGTCTGATGACGTCCGTACTGATGACCCCGGACGGCAGGACCGTCGAGGCGGAAGCCGCGCACGGCACCGTCACCCGGCACTTCAGGCAGCACCAGCAGGGCAAGCCGACGTCGACCAATCCGATCGCGTCGATCTTCGCCTGGACCCGCGGCCTCGAGCACCGCGGCAAGCTCGACAACACCCCCGAGGTGATCGACTTCGCCCAGCAACTCGAGGACGTCGTCATCAAGACCGTCGAGGGCGGGCAGATGACGAAGGATCTCGCGCTGCTCGTCGGCGGGGACCAGGGCTACCTCACCACCGAGGAGTTCCTCGGCGCGCTCGACGAGAACCTGCGCCGCGCCCGCGCCTGACGAGTCACGCCCGAGCAGGGGGCGCCGGGATTCGATCCGGGTGCCCCCGGTGCCGTCTCGAAACGGGTGAGCGAATTCACCGCACCGCAGGTGGCCGAGCCGCGGTCCGGGTGACGACACTGGATCGGTGACACAGACCCTCACCACCGAGCACACGACCGGCAGGCCCAGCGGGCGAACCCTCGCGATGCTGGCGTTGGCGCTCGGCGGGTTCGGCATCGGCACCACCGAATTCGTCGCCATGGGTCTGCTTCCCGAGATGGCCGCCGGCCTCGGGGTCTCCGAACCGGTCGCCGGTCACGTCATCTCCGCGTACGCGCTCGGTGTCGTCGTCGGCGCACCGGCCATCGCCGCCCTCACCGCGCGGGTCCCGCGCAAGACGCTGCTCGTCGCGTTGATGGTCGCGTTCACCGTCGGCAACGTCGCGTCGGTGCTCGCGCCGACCTACGGCTCGCTCATGGTCGCCCGGTTCGTCGCCGGTCTGCCGCACGGCGCCTACTTCGGCATCGCCGCCCTCGTCGCCGCCCACCTCGCCGAACCCGGCCGCCGCGCCAAGGCCGTCGCCACCGTCATGCTCGGGCTGTCGGTCGCCAACGTCGTCGGCGTGCCCGTCGCGACCTGGCTCGGTCAGCATCTCGGCTGGCGCACCGCGTTCGCGCTGGTCGCCGCGATCGGCACGGTCACCGTGCTGTCCCTCGCCGCATGGATGCCGAGACTCGACGCCATGCCGACCTCCAGTCCGATCACCGAACTCGGCGCACTCACGCGTGTCCAGGTGTGGATGACGCTGATCATGGGGATGGTCGGCTTCGGCGGCATGTTCGCCGTCTACACCTACATCAGCACCACGCTCACCGACGTCGCCGGGCTGCAGAAGTCCCTGATCCCGGTCGCGCTCATGCTGTACGGACTCGGGATGGTCGTGGGCAACGTCCTCGGCGGCCACCTCGCGGACCGAGCGCTGCTCCGCAGCCTCGCGGCGGCCATGACCTTCCTCGCGGTGCTGCTCGCCGTGTTCGCCGTCGCTGCCCGAACCCCCGTGGTCGCGCTCGGGCTGGTGTTCCTGATCGGGCTGGCCGGGGCGTCGATGGTGCCCGCGCTGCAGACCCGCCTCATGGACGTCGCGGAGGACGCGCAGAACCTCGCCGCCGCGCTCAACCACGCGGCGCTGAACGTCGCGAACGCCTTCGGCGCGTGGATCGGCGGCGTCGTCATCGCAGCCGGCTTCGGCTACTCCGCGCCCGCCGCCGTCGGCTCCCTGCTCGCGATCGCCGGACTCGGAGTGCTCGGCGTGGCCGTCCTCCTCGAACGCCGCTCGTCCGTCCGGGTGTGACGGCGAATCGTCGGTCCGGTCGGCTACCGTCGTCACCCGTGCCGAACGTCATCTCCACCGTCAACGTCAACGGCGTCCGCGCCGCCGCCAAGAAGGGCCTGCTCGAGTGGCTGGCCGCCACCGACGCCGACATCGTCTGCCTGCAGGAGACCCGCGCCGACGACAAGCAGCTCCACGCGACGCTCGCCCCGGCCGTCGACGCCGGCTGGCAGGTCTATGCCGCGGAGCCCTCGGTGAAGGGCCGCAACGGGGTCGCGGTGCTCGCGCGCCGTCCGGCCGACGCCGTCCGCATCGGTCACGGCGACGACGAGTTCGCGGCCGCAGGTCGCTACCTCGAGGCCGACTTCGGGGACGTGACCGTCGCCAGTCTGTACCTGCCCTCCGGGGACGCGGGCACCGAGCGTCAGGTCGAGAAGGAACGCTTCCTCGAATCGTTCGGTACGTACCTGAAGGCGACCTCCACCGCGGCCGTCGCCGCGGGCCGGGACGTGGTGGTGTGCGGTGACTGGAACATCGCGCACACCGAACTGGACCTGAAGAACCACAAGGGAAACGTGAAGAACTCCGGCTTCCTGCCGAACGAGCGTGCGTGGATGGCGTCGGTGTTCGGGGAGTTCGGCTGGGTCGACGTGATGCGCGGTCTGCATCCCGACATCGCCGGGCCGTACACCTGGTGGTCGTACCGGGGCAAGGCGTTCGACAACGACTCCGGATGGCGGATCGACTACCAGGTCGCCACCCCGCAGCTCGCGGAGCGGGCGAAGGAGGCCGTCGTCGAGCGTGCCGAGTCCTACGACCTGCGTTGGTCCGACCACGCGCCCGTGACGGTGCGCTACCGCTGACCCGGGCCGGGGCGTCGGGGCGGGCATGAAAGGATCGAGCCATGTCGAGTTCCGAATCGTCCGCCCCCACCGCCAAGCAGCGGGTGCTGTCCGGTATCCAGCCGACCGCCGACTCCTTCCACCTCGGCAACTACCTCGGCGCGCTGGCCCAGTGGGTGCAGCTTCAGGACGACTTCGACGCCTTCTACTTCATCCCCGACCTGCATGCCATCACGGTGCCGCAGGACCCGAAGGACCTGCGCAAGCGCACCAAGGTCGCGGCCGCACAGTTGCTGGCACTCGGGATCGACCCGTCGCGGTCGACGCTGTTCGTGCAGAGTCAGGTGCCCGAGCACGCGCAGCTGGCGTGGGTCCTCAACTGCATCACGGGGTTCGGTGAGGCCAGCCGGATGACCCAGTTCAAGGACAAGTCGGCGAAGCAGGGCACCGAGGCCGCGACCGTTGGCCTGTTCACCTACCCGGTCCTGATGGCCGCCGACATCCTGCTGTACCGCCCGCACCGGGTGCCGGTCGGTGAGGATCAGCGTCAGCACCTCGAGATGGCCCGCGATCTGGCGCAGCGCTTCAACACCCGGTTCGGCAAGACGTTCGTCGTTCCCGAGGCGCAGATGATCAAGGGCACCTCGAAGATCTACGACCTGCAGGACCCGACCTCGAAGATGAGCAAGTCCGCCGCATCCGATGCCGGACTGATCAACCTGCTCGACGACCCGAAGGTCTCGGCCAAGCGCATCCGGTCGGCCGTCACCGACAACGAGCGCGAGATCCGCTTCGACCGGGACACCAAGCCGGGTGTCTCGAACCTGCTCACGATCCAGTCCGCACTGTCCGGCACCAGCGTCGAGGACCTCGAGAAGGGTTACGCCGGAAAGGGTTACGGCGACCTCAAGTCCGACACCGCGGACGTCCTCGTCGAGTTCGTGACACCGCTGCGCGCGAGGGTCGACGAGTTCCTCTCCGATCAGGCCGAACTCGACCGGATCCTCGACGCGGGTGCGGAACGCGCCCGTGAGGTGTCCTCACGGGTGTTGGGCCAGGTCTATGACAGGGTGGGATTCCTGCCGCAGAAGCACTGATCGCGGTGGGGTGAACGCACGCGACCAGGAGAGGGTGAAGTCCGGTGCCGGACCTGAAAGGGTTTCTCGAACGGCGGCGCCAACAGTGGTTCTGGCTCGACCACGTGATCCGGGCCGCCGGACGCTACCAGGACCAGAAGGGCGACTACTTCGCCGCAGGCATCACCTACTTCAGCGTGTTCGCGCTCTTCCCGCTGCTGATGGTCGGGTTCGCCATCGCCGGCTTCGTACTCGTGGAGAACCCGTCCTACATCGAGTCCATCCACGACGCCGTCACCGAGGCGATGCCCGGCGACCTCGGTGACCAGATCAACGAGCTGATCGACTCGGCGATCGCCGCCCGCGCCACGGTCGGTGTGATCGGCCTGCTCACCGCTGCCTACTCCGGTCTCGGCTGGATGGCGAACATGCGCGAGGCGTTGACCGCGATGTGGGATCAGCACCATCCGCGGTCCAATTTCGTCGTCACGAAACTCAAGGACCTGTCGAAGCTGGTCGGTCTGTTCGTCGCGGTGGTGGTGTCCGTCGGACTCACGGTTCTGGCGCAGGGCGGCATCGTTCGACGGGTCGCCGAGTATCTCGGCATCGACGATCTCGGCTGGGTCCAGTTCCTGTTGCAGATCGCCTCGTCGGTTCTCGCCGTCGTCATCACGTGGGCGCTCCTGACCTGGGTGATAGCGCGGTTGCCGCGTGAACCGGTCACCCTGCGCAGCGCCGCGAAGGCCGCGGTGATCGCGGCGATCGGATTCGAACTGTTCAAGCGTCTCGGCGTGATCTACCTGCAGTCGGTCACCGGCGGGCCCGCGGGGTCGACGTTCGGACCGATCATCGGTCTGCTCGTGTTCATCTACTTCAGCGCCCGGCTCGTTCTCTTCGCGACGGCATGGGCGGCGACCACCCGGGAATCCCAGGAACGCGCGTTCGTGCCGCCTCCGGAACCGGCACTGATCGCCGTCGCACCGCCCGCTCGGGAACGCAGCATCGGCGAGACCGCTGCGTTGATCGGGGCAGGCGCCGTCGCGGTACTCGGTGTGGGAGGCCTGGTGCGGCGTCGCCGCGACCACGGCGACTCGTGACCGAGGCGTGGCCCTGACGGTGGACGGGTGGACGGGTGACCGAGGAACCCTCCGGACGACGGACGCTCAGCGACGCCGACGGCGTTGCGCGACACCGGCAGCCGCGACGAACGCCACCGCCATCACCGCGCCGCCCGCCGCGATCGTCGTCCGCGCGTCGCTGGAGACGGCGCTCGAAGACGCGGAGTCGTCCACCCCTGCCGACTCCTCGGGTGGGACGGCGGTCGTGACCGCCGAGTCGGAGCCGGACGCGTCCACCTCGCCCGGCTCGACGAGTCCGCCCACCGAGGTGTCCTCGGGCAGGGCGAATCCGTGGTCGAGGAGCCGGGTCGCCTGCTCCCACGGCCGGATCGGCAGTACGTCCGCTGCCAGCAACGTCACCACGAGGCGACGGCCGTCGCGTTCCGCCCCGCCGACGAACGTCTGCCGGGCGTCGTCGGTGTAGCCGGTCTTCCCACCCAGCGCGCCGGGGTAGTTGTAGAGCAGTCGGTTGTCGTTCGACAGCTGGTAGCCGGGCTTGTCCGTGCTCGTCGGATCCGCCGGATCCTTCGGGAAACCCGGGAAGTCGACGGTTTCCGTTCGGATCAGCTCGGCGAACGTGGGATTCCGCATCGCCGTCCGGTAGATCAGCGCGAGGTCGTAGGCGGAGGTGGTCATGCCGGGCCCGTCGAGGCCGGACGGTGTCGCCGTCCGGGTGTCGAGGGCACCCAGTTCGACCGCGAGCGCATTCATCTTCTCGACCGCCGCCCGGTCCCCTCCGAGTTGGGCGGCGATCGCGTGCGCGGCGTCGTTGCCGGATGCCATCACCAGGCCCTGCAACAGTTGCCGATTGGTGTAGGTGCCGCCCTTGCCGAGGCCGACGGCGCTGCCCTCGACACCGGCGTCCTCGGCGGTTGCGGTGACGGTGGTGTCGAGGTCCAGTTCGTCCAGTGCGACGAGCGCGAGCAGAGCCTTGATGGTGCTGGCGGGGCGGTACCGGCCGTGCGGATCCTTGGCCGCGAGCACCTCACCGCTGTCGAGGTCGGCCAGGACCCACCCGGTCGCCGAGATGTCCGCCGGCAGCGGTGGAGTGCCGTCGGCGACCACCACTCCGCACGCTCCCATGTCTCCACCGCCGACCGGATTCGGTGGGACCGGCAGTGGAGCCGGTGCCGTCTGCCCCGGCGCCGGAACCTCCGAGAGGTCGATGGCGGGCGGCGGCGCCACCCGGTTCGGGCACGAGTCCGTGTTCGGCGTCACGAAGGGCGGGCTGGTCACCGCCGGGGGAGGCGCGGGCACAGGTTGCGCGGCTGCGGGTGCGCCCGCGAGGCAGAGGACCCCGGCGGCGACGGCCGCGATCGCCGCGGTTCTCGTGCGGCACCGGCGCTGGGCACGTCGCTGTTCGCGGCGGCGGGGCGTCGGTGCCGGGGCCGTCGGTGCTGTCGACGAGGCGGTGCTGGCGAACATGGTCATCGGGGAGGCAGGGTAACGCACCTGCGGGCCGCCTACGCCACGGTGACGGTGGCGTGCCTGCGCGGCCGATCGTACGCCGCACACACGGCGAGGATCCACTGCCGATCCGTGACCCCCGGAGGTGTTCCCAGCCACCCGGGGTCGAACGGCTCGGGTTCGGTCGCCGTCCGGTGCAACCACCGCGCGACGGCGTCCGCCTGGGCCGACATCTCCGCGGGAGGGTCGGAGGCTCCCCGGGTGATCAGACCGGCGCCCGCGTGCAGGTACAGGCCGTCGAGGATCTGCGACACCCGGTCGTCGGCCGTCAGCGTGGTCGTCACGGACCTGTAGTCGCTGTCGAGCAGTTCCGGGTGCGCGGTCGTGAGTCGGGTCCACACCGTCCTCGTCCGGCGCAGGTCGAGCCGGGCTCGCGCCCACGCCTCGATCATCACCGACGAACAGCCACCGCTGACGAGGATCACGGCGAGCGACCACCATCCGGACGCAGGGGCCAGGTGATCGTGGGCCGCCGTCACGAGCGTCGATGCACACATCGCCGCGATCACGACCAGCCCCGCGGTGTACAGGGCGATCGCGCGCCCGAGCGGATTCCACCGGATGTACCGGACCGACACCGCGATCGCGAACACGGTCGCCGTAACCAGGAACGCCGACGTCGCGGGACTGTGGCGGGTGGCGACGAGTTCGGTCGCCGCGAACACACCCGCGAGCGCCGCGGCCACGATCGTCAGCGGCCACTGCGGGCGGGTGCTCAGAACGGTCAGGGACGTCGCCGCGATCAGGGCGGTCGATGCTGCGAAAACCACCAGGCACAGCTCGAACACGGTCGCGGACAGTCCGTCGCCGTACCCGTCCAGCACGTCGGACACCGTCGCCGTGCGCACCGTCGCCGCGACCGTGAGGGTCACCGCGGCGATCGCGATCGCGACACGGGACAGCGACGGGGGACGCACCGTCAGTCTGCCGATCCGTGCGCCCACTGCGGTCGAGCACAGCAGTGCGACCGCCCAGGTGATCATCCGAGTGCCTCGTCGAAGCAGAGCAGTGGCCGCCAGTCGTCCCCACGGTCGAACTGGCCGAGCCGCTGCAGCAGGCGGACGGCGAACGCTTCCGCCTCCCATTCGTGCAGGGCTTCGCGATCCGGGTCCGACCAGCTCGACGACCGCTGGCTGAGCATGTATGCGATCAGGTCGTCGTCCGCGGCCAGAGTCGCCTCGGACACGGCGGCGCCGGGGTGGCGGAACACGATGTGCCCGATCTCGTGGGCAAGGGTCCTCGTCACATTCGGCAGGCTACGCGCGAGCACGATCCGATCGTGATCCGGGAACTCCCGCCGCTGTCCCCAGACGCCCGGACCGAGATCCTCGTACACCACCTCGATCGGGCGGCGACGCCGGTCGGCGAGCGCCTGGACGATGTCGTCGACCGTCACGGCGTGGGTTTGCGCGGCCATGTCGAGGACCGCGTCGACAGCCGCGAGGACACGACGGTGATCGCGGACCGGTCGTGACCCGTCCGCTCGTGTCCCGTTGGCGATCACGGCAGCGGATCCAGGAACTCGGTGCGTGCCAGGTTCAGTCGGGTCCGGGTGGCGCGCGCGCTGCGGAAACTCATGAACCCGGTTGCGCCCGCGGCGGCCAGCACCGCGGTGACACCCGCGGTCGCCGCACCGATGTCGCCGCCCGGGCGGCCCGCGGAGGCGAGTACCACCTCCGGTTGCGGGGTCTCGGGGGAGTCCTCGACTGCAGCGGCGTCCGTCGGAGACGCCGCACTCGCCCGTGCGGACGCGGTGCCGGGTGTCTGGTCGGCGCGGTTGTCGCGCTCGTCCGCTCCCCGATCCTCGCCCGGGGAACCGCCCGACGAGAGTGGTCCGGCGACGGCGGCGGCGACCTCGTCCGGCTGCGGAGCGGGCGGCGTGGCCGACACGGGGCTGGTTTCCGCGCTCTCACCGCCGTCGCCGTCCGACGGTTGGCCGGCGGCAGCAGGCGCCGGTGACGTCGTGACCGGGACGGTCGTGGGTTCGACGGTGGTGGTGGGTTCGATGGTGGTGGTCGGTTCGACGGTGGTCGTGGGTTCGACGGTGGTCGTGGGTTCGACGGTGGTCGTGGGTTCGACGGTGGTCGTGCTGGGTGCCGTGGTCGTGGTCGGCTTCGTCGTCGAGGTCACCGTCGGCCGCGTCGTAGTCGGCCGTGTGGTCGTAGGGCGTGTGGTCGTGGGCTTGGTTCCGCCGCAATGATTTCCGTGGCGGTCTCGGTCACGGTCGCACCAGTGGTCGTGACCGTAGCCGTTGCCGTTGCCGTTGCCGTTGCTGTTGCCGTTGCCCGGCCCGCGGGCGTCGGCTCCCGGGTTCTGTTCGTGCGCGACGAGGGCGGGCGCAGCGGCGGAGTCCGTCTCGGAGGTTGCGCCACCCTCGGTGACGACGGCAACGATGCCGACTGCGGCCACCGGCAGCAGAACGGCGAGTGAGGCGCTGGCGGTCAGGACCCGCCAGCGCCTTGCTCGTGCGATGTCGTCTCGCACGTGTTACTCGGTGGAGTCCGGTGGTGTGGCAGGCAATCCCTCGCTGCGCCGGAGCTTTTCGGCCATGGCAGTGAGAAGTTCCTGCGACTCGCTGGACAGGTCGAACGCCCGAGCCGAGAGTCGACGAAGCCCGTAACCGCGGAGCTGGGAGAGCAACTCGAGGTCGTGGTCGATCCGGGCGGCGTAGATGTCGTCGAAGAAATAGTCGGACTTGACCTTGAAGAACTGGGCAAGCGCCGCAACGGTTTCGGGCGAAGGATTGGTGCGTTGCCCGTTGCGCAGCTGCGAGATGTACGGCTTCGAGATCCGGTGGCCGGCGCCGTTGAGGGCCTCGGCGACCTCGGTGTTGGTGTGCGGCTTGCGTCCCGGCGGATGCACTGTCTCGAAGAGCTTGTTCAGTCGAGATGCGAAGTCTGTCGACATTTCCGTTGGTCCCGGTCCCTTCGTTTCGTTGACCCCTGAACGAGGGTCTCGACCCCTCCATCACCATATGGTAACGGATTGGTTGCGGAACGCACGTAGCTTCCGTTGGCCGAAATGTGAATTTAACTGGGGGGCAGGGATGGAGGCACGCAAAGGCGCGGACCCGTTCGGGTCCGCGCCTTTGTTGCTGGTCCTGCTGTCAGCGCGAGAAGAGCAGCGCTCGCTTGACTTCCTGGATCGCCTTCGTGACCTGGATGCCACGAGGGCACGCGTCGGTGCAGTTGAACGTGGTGCGGCAACGCCACACGCCGTCCTTGTCGTTCAGGATGTCCAGACGCTCGGCGGCGCCCTCGTCACGGCTGTCGAAGATGAACCGGTGGGCGTTCACGATCGCGGCCGGCCCGAAATAGCTGCCGTCGCTCCAGTACACCGGGCACGAGGTGGTGCAGCAGGCGCACAGGATGCACTTGGTGGTGTCGTCGAACCGCGCGCGATCGGCCTGCGACTGGATCCGCTCACGAGTCGGCTCGTTGCCCGAGGTCATCAGGAACGGCTTGACGGCACGGAACGCGTCGAAGAACGGCTCCATGTCGACAACGAGATCCTTCTCGACCGGCAGACCCTTGATCGGCTCGATCGTGATCGTCAGCTGCTTGCTCGAGTCCTTCGGCAGCATGTCGCGCATAAGGACCTTGCAGGCAAGCCGGTTGACGCCGTTGATCCGCATGGCGTCGGAGCCGCACACACCGTGCGCGCAGGACCGGCGGAACGTGAGCGTGCCGTCGAGGTAACCCTTCACGTACAGCAGCAGGTTCAGCAGGCGGTCGGTCGGCAGGGTGGGAACCTGGAAGGACTCCCAGTGCTGTCCGTTCCCGTCCTCCGGGTTGAACCGGGCGATCTTGAGGGTGACCATGACAGCGCCCTCGGGCACGGGAGGCAGCGCGGGTGCGTCCTTGTCTACAACGGGTGCGGACATCAGTACTTACGCTCCATCGGCTCGTAGCGGGTCTGGACAACCGGCTTGTAGTCCAGACGGATCGGGGCGATGAGGTCCGCCCCTTCCTTGTACGCCATCGTGTGCTGCATGTACTCGGCGTCGTTGCGGTCCGGGTAGTCCTCGCGGGCGTGTCCGCCACGCGACTCCTTGCGGTTCAGCGCGCCGACGACGGTCACCTCCGCCATCTCGAGCAGGAAGCCGAGCTCGACGGCCTCGAGCAGATCGCTGTTGTAGCGCTTGCCCTTGTCCTGCACCGTGATGTGGTTGTACCGCTCCTTGAAGCCGTTGATGTCCTTCAGGGCCTGCGTGAGGGTCTCCTCGGTGCGGAACACCGACGCGTTGTTGTCCATCGACTGCTGCAGTTCGGTGCGGATGTCCGCGACGCGCTCGTGGCCGTGGTCGGAGAGGATGACCGCGAGCCACTCCTCGACCATCTTCGCGGGCTCGTCCGGAAGCGGCACGAACTCCGTGGACAGCGCGTACTCGGCGGCGGCGATGCCGGCGCGGCGGCCGAACACGTTGATGTCGAGCAGCGAGTTGGTGCCGAGACGGTTGGCGCCGTGCACCGACACGCAGGCGCACTCGCCCGCGGCGTACAGGCCGGGCACGTGGTCCTCGTTGTTGCGCAGCACCTCACCGTTGATCTTGGTGGGGATGCCGCCCATGACGTAGTGGCACGTCGGGTACACCGGAACCAGTTCCGTGACCGGGTCGACGCCAAGGTAGGTGCGCGCGAACTCGGTGATGTCGGGGAGCTTCTCCTCGAGGACGTCCTCGCCGAGGTGGGTCACGTCGATGTAGACGTAGTCCTTGTTCGGTCCGGCGCCGCGTCCCTCGAGCACCTCGAGCACCATCGACCGGGCGACGATGTCACGCGGCGCGAGGTCCTTGATGGTGGGGGCGTAGCGCTCCATGAAGCGCTCGCCGTCGACGTTGCGGAGGATGCCGCCCTCGCCACGCACGGCCTCGGAGATCAGGATGCCGAGGCCCGCGAGTCCCGTCGGATGGAACTGGTGGAACTCCATGTCCTCCAGCGGCAGGCCCTTGCGGAAGATGATGCCCATGCCGTCACCGGTGAGGGTGTGGGCATTGGACGTGGTCTTGTACATGCGGCCCGAGCCACCGGTGGCGAACACGATCGACTTCGCGTGGAAGACGTGGATGTCGCCGGTGGAGAGCTCGTACGCGACGACGCCGGTGGCGACCGGGCCCTCGTCGGTCTCGGTCAGCGCGATGTCGAGTGCGTAGAACTCGTTGAAGAACTCGACGTCGTGCTTGACGCAGTTCTGGTAGAGCGTCTGGAGGATCATGTGACCGGTGCGGTCCGCGGCGTAGCACGCGCGACGGACGGGCGCCTTGCCGTGGTCGCGGGTGTGGCCGCCGAACCGGCGCTGGTCGATCTTGCCCTCGGGCGTGCGGTTGAAGGGCAGACCCATCTTCTCCAGGTCCAGCACCGCGTCGATGGCCTCCTTGGCCATGATCTCGACGGCGTCCTGGTCGGCGAGGTAGTCGCCGCCCTTGACGGTGTCGAAGGTGTGCCACTCCCAGTTGTCCTCTTCCACGTTGGCGAGCGCGGCGCACATGCCGCCCTGCGCCGCGCCGGTGTGGGAGCGGGTGGGGTAGAGCTTGGTGAGGACCGCGGTGCGGGTGCGCGGGCCGGACTCGATGGCCGCGCGCATGCCGGCGCCACCGGCGCCGACGATGACCACGTCGTAACGATGTTCCAACATGAAGAATTAGCTCCCCGGGACGAAGGTCGGGTCGAAGGTGAAGATGACGTACGTGCCGGTGGCGAGGATCAGGATCATCGACACCGCGAGGACGACGTTCAGCCAGAAGCGCGTCGAGTCCTTACGGGAGTAGTCCGCGATGACCGTGCGCAGGCCGTTGCCGCCGTGCAACTGGGCGAGCCAGAGCATCGACAGGTCCCAGATCTGCCAGAACGGGCTGGACCAGCGACCGGCGACGAACGCGAAGTTGATGCGGTGCACGCCCTCGTCGACCATCAGCATGATGAAGAGGTGTCCGAGCACGAGGATGATCAGTGCGAGACCGGACAGGCGCATGAACAACCAGGCGTAGAGCTCGAAGTTGTTCTTGGACTGGCGCCGCGGGGACCGCGGGCTGTCCAGGCTGGCAGGGCGGTCGTACGAGGTGGCGAGAACCTTGGCTTCACTCATTGTCAGTGCCCCGCAAACATGTTGTAGAAGATGCGACCGGCGGCCGGAATCATCACGACGAACCAGATCGCGAGGATGACCCAGAGCATCACGCGCTGGTACTGGGGGCCCTTCGACCAGAAGTCGACGAGCATCACGCGCAGACCGTTGAGTGCGTGGTAGAGCACCATCGCGACGAGGGCGAGCTCCATGAGTCCCACGACGGGGTTCTTGTAGGTCTCGATGACCCTGTCGTACGTGTCCGGGTTGACTCGCACCAGCGCGGTGTCGAGCACGTGGACGAAAAGAAAGAAGAATGTCGCGACACCGGTGATCCTGTGCAGAACCCAGGACCACATTCCGGGGTCGCCCCGGTATAGCGACCGCGTGCGCTCCTGTGCCGGAGCGGCTTCAGTCGTGCTACTCATCGAGTGCTGTGCCTCCAACATCTTTGGTGGACGCGTCGCACCGGGAGTTCGACTGATTCTGGGGACACCCTGGAGTTTTCAGTCTTGGTGCGACGAGAACCTGAACCGACTCCCTGCACTGTAATCCTCCGGGAAACCGGGAACTAATTCGGCGGGTGGTTCGTACGAGGCGGTACCACTCTACTTAGGTTTGCCTGTCCAATCACACTCAGGGTCCGGCGGTGGGTGGCGTGCACGTGTCGGGCCTGCGTGTCAGGATGGTGAACCGTGGTGGAAATCGACTGGGATGTGTTGCGGGACAACGCCGATCGCGTGATGATGCGGGCCTATGCGCCGTACTCGAGATTCCCCGTCGGGGCGGCCGCGCTGGTCGACGACGGTCGGATCGTCGTCGGATGCAATGTGGAAAATGTCTCATACGGACTCGGGCTCTGCGCCGAATGTGGACTCGTCGGTAACTTACACGCGACCGGCGGTGGCCGCCTGCTGGCGTTCACGTGTCGCGACGCGAACTCGGACATTCTGATGCCCTGCGGGCGGTGCCGACAGCTGCTGCTCGAGCACGGCGGGGAGGCACTCCTCGTCGACAGCGCGTCGGGTCCCGTGCCGCTGGCGACGCTCCTACCTGCTGCTTTCGGACCCGACGACCTGAATCGGGTGCAACGGTGACCGGGCTGGACGCGGTGTCGGTCATCACGACCAAGCGGGACGGCTGTGAGCTCTCCGACACCCAGATCGACTGGGTCGTGAGGGAGTACACCCGCGGGGGCGTCGCCGACGAACAGATGGCCGCACTCGCGATGGCGATCGTCCTGCGTGGCCTCGGGCGCCGCGAAACGGCCGCCTGGACCCGCGCCATGATCGACTCGGGGCGGCGGATGGACCTGTCCGGGCTGCCCCGGCCCACCGTCGACAAGCACTCCACCGGTGGTGTCGGAGACAAGATCACGCTGCCTCTCGCGCCCCTGGTCGCGGCCTGCGGGGCGATCGTCCCGCAGCTGTCCGGACGGGGCCTCGGGCACACCGGCGGCACACTGGACAAGCTCGAGGCGATCGCGGGCTGGCGAGCCGACCTCGGCACCGAGGAACTGCTCCGCATCCTCGCCGACCCCGCCGTCGGCGCGGTCGTGTGCGCCGCCGGCGCCGACCTCGCGCCCGCCGACCGCAAGCTGTACGCGCTGCGCGACGTCACCGGAACCGTCGAGTCCATCCCGCTCATCGCCAGTTCGATCATGAGCAAGAAGATCGCCGAAGGCTCGCAGTCGCTGGTCCTCGACGTGAAGGTCGGATCGGGGGCGTTCATGCGGTCGCTGTCGGATGCCCGTGAACTGGCCACCACGATGGTCGAACTCGGCAACGACGCCGGGGTGCGCACCGTCGCCCTCCTGACCGGGATGGACACCCCGCTCGGTCACACCGCCGGGAACGCGCTCGAGGTGGCCGAATCCGTTGAGGTCCTGGCCGGGGGAGGCCCGTCGGACGTGGTCGAACTGACGCTCACCCTCGCCCGCGAGATGCTCGCCGCCGCGGGCCTCGACGCGGTCGACCCGGCAGATGCGCTGCGGGACGGCCGGGCGATGGATCGCTGGCGTGCCATGGTCCAGGCGCAGGGCGGCGACCCCGATGCGCCGCTGCCGCAGGCGCGGGAGCGAGAAGTGTTGTACGCAAACGTCTCCGGTGTGCTGACCGGACTCGACGCCCGCGCGGTCGGAGTCGCCGCCTGGCGACTCGGTGCCGGACGGGAGCGGCAGGGCCAGGCCGTCCAGGCCGGTGCCGGGGTTCGGTGGCACGCCCGCCCCGGCGACCGGGTGGAGGCCGGATCCCCGCTGTTCACCCTGTACACCGACGAACCCCACCGGTTCGCCGCGGCACGGGCCGCGCTCGACGGGGCCTGGGACATCGGCGACACGCCTCCCGACGAGCCCCTCGTCATCGAGCGGATCGGCCTGGTCCCGGTGTAGTGGCCCGCCCGAGCCCCGTGCTGGTGCCGGCCCACGCGGCGCCGTGCTGCGCGTGGGGGCCGGGCGGACACCGCCGCCCGGCCCGCCTCCGCCTCGATGCCCACGTGGAACCACGGCACGTCGTCGACGGACTTCGAGCGCGAGGCACTAGCTTCTGAGCATGGGCACGCCACCGCAGACACCAGGCCCCGCACCCCTCGACCTCGCCACCGTGCGCACCGCTCCGAAAGCGGTCCTGCACGACCACCTCGACGGCGGACTCCGACCCGCCACCGTCCTCGAACTCGCACAGCACAGTGGTTACGACGCGCTGCCGGCCACAGACGCCGACGCGCTCGCCGCCTGGTTCGCCGCTGCCGCAGGCAGTGGGTCCCTCGAGCGCTACCTCGAGACCTTCGCCCACACCGTCGCGGTGATGCAGACGCCCGAGGGCCTGCAACGGGTCGCGCGCGAATGCGTGGCCGACCTCGCCGCGGACGGAGTCGTCTACGCGGAGGTGCGGTTCGCCCCCGAGCAGCACCTCGAGTCCGGTCTCAGCCTCGACGACGTCGTCCACCACACCCTGCTCGGCTTCGAGGACGGGATGGCGCAGGTTCGTGACCTGGGCCACGAGATCCGCGTCGGTTGTCTGCTCACCGCGATGCGCCACGCCGCCCGCTCGAGGGAGATCGCCGAACTCGCGATCAGGTTCCGTGACCGCGGCGTCGTCGGATTCGACATCGCCGGCGCCGAGGCGGGGCACCCGCCGAGCCGTCATCTGGACGCCTTCGAGCTGATGCGGGCCAACAATGCGCACTTCACCATTCACGCCGGTGAGGCGTTCGGCCTGCCGTCCATCCACGAGGCGATCGCGTTCTGTGGCGCGGACCGGCTCGGACACGGAGTGCGGATCACCGACGACATCACGGTCGGCGACGACGGGACCATCCGGCTGGGTCGGCTCGCGAACTACGTGCGCGACAAGCGGATTCCGCTGGAGTTGTGCCCGAGCTCCAATGTCCAGACCGGCGCCGCGCCGAGCCTCGACAAGCACCCCTTCGATCTGCTCGCCCGGCTGCGGTTCCGCGTCACCGTGAACACCGACAACCGGCTGATGAGCGCGACGACCATGAGCGAGGAGATGGTCGCCCTCGCCGTCACCTTCGGCTACGGATGGAGCGACCTCGAACGCTTCACCATCAACGCGATGAAATCGGCGTTCATCCCGTTTCCCGAGCGGCTCCGGCTGATCGACGAGGTCGTCAAACCCGGGTACGCCCTGCTGAAGGGCTGATGCTCACTCGACGCGCAGGCGGGCCTCGAACTCCTGCTCCAGCTCCCGCCAGGACTGCGCCTCACTGGTGTAGGGCGCACTCGGGGCCAGCCGCGTCGGGTCGGGGTTCAGCGTGTAGGACACGTACCAGCCGAGCGGCGTGGACGGGGCCAGTGCCCGCTCGGTCGACTCGTCGCCGGCGAACTGCGCCGCGTCCGTGAACAGTTCGACGGCCAGGTCGAGCTGGTCGGCGTCGACCGACTGCGGCCCGTCCGCCAGGTCGTCGGCGAGTCCGGGCAACACGTAGACGTTCTCGTCGGTGACCTCGACGTCGAGAGAGCCGTCCACCGCCGCGGCCTGGACCTCGGAATAGGTGCTCACCCGGGCCAGGGCGTGGTCGTGGTCGTCGGCGAGGAACCGGGCCAGTGCCCGCTCCGACGTGAACACGAGGATCTTCCCGCCGCGGCCCAGGAAGACCGGATCGTCGTCGAGGTAGCAGCGCAGCGTGAAGTAGGTGTCCGCCGCGGTGATGATCTTGACCGGGTCGATACCGACGGACGTCCAGAACGTCTCGTCCTCGTCGGTGTCGGTGTCGGTGTCGGTGTCGTCGGCGAGCGAGACGTACTCGATGTCGTCGTCCTCGTCGTCGCCCTCCTCGGCGGCGTCGTCCGCGTCGACCACGTTCTCCTGCGCGGCGACGATCTCGGCCTCGGCCTCGGCGACGGCCGCGGCGTCCAGCGCAGGCGTCGTCACGACCGCGTCGACCGCGTCGAGCACCGATTCCCACCCCGAGGCGACCGCGGTCCCGATCTGATCCCACCGCTGCTCGCCGTCGCGGCCGACGAACGCGGGCTCCCCGGCCGCGACGGAGTCGAGCACCGGATTCGCGCCGAAGTACCGGATCACGACGTCGAGATCGCAGACCTCGCCGATCGACCGGACCATCTCGAAGGTGTCCTCGAGCTCACCGAGGGTGTCGGCGTCGGGGTCGCCGGCCACGAGCTCCGGAACGCCCACCAGGTCGAACACGTGCGTGTCGTCGGGCTCGAACTCGGCAGCCGAGAGCGCCGCGACGATCGGCCACGACGGGTGCTCGATCAGGTCGTGCTCCCGCTCGGACCGCACGAACGCCGCGAGTTCGGCCGCCGAGGCGAAGCCGTAGAGATCGTCGCCGTGACCGAGAAATGCCTCCCACTCGTCGTCCCCGTCGCGCCAGCGCGGTGCCCACAGGGTGACGAGGTCGCCGTCGGTCAGTCCGAGTTGGATCGGGACGATGTCTCCAGCCATGGCGCGAAGCCTAATCGCTCAACCGGTCGCCGAGCGATGCCAGTATCCGTTCCCGCCGTTCCGCCACCAGTTGCGCAGCGCGGGCCGCGGTCTCGACCACCGCCCGGCCCAGTTCCCCGGCGTCGACACCGGCGAGCGAGTCGGGGAGGAACAACCCGGTCATGCCGCCCTGCTCGTCCACCTCGACGGCCACCAGCCCCGACGAATGCGTCACGCGCGACCGCGCCGTCGACAGCTGGTGCAGCGCGTCGTCCATCGCGGCGAGCCCGGCACCCGCCCGCGCGACGACGACGTCCATGTCGTCGCGCGGGGTCGCGCCTCCCACGGACGTGCCGTCGTTCACGGTCTCGTCTCCGCTCACACCGGCCTCATCCACGTCGGAGGGGCGGGCTCGACCGTGTCCCGCAGCACCTCATCCTCGGACGAGCCGACACGCGCGGGCAGTCCGAGCTGGTCGAGAATGTCCGGCCGCACGCCGGCAGCGGACAGCTCCTCGCGCCTGCGCGCCTTCGCCTCCTGCGTGGACCGTCGGCACAGCTCGAGGATCGCGGAGGCGAGTTCGCCACCGCTGTAGCGCAATTCCCGGGGGTCGATCCGGACGTCGACCGGCTGACCGGTGGAGGTCGCCGTCACCGAGACCGTGCCGCTGCGATTCGTCGAGGTGACGCCCTCGGCCGAGGGTGGGGGAGGGGAGGGCTCGCCGACGGCCGGATGTGTGGGCTCGGGTTCGTCGAACCGGTCGGGAAGTCCGAGGACGGGGCCTCCTGCGCCGAACAGGCCGGTCATGCGGTCGGCCTGTAGAAGCCGTAGAAACCCGCCAACCCCCGGTCTAACAAGAAGAGACCCGCCCTGAGTTGCACCTCAAGGCGGGTCGGTGTCCGACTCGTCGAAGGAGCCGAACGTTGAGTAAGTCTACCGGTCCCCACAGTCATTCCCCCATGTCAGGCGGCATTCGAAGAGGTCCCCGCCTCACCGACCGCTTTACAATTCTGGACAACTCTGTCATCACCGATGAGCGCCTGTCGTACCGGGCTCGTGGTGTCTTGATCTGGCTCCTGTCAAAGCCTGCCGACTGGCGAACTCGCTCCGCGTCGATCGCTGCGCAGAGTCCTCGGGAGGGACGCGAGGCAATTCGGTCTGCGATGCGGGAACTCCGCGACGCGGGATACCTCGTCACCGAGAAGATCCAGGATCCCGAGACCGGTCGGTGGTCGACCGTGACGACTGTCTACGAAGAGCCGCTCGCCACCGCGGCCGTGACGGTGATCCCGCCTCTGTGCATGCCGTTCGCCGCGCACCTCGCCCGTCAGATGGTGGACGCCTCGAGGACCGAGGCTGCCGAGGACCAGCCCGAGGCTGAGACCACCGAGGCACCGGAAGTAGAGGACACGCCTCAGGCCGTCGAGGCTGCCGCTCCGCTCGTCCTCGTCGATGTGGAGTCGAGGCCGGTGAGGCAGGCGCAGGTCAAAGCGCTTGCCGCGAAGAAGCCCTCAGCGGTTAGACGGCTCTCCGATGATCCGGAGCGCCTCGCGAAGGCCCGCGAGCTCATCGCCTCGGGCCTCCCTTACCGGGCTGTCGGGCGAGAGCTCGGGTGTGACCCGAAGACCCTGAGGCGCTGGCGAGACCAGGGCCTCATCCCCGCCGCATGACGATCCAGAAGTCCTCCAACGAAAGAGGTTCGAAATGAGTGTTGGTCAGTCTCTCCTCCGCCTCGGTGTCGCCGGGGCTCTCGTCCCGCTGCTTGCCGGGTGTTCGGATCTGGGTAGCTCGGACCCCCAACCGATCGCACCGACGACAAGCGCGGTCGAGTACGAATACCCGGTCCTGTCCGAGAGCCAGCTCCGGCGGGACGCCGAGGTTGCGGCCTGGGCTGCAGTGAAGGAGGGCGACACCCGCCGAACGGTGTCCCGGAACGAGATCACTGCGTTCGATGCCAAGCGGGGAGTCGCGACAGCGCTCGTAGATGTCGAGGCACCGGGTACCGGCTCGACAACGCTCCAAGTTGAGATGATCACGGTCGGGGGCTGGTGGCGGGTCGACTCGATCACCGTCTTGTCCCGCCCGAACACCGGGGTGTCGACGGCTCCGAGGCCCTCGACGATCCGGACGTCGGCACCGGCTCCGGCAGTCGCCGATGACACTGCGAGCTTGCCGATGTCGGCGTCCTACGCCGATGCGTGCCGGGCGATGGCCGACATCCTGGACAAGTCCGCAGAGCTTGAGACGGAGTTCGGTGCCGGTACAGGTGCGAGCAACCGCTCGGGAGCCGCGGAGGAGTTCCTCGAGCTCATGGCCGAGTCTGCGGAGTTCCAGACCGCCTCGCAGAAGGAGCGGGACACCTGGACCCGGGCGATCCGTGACGCGGGAGCCGAGCGGTGCTGAGTTCGACACCGAAGGCTTTCGTACGCTGACGGTTCGGCGGTCTCGGGTTAGTCGTCCAACTTGGCCCGAGATCGCCACGACTCATCTCGATCCGCCTCGAGGACCGTGCCTCGAAGTTTGCCGAGCTCCGTTACCGCAAGCATCGAGGGCGGACCCACCTTGATGGTGTTGAGCGTGTCGGCGGTTGTAAGGAAGTAAATAGGGTTCAGAAGGTAGTCGAGCGTCGGTTGCGCTGTGTACGTCTTGAGGTCGGCAATGAGAGTCTCGACCGGTCCGAGCGCTGCCAAGACGGCATGGAGGGGTGGTGAAGATTTGAGCCTTGTTTCGAGGTCGAGTTCGAGCTCACCGGGGATCCATCCGAGACCTTCGGTGATGCGTCGAGTCCGGATCTCGCCGTAGAGGTAGTCCCACCGCATCCGCAGCTCAGTCCAGGTCCGCGATACGAACGTCGTGTCGTCGACCGCGCCCCGGATCTTGAAGACCGCCCCCTCGAGTTCCGAGATCAGCTCGTCGAATTCGCGCCGGATCTCCTGCTCATCGATTTTCTCGGGAGTTGTGATGATGTTCTCGTCATACGGACCGGTGCCGGGCGGCACCCCTGCCAGTGCCCGGTAGTGGCTGAGGCGGATTAGCGTCTTCTTGACGATCTCGTCCACGTCCGCGCCGTCCGTGGTGAGGTGGCTCGTGATCGCGGGCGGTGTTGCGGCAATCACCGACGACTTGAAGCGTTCCCAGGCTCGGTTGGTGAGCTTCGTGATGTCGTCCAGGCGAACGCGCTCCTCCCGGTTAGCCGTGACGAACGCGAGGCCGACGAGAGCGAACGGGATGCCGATGAGTGCACCAACGATCGCTGAGGCCACATTTATGCGGAAGCTATCCGGGTCCCACCAATCAG
Organism: Rhodococcus triatomae BKS 15-14; assembly: GCA_000341795.1. GTDB lineage: Bacteria > Actinomycetota > Actinomycetes > Mycobacteriales > Mycobacteriaceae > Rhodococcus_G > Rhodococcus_G triatomae_A. The sequence continues at coordinate 208,774 of AODO01000073.1, read as the reverse complement.
TCGGCCCGATGACCCAGGAGCCGACGACACCACCCGCCACACCGAGGGCTAGTGCAATCGGGGCAACCAATTGGGTTGCTAGCGACAGCTTCCCTCGGTAGAACGCGCAGAATTTTTTCACGGGCGAACGGTACCGGGTTGCGCCCATGACCAGCCAACATCCCGCCACCGAGAGTTTGGTTTCGTTGGACTCGAAGCTCGAGATCCCGGAAAATTGAGGCATCACCACCCGGCTGCTGTTCTCGCGCCTGGGTCAGCTCACCCTCTCGGAGTCCCAATGTCTCGAACTCTGTCCATCCTCTCTGTCGTCTCGTTCGTCCTGGTCGTAGTAGTGGCCGCGGTCGAGGGGTTGCTCTGGCTCCCGGCTCTCGGCCTGGTCCTCGGTACCGCTGCCGCTGCGACGTCGCGATGGGTCTCTCGTCGCCGGTCGCTGTCGGCCCACTGACGTAACGTTCAACACCGCGGTGGTCGAGGAGGGAAGCCTCGGCCACCGCCCTACTCAAGGAGTGACTGTGAAGAACGTCGTCGGCATCGTCGGCCTGTTCATCGTCTTCGCGCTCGTGTTGGCGTGGTGGAAGGTGATTCTGGGAATCGCCGTCCTCGGCCTCGTCGTGTGGGGCGGTGTCGTCGGATTCGGCACATGGTCGGGGAAGCGTCGCGACCGCCTGAATGGCGAACGCGCAGCGCGCTCGCGCCTGGCGGCTCGCGCCGACATTCAACACGAGGCGTACCTCCGCGGTGAGGATCGCGGCGTCTTCGGTGAATTCCAGCCGGAGAAGCTCGACTAGGTTCCGAAACGCGAAAAGAGCCCCCGCCGATCACTTGGATCGACGGGGGCTCTGTCGTGGGTGTGTTCAGGCGGTCTGCTGGTCTGAGGGAGCTGAGATCCCGTACTTGTTGCAGAGGGCGAGAAGGGACTGGCGATCGTTGAACTCAGGGACGGTAACTCGGATCTCAAAGAGCCGGTATGCCTCCGCAAGGTCCGCCCGGATCTCCCGCTCCTGCTCGATGGTGGGTGGCGTGCGCTGAGCCGAGTCCGGATTTCCGACCATCGCCATGCCCGTGTCGTCCTTGAGGAGCGACTCGAGGTGGTGGATAACTTCCTCGGCGTGCTGCTGGTGCTTCGTAATCATCGGACAATCGTCCCCGCCGACCCTCAGCGTTGTCACGCTTAGAAGGTGAACAATGAGCAAACGAGCACCGGGTTGCTACAGGTCACCGCCAGACCAGTCGTCGAGGGCAAAGGACTGCCTCGTGCCACCGCAGCGGGTGGACCAGCCGACGCGCCGATTGCTCGAGCCGACCGTGGCGGTGCTCGAGGTGTCAGTCCACGTCACGACCGATGCACCGTTGATCTTGAGGGTGTAGAGGTTGCCCGTCTTCTCGAAGCGTGCGATGTCCCCGTCCACCGGGTTGATGCCGGTTGAGAGGGCGACGTACGAGGAGGAGGCGTCGTTCGCCGCTGTGGTGTTCCGCAGGACGTACGCCCGACCTCCCGCGAGACCTGCAGACACGTGAGTGGCGCGAGTCGAGCTCGCCCCGAGGGTGAGGAGGAGCGTCGACTCGAAGCTCGTCGTGGCAGCGCCTCGGATCGTGCACTGTGAGAACTGGTCGTCCGAGAGGCAGTCCACCGGCCAGAGCGCCCAACGGTCGCCGCTGTTGTTCGCTGCGTTCTGCCCGATCTGCTGGCTGACGATCGTCGGGTTGGTGCTCGAGACCATGACCCAGCCATTGGCGACGTTGCCGTTGGCACGGTTGAAGTCGTCGGAGAAGAGCAACCCCTCGTTCAAGCTTGGGACGAAAATGTGTGGCATCACGTCCCCTTGAGGTTGACCGCGCATCCCTTGCCGGGGGTGGTACCAATCGCCGTGATCTCGACGGTGAGTTGGTCGTCCTCGGCGTAGGACCACGAGCCGGTCGTCGAGCCGGTCGTGGCGGGTGCGGTGATCGAGACGGACGGCATGCCGGTCGCGGAACCGTTCTTGAGGATCCGAACGGTCGTGGTGCCGGAAGCGTCCGCAGTGGTGAGGCGTACCCGCATCCGCGTAAAGGTCACTGGATCCGGCATGTCGATGCCTGCGGTGTTCGCGCCGAGGCCGGTCTTGCGGACCGAATCGCCTGTGTGCGTGAACGTCACGCTGTACGGGACCGCATCGAGCTGGGCCTTGGTGACTGCGTCCGCGCTGTCCACGGCGGTGCCGACACGTAGACGACCGGAGTCGTATCGCTGGGCCACCTGAAAGGCGTTCGGCTGCGAGGAGAAGTCGATCAAAACGTCGGAAAGATCCTCGCGGGCATACAGTTTGTACCCGGCTGTGGTGGCTCGGGGTAGCTTCCCGTCCAGCGCTGCCTGGGTGGCCGTCGAGATCGGCTTGGCGAGGTCGGAGGTGTTGTCGACGTTGCCGAGCCCTACGTCCCCCTTCACGAGGGTGACGACACCGGTCTTGCCCGCTACCGAGTTGACCTCGGAGGGACTGATTTCGGTGTAGGTGGATCCCGACCACCGGTAGCACTTACCGGTCCCGGTCGCGACGTAGATCTTGCCGGTCTCGCCGGTCGCCGGGAAACCTCCGAGGGTGGCGAACTCGAGGACGTCATCGACGTAGCTCGGGAGATGCAGCGCCGGGACCTTGGCGTTCTCGTCCAGCGGTACGTAGCCGTCCGGCTGGCCCTTGGTGTCGGTGCGCTCGACGGTCGAGAAGCCAGCGGAGACGTAGTCGGAGAAGTCGATGAAGGTGAGGAGCAGGTTGTCGACCGTCTCCTGGGGGGCTGCAGCGTCGGCCTTGGCGAGGCTGGCAATCGAGGCTGAGTCCAGGGCGATGGTGCGGTTGGCAGAGAGGTCGCCGCCACCCGTCAACCCGGTGCCCGTGTTGATCTGCCGGGCAGTGGAAACACCGCCAGCGGATTCGGCTTCGGCTGCCGCTGCCTGGGCAGCGATGCGGGCCTCGTCTGCCGCGTCGGCGGACCCGGCTGCCGCCGTTGCGGAGGTGCTGGCGTTCGTCGCCGACGTGCTGGCGCTCGAGGCGGACCCTGCCGCTGCTGTTGCGGAGCTGTCCGCATTCGCGGCGTGGGTGCCTGCAGTCGTCGCGGATCCTGCTGCCGCCGTGGCGGAGTTGGACGCCTCACCGGCCTTGGTCGTCGCCGTTGTCGCCGACCCGGACGCGGACGTGGCCGAGGCTGCTGCGTTGTCCTCTGCGGTCTCGGCCGCTGCCTTGGCTGCCTGTGCGTCGGTCCTCGCGGTCTGCGCCTGGGTGAGAGCTGTCTCCGCTGCAGTCTGGGCCGCCTCGGCGTTCGCTTCGGCGGTCTCGGCTGCCGTGCGTGCTGCCGCTGCCGCTGCCGCGTCCGTGGACGCCTGGGTCAGAGCGGGGACGGTCAGGACGTAGTCGACGCCTTCGGACATCTCGAGAATGAGCTGGTCACCGGAGACCGTGATGTCGGTGATCGAGACACCCTGCGGTCCGCGGATCTCGATGCCTTCGCCGTTCGCGGGGAATTCGGTGCCGTCCCAGACGTAGCCGAGGCCGTCCGCCTGGACGATGAAGAGCGCACCCTTGTCGGCCAGGCCGAGATCGTCGGGGAGCCCGGCGTAGGTCGCCACCGACCCGGAGATCGTGATGGAGGTGCCGGGCCTGCCCTCGATCGGGACGAGGATGCCGGGCACACCGGTAGTCGGCGGGTTGAGGACTCCGGTCGTGGTCGGAGTTCCGGGTCCGATCTCGATGTGGTCACCGCCCGACCCGATCAGAGTCGCCATTACGCATTCACCTTCTTCACGGTGCCGGTGAGGAGCTCGTCCTCGGTCGTCGGCGTGGTGCTGCCGTCCCGGTACATGAGCCAGAACTTGGTGCCGGGCTCGATGTCGGCGACGTCGGTGGATTCCTTCTTGATGCTCGCTACGGCACCGGAGATGACGAAGTCCCACTGAACCTGGGGCTCGTCGGGATCGCCGAGAAGAAAGTAGAGCTCGGCGTCCTCGGCGAAGAGTCGACCGTCCGAGTACTCGTAGGTGTAGACGAAGTCACCCACCGTGGGGAGGTTGAGCTTTCCCATGGGTGTGGGCAATCCGATGTCAGGCATCACGCACCGCCTTCGGGTGCTGGCGCCGGGTCTCCTTCGACCGGCTCACCCGAATCGGTCTCGACCGCGGGCGACACGGGCTCGGGGTCGGCAGGTGTCTCAGGCTCCGGCTCGGGGAGGACGACCGTGTATCCGGCCAGGAAGAGAGCGCCAGCGTGGGAGACCTCGGTGCCGACGTAGCTACCGGGCAGCCGGGTCATCGACCTCGCAGCTCCCGAGGGGAACGCTGCGACGAGAACAGCCTCGGGAGTGCCGAAGGTCTGGATCCAAGCAATGACATGGTCGAAGCCCATGAGTGGTACGTCAAGCTGGTAGAGGTTCGCCGGACCGGCGAAGCCGCCGAGATTCTCGGCGAGAAGTGTTGCCGTGTTGGGCATTAGGACTCCAAGTCAAATAGATACTCAAAGACAGTGACGACTCCGGCGGCACCTGGGCCACCTGCTCCGGCCAGTCCCGAGGCGGGGGTTCCGGACATGGGGGTGGCGTTTCCGCCCCACCCACCTCCTCCGCCTCCGCATGGGAAGGCAGCGTTGCCGAGATTGTTTGAACCTTCGGTGCGGCCGTAGGCTCCGTTTCCGGACATGTCCCACTGCCACCAGACGGGGTTGTGTACGTGTGGCGCTCCTGTGAATCCGGACCAGCCGTAAGCGCTTGAGGCTCGGGGTGTTCCGGAGTACAGCCCGGCACCAGAACCGCCGCCGCCACCGCCGGAGCATCGCTGTACCGGAGCCGCGAACGCGTTCTGATTGGGTGACCAGATGCCGTTGGCCCCGCCGGTTCCACCGCGGAAGATGCCCCACCCGCCGTAGCCACCGTTGCCGGTGTTGACGGAGCCGTTCGGATCCGCGCCGTATCCGCCGCCGTACCCGCCCTCAGCGAGGAGGATGTCGCCGAACCTTGAGGTGCCGCCGTGTTTACCGGCCATGAAAGTGTTCGGAGTGGAGGAGACGGCACCCCCCGCACCTCCCGGCCCGACCGTAACCGCGACCGTGGCAGGAAGTTCCGCCGCCGGGATACGGCGGTTTGTTTGCACGAGTGTCCCGCCGCCACCTCCGGGTCCGCCTGGTGTGTTGGTGTCCGATGCCCCGTCACGGGTGGCGCCGGAACCTCCGCCGCCACCGCCGGAGCGGACGCGGACCTCGATGGCGTACAGGTTGGGAGGCTTGACCCAGGTGCCGTTGGCGGTGAATACGACGAGATTCGAGCGCATTAGTTCATCCGCTCGATGATGCACGCCATGCCGGAGGCACCGTTGCCGCCGTAGAGCTGGGCGCTCGCGGTGAGCTTGGATCCACCTCCGCCGCCTCCGCCTCCGGGGAAGCCGCCGACACCGCCGGGGCTCGACTCTCGTGTTCCGCCTGCGCCACCTCCACCGCCGACCGCGATGATGGTTCGGCTCGTGCCGGGGGCTCCGTTTGTGGTGCCGCCGGGGTAGATCGAACCTGCTCCGCCGGGGGCTCCTGGCGAGGACTCACCGCCTCCGCCACCGCCTCCACCGCCTCCGCCCCCGTTGAGGCTGTAGGCGCTGAGCGACGCTCCGCCTGCGGTGCCTCCGGTGCCGTTGGTGCTGCTGGCGCTGCCCCTTCCTCCGGCACCGCCGGGGATCATGCCGTAGCCGCCTGCGCCGCCCGCGGCTCCCGCGGATGCGCCACCGAGCCCTCCAACACCACCACCGGCAGAGAGGTAGGAGCCGAAAAGCGTTGGTGCGCCGCCTGAACCTGGTGCGCCGGACGAGGTGCCGCCAGCGCCACCGGCACCGATGTCTACGAGGATGGGCAGGTATGCCCCGGTCGTGAGGTTCTTCTCCAGGAGCGACGCCGGGATGACCGTGTGGACCTCGCCCCCGCCACCTCCACCGGCACCTCCCGTCTGGTAACCGGGAGCGATGTTCCACTCCCCGGCACCGCCGCCTCCGCCGCCACCGATGAGGATGATCTCGACCGAGACGACGCCGGGGCTGGGTGTGTACCAGTAATCGCTGTAGATGGTTTGGGACCAACCCTGCAGGAGCATCTCTTCGATCTGCCCTTGCATAGTCTGGATCTGGCCGGTGTGATCGTTGACGATCTCGAGATCCGCTACGTAGCTGTTGTTTACCGTGCCGAAGATGGCCGAGAGGATGTTGGGGAAGCCGCCGAAGAGGGTGCCGATGAGGTTGTTTCCAAACCAATTGCCGACTCCTTGGAGGTCACCGAATCCGTTGTCGGGAGGGGTGGGAACTCCGCCGCCTGGGGTGGTCATGGGTTACAACTCCTCATCCAGCTCACGGGGGAGCTGCGGCTCGTTCGGGACCTCGACATCCGGAGCGTGTTGCCGGAGAAGGTTGGCGAGGTTCGTGTTGTGGGAGCGAAGATCTCGGATGTACCGAGTCGCGAGCTTGAGGAGATCCTGGACCTTGGCGAGCGACTTCTTGAGCTCGTCGAACTCGCCTTGGAGCCTCTTGCGGAGGATCGTCTCTCGACCGAGCCACGCGGTGATGGCACCTGCGAAGGCGACACCGAGGGCCTGGATCGTCTCGGGCGTGAGCCAATCGAGAATGGTCTTGAGCATCGGTCAGCCCTCCTTGCGGTGGCGGCCGACGTAGTCCTCGAGCTCGGCGATCTGCCGCTCGGTAACTCCGTTCGGGGTCTTGCGAACACCGATGACAGTGCCGAGTGAGACAACGGCCATGACTCCGGCCATCACCGGAGCGGGCAGGTCCAGACCTAGCGAGACTGCGAGCCAGGCGATACCGACAAGGGCACCGAAGGCCGCGGTGACGGTGTTTGCGATTCGCCGCCACCAGGGTTGGGCTTCGAGCTTCTCGCGCAAGAACTCGGCAGCGAGTTCCTGCGAGTTCACTTGGTGCCGCCCGCGGTGTGGCGGGCCAGAGCATCTACGAGGGTGAGGTTCTCGCCCTTCTCGTTCTTTCCGAGCTGAGCCCACGGGCCGAGCTGGCCCTTGATGTAGCGGGCGAGCTCGAGGAGTTCGCGCTGTTCTGCGTCGTTGAGAGCCATGAGGAAGCCTCCGGAGGTTGGGGGAGGTGGGGTGCCGTTCACCAGTGCTGCGGTCTTGGCGATGACGACGTCCCACGGGAAGTTGGGACCGGGATCGGTGTGGTTGACCTCGCCCCACGCCTGGGAGATCTCGGCGTGACCGCAGATGCCCTTGCGTCCGGCCCGGAGGTCAGCGGCCGAGATCTTCACGGGCGGGATGCCGTACTGACGGCAGTAGTGCGCCAGCATCTCGGCGAGCTTGTTGATCTGGCCTGAGTAGGACAGCCATTCGTCTCGGGACTGCCGGGCGAAGCCAAGACAACAGACGTGCCAGCCGCGGGCATTGCCGGTGTACCCGGCTGCCCACGGGGCGAACTCGTCGTCGTTGCTTCGACCGGTGACGCCCTGGCGGTCGATCACCGTGTTGTACGAGGCTCCGTTGGCTTTGTTCGCGCAGAAGGCCAGGAGGCTCGGAACGGTCAGCGCACCTTCGGAGGTGTGGACCGCGAGGAACTGAGTGGTTGACCGGAGGCCGCTGTCGGCCTCGGTCAGGAGGACGTGGTCGACGGGGTACTGAGTCACTGGACCTCCTCGGGAGTGGTGGCACGCTGCTCATCTCGGGCGTCCAGAAGTGCGCGGATCGCCGCGGCCTGTTCGTCGCTGAGGTTGCGGAGCGCATTGGCTTCGTCGGATCCGAGATCGGCGAGCGTCGGAAGTGTTGGGGGAGCCTCGAGGGGCTTGCGGATGTCGACCCACCGGCCGGGGTTGTGATTGCTGAGTGGCCCGCCGTTGAGGCTGCGCTGGTAGTGGACCTGGGGTCCGATCTGCAGCGTCAGCATCGAGACACTGGTCTGCAGTGCGGTTCCCGAGATCCGACCGTGCGAGAGAACCAAGCCGGGAGGCAGAGCGCCTCGGATGACGTGGACAGGTGCGGTGTCGTCGATGAGCTTGTCGAAGACTTGGCCGACGTCCTTCTTCGTGATCGTGATGGTGAGCTCTTCGGTCCGGGGTTCGGTCGCGGGGAGCGTGGCTCCGAGGTCGTCGAAGAGGTGTTTGGCAAAGGCGTTCATCAACTGGGCGTTGAGGTTGATGGGCATGGACCCGGCCTCGACATCAGTCGGCGGGTGGAGAAACACCCAGGCCATCGGATGCATGTCCGCGGGCCAGTCGTCGTACGGGAATGCGGGATGTGTCACGGGCGATCCTTTGGAGTGCGCCCAACGAGAAGACCGCCCAGAGAAGTCTCTGAGCGGTCCTCTGCCGGTGCGTATTAGATGGACGAGGAGTAGCGGCTGACCTCGTTGCGGAGGGTCTCGAGGTGGCGGAGCGCCTTGGTGCCAGCGAGCTCGTCATCGCGAGAGTCACCGACGGTGATGAGCCACTCGGCGGGAACCTCCCGGCTCGCTCGACGCCTGAGCTTCACGATGTGCGAAAGCCAGATTCGGCCACCGATCTCGAAGCCGCACCGGTCACCGAGGTTGACGTCTCGGCCAACCACATAAGGGCTGTAGTCGACGACCGAGGCCGAAAAGCTGACGTAGCCGCGTCCCTCGAAGAGACCGACTCGACCGGCCTGCAGACCCGAGATCGTCCAGGCATCGCCCGGAGCGAAGTCCTCCTTGTAGGCGTGGGAGCCCATCGAGGACTTGCGGGTCCAGCTCGTGAACCGCTGCCAGGCCAAGACGACGTCCTCGACGGCCTTGTCGAACAGGCCGAGGCCGAGGCCGGGTAGGCCGATCAACGTACCGATCCAGCCGAGCGCTGAGTTCAGGAGGAGTTTGATCGAGGAGTTGACCCATTGCGGGCTCTTGCCGCCGATTACCACGGTGTGGCGGTTGGCCTTGTGTACGACCATCCGTGAACCTGCGAGGCCTTGGTGTTGGCTTGCCCGCCAGATGACGACGGGGGCGTGGATACCTTCCGGAGGTTGAGGTCCGGAGTTTGGGTCCGCGATGGTGATCGTCTCGGATGTTCCGTCCGGGGCGATGACCCTAATCAGGTCCAGGATCGGATCGAGGATCGTGCCGGTCGAGCCTGAGAGGAACGACCGCTCGACGACATCGAGGACGAGCGTCGGCTTGCTCAGGGTGGTGTGTGTGGGGAATGGCTGAGGATCGCCAGGGAGCCACCGTTTGGCGGTGATCTGCAGGCCCGCATCGTCGAGCGTCCTCCGGACGAAGTCCCACCCGTAGTCCATTCGGGCGGACAGAATCGTCCACTCGGATGTGTCCGGACCGATTTGCGGGGCCATGATGACCTGCCACTGGTCCGGGATCATGTTGGACTGCCAGTTGGACGCGCCCCAGAGGTTGAAGCCGAACAACCATCCTGGCTGTTGCATCCGGGCGAGGTTCCGGAAGAAGTACGACCGGACGACACCCTTCGACCGGCCTGCCTGCAGATCCGACTTGGGCACCTGCAGCTCTAGTGGAGCGATTGTGTTGGGTTGGAACAGAATGTGTTTGGTGTGTTCGAAGTCGTGGAGCCCGCGAACGCTGACGGTCTCGTAGCCTTCGACCGCGTCGTACTCACGAGTGACCTCGTCGACTTTGTAGCCGAGACGCATTCCGGCCGCGGTCTCGATGTAGAAGTGGAGGTCTTCCTCGAGGCCGGTGCCGTGGACGAGCCAGTCCGCGAGCGGGTGGTCACCAGGGATGGAAAACCAGCCCTCCTCGGTGTCGTTGACCTCGACCGCGACGTCGTACTCGATCCAGCTCTCGACATCCGAGACGTAGTTCCACTCCTTATCGCAGACGACGATTCGGTCCGGGGCGTCGCGGAGCTCCTCCTCGCTGCGACGTCGAGCGTCGATCTTGGCGGAGAGGTCGGAGAGAAGAGACACCGATCACCCCCAGGGTCGCGAGTATTGATCGACCATCTCGACGCGGAGAGTTCCGGAGCCGGAGACGATCTGAGGATGGATGAGGGTCTTCTTGGTGTGCGGAGGGATCGCCTTCGTGAAGGTGACGCCCTTCATCACGGAGGGCCAGACCGGAGCTCCGCTGTCGACTTCGAGCGAGCGCACTTGCGGATCGGTCCAGAGCTTCCACCCCTCGGCGAGGGCAGGGAGCGTGACCATCCGGGAGGAGAGCCCGTCCGGGATCTTCCAGGTGCCCGCGGTACCAACGAAGTTCAGCCACATCGGTCGATCGGTTGGGTTGGACACCGTGATGTTGAAAGTGCCGGATCCGGTGACCTCGACAGACCTCGTGCCGCCTTGGAAGGCCGGATTACAGGCCACCAGGCGCATGTCATGCTCCTGGTAGTTGTTGATATCCGGACCGAGGATCCAGGTGTCGTTCGGGTACTCCTTGAGGATGACGTCGAGCCAGCGGGTCTTGCCGTCCGCTGTTGCCTCGAGTCGTCCCGCCTGTTCGAGAGACAGTCCACTCCACCAGTCGGATTCGACCTTGTCGTGGTCATCAGTGGTGTCAGCCGTGGTGCAGATGAGCATCTCGAGGATGCGTTCGTTTTGGACGGTCTTTCGTGGTGTCGAGCCGATCTGGTTTGCGGTCGTCGAGGTCAGACGCTCGGCCGGAGGGAGGTAGAAGCCCTTGAGGCGATCAAGGATCCACACTCCCTCCGTACCTGCGTCTTCGCCGTACAACGACCAGGATCGGCCAGTGACATCCACATACTTGATGTCATGGCTCATTTAGCGACTCCTGGAAGTGCGAGCGTTGGAATGGTTGTTCCTCCGGAGCGCACGGTCGACAACCCGCTCGATCTCGGCGGTGTTGGCATTGCCGTGGACCTCGATATGGATGACCGGGGCGGACCCACCGCCGACCGAGGCACCGGCCTCGAGCTGAGCGGTGAAGCGGTCGAAGATCGGCGTCATCTCCGGAGAGAGGACCCGCTCCGGTCGAATCGTGGCCTTCGGCAGGAAGCCGAGACCTGTTGCGAGGCCGCCCTGGTCGAACGGGAGCCCGAACCTGCGGATCCAGTCCGCCATCGACCCGCCCGGTCCGGGGGTGATCGGCAACTGGGTCATCGCCTCTTCCGTCGAGATGTTCATCGACGGGAGGTTGGGGACAACCGCGGTACCTCGGCCGGAGGTCGTCGTACCCTTTGCCTTCGGCAGATCGCGGGTGGTGTACCCGCCGGTCACCGAGGTGTCCGGTCCTGCCGTGAGCTTGCTCGGATCCGCAAGAATCGAGTCCTGTAGGCCGAAGGTCTCGAGAAGACCGCCAGCGAGGATGCCACCGAGGTCGGAACCGATCTCGGTGAACGACTTGAGCCGGGGCTCGTCGCTCTTCTCGCCCTCTGCCAACCGCTTGCGGACTTCGTCCAGGCGGTTCTGTGCCGAGTAGACCGCCATGTCGGCCTGCTCGAGGTCGAGGGAGGTTGAGTCGGTCGAGGCGTACGCCTGGTCACGCGAGAGCTGGGCCTCGGTGACGGCGATCTCCGCGTTGCGGAGTTCCATCGACTCGTCGGTCATCCCACCGGCTGCCAGAGCCGGGGCAGAGCGATCGGACATCGCCTTGATGCCGCTGGAATCTCGCCGAGACTCGAGGTCGTGGACCTTCTGCTCCGCTCGAGCCAGTTTGAGGTCGGCATCCTGACGATCCGAGTCGCTGCGGTTAGCGTCGGCCCGAATTCTGTCGCGGTCCTCGCGGGCCTGCTCGATCGCCACTCGGGCGTCTTGTAGGGCGAGGTTGTCGGCCTCGGTCCAGTCCGCGTTCGCAGCTCCGCCGAAGCCCTTGCGATCTCCGGCAGCGAGAGCCGCTGCGGAGTTGGCGTCGAGGTCATCCGCCGTGAAGCCGGGAATGAGCTCGGTCGGGAGGTGGAACTTGTACGGAAACTGGGAGTCGGCCGCACCGGCTCGGTCTGAGCCGATTCCGGACGTACCGTTGGCACCGCCCGACTCGACGTTCTGGCCCGCCAGCGTCGCCGCCATGTGCTCCTGGGAGACACCAACGTTGAACGGAGAGTTGGGGTTCAGTCCCGGAACGAGTCCGGCAAGGTTGCCGTCAATGAGCGAGTACGTGGTGTAGAGCCGCTTGGTCGAGCCCTCGATACCCATGAGGATCTGCTGTAGCCAGCCGACGAATCCCGAACAGTCGAAGTTCGTCGGTCCGGTTCCACCCCAGTCGTACTTGTTGCCGGTGACAGAGCGTGCAGCGTCGATCGCTCGCCCTACGGCTCCGCCCGTGGCGAAGTGCGCCCACCCGTTCTGGATGGCCTGACGAAGCCGGTAGACGGCTCCGTGACCGCCAGCCTTTGCGACATCGGACGCGGTGAGGACATGCTCGCCGTTGGAGAGCATCGCCGGGATCGAGTCCGAGGTACCGGTGCCGGGCCCGGAGACGGGGCCACCTGTTGCCCGCTGGATCGGCGGGTACAGCTGCGACATCGCCTGACCGAGGTTGATCTGGCCGGAGGCCACCTGACCCGCCAGCGACGGAACGATCTCGGCTCGCCGAGTACGTGCAGCGTCGTCGAGGGCCTTGTTGATGACGCGGGCGTCGGCAAGGGCCTTGTCGATCAGGACCTTGACCTCGGGGTCCGTGACCTGGTTTCGCAGAGCGAGGAGCTCGGCGGAGGCGACAGCCTTACCGGCCACGAGCTTGTCGATCGTGACCTGAGCCTCAGGGGAGACCGTGGTGCCGTCGAGGGCCGCGAGGATGCCCTTGGCCTGGTCCGTTCCGACCTGGAACCTGACGTCGTTGAGCGAGATGTTCGGAACGGCATTGATGCCACCGACCTCGTGCGCTCGAGCGAGAACCGCCTCGAGGAGCGGGACTGTGCCCTCGTCCTTCGCGGTGATCTTGACGTTCTTGGTGCCGGGGATGTTCTCGACGGTCGCTCCGGCACCCTCGAGGAAGGTCTTCGTCTGAGCGGAAACCTGGTCCGTGGTCAGAGTGATGACCTTCGGCTTGCCGGGGTCGATCACCGCCAGGCCTGTGGTGATTGCTCCGATCTCCTGGGCGACGTCGTCGCCACCTTCGACCGAGATCGCGATACTCGCCGCCCGAGGCTGGACACCGGCCTCCGCGAGGAGTCGGTTTACCTCTTCGGGTTTGACGCCGTATCGGTTGGCGAGAGCGTCCCTGGCTGGGTTGAGCTGGGCGTTGGTCTTGTCGGCATCGCCGGAGGCGAGAGCCGCTGGGAGGTAGCCCTTGCCGAGCTCTGCTACCTCGGCCGCAAGTGCTCGGGCGTTCGCATTCTCGACGACTCGTAGGCTGCCGTCAGCGTTGAAGAGTGCCCGTCCGACTCCCGCATTGGGATCGATTGGGGAGTTAGCTCCCTTGACGACGTCGTCGATCTTCTTGCCGTGGCTGGCAAGGGCTTCGTTGGTCGGTGCCTTGATGACACCGAGGGCGACGAGGGAGGAGTAGAGCGCATCGGCCTTAGATGTTGCGCTGCCGGTCTTCTCGGCCAGGACACCCATCGCCTCGGACATCTGGTACATGCCGGGTGTCGAGTTGAGTGCGGCATCGCGTGCCTTGAGCGCCTCAGCTCGGAGCTTATCCATCTCCTCGGCGGCAAGCCTGCCGCCTTCGGTTGTGGTGTCCAGGCTCGCCCGAAAGCTGTTGTAGTTGCCCTGGTTTCCGGAGATGACAACCGCGAGCGACTTGGCCGAGAGGCCGGTGTCCTCGATCGCCTTGGCAGCGTCCTTGTTCTTCTGGGCGACCTTGTCCATGTTGAACGAGATGTCGTCCGACGCGCCGCGGTTGGCCCGGACGACGTCGCCGATCATGTCGCTCGCGACGTTCCACCACTTGGCATCTTGTGTGCCGAGCTCGGACAGCCGACCGGTGACGTTCTCAACCTGGTCGCCGAGGTTGGTGATCGCCTCCGTGTCGAACTTGCCGCCGTTCTTGGCGAGGATCCCTTGGAGGTCTTCCTGGGCCTCTCCGAGCTTGCGGATGCTCTGCTCGGTCCGCTTGGCGCTCGCATCGGCCTCAGCAACACCAGAGCGCCACGAGATCAGAAGTCCGGCACCGACCATCAAGGCAGCGTTGAGCGGTCCACCGACCGCACCGACCAAGGCCGAGGCGGCAGTCTTGAGGCCGTTGACTGCAGGTGTGACACCGACCCTGGCGGCAGAGGCGAAGCCTCCGGCTGCCGTCGATGCGCCGATGAAAGCGTCCTGCATCCCGCGAACGGTCGCGGAGTGGGTCCCGAGGGTCCGCATCGCTGCGCCCGTCGTGCCGATCTCGGGTGCGAGTCGACGGAAGTCGGATCCCATCGCCGACATCGACGCCTGGACGCCTGCGGTCGACGTTCCAACCGACGAGAGGGCGTTCTTGAGTGGTGTGAGCGCGGATGTCGCGCCTCCGACGAGGGCGGGGAGGGTCTTGAAGGCCAGGAAGCCGAGCATCAGAGCCGTGACAGCACCCTGGTTGTCCTGCATCAGGCCGGAGACGGTCTGCAGTGCTGGAACAAGGGTGGCGTCGAGAATCGGAGCGATCGCCTCGACGGTGCTCAGGAGGAGTTGCCACGCGGACACACCTGTGGCCGCGGAGGCGGTGGCAAGGGAGACCGCGATTGCCGCGGCCGAGGGTGCGAGTGCTTGGGCCGTATCGGCCAGCGTGCCGAAGATGGCGCTGAGCCGATCGAAGGATCCGGTGACGAACTCGGAGTTGCGGAACTCGTCGAAGGTCTCCTTGGCGGAGGTTCCGAGTTCCTTGAGCTTCGGCACCCCGTCGCTGTTGAGCCACTTGCCGAACTCGGCAGCGAACGGCTTGACCGCGGTTGTCGCCTTGTCGATGGACTCCGTCAGGAAGCCGAATCCTCCCGCTGCCTGACCGAAGAGCGGCCCAGCAACCGCAGCGCCGAAGCGAGACATCGCCGCGCCCATATTGCGAAAGGAGCCCGAGACGGTCTCACCCGACTTGAGAGCGGCACCGCCGAGTCCGGTCTCCATCGCGTTGGCGAAGGAGGCGAAGTTGATCTTGCCGTCCGAGGCGAGCTTGACGACTTCCTCGCCGGACTTGCCGAGCTCCTTCGCGAGCATCTGAACGATCGGGATGCCGTGCTCGTTGAGCTGGTCAATCGTGTCGCCCTGGATCTTGTTGGACGTCGCAACCTTGTTGAAGATCGAGCCCATATCGGACATGCCGATACCTGCGATGGTGGCTGCGTCACCAGTGAGCTTGAGGATTCGCTCGAGCTCTTGGCCGGGCTTGATGCCTGCGGCAACCGCACCGGCTGCAGTCGTGGCGGCTTCGTCGAGGCCAAAGGCCGTGCCCTTGACCGACGCCATCGCGTTGTCCATAACGGAGGCGACGGTGGTTGCCGAGTTGCCGAGACCGGAGAGCTTGGCCTCAGCGTCCTCGATCGAGGTCAGTCGGCCGATGCCCTTGGTGATCGATGCCGCCAAGACACCGCCAGCCGCGACACCGACACCGATCGCACCGGTCTTGAGCGTCTTGCCCAGGCCGTTCGTGATCTTTGTGCCCATCGAGGTACCGGCAGCGTCGGCGTGCTTGGTTGAGTCGCCGAGCGCCTTCTTGATGCCGGGAGCGATCTTGGACGTCTCCGGGACGATTGGCAGGTATGCCACCGCCAATTCATGAGCACCGGGCACCTGGGCCTCCTGCGGATTAACCCCAGGGATCTCGAATCACTCAGGGGGAGTTAAGGGATAGATCCGTCAGGAGGCGTCGGCAGGCGTCGGCCGATTGGCCTTGAGTCGCTTGCGGAGCTCGGACTCCGGGAGGGAGTTCTTCGCCTTGACGGGCGTAGCGTCCGCCGCGCTCGCGTACAGCGGAGTTGGAGGCGGGATGGATCCGTGAAGCTGGATCCAGTTGTTGATCTCGACCTGATACAGGAGGTCCGCGGCGATGCGCCGGTCCGGCGTCCAGAACCAGGCGTGAGGGTCGACGCTGCGTGAGATCGCCGAGTCCGGCTTTCGCTGTACGACGATCACCGCGAGGTCATCCCAGGACAGCCTCTCGGTACCGAGGTCTCGCAATCGGAGACCTCGGTCGATGAGGTCGGAGCAGACAGCCCCCTCGTGTTCGTTCACGAATCCGAGGAGGGCGAGGATTCCCCCAGGCTGGCCGTGGACTGCTCGCCCCAGATCGCCGAGATCTGGTTCAGCTCACCGACCGTCAGCTTGGCGAGGGCCTCGTACACCTGAGGTGTCGTGGTCAGCTCGAGGAGCTTGAGGATCGAATCGTGTTCCTTGAGTCCCTCTTCGCTGTTGGAGCGCTCGGAGAACCACTCGGCGTACTCGTCGGCGATCGGCTTGGAGAGGAACTGGACCCGCGGGACCGAGAACTCCAGGAGCTTCTGACGTCCCTTGATCGGGATCTCGAACTTGACCTGGACGGACTCGTCGTGTGCGGGGGTGATGCGGAAGGTAGGCATGGTGGACAGGACCTTTCAGAGGTTCGGAGGGAAGGAGGACAGGACGGCCCGCCCGGTAAAGGCCAAGGTCCTGTCCAGGGGGCGAAGCACTTCACCGGGCGGGATTGGGGAACGTCAGGCGACCGTGACGGTGCCTGCAGGCGTCAGGCCGGAGCCGGACGCGGTGACCAGGCCAGCGCCGTTGGCGAAGACCGCGGTGTACGGGCCACCGGTCGAGCCGGTGACGGTCGCATTGCCGGAGCCGACCGTGATGAGCGCCTCGAGGGCGGTCTTCACTGCGGCAGCCGTTGCGTTGTAGGCGATTCCGGCCGTGGTCTCACCGTCGACGTAGATGGTGAAGGTGCCCGCGGTAGCCGTCGGGAGGGTGATCGTCTTGGTGACGGTGCCGTCCGCGTCGGTCATGGTCATGACCGCGTTCAGGCCAGCCTCTTCGAACGAGGTGATCTCGACCTCGTAGGCGATGGTCTCGGTGTGGACATACTTGATGTCACCGACCAGGCGGGGCTGACCCTTCGGGATGTAGTTGCGGACGTTGTTGTCGCCGTCGATGGTGTCGATGACCCACGCCGAGTAGGGGAGGGTCGTCTTGCCCTTGTTCACGGTGATGGTCGAACCGGACACGGTGACGTTGCCCTCGCCGAAGAGCGAACGAAGGACGACCGCGTTCTTCGACTCCTGGAGCTGGAACTTGAACACCAGGCCGTAGGAGGTCTTGAGGACCTTGACGATCTTGCCGCCGAGGGACTTGACGTCCTTGGTGTCCTCGCTGGGAGTCTCGGTGATGCCGTCCTCGGAGACCAGACCGTGGTCGAGCCAGGCAACGGGCAGGATCGAACCGGCCGGACCGGGAGCGGCAGTGCCGAGGGGGGCGCGGAAGACAACACCCGACGCACCAGCTTCGGAGGTGAGGATGTTCTCGTTGTCGTAAGCCATGAGAGTGGCCTTTCAGGGGTTTTCGGGCAGGCGGAAGCCTGAGAAGAGGGGGAGTGCAGAGGAGGCGGTGGCGCTAGTTGCGGACTTGGCCGCGGAGCGTGACCGAGAGGGTGAACTGGTACCGGGGTGCGTTCGTCAGTGGATCGGGGAACGACTGAGGTGCGGAGACAACTCGGACGTCTCGGATCCGCGGCTCGTTGTGGTCACGAGCTCCGGCGATGAGTGCGGCGAAACTGAGTTCGGCGAGGTCGGCAGCGTCAGGGGCGAGCTTGTCCCAACACTCGACGATGACGAGGCGGCTCGAGGTGACGACGGTCCCTCCGGATCCACCTGCCGCGGTGACGCGGATAAGGCGGTCCGGCCTGGAGTCGGGCACCTTGGTGGCGATCTTCGTCGTCCCGACGAACGGGCGGAGGTAGGAGATCACCACCGACTCGACGAGTGGGTACACGATGAGCTGAGGCATCAACCACCGCCACTGGCACCGAGTGCCCGGATCAGCGTGTTGTTTTTCGCATTGTCGAGCATCGCCTCCGCCGTAGCGGTGGCGACCGAAACCCGCCAACGTCCCTGAGGGCGCTTCGCTCCCTGCTGAGAGCTCATGACATATCCGGCTTGCTCGCCGCCAGCGGCCTCGAGGATGCGGTTGCCGATGGCCTCAAGGAGGGCAACAACTTCCGGTGAGGATCGGAGCTCGTACATTGCCCCCTGGTTCCACACAATCTTGACTGCCATCTAGCCCTCCACTCGTCGAAGGTTGACCACGAGCCCAGGCTGGAAGCCGAACGGTCCGTGGTTGTAGTCCTCGGCATGGCCGATGACCTCGAAGAGCCGACCGCCGAGGAGAACTCGGTCGTGCGGCTGGGCAGGGAAGGTGGCCGGGGCGAAGAGTTCGACTTCGACCGTGACGGCATCGCGACCGGCGAGCCTCGGCTCGTCCGAGCGGACCGGAGCCCAGCCGTAGACCTTGTAGGTCGTCGACTGAGTTCCGGTCTCGATCGGAAGGCCGAACTCGTCCTCACCGGCTGCAGTGGTTGTCAGAAGGTCGACGGTGTGCCGGAGGGGGAACATCAGAGGATCACCACCGCCGCGGCAGGCCGCTTGTAGCGACCGAGGACGAGCTTGTCGGAGGCGGAGAGCCACACTCGACCGGACGAAGCCGTGAACGAGACCGAGTAGGAGCCCGCGGTCATCTGGTCAGCGCCGACGGGCGGACCCGAGAGCGTGGCCGCAACGATCCCCGCGGTGAGGGAGACGATCTCGTCCGGCACCGGAGCGGTTACGGTGAAGTCGATCTCGACTCGACCGCAGGGGAGGTTGTAGATCGTCGATCCTCGGACCACGTAGTCGGAGACCTCGGTGACCGAACCGGTCCGCTCGTTCACGAGCCGGACTCCGGTAACCGTGGCGACGTTGGCGGCGAGCTGGACTCGACCGTCTCGGACGATTCGGCTGACGGAGTACGTGCCCGGTGCGAAGCGGTATCCGGTGAACTCCTCGACCGCGGCCGAGGCCACCGCAATCAGGCCGAGAACTCGATCGAGCTCCTCGGGCGGGACGGTGCCCTCGAGGATGGCCTCGATGTCTGTATGGGCGGCAAGCATCGTCACGGGATCACCGCCTTAGCTACTTGGTGTTTCGAGAGCGGGGCTTCGGCTTGTCGGCCGTATCGCCGGTCTGCGGTGTAGGCGTGGACTCTTCGACGGGAGTCCACTCTCCGGATGCGAGACGAGCTGCAAGGGTGCGCTCGTCGACGGCACCGGGAGCGAGTACGAACACCGCACCGTTGGGGCCGATGTATCGCACCTTCATCAGGCGACGATGACGTCAGCCGAGACGAGGGCCTCGGGGCGGATGACCTTCGCGCCGTAGACGTGCAGACCCTTGACGGCATCCGCGAAGCGCTTCTCGAGGCGGGTGGCCTCGACCGAAACGATCTGCTCGGCGAAGGTGGTTGCGCTGTTGGATCCGGCCAGGAGAAGCTTTCCGGCACCTGCGCCCGGGCCCGCCTGCAGGTTGTTGGACTTGAAGATCGTCAGGCCTGCGGCCTCGCCGACACGACCGTTCGCGCGGGTCTCGGCGCCCTGGGCGTCACCGGAGCCGATGAAGCGCGGGTCCTTGAGCAGAAGGCCGTGGAAGGCCGGAGTGATGACCGCCCAGCGGCCTTCGGTCGGGACGTTGCTCTCGTCGAGCTTGACCGCCATGTCGACGAGCTTGTCGTAGGCATTGGCGGAGGTGACGGACGACTCGGCGATCTGGTTGCCCGCGAGGACACCTGCGCCGATCGTGGTGAACAGGAACGTATCCGCGACATCCCGCAGGCTGTAGGAGGCGTCATCGAGCGCCTGAGCCAGGACCGAGCCTCCGTTGACGGACTGTGCACGCTCGACGTCATCGAGCTCGAAACCGAAGTACTTGGACTGGTCGATGACCAGCGAGCGGGTGGTGTCGTCGATGTCCTCGATGACGATGTCCGTGTGGGAGGTGTAGGTGCCGATGGTCGGGCGGACGAGTCCGGTGATCTTCACCGAGTCGCCCCTCTGGCGGATCTCGCCCTCGTAGTCGCGATTGCACAGGGCGGCAGCGACGGTGTTCTTGCGGAGGGTGACCAGGAGCCGGGCAGACCACAGGTCGGGAACGAAATTGGTGACAGCCATCTTGGGCTACCTTTCAAAAGAATTGGGGTGTGGGGGGCTCAGTTGCCGAGCAACTGGTCGAAGCGGCCTTCGGCGTGCGCCTTGACGCGCTCCTCGGGCGACATACGCGCCATGTCCTCGCGTGTGAGCTGGGTGACCTTGGACCCGACGTCCTCGCCGCGCTTGCCTCCGCCGAAGTCGGCGGGGGTGTGCTTCTGGGAGTCGCGGAACTCGAGGACTGCTGCCGCGCTGGCAGCCATCTCCTCGGCGGTCGTGCCGTTGATGAGATTCAGCGGAACGCCGGTCTCGGCAGCGACCTCGGCCCGAAGCTGGCGGAGCTCGGAGGCTTCGGCTCGTGCGGTTGCCTGGGCAGCCGCTTCGAGTGCTCGCTCGAGCTCGGTCTTCTGGGCCTCGGTGATCTCGTCGAACTGGCGGGCCTTGTCGGCGTTCGCCTTGGACTGGTCCTCGTGCTTGCGCGCCAGGGCCTTCCACTTGTCGGCCTCTGCCTGCCAGTTCTTCTCGGGGGTCACCGTGTCGGTGGTCTCCGTGGTGGCTTCGGCTTCGGTCTGCGAGACGGTCACGTCTTCGGACATGCGGGTACAACTCCCTTGTCGGGTGTGGGGGTGGGGGTGCCCTGTCGGGCGGAGACCGCGCTTAGGTCAGCGCGGGAGATCTGCAGGGCCCGTGAAGTTCTGACGCTCAAGGGTCAGAATCGGGCCGATCTCGCCGTGCTCTTGGACGACGAGAAGTTCCTTGTAGTCGAGGTCAGTGCGACCATCGCGATTCGAGATGCCGAGCTGCGCCTGGATGGAGTCGTGGACCCGCTCGAGGAGCTCGTCACTACCTGCCATGTCTGCGTCGGAGACGATCTCGGCGATACCGCAGTCACATCCGGGGTGAATCGGCATCAGGGAGCCGACGCTGTAGCGCTGGGTGGAGGCGATCAGGCAGAGGGCACAGTTCTCGCTGCCGTTGAGGACTCGGCGGTATCCCTGGACACCGCGGGTCCGCGACAGGACCGCCTTCGCCTGGTGTGTCTTGGCGAGCTGCATGTCGGTCGCGACGAGGTCGACGAGACGGTGAACACCGGCAGCGACCGCCTGCTCGACGGTCGCGTCCTGGGACAGCGCCGTCCTGGTCGAGACCGTGGGTCGGGTGTATTCCTCGGCGGGGTCGATGCCTCGCAGAGCCGCGGTGTCGATCACTCCCTGGGGGAGGACCGTCCGGGCCAGCGAGACACTGAGCCGCTCGGCCAGGTAGGCGTCGGTCAGTGCGGCGATCTGCCTCCGTCCGGCGAGGACCGTCGGGAGGATCTCGGTCAGGAAGGCCGAGAGCCCCGCGTCACCGATCGCTGCAGGTCCGAACCTGGACACCACGAACTCGGTGACCCGAGCCCGGACCTCACGAACGGTCCGGGCATAGGCGTCATCCAGGAGCGGCAGCGTCTCAGGCGTCGCCATCGGCGACAGCCTTCGAATTTGCCGGCATCTGTGTGAACATCGCAGCGTTGAGGGCATCGGAGGCTCGGTTGGCCTCCATTGCGTCGACCTGTTCCGCGCTGTACCCCCAGATGTCCGTCATCCGGTTGCGCCAGGGGATGTCCTGGGCCTTGGATGCGGCGTCGGCTCGCTCCTGCAGGGTTCGACGCTCGACTGGGATCCAGAGCGTCTCGACGTCCTCGACGGGCTGGTCGAGGCCTTGCTCGATCGCCAGAGCGGCACCCATGACGGCATCCCACACCGAGCCAGCCCGGGCGATCCGGTCCTGGGCCTTGAACACCAAGGCCTCTCGGGCGGATGCCGCGCCCTCGGCGGACTGGTTTGCGCTGTCCGGCATGAGCATGGACATCGGGGTTCTGGTGGCCGCGGCAAGCTCTCGAATGTCTTCCTTGGTTGCCGAGAGGATCGACGTCAGGTCTGTCGTCTGGGACTCCCAGAGTTCGACACCTGCCGGAAGCTGCCACAAGGCACCGGCACCCGGGGTGAACATCGAGGAGTAGTCGATCTGATTACCCTCGGCGTCCTCGGTTGCCATCTCGCCCTTGAGGGCTCGCTGTCGATACGCCTGCATTGCCGTGAGGACCAGGCGCTGTAGGACATCCCAGTTGATGCGATTCAGGACATCGGTGTATGTCTCGAATTCGCCGAGCCCGTCACGGTTCTCGAACGGATAGATCGACACGAACGACTGCATCGTCGGCTCTTCTCCGACGAGCGTCCAACCTCCTTGGGTGGAGGGCATGTCGACCAGGTCGCCGCGCTCGTCGAACAACGGGCGGGAGTAGCGGAACACCACACCAGGAAGGTGGAGGAAGGCAAAGTCATGGCCGAGGACCTGGTCGCGGTAGACCTTGAGCCCAGCCCGAACGACCGTCGGAAACAGAGGGTCGGTCTCGGTGATGACCTGCTCTGGACGCTCGTGCGTGACAATCGCGCCTTTCGGGCCCGCCTGCACCATCGTGTATCCGGCCGAGAGGCCCAGCATGTCGCGGTGGACGTCGTTGGACTTGCTCCCCAGCCGGTTTCGCCGAACGATCCTCCGGGCGATGTCGTCGTCCTGGGTCTGTCCGCCGACCCGGAAGCCGGAGATCGACATCCGGTCTGCAACCGCATCCACGATGAGCTCACCGAAGTTGGTGCGCGCCTTGCGCTGGAACTTCTGGTATGCCTCGCGGCAACCATCAGCACCCTCGGGGAGTGGAGCGTTGCCGGTCATGAAGGACCGCAGGAGGGCGTACCTCGGCCTCTCGTCATCGAGTCGTCGTGTCAGCCGGTCGAGCCACTGTTCCGGGGTGAGTGCCACGTTGTTCCCCCTTCTCAGCGGAGACGTCTGGGTGCCTGCAATTTCTTGATCTGGCCGTAGCCGAGCGCGACAGCATCTAGTCGGGCCTGCCACGCGAGGGTCGCCGCAACCGCGGCGTCAATCTTGTTGGGGGAGTCGGGGAATTCCTTGCCGATGTGGACAAGGTCGCCGCGGATCTTCCGTCGTGCGTTGAGGACGTGGCGGGTCAGCATTGCCGAGCCGTCGTGCGTCATCTCTTCCTCGGTCACCGCGGTGTGGAAGAGGGACAGCGCCTTCGCGACCATGCCGCTCCGGCCACCTGTCATCCACCACTCGATCGGGTGCTTCTGGCTGGACTTCACCTTGAGTCGGGAGCCGTACTTGGCTTCCCAGTTCGCGATGTAGGACTCCCACTTCGCGGGGTCGGCGTACATGCCGATGACGTTGAACTTCTTGAAGGTGTCGTGAATCTCGGCCTCGACCTCGATGGTCGGGACCTCCCACTCCTCGACGTTGTCCGGCTGCTCCCATCCGCGGATGAGGAAGACGTGACCGTCGCGGACCGTGCAGCCGACCAGTGCGGTGGCGTCGGCCTTGCCTCGGGCCTTCGACCTCGATCCGTCGAAGCCGAGGACGATCGGCTCCTTCGGGTCGATGACCCGAGCCTCGGAGTCCCAGCGGCAACTCAGCCACTCGGGAGAGGTGATCCAGGCATCCGAGGCGGACGTGACCTGGTTCAGGAAGTACATCCGTCCGTCACTGGGGTCGGTCGCCGGATCCCAGAAGTCAGAGAGGATTCGGGGGATCTCGACCCATCCGGGCTCGTGCTCAGGGTGGTCGTGTCGTTCGGCGAGGACACAGGGAGCGTTGGCACTGCATCCGTAGGCGATCCGGAGGCCTTCGAGCATCGACTCGCGGTCGGTGATGTCCGTATCCGCCGGAGCCTCACGGTGGTCGAGGAGGATGCCGGTGTCGTTCTTGAGCTTCCCTTCCTGCTGCTGCTGCCAGGCCTTGAACGAGTCCTCAGCCACCGACCCGAAGCCGGGGCGGTAGGAGTTCGGCGTCTCGATCGACGAGCCGTTCATCTTGGAGAGGTTTCGCTGGACCGCAGCGGCAACCTTTTTGCCGCCGTTCGACGCCGTCCAGGATTCGGTCTGGTCGAACACCGCGAAGACCGGGCGGAAGCCCTCTCGGGATGTCGCGCTCGACGTGACGGCTTCGATCCGTCCGCGGGGGACCGTGACGAAGGTGTCCATCGCCTGGACGCCGGGCATGTCGACGAGGGGGCCGTTCCGGACCATGTCCAGGAGCGGATCCCAGGTGTTGGCGGTCTGGTCCTCGGAGACACCGAGGATCTGGACCTTCGGCTTGAATCCCTGCGATTCCCACGTCGCCAGTACCGGCTCGCCGTCCGCGTCCCAACCGACCGGCTTCACCGGGGCGAGAGCCTCGGCAAGGCACAGTCCAGCCATGAGCGGCGACTTTCCCCAGCCCTTAGGTCGGGAGAGGATCGCTCGCCGGATCATGCGCTCTCCCGTGTGCGGGTCGATGGCGTAGAAGTCGAGGACGAACTGAGCCTGTTCGGCCGTCAGGACGAGCGGCTCGCCAGCGTTGGGTCCATCAGGGATGACCAACCACTCGGCCATCCACTCGAGGACCTGCCAACCGCCAGTCGGGAGTTCGCCCGGGTACTCAGGACCCCGCCAGCCCATGCTGAGCACCGCCAACGGATCGGAGACCGGCGTAGCGACCATCGGAGCCGCGAGTCGGCTTCTCTCGCTTGTCGTATGCCTCGTCGGCAGCGGCGAAGGTGATTCGGAGTCGAGCGCGATCCTCGGGGGTGGCGCCGAACTTGGCGACGCGGAGGCGGAGCTCTGCGGCAACCTTGTGGTCGCCGGACCAGAGGGCAGCGTGGAGGACGGCGGTATCGAGCAGTTCGGACCAGTCATTGGCCGTGAACTCGACGGCGAGCGGAGACTCCGCCCACATCGACCACCAGGCCACCGTCAGGGTCGGCCAGGGCTCGCCTACAGGTGTCAGATCCGGAAGTGCGGGCTGGGGCGAGGGCTCTGCAGCGAGGACGCGGAGTCCGTTCGGGTTGGATCGCTTGCCGCGGGCTCGCTGGTCCTCTGGTTTGGGGGCTGGACCTCGTCCTGCCATGTCTGTGCCTCCCGTGTCGGGTGTGGTGCCCATGTCGGGCGAAAAACCCCAGACCCGTCCGGAGCCTCAGCAGCAGCACCCAACGGTGGCCGCGAGGCGGTGGGGACGGGGTGGTCCCCTGGGGTCAGAGGAGTCCGGGGTGACGTTCAGGTTCTCGGCGGGCCTTCGGCCTGCGCTTGTGCGCCCTCTGCGTCTCTGCCCGGGTCTTGGCCTCGTGACATGGGATGCAGATAGACATCAGGTTGTCGGGGTGGTCAGAGCCGCCCTCAGCCTTGTTTCGGATGTGGTCGACCTGGGCCGCTGCGTTGCCGCACTGCTGGCAGGTGTGCTCGTCCCGCTCGAGGATCAAATCTCGGAGGGTGCGCCAGGCTCGTGTCGAGCCGCCTGCCCACGCCTTGCTCATGCGTCAGACCTCCACCACGTTCCAGCCGAAGCGAACTCCGAACCACGTGCCAGCCGGATGCCGAGAGATCTGCTCGAGGTCCTTGCTCAGTGGGTGGCCGAGGATGACGAGATCGCCTGACTCCTCGGTGATCCATCCGGTAGCGCCCGGGATCTGGAACACTCGGCCGGACTTACCCATCGAGACCTCGACACATGGGAATGCTTCGGTCCTCTTCGGGTCCTCGCCCGGTTGAGGCGGAAGCGCAACATCGAGAAGTCCGGACACTGTTCTCCTAGTTCGTGTCGGTGCCGAGGATCTCGGCCACCTCGTGGCGGGCCTGCTCTCGCGCCTTCTCGAGCGGCACGTTCTTGGCCTTGCCGTTGGCTCGCAGGATGGTTCGTGTCACCCAGGCCAGGATGTTGCCTGGATCCTCGCCAGCCTTGACGACGGCATCCTCGGCGTCGAACAACGCCGTGACCGTGGTCTTCCGAAAGCCTTCAAGTGCCTCGGCAACATGTTCGTGGTAGAGCTCGGCGGCTCGTGTCTCGAGCCAGTGCTCTCCGAGCCCCTCGGCGTCCAAGACGATTCCGTGCCGCTGGGCCTCGTGTGCCGTCGACATCGCGATGAGCCAGGCTCGATCGGCCTGGCGTCGGAGGTCTGCGTTTTCGCGTTCCAGGCGAAGCGCCTGGCGCTCAAAGTCGTACCCGGTCACTCGGCGTGCGGCTCGTTGCCGCCCAATGCGTTTCGGTACTCTGCGAACCTCATCCTGGCCCGCGACAGAGACGCTTCACACTCCTCGATGTACTGCTCGGTCCACTCGGCATCCTGACGGCGAAGCTCTGCGAGCCTCTCCTTGGAGGGGCCGACAGTCGATCGGACATTCTCGTCGGTGTCGAGGGGGCACGGAACATGTACGGCGATCACTCCAGCCTTGCGGTGTTCGAAGCTCGCGACGACCTGGCCGTGAGCATCGATGACGTTGACGACACCGTTCCCGTCGACTTCTTCGCGGACCTCGCCCCGAATGAAGACGATCGGACCGAGTGTGTTCGATGTGATGATTAGCGCCACTGTGCTTCTCCTTGATGATTACCGACCGACTTGGTCGAGTAGCTCGTTCAGTTCGTTGGTCAGGTCCTCGACGAGCCGCTTACGGCGACGGAGGTCGACCATCTGGCGCTCGTTGTCTGGATCGGTGAACACGTCGGCGTGCTCGTACGAAGCGCGTGCCACCCGAAGGGAGCTCAGAGTCGAGGCGATCTCGTCAACGAGGTCTTGTCTGGTCACGTCGGGATCGCCTTCGGTCGTGGAGATCCGCCCGACCGAGCGAGGAGAAGGCACTCGGCCGGACGGAAGTTGAAGCCCCTCGGCAAGCGCAACCGCAGGCAGGAACCGCGGGGTGTCGAGGGGCATGCCTCCGAGGCGCGTGTGTCGACGCGGGCATCTCGAAGGAGGTGCGGTGTGTCAAGTAACCGCTCGAAGCGGATGTCCATTTGTGGACCGGCTTACACCGCAGGATTAGGGGGAGTCTGGAAACACCAAAGGCGAGGACCTGATTTCTCAGATTGTCCTCGCCTTACAGCGTAAGCTTAACATATCGAAGTGTGACACCGAAATTATTTCGGCCGTTCCAGCGGTTTACTTCGGGCGAGAATGTCGGCCAGGGAATACAGCCCGTCCTCGCCTTTCTCGATATTTCCCCTTTTCGCCCATTGGCGGATCGTTTCGGCCTTCTTCGGCTGGTATTCGAGGATTTCGACCCACCTCTCCGCCTGCGCTGCCGTCACTCGTTCGGACATCGCGAGCTCCCGTGCCCGGGCGAGCTCGTCATCATCGACGGCGGACCTGACCTTCTCGGGAGGCAGGTCGACCGCCCGGCGAACTCGGCGGACCGCATCACGGAGCTCGCCGAGGCATTCTTCCGATCCGGGCGTCATCGCCAGCGAGACGACGTTGTGGTCCAGCCACCGAGCGATCGTCAGCGTCGAGTCCTCCGGCCATGCTGCGGACCCACGCTCCTCGAGGACATACCGAGCCCAGCTTCCGAGGATTCCATGCAAGTGGTCGGCAGCGTCGGAGGCGAACTCGTTGAAGACCAACGGACGCTCCTTGTAGCTGCCCGAGGAGATCTGCGGTCCTCCGGTACCGAGACGGTCCTGACGGGAGATTGTGACGGCCAGATCCTCGATGAGCTCCGGGATCTCGCGGAGGAGGTCGACGATCGCGATGCGGTCCTCGAGCGTGATGAAGAAGTCGCTTTCGGGGGTATTCATTCCGGGTGCTCCTGTTTGATCTCGCCGTGCGGCCTGTGGTCCTGCATCCAGGCCCGCGATTTTTCGAAGTTGAGCGAGACGCCAGTCACGAGAGCGGGGTTCTCCCAGCTCTGAATTACTCACGCCTCGGTGGTGAATCGCTCGCCGCATGTGCAAACGAGGTCGGTGGTCGAAATCTGACCCAGTCGCTCCAAATGCAAACCCGTGACCGGCGGCCGAGTCGGTGCCGTGTACCGCTTCACTGCGTGTCCTCGTACTCGACAGCCACAACCTCGGCGTCGAGCACCTCGAGGTCTTCGGGTGGTTTCGGGTGGGCCAGGTCGGCAACGGCGATCTCGAGGAGATCGAGCCGTCTCTGGGTCTGCCTCCGTAGCTCGAGGCCCTGCTGAATCTCGCCGAGGAGCCCCGCAATACGGAACTCTCTCGGTCCTGTCGAGTAGAGGAGCGTGCCGAGGCATTCGATGATCGCCTCGACCTCTTCCGGAGTTGCTCTAGTCATCGGGAGCCCCGGGGTTCCGATACGTCATTTCGACATCGGTCGATCCATTCCGGAACCGAAGCGTCAGGCCGTCACGTTCGTACGACTGCCCTGACTCGTCCAGGCGTCGGATTCGGTCCTGGATGGCCGTTTCAGCGTCCACGTAATGGTCTGCGTGAGTACTTCGCTCGATCCGGGTCATCTCCACGAAGTGTTGTGGTGCATCGAATCTCTGGCGGTTCGGAGGGCCGAGGTGCACCACCCCGGCTGTCCACCCGTTGGAGGAGGCCATTACGGCAACACCGCCACGAGTGAGTGACGACCGGTGCAACCGTCCCGGTGGAAGCACCCCAAACCCTCGATCTGGTCGAACCGTCGAGTGGCTTCCCGCAGACTCCTGTAGAGGGTCCCTACGGCCTGGTCTCCGCAACGAACGACAATCGCGAACTCTCCGGCCGACGAGCTCGTCCACTGGACGCCTGGGAAGGCGCATCGAGCAAACTCGATGTAGCTCGGATGACGGCGGTTGCAGTTGCATCGGCCGACGACCGGAATCGCCTCCATATCTCGAGCCGCGGTGAGCCGTTCTCCATTCCGGATCATCGCTGGCTCCCCGATGCCGAATACAGACCTCCGAAGTCGGCGAGCTCATGCTGGCCGAGGCATTCCGTACCGGCTGGGCACATGTACTTCTTCACGCGAAGCGCTCGACGTGCCTCACTCTCGAAGGGGAAGAGGCTAAATGCCGCTCCGCACCAATACACACCCGCTTGGTGGAATTCCACGAACTCCATTTCGGAGCTCTCGCTGTCTCGGACCCAGTCCAGGCCGACACACTGCAGATAGCCCGCGGTGCTGCGGTGCTCATCCGCTCCGTGGTCACACTGCCCTGTGAAGAGACGCATCGGATCGTCACACTCTTGAATTGCCATTGTTCTACCTAATTCTCCTGGCGGGGCTCGCCCGCGGGACCGCTTTGGTCATGAGTCCATTTTGGAGAATGGCGAGCTTAGGGGCGAATAAAAGTGAACGTTTCCGGAAACCAATTCGGGAAATGCAGAAAGACCCCGTTACTGCCGGTAATTCGGCAATAACGGGGCCTTCTCGACTACTCAGGCGGCGTCTTCACCCTCCGCCCTCTGGAACTCCTCGTAACGGCACCAGATCGTCTCGCTCAGGTGAGCCAGGATCTCGTCGATCATCGACTTCACGGCCTCCGGACCATCCTCGTCGGCGAACAGCGTCGTGATGACGAAGTTGCCCAGGGTCTCGGATCCGACGCGGAGGTCGACCACACCGTCATTCACGCCGCACCATCCTCTGTGCCGAAGAGGGCCACCGCTGTTTCGGCCTGCTCGGCGGGGTCCTCGATGGCGAGTAGGGCGGAGACCAATTCGCCGAGGGCTTCCTTGCCAGCGTCACCACCGGTAAGGAGTCGGTCCTGGATGCCAGCGTCACCGAGACCGAGGGCGTTGAGCGCCTCCACCGCTTCGGGATCTCCGAAGTCGGTTGCCCGTACGAGCTTCCTCGCCCATCCGTACGCCTTGAGGGCGAGATCCGTGGGGGTGTCGTCCGGAACGAACTCGGTGGCGTCGAGGAAGTCCTCGGCGTCGGCACCCTGCATCTCGGGAACGATGGGCAGGTACGCGACATAGAGGAGGCGCTTTTTCTGGATCTTCCTCGCCTCGCTCATGCCGCACCGTCCTCTGTGCCGCTGGCCTTCTCGATCGTCCGGCGAACTGCCCGCAGAGCGTTCCGGGCGTGGATCCGGTCGGGCACGCTGGCGATCTCCTCGATCGCAGACTCGAGGGCGGCGAAGTGACCGTCAACCTTGTTCAGGACGCCGAGGGCCTCGAGGCTGTCGGCGACGGTTTCCGGCTTACGTCGGAGGATGCGCACCTGACCGTCCGCCCAGTGCCGGATGACCGTGTCGACGTACTCGACACCCTCATCGGATCCGGAGAGAGGCTCGATCAACCAGAATCGACCACTCAGCTGTCCGAGGGCCTCCACCGCCCGGATGAGACCCGGGTTGTCCCTTGGCGTCTCGGCTCCCGCACCTCCACCACCACCTCCACCTCCACCTCTGACGAAGACCTGGGGGGTCTCGATGAGGGGCGCGGGCTCGTCCTCCGGCAACGCCGCTGCGTCCACCTCTTCCACCGAGGGCTCGTCTGCCGGGACCGGGTGGAGAGTGCGGGTGATGTCGGAAGCCGTCGAGACGGCTTCGGTAATGTCCTCGATGAACTTCTTGAGTGCGGCGAGGAGGTTGTCCTCGAATTCGTTGGGGGATGGCTCCGTAGCCATGTGTTTCTCCTTGAAAAGATCTGAATGGGGAGCCGACGGCCTGGGATAAATCGTCTATGTGGCGTTCGGCTGTTGAATACCATTCTCCCAATCGCGAAGAAAGCGGACAAGTAAAACCGTGCCCATTTCGAGCATTCGGAGAAACTTTTACATATTCCGCAATATGTGCGATGAAACCGTGTCACCCGGCTGTCGTACGATCTCGGCGAGAACTGCGCCCGTCGTAACCGGGCACGGCTCTCCGGTGTCCGAGGGCGGTGCCTTCGCCTTCGGCCACCGAGGTGCTCGAGTGGGGTGTACTCCCGCTCGATCCACCAGGAGGCTCGGGGGCGGTAGCTTCGCTCCCGATCACCGGGGAGGTCTCGGGGGTGCCACATACGTCCCCGAGGCCTTCTCCGTCTCACCGGTCAGGCAGTGCCGGGAGGATTCGCCGTGTCCGGCATCCCGATCTCCGTGTCCTAGTTGCGTGTCCTAGTTTGATTTTCCGGGCCTGTCAAGAATCGCCGCAGGTCAAAGGCGGATTCCGGGCCGTCTCGAGGTCCTGTCCTACTTCTGCGAAAAACTGGCTCAGATTTGAGTGGGTATACATACTCTCTCTGTATATCCTCCTATACCCTCTTCTTCTCTATCTTTACCTCTTTCTGGTATTTATCTAGGAAAGTAGGACAAGAGAGAGAAAAAGAGGGGGTGACCAGCGGGTTTGGGTGTCCTAGATCCTGTCCCAGATGGGTTGGCGGGCTGGGACAGGCGGCACCTACTAGGACACCCGGTCGCTGCTACTTCTCAGGGTCCTCGAAGGGGTAGTCCGCTGCGAAGTAGTCCTCACGGCTCACCGGCTCAGCTTGTTCGGCCATCACCCGCCAGAAGTTGGCGTCTCCGAAGCTCACCCGACTCGCACGCTCCCCGGCGTCCTCCTTCGGCTTGATGCCGGAGAAGGCGTTGAGCCGCTTGTTCGGGTCGGTGGGGTGCGGGATCTTGGCCGAGTTGCCGATGCTCGCCACGGCGGATTTGAGGTTGCGCCCGAACACCGTGGCGTTGATCCGGTCGAAGCCTTCTCCGCGTCGCCAGATCTCCCAGAGGTCGAAGAGCTGTTGTTTGCCGGTCTTCGCCTCGGGGTCGAGGTCGCACATCTCCCGGACGAACACCGACACCGGCGAGGACAGGTCCTCCATGTCTCGGGTGCGCTCCTGCGACAGCGAGCTGGTCGTCAACCTACCGGTTCGATTCAGTCGATCGAGACCCTCGAGTGCCCAGTTCAGAATCCCGCTCATCTCGGCGGCGAGCTTGTCACCGAGCGTGTAGTCCTCTTGGTTGTAGAAGCTCTTCACGAGTTCCAGGACCACGAACCGGGAGGAGACCGCCGAGGAGGCGTCCGCGAGGTAGGGCAGGGCGTTCGCGCCGATGATCCAGCGTGCGCCGAGCTTGCCTACCCAGTCCGTCTTGTACTTCCTCGGGATCTCGACGGTGTCCTCGCCGATCATCGACTTGAGCCGCTCGACGATCTGATCCATGTCGCGGTTCTTATCGTCCAGGGTGGCGTCCGGGATGATCGCGAGCGGCTTGCCGATGAGGGATTCGAGGCCGAAGTTGTTGGCGAGCTTGGCGAGCACCGTCGAGGCCACGTTCTCCTCGCCGCCGAGGAGCGTCGTCAGGACTCGGAAGATCGTGCCCTTGCCCGCACGCTTCGGGCCGACCAGGAGCAAGCCCTTCTGGAGATCCGTTCGGCCGCTGAGGATGTAGCCGATGTACTCCTGGAGTGTGTGGATCGCGTCGGGGTCGTGCTCGAAGATGTTCCCGAGGAACCGCAACCACTCGACAGGCTCCGGGGAGGCGGGGTCGTAGTCGAACGGCACCGAGATCTGGGAGAACAGACGCGGAGTGTGTGGCGTCAACGTCTTGTCCTCGATGTTGAGGATCCCGTTCGCGCAGATGATCGAGGTCGAGGCTGCGGTGAAGACGCCGGACCCGCCGCACCAACTCGGCGATCCGACCGAGGGATTGAGGAAGGTCTCGGACTCCATCGCATCGAGGACGTTCGACACCTTGGTCTTTCCTGGACCCCACCTCGGCCGCGAGGTGTTCCCCTTCGCGTCCACCTTGAGGTAGACGGCGTCCGTGAGGGTTTGGTAGATGTGACGGCGGAGTTCGGTCGGCTCGGCCTCCCGGTACTTCACGCCTTCCCAGAGCATCCAGGAGCCTCGCCAATACCGCAGGGTGGGCGTGCCCTGGTACGAGAGCCTGGCGAGCATCCGGAGAGCGACCTTGTGCGGCTCGTTCGGGCTCGGCCACTCGTTGCGTCGTGCGGTCTGCTGCCGCTCCCAATAGCTGTCAGCGAGACCCTCGGCGACGATCTCGAGCGCGTCGAGGATGTCGTCGGTGAAGCATCCGTCCGCGCATTCGAGGACGACACCGTTCGCGTTGGGGTGGATCCAAAGCTCGGCACCTTCGGAGCCGCTGTGGGCGGTGGCTGGGCATTCGCTCGTCAGTCCGTCGCCGGAGAGGGGGATCCCGAGGGAGCGGAGGCGCTCGAGGACATTGTGGGCGGCGGGGCCGAGTGGGGCGTCGCCGTTGCCGGGTGCGGATACGTTGCAGTCGTTCATTATTGCCTCTGAGAGTGTTTGAGAGTGATCTCGCGACGGGGATCGTCGGAGTGTGAATCGTTGGGGTGGGGAGGTTAGGCGGCCTGTTCGGGCCCAAATGGGTTGTCGAGGTAGGCGATAACCCGCTCAATATCCTGAGAGGCGAAAACGAGCTCGTGATGCTCCCCATGCTGAGCGTCGACGTCTGTGACCTTTCGTGCCCTGCAATCCGCGCCGTGCAAGTCGCAGATGTGAAGCCCGAACACGCCGATGTCTAGGGTGAGGACGAGGCCGTGGCTCTGTGCGAGTCGTCGGGCGCGATTCGGAATGTGCTTCGCGAGGTTTGGTGTGGGCGAATCCAGGACCTCGGTGATGAGGTCATCGAGGGACGAGATCAAGATCCGGATGGTCTTCGGTCCGAGCCTGATGGCCTCGACTCGACCGTCTGCGATCCACTGGCGGACGGCGGTGGTGCTGCAGCCGAAGCGCTTGGCCGCACCGGATACCGAGATGTACTCCTGGGTGATTTCCTGGGACATTCGAATTTCTCCTTAACCGTGAAATAATCTGCGGCACTTACCCTGTGCCGCGCTGACGGGATCGAAGTTACATTCCGGCACATTTCGTGTAAAGGGAAACTGGGCAGGTCAGGGCGTCGAAACACTGTCTAGGGCTAGACAATTCGTCAAACTTCACCCCTTAGGTAGCGGGTTTGACACTTAAGGGGTCGAGAAATTGACGTGTGTTCGTTACGTCACAGGGTCAAGCTCGGGTTGAGAGTCTCAAATTCCTTGGAACTGTGTGACTTTCGGAGGACGAGGCGTTCTCGGGGCCGACATCGCCACAGTGGGTGGACCATCCTCCCGGTGTCGGGAGTTTCGAGGGTCGACGAGGGGTCTAGCTGTTGCCCAACTTCTCGATGACCGCCTGGATGTCGTTACCCTCTGACAACAGCCGTGCCGCCTCGGTGTACGTCTCCCAGGTCTTCGTCATGGACTCGGCGAATCGGGCGGCGAGGTCGTCCTCGACTTCGGAGGCCGGGGCGAGCAACGAGACGACTGCAGCGGCATCCTTCGGCTCGAGGATCTCGGGGAGCTTCCACTCCGTGAGGACGAACTCAGGGCAGAACCGCCGCCGACCGCTCGGCGACCGCAGGATCGAGACGTCCAGGAGTCGGCCGATGATCTTGCCTCGACGATCCGCCGACGTGGCCTCCCAGCGCTGGCGGAGGGCAGGGACGGAGGCGATCTCGGCGGTACCCGACCGGAGCCAGTCGGGGATCTCGATCTGAGACTCACCCATCCGGAGCTCGACGGTCAGGATCTTCTCGCGAATCGTGGTGGCACCTTCGCGGAGCTGCTCGGCATCGAGGATGCCCTCGGCGTACAGGCCCGTGAGCTCGCTGAGGCGCTCCTCCAACCCGCTCCGCTCGGCATGCAACGCATCCAGGTCGACCACCACGCTCGGTGCGAAGAGTTGGTCAAACACACCCGACTTCGAGAGCCGCCCGATGACGAGGTCGGCAATGTAGGCGTCGAGGGTCTCGACTCGACGGCTCGGGTGCCCCGGAGATTCCGAGCACCGATAGGACTGCCTCCCCTTGCCGTCCTGGTGGACGTGGACAGTCGCCGGGCACTCCGAGCACCGGTAGACGCCCGAGCCCTGGTGTTTGCGCTCGTAGGTCCTCGACCTCCGTCGCGCGCGGTTGGAGAAGACGGCCACCAACCCCCGGTGTTCGTCCTCGCTGAGAATCGCGGGCCACTGGCCGGGGCCGACGATCCGGCCCTTGTACGTCGCGAGACCGGCAACCCGAGGCGAGGTGAGGATCTCGCGAATCGCGGTGCCGTCGAACTTCGCCGCCGACCCGGCTGTCTGCAGCCCGCTCTCGTTCCATTCACGGACGACGGATCGGACACTCCCGCCTGTGAGGACGTGCCGGGCGGCCTTGCGGATCGCCTCGGCTTCCTCCTCGACGAGCTCGACACCGCCGAGGGTCCAGCCGAACGCTCTCTTTCGGAGCCGCCACTTGCCGTTCATGGCGGCTTGAAGGTGGGCTCGGACCATCCGCTCCCGCGCTCGCTCGACCTCGTGTGTGCTCGCAGCTCCGAGCATGCGGGCCACCATTCGACCTGAGGCGGTCGAGAGGTCGATGTCTCCGGCCATCACGGTCCGGAAGGTGACCCCGTGCGCCTCGGCGACGAGGATGAGCCTCTCGAGATCCGAGGTTCGCCGGTAGAGCCGATCGGGGTGCCAGGCGACGATTGCATCGACCGCCCCGGCTTCGACGTCAGCGAGGAGTCGCTCATATTCCGGACGGACGACACCGCTCGATGCGCTCAGGTCGTTGTCGACAAACTCGTCGACCGGCTCCCATTTGAGCTGGTCGACGAGCGTCCGGCAGTCTTCGAGCTGGCGACCTACACCGAGCTCGTTTCCGGAGGGGTCTGCGGAGATCCTCGCGTAGATCGCAACTCGCATGTGGTACACATTAGGCGCTAAACGGTTGGCTGGGCCTGTAGAAGCCGTGGAAGCCCATCCCGATGTTGCCGGTGCGCACTGCCGACACCTGGACCGGATCGCCTGCCTCGACCATCTGGCCGTTGCCGATGACCATCGCCACGTGGCCGTCCCACACGGCGAGGTCGCCGGGCATCAGGTCGGCGGAATCGACGGGAAGGCCCACCGTCTGCTCCTGGGCGGTCCGCGGCAGGTCGATGCCGGCCTCGCCGTACGCCCACTGCGTCAGGCCCGAGCAGTCCAGGCCCTGGCCCGGCGCCGTGCCGCCCCACTGGTACGGCACACCCTGCTGGCTCAACGCGTTCCGCACCGCGTTCGCGGCCTCCGCGTTCGGCGCCGTCGCCGTGCTGCCGTCGGGGAGCAGGATCTGGACTCCGCCACTGCTGCCGAAGTCGCTGCTTCCGAAATCGTTGCCGCCGAGCGCAGCCGGCCCCCCGGCGTCGCCCTGTGCCTCCTGCCCCGGGAACAGCGGGCCGTCACCGAACGGGTTCGGTGCCGTCTTCGCCGCGTCGACGAAGTGCTGGACGAACGCGCCGATCGAGTCGCCGCGCTCCTGCACACCGGCCAGCGGATCTCCGATCGATCGGCTCATGACGGCGTGGATGTCGCCGACCGGCGCCGGTGCGGCCACCGGTTCGGGTGTCACGAACCGGGCCATCGCTGCCGTGTGCACGTCGAGCTCGCCGCGCACCCGCGCGACCACTGACAGGCCACGGGACAGATGGTCGATCGCAGACGCCACGATCATCATCTGGCCCGCCGGGGTGGTCAACGCGGGACCCGCCGAGATCGCGGTCGACACGAACGACTGCACGATCCCCTGCAGTTCCACGAGGCCCGCGCCGACCACCTCGGACGCCGCGGTGACCACCCGGGCGATCTCCGTGCCCTGCTCGGAGAGCTGAACCTGCTGGGCCTGCGCCTGCTCACCCTTCGTGATCGCGGCCTCGGCCGCGACGCCCGTCCAGGCGCCGCCCAGCTCGGCGAGCCCGAGCTTGCCGAGGGCGTACGCGGAATCGAGGGCGGCGGACGCGACGGCGAGCGCCTCCGGCGGGCCGTCCGCGGGCAGGGCTCCGGAACCGAACGAGGAAACCAGGTCCGTGATGGGACGCGTCAGCACGTCGACGGGGATCACGCGATCACCTCCGCACCCGCGGCGGTCACGGCAGTCGCGACACCGCAGTCGGCGTCGTCGTAGGCGGTGGCGGTGGCGTGCGCGGCGACGCCCATGCCGTCGAGGGTGTCCGCGAGCGCCGTCAACGCGGCAGTGTGTGCGCCGTGCGCCGACGCGAATGCGGCCAGAAAGTCGCCACCGATCAGCCCGAACACCGGCGTCAGCACTCCCGGACCCGTCGCGGCCGCGCCCAGCGCCGCGTCCCGGACACCCGACGCCATCGCCGTGGCGGTGCCGCCGTAGGCGCGGATCCCCTCGGTCACCGCTGAGAACTCGGCCATCCCGTACCCCCCGTTTCCTCGTCTCGGCGGGTGCGTGACTGTGCACCCGTCACAACATTGGACGCACCGCCGTGGCTTCCGGTTCCCTCGCGTGGCGCCGTCGTCCGAGCCGCGTCGCGGCGCCGTGGTGTGGCTGCCTATCCTGAGGCCATGGAGACGCACGTGGTCGATCACCCGCTCGCGGCAGCCCTGCTGACCACCATGCGCGACGCTCGCAGCAGCAATCCCGCCTTCCGGTCGGCGCTGCGGGAGCTGACCCACATGCTCATCTACGAGGCGATCCGCGACGCGGAGATCGAGGAGTTCGAGGTCGCGACCCCCGTCGCCCCCGCTCGTGGCGTCCGGCTGGCGAACCCGCCGCTGCTCGTGCCGGTGCTCCGGGCCGGCCTCGGCATGGTCGAGCAGGCGAGTTCGCTGATCCCGCAGTCGCAGGTCGGGTTCGTGGGCATGGCCCGCGACGAGACGACGCACGAGCCCGTGCCGTACCTCGAATCGTTGCCCGAGGACCTGTCGGGTCTCCCCGTATACGTCCTCGACCCGATGCTCGCGACCGGCGGCTCGATGGTGCGGACCATCGAGTTGCTCGCCGGGCGCGGCGCCACCGACGTCACCGCGGTCTGCGTCGTGGCCGCTCCCGAAGGCGTTGCGGCACTCGCCGACTCGGGTCTGCCGATCCGACTGGTCGTCGCGGCCGTCGACGACGGGCTGAACGAGGACGCCTACATCGTGCCCGGTCTCGGTGACGCGGGTGACCGCCAGTTCGGACCGCGCAACATCTAGGGCACCTCTCCCGATCCGGGTACGACGCACCCGGCGCCCCATCGTCGTCGGTACATCCGGGAGGGATCGGGAACCACTGGCCAGCCGGAGCTCGCTACGGCGTGACGAGCGACCGGGCGAACAGTGTGCCGCGACGGAGCGTGTCGGCGGCCGCGCTGCGCGCACGGGACAGGTCGTCGCGTCCGGAGACGGACTCGACAGCCTCGAGATAGCACTTGAGCTTCGGTTCGGTCCCGGACGGACGGACCACCATCCGCACCCGTCGCCCGGTCAGGACGACTGCGTCGGTGCGCGACTGCCCGCGCCGGGTGGACAGATCGTCTGCCGTGACGGGTTCGCCAGCCAACTCGGTCGGCAGCCGGCCGCGCAGTCGCGTCATGGCGTCCGTGATCCCCGTGGGATCGGCGAAGCGCAGTGACACCTGCGCGGTCGCGTGCACGCCGTGCTCGACGGCGAGATCGTCGAGCACGTCCGGCACGGTTCGACCGTGTGCCTTCAGCGTCGCGGCGAGGTCCGCGACGACGACGGCGGCGGAGATGCCGTCCTTGTCCCGCACCAGGTCCGGCGCGACACAGTGCCCGATGGCCTCCTCGTACGCGTAGACCAGCCCCTCGCCCGCCCGCACGAGCCACTTGAATCCGGTGAGGGTCCGAGCGAACCGGGCGCCGCGCGCGGCGGCGATGCGCGCGAGCAGTCGGGAGGACACCACCGTCGTCGCGACGAGCGGGTCGGTGCCCGCAGGGAGTTCGCTCAGCAGGTGGTCACCGAGGATCGCGCCGGTCTCGTCACCGGTGAGCATCCGCCACCCGTCGGGTGTCGGGACACCGACGGCGCACCGGTCGGCGTCGGGGTCCAGCGCGACGGCGAGATCCGCGTCGACGGCCGCGGCCAGTTCCAGGAGTGCATCCGTCGCCCCGGGCTCCTCCGGGTTCGGGAACGCGACCGTGGGGAAGTCGGGATCGGGCGCGAACTGGCTGCCGACGGTGTGGATGTCGGCGAAGCCCGCTGCCCGGAGCGCGTCGACGACGGCACTGCCGCCGACGCCGTGCAGCGGGGTGACGGCGATTCGCAGGTCGCGGTCCCTGCCGCGGGCCAGTGCGGCGACGCGGGCGAGGTAGTCGGCGCGCAGGGTGCTCGCTGCGGCCGGTTCGACCGTCGAGCGTGGGACCGCCGCCGCCGGGCCGACGGCGGCGATCGCCGTCTCGATCTCGCGGTCGGACGGCGAGATCAGCTGCGCACCGCCGTCGAGGTACACCTTGTACCCGTTGTCGCCTGCCGGGTTGTGCGAGGCGGTGATCTGCACGCCGAGTTGTGCCCGCAGCGCCCGGACGGCATAGGCGAGCACCGGTGTCGGCGTCGGTCCGGGCAGTAGGACCACCGAGAATCCGGCTCCCGCAAGCACTTCCGCCGCGGTCGTCGCGAACACCGCGGAACCGTGACGGCCGTCGCGGCCGACGACCACGACGGATCCGCCGAGGCACTTCGCCTGCAGCCAGGCTGCGATGCCCGCGGTCGCGCGGGTGACGACGGCGACGTTCATCCCGTTCGGTCCGGCGCGCAGCGGTCCGCGTAGGCCGGCCGTGCCGAACGTCAGGGGCGCGGCGAAGCGGTCCGCCAACTCGGCGTCGGGCAGCGAACGCAGTTCCGCCCGGGCGGCGGGATCGGGATCGCCGGCGATCCAGTCGTCCACCAGTTGCCTCAGTGGCGGTGTCACAGCGCCGACACCAGCTCGCGCAGGAGGCCGCCGACGCGCCCGGCGGATGCCGCCCCCGCCGCGAGGACCTCCGCGTGATCGAGCCGCTCACCCGTGATGCCCGCGGCGAGATTGGTCACCAGGGAGATCCCCAGCACCTCCGCGCCGAGGGCGCGGGCGGCGATCGTCTCGTGCACGGTGGACATTCCGACGAGGTCGGCGCCGAGTGTGCGGAGCATGCGGATCTCGGCGGGCGTCTCGTAGTGCGGTCCGGGCAGACCGGCGTACACGCCGTCCTCCAGGGCGGGGTCGATAGACCGTGCCAGTGCCCGCAGCCGTGGGGAGTAGGCGTCTACGAGGTCGACGAACTGCGCTCCGACCAGGGGGGACCGCGAGGTCAGGTTGAGATGGTCGGAGATCAGGACGGGCTGTCCGACGGCGAGTCCGTCGCGGATGCCGCCCGCGGCGTTGGTCAGCACGACGGTGCGGGCGCCGGCCGCGACTGCGGTACGCACCGGGTGCACGACGCGGGTGAGTTCGTGGCCCTCGTAGGCGTGGGTGCGTCCGAGCAGGACGAGCACCCGGAGCTCGCCGACCGGCACGGACAGCACGGTGCCTGCGTGACCCGAGGCGGACGGGGCGGCGAAACCCGGCAGCTCGGTCATCGGGATGCTCACGGTGGCGGGCCCGAAGGCGTCCGCGGCCGCCCGCCATCCCGAGCCGAGGACGATCGCGACGTCGTGTGCGGCGGCGCCGGTCCGTTCACGCAGTACCTGCGCGGCCTGCTGCTGGAGGGAATCCATGAGGGCACAGTACTGGCGACAACGGAAGTTACTCGCAGGTAAGGTATCGGGCATGCCTTACCTCGAGCGCGACGGCGACGTCCACATCCTGCACCTCGGCGACCAGGGCCAGACCGACAGCGAGAACCGTTTCCACCCCGACTGGATCGACGCGTTCCACACCGCGCTCGACGAGGTCGAGGGGGTCGACGGACCGGCGTCGCTGGTGTTCGCGGCGTCCGGCAAGTTCTTCACGAACGGCCTCGACACCGACTGGCTCTTCGGCAACCTCGACAAGATCCACTGGTACCTGGACAGGGTGCACACCGTCTTCAGTCGGGTGCTGACCTTCCCGATGACCACGGTCGCCGCGATCGGCGGCCACGCGTTCGGCGCGGGCACGATGCTCGCCGCGTCGTCCGACCTGCGGGTGATGCGCGCGGACCGCGGCTTCTGGTGCCTGCCGGAAGCCAACCTCAACATGCCGTTCACGGTCGGGATGAACGCGCTCATGACGCTGCAGCTGCCGCGTGCGGTCGCCGTCGAGGCGATGACGACCAGTCGCCGCTACGGCGGCGCGGATGCACTGGCCGCGGGCATCGTCAACGAGATCGCGGAGGGTGACGGTGTGCTCGCCGCCGCGGTCGCCCGTGCCGCCGCGACCACCACGCTGCACGGCAAGAACCTCGCCAAGATCAAGTCGGACCTGCACGCACCGATCCTCGACGCGTTCGCTGTCGCGACCACCCCGGACAACCTCGCCTTCGGATAGACCTGCGTGTGGTGGTGCGGTCACCGCCGCCCCGCGGGGGTGACCGCACCAACTGCCGCTCCACGGCGACCCGGGTGAGACACTGGGAGTTGTGACCTCGGAAGTGGACGACGCGATCGTGCGTGCGCAGGCGGACCTGATCGCGCTGTCCCACTCCATCCACGCCGAACCCGAGCTCGCCTTCGACGAGCACCGCAGCGCCGCGAAGGTGGCGGACGTGCTGTCCCGGTACGGCTTCGAGGTCGCGATCCCGTACGCCGACCTGCCGACCGCGCTGTGCGCCGAACGCGGCAGCGGGGAGTTCGTCGTCGGCATCCTCGCCGAGTACGACGCGCTCCCGCAGATCGGGCACGCCTGCGGGCACAACATCATCGCCGCGGCCGCCGTCGGCGCCGGTATCGCGCTCGCGCCGCTGGCCGATCGGCTCGGAATCACGATCAGGGTGATCGGCACGCCTGCGGAGGAGACCGGCGGGGGCAAGGTCCTGATGCTCGACCGCGGGGTGTTCGACGACCTCGCCATGGTCGCGATGGTTCATCCCGGCCCGGACGACATCGCGGGCGCGCACTCGCTCGCGATGGCGGACGTCGCCGTCACCTTCAGTGGACGCGAAGCGCACGCCTCGGCGGCACCGCAGTTGGGCCTCAACGCCGCCGACGCCGCGACCGTCGCGCAGGTCGGGCTCG
The DNA here is from genome assembly GCA_000341795.1 of Rhodococcus triatomae BKS 15-14. Lineage (GTDB taxonomy): Bacteria > Actinomycetota > Actinomycetes > Mycobacteriales > Mycobacteriaceae > Rhodococcus_G > Rhodococcus_G triatomae_A. The sequence continues at coordinate 167,184 of AODO01000073.1, read as the reverse complement.
GACTGCTGCGTCAGCACCTCGATCCGGGTCAGCAGATGCACGGCATCGTCAGCGACGGTGGCGTCGCCCCGAACATCGTCCCGGCCCGAACCGAGATGCTGTACTACCTGCGCGCCGAGACGGCCACCGCGTTGACGGCGCTGGCGGATCGGGCGTTCGCATGCTTCGAGGCGGGCGCGCTGGCGGCGGGGTGCACGCACGAGATCCGTACGGTGTCACCGAACTACCACGAACTGCGCCCCGACCCGTGGCTGGTGGGGGCGTACCGGGAACAGATCGAGACGATGGGCCGCTCGCCGCTGCCCCCCGACCGGGAAGGATCGCGCCCGCTGGGCAGCACCGACATGGGAAACGTGACGCAGGTGATTCCGGGGATACACCCCGTGATCGGGATCGAATCGGGTGGCGCGGTCACCCATCAGCCGGAGTTCGCAGCGGCCTGCGTGACGGAGTCCGCCGACCGGGCCGTGCTCGACGGCGCGCGGGCGCTCGCGGGAACGGTGATCGCCGCCGCGACCGACCCGGCGCAACGGACGAGGCTGCTGGAGGCCCGCGCTGCGCGAGAGCTCGCGCGCCGGCGACAGGGGATCGCGCAGTGACCGGTTGGATCGACCGCTGGGTCGACGAGCACATCGCGGACCTGTCCGGGTGGCGACGTCACATCCATGCGCACCCGGAACTGGCCCGGCAGGAGTTCGCGACCACGGAGTTCGTCGCGGACACCCTCACCGCCGCCGGACTGTCGCCGCGCATCCTGCCGGGTGGCACCGGACTCATCTGTGACATCGGACCGGACGGACCGCGAGTCGCCCTGCGCGCGGACATGGACGCCCTGCCGCTGCAGGAGGACACGGGCGCGCCGTACGCGTCGACCGTCCCGGGGGTGTCCCATGCCTGCGGTCACGACGCGCACACGACGATCCTGCTGGGAACGGGCCTCGCGCTCGCGCAGGCGCCGGAGCCGCTGCCGAACGGGGTGCGGCTGGTGTTCCAGCCCGCCGAGGAGGTGATGCCGGGTGGCGCGCTCGACGTCGTCGCCACCGGTGCCATGGAGGGTGTGTCGAGAATCTTTGCGCTGCACTGTGATCCGCGACTCGCTGCGGGGCGGGTCGGGGTCCGGCTCGGTGCCATCACGTCCGCCGCCGACACCGTCGAACTGCTGCTCGACTCGCCTGGTGGGCACACCTCCCGACCGCACCTGACCACCGACCTGGTGTACGCCCTCGGCACCGTCATCACCGGACTGCCCGGCATGCTGAGCAGGCGCATCGACCCGCGTACCAGCACCGTGATGGTGTGGGGCGCGGTCAGTGCCGGACAGGCACCGAACGCCATCCCGCAGACGGGGCGGCTCGTCGGCACCGTCCGTACCGGCGACCACGACACCTGGGCGTTGCTCGAACCACTCGTGCGCGAGATCGTCCACGGGCTGCTCGCCCCGACGGGCGTGCGCTACGAACTCAACTACCGGCGCGGGGTGCCTCCCGTCGTGAACGACGAGGTCTCCACCCGCATGTTCGAGCATGCGATCTCGCAGCTCGGACCGGATGCGCTGTCGGACACACCGCAGTCGGGCGGCGGTGAGGACTTCTCCTGGTACCTCGAGGAGGTGCCGGGCGCGATGGCGCGGCTCGGCGTGTGGGCGGGAATCGGCGAGCAACTCGACATCCACCAGCCGACGTTCGACCTCGACGAGCGGGCGCTCGGTGTCGGGGTGCGGGTGTTCGCCAACCTGGCCATCGGAGGCGAGCCGACCGTCCCCTGAAGTGGCGAGCCGACCGTCCCCGGGGGTGACCGCGGTCAGCCGGAGTAGCCGGGGGTCCCCGGGCCGACGTTGCGGCTGTTGCGGGTGCGCAGTTCGCGGACGTAGTCCGCGGGTGCCCCGGCGATCTCCGCGGCGTCGGCCATCACGCCGAGGTAGCGAGCGGACGGCAGCCCGCCCTCGTAGGCGTCGAGCACGTAGAGCCAGGCCAGTACCGAGTCGCCGGAGTCGGTGTCCACCCGCAGCCGGATCTTGCGGTGGATCCCGAGTTCGGAGCCCTCCCACCGGTCGAGGCTCGCCTCGTCCTCGTCGGGCACGTCGTAGAGCACCACGAACACGCGTGAGTCGGGGTCCTCGACGACCGTCGCCAGTGCGCCCTCCCAGCCGATGTCCCCGCCGCTGAACGTCAACCGCCAGCCGTTGAGCCAGCCCGTCCCCGCCATCGGCGAATGCGGGCAGCGCTGCAGCATCTGCTCGGGGTGCATGTTGGATCCGTAGGCGGCGTAAATCGGCACGGCGAAAGCCTAGACCGTGGACGCGTGAGGTTCGACCGGCAACCGGGCTTCGCGCCGCCCCGTCGTGATCCTCCCGGCGCAGGAACCGCCCCGTTCGTCGCTCCGGCTGCGTCTCGATGTGCATGCGACCGTCCCGGTGGAATAGCGTGAAAGCACCGAGAAATGCGCGCACGCTGCCGAAACATGGAGGACGGATGACCCGGATCGTGATCATTGGCGGTGGCCCCGCCGGCTACGAGGCGGCGCTTGTCGCCGCGGCGCACGGGGCATCGGTCTCCCTCGTCGACTCCGACGGTGTCGGCGGCGCCTGCGTGCTGTGGGACTGCGTTCCGTCGAAGACCTTCATCGCGTCGACCGGGGTCCGGACGGACATGCGGCGAGCCACCGACCTCGGCATCGCCCTCGATCCGGAGCAGGCGACGATCTTCCTTCCGCAGATCCACGCGCGGGTCAAGAGCCTCGCGCAGGCGCAGTCCGCCGACATCCGGGGAAAGCTGGAGGCGGCCGGGGTGGAGTTGCTCTCCGGCTCGGGTGAGCTGATCGACTCCGTCATCGGCATGGCGTCCCATCAGGTCCGGGCGTCCCTCGCGGGGGGCGGGGAGCGGATCCTCGAGGCCGACGTGGTGTTGATCGCGACCGGTGCGTCACCTCGGGTGCTGCCGGGCGCGGAGCCGGACGGTGAGCGGATCCTCAACTGGCGCCAGCTCTACGATCTCGACACCCTGCCCGAGCATCTCGTCGTCGTCGGATCGGGTGTGACGGGCGCCGAGTTCGTGTCCGCGTACACCGAGATGGGTGTGCACGTCACGATGGTGTCGAGCCGCGACCGTGTGCTTCCGCACGAGGATGCCGATGCCGCGCTGGTTCTCGAGGAGGCGCTGTCCGAGCGCGGTGTGACGCTCGTCAAGCACGCCCGCGCGGATTCCGTGGTCCGCACCGCCGACGGCATCCGCGTCACCCTGTCCGACGGGCGCACGGTGGAGGGCAGTCACGCGCTGATGACCGTCGGTTCCACGCCGAACACCTCCGGTCTGGGCCTCGAGAAGGTCGGCATCGAGCTCGATCGCGGCGGCTACCTGCGGGTCGACCGGGTGTCGCGGACGTCGGTGTCGGGTATCTACGCAGCCGGTGACTGCACCGGACTGCTCCCGCTCGCCTCGGTCGCGGCCATGCAGGGACGCATCGCGATGTACCACGCGCTCGGCGAGGGCGTGAGCCCGATCAAGCTCAAGACCGTGGCGTCCGCGGTGTTCACCCGGCCCGAGATCGCGAACGTCGGCGTCAGCCAGGCCGCCATCGACAACGGTGACGTGCCCGCTCGCACGGTGATGCTGCCGCTGAACACCAACCCGCGAGCCAAGATGTCCTCGCTGCGACGTGGATTCGTGAAGATCTTCTGTCGCCCCGCGACCGGTGTCGTCATCGGCGGCGTGGTGGTCGCGCCCACCGCATCGGAGTTGATCCTGCCGATCGCGATCGCCGTGCAGAACAACCTGTCGGTGAACGACCTCGCGCAGACGTTCTCGGTGTATCCGTCGCTGTCCGGGTCGATCACCGAGGCCGCGCGGCAGCTGATGCGACACGACGACCTCGACTGATCCCGCTATTCGGGATCGGCATTTCACATGCCGATCCCGATGGAGTCATAGTGGAAGGCGGCCGGCACCCTCCGGCCGCCTTCCGTGCCTCCCGCCCGTGGATCCGCCGGCGACAGGTCGTCTCCAGTGCACGCGTCCCGATTCCCGCTTCGGCGCGTGCATCCGACAGGAATCAGGAGACCCGTCCTCGTCCCCGCCGATCTCCGGGAGTTGTCGTGCCCCCAGTCCTCGCGCGCCGTATGGCCGCGCTGCGTTCGTCCGCCATCCGAGACCTGCTCGCGGTGACCGCCCGGCCCGAGGTCCTCAGCCTCGCCGGCGGCCTTCCCGATCCGGGCCTCGTCCCACTCGACAGGATCCGTGTCGCCACCGCACGGGCACTCGAGTCCGCCGAATCCCTGCAGTACACCGAGACCGCCGGCCTGCTCGCCCTGCGTGAGGTGATCGCCCGGCGGGAGTCGGCGTCGCGTCCGCAGCCCGTGGCAGCCGCCGAGGTGGCCGTCACGCACGGCTCACAGCAGGCGCTGAGCCTGATCGCGCAGGTGCTCGTCGACCCGGGCGCGACCGTCGTGGTCGAGGAACCCGCCTATCCCGGAGCGCTTCAGGTGCTGCGCGCCGCGCAGGCGCGGATCCTGACCGTCCCGCTCGACGCGGACGGCATGCGGACCGACCGGCTCGCCGATCTCCTCGCCGCAGGGGAGCGGCCGGTCCTGGTCCACACCGTCAGCACGTTCCACAATCCGCGCGGCGTGACCCTGTCGGCGCCGCGCAGGCGGGAGTTGGCCGCCCTCGCCGAGCGCTACGGATTTCTCGTCGTCGAGGACGACCCGTACGGCGAGTTGCACTACGCGGGCCTCCCGCCGGAACCGCTTGCCGCGCAGTCTGATCGGGTGGTCCGGCTCTCCAGTGTGTCGAAGACGCTCGCGCCCGCCCTGCGCGTGGGATGGATGGTCGCACCCCGTGAGATCTGCGCCGCGGTGGAACTGGTCAAGCAGGGGGCCGATCTGTGCGACTCCCGACTGGCGCACGAGATCGTGTCCGAGTTGCTCGTCGACGAACCGTGGCTGGACGGGCACCTCGGCGCACTGCGCGCCGAGTACGGTCGCCGTGCGGACGCGCTGCGCGGTGCGGTCCAGCGTGAATTCGGCGACCGTGCGACGCTGTCCCGAATCGGTGGCGGCATGTTCGGGTGGCTCGAGTTCCACGACGGCACCGACACGGACGAGCTGCTGCGCGCCGCGCTCGATCACGCCGTCGCGTTCGTCCCCGGCTCCGCCTTCGCCGTCGATGCGCGGGACCGCGCCGGCGCTCGGCTGTGCTTCACGACGAACACGCCCGCTCGGCTGGACGAGGCCGTCGCCCGTCTCGCCGCCGCTCACGCCGGCTGACGCCGCCGCTGACGGTTCCCTGATGTCACATCGGGTCACCTGGCGTTACCCGATGTGACATCAGGGAACCAGGACGGGGGTCAGTCGGCCCAGTCGTAGGTGCGCTCGACGGCCCTGTTCCATTCCCGGTACAGCCGGTCCCGACGGTCCGCGGCCATGTTCGGCGTCCAGGTCCGGCCGACCTCCCAGTTGGCGCGGATGTCGTCCTCCGAGTCCCAGTAGCCGACCGCGAGGCCGGCGGCGTACGCGGCACCGAGTGCGGTGGTCTCGTTGACCACCGGCCGGATGACGGGGACGTCGAGGATGTCGGCCTGGAACTGCATGAGCGTCTCGTTGAGCACCATGCCGCCGTCGACCTTGAGCGAGGTGAGCGCGACGCCGGAGTCGGCGGCGGCCGCCTCGATCACCTCCCGGGTCTGGAAGGCAGTGGCCTCCAGCGCGGCGCGGGCGAGGTGGCCCTTGTTGACGAACCGGGTGAGTCCGACGATCGCGCCGCGGGCGTCGGGGCGCCAGCGCGGGGCGAACAGGCCGGAGAAGGCGGGCACGATGTACGCGCCGCCGTTGTCCGGGACCGCGGAGGCGAGCAGTTCGACCTCCTTGGCGGAGTTGATGATTCCCAGATTGTCGCGCAGCCACTGCACCAGCGACCCGGTCACCGCGATCGACCCCTCGAGTGCGTACACCGGTGCGGCGTCGCCGATCCGGTAGCAGACGGTGGTCAGCAGACCGTGCTCGCTCTGCACCGGTTCCGTGCCCGTGTTCAGGAGCAGGAAGTTGCCGGTGCCGTAGGTGTTCTTGGCCTCGCCCGGTGACAGGCACGCCTGCCCGAAGGTCGCGGCCTGCTGGTCGCCGAGGATGCCCGCGACCGGCACACCCGCGAGGTTTCCCCGCTCGCGGGCGGTGCCGAAGACGCCGGACGAGCTGCGGATCTCCGGCAGCAGCGACATCGGGATCCGCATGTCCGAACAGATCTGTTCGTCCCACGTGAGGGTGCGCAGATCCATGAGCATGGTGCGGGAGGCGTTGGTCACGTCCGTCGCGTGCACGCCCCCGGTCACCCCGCCCGTGAGATTCCACAGGATCCACGAATCCATCGTCCCGAAGCAGAGTTCACCGGCTTCGGCGCGGTCGCGTACCCCGTCGACGTTGTCGAGGATCCAGCGGAGCTTGGGTCCGGAGAAGTACGTGGACAGGGGGAGTCCGGTGGTCCGGCGGTAGCGGTCCGGCCCACGGTCGCCCGCGAGTTCCGCGCACAGCTGGTCGGTGCGGGTGTCCTGCCACACGATCGCGTTGTGCACGGGTTCGCCGGTGGCGCGATCCCACACGACGGTCGTCTCGCGCTGGTTGGTGATGCCGACGGCCGCGATGTCCGCGTTGGTGAGGTCGCGTTTGGCGAGGGCTGTGGCCACCACCTCCCTGGTGGTCCTCCAGATCTCGCTCGCATCGTGTTCCACCCATCCGGCCCGGGGGAAGATCTGGCGGTGTTCCTGCTGGGCGGAGGTCACCGCGCGGCCGTTGTGGTCGAAGATCATGCAGCGGCTCGACGTGGTGCCCTGGTCGATCGCGGCGATGTACCGGGTCACTGGCGTCCTTGTCTCTCGGGCGGTCTCGGCATGAAGCTACTAGGCTGGGCCACGATTTGCCGTCAACTGCGGGAGCGAAGCTTTGGACAAGCAGCCTGGTGTGCAGTTCCTGGGACCCGCCCAGCGCAAGCTGGCCTGGGAACAGTTGGGCGTCGACCAGTTCGACGTCGTGGTCATCGGTGGCGGGGTCGTCGGCGCGGGCGCCGCCCTGGACGCGGCGACGCGCGGGCTGAAGGTGGCGCTGGTGGAGGCGCGTGACTTCGCGTCCGGGACGTCGTCGCGGTCCTCCAAGATGTTCCACGGCGGTCTGCGCTACCTGGAGCAGCTCGAGTTCGGTCTGGTCGCCGAGGCGTTGCACGAGCGTGAGCTGTCGATGTCGACGTTGGCGCCGCACCTGGTCAAGCCCCTCGAGTTCCTGTTCCCGCTGACCCACCGGGTGTGGGAGCGGCCGTACATGGCCGCCGGGTTCATGCTGTACGACCGAATGGGCGGATCGAAATCGGTTCCCGCGCAGAAGCATCTGACACGGTCCGGTGCGCTGCGGATGTCGCCGGGTCTCAAGCGCACCGCCCTGATCGGCGGCATCCGCTACCACGACACCGTCGTCGACGACGCCCGGCACACCATGACGGTCGCCCGCACCGCCGCGCACTACGGCGCCGTGGTGCGCACGTCCACGCAGGTGGTCGGGTTCCTGCGGGAGGCGGATCGCGTTTCCGGTGTGCGCGTGCGGGATTCGGAGGACGGCAGCACCACGGAGGTGCGCGGGCACGTGGTGATCAACGCGACCGGCGTGTGGACCGACGAGATCCAGGCGTTGTCCCGGCAGCGAGGCCGGTTCCGGGTACGTGCCAGCAAGGGTGTGCACATCGTTGTCCCGCGGGACCGCATCGTCAGTGACGCCGCGATCATCCTCCGCACCGAGAAGTCGGTGCTGTTCGTGATCCCCTGGGGCAGTCACTGGATCATCGGGACCACCGACACGGACTGGAATCTCGATCTCGCGCACCCCGCCGCGACCAAGGCCGACATCGACTACATCCTCGGGCACGTGAACAAGGTGCTCGTCACGCCGCTCACGCACGCCGACATCGACGGCGTGTACGCCGGGCTGCGGCCTCTGCTCGCCGGGGAGAGCGACGAGACGTCGAAGCTCTCGCGTGAACACGCGGTGGCCCGGGTGGCACCGGGCCTGATCGCCATCGCCGGAGGCAAGTACACCACCTACCGCGTGATGGGCAAGGATGCCGTCGATCTGGCGTCGGAGGACATTCCGGCGCGGATCGCCCCGTCGATCACCGAGCGTGTTCCGCTCGTGGGAGCGGACGGCTACTTCGCGCTGGTGAACCAGGTCGTGCACCTGGGCCGGCTGCACGGCCTGCACCCGTATCGCGTCAAACACCTCCTCGACCGCTACGGCTCGCTCGTCGACGAGGTCCTCGGGATGGCCGCGGACACGCCCGAACTGCTCCAGCCGATCACCGACGCTCCCGACTACCTGCAGGTGGAGGCGGTGTACGCGGCAGCGGCGGAAGGCGCGCTGCACCTGGAGGACCTCCTCGCCAGGCGCACCCGCATCTCGATCGAGTACCCGCACCGGGGCGTGAACTGTGCGGAGCAGGTCGCCCGGCTCGTCGCGCCCGTGCTCGGCTGGGACGACGCGACGGTCGACCGTGAGGTCGCGACGTACCGTGCCAGGGTGGAGGCCGAGGTGATGTCCCAGGCGCAGCCCGACGATCCGGGCGCGGACGCGCTGCGGGCCGCGGCACCCGAGGCGCGGGCGGAGATCCTGGAGCCGGTGCCGATCTCGCGCTAGTGCGTGAGGATCAGCTTGATCGCCACGACGGCGACGGCGACGGCGCCGAGCACCAGTGACCCGATCAGGGTCTGCCCGTTCGGGCGCTCGCCCCGGAGCCGGGTGATCACGTAGGTGATGCTCGCGATGCGGGTGACGACCCAGATCTCGGCGAGAATCAGGGCGCTGTCGAGTTCGATCCAGCCGAAACCGCCCATGCCGACGACGAGTGCGGGCACGAAGCCGGAGGTGAGCACCGGGACGGAGTCGCGTAGCTCGGCAATGCGCTCGGCGGTGGTCAGTTGCCGTCCGCTCCGGGCGCTGCGTCCCACCGACTCCGCGAACGCGTGTGCCACGAACGTGGACAGCGAGGTGCCGATCACCACGAGTCCCGCGTGCGTGAGGCCGACGCTGCCGTTCAGGGGCAACAACGCGGTGAGAACGAGGACGTTGCCGTACACGTAGGCGCTGATCCGGCTGGCGTAGTCCTCGACGGGAAGCGGCGTGCGCGACATGCGCTACAGCGTCCCATGGACCGGCGCTCATCGCGGCTCAGGGCGACACGAGTCCCGCGGTGAGCGTTCGGATGCAGCGCACCGCGATGTCCGCCGGACGCGGGACGGCGCCCGTGTCGTCGTCGGAGCCGGCCCACGTCTGGATCGCGAGTCGCATCGCCGTGTTGCCCGCCACGGCGGCGAGCCGCACGTCGACGGGGTCGGCTGCGGGGCCCATGAGGTCGCCGAGCGTCGCGACGAGCTTCTCCTCGGTGTCGTTGACGACGCGGAACCACACCGATTCGAGTCCCGGATCACCGGGAACGGCGCGCAGCAGGTCGCGGCTGAGCTCGAGTGCGCGGTAGCCGTCGGGCCCGGAGCTGAACAGGGCGCGCCGGGCCGAGTTCTCGAGTGCCTCGACCACCGGGGTGCCGCGCTCGGTGCTCGCGAGGTCTGCGATCCAGTCGTCGATGCCGGCGGTGAGCAGCGGCGCGACGGCCTCCTCCTTGGTGCGGAAGTAGCGGTAGAAGGTGCGCAGGCCGATGCCCGCGGCGTTCGCGACGTCCTCGGCGGTGACGGCGGCGGCGCCGCGTTCGGCGAAGAGACGGGCCGCGGATCGGGCGATGTCGAGCTGGGTCTGCGCCTTCCGCCGCTCTGTCAGTGACACGGGGGCTTGCGCTTTCGGGGCCGCCATGCGCACCATCATTGCATGTTGGCTCAGCGTGTCATAGTGGCACGGTGTGCCATTCCCTTGCTTGTGTGCTGACCAGACGAGAGGAAGTGCAGTAGATGAATCGCTTCGAGGGACGCAAGGTGCTCGTCACCGGCGCGGGATCGGGCATCGGCCAGGCGACCGTGGCCCGGATCCTCGCCGAGGGCGGCGTCGTCGTGGGCGCCGACGTCAACGAGGCGGGACTCGAGGTGACCCGGGCGCGCGCGGAGGAGGCGGGCACCGCCGATCGCCTCAGCGTGACGACCGTCGACATCTCGAGCGAGGAGTCCGTTCGGGACAACATCGGCGGTGCCATCGACGAACTCGGCGGACTGCAGGTGCTCGTCAACGCCGCGGGAATCCTGCGCTCGTCCCACACCGCCGAGACGACGCTCGAGTTCTGGAACACGATGATCGGTGTCAACCTCACCGGGACGTTCCTCGTCACGCGGCAGGCGTTGCCCGCACTCCTGGACTCCGGCAAGGGCGTCGTCGTGAACTTCAGTTCGACGTCCGCGCATTTCGCGCACCCCTACATGGCGGCGTACGCCGCGACGAAGGGCGGAATCCGGTCCTTCACGCACGCGATCGCCCTGGAGTACGCCAAGCAGGGTCTGCGCGCGGTCGCCGTCGAACCCGGCTCGATCGCGTCCGGCATGACCAGCAACCCCGGCTTCCCGACGGAGGGCGTGGACCCGACCCTGATCGGGAAGCTGTACCCGTGGATCGGTGACGGCTTCGCGCCGCCGGAGGACGTCGCGGGCGTCATCGCGATGCTGGCCTCCGACGACGGAAAGTTCGTCACCGGCACCGAGATCCGGATCGACGGCGGCACCCACATGTAGCGGGTTCGGCAGCGGTCGTCGAGCGGAGACTCGTGAACCGGTCCGGCGGCCTACGCGCCGGACCGTTCGGTGACGGACGCGAGTGCGGCGATCCCGGCGCGGGCGAACGAGACGTCCTCGTCGGGATCGGCGCCGCTGACCCCGATCGCGCCGACGACCCGACCGTCGAGGCGTACGGGCACACCACCCGCGAGCGTCGTCATCGGCTGCGTGGTCTGCGCGCCGATCAGGTCGAGCAGGTCCGGGTGTGCCGCGCGGAGGCCGGCGAGGTCGCCCGACGCAGCCCCCATCAGTGCAGCGGTCGCGGCCTTCGCCCGCGCCACACCGACGGTGAACCACGGTGCGCCGTCACCGCGCACGGCGAACACGTCGTGCCCCCGGTGGTCGACGACGGTGACACTGATCCGCTTGCCGTTCCGCTCGGCCGCGTCCAGTGCCGCCTCGGCGGCCGCGCGGGCCCGGGTGAGATCAATCTCGTTGTGCATGCGCAGACCGTACCGGCGACGGGTGTTCGCCGGTGACGTGTTCGGTGGCCCGATCGTGTGCACGCGCTGTCCTAGACTCGGGAATCGATGAGCACCGTTAGGCCGGACCTCGACCAACGCCGCAGGCAGCGGCGCACCCGACTCCTCGAGGTCGGTGTGGACCTGCTGGGCGCCGCGGAGAATCCCACCGTCAACGTCCGGACCGCGTGCCGGGAGGCGGGTCTCACGGAGCGGTACTTCTACGAGAGCTTCGCGGACCGCGACACCTACATCCGTGAGGTCTACGAGGAGGTCGCCGAACGCGCCCGCGCCGCGCTGGTGGCCGCGGTCGCGAAGGCCACCAGTCTGTCCGAGGTCGCCGAGCTCGCGATGCGTGCATTCGTCGGTCTCGTTCTGGATCATCCGGAGGCGGGACGGGTGCTGCTGCTCGCGCCCCTGCGGGAGCCCACGCTCGGAGGGCGCGGTCTGGCGCTGGCCCCGAATTTCGTGTCCCTGGTGGAAGCTCAGCTCGGCGTTCTCGACGATCCCCACGAACGCACGCTGCGCGCGATCGGTCTGGTCGGCGCGCTCACCAGCCTGTTCATCGGCTATCTCGACGGCACGGTCACGGTGTCCCGGGAGCGGCTGGTGCGGCATTGCCTCGATCTGCTCGCGCGAGCGGGAAACCCCTAGTGCCGGGCGGCGGCGTCGAACCGCCGTCGCCCGCGTTCGTCCGTCCCTATGCCTAGATCTGCTAGGGTTCATGCCTAGCTGATCTAGGTATGGGAGGCGTCGTGCACATCGACAAGGACCTGGTCGCGGCATCCGCGACGCTGCTCGTCCTCGGCATCCTGGCCGAGGGTGAGTCGTACGGATACGCCGTTCTCAAACGGGTGCACGAACTGTCCGGCGGGCAGATCGAGTGGACCGACGGCATGCTCTATCCGCTGTTGCACCGTCTCGAACGATCGGGATTCGTGACGGCGTCCTGGGGTACCTCGGACGTCGGCCGGCGACGCAAGCACTACGCCATCACCGACACCGGCAGAAAGGTGCTCGCGGAGCGGCGCAGTCAGTGGGACGTCGTCGCGCACGCACTGAACGCGGTGTGGCAGACCGCAGGGCTGCCGCCGAGTCCCGCTCTGGGCTCGGGAATTCGGCCGCATACCGATCCGAGGTGGGCGTGATGACGGACGTCGCGCTCGAATCGCAGATCGGCCGCTGGCGGGGGTTCGTCGAACGGCACCGGGCGATCTCCACGTCCGACGCCGACGAGATGGAAGACCATCTGCGGGGACGCATCTCGGACCTCGTGGCATCCGGATTGACGGACGACGAGGCCTTCCTCGTGGCGGTCAAACGGATGGGCAGTGTGGATGCCATCTCCCGCGAGTTCGCCCGGGAGCATTCCGAACGGCTGTGGAAGCAACTGGTGCTCGTTCCCGCAGAGCAGGGCGAGCGCACGCGGGTGCCGCGGCGTGAGCTCGTCGTGGTCCTCGCGCTCGCCGTGTGTGCCGGGGCGGTGCTCGAGGTGGCGCTCCGGGTCGGACTGGACGCGGGCGCCTTCGCACGCAACGCCGCGGTCCTCGTGTTGCCCTTCCTCGCAAGCTACTTCGCGTGGAAGCGGCGGGTCACGGTGGGAGTCGCGGCCGTTCTCATGGGAGCGTTCGTGGCGACCGCCTCGGCGGTCAACGCGTTTCCACTCGCGCCCGGCGGCGCCACCGAGATCATCGTCGCGATACACGCTCCGATCGTGCTCTGGTTCGTCGTCGGTCTCGCATACGTGGGCGGGGAGTGGCGATCACACCGCAGGCGGATGGATTTCATCCGGTTCACGGGTGAGTGGGTCGTGTACCTGACGCTGCTGGCACTCGGCGGGGGCGTCCTCATCGGTCTCACCGTCGGGGCGTTCACCGCGCTCGGCACCGACATGGAGTGGGTGATCGAGGAGTGGGTGTTGCCGTTCGGTGTGCCGGGTGCCGTGATCGTCGCCGCGTGGCTCGTCGAGGCGAAACAGGGAGTGGTGGAGAACATCGCTCCCGTCCTCACCCGGGTGTTCACTCCGCTCACGATCGTGATGCTGCTGGTGCTGCTCGTGGCCTTCGCGCTGGACGGCAACCTCGTCGACGTCGACCGCACCCTGCTGATCCTGATGGATCTCATTCTCGTCGTGGTGCTGGGACTGCTGCTGTACTCGATCTCGGCGCGGGACCCCCTCGATCCACCGGACCTGTTCGACCGCCTTCAGTTGATCCTCGTCGCCAGCGCGCTGGCGGTCGACCTGGTGATGCTGACGGCGATGCTCACCCGGATCGCGGAATTCGGGGTGAGCCCGAACAAGGCGGTCGCCCTCGGGCTCAACCTCGTGCTGTTCGCGAATCTGGCGTGGTCGGGGCGTGTGCAGATCGGGTTCCTGCGCGGACGTCGCCGCTTCGAGGCGGTGGAACTCTGGCAGACGCGGTACCTGCCCGTGTTCGGCGGATGGGCGGCGCTGGTCGTGCTGGTGGTGCCGCCCCTGTTCGACTTCGTCTGAGCGCGGCCGATTCCGGTCACCCGCACGGGTGTCGCGCACCGTCGGTCGCGGTGAACGGCTGGCAGCTGGGGCACCAGAAGACGGTGCGCTCCCGGCCGTCCTCGCCGAGATCGCCGCGTCGGACGAGTGTCCCGCAGCGCAGGCAGGGTTTCCCGCCGCGGCCGTACACCCACAGCTCCCGCCCGCGCCGCCGCTCGCCGGTGGTGACGCGGACCGCGCGGTCCCGGTTCGCGACCAGCAGACGGTGCGCGAGACTCGCCCACGGCAGCGGATCACCTGCCGCCGCAACGGGAGTCGCAGGGTGTACGCCACGCAGGAAGCACAGTTCACTGCGGTAGACGTTGCCGACACCGGCCAGTACGCGCTGGTCGAGGAGCGCGATCCCGACGGCACGCGCCGGGTCGTGGGTGAGGTTCGCGGCTGCGGTCCGCTCGTCCCAGTCCGGCCCGAGCAGGTCGGGGCCCAGATGTCCCACGGCGTCCGATTCCTGTTCGCGCGGTAGCACTTCCACGATGCCGAGCTGGAAGCCGACGGCGAGGTGACTGTCGGTGCCGAGCAGGATTCGTGCCTGCCAGGCCGGTCGACGCCATCGTGCCCCCGCCGGGTACACGTGCCACTCGCCCTCCATCTTCAGGTGGGTGTGCACGGTCGTGTCGCCGACGCGGACCAGCAGGTGCTTGCCGCGGCTGAGCACCTCGTCCACGACGTGAGGAGTCAGGTCGACGGTCGCGTACCGCGGCACCCGGACGTCGCAGACCGTCAACTCCCGGCCGGCGAGCGCCGCGCGTAACCTCCCGGCTGCCTGCCACACGGTGTCCCCCTCCGGCACGTCACGTCACCGCCCCGCGAGCCGGGCGCGTTTGCGCAGTCCGCGCGGGGTCGCCGAGAACCCCGCCTCGACGAGAGCGGGCGCGAGTGCGCTGGTGTGCACCGGTTCGCCGTCGATCTTCTCGACGACGAGCTTGTCGATTCCGCCGCCGTCCACCAGTTCGGCGAGTGCGATGGCGGCGGTGTGCCGGTCGCCGGCGTCGTCGGTGAATGTCAGTACCGTCTTGCCTCCTCGCTCGACGTACAGCGCGAGTTCACCGCCGACGAGCACGACGATCGCGCCGGCCTTTCGCCCCGGGCGGTGCCCGCCCTGCAGAGCCGGCCACGGCAACGCCGCGCCGTACGGATTCGCCGGATCGGTGGCCGCCAGCGCGACCCCCACCCGCTCGCCGGCGTCGACGTCGGCGAACGTGCGCAGCCTGTCCACGACCTCCGAGCTGGAGAACTGCGCGGCGCCCAGGCCGGTGACGAAATGGCCGCGCCGGGCCCGGCCACCGTCCTCGAACTCGCGCAGCACCTTGTACATCAGCGCGAAGCCACCCGGAACATCCTCGGCGACAACGGAACCACGGGTCAGGACGCCGTACCTGTCGAGCAGGATGTCGGCGCGGGCATGGGCGAGGATCGTCGCGTCCGGCTCGGGATCCGGGAGCAGTGACCACCGCCCACCCACCGTCGGGGGACCGGTGCGTGTCGGCATCACCGGACGGGACACGGCCCGGTACGCGCGGGTGCGTGGCGCTCGGCGCGGCGACCGATGGCTCGGCGTCGACCGCGTCGGCCCGGACAGCAGCGCCCGCAGCGGCGCGAACGAGTCGCCCGTGACGTGCCCCGCCCACACCAGCTGCCACAGGGCGTCGACGAGCACCGTGTCGTCGAGGGAGCCGAGCTGGTCGGACAGGGTGCGGAAGAAGAACGCACCGCCCGGCGCGAGCGCGTCGAGGATGCCGCGCTGCAGCTCCGTCAGCTCGATGTCCTGCGGTGCAGGCACCGTCAGTGGTGCGGTGTCGGCGAGGTGCAGCCGGACCCAGCCGTCACTGCCCGCGATCTGGCCGGCACCGGACCAGAGCACCTCACCGGTGGTGGTCAGTTCGTCGAGCATGGCGGGCCGGTAGTCCCGCACCCGGGACGGCAGCACCAGCGACTCCCACGCGGACGCCGGAATCGGCACTCCGGCGAGCTGTTCGACGACGGTCGCGACGCCGTCCACTCCGCGCAATCCACCGCCGACGTGCTGCCACTCCGGAAGGAACCGGGCCAGCGTGGCGGGCTCGACCGGTTCCACCTCGCGGCGCGCGGCGGCGAGCGACCGGCGACGCAGCCGACGCAGCACCTCGCTGTCGCACCATTCCGAACCTGTTCCGGCGGGACGGAACTCGCCCTCGACGACACGTTTGTCGGCGGCCAGTCGCTGCAGGGTGTCGCGGACGATCGCGGTGCCGAGCCCGAACCGGGCGGCGGCGTCGGCGAGGGTGAACGGGCCGTGGGTGCGGGCGTACCTCGCGACGAGGTCACCGAGGGGGTCGTCGACCGGCTCCACGAACGCGGCGGGAGTGCCGATCGGCAGCGGAACGCCGAGGGCGTCCCGCATGCGTGGCGCGTCCTCGATCGCCACCCACCAGGTGTTCCCGGCGAACGTCACGGTCATCGCGCGCTTCCGGGTTTCCAGCTCGCGCAACCACTCCCGCGGATCCTCGGTCGTCCGGGCGATCACCTCGTCCACGGTCAGCGGGCCGAGGAGCCGCAACAGGTCCGCCACGCCCTCGGCGTCGCGCGCCCGGCGGTCGTCGGCGAGGCGTTGCAGTTCCCGCTCGGTCTGCTCGATCACCGCCTCGTCGAGCAGTTCTCGCAGTTCGACCCGGCCGAGCAGTTCGGCGAGCAACGTCGAGTCCAGTGACAGCGCCGCCGCGCGTCGTTCGGCGAGCGGGTTGTCGCCCTCGTACATGAAGGCGCCGACGTAGTCGAACAGCAGCGCCGTCGCGAACGGCGACGGGGTGGGAGTGTCGACCTCCAGGATCCGGATCTTCCGTCGTCCCACGTCGGTGAGCAGACGGGTCAGCGACGGCAGGTCGTACACGTCCTGCAGGCATTCGCGGACGGTCTCGAGCAGGATCGGAAAGGTGGGGTACTTGCGGGCGACGTCGAGTAGCTGCGCGGACCGCTGACGCTGCTGCCAGAGCGGGGCGCGACGTCCCGGTGTGCGGCGGGGGAGCAGCAGTGCGCGGGCCGCGCACTCGCGGAACCGTGACGCGAACAGCGCGGAGCCGCCGACCTGTTCGGTGACGACGTCCTCGATCTCGTCGCGGTCGAACACGAACAGATCGGTGCCGGGCGGGTCGTCGGCGGTGTCGGGCAGCCGGACGATGATGCCGTCGTCGGAGGCGGTCGGTGCCGCGTCGACGCCGTACCGTTCCTGGAGCCGGGCGCCGATCGCGAGCGCCCACGGCGCGTGGACGGGGAGCCCGTAGGGGGAGTGCAGGACCAGCCGCCAGTCGCCGAGTTCGTCGCGGAATCGCTCCAGCACCAGCGTCCGGTCGCTCGGTACCTGACCGGTCGCGCGCGCCTGTTCGTCGACCAGGGCGACCAGGTTGGTGGTGGCGTTCTCGTCGAGGCCCTGCCCCGACAGTCGTGTCCGCACCTGTTCGGCGTCGCCGAGCGCGATCTCGCGGAGGAACTCGCCGAGCGCGGCGCCGAGTTCGGCGGGCCGGCCGAGACCGTCGCCGTGCCAGAACGGCAACCGGCCGGGCAGGCCGTAGGCGGGGGACACGAGGACCCGGTCGTGGGTGATCTCCTCGATTCGCCAACTGGTCGCGCCGAGGGCGAACACGTCCCCGACGCGGGACTCGTACACCATCTCCTCGTCGAGTTCGCCCACACGGGACGACTTCTCGCCGACCATGTAGACGGTGAACAGCCCGCGGTCGGGGATCGCGCCACCCGACGTCACCGCCAGCCGCTGCGACCCTGGGCGGCCCGTGAGCACGTCCGCGTCCCGGTCCCACACCAGCCGCGGACGCAGCTCGGCGAACTCGTCGGACGGGAAGCGGCCCGCGAGCAGGTCGAGGGTCGCGTCGAACGCGGACCGCGGCAGTGTCGCGAAGCTCCCGGTGCGCCGCACGGCATCGAACCAGACGCCGGCGTCGATCGGATCCAGCGCGCAGGCGGCGACGGTGTGCTGGGCGAGGATGTCGAGCGGATTGGCCGGAACGGCAAGCGATTCGATCTTGCCCGCGGTCATGCGTTCGACGGTGACGGCGCAGTGGATCAGGTCGGTCCGGTGCTTCGGGAACAGCACACCGCGGGAGATCTCGCCGACCTGGTGCCCCGCCCGGCCCACCCGCTGCAGGCCGCTCGCCACCGACGGCGGTGCCTCCACCTGGACCACGAGATCCACCGCCCCCATGTCGATGCCGAGTTCCAGGCTGGAGGTGGCGACCACGCAGCGCAGCCGACCGGACTTCAGATCGTCCTCGATGAGGGCGCGCTGGTCCTTGCTCACGGACCCGTGGTGCGCGCGGGCGAGCAGCTGTCCGGCGCCGTGTGCGACCTCCGAGGTCGCGCCGAGCTGCGACGGCGGCCGGTGCACGGTGGCGACCGGATCGCCGAGTCGCTGGGCGTAGACCTCGTTGAGGCGCGCGGTGAGTCGTTCCGCCAGTCGTCGCGAGTTGGCGAACACGATCGACGACGAGTGGTCCAGCACCAGGTCGACGATCTGCTCCTCCACGTGCGGCCAGATCGAACCCTGCTGCGGCGCCGGGGACTCCGACATCGGATCCGGATCGGTGACACCGAGCTCGGTCATGTCCTCGACGGGCACCCGGACGGTGAGGTCGAAGGTCTTCGGTGCCGGCGGCGACACGATGCGTACCGGGGCGGATCCGGCGAGGAACCGGGCCACCTCCTCGTGCGGCCGCACGGTGGCGGAGAGCCCGATCCGTTGCGCGGGCTTCTCGAGCAGCATGTCGAGGCGTTCCAGGGAGAGGGCGAGGTGTGCCCCGCGTTTCGTCGCGGCGACGGCGTGCACCTCGTCGACGATCACCGTCTGCACGGTCGCCAGCGTCTCCCGGGCCGCGGAGGTGAGCATCAGGAACAGCGATTCCGGAGTGGTGATGAGGATGTCCGGTGGGGTGCGCAGCATCGTCCGGCGGGCCGCCGGGGTGGTGTCCCCGGACCGGACCCCGACACTGATCTCCGGCGGGATCAGCCCCAGTCTCTTGGCGGTCTGGGTGATCCCGACGAGCGGGGCGCGCAGGTTGCGTTCGACGTCGACGGCGAGGGCCTTGAGCGGCGACACGTAGAGGACCGTCGTTCCGGTGGGCCTGTCCTCGTCCGGGTCACGGGCAGCGAGCCTGTCGAGGGCCCACAGGAACGCCGACAGCGTCTTGCCGGACCCGGTCGGGGCCACCACCAGGGCGTGGGCGCCGTCGGCGATGGCCTCCCAGGCTCCGAGCTGCGCGGACGTCGGTGCCGGGAAGGCGCCCTCGAACCACTCC
This sequence comes from Rhodococcus triatomae BKS 15-14, assembly GCA_000341795.1. Classification (GTDB taxonomy): domain Bacteria; phylum Actinomycetota; class Actinomycetes; order Mycobacteriales; family Mycobacteriaceae; genus Rhodococcus_G; species Rhodococcus_G triatomae_A. Next base: position 148,177 of record AODO01000073.1, on the reverse strand, counting down.
CGGGTGGCCGCGGAGAACCTGCCGAGCACCGAATCCATGTAGTCCATACTGCCTGGCGGGTCCGACATCGTCATCGCATGCCGGTCGGGCCTCCGAAGCGGTTCAGCAGTTCGGACCGGATCTGCGGGCGTGACGCCGCGACCAGGGTGAGCGTGGCCTCCCGCATCAGGCGACCCGCGGTCGTGCCGGTCACCGACGCCGCGCTGCCGGTTGCCGCCACGAGTGCCGCCGCCGACCGCAGCGCCAGCTCGGATGCGGCGGCGCGGGCCTCGAACAGGTCGGTGTCGTCGCCGGCCAGCGCGGCGTCGAGGCCGTCGCGGACCGACACCGAGGTCAGGTCGAGCGCGTGGGTGTCCACTCCGAGTCCGGTCAGCTCCGCGCGGCAACGCCGCGCCACCCCGGTCGCCATGCAGCCGTTGAGCCACGACCCGAACGTCTGACCCGCGGCGAACACCTCCGGCGCCACCACGCCGACGACCTGGTCGTCGCGACCCTCGAGGCCGTCGATCCGCATTCGCACGGTGTTGCTGCCGCGTGCGGCGATCAGCGGAAGCTCGTCGACGGTGAGCCCGGCGGTCTCGGTGGCGTCGACGAGCAGGTGGACGATCGAGTCGTCGAACTCGTCGCGTGCGCTGAGTTGGAGGACGTCGACGATGCCCCAACCCGTGACGAACGGTGCGACCCCGTCGAGGACGTAGCCGCCGTCGACCCGCCGCGCGTACAGCAGAGGAGGCTGCGGGATCGCGCCCGCGAACGCCACTCCGCCGCGGACCGACCCGGACAGCAGGCCGTCCCAGAACCGTTCCCGCAGTGCGGTGTTGCCGCTGGCGGCGAGACCGCCGACGACACCGTGGTGCTGCATCCAGGTGAACGTCGTCGCGAGGCATCCACCGCACAGCGTCTCGACGACCGCGACGAGGTCGGCGATGTCGATCGTCGGCCCACCGAGTTCGGGAGGTGCGGCGAGACCGTAGAACCCCGCGTCGGCGAGTGCGTAGAAGTGGCTCGACGGGATCTCCCCGTCGGCGTCCACGCTGTCGGCCGCCGGGAACAGCACGTCCTCGGCGATGTCGTGAGCGAGCTCCGGCCAGTGCGTCACGGCGCCAGCGTATTGCCCGCGGGTCCCGTCTGCCCGGAGGCGGACCGACGGGACCCGTCAGTTTTTACATGCCGAGTGTCTACACGCCGGCCGGTGGGTGGCCCAGGGAGAAGGCCGCGCCGAACGGGTCGGTGACCGTTGCGAGCGTCCCGTACGGGGTGTCCTCGGCGGGAATCAGGACCGCGCCGCCGAGCGATTCGACCTGCGCGACGGTGGCGGCGACATCGTCGGATGTGACGTACACCTGCCAGAACGACGGCACCTCGGGAGGGCTGAGCTTCGAGGTGTCCATGATGCCCGACCACGACGAGTCGCCGACGAAGACCTGGCTGTAGGCGTCCGGTCCGGGCGAGCCGTCTCCGCCCGTCCCGATCTCCTCGAGCCGAGCGCCGATCCTTCGGGTAGAAGTCGATCGACTTCGCATGGTCCTTGCTGTGGCACTCGAACCAGTACGGCGTCCCGTGCTCGCCCCACTGGCTGAACCCCTGATGCCGGTCGGGCTGCCAGAACCCGATCACCGCCCCCGCGGGATCGGTCACCACAGCCATGGTGCCCTCGTCGCCGACCGCCATGGGAGGAACCATCACCGAACCTCCCGCGGCTTCGGCCGCCTCCAATCTCGCCGCCGCGTCGTCGGTGCGCAGGTCCGGTGGATTGCCACCTGTCAGTGGAATCGTGCGCCGCTCCGCGTCCCGCTGATCGAGCGTGACGCCGCGAGCGAGCCCCGGCCAGTGACTCACGGGCCGTCGCCGGAGCCGCCGAGAAGCGCGCGTAGGTTTCGGGTGATCACCGACGTCGAGATCGTCGGATCGATGGCGCGCTGGATGCCGAGGCCGACGCCGAAGCTCAGCACACTGGTCGTCGCGTCCTCCACGGACATCGGGAGGGTGACCTCGCCGGACGCCACGAGCGCGCCGAGGACGGCCTGCACGATGTGATGGGTCGAGGACAGGTTCGTTGCCAACGCCGTTCGCAGTTCGGGGTCGTGGCGGGTGGCTGCGATGAACTCGAACTCGAGCATCGTCCATTCGACGTCACCGAGGGTGCGCTCCGCCCAGTCCTCGAACGCGATCAGCCGTTCCTCGAGCGGCACCGGTCGCGCCATCACCTCGGCGATCTCGCTGCCCTTGGTCGCGTGGATCAGCTGGAGGACCTCCAGGCAGAGCTCCTTCTTGTTGCGGAAGTTCGAGTACACGGCACCCTTCGAGTAGCCGGCCTCCTCCGCGACCTTCTCGAGGGAGGTGACGCCGTAGCCATTGGCGAGGAACAGGTCGCGGGCGGTCGCTGTCAGGTGGGCCCTTGTCTGGGCCTGGCTTTCCGACCTGGTCATCCGGGCCATCGACACTCCGTTCGCAAAAATCTCTCCATTTGGCATACCGATGGTATTCGAATACTGCTAGTTTCTGAATATGACTTCGAGTGACAGACACCTTCGTCGGGGACTGGTCATCGGTTGCGGCGGCACTCTCGGTGCGGCGTGGGCGGTCGCGGCACTGGCCGCCGTCCGCGACGCCCTGGACTGGGACCCACGCGAGGCGGACGTCCTCGTCGGGACCTCGGCGGGCGCTGAACTCGTCACGATGCTCGGCAGCGGTGTCGGCGTGGACGAGCTGGTCGCGATGCAGCTGGGCGAGCAGGTCGCCCACTCGGCGCTGCGCACCCACCTGGCCGACGCGCCGGGCCGGTTCCCGCCTCTGCCGCGCCTCGGGTTCGGGTCGCGACGAATGGTCCGGAACCGCGGCGCGGGCACCGTCACCGCACTGAGCGGTCTGCTCCCGCCCGGCGGCGGGGACGCAGCCTGGCTCGATCGGCTCGCATCCGGGGTGGCGCCGGATCGTGCGTGGGTGGCGCACCCCGCGACCTGGCTCGTCGCGATGGACTACGACACCGGCGAACGTGTTGCGTTCGGATCTCCGGGTGCTCCGGAAGCGACGCTTTCGCAAGCGCTTCGCGCATCGTGGGCGATCCCCGGCTGGTTCCCGCCGGTGCGGATCGGTGGCCGTCGATTCGTGGACGGCGGTGCCGCGTCGACCGCCTCCGCAGACCTCGTCGCGCCGCTCGAACTCGACGAACTCGTCGTGCTCGCGCCGATGGCGTCGACCGGCCGGGTGCCCGCGCGCGGCGCCGCTCGACTCGAAAGGCTGATCCTGCGCGGATGGATGAGTGCGGGTCTCGACGCCGAGCTGGACGCCGTGCGCGCCGCGGGAACCCGGGTGATCCGCCTCGACGCGACGGCCGAGGACCTCGCCGTGATGGGTCCGAACTTCATGGACGACCGCAGACGGCTCGCGACGCTGGAGTCGTCGCTGCGCACCACCCGGGCCGCCGTGGCCCGCCAGATCGAGAACGGAGTCACGCGATGACCAGGCAGGAACACGTCGAGTTCGCCATCATCGGAGCCGGGATCTCCGGAATCGGTGCGGCGATCACCCTGCGACGCATGGGCATCACCGACTTCGTCGTCCTCGAGAAGGGCGACGCACTCGGCGGCACGTGGCGCGACAACAGTTACCCCGGATGTGCGTGCGACGTCCCGTCCGGGCTCTACTCGTACTCGTTCGCCCCCAATCCGGAGTGGACCAGGCTGTTCGCCGGGCAGGGGGAGATCCTCGACTACGTCGACCGGATTGCCGCCGAACACGGCGTCGGGGAGCACGTCCGCTTCGGCACCGAGATGACCCGTGCGCAGTGGGACGAGACCCGCCATCGGTGGGTGGTCGACACGAACCGCGGAACCCTCACCGCGGGTTCGGTGATCGCGGCCGCCGGGCCGTGGAGCGAACCTCTGGTGCCCGACATCCCGGGCCTCGACACCTTCGACGGCGAGGCCTTCCACTCGTCCCGGTGGAACCACGACCTCGACCTGACGGGGAAGCGGGTCGCGGTGGTCGGAACCGGTGCGTCCGCAGTGCAGTTCGTGCCCGCGATCGCGCCCGACGTCGAGCAGTTGCACCTGTACCAGCGCACCGCCCAGTGGGTGCTGCCCAAGCCCGACCACTACGTGCCGAAGGTCGAACGGTGGGTCATGCGGCGCGTTCCCGGTGCGCAGCGGGCCCTGCGGTCGATGGAGTACACCATCATGGAGGCGCTCGGCGTCGGCTTCCGCAACCCGTGGATCCTGCGGATCGTGCAGCAGATCGGCCGAGCCCAACTTCGAGCGCAGGTTCCAGATCCCGAACTGCGACAGGCACTCACACCGGACTACACCCTCGGCTGCAAGCGGCTGCTGCTGTCCAACACCTACTACCCGGCGTTGACGCGGCCGAACGTCGAGGTGCACGCGAACGCCGTCGCCTCCGTGCGCGGCAACACCGTCATCGGGACCGACGGCGCCGAACGCGAGGTCGACGTCATCATCTTCGGTACCGGCTTCCACATCCTCGACATGCCCATCGGCAGCAGGGTCTTCGACGGTGCCGGCCGCAGCCTCGACGACCACTGGAAGGGCAGTCCACAGGCCTACCTCGGGACCACGGTCGCGGGATTCCCCAACGCCTTCGTACTCCTCGGTCCCGCGCTCGGTACCGGCCACACCTCGGCATTCACCATCCTCGAAGCGCAGTTGGAGTACCTGGCGTCGGCGATCAGCGCGGCCCGCGCCGGAGGGTGGACACGGATGGAGACCCGCGCCGACGTGCAGGCCGCCTTCAACGCCGACGTTCAGCAGGCGCTGGCGACGACCGTCTACAACGCGGGCGGCTGCCAGAGCTACTTCCTCGACGTCAACGGCCGCAACAGCTTCAACTGGCCGTGGTCGACGGGCCGAATGGTGCAGCGACTGAACGAATTCGATCAACGAGCATACGAGGTGTCGGCACGATGAAGTACCCGGAGATCTCCCTCGTCGGCGCGGTCGTCCTCGTCACCGGTGCGGGACGTGGTATCGGACGCGCCACCGCGCAGGCGATGGCGGCCGGCGGAGCGCGGGTCGCGGTGGCCGATCTGGACCGCGCCGCAGCGGACGTGGCGGCGGCCGAGATCGGTTCGGCGGCGCGGGCGTACACCCTCGACGTGCGTACCCGGGCGTCGTGGGACGCGTGTGTCGCCGCGGTCGTCGCGGACCTCGGGCCGATCGACGTCCTGGTCGGCAATGCGGGTGTGATGCCGGTGGCGCCGTTCCTCGACGAACCGGACGAGATCGGTGAGGCAACCCTCGACGTGAACGTGTGGGGCCTGATCCACGGCATGCGCGCGGTGGCGCCGGCGATGATCGAGCGGGGTTTCGGGCACATCGCCAACGTCGCGTCCCTCGCCGGCAAGATCGCGATCCCCGGGCTGGCCGTCTACAACGCCAGCAAGTTCGCGGCCGTCGGTCTGTCGTCGGCGGCGCGCCTGGCGTTCGCCGAGCACGGTGTGAGCGTGTCGACGGTGCTGCCCAGCGCGGTGCGCACCACCCTGACGTCGGGCCTGCCGCTCGGCAAGGGGCTGCCCACGGTCGCCCCCCGAGGACATCGCGGCAGCCGTCGTGCGGACCTGCCGCACCCGGCGCGCCGAGACGCCCGTACCCGGTTACCTGGCCGCCCTCGACCTCGGGCTCGCCGCGGCGCCGGAGTCGCTGGTCCGACTGGTGCGGCGCGTGGTCGGCGGCGACCGGGCAGTTACCTCCGTCGACTCGGCAGCGCGCGCCGACTATGACGAGCGGGTCCGTCGCCTGTGAGCCCAGTGCCGGTGACCCCTCGGGTCGTCGGTTCAATCCGACATCGGCTACTCGAAGTGCACTCCCTGAGCGAGGGGGAGTTGGTCGGAGTAGTTGACGGTGTTCGTGGCGCGTCGCATGTACGCCTTCCAGGAATCGGACCCCGACTCGCGGCCGCCGCCGGTGTCCTTCTCTCCGCCGAACGCGCCACCGATCTCCGCCCCCGATGTGCCGATGTTGACGTTCGCGATACCGCAGTCGGACCCGTCGGCGGCCAGGAACCGTTCCGCCTCACGCTGATCGAGGGTGAAGATCGCCGACGCCAACCCCTGCGGGACGTCGTTGTGCAGCGCGATCGCCTCGTCGAGCGTGTCGTACGACAGTACGTACAGGATCGGCGCGAACGTCTCCTCCCGCACCACGGCGGCCTGCTCGGGCATCCGCACCAGCGCCGGTGAGGCGTAGACGCCGTCGCGGTCCACCCGCTCGCCCCCGCACACCACCGTCCCGCCGGCCGCGCGAGCGTGATCGAGTGCCGACGTCATGGCCGCCCACGACCGCTCGCGGATCAGCGGACCGACCAGGACGCCGTCCTCGAACGGATCACCCACGCGCAGTTGACGGTACGCGTCCGCAACGCGGTCGACGACGGTCTCCACGATCGACGAGTGCACGATGAGCCGGCGCAACGTGGTGCACCGCTGGCCGGCGGTGCCGGCTGCTGCGAACACGACTCCCCGGACCGTGAGGTCGAGGTCCGCGGACGGCGCGACCACGGCGGCATTGTTGCCGCCCAGTTCGAGCAGGCACCGGCCGAAGCGGGCGGCGACCCGCGGTCCCACCTCGCGGCCCATCCGCACCGAGCCGGTCGCACTCACCAGGGCGACCCGGGGGTCGTCGACGAGCTGCTCGCCGACCGGGCCGGACCCGATCAGCACGCTGTGCAACCCGTCGGGTGCCCCCGTCTCCGCAGCGGCTCGGCGAACCAACGCGTCGCAGGCGAGGGCCGTGAGCGGTGTCAGCTCGGACGGCTTCCACACCACGGGATCTCCGCACACGAACGCGATCGCGGCGTTCCACGCCCACACCGCGACCGGGAAGTTGAAGGCGGAGATCACCCCGACCACCCCGAGCGGATGCCAGGTCTCCATCAGACGGTGTCCTGGGCGCTCGGACGGCATCGTCCTCCCGTACAGCTGCCGCGAAATCCCGACCGCGAACTCGCAGACGTCGATCATCTCCTGTACCTCGCCGAGCGCCTCGGACGGGATCTTCCCCGCCTCGATCGTGACGAGGTCGGCCAGGGACCGCTTGTGCTCGGTGAGCAGTTCGCCGAGTCGCCGGACCAGCGCGCCCCGTACCGGCGCGGGCACCGCCCGCCACTGCGAGAACGCGTGCCGTGCACTCTCGATTGCGGCCGTGACCTCGTCGGGCGAACTCGCGCGCAGTGTGTACAGCACGGTCCCGTCGATCGGTGACATCGCGGGCACGTCGTCGCCGAACGGGACATCGGTACCGCAGGCACGCAGTGCGTCGGCCGCTCGGTTTCGCAGGTCGAGGGGTGCGGTCTCGGTCATCGCGGATACCTCCGTCGGGTCGCGGCGTTCGGAACGTGTCGGGGTGCGGGACGTACTGGGCTAGCCTGCCCCCATGTCGGAGCCACTGGACGAGATCGACACGCTGCTCGTGCACGAACTGGTCGACGACGGGCGGGCCACGCTGTCCACACTGGCGCAGCGGGCGGGGCTGTCGGTGTCGGCGGTCCAGACGCGGGTGCGGCGGCTCGAGTCCCGAGGGGTGATCCGGGGATACGGGGCTCGGATCGACCCGGCCGCCCTCGGTGACGAGCTGTCGGCGTTCGTGGCGATCACTCCTTTCGATCCGGCGGGGCCCGACGACGCACCCGAGCGGCTCGCGGGCATTCCGGAGATTCGTGCATGCCACTCGGTCGCCGGCGACGAGAGTTACGTCCTCCTGGTGCGGGTGGCGTCCCCGCGGGCGCTCGAACAGCTGCTGCAGCGGATCCGGGCCACCGCGAACGTCCGGACCCGCAGCACCATCATTCTGCAAACATTTTACGATCGATCCTAGTAAGAACCGGAATTGTTACACCAGAGCAGCTCGATTCAGGAAAATTTCGCATAGCCTGGCGTTATGAGCGGCGCGATCGACCACCAGTCCGGTCCCGGGCGCATCGGCCCAGAGGACGTCCTCCGGGTGCTCGGCGAGCACCTCCTGGTCGACGGTTTCGACCTGGTGCTCGACCTGACGCGATCCCGCGGCCGAACCCTGGTCGACGAACGTGACGGCACCGAGTACCTCGACATGTTCGGGTTCTTCGCCTCGTCCGCACTCGGGATGAACCACCCCGACCTCGCCGACGACCCCGCCTTTCTCCGCGAACTGGCCGAGGTCGCCGTCAACAAGCCCAGCAACTCCGACATCTACACCACCGCCATGGCGCGATTCGTCGACACCTTCGAGCGGGTCGTCGGAGACCCCCGCCTGCCGCACCTGTTCCTCGTCGACGGTGGTGCCCTTGCGGTCGAGAACGCGCTCAAGGTCGCCTTCGACTGGAAGAGCCGCCGCAACGAGGCCGCAGGCCGCGACCCCGCGCTGGGGACCCGGGTCATGCACCTGCGGCACGCCTTCCACGGGCGCAGCGGCTACACGCTGTCCCTGACCAACACCGACCCGGTCAAGGTCGCCCGCTTCCCCCGATTCGACTGGCCGAGGATCGACGCACCCGCCGTCGAAACGGGCGTCGACATCGTCGCCGCCGAGAACCGGGCACTGGACCAGGCGCGGCGGGCCTTCGCCGAACATCCCCACGACATCGCGTGTTTCGTCGCCGAACCCATCCAGGGAGAGGGCGGCGACCGGCATCTACGCCCCGAATTCCTCCGGGCGATGGCGGCGCTGTGCACCGAACACGACGCGCTGTTCGTCCTCGACGAGGTGCAGACCGGAATCGGCATCACCGGAAGCACGTGGGCCTACCGGCAACTCGGACTCGAACCCGACGTCGTGGCATTCGGCAAGAAGGCCCAGGTGTGCGGGATCATGGCAGGCGGCCGCGTCGACGAGGAACCGAACAACGTCTTCCGCGTCGGCTCGCGGATCAACTCGACGTGGGGTGGCAACCTCACCGACATGGTGCGGGCTCGGCGGATCCTCGAAGTCGTCGAGCGCGACCGGCTGATCGACCGGGCCCGACTGCTCGGCTCGCACCTGCTGGCCGAACTGGACGCGCTCGCCGCGCGGCACCCCGACGTCGTCACCGATCCGCGGGGGAGCGGACTCATGTGCGCGGTCACCCTCGACACCGTCAGTCGACGGGACGCGGTGGTCGCCACGCTCCGGGAGCGCGAGCACGTCCTCCTGCTCGGCACGGGCGAGCGGGGAATCCGGTTCCGGCCGCCGCTGACCGTCACGGCAGGTGAGTTGTCCGAGGCCGTCGCCGCACTCGATCGCACCCTCGGCTGCTGACTCCGTCACCGCGGGGCACGAACCTGTCGTACCCCTCTGTCACTCTGAGCGGCTCCGGACCAGGAGCGGCGGACTCTGCGAGCGGTGCCGATCGAGGGCACCCCTCGCGGACTCACTCCGCCCCGTGCGCTCCGAAGGACCCCTGACGTGACCCACCAGTTCGAGACTCCCGCGCCCGACCGCGAGGTCGCGCGTGCCACCTGGGTGATCGGTGTCGCCGCCGCACTCGTGTTCGGTATGGCGCTCGGCGTCGCCGTCGGTGACGCTGCGGCCCCGGCCGGCTGCGCCCCGGCGGGTGGCGTCGTCGGGACTCCGGCAGGTCCGTGACCGTCCGGGTGGTTTACCGTGCAGGCATGAGCATCACGCCCCCGGTCGGGTCCCCCATCTCCGTCGCCTCCGTGCCCAACCTGCGCGACGCAGGCGGCTACTCCGCCGACGCGGGAGCGGTCGTCCGCAGGGGAGTCCTCTTCCGGTCCACCGATCTCGGAGCGGTCACCGACGACGACGCCGCCGTGCTCGAGGGCCTCGGCATCGCGACCGTGTTCGACCTGCGAACCGTCGCCGAGCGGGAGGTTCGACCCGACCGCATTCCGGCGGGTGCCAAGGAAGTGCCCCTCGACGTTCTCGCCGACCGGGATCCTTCGGCGGCACCCGCGATGATGCTGAAGCTTCTCGAGGACCCGGTGCTCGCGGAGCAGGCGCTCGGTGGCTCCGAGGCGAGCGGCCACCTGCTGAACAGCTACCGGGAGTTCGTGTCCATGCCGTCCGCGGTCACGGCCTACCGCGCCCTCTACACCGACCTGGCGCGCGGTGGCGACGCCCCGGTTCTGATCCACTGCACCACGGGCAAGGACCGCACCGGCTGGGCCGTCGCTGCTCTACTGCTGCTCCTCGGCGTCGACGAGGAGGTGGTGTTCACCGAGTACCTGCTCACCAACGAGCAACTCCTGCCCGCCCTCCAGCCGGTGTTCGACCGCTTCCGTGACGCGGGTGGAAACCCCGACATCCTGGTTCCGCTGCTCGGCGTGCGTCGGGAGTACCTCGAGGCAGCGCTCACCGAGATGCGAACGTCCTTCGGTGACATCGAGGACTACTTCACGCGGGGACTCGGACTCGGCGCGGGGGACGTGGACGCGCTGCGGGAGCGTCTGCTCAGCCGCGACTGACCCGCAGTCCGAGTCCTGCCGTGCCGAAACGCTCCACCGACTGCGCGGCGGCGTCGAGCGCGTCGTCGTGACCGGGTCGCGCCCATCCGGTGAGCGTCGCGCTGTCGCCGTTCGGGGTGAGGCCGACCTCGGCGAGCAGCTCGCCCGTCGTCGGTTCGCACACCGCCCACGAGTAGTGCTCGTCGGATGTCCACTGCGCGGAGCGAGTCTCGATGTGTGTGGGATCGGTGACGCCGCCGTCGGCGAGCGCGGGACGGTCGTCGACGCGGTCGTCGGCGCGCAGTGCGCGCAGGTACCACGATCCGGCGTTGATCTCGATCGGTTCCATGTGGAGGCCCTTCGGGCCTGTGCGCGAGTTCGGTAGCCAGAGCTACCAAAAACGCGCACAGGCAGCGCAGCTGCTTACTTCAGTTCGGCGAGGACGGTGCCCTGCGTGATCGCCGCACCGGGCTCCACCGCCAGCCCCGTCACGACACCCGCCTTGTGCGCGGTCACCGGGTTCTCCATCTTCATCGCCTCGAGGACCACGATCAGATCACCCTCGGCGACCTCCTGACCCTCCTCCACGGCAACCTTGACGACGGTGCCCTGCATCGGCGCGGTCACCGCATCACCCGAGGCCGCACCCGCGCCGGCACCACCACGCTTACGGGCCTTCGGCTTACGGGTGATCGCCCCCACCGCCGGCGCAGCCGACCCGACGGAGAACTGACCCGGCAACGACACCTCCACCCGACGCCCACCGACCTCGACGACAACCGTCTGCCGCGGCAGGGTCTCCTCGTCGTCGGCGACCGCACCGGCACCGGCGTACGGCTCGATGACGTTGTCCCACTCGTTCTCGATCCACTTGGTGTACACGTCGAAGCCCTCACCGTCCCCGACGAACGCCGGGTTCTCCACGATGTGCCGGTGGAACGGGATCACCGTCGCCAGACCGTCGACCTCGAACTCCGCCAGCGCGCGGGCGGCACGCTGCAGGGCCTGCTCCCGGGTTTCACCGGTGACGATCAGCTTGGCGAGCATCGAGTCGAACTGCCCACCGATCACATCGCCCTGCACCACACCGGAGTCGACACGCACACCGGGGCCGGTCGGCTCCTTGTACACGCTGATCGGGCCCGGTGCGGGCAGGAACCCGCGGCCGGCGTCCTCACCGTTGATGCGGAACTCGAACGAGTGCCCACGCGGGGTCGGGTCCTCGGTGATCTGCAGCTTCTCGCCGTTGGCGATGCGGAACTGCTGACGGACCAGGTCGATGCCCGCGGTCTCCTCGGTGACGGGGTGCTCGACCTGCAGGCGGGTGTTGACCTCCAGGAAGGAGACGGTGTCGCCCTGCACCAGGTACTCCACCGTCCCGGCGCCGTAGTAGCCGGCTTCCTTGCAGATCGCCTTCGCCGAGTTGTGGATGCGGTCGCGCTGGTCGTCGGTGAGGAACGGGGCCGGGGCCTCCTCGACGAGCTTCTGGAACCGGCGCTGCAGGGAGCAGTCGCGGGTGCCGGCGACGATGACGTTGCCGTGCTGGTCGGCGATGACCTGCGCCTCGACGTGGCGGGCCTTGTCGAGGTACTGCTCGACGAAGCACTCCCCGCGACCGAACGCGGCGATCGCCTCGCGGGTGGCGGAGTCGAACAGCTCCGGGATCTCCTCGATGGTGTGCGCGACCTTCATGCCGCGGCCACCGCCACCGAACGCGGCCTTGATCGCGACCGGCACGCCGTACTGCTTGGCGAATTCGACGACCTCGTCGGCGCCCTTGACCGGGTCCTTGGTGCCGGCGGCCATCGGGGCGTTGGCGCGTTCGGCGATGTGGCGGGCGGTGACCTTGTCTCCGAGGTCGCGGATCGACTGCGGGGACGGTCCGATCCAGATCAGTCCGGCGTCGATGACGGCTTGGGCGAAGTCGGCGTTCTCGGACAGGAACCCGTAGCCGGGGTGGATGGCGTCGGCGCCGGACTTGGCGGCGGCGTCGAGGATCTTGTCGAACACCAGGTACGACTCGGCGGAGGTCTGTCCGCCGAGGGCGAATGCCTCGTCGGCCAGCTTCACGAACTGGGCGTCGGCGTCGGGTTCGGCGTACACCGCGACGCTGCCGTATCCGGCGTCCTTCGCGGCCCGGATGACCCGCACAGCGATCTCACCGCGGTTCGCGACGAGCACCTTCGTGATCTGTGTGCTGGCATGACTGGGCACGGAGCCTCCTGTTGATCGCAAGGGGGCGCCACGGGTGGGCGTCCCTTCCGGGGATCAGTCCCGGCTGGTGTGTTGTCGGCAGTTCTCGCAGTGTATGCACCGGTCGGGAAGCGAACGCAATCGGCTGGGGCGACGGCAACGGAACCGCTGAACACCCTAAGTCCTACTGACCAGTAGTTTCTCGGTTCGTCGGGCGGTCACCGGGTGACGGATGCCGGCAGCCCGCAGGTTCCCGTGCCGACCGCCTCCTCCATGAGGCTGCGCAGGCGGGTCACGTACCGGTGCACCGCCGCCGTGGCGGACTCCGTCGCCGGGAAACGGGCCGCGATGTTCACGCCTTGCGGTGTCCGGTTGACCCAGATGTGCACGTCGTTCGTGTACTGCTTGCTGCGCAGCGCACGCGCGTTCCGGTCCGGCCACTCCGTTGCGGCCGGCACGAACCGTAGATCCATGTAGGACACGACGAACCGGGGCAGGGGAGAGGCTCCGAGTGCGTCGCACACCCACTCGAACGGAACCTGGGACGCCGGTTTCGCGGCGGTGACCTGGACGGACGCTCGCCGGACCAGATCGGAGAACGAGCCGGCCCCCCGCACACCGAAGCTGATCGGACTGATCCCGACGAACCAGCCGATCGATCCTGCCCATCCCGGGGCGTCGCGAGTGTGCATCGGTGTGACGGCGTCGAAACGGTCCGCTCCCGCCAACTCGGCGCCCACGACCGACATGCAGGCCAGGGTGCCGGCGAAGAAGCCGTGCCCGATCTTGCGGCACACCACGGCGAACGCGTCCGCGTCGTCCCGGTCGAGTACCCAGGCGGACAGTCCGCGCTGCGCGGACGGCTGCTCGGGCAGTTCGCCGAGGTCGAGCGGGAACTCCGGGAGCTGTCCGTGCCCGCGGTCGAGGACGCCGCGCCACAGCGCGACCGCCGGATGGTCCGTGGACAGTTCCCCGACGCGAGTGCGCTCGTGCGCGCTGAAGTCGAGGTAGCTGCCCACCGGGAACAGCGCCGGGTCGGCCCCGTCCCGCTCGGCGCGGTACAGCGCGTCGATCTCCTGGGCGACGAGGACGATCGAGAACCCGTCGACGAGCGCGTGATCGGCGGCGAAGTACACGGTGAACGCCCGGTCGCGGTCCGGCGGCTCGACGGTCGCGAACGCGAACGCAGGCCACGACGTCGGCGCCGTGCAACCGTCGAACAGCGCCTGCAGGTGCGCGCAGTTCTCGGCGGCCGACGTGCGGTAGCCGTGCTTCTGCGAGTCCACCCGCACCCGGCCGGGAGCCACCGTTCGCCGGCGCAGATCCCCGGCGCCGGGAGCGAGTCCCGCATGGCTGCGCAGCCCCTCGTGTCGGTCGATCCAGGTGTTCAGTGCGCGGCCGAAGGCCTCCGCGTCGAGCGGTCCCGAGATCTCGAACGCGGTCCCGAGCCACGACTCACGGCCCGTCCACGGGTCGGTGTGTGCCTCACGCAGCCGGGACTCCTGCACGAACGACGACGGCCTGGCGTCGACGAACCACGGGTTCGCGCCGTCGCACGGAGCGGTCGGGATCCACTCCGTCAGCGTCCCCGGGGTGACGGGGTAGTCCACCAGTTCGGTGAATTCCATACGCAGAACCCACTTCTCGAGATCGGCCCGGTCGATTGAGTGTCGCGCTCACTCCCGCAGATGACGCTTGATGCGGGTCAGCATCGCGGACATGCCTCGGAGTCGCAGCGGGCTGACGGCGTCCGCCAGTCCCAGCGCCGAATAGAAGTCTCCGGGCACGTCCAGTATCGCCTGCGCGCTCTGCCCGTCCAAACCCTGATGGAGAATCGACGCGAATCCGCGTGTCGTCGGCGCCTCCGGAGGTGCGCTGAAGTGCAGTCGGACGTGATCGCGGTCCGCCGCGTCGACAGACAGGAACAGCGGCGACTGGCATTCCGGTACCGGTTCCATCGCCGCCTCCTGCAACTCGGCGGGAAGGGCAGGCAGTTCTCGGCTGAACTCCAGCAGCAACTGCAGTTTCTCCTGGTCGGACACCGCGGCGAAGTCGTCGACGATCTCGGCGAGCGGGGCGGGCAGCGTCATGCGATCGCCGGGACCTCGCCGGGCTCCTCGCCCTTGACGATCGGCACGCGCACCGCGTTGCCCCACTCGGTCCACGAACCGTCGTAGTTGCGCACCTTCTCGAAACCGAGCAGGTAGGTGAGCACGAACCAGGTGTGGCTCGACCGCTCGCCGATCCGGCAGTAGGCGATCACGTCGTCGGTGGGTGCCAGCCCGGCGTACACCTCGTCCAGTTCGGCGCGCGAGCGGAACCGGCTGTCGGGTGCGGCAGCCTTGGCCCACGGAATCGAGATCGCACTGGGGATGTGGCCGCCGCGCAGCGCGCCCTCCTCGGGGTAGTCGGGCATGTGGGTCCGCTCGCCGGTGTACTCCTGCGGCGACCGGACGTCGACCAGGGGACCACCGTCGAGGTGCGCGAGCACGTCGTCCTTGAACGCCCGGATCGGGGCGTCGTTCCGCTCGACGACCGGATAGTCGGTGGCAGCGTTCTCGGGCACGTCGAAGGTGGTGTCGCGGTTCTCCGCGATCCACGCGTCCCGGCCGCCGTCGAGCAGGCGCACGTCCTCGTGCCCGAACAGGGTGAACACCCACAGGGCGTAGGCGGCCCACCAGTTGCTCTTGTCGCCGTAGATCACGACCGTGTCGTCCCGGCGAATGCCCTTGCGGCTCATCAGGTCCGAGAACGCCGCGCCGTCGATGTAGTCGCGGGTCACCGGATCGTTGAGGTCGGTGTGCCAGTCGATCTTCACGGCACCGGGGATGTGCCCGATGTCGTAGAGCAACACGTCCTCGTCGGACTCGACGACCTTGATGCCGGGTGCGCCGATGTGCGCGCCCAGCCATTCCGTGGTGACGAGCCGTTCCGGGTGTGCGTAGGCCGCGAAGGACGTGTTGGGATCGGGCGCAACGGGCACGGTGCAGGCTCCTGACGGTCGGCGACGAGGTGACAGCGCAAGTCTAGGCGCAGCGTGCCGTCCGTCGCCCCACCGTGGCGGAGCCGTTCGGGTCACACCTGTGGGGCCGCGCCGAGGCGTCCCGCCGTGGGCGTACTGCGGTGGACAGCGCAGGGTGTGCCGCAGCGGCGTCGGTCAGGTCACCGGTGGTGAGGCCGTCCAGAGGTCCGCGATCCCCACCCCGACGTCGCCGAGCAGTCGCCGCACCAGCGGCA
The DNA here is from genome assembly GCA_000341795.1 of Rhodococcus triatomae BKS 15-14. Lineage (GTDB taxonomy): Bacteria > Actinomycetota > Actinomycetes > Mycobacteriales > Mycobacteriaceae > Rhodococcus_G > Rhodococcus_G triatomae_A. Next base: position 132,378 of record AODO01000073.1, on the reverse strand, counting down.
GCCCGATGCCGATGACACTGGACGGGTCGCCCTCGATGCGGTCGATGAACCAGCCACCGAGCCCGTCGAGGGTGAAGGCCCCCGCGACCTGCATCGGCTCCCCCGAGTCGAGGTATGCCTCGAGGTCGTCGCCCGACGGGGTACCGAAATGCACGACCGTCGCGCTGTCCGCGCGTGCCTCGCCGATCTGCTCGCCGCTGCGGACCCGGAGCACGCAGTGGCCCGTCAGGAGGGTTCCACTGCGCCCTGCCATCGACCGCCAGCGCGCCCGGGCCACGTCGGCGTGGTGGGGCTTGCCCTGCAACTCGCCGTCGATCAGCAGCATGGAGTCGCATCCGACGACCACCGCGTCCGCCACGATGTCGGCGGGTAGTGCGGGCAGGACCGCCGCGGCCTTCGCCCGCGCCAGCTCGGTCACCACGTGCTGGGGTGCCGCGCGCGGACCGAGCGCGGCCTGGACGGCGTCCTCGTCCACACCGGACACGTGCACGTACGGCTCGATTCCCGCCTTGCGCAGGACGGTCAGTCGCGCAGGCGAGGCCGAGGCGAGGACCAGGCGGGTCACGCCCGGTTCTGGAACGCGTAGGGCGAGAAGGGCGCGCGCACGCGGTGCATCCTGGTCGGCTCGCCCCAGTGGTCGGCGGGTGCGGTGTCGACGGGCGTGGCTGCCGAGCCGGCGGCGGCGAGGACCGCGACGATCGCGGCGATGTCGACGTCGCTGGGATTGCCCTTGAGCACCTTGATGACCGGCAATTGCCTACCTTCGGTTGCGGCCGCCGCATCGATCGTCTCGGCGGCTTCGGTGAGCACCTCGACCTCGGCGAGTGCGTTGTCGGTGATTGTCACCGACTCAATGTAATCGCTGACGCTCACGGCGCCGATTTCTGCGCCGACGCTCACGGCGGTGTCCAGTTCGTCGACGCTCACAGCGGGATGTTTCCGTGCTTCTTCGGAGGCAGAGTCACCATCTTGCGTTCGAGCAGACGCAACGCCGCCACGATCTGACCACGAGTGTGCGACGGCGGAATCACCGCATCGACATACCCACGCTCGGCAGCGATGTACGGATTGACCAACGTGTCCTCGTACTCGTTCTGCAACTGCAACCGCAACGCATCGACGTCCTGACCGGCCGCCGCGGCATCCTTGAGCTGCTTGCGGTACACGAACCCCACCGCACCCGAGGCACCCATCACCGCGATCTGCGCCGTCGGCCACGCCAGGTTCACATCCGCACCCATGTGCTTGGACCCCATCACGTCGTACGCACCGCCGTACGCCTTACGGGTGATGACGGTGATCTTCCCGACCGTCGCCTCCCCGTACGCGTACAACAACTTCGCGCCACGCCGGATGATGCCGTTGTACTCCTGATCGGTACCCGGCAAGAACCCCGGAACATCGACCAACGTGATGATCGGAACGTTGAACGCATCGCAGGTCCGCACGAACCGCGCCGCCTTCTCCGAGGCGTCGATGTCGAGACACCCCGCGAACTGCATCGGCTGGTTCGCCACGATCCCCACCGAGCGGCCGTCGACACGACCGAACCCGACGATCACGTTCGCCGCCCGCCCGGCCTGCACCTCGAGGAACTCGTCGTCGTCGAGCAGACGCCGGATCACCTCGTGCATGTCGTACGGCTGATTCGCCGAATCCGGGATGATCGTGTCCAGCTCGAGGTCCTCGTCGGTCAGCGAGTCCTCGATCGACCCCACGATCGGATCGGACGGCGCCAACCGCGGCGCGGCCGCCTGATTGTTGCTCGGCAGGTACGACAGCAGGTCCTTGACGTAGTCGAGGGCGTCCTGCTCCCCGGACGCGACGTAGTGCGCGACACCCGAGCGCGCCATGTGCGTGTGCGCGCCACCGAGGTCCTCCATGGTGACGTCCTCACCGGTGACGGTCTTGATGACGTCGGGACCGGTGACGAACATCTGCGAGGTCTGATCGACCATCACCACGAAATCCGTCAACGCCGGCGAGTACACGTGACCGCCGGCGGCGGGACCCATGATCAGCGAGATCTGCGGGATCACCCCGGACGCCTGGATGTTGCGGTGGAAGATCTCCCCGTACAGGCCCAGGGAGACGACACCTTCCTGGATGCGGGCACCGGCGCCCTCGTTGATGCCGATCAGCGGCCGCCCGGTCTTGAGGGCCAGGTCCATGACCTTGACGATCTTCTCGCCGTAGATCTCCCCGAGCGATCCACCGAAGACGGTGGCGTCCTGGGAGAACACGCACACGTCGCGGCCGTCGACGGTGCCGTAGCCGGTGACGACACCGTCACCGGCCGGCCGGTTGTCCCCGAGCCCGAAGTTCGTCGACCGGTGCCGCGCCAACGCGTCCAACTCGACGAACGAGCCTTCGTCCAGCAGCGCCTCGATGCGTTCGCGGGCGGTCAGCTTGCCCTTGGCGTGCACCCGTTCCACCGCCGCTTCACCGGACGGGAAGTGTGCCTCGGCCTGACGACGGTGCAGGTCCGCGAGCTTGCCCGCGGTGGTGTGGATATCGGGGACGTTCGACGCCGCGGTGGCGGCGGACTCCTGGACGCTGGTCATGGGACCCGAGCTTATCGGCCGCCGGGGGAGCCCGGTCGCGGTAGGTCGGATCGCGGGGAATCGTCCAACTTAAGCTACCGGCGGGTAGCGCAGGTGGCCGGGGGTTCGATCCGCCGCCCGTCGCTCGCCGGCGGCGCCGCGTGGGACGGCGGGGCACCGTAGGGCATCTCCCAATCCCCGTTTCGGTGCACCTGGCGTCTGATCGCCGTCCTGCTGCGTTGTCGTCGGCACCGACACAACAGCGGTATCGGCTTCTCCTCCGCCTTGCCGGACGACGATCATCTCGCCAGGTGCATCCGAGAGGGATCGGGAGACACGCCCTAGGCTCGTCGCATGTACACGGACCTGAACCGGCCACCGCTGAACGCCGACGCCCTGCGTACCGCGCTCGTGAGCGGGGGCGGTGATCCCCGGGCGTTCTACTCGTCCCTCGACGTCGTCGCCGAGACCGGATCGACGAATGCCGATCTGCTTGCGCGGTCCGTGGACAGCGCACTCGACCGGGCGGTCCTCCTCGCCGAATACCAGGATCACGGCCGCGGCAGGCACTCGCGCAGCTTCGTCGCGCCGGCGCGCTCGTCCGTCTCGGTGTCGGTCCTGCTGCGGATGCCCGGCCTGCCACTGGAGTCGATGGGCTGGTTTCCGCTGATGACGGGCGTCGCGGTCGTGGACGCGTTGCGTGCGGTCGCCGAGGTGGACGCCACCCTCAAGTGGCCGAACGACGTTCAGATCGACGGGAAGAAGGTGGCGGGGATCCTCGCCGAGGTCGCCGCGACCACCCCTGCTCCCGCAGTGGTCATCGGAGTCGGGCTGAACGTCACGCTCACGGAGGCGGAGTTGCCCGTGCCCACGGCCACCTCGCTGCAGCTCGCCGGGGCGACGGTCACCGATCGGGACACCCTCGCCCGCGCGCTGCTGCGCTCGCTGGCCACGCAGTACACCGCATGGCAGGCGGACGGCTGGCGTGTCGACGGGCTGGCCGCGGACTACCGCAGCCGCTGCGGCACCCTCGGCCAGCGAGTGCGAGTGGAATTGCCCGGCGACACGGAGCTGATCGGGACCGCGACCGATGTCGACCTGCAGGGCCGCATCGTGGTGCGTCCCGACGACGGCGGCGAGCCGGTGGCGGTGTCCGCGGGCGACGTCACGCACCTGCGTCCGCATCCCGGGTCCTGACGCGACACGAGGGGCGCAGGCCCGTGGGCCCGCACCCCTCGTGTCGGGTGACGAGGTCGATCAGTACCGGTCGGTGTCCCAGACGGTGATCGCCCAGATGACGACCACGCTCAGGGCGATGATCAGGATCGACCAGAGGGGGTAGTACGGCAGCCACAGGAAGTTGGCGATGATCGCCAGCGCGGCGAGGAAGATCGCCGTGATCCGTGCCCAGGTGGCGCCGGACAGCAGGAAGAACCCCGTCAGCGCGACCAGCACGCCGATGACGATGTGGATCCAGCCCCAGGCCGTGACGCTGAACTCGTAGGTGTAGTTGGGGCCGAACACGAGCACGTCGTCCTTCGCGACCGCCGAGATCCCCTGGAACACCTCGAGGATGCCGAGGGTGAGGAGAAGGATCGCTGCCGCGATGGAGGCGCCCGCGGCGAATCCCTGTTTCACGCTTCCGCCGCTGTGGTTAGCCGCCGATTGGTCCGTCATGGCCCTTCCTCTCGAGATGTGACGATCGTCGATGTGGGCTTGCTGGGTGATCTGTGGACGGTGATCACGAGTGTCCACTGGCAGTGTGGACCGTCGTCGGGGCCGGAAACCTCATCCGTCACGGGTGAGGTTCGAGAATCGGCAGCGCGCGAACCTCGGTGAGTGACGCCCAGTGGTGAAGAGTCCGGTGACCGATCGGTCGGCACGCGCGCCGACGCCGCCGCGCAGGCGCCCGACGCCGCCCAGCAGGGTGTCGTGCCCGCCCAGGGGTGGCCGCGCGGGCTGATCGTCCTGCTCGCCATGGCGGGGGCCGTCGTCGCGATCGCCGGCGTCCGGTCGTTCTCCGGGATCCTCGGTCCGGTCTTCCTCGCACTGATGCTGGTCGTGGCGGTGCAGCCGCTCGGGGACTGGTTGCAGCGCAAGGGCCTGCCGAGATGGGCAGCCGTCGTCGCGACACTGGTGGCGGTCTACGCCATCCTGCTGGGTCTGATCGCCGCCCTCGCGATCTCGATCGCACAGTTGGCGACCTTGCTCCCGCAGTACGCGGACAAGGCGGACGCGCTCGTCGCGGACGTGCAGACGTGGCTCTCCGGCCTCGACATCGGTTCCGATCAGGTGGACAAGGCCCTGTCGAGCATCGACTTCGGTCAGCTGATCGGGTTTCTCGACGACATCCTGCTCGGCCTGCTCGGGGTGTTCTCCAACCTCTTCTTCCTGCTCGCGCTGGTCCTGTTCATGGCGATGGATGCGAGTTCGTTCGGCGACCGGATGCGCGCAGTCGCCTTCGCGCGGCCCGACATCGCCTACGCCTTCTCGTCGTTCGCCTCCGGGACCCGCAGCTACCTGATCGTCTCGACCGTGTTCGGCCTGATCGTCGCCGTCATCGACGCGGGCGCCCTGTGGGCGATGGGGATCCCGTTGCCGGTGCTGTGGGGCCTGCTCTCCTTCATCACGAACTACATCCCCAACATCGGATTCGTCGTCGGGCTCATCCCGCCCGCGCTCATCGCGTTGCTGCAGGGTGGCCCGGTGCTGATGCTGTGGGTGATCGTCGTCTACAGCGTCATCAACGTCACGATCCAGTCGGTGATCCAACCGAAGTTCGTCGGTGACGCGGTCGGCCTGTCGGTGACGGTGACCTTCCTGGCGCTCGTGTTCTGGGGGTGGGTGCTCGGGCCGCTGGGGGCACTGCTGGCGATTCCCGCGACCCTCCTGGTCAAGGCGCTGCTGCTCGACATCGATCCGTCGACGCGGTGGGCGAACGCTCTCATCTCGGGTGCGCCGCCGTCGGCGGGGGAGATGCTGCTGGACGAGGAGGAGGCCGCGGAGCGGGTGGCCGAACTGCAGGCCGAAGCGGAGGAGGAGATCACCGCCCGTCCCGCGCCCGATGACACCACCCCCGAACCCGGGGGAGACACGGAGGATTCGGCGGCCGACCAGGGGGAGCCGGACGGTGCCGGGCCGGTGCGGTAGGTGGCACACTTCCTCGCATGGGCTACCCGGAGGACGCGCTGGCCGCGGACGAAGAACTGTTGCTGCACCGCCATCCGCACTGGAAGATGCTGGTGTTGCCTACCGTCACGTTCATCGTCGCGACCGCGGTCGCCGGGTTCGCGGCCGGTCTCGCGCAGGATCGACTCGACGGCACGACACGGGCCGTCGTCCTCGTCCTCGTCCTGCTGGTGTGGCTCGGGATCGTCGGATGGCGTTGCGTCGCACCGTTCGTCAGCTGGCAGTCCACCCATTTCATCGTGACCGACCGCCGCGTCCTGATTCGTCAGGGCGTGCTGACCCACACCGGAATCGACATCCCGCTCGGCCGGATCAGCAACGTGCAGTTCCGGCACGGACTGATCGACCGGATGATGCGCACCGGCACGCTCGTCATCGCCTCGGCCGCCGACGACCCGCTCGAGTTCGACGACATCCCCGACGTGCAACGGGTGCACTCCCTGCTCTACCACCAGGTGTTCGACGCCATGCAACTCGACCGTGACGACGTTCCCGACGGCCCGGGGAACTCCCCGGACGACGGGACGCCACGGCGCGGCTGGCGGTGACGACACGGCAGGGCGGCGCCTGTTCGGCGCGATGGCAGCAGGGCGTCCGTAGGGTGGACCCGTGACTGCCGTACTACTCGCCGAGGACGACGAGGCGATCGCCGCACCCTTGTCGCGCGCGCTGGGCCGCGAAGGCTACGAGGTGACCGTCGAGGAGGCGGGTCCTGCCACTCTCGAACTGGCGCTCGGCGGATCGTTCGATCTGCTCATCCTCGACCTCGGGCTACCGGGTATGGACGGGCTGGAGGTGTGCCGCCAGCTTCGGGCCAACGGGTCGGAGCTCGCCGTGCTGATGCTGACCGCACGGACCGACGAGGTGGATTTCGTGGTCGGTCTGGATGCAGGTGCCGACGATTACGTCGGGAAGCCGTTCCGCCTCGCCGAGCTGATGGCGCGGGTGCGGGCGCTGCTGCGTCGTCGGGGTGGTCCGGAGGACTCCACGATCGAGGCCGGCGACATCCGGCTCGAGCCGGCGGCACGACGGGTGCTGGTCGGGGGCAGCGAGATCGCGCTCGCCAACAAGGAGTACGAGCTGCTCAAGGTGCTCATGGACCATGCCGGGGAGGTGGTCTCGCGCGACGTCATCCTGCAGGAGGTGTGGGGCGACGTCGACCTGCGCGGCTCCAAGACCCTCGACATGCACATGTCGTGGCTGCGCCGGAAGATCGGCGACGAGGGGCCGATCGGCGAGCGGCGCATCGTGACGGTGCGCGGCGTCGGTTTCCGGCTCAACACCTGATTCCGCCACCGCCGTGCGCCGCCGGATCCTGCTGTCCATCATCGCCGTCGTCCTGTTGACCGGGCTGCTCCTCGGGGTGCCGCTCACCTACACCGCGTGGTTGTGGGTCGAGGACTTCACCCGCAGCGATCTGCAGGCCAGGCTGGACCGGATGTCCGCCGAGATCATCGCGCAGGAGGGCGAGGCCGGCGTCATCGAGGGCGGACTCGACGTGGACGCGCTCCGGGTCGCGGTACCGCGCGGCGGACGGTTGTCGGTGGTCTATCCGACCGCGGCCGGCGAGAACGCCCGCATCGACATCGGCGTCCCGGAGGTGGAGCGGCCCCTGGTGGAGGCGATTTCGATGGGCCGGTCGGGATCGTTGCGGCTGGAGACGCCGTCGGCGTCGATGCGGACCCTGCAGCAGCAGGCCGTCGGTGCCGTCGCGCTGGTGGTGCTCGCGTCGCTCGCCGCGGGCAGCGCGGTCGCGTCGGTCACGGCTCGCAGGCTCGCCGACCCGATGCGCGACGTCGCGGACCGCGCGGCGCGCCTCGCGGAGGGCGACTTCCGTACCGACCCGCGCAGGCACGGAATCGCGGAACTGGACCGCGTGTCCGATGTCCTCGATTCGGCGACCGTGGAGATCTCGGGCCGCCTGCAGCGCGAGCGGGCACTCGTCGGGGACGTGTCCCACCAGTTGCGGAGCCGCCTGACCGCGGTCCGCTTGCGGCTCGACGAGTTGTCCGTCCACTCCGATCCCGCTGTCGTGGACGAGGCGAACGCCGCGATGGCCCAGGTGGACCGACTGACGGTCGCCATCGACGAGCTGGTGCGCTCGTCCCGGAGCGAAGGCCAGGATCGGCGGTCGTTGTCGGTGGTGAACGAGCTGGGCGCCGTGGTCGCCGAGTGGCAGCCGCAGTACGAGCAGGCGGGGCGTCGGCTGGTGCTGCGCGGGCAGGACGCGGTCCGGACGTCGGCGACGCCGTCGAGGCTGCGCGAGGCGGTGGCGGTGCTGATCGACAACGCCCTGATCCACGGCTCGGGAACGTGCACCGTCGTGGTGCGACTGGTGCCGGGGGTGGGGCCACGCCGGGAGGCGACGGTCTGTGTCGAGGTGGGCGACGAGGGGACCGGTGTCAGCGATCAACTCGCACCGCACATCTTCGAGCGCGGGTTCTCCGCCGGTGGGTCCACCGGTGTCGGGCTGGCGTTGGCGCGCGCTCTGGTCGAGGCGGACGGTGGCCGGCTCGATCTGCGACGGCGACGGCCCGCGCTGTTCGCGGTGTTCCTTCCGACCGAGTACCACGGCGCGGTGGCGACGGCGGGCGAGCCGCGCTGAGACTGCCGACCGTGTGGGACGCGCCGGATCAGCGTCCTGCGAGTTCCTCGGGCGTCGGATCGTACCCGGCGCCCTGCTCGTGGGTGATCTCCTCGGGGAAGGCGAACCTGCGCAGCGCCCAGAACCGGAACGCCATCTGCAGCAGGTTGCCGATGATGTAGTTGAGGACGAAGTCGATGACGACGACGGTGGTGACGCTGCTGCGGTCGGCGCGGATGTCGAAGATGTTGTTCGCGATCCACAGGGGAGCGGCGGCGATGACGACGCCGATCAGGCTGATGACGAAGAACAGGATCGCCTCGTGGTGCCGCTCGCGTCCACCCCGGTTCTTGAACGACCACTCACGGTTGAGGACGTAGCTGAGGATCGTGGCCATCACGCCCGAGATCACCTTGGCGACGACCGGCTTGTTCTCGAGGATCGTGAGGCTGAGGCTGTAGAAGATGGCCAGGTCGAAGACCATCGTTGTGCCGCCGACGATGGCGAACTTGACCAGCTCGCGGTGACGCAGCACGACGTCCCGTAACGGTGTGGGCACGTGGTTGAGCGCCTGATCGACAAAAGACACGGAAGATTATTCTACGAACCCCGTCGAGCAACGCCCGACCGGACACTCCGAACACAGCCGGATCTCAGGTTTTCGGTGACCGTCGTCACCGCTCGGACCCGTCCGGTCACCTGCGCATCCGGACAACGGCAGGGCGTGACACCATGGACACCCGTGAGCGTCGATTCCGGTTCCCAGCCCCGTCCCACGAGTCCCCGAGACGCCGGTTCCGCCCTGCCTGTGGTCGCGATGATCGGCGGCGGGCAGTTGGCGCGGATGACGCATCAGGCGGCGATCGAGCTCGGCCAGTGCCTCCGGGTGCTCTCGGGCGGTCCGGACGAGCCGGCCGCGCAGGTCAGCGCCAATGTCGTCCTCGGCAGCCACACCGACCTCGACGCCTTGCGTGAGGTGGCGGTCGGTTCCGCCGCGCTGACGTTCGACCACGAGCACGTTCCCACCGAGCATCTCGACGTGCTGGTGTCGGAGGGTGTCAACGTGCAGCCGCCGCCGCAGGCGTTGATCCATGCGCAGGACAAGCTGGTCATGCGCCGCACACTCGACGAACTCGGTGCGCCGGTGCCGGCGTTCGCCGAGGTCACCTCGGTGGCCGACGTCGAGGCGTTCGGCAACGAGCACGGCTGGGAGGTCGTGATCAAGGCGGTTCGTGGCGGCTACGACGGACGTGGTGTGTGGATGCCCTCGGGTGCGGACGAGGCGGCGGCGATCGTCACCGCGCAGCTCGGGCAGGGCGTCGATCTCATGGTCGAGCAGAAGGTGCCGATGCGCCGGGAGCTGTCCGCGATGGTCGCGCGCTCGCCCTTCGGGCAGGGTGCGAGCTGGCCGGTCGTCGAGACGGTGCAGCGGGAAGGTCAGTGTGCGGTGGTGATCGCGCCGGCTCCCGACCTGTCCGCCGAGCTCGCGGCGCAGGCCGAGGAACTGGCCCTGCGGATCTCGTCGGCGCTCGGCGCGACGGGGGCGATGGCGGTGGAGTTGTTCGAGACCGTCGACGGCGACCTGGTCGTCAACGAGCTGGCGATGCGCCCGCACAACTCGGGCCACTGGACCCAGGACGGTGCGCGCACCTCGCAGTTCGAGCAGCACCTGCGTGCCGTGTTGGACTACCCGCTCGGCGATCCCTCGTCGATCGCACCGGTCACCGTGATGGCGAACGTCCTGGGAGCGCCCGAGGCACCCGCGATGAGCATGGACGAGCGGCTGCACCACCTCTTCGCTCGGATGCCCGACGCGAAGGTGCACATGTACGGCAAGGGTGAGCGCAAGGATCGCAAGATCGGGCACGTCAACGTGGTCGGTGACGCATCCGGTTCGCTCGACGACGCCGGTTACGTGGCGGCGGTCCGAGAGCGTGCGGAGCGTGCGGCGCACTGGCTCTCGCACGGCGAGTGGACCGACGGCTGGGATCCGCACACCGGGAACTGATCGGCGCGCGGGAACTTCGGAGGAAAGCGATGGCGGGAGAAGCGATGACGCAGCAGCAGGGACCCCTCGTCGGGCTCATCATGGGCAGCGACTCGGACTGGCCGACGATGGAGGCCGCCGCGGAGGCGCTGGCCGAGTTCGGTATCCGGTTCGAGGTCGGCGTGGTGTCGGCGCACCGGACCCCGCAGCGGATGCTGGACTACGCGAAGGAGGCCGCCGGGCGCGGGATCAAGGTGATCATCGCGGGCGCCGGCGGCGCCGCGCATCTTCCGGGCATGGTCGCCTCGGCGACCCCGCTGCCGGTCATCGGCGTCCCGGTTCCGCTCAAGTACCTCGACGGCATGGACTCGCTGCTGTCCATCGTGCAGATGCCCGCGGGTGTGCCGGTCGCGACGGTGTCGATCGGTGGCGCGCGCAACGCCGGACTGCTCGCCGCGAGGATCATCGGCACGGCCGATCCTGCGGTGCGGGAGGCGATGGAGCGGTTCCAGGCGGGGCTCGAGTCGATGGTGTTGGAGAAGGACGCGGCACTGCGCGCGACGCTGTTGGGCTGAGGTCTGGAGGCCGGCGGGGTGGGCGTCGGGCGTTTGCGCCGATTTGCCCGCGCCGGCGGCACCGTCGGGGTTAGATTCGCCGGGAGTATTGCGTATCACCCTGTAACGGAACCCACCCCTGGAGTAGCGCCATGCCCGCACCGCTCGACGAGTATCCGATCCATCAGACCCCGCTGTCGATGTCGCGAGTGGTCACCAGCGACAAGAACTTCTACGACCGGTCCTATTTCAACGTGCTGGATCGGGCGTCGCTCGGCGACGACGACGGTCCGTTCCTGGTGACGGGATTCGGCGTGTACCCGAATCTCGGGGTGACCGACGCCTTCGCGGTCGCCCGCCGGGGCGATCGGCAGTGGGCCGTCCGGTTCTCGGACGCGCTCGAGGAGCGGTCCCTCGACATGAAGGTCGGGGACGGGTACCGGATCGAGGTGCTCGAGCCCCTTCGTCGGGTGCGGGTGGTCTGTGAGGGCGACGACGCGGGCGGTCTCGGATTCGATCTGACGTGGGAGGGTACGTGTCCTGCGGTGCAGGAGCAGCCGCACCTGCTCACCAACGGACTGCGTCCGCAGATCGATTCGTCCCGGTTCGCCCAGACCGGCAGCTGGTCCGGTGTGCTGTCGCTCGGTGGTGAGGACGTGACGGTCACGCCGGACACCTGGATGGGAACCCGGGACCGGTCGTGGGGAATCCGCGGAGTCGGCGACCCGGACCCGGCGGGACGGCTCGCGGACCAGCCGTCCGAGGGGTTCTGGTGGCTCTACGTGCCGTTGCGCTTCGACGGGTTCTCGGTGGTCGTCATCGTGCAGGAGAATCCCGACGGTTTCCGCACCCTCAACGACGCCACCCGGATCTGGGACGACGGCCGGGTCGAGCAACTCGGCTGGCCGCGTGTCGAATTCAAGTACCGATCGGGAACCAGGCAGGCGGTGTCGGCGACGTTGAACATGAGCGCCTCCGACGGCAGTCCCGTCGTCGTCGAGGTGGTGCCACACACCGGCATCGCGCTGCACGTCGGCGGCGGCTACGGCGGCGACCCGGACTGGGGGCACGGTCAGTGGCGGGGCCGGAACTGGGTCGACCGCGCTGTCTACGATCTCGCCGATCCCGCGATCGCCGGTCGAATTCCGTTCGGCGTCAGTGACTTCTCGGCATCGGCGACGTGCAACGGAATTCCCGGTGCCGGCCTGTTCGAGCACGCGAGCCTCGGTCGACACGATCCCACCGGCTTCGCCGACTGGTCGTCCGTGGCGCCGTAGGCACGGATGCGCGAGTTCGACGGTCCCGGCCACCGAACTCGCGCACCGGCGCGTAGCGCCTACGCTGACTGCATGCTCGACGATTCCGACCGGTTCCGGCTGCACGTGGTGTCCGAGGCGCTGCGGCTGTTCTCTGCGCAGGGTTACCTGGCGACGAGCGTGGACGAGATCGCCGGCGCCGCGGGCATCTCGCGGCGCACCTTCTTCCGGCAGTTCCGGTCGAAGGAGGACGTGGTGTTCGCCGACCACGAGATCCTCCTCCAGCAGGCGGCGAAGCATCTGGCCGACGACCACGCGGATCCGTGGAACGCGGTGTGCGAGGCCGCGGTGATCGTCTTCGAGCGGTTCTCGGAGTGGAACGACGTGGCGTCCCGGCGGTACGAGGTGATGCACGAGGTACCCGTGCTGCGGGACCGCGAGATCGTGACCAGCAACCGCTACGAGCGACTGTTCGTCGAGTACCTGCGGCGTGCTCTACCCGACGCTCCGGATCTGGCCGTGGTGCAGTTCGCGGCTGCCGTCATCGCGACCCACAACTACCTGCTCCGGCGCATGGTGCGCGACGGCGTCGACACCACGTCGAACCAGTTGCGGAACGCGCTGGCCGAGATCCGTCCCGGTGCCGCGCCTGCGACGACCGGGGCGGACGCCGCCGACGGCGAGAAGGATGTCGTCGTCGCGGTCTTCTCGCGTGGTACCGCCCCGGATCGGGTTGCGGACGTCGTACGGCGTCATCTGGACGGACTCAGTTAGGACTCGTCGAACCTGGCACTCGGTGCCGCGTTGTGGCACGTCGTACCCGGGGGTTCTCGCACTTGTGGGGTATGCTGAGGGTCGAATGGCACTGAGTGCCGCCCGTGTGGCGGTTCGGTGTGCCACCTCGATTCCCTCTCGCAAGGAGTGACTGATGGCCGGAAACCCGGACTTCGACCTGTTCAAGCTCGCCGACGAGCACGACGAACTGCGGACCGCGATCCGCGCGCTGTCCGAGAAGGAGATCGCGCCCTACGCGAAGGACGTGGACGAGAACTCTCGGTTCCCGGAAGAGGCACTCAAGGCGCTCAACAATTCCGGTTTCAACGCGATCCACGTGCCGGAGGCGTACGACGGCCAGGGCGCGGATTCCGTGGCCACCTGCATCGTGATCGAGGAAGTCGCCCGCGTCTGCGGCTCCTCCTCGCTGATTCCCGCCGTCAACAAGCTCGGCACGATGGGCCTGATCCTCAACGGCTCCGAGGAGCTCAAGGCCAAGGTCCTGCCGGACCTCGTGAACGGGGAGATGGCGTCCTACGCGCTGTCCGAGCGTGAGGCCGGGTCCGACGCCGCGTCGATGCGCACCCGCGCCAAGGCCGACGGCGACGACTGGATCCTCAACGGCTCCAAGTGCTGGATCACCAACGGCGGCAAGTCCAGCTGGTACACCGTGATGGCCGTCACCGACGCCGACAAGGGCGCCAACGGCATCTCCGCCTTCATGGTCCACAAGGACGACGAGGGCTTCGTCGTCGGGCCGAAGGAGAAGAAGCTCGGCATCAAGGGATCGCCCACCGCCGAGCTGTACTTCGAGAACTGCCGCATCCCCGGCGACCGCATCATCGGCGAGCCGGGCACCGGCTTCAAGACCGCGCTGCAGACCCTGGACCACACCCGCCCGACGATCGGTGCGCAGGCCGTCGGCCTCGCGCAGGGCGCCCTCGACGCGGCGATCGCCTACACCAAGGACCGCAAGCAGTTCGGCACCTCGATCGCCTCGTTCCAGAACACCCAGTTCATGCTCGCCGACATGGCGATGAAGATCGAGGCCGCCCGCCTCATGGTGTACACGTCGGCGGCGAAGGCCGAGCGCGGCGAGAAGAACCTCGGGTTCATCTCCGCAGCCGCGAAGTGCTTCGCATCGGACGTCGCGATGGAGGTCACCACCAACGCGGTGCAGCTCTTCGGTGGCGCCGGCTACACCACCGACTTCCCGGTCGAGCGCATGATGCGTGACGCCAAGATCACCCAGATCTACGAGGGCACCAACCAGATTCAGCGCGTCGTCATGTCGCGCGCGCTGCTCAAGTGAGCTGACCCGCACCCGCCCTGTTCCCCGATGCCGTGGATCGTCACCAACGGCATCGGGGAACAGTCGTGTCGGGTGGTTAGTCTGGTGAGCATGCCCCGATTCCCTCTGAGCGAGCGGTGGTACCGCTGGAGCGCAGAGCACGTCGTCGGGATCGACCGGACCTTCGCCGCGCTTCTCACCCTCTTCTGTCTCGCGTTCGCGGCGGGATCGGACCCGTGGTACACCTCGGTGCCGATCTCGCTCGGCATGACGGTGCCGATCGCCTGGCGCCGCACCAGGGTCGCGCTGTCCGGGGCGGTGATCGCCGGATTCGCGGTGCTGCACGTGATCGTCGTCCCGGACATGCTCCTGCCGTCGGTGGTGGCGGTCCCGATCTCCCTGTACGCGCTGGCGGCCTACGGTCCGCGGTGGGCGAGCAGCGGTGGCCTGGCCGTCGCGGTGCTCGGGTCGATCGCCGCCGGTGTCCGCTATTTCAGCGGCGAGTACATGACCCGCGCCTCCACCGCGTTCTCCACGGCGTTCCTGCTGGTGTTCGTCGGCGCGGTGTGGGCCTTCGGCGACCTGCGGCGAGTGCGGAACCAGGAGCTGGAGGGACTGACCGAACGGGCCCGGCTGCTGGAACTGGAACGTGCCCAGGAGGCGGAACTCGCGGCGATGGCGGAACGCACCCGTATCGCCCGCGAGATGCACGACATCGTGGCCCACTCACTGACGGTCGTCATCGCCCAGGCGGACGGCGGGCGCTACGGCGCGAAGGCCGACCCGGACGCGGCGATCACCGCACTCGAGACCATCGCCCGGACCGGCAGACAGGCGCTGACGGACATGCGGGCACTGCTGTCCGTGCTGCGCGAGGACCGTCCGCGCGACACGCGCTCGACACCGCAGGTGACCGACATCGACGCGTTGGTGCAGAATCTGCGCGACGGTGGGCTGCAGGTCGAGCTCCGGGCGGAGGGCGAACCGCGGGCCCTGACCACGGGTGCCGAGCTGACGGCGTACCGCATCGTGCAGGAATCGCTGACCAACGTCCTCAAGCACGCCGGCCCGGCTGCCCGGGTCGTGGTAACGGAACGGTGGACGGACGTCGGCCTCGACCTGTCCGTGACCGACGACGGCCGTGGGGCGTCCGGTGGTTTGGTGCCCTCGACGGCGGGAGGGCAGGGTGTGCTGGGAATGCGGGAGCGGGCCGAACTCCACGGCGGCCGGTTCACGGCCGGGCCGGTGGCAGGCGGCGGTTATCGGGTGCGTGCCGAGCTCCCGTACACGAGAGAGGTGTGAGCGGTTGTCGGACAAGGTGATCAGAGTCGCGCTGGTCGACGATCAGCAGTTGGTGCGGGCGGGTTTCCGGATGGTGATCGACTCGCAGGACGACATGGACGTCGTCCTGGAGGCGTCCGACGGTGCGCAGGCGCTGCGCGAGCTGGAGCGGATCGCGGTCGACGTCGTGCTGATGGACGTGCAGATGCCGAACGTCGACGGGATCGAGGCGACCAGGGTGCTGGCGGTCCGGGAGTCGTCGCCGAAGGTGGTGATGCTCACGACCTTCGACAACGACGACTACGTGGTCGGTGCCATCTCCGCGGGGGCGAGCGGATTCCTGCTCAAGGACGCGGATCCCGAGGAGCTTCTGGACGCCATCCGGACCGTCGACAGCGGCGATGCCGTGATCGCTCCGCGGTCCACCCGTCGGCTGCTGCAGCATGTGGGGCCGCTCCTCGCGGGGACGGCGGCGCGCCCGCAGCTGCCCGATCTGACGCCGCGCGAGGTCGAGATCCTCGAGGCGATGGCGCACGGACTGTCGAACGGTGAGATCGCGGAGAAGTTCACGGTCTCCGAGGCGACGGTGAAAACTCATGTGGGACGGGTTCTTTCGAAGACCGGATCCCGCGACCGGGTCCAGGCGGTGGTGTTCGCCTACAGTTGCGGACTCGTCCGGCCGGAGGACCTGCTCGGCGGCTGATCACCCGGCAGGTGGAGGGCCGCGTCCGTCCACGGTAGGACGGGGCGTGACCCCGAGATCGCCCTCTGCGCCGACGCGGCGGGACCCCTGTCGTCAATACCGTCGACGGCATGACTTCACAGCATCTTCCGGCGGCCCGCGCGGTGGCCCTGACCAAGGTCTTCGGGGAGGGGGACGCGTCGGTGACGGCGCTCGACGCCGTCGACGTCGACTTCGCCCGCGGCGCCTTCACCGCGATCATGGGACCGTCCGGATCCGGAAAATCGACACTGCTGCACTGCCTCGCCGGGCTCGACGATCCGAGCGCAGGACGCGTGTACCTGGGGGAGACCGATCTGACGGTGCTCGGCGATCGAGGATTGACCGAACTTCGACGCGACCGCATGGGTTTCGTGTTCCAGGCGTTCAACCTGCTGTCGGTCGTCACCGCGGCGGAGAACATGCTGCTGCCGATGCGGTTGGCGGGCGCCCGGCCGGATCCGGGATGGTTCGACGAGGTGGTCACCCGACTCGGACTCGTGGGCCGGTTGTCGCATCGGCCGCACGAACTCTCCGGTGGCCAGCAGCAGCGTGTCGCCGTGGCGCGGGCGCTGCTGCCGCGACCCGACGTCGTCTTCGCCGACGAGCCGACCGGGAATCTCGACTCGCACGCCGGCGCGGAGGTGTTGAGCCTGCTGAGGTCGAGTGTGCGCGAGTTCGGGCAGACCGTGGTGATGGTCACCCACGATCCGGTCGCGGCCTCGTACGCAGATCGCGTCGTCCTGCTCGCCGACGGTCGGCTCGCGGGTGAGATCGACGACCCGACACCGGATTCGGTTGCCCGGGTGATGCGCGAACTCCGGACTCCCGCATGCTGAGGCTGACGCTGGCGCAGGTGCGGGCCCAACTCGGCCGGGTGCTGGCGTCCGGGGTGGCGATCGTGATCGCCGTCGCCTTCGTCGTCGCCACCCTGGTTCTCGGGTCGACCCTCTCGGCGAGTGTGACCGCGTCGCTGGCCGGGCAGTACCGGAGCAGTGCGGTGGTGGTCGACGACCTCGGCGGGGTGGACGAGGCCGCAGCCGTTGCCGAGCGCGTCGCCGGGGTCGCCGGGGTGCGTGCGGTCGCCGTCGACGCGCAGGCGCCCGTCAAGGTCACCGGAGGTGGTGCCGGGTCCCTGTACGGGACGGCGTCCTCGCTGGCGGAATCCCCGGAGCTGCGCTGGCAGACGCTCACCGAGGGGCGATACCCCTCGGCGCCGGGCGAGATCGCGGTGGGATCCGACTCGGGACTCGCCGTCGGGGACACCGTCGCGGTGACCGTACGCGGCGCCAGGGCGGACGAGCACTCCGAGCGAGGCACCGAATCCGCTACCGTCGTCGGTGAGATCGACCTGTCCGGCACCGCTCAGCGCCTCGAGGGCGTCAGCGCCTACGCGACGGCCGGTCAGCTCGACTCCTGGGCCGGCGAGGCCGCCCATCGCGAGATCCGGGTCGCCGGTGACGGAGCGGGAATCAAGGATGCGGTCGCCTCGGTCCTCGATCCGGGGGCCGCCGTGTCCACGGGCGCCGAACGGGCCGAGCAGGCTTCCGCAGGCTATCTGGGCGACGTCGACGAGATCCGCAACGTGCTGCTCGCGTTCGCGGCGGTCGCCGTCGTGGTCGCGGGGTTGGTCATCGCGAACACCTTCGCTGTCCTGTTCGCCTCTCGCACCAGGGAGCTGGCGCTGCTGCGGTGCGTCGGTGCGACCGCAACCCAGATCCGGCGCGGAGCCCGGATCGAGGCCCTCGTGCTCGGGGCGGCCGCCTCCCTCGCCGGAGTTCTGCTGGGAATCGCGTTCGCATGGGGCGTCACTCGGGCGGCGGCCGCATTCGACGCGCCCGTACCCCTCGACACGCTGGCCGTGCCGTTCGGCGGCGTGGTGGCGGGCTTCCTGGTCGGCGTCGTCGTGACCCTGATCGCCGCGGTGGCCCCGGCGCGGGCCGCGACGAAGGTGTCGCCGCTCGCCGCACTGACCCCGGTCGAGGCCGGTTCGGAACCGGCGTCGACCTCACGTCTCCGGGTTGCCGCCGGGGTCGTCGGTCTGGTCGGCGGCGGTGCCGTCCTCGCACTGGGCGTTGCCGAGGAGCAGGTGATGCTCGCGTGTGCGGGAGGAATCGCCACCGCCCTCGGTGTGGTTCTCCTGGGCCGGATCATCGTTCCGCGTGCGGTCGCAGTGCTCGGGCGGGCACCGGCGCGGCTGGTCGGACCACTGGGGGAACTCGCGGTCGGCAACGCACTGCGCAACCCCCGCCGCACCACCGCCACCGCGACCGCGCTGCTCGTCGGTGTCACCGTGACGGCGACGATGGTCGTCGGGATCGCGACGGTCGGGGCGGCCGCGCCGCGCGCCCTCGACGAGCAGTTCCCGGTGGACGTCACCGTCGACGCCGACGGCGGGTTGCCCGCGAACCTGGGTCCGCTCGTCCGTGACACCGAACAGGTGACGGCGGTCGCGACCCTGCTCGGGGCGGAGGTCCGGGCCGGTGACGGCGACCGGCTGGACGTGCTCGGCATCGACACCTCGGACGTCACTGCGACATTGCGGGTCCCGCTCACGCTGCCACGGACGGGAGAGATCTCCCTGTCGCCCGAACAACTCGACGCGATCGGCTCGGCACCGGGAACTCGTCTGGAACTGGAGAACGCGGGTGTTCGCAGACAGCTGACGGTTGCGTCGGGTACGGAGGGACAACCGGCACTGGTGAACAGTTCCGATGCCGTCGCGCTCGGCGGTGTGCCCCGCACGGTGTGGATCCGGCTCGCGGACGACCGGTCCGACCGGGATCGGACGGACGCATTGAACGAGATCACCTCGCTGGCAGAGCAGTTCGCCCCGACCGCCGAGGTCGGTGGCGCAGTCGCGATGCGCGCGGCCGTGGACTCGGTCCTCGACGTGCTGCTCCTGGTGGTCGTGGGTCTGCTCTCGGTCGCGGTGCTGATCGCGCTGATCGGCGTCGGAAGCACCATGGCGCTGTCGGTGGTCGAGCGACGGCGGGAGACGGGGCTGTTGCGGGCGCTGGGTGTGACCCGCTCCGGGGTGCGGTGCGTACTGATCTGCGAGGCGGTCCTGGTCGCCGTCGTCGCCTCGGCGCTGGGGGTTCTGCTCGGGTCCGTGCTCGGTTCCGCAGGCACGGCGTCGGTGTTCGGCACGGACGCGATCGTTCCGGGAGCGATGCCGTGGCTCCAGCTCGCCACCATCGTGCTGGTGGGCGGAATCGCCGGTGTGATCGCCGCCCTCGTCCCGGCCCGGACCGCGGCGAAGGCCACCCCGCTCCAGGCGCTCGCGGGATGAGCTCGCGTGCCGGCTACCCGCGGCGTGCGGTGACCTTCTCCGACTCGATCCGCCGCGCCATCCGATCCTCGTCGGGATTGCTCACCTGCACCAGCGACGCCTGCGCGACGAGGACGGCGAGCAGGCCGTCGACGAGTTCGCCGGTCGTGGCCCAGTCGGTCGACGACAGCACCCGATCCTCGGCGGAGAAGCCCTGCGCTGCGGCGGATTCGCGGGCCGCGTCGAGAATCTCGGTGACCGTGCGTCCGTCGAGTGCCGGGGAGTCGCCGGGTGCCGGGTCCGGGCGGAACTGGTCGCCGTGCACGCGCACGGCGGTGGCGTAGTCGGTGACTCCGACGGGAAGATCCGGCGCCGGACGGCCGAACGGGTCGAGCGACAGCACGGCCAGTTCTGCCGCGTCGGCGGCCTCGTCGAGCCGGTCCGTGGTCACGAGCGCGAGCTCCGCGTCCGGATCGGGCTCGAGCACCACCTCGGTTCCCGCCCACCAGCATCCGAGCAGCACCGCTGCCGTCTGCCAGTGCGCGGGCAGCAGTACGGACACCCGGGCTCCCGGCATCAGGCCGAACTCGTCCCGAACCAGGTTGGCGGTCTTCGCGGCCCAGTTCGCGAGAGTGAGCGCCGACAGCTCGATGCGGGCGCCGGAGTCGTCGTCGTACCAGGTCACCCGAGGACCGGCCGGGTCCCGGTCGATGATCGGGTCGAGCAGTGCCACCGTGAGATTGGGTGCTGCCATCGTGCTGCGGTGCTCCTCGGGTCGAGCGTCAGTTGACGCACTGTGGCCCGCTGCGGCCCGCGTCGATCGGCGGACCGGCGGGGGCCGGGGTCGGGCTGGTGCCCAGGTCGAGAATCCCGGACTCGGTGCCACCGGACCCCGCGTCCCCCGACGCGTAGCCCGACGTCGAGTCCGCGCCCGGACCGGCGTACCCGGAGGCCAGCACCACCAGGACGGTGTCGCTCGCCACGGTGGAATCCTGCACCACGGGCAGGTCGCCGAGCGCCGCGGCCACCGATTTCGCGGATTCCGAGTCCGGATCGGCGGCGTGGACCTCGCTCTCGGTCACCGTGTCGCCTGCGTTGTTGCCGACGGTGCCGGGGACGTAGCCCTTCGTCGCCAGCGCGTCCGAGACCCGGCCCGCGAGACCGCTGATCCCGCTGTCGTTCGCCACGTCGACGGTGACCGTGGTCGGATCCACCGTCGGGGCGACATCGGACTCGTCGCTGTCGCTGTCGCCGTCGCCGTCTGCGAGGCTCGAGACGAAGGAACGCACGGCTGTCGGATCGACCTGCACGATCGACTCGCCGTAGTCCGTCATGGCGTTGATGTCGACGACGGGAATCGTCTGGAACTGCACCGACCCGCCCGCGAGGTTCTGTAGTTCCTTCGCGAATCCGATCACGTCCCAGTCCTCGTCCAGCACCACCGACCGCTGCACCGCCGAGGTGAGCTGGCCCAGTTTCCCGGGATTGCTGAGCGTCCTGGCGCTGAGCACCTCGTGTGCCAGCGAAGCCATGAACACCTGCTGTCGGACGATCCGGTCGAGGTCGCCGCGGGGGAGTCCGTGCCGTTGCCGGACGAACGAGAGTGCCTCCGAGCCGTCGAGGGTCTGCTCTCCCGCGGGGAAGTTCGCTCCGGAGAGCGGTTCGTCGACTGCGTCGTTCAGGCACACGTCGACGCCGCCGACCGCGTTCGTCAGGAGAACGAATCCGAGCAGCCCGATCTCCGCGTAGTGGTCGACGGTGACACCGGTCAGGTTGGCGACCGTCTCGATCAGCGCCTCCCGGCCGGCCTGGGTAGCCTGTTCGTCCGCGCTCGCGTCGTCGACGCCCTCGTCGATCAGCTTCTGCTTCTCCGTGAGCTTCGTCGCGCCGAACGCACCGTTGATCTTGGACATCCCGATGCCCGGCACCTTGACGTAGGAGTCGCGGGGGATGGAGATGGCCGTGGCGGATTCGCCGTTGCTCGGGATGCGGACCAGCACGATGGTGTCGGTGTTGTCGGCCTCGGCCTCGCCGGCGCGCAGTGACTCGAGTTCCTGCTGGCTCAGCGGGTTGCCGTGGGCGTCGGTGCGACTGTCGGTGCCGACGAGGAGCAGGTCGAGGGCGCCGTCCTTCATCCCGCCCAGCCCGAGACGGGCGGTCGCGAGATTCGACTCGAGAGCGTCGACGCTCCGCCACGCGAAGCCCGTCACGACGAGGACCACCACCGCGATCGCGGCCACCGCGAGCTGCACCGGGCGCACCCGGCGCGGGGGGCCGCCCGCTGCGTCGGCGGCGCCGGTGTCGGCAGCGGTCTCGCGCGGCCGGGTCGAGCGGCCGCGTTCCGGTCGCCGAGTCCGGGACCCTCTCGATCCTGCACCCGGCGTCCCGCCCTCCGACGCACGTCTGCGCGGTGGCCTGCTGTCCGGCAAACCTCGCCCCTCACACTTCATCGACTGCTGTGTGGTCACCACGACGCGGCGTGGTCACCCTCTGTCTCGACCCGTCAAGGCTACTCACCACACCCGGTGTCCCGGGGACCGCGAACCGGCGTGCCAGACTTTCGCGTGTGACCAACATCCTTGTGACAGGGGCAGGCGGGCAACTGGCCGGCAACCTGATCCGACGCGGCGGCCCGGGCGTGTCGATCCGTGGGCTCACGTCATCGGACCTGGACATCACCGAGGTCGACGCAGTCCGGGACGAGGTGCGTCCGGGCGATGTCGTAGTCAACTGCGCCGCCTACACGGCGGTCGACGCGGCGGAGGCCGACGAGGACGCCGCCACGGCCGTCAACGCGACCGGGCCACGAATCCTCGCCGAGGCGACCGCGCGTGTCGGTGCTCGCCTCATCCACGTGTCCACCGACTACGTCTTCGCGGGTGACGCGTCGGAACCCTACGAGGTGGACGATCCGACCGGACCACGAACCGCCTACGGCCGGACCAAGCTGGCGGGCGAGCGGGCGGTGCTGGCCGCCGACCCGTCCGCGGTCGTGGTGCGCACCGCCTGGCTGTACACCGGCATCGGGTCCGACTTCGTCGCCACCATGCTGCGGTTGCAGCGCGAACGCGACACCGTCTCGGTCGTCGACGACCAGCTGGGATCGCCGACGTTCGCCGGGGACCTGGCCTGCGGGCTCCTCGAACTCGCGGCGCGACCCGACATCGGCGGCGGAGTGCTGCACGCGACGAACGCGGGCCGAGCCACCTGGTTCGACCTCGCGCGGGCGGTCTTCGCCGGTGTCGGCGCCGACCCGGACCGTGTTCACCCGTGCACGACCGCGGACTTCCCGCGCCCCGCGCCGAGGCCCGCGTTCTCCGTTCTCTCCCCGGCGGCGTGGGCGGGCGCCGGGCTGACGCCCCTGCGTCCCTGGGCCGACGCGCTCGCCGACGCCCTGGCACAGCTGCCGCCGTCCGCCACCGACTAGGGTTGTCCGGGTGAGTTCGCAGCTGGCCGTGGTGACGGTGACGTATTCGCCCGGTAAACACCTCCGGGAGTTCTTGGAGACCCTCGAGGTCGCCACCACACTGTCCACCCAGGTCGTCCTCGCGGACAACGGGTCCACGGACGGTGAACCGGAGGCAGCGGCCGCCGCCCACGACAACGTCCGGTTGCTCCGCACCGGCGGCAACATCGGCTACGGCGGTGCCATCAATCGCGCAGTCGCGGAGCTCGACTCGGACGCCGAGTTCGTCGTCGTCGCGAATCCGGACATCCGGTGGGAAGCCGGCTCCATCGACGCGCTCCTCGAGGCCGCGGAGCGGTGGCCACGCGCGGGTGCGCTCGGGCCGCTGGTGCGTGAGCCGGACGGCACGGTGTACCCGTCGGCCCGGCACGTGCCGGGGCTGGTGTCCGGGGCCGGGCACGCCGTGCTCGGCACGGTGTGGCCGTCGAATCCGTGGACCACCCGGTACCGGCAGGAGGACGAGAAGATCTCGGAGCGTTCGGTCGGCTGGCTGTCGGGCTCGTGCCTGCTGGTGCGGCGCGCCGCGTTCGACTCGATCGGCGGATTCGACTCCCGCTACTTCATGTACATGGAGGACGTGGATCTCGGCGACCGGCTGGGGAGGGCCGGCTGGCACAACGTCTACGTTCCGGACGCGGAGGTCACCCACGCGAAAGGCCATGCAGCGGGCCGGCATCCGGAGCTGATGCTCCCGGCCCACCATGCCAGCGCCTACCGCTTCCAGGCCGACCGGCATCCGCACTGGTGGCAGGCGCCGCTGCGGTGGGCGTTGCGAGGCGGACTGGCAGTGCGATCGAAACTGGCCGTCGCGGCGGCCACCCGGAGCAGAGCACAAGACGAGGGGAACTGACATGACGGTGACGAGCGACGGCGCACAGGCGCCGAGTGCCGGACCGGTGGACGCGGTCATCCTGGTGGGAGGCAAGGGCACCCGGCTTCGCCCGCTGACGCTGTCCGCACCCAAGCCGATGCTGCCGACCGCAGGTCTGCCGTTCCTGACCCACCTGCTGGCGCGGATCAAAGCCGCGGGCATCACGCACGTCGTACTCGGCACCTCCTTCAAGGCGGAGGTCTTCGAGGAACACTTCGGTGACGGCAGCGAGATGGGCCTGGAGATCGAGTACGTCACCGAGACCGAGCCTCTCGGCACGGGCGGCGGCATTCGCAACGTGCTGCCGAAGCTGCGCGCCGACAACGCGATCGTGTTCAACGGCGACGTGCTCGGCGGCACCGACCTGCGCGACGTCATCGCCTCCCACGAGGCCAACCGCGCCGACGTGACCCTGCACCTGGTCCGGGTCGGCGATCCCCGCGCGTTCGGATGTGTGACCACGGAGGAGGACGGCCGCGTCACCCACTTCCTGGAGAAGACGCAGGATCCGCCGACGGACCAGATCAACGCCGGGTGCTACGTGTTCAAGCGGGAGATCATCGAGAAGATCCCCACCGGCCGGCCGGTGTCCGTGGAACGCGAGGTGTTCCCGGGCCTGCTCGCCGACGGGCGGCGCGTGTACGGGTTCGTCGACAGCTCCTACTGGCGTGACATGGGCACGCCCGAGGACTTCGTCCGCGGCTCCGCCGATCTGGTCCGCGGCATCGCGCCGTCCCCGGCCCTCGACGGTCAGCGCGGCGAGTCACTGGTGCACCCCGGCGCGGGTGTCGCGCCCGGCGCGGTGCTGATCGGCGGGACCGTCGTCGGACGCGGCGCCGAGGTCGGTGCCGGTGCCCGACTCGACGGTGCCGTGGTGTTCGAGGGCGCGGTCGTCGAGGCAGGCGCCACCGTCGAGCGTTCGATCATCGGTTTCGGAGCACGGATCGGTCCGCGCGCACTGGTTCGCGACGCGGTGATCGGCGACGGCGCGGATGTCGGTGCCCGCTGCGAGCTGCTGCGCGGCGCGCGGGTCTGGCCCGGCGTCACCCTCCCCGACGGCGGGGTCCGCTTCTCCACCGACGTCTAGGGCTCGTCTCCCCGGAGTGCGACCCGGTCCGTTGTGACCGGGCGCACGCTGGCAGGATCGATCGGGTGACTGTGATCGGACCCGTCTTCCACCGGTACGTCGCCCTCGGCGACTCGTTCACCGAGGGGCTGGGCGATCCGGCGCCGTCACGGCCGAACCAGTTGCGCGGTTGGGCCGACCGCGTCGCCGAGCAGCTCGCGACCCGTACCGACGACTTCGCGTACGCGAACCTCGCGGTGCGTGGGAAGCTGCTCGGCCAGATCCTCGGCGACCAGTTGGATGCTGCCCTCGCGATGTCACCGGATCTGGTGACCGTCTACGCGGGCGGCAACGACCTCATGCGTCCCTCCGTGGACATCGATGCGCTCGTCGCCCGCTACGACGAGGCGGTCGGGAAGCTCACCGCGGCCGGTGCGACCGTCGCGATCTGGACCGCGTACGACGCCGGGTGGGACGCGGTGTTCAAGGTGCTGCGTGGACGCACCGCGATCTACAACGAACTGGTCCGTGAGGTCGCCGAACGACATGGCGCCACCCTGGTCGACTTCTGGCGCTTCGAGGGCTACGACGACGACCGGATGTGGGACTGGGACCGACTGCACATGTCCTCTGCGGGACACCAGCGGATGGCGGTCGAGGTGCTCGACGCGCTCGGCGTGCCTCACGAGCTCCCGTCGCCCGATCTCGGCCCGCGGCCGGGGCGCAGCCGCGACGAACAGAAGAAGATCAACGCGACGTGGCGGCGGGAGTTCCTGCTGCCGTGGTTCGGCCGCCGCCTCACGGGCCGGTCGTCCGGTGACGACGTCACCGCCCGCCGGCCGGTCCTCGCCGGGATCTCCGCGGCCGACTGACACGCGCTGCGCCCCGGCGGCACCTCCCGAACGGGTCAGCGCAGCCGGGCGAGTGCGACGAGGTGGTCGACGGTCTCGCGCTCGGCGTTCTCCGGGAGCGCGTCGACCGGCCACCAGCGCAGGTCGTCGGACTCCGCGCTGCGAACCGCTTCGGCGCCGACCGGTGCCCACACCAGGAAACGCAGGTCGAGGTGCCGCGTGGGTTTCCCGAGCGAACAGGTGATCGGGTGGGTGTGCGCGGAGAGCAGCTGCGGATCGATGCGCAGGTCCGCGATCCCCGACTCCTCGGTGGCCTCACGAAGTGCCGCGTCTACCACGGTGTCGTCGGACGCTTCGCAATGACCGCCCAGCTGAATCCACCTGCCCACCTTCGGATGCAGCGTGAGAAGTACCTGCTCGGCATCCTCCGTGAGGACCAGCGAGGACGCCGTGATGTGCCCGGGTTCGTGCTCGCGCAGGCACCCTCTCGGGGACGCGTCGAGGAAGGCGAGCATGGTGTGCCGCAGCGATTCGTCGGCCTCGTTCGGCGTGTGCCACCCGGTCAGGACGGTCCGCGCGGACGCGTGCAGCGATTCCGCCGTCACAGTTCGACCAGCAGTTCGCCGGGTGCCACGGCCGGACGGGGGGCGAGCGGCTCGTCCGGATGTCCGATCGCCACCGCGCCGAGGGGTTGCCAGTCGCCGTCCAGCCCGAGCTCCGCGCGCACCACGTCGGGGGCGAAGATCGTCGATCCGATCCAGCAGCTGCCGACGCCCCTGGTGGCCAGTGCGACCAGCAGTCCCTGCACGGCCGCGCCCGCCGCGACCGTGAACATGGTCTGCTCGGCGGCGGTACGCGTGGCGTCCGGGTAGCTGTGGGCCCCGTCGGGAACGCAGAACGGGATCACCATCTCCGGTGCATCGAACAGGATGTTGCCACGGTCGAGGCGTGCGGCGATCGCGGCGGCGCCCAGTCCGTCCGAGGTGAGATCGGCGCGCCACCGTTCGCGCATCGCGGACAGCACACGCCGGCGCACCGCGGGGGTGCGCACCCAGACGAACCGGACAGGTCGGGTGTGGTGCGGCGCCGGGGCGGTCAACGCCTCGGCGACCGAATCGCTGACCAGCTGTGGATCAACGCTTTCCGACGAGAAGGAGCGGATCGACCGGCGCAGCAGCAGAGCCTCGCCGCGACCGTGTGCGATCGCCTCGTTCGTGCCGAGCCAGAACAGGTCCTCCTCGCCGCGCCGGATCAGATCCGAGGCACCGGACCCGTCGTCGGGGAGGGCCACGCCACGCGCGACGGCGACGGGCATACCGCCCGTCTTGCCCTTGACCAGGTCGCCCGCAGCCGCGAGCTCGTCCGCGACCGCGACCGACGTCACCAGCAGCTCGTTCCCCTGGGCGTCGACCGACCCGGCGTAGCCGTGCAGGACGGGAAGCCCGGCCGACCCGATCGCGGCGTCGGTCTGGCCGTTCCGCCAGGCGCGGCCCATCGTGTCGGTCACCACGACGGCGACGGTGACCCCGAGCAACTCTCGCAGCCGTTCCCGCAGGGCGCGGGCGCTCGCGTCGGGATCCTCGGGGAGCAGCGCAAGTTCGCCCGGGTGCACGTTGGACCCGTCGATACCCGAGGCGGCCTGCACGATGCCGAGGCGGTTCTCGGTGATGAGGGTGCGACCCTTCCTGGCGAGCACCCGCACGGCTTCCTGATCGACGAGTGCGCGACGCGCCGCGTCCCTCGCCTCGGGATCGGTGGGGGAGGGCACGATTCGGCCCTCGACCTTGGAGACGATCTTGCTGGTCACGATGAGGACGTCGCCGTCGCGCAGCCAGGGCGCCGCGGTCGCGAGCGCCGCGGCGAGGTCGTCACCCGGGCGGAACTCGGGCAGCCCTGGGACCGGGAGGATCTCGATGCCGCCGCTCGCGCCGTGATCGCCGGCCTGCTCCGGCGTCGTGTCGTCGCTCACAGGGACACTCCGGCGAGATCCAGTGCAGCGCGAGCCATTTCGGCTGTGGTCTCGGGATCGGTCATCAGCAGCGGGACGGCGCGGACCGCGACGCCCGGGACGTCGGCGGTGTCGGTGTCGTGGATGAGCCAGCCGTCGAGGATGCCGGTCGACGACCGCGCGCCGTAGTGGCGGCCGACGGCCTCCGCGGAGGTCTCGACGCCGATCACGTCCAGACATTCGTCGGCCATGCCGCGCAACGGTTTTCCGTCGATCACCGGTGAGAGCCCGATCACCTTCGCTCGTCCGGTGCGCAGTGCGCCGCGAATCCCCGGAACGGCGAGGATCGCACCGATGCTCACGACCGGGTTCGACGGGGCGAGGAGGACGACGTCCGCCTCCTCGAGTGCCTCCACGACCCCGGGTGCCGGCTTCGCTGCATCGGCCCCGATGTGGGCGAAGCTGTGGGTGGGAATCTGTGCGCGGTACCGAACCCACCATTCCTGGAAGTGGATGGCGCGCTGGTTGCCGTCCTCGGGATCGGTCACGACCACGTGGGTCTCGCTGCGATCGTCCGTCACGGGGAGCAGGCGGACGCCGGGCTGCCACCTGGTGCACAGCGCCTCGGTGACGGCGGACAGGGGATAGCCGGTCCGGAGCATCTGGGACCGGATGAGGTGGGTCGCGATGTCGCGGTCGCCGAGGCCGAACCAGTCCGGCTTGGCGCCGTACGCGGCGAGCTCCTCCTTCGCGTTCCAGGTCTCCCCGACGTGGCCCCAGCCGCGTTCGGGGTCGATGCCACCGCCGAGGGTGTACATGCACGTGTCGAGGTCGGGACAGATGCGAAGTCCGTGCATCCAGACGTCGTCGCCGACGTTGACCACTGCGGTGATCTCGTGCGCCCGGGCTCCCGCGTCGGATCGGTCGAGGAGGCTGCGCACTCCCTGGAGGAAACGCGCGCCACCGACACCGCCGACCAAAACTGTGACCTTCACGTCGATGAGCGTAGGCGGTGCCCGGCGCGGTGGGCACACCCCCGCCCGGCCGCCCCGCGTGGGTGCGATGTGCGACACGCTGCTGACGGGCGGGAACGCGTTACTCGCCGAAACCGGTATTCGGGGATGGTAAATATTCGCACTTCCGGCTTGACCCTGCTCAGCGGTCCGTGTCTAATCACGTGTATGTCATTTTGCGGTCGCCATCCGGGAACGGATGCAGTACCGCCGTTTTCGAACTGGTGTTCCGTCGGTGGATTCACCACGGTGTCGCTCAATGGCATTGTCGGGGAGGCAATTTCAACAAGTCAGGAAGTTCTGCGCTATCAAAGGTGAGGAGGCGGAACGGATGGCCATCCAGCACGAAGTGTCGAGTATTCGAACGAGCGCGCTTGGCAACGAACCGCAGACCGATTCCATGGCAGGAGCAGCGGGGGGCGCCTGCAGGACCGAGGGTGAAAGCGACAGCGATCGCCCCGTGTTGAGTCTGATCGCAGGTGGTTTCGACGCAATGTTCGAGGCCGTCGAGGATCAGTGGCAAGACCGCGCGCTGTGTGCGCAAACGGATCCCGAGGCGTTCTTCCCCGAAAAGGGAGGTTCGACTCGTGAGGCGAAAAGGATCTGCCTCGGATGCGAGGTTCGAGACGATTGCCTCGAGTACGCGCTCGCCAACGACGAGCGTTTCGGCATCTGGGGTGGACTCTCCGAAAGGGAACGCCGCCGCCTCAAGCGAGGCATCATCTGACGCGCTGAATCTCCATGAGGTTCGGCGCGTGTGTTTTTCGGGCCGACTGCCATTCGATCGACCGGCCGCCGCGTCGACGGTCGATCGAATGACAGTCGACCATCACACATTTCGGCTGCGACGGCGTTCCGCGTGTCCGCCTCTGCGGATCGTCAGGCTCCGAGAGTGTTCCTCGTCGGTACCTCTCGCGGCTGTTTCTCAGTCGTCCGGGTCGTCGGTCATCTCCGGATCGATGACCTCGGGTCCCACACCGAGGTAGGTCGCGACCTGCCGGACCAGTACCTCGTGAACCAGATCGACGAGTTCGTCCGGGTGCTTCGCGCGCAACTCGAGCGGGCGCCGGAACAGCACCAGACGCGCGCGGGTCGCGTTGCCGTGCCGGTCCACTCCCGCGGGCACAAGGCGCGAGAGGGGCACCGGTCCTTCCGCGACGACTTCAGGCGGCCAGGTCACCGAATCGGGATCGAGCGCCCGGATCTTCGGAACCTCGTCGACCGCGATGTCGAGTTTCGTCATCCGCTCGTGCCATCTCGCGTCGATCGGTGCGAACGCCTCCAGGACGAGCATGTCGAACTGCTCCGCCCGACTGCGCCACGCCGGTACTCCCGGCGGAAGAACGGGCCCGCGTATCCCGCGACCGCGACGAGCCGCGGAACGCGAGGTCAGTGGACGTCCGTGTCGAGCTCTGTGCATGACTGTCGATGCTACCGACGCCCGCCGCAGCGCACCGTCCCCCCACGTCCACCGGGCGCCGTGTCCGAATCCGGTGTGTCCGAGTAGGCGCCGCCGGGTCGGGGGGTTACCCTCTCATTCGTGAGAGGACTGCGTCGATGCTGCCGGCCCGGGTGCAAGAACCCCGCCGTTGCGACGCTGACCTACGTCTACTCGGACTCCACCGCTGTCGTCGGTCCGCTCGCGACCGTCGACGAACCGCACTCCTGGGACCTGTGTGAGGCGCACGCCTCCAGGATCACGGCGCCGAAGGGCTGGGAGCTCGTTCGCTACGAGGGTGGGTTCTCGAGCTCCACTCCCGACGAGGACGATCTGACTGCACTCGCGGAGGCGGTTCGTGAGGCAGGTCGCGGAGAGGGGCCGACAGTGGATCGCGTCACGCCCGCGCCGGCGGCGCGCACCGGACGGCGCGGCCACCTGCGGGTACTGCCCGACCCCGGCAACTGACCCGACTGCGCGCGTTGCCAATTCGTTACCCGACGCAATCGACGCATGGGCGGGGGGCCCGTCCAGGGCACTAGGGTGATCGTCGTGCGCCCGCGACCGGGTGGCGAAACGACGTGCGCGGGGCCCGACCGCACGACCGAACGAGGAGAACCTGCAGTGGCACGAACCGCCGAATCCGTCCATGCCGTCATCAAGGCATACGACGTCCGCGGCGTCGTCGGTGAGCAACTCGACAGCGATTTCGTACGGGACGTGGCGGGGTCCTTCGCTCGCCTGATGCGAGAGGACGAGACGCAGCAGGCGACCCGCATCGTCGTCGGACACGACATGCGGGCCTCGTCTCCGGAACTCGCCGCCGCCTTCGCCGACGGAGTCACCGCGCAGGGACTCGACGTGGTGCTCATCGGACTCGCGTCGACCGATCAGCTGTATTTCGCATCGGGCCTGCTGGACTGCCCGGGCGCGATGTTCACCGCCAGCCACAACCCGGCCCGCTACAACGGCATCAAGCTGTGCCGTGCGGGCGCCAAGCCTGTCGGCCAGGACACCGGTCTCGGCACCATCGCGCAGGACGTGATCTCGGGAGTGCCGCAGCACGACGGGCCCCAGGGGAAGGTCACCGAGCAGGACGTCCTCGGTGACTACGCGGCCTTCCTCGGCGGGCTCGTGGACCTGACCGGCATCCGGCCGCTCACCGTCGCCGTCGATGCGGGCAACGGCATGGGCGGGCACACGGTGCCCGCGGTGTTCGAGCCGCTGCCACTGACGGTGGAACCGTTGTACTTCGAGCTCGACGGCACGTTCCCGAACCACGAGGCGAACCCGCTCGATCCGAAGAACCTCGTCGACCTGCAGGAGTACGTCCGGAAGACGGGCGCCGACATCGGGCTGGCGTTCGACGGGGACGCCGACCGCTGCTTCGTGGTCGACGAGAAGGGCAACCCGGTCTCGCCGTCGGCCGTCACCGCGCTCGTCGCGCAACGCGAACTGGCGAAGGAGCCGGGTGCGACCGTCATCCACAACCTGATCACCTCCAGAGCGGTGCCCGAACTGGTCACCGAGCTCGGCGGCACGCCTGTTCGCACCCGGGTCGGCCACTCGTTCATCAAGCAGCAGATGGCGGAGACCGGTGCGGTGTTCGGCGGCGAGCACTCCGCGCACTACTACTTCCGCGACTTCTGGGGCGCCGACTCCGGGATGCTGGCGGCGATGCACGTCCTCGCCGCCCTCGGGGAACAGGATCTGCCGCTCTCGGAACTGATGGCCGGCTACAACACCTACCAGGCGTCGGGCGAGATCAACTCGACCGTGGCGAACGCCGCGGAGCGGACCGACGCCGTGGTCGCGGCCTTCGCGGACCGCACGGAATCCGTCGACCGTCTCGACGGGATCACCGTCGACCTCGGCGACGGTGCCTGGTTCAACCTGCGCGCGTCGAACACGGAACCGCTCCTGCGGCTGAACGTGGAGGCGCGCACCCGGACACAGGTCGACGCGCTCGTCGACGAAGTCCTCTCCGTGGTGCGTGCCTGACCGACCACGGCCCGAGGCTTCGCCCGAGGTGCACGGCCCGAGGCTTCGCCCGAGGTCGGACCCTCCCGAGCGGCCGGGCGTCGCGCGGCACGCGAGCAGTCCGGCGGCACCGCGAGCGGTGCGCGTGACGAGGCGACCACACGTACCGTCCCGGCGGTGCGAGAATGGTCGAATCGGGCAGTGTGTGTCCGGGCGGTTCGACATCGGTCAGTGCGAGAAAGGCAGGTTGCCATGACGGCTCCATCACCCCTTCTCGATCTCGACGACGCCGCGAGCGTCGCCGCCGCCGACACCGAGGGCGCGATGCGCGCGGTCGCGCTCGGCGGGGCTCGGGTCCGGTCCGTCGCCGAGGCGGTCGGCGAGGGCCTGCTCGACCGGGTCCGCGAGATGCGTCCGCGCAGCGTCGTCTTCGTGACCGCCGGTGGCCGCGCCGCCCGTGCCGCAGCCGTGCTCGACGCATCGGTCGGCCCGCAGTTCGGGGTGCCGATCGTGCACACCTCCGCGGTGCCGCCCTGGGTCGGTTCTCTCGACGTCGTGGTCGTCGCCGGTGACGACGCCGGTGATCCGCGGCTCGTCACCGCCGCGGACTCCGCGCTCCGACGGCGTGCGGAACTGGTCGTCGTGGCACCCGACGAAGGGCCGCTGCGCGCTGCCGCGGCGGGACGCGCCCCGTTGCTCGCGCCCCGGGTTCCCACACCGGATCGGCACGGCTTCCTGCGTTATCTGGCAGCAGGCGTCGCCGTGTTGGGAGCACTCGACCCCGGACGCGCCCTGGCGCTGCCCGACCTGTCGGAACTGGCCGACGTCCTCGACGGGGAGGCGGCCCGCAACAATCCGGCCGCGGAGGTGTTCCACAATCCCGCGAAGTCGCTGGCGGTCCGGCTCCAGAATCACCGCGTCGTGGTCGCCGGGGACGGCCCGGCGACGACGGCACTGGCCGGGCACGCCACGGACATGCTGCTCAGCGCGGCGGGGTCGTCGGCGGTCGCGGCCGGACTGTCGGACGTGCTGGCGTCGGCGACGCTGCTCGCGGGGGCCGGCGAGCTGCCGCCCGGCTACGACCCGCTCTTCCACGACGAGGAACTCGACGGACCCGCGCCCGTGACGCCCGCGCGGGTGTTCGTCCTGGCGACGTCCGGGTCGCGTGTCGCGACGGCCAGGCGTCTCGGCGCGCTCGCCGACGCCGAGCTGGTCACGGCAGCACCCGACGGGGACGAACTCGCACCGGGGGATCGATACGGAACAGGGGACAGTGAGATGACGAGTCGGGCCGTACGGGGTCCCGCTCAGGGGGAGCGCGCCGAGATGGAGCAGTTGGCGGTGCTTGCCGTCCGGATCGAGATGGCTGCCGTGTACCTGCGGTTGATCGGCGGTCGTTAAGTGCATGTGCTGCAGGGCGCGCTCCGCACCTACGCGTGGGGCTCGCGCACCGCGATCGCCGAACTGTGCGGCCGCCCGGTTCCGTCCGACCATCCGGAGGCCGAGCTGTGGCTCGGTGCCCATCCGGCCAACCCCTCACGACTGAGGATCGGCGACGGCACGGTGTCGTTGCTCGACACGATCGCCGAGGACCCGGCCGGGCAACTCGGACCGCGGGCACGAGCCGGATTCGGCGATCGCCTGCCCTTCCTTCTCAAGCTGCTCGCCGCGGACGAGGCGTTGTCGCTGCAGGCCCATCCCAGCGCCGCTCAGGCCAAGGAGGGTTTCGCACGGGAGGAAGCCGCCGGGATCCCTCGGGATTCGGCGGTGCGCAACTACCGCGACGACAGCCACAAACCCGAACTCGTCGTCGCCCTGACCAGATTCGAGGCCCTCGCCGGGTTCCGTGCACCCGAGCGGACCGTCGAGTTGCTCCGCGCGCTCCGCGTCCCCGAACTCGACCACTACATCGCGCTACTGGAAGGCCAGCCCGACTCGTCCGGACTGCGCGCACTGTTCACGACGTGGATCACGTTGCCGCAGCCGTCGCTCGCGTCGTTGCTCCCACAGATCCTCGACGGTTGTGTGCGGTACCTGTCCGCACCGGCGGAGTCCCGCGAGTTCGCGCCCGAGGTCCGGACCGTCCTCGAGCTGGGTGAGTCGTACCCGGGCGACGCCGGGGTGCTCGCGTCGATCCTGCTCAACAGGGTCACGCTCGAGCCGGGTGAGGGGCTGTACCTCGCGGCGGGCAACCTGCACGCCTATCTGCACGGATTGGCGGTCGAACTGATGGCCAACTCCGACAACGTCCTGCGTGGCGGACTGACGCCGAAGCACGTGGACGTGCCTGAGTTGCTGCGCGTCCTCGATTTCGAGCCGCTCACCGGTCCGGTCCGGACCGCGACGCCGTCACCGGGTGACAGCGCGGTGCTCGTGTACGACACGCCCGCGCCCGAGTTCGCGCTCTCTCGTGTCGATCTGACCCCGGAGTCGCCGCGTGCCGAACTGGGCCGGACGGGACCTCGCATCCTGCTGTGCACAGCGGGATCCGTCACGCTGCGCTGCGGTGACGCGGAGTTGGAACTGGCGCGGGGAGAGTCGGCGTGGATCGCCGCCGCGGACCCGACGGTCGAGATCGTCGCGGCTGCCGATGCGCAGGTGTTCAGCGCCACCGTCGGCTGACCCGGCCGTCGGCAGAGTCGGCCGACGAAGTCGGGGGCGTTGCCGAATCGACGCTTCCGAGGTGGCGGAAATTCGCGGGAGGAACGGAACCGGGCAATAGGCTCGGACGGTAACCCAGTCGAGGAGGGCCGTGATGGCAGACCACGAGAGCCCAGGTGACGCAGCCGGGCGACGGACGGGATTGTGGCGGGTCAAGTCGGTCGAGCAGTCGATCGCGGACACGGACGAGCCGGACAGCAAGCTCCGCAAGGACCTGACCGCGTGGGATCTGACCGTCTTCGGCGTCGCGGTCGTCGTCGGCGCGGGCATCTTCACCCTCACCGCCCGGACCGCGGGCAACGTCGCGGGTCCCTCGGTGTCGCTCGCGTTCGTGCTCGCTGCGATCGCCTGCGGCCTCGCCGCCCTGTGCTACGCCGAATTCGCGTCGACGGTGCCGGTGGCGGGCAGTGCCTACACGTTCTCGTACGCGACGTTCGGTGAGTTCGTCGCGTGGATCATCGGCTGGGACCTGATACTCGAGTTCGCGCTCGCGGCGTCCGTGGTCGCGAAGGGGTGGTCGCTGTACCTGGCGGACGTCATCGGAGTGGAATCGACCGTCGTGCAGATCGGCGGGCTCGACGTCGACTGGGGCGCGGTGCTGCTGATCGCGGCGCTGACCTCGCTTCTCGTCACCGGGACCAAACTGTCGTCGCGGGTGTCCGCGGCGATCACAGCCATCA
Organism: Rhodococcus triatomae BKS 15-14; assembly: GCA_000341795.1. Classification (GTDB taxonomy): domain Bacteria; phylum Actinomycetota; class Actinomycetes; order Mycobacteriales; family Mycobacteriaceae; genus Rhodococcus_G; species Rhodococcus_G triatomae_A. The sequence continues at coordinate 96,953 of AODO01000073.1, read as the reverse complement.
AGGTGTTCGTGGTGCTGCTGGTGATCGTCGTCGGCGCGTTCTACATCACCGGGTCCAACTACTCGCCGTACATTCCGCCGTCGGAGCCGGGTGAGACGGGCGAGGGGATCCACCAGTCGCTGTTCTCGTTCCTCACGGGCGCGGGCGGTAGCACCTTCGGCTGGTATGGCCTGCTCGCTGCGGCGTCGCTGGTGTTCTTCGCGTTCATCGGCTTCGACGTGGTCGCGACGACCGCCGAGGAGACGAAGAACCCGCAGAAGGCGTTGCCGCGCGGCATTCTCGGCTCGCTCGCGATCGTGACCGTCCTGTACGTGGCGGTGACGCTGGTGCTGACGGGAATGGTCAACTACACCGAACTGTCGGGGGAGGGCTCGACGCTGGCGACGGCGTTCGAGTTCCACGGCATCACCTGGGCGCAATGGGTGATCAACCTCGGCGCCCTCGCCGGCCTGACGACGGTCGTGATGGTGATGCTGCTCGGTCAGACCCGCGTCGCGTTCGCGATGTCGCGCGACGGCCTCCTGCCCACCCCACTGGCGCGCACGGGTAAGCGTGGCACCCCGGTCCGGATCACCTTGATCGTCGGCGTGATCTCCGGAACCCTCGCGGCCTTCTTCCCGATGGGCACCCTCGAGGAAATGGTCAACATCGGCACCCTGTTCGCATTCGTGCTCGTGTGCATCGGTGTCGTCGTGCTGCGTCGCACCCGCCCCGACCTCGAGCGCGGGTTCCGGGTCCCGTGGGTGCCGCTGATCCCGATCCTCGCGGTCCTCGCGTGTCTGTGGCTGATGCTGAACCTGTCCGTCGAGACGTGGATCCGGTTCGTGGTCTGGATGGCGATCGGCGTCGTCGTGTACTTCGCCTACGGCCGCAGACACTCGCTCGTCGGGAAGCGTCAGCGCCCACGGCCCGGGGTGGAGTCGGCGGCTCTCGATCATCTGGGCGGACCCGACGAACCACGACACCGGGGTAGGTGAGCTCTCCGCCCCCCGACAGCGCACCACCGATCGCGAAACGGCCCCGGCGACCTGCCGGGGCCGTCGTCGTTCCGGTAGCGGTTTACAAATGAGCTGAGATGTATAGACAGGGGACAAACCATCGCCTAATGTCGAAACGTACGTGGGATGGGTCACAGTGATGACCCAACGGCCTGGAGGTGGGGATGGACATTCGAGCGGAACGCGAGACGTCGCCGGCGGAGTGGCGGGACAGGAAGCGGCACCTGTGGCTGCTCGGTCTGGTGCCACCGACGGCGGTCTTCCTCGCCGCGGCGCTGGTATGGGCGTTCAACCAACTCGGCTGGACATCGGTGTCGCCGGTGTGGTGGTGGATCGGGCCGATCCTGGTCTACGGCCTGCTCCCGGTTCTCGACGTCTTCTTCGGTCCGGACGGTCAGAACCCGCCCGACGAGGTGATGGAACGGCTCGAGAACGATCGGTACTACCGCTGGTGTACCTACGCCTACATTCCGTTCCAGCTCGTCAGCCTCGTGTTCGCGTGCTACCTGTGGACCTCCGACGACCTGGGGTGGCTCGGGATCGACGGCGGACTGGGGTTGGTGTCGAAGATCGGTCTCGCGCTGAGCATCGGCGTGATGGGCGGCATCGGCATCAACACAGCCCACGAGCTCGGACACAAGAAGGACGATCTGGAGCGATGGCTGTCGAAGGTCACCCTCGCACAGACCTTCTACGGGCACTTCTACATCGAGCACAACCGTGGACACCACGTGCGGGTGTCCACGCCGGAGGATCCGGCCAGTGCGCGGTTCGGCGAAACGTTCTGGGGATTCCTGCCGCGCAGCGTGTGGGGCAGTCTGCGTTCCTCGTGGGAATTGGAGAAGGCGCGCCTGCAGCGACTCGACAAGGGACCGTGGACGATTCGCAACGACGTGCTGAACGCGTGGCTGATGTCGGTGGTGCTGTGGGGCGCGCTCGTCGCAGGATTCGGGTGGGAAGTGCTGCCGTTCCTGGTGATTCAGGGGATCTACGGATTCTCGCTGCTCGAGACCGTCAACTACCTCGAACACTACGGACTGCTGCGGCAGAAGACCGCGAGCGGTCGCTACGAGAGGTGCACGCCCGAGCACAGCTGGAACTCGGACCACATCTGCACGAACATCTTCCTGTACCACCTGCAGCGGCACAGTGACCATCACGCCAATCCCACGCGCCGGTACCAGACTTTGCGCAGCATGGACGGCGCGCCGAACCTGCCGAGCGGGTACGCGAGCATGATCACCCTGGCGTACTTCCCGCCGGTCTGGCGCCGGGTGATGGACAACCGGGTGCTCGACCACTACGACGGCGACATCACCAGGGTGAACGTCCAGCCGTCCAAGCGTGACCGGATCCTCGCCCGCCACGGGGTGGCGTGACGATGGCGGCCTACGAGTGTCCCGTGTGCGAGTACGTGTACGACGAAGCGGAAGGTGCCCCACGGGAGGGGTTTCCGGCCGGGACGATCTGGGATCGCGTTCCCGACGACTGGTGCTGTCCCGACTGTGGTGTTCGGGAGAAGATCGACTTCGAGAGGAAACCGGCATGAAGCTCTACCGATGCGTCCAGTGCGGATTCGAGTACGACGAGGAGCTGGGCTGGCCCGAGGACGGTATCGAGCCCGGCACCCGCTGGGAGGACATCCCGGACGACTGGAGTTGCCCGGACTGCGGCGCCGCCAAGGCCGACTTCTACATGGAAGAGGTGGCGCGCCCGTGACGGGAGCAGGGGCCGGCGCCGGAGTGCGCGTGGCGGTTTGACGGCCCGGCCTCGCCGGTGTCAGGGTCGCCCTCATGACCAACCGCGTTCCGTTTCAGCAGGCCACCCGAACCCTGTTGCGTGACTCGGTGCTCGGCGCGATGCGGGAACTCCTCGCAGACAAGGACTGGTCGGAGATCACCATGACCGACGTCGCCACGGCGGCGGGGGTCAGCCGGCAGACCGTCTACAACGAGTTCAGGTCCCGGCAGGGACTCGCGCAGGCGTACGGGTTGTCGCTGGCCGACGCGTTCGTCGACACCGTGGACGGCGCCGTGTACGCGCACGTCGGTCGCGCGCACGACGCGCTGGTCGCCGGTTTCACCGGGTTCTTCGAACGTGCGGCATCGGATCCGCTCGTCCAGTCGCTGCTCGGCGGTGCCGTGAAGCCCGATCTGCTCCGACTGATCACGACCGACGGCGCAGTCCTCATCGATCACGCCGCGGCACGGCTCGCCGAGACCTTCCGGCGCAGTTGGGTGCAGGCGTCGGAGGCCGATGCCGCGGTGCTCGGCCGCGGCATCGCGCGGCTGGCGATCAGCTACATCGCGATGCCCCCCGAACCGGACCGCGACGTGCCGGGCGATCTGGCCCGGGTGTTCGCGCCGTTCGTCGAGGCCATCGGTTCCGCAGGTCGAGACGCTCCGGGAACGACGCAGTTCCGCTAGCTCCGTGGGTACCGATAGCCTCTACTGAGATATTTCCAACCAGGAGAGGCAGATGACGACCAGCGTGTCTGTAAACAAGCTCGCGGCGGACAGCCGCAACGGAATCGACTACAAGGTGGCGGATCTCTCGCTCGCGGAGTTCGGCCGTAAGGAGATCCGGCTTGCCGAGCACGAGATGCCCGGTCTGATGGCGCTGCGTCGCGAGTACGCCGAGGTCCAGCCGCTCAAGGGCGCGCGTATCTCCGGCTCGCTGCACATGACCGTCCAGACCGCCGTCCTGATCGAGACCCTCACCTCGCTGGGCGCCGAGGTGCGCTGGGCGTCGTGCAACATCTTCTCCACCCAGGACCACGCCGCCGCCGCGATCGTCGTCGGCCCGCACGGCACCCCGGAGGAGCCGAAGGGCACCCCCGTCTTCGCCTGGAAGGGCGAGACGCTGGAGGAGTACTGGTGGGCGGCCGAGCAGATGCTGACTTGGCCGGGCGAGCCCGCCAACATGATCCTCGACGACGGCGGCGACGCCACGATGCTCGTGCTCAAGGGCGCGCAGTTCGAGAAGGCGGGCGTCGTCCCGCCGACCGACGACGAGCACGACTCCGACGAGTACAAGGTCTTCCTCGCGCTGCTGCGCGAGTCCCTCGAGGCGGACAAGTCCAAGTGGACGACCATCGCGCAGTCCGTCAAGGGCGTCACCGAGGAGACCACCACCGGCGTCCTGCGCCTGTACCAGGTCGCCGCCGCCGGTGAACTGACCTTCCCGGCGATCAACGTCAACGACTCGGTCACCAAGAGCAAGTTCGACAACAAGTACGGCACCCGGCACTCGCTGCTCGACGGCATCAACCGCGGCACCGACGTGCTCATCGGTGGCAAGAAGGCGCTGATCTGCGGGTACGGCGACGTCGGCAAGGGCTGCGCGGAGTCGCTCGCCGGTCAGGGTGCACGCGTCCAGGTCACCGAGATCGACCCGATCAACGCGCTGCAGGCGCTGATGGACGGCTTCGACGTCGTCACGGTCGAGGAGGCGATCGGCAACGCCGACATCGTGATCACCTCGACGGGCAACAAGGACATCATCCTGCTCGAGCACATGAAGGCGATGAAGGATCAGGCCATCCTCGGCAACATCGGTCACTTCGACAACGAGATCGACATGGCAGGCCTCGAACGCTCCGGTGCCACCCGGATCAACATCAAGCCGCAGGTCGACCAGTGGGTCTTCGACTCCGGCAAGTCGATCATCGTGCTGTCGGAGGGCCGGCTGCTCAACCTCGGCAACGCCACGGGCCACCCCTCGTTCGTGATGAGCAACAGCTTCTCGAACCAGGTCATCGCCCAGATCGAGCTGTGGACCAAGCCGGACGAGTACGACAACGAGGTGTACCGGCTGCCCAAGCACCTCGACGAGAAGGTCGCGAAGATTCACGTCGAGGCGCTCGGCGGCTCGATCACCAAGCTGACCAAGGACCAGGCCGAGTACATCGGCGTGGACGTCGAGGGCCCGTTCAAGCCCGATCACTACCGCTACTAGTTCCCGGCGGCCCACCAGCCCCACGCAGCCCCGCCCACCGCGGGGTGAAGGGCACCTTCGGCTCCACCGACCGACCGAAGGCGCCCTTCACCCGGGCGGGCGGCCGGGCGACGGGTGGGACGGGCGATCGGCGCGGGGCACTAGGCTGACGCGTCGTGGGCATCCTGATCGCACTGGAAGGTCTCGACGGCGCGGGCAAGCGCACGCTCGTGGACAAGGTCGTCGGCGAGTTGACGGCATCGGGCCTGCGGGTCGCGGTGGGCGCATTTCCCCGTTACGGCGAATCGCTCCATGCCGACGTCGCCGCCGAGGCTCTCAAGGGCGGGCACGGCGATCTCGCGGATTCCGTGTACGGAATGGGTCTGGTCTTCGCCCTCGACCGCGGCGGATACGCCGACGAGCTTCGAAAGCTGATGTCCGACAACGACATCGTCATTCTCGACCGCTATCTCGCCTCGAATGCGGCCTACGGTGCCGCGCGACTGCGACAGCACGCCGATGGTGAGTACACGCAGTGGGTTCGTGAACTCGAACTCGGCCGGCTCGGTCTCCCCGCGCCCGATCTGCAGCTGCTCCTCGACGTCCCGGTGGAACTGGCCCGGGAGCGGGCCAGGGCACGCGCGGAGCAGGACGCGACCCGCGAACTCGACGCGTACGAGCGCGACGGCGACCTGCAGTCCCGCACCGGCGAGGTCTACCGCGAACTCGCGTCGACGAACTGGGTGAGCCGGTGGCGGGTGCTGTCCCCGGACGTCGACCCGACGGCACTCGCCGCCGATCTGGCAGAGTGGAAGTGACCACGACACGCCATCCGAGCACCGTTTACGCCCGGTTTCCGGGGACAGGGATGACACGATAGGGACATGAAGCCACGCATTCTGGTTGTCGACGACGACACGGCGCTCGCCGAGATGCTCACCATCGTCCTCCGCGGCGAGGGCTTCGAGCCCTACGTGGTGGGTGACGGCACGCAGGCCCTGTCCGCGGTGCGTGAGATCCGCCCGGACCTGGTCCTGCTCGATCTCATGCTGCCGGGAATGAACGGCATCGACGTCTGCCGGGTGCTTCGCGCCGACTCCGGGGTGCCGATCGTGATGCTCACTGCCAAGACGGACACCGTCGACGTGGTGCTCGGACTGGAGTCCGGTGCCGACGACGACGTGATGAAGCCGTTCAAGCCGAAGGAACTGGTGGCGCGTGTTCGTGCGCGTCTGCGGCGCACCGAGGAGGAGCCCGCCGAGCTGCTGTCCATCGCCGACATCGACATCGACGTCCCCGCGCACAAGGTGACGCGGGACGGACAGCTGATCGCGCTGACGCCGCTGGAGTTCGACCTCCTCGTGGCGCTCGCGCGCAAGCCTCGCCAGGTGTTCACCCGAGAGGTGCTGCTCGAACAGGTGTGGGGTTACCGGCACGCGGCCGACACCCGCCTCGTCAACGTGCATGTCCAGCGACTGCGCGCGAAAGTCGAACGTGACCCGGAGAATCCGCAGGTGGTACTCACGGTCAGGGGGGTCGGCTACAAGGCCGGACCGCCGTGATCCGAACCCGCATGAGGCGCCGGATCAACGGCACGTTCACGCCGTTGCTCCGCAGGTTCCGGAACACGAGCCGGGCACTGGCGCATCTCTGGCGGCGCTCCCTGCAGTTGCGGGTCGTCGTCTCGACGCTCAGCCTGTCGCTGATCGTCATCACCATCCTCGGTGTCGTGCTGACCAGTCAGATCACCGATCGTCTCCTGGAGGCGAAGATCTCCGCGGCCACCGAGGAGATCGATCGTGCGCGCGGAACGGTGCAGAGCGAGCTGGCCGGGACCGACGAATCCGCTGCGCTCAGCACGCGTCTCGATGCCGCGCGGGCGTCGCTGACCAACCGGAACTCCGACTCCGGTCCGGCGTCGGGGGCGGCGGGTACGTTCGACACGGTGCTCATCGCCGGAACTGACGACCCGGCGGGAGAACCGACCGCCGGACCGGCGGACCAGATCCCGCGCAACCTTCGCGACTTCGTGCACAACGGGCAGATCAGCTACCAGTTCACGACGGTCGCGGACCCCGACGGCTACTCGGGGCCGGCGCTGCTGGTGGGCAGCCCGGTGGTCGCCGACATCCCCAACCTGGAGCTGTACCTGGTGTTCCCACTCGCCAGCGAGGACCGCAGCCTGTCGCTGATGCGCAGCACGCTGCTGATCGGTGGCGCGGTGCTGCTCGTCCTGCTCGCCGCGATCTCGTTGATCGTGGCTCGGCAGGTGGTGTTGCCGATCCGTTCGGCCTCGCGGATCGCCGAGCGGTTCGCCGAGGGCAAGCTGCGCGAGCGGATGCCCGTCCGTGGTGAGGACGACATGGCGCGACTCGCGATGTCGTTCAACGACATGGCGGAGTCGCTCTCGAAGCAGATCACCCAGCTGGAGGAGTTCGGCAACCTGCAGAAACGCTTCACCTCGGATGTGAGCCACGAACTCCGCACCCCGTTGACGACGGTGCGGATGGCAGCGGACCTGATTCACGACGGCAGTGCCGAACTCGATCCCGCGCTGCGCAGGTCGTCCGAGCTGCTCGTCGCCGAACTGGACCGCTTCGAGACCCTGCTGAACGATCTGCTGGAGATCAGCAGGCACGACGCCGGGGTCGCCGAACTCGCCGCCGAGAAGCTCGACCTGCGGATGAGTGCCCGCGCCGCGGTGTCGACGATCCGTCACCTCGCCAGGGAGACCAGCACCGAGCTGATCCTGGATCTGCCCGAGGAACCGGTGTTCGCGATCGTGGATCCGCGTCGTGTCGAGCGGATCCTCCGGAACCTGCTCGCGAACGCGATCGATCACGGCGAGGGCAAGCCCGTGCTGCTGCGGCTGCGGGCGGACAACGACGCCGCCGCGTTCATCGTGCGCGACCAGGGGATCGGTCTGCGTCCCGGTGAGGAGAAGCTGGTGTTCAACCGGTTCTGGCGGTCCGACCCGTCACGGGTGCGCAGGTCCGGCGGCACGGGACTGGGCCTGGCCATCAGCGTCGAGGACGCCCGCCTCCACGACGGCAGGCTCGAGGCGTGGGGTGAGCCCGGTGTGGGGGCGTGCTTCCGGCTGACGTTGCCGCTCGTTCGGGGCCACAAGGTGACGAGCAGCCCGTTGCCGCTGCGTCCGCCGACGACCAAGCGGGTGCAGGGCAAGGAGCCGGACGGGTCCGCGTCGCCTGCGGGCGAGGACGTCGAGCACGGAGAGCACGGCGAGCCGCTGGACCCGGACGAGACGGCGAGCGTTCCGATGCTGCGGGAGCGGCGGACATGAACCGGCGGCCTGCTGTACTCGCCGCCGCCCTGTTCACGGTGCTGGTGGTGGCGGGATGTGCGAGCGTGCCCGACTCGTCCACCCCGCAGGCGATCGGCACCATCGAGCGGGCGCCGGCGAATCCGACCGTGCCCGCACCGACTCCGGGCCGCGAACCGGACCTGCTGCTGCGGGACTTCTTCGCGGCGAGCACCGACCCCACGAACGGGCACGCGGCGGCCCGCCAGTTCATGACCGAATCCGCGTCGGCCGGATGGGACGACACCGAGAGCACGTCGATCGTGGACAAGGTCGACGTGTTGCCGGAGTCGCGGTCGAACGACACCGCCAGCTACACGATCCGCGCGAACAGGGTCGGTCAGCTCGATCCGGAGGGCGTGTACGAGGCCGTCGAGGGCGCGTACGAGGCGACGATCCGGCTGACGCGGACGAACGGCGAGTGGCGCATCGACCAACTTCCGCCCGGCGTGACCTTGGACCGCCCGCAGTTCCTCAAGACCTATCAGCGCAACTCGCTGTACTTCCTCGACCCGACGGGGTCGACGACCGTGCCCGACCTGCGGTGGATCTCGACCAACCCGCAGGACGCGGCGGACCGGTTGGTCGAGATGCTCATCGCGGGGCCCAAGCCGTCCCTCGAGGGCGCCGTGACGAACCAGCTCGAAGAGGTCACCCTCGCCGAGCCGATCACCAAGACCGACGGTCGCAGCGCAGGGGTGGGAATCGGGTTCGGTGGACTGCGGATCGAGTTGGAGGGCACCTCCACACTCGACGTCGTCAGCCGGGACAGGCTCGCCGCCCAGGTGGTGTGGACGCTGGCGAACGCCGAGATCCCCGGACCGTACGTCATCATGGGCGACGGCAAGCCGCTCGACGACCGGATGGCGAACGGGTGGACCACGGCTGACGTGTCCTCGTCGAATCCGGGGTCGAACGCCTCCGCGGCGACGGGGCTGCACGCGCTGCGTGACGGCGCACTGGTGCGTGTCACCGACAACGGCGTCGAGGCGATGCCCGGGTACTTCGGGACCGGAAACGGTCTGCGCTCGATCGCGCTGTCGCGGGACGGCCTGGTCGCGGCAGGCGTGAACGCCCCCACCCGGCCGACCGCGGGCCCGGCTGCTGCGCTGATGATCGGCGAGGTGGACGGATTCGCCACCTCGGTGATCGAGGGTACGACGCTGACGCGGCCGTCCTGGGCGTACGCCGACTCGGCCGTGTGGACCGTCGTCGACGGCTCGAAGGTGGTGCGGATCTCCCGCGGGGCGACGGGTGAGTCGGTTGCGCAGCCGGTCGACACCTCGGAGATCGCCGGACTCGGCACCACGATCACCGACTTCCGCCTCTCCCGTGACGGCGTCCGGGCGGCGATGATCGTCGACGGCAAGGTGTACGTGGTGACCCTCGTGCCGCAGCCGGACGGTACCTACAAGTTGACGGGGGCCAGTCCGATCGCCGTCGGGTTGGGCAGTCCGGCGGTGGCGCTCGACTGGTCGACGGGTGACGCCGTGGTCGTCGCGCGCGCCGCCTCGGACATCCCGGTCGTCACGGTCGCGATGGACGGCTCCCGGATGGACGCGCTGCCCAGTCGCAACCTGACGCCCCCGGTGACCTCGGTGGACTCGTCGGCGACCATGACGTTCGTCGCCGACACCCGAGCGGTGTTCCAGCTGAACAGCAACGACCCGGCGGGGGACAGGTACTGGCGTGAGGTTCCGGGACTGACGGGCGTGAAGGCCATCCCGGTGTTGCCCGGCTGAGCCGGGACGTCTTCTGCACCTAGGCAGGCGCCGCGTCGCGGAGTGAGCGGGCGATCTCGTCGAGCATCTTGTCGACGTCGGCCTGATCGCAGCCCGGGTAGTCGGACACGAATTCGCGTAGCCGCCGTCGTTGCGCATCGAGCAACCGGTCCGCTTCGGTGTCGCCTGCGGGTGTGATGATGACCTGATCGCCGTCGATCGTCACCATGCCGCGCCGCGCGAGCGCGCGGGCGGTCTCCTCGACGAGGGGTGGCGGTGTCTTCGACGCCGCGACCATCTGCGATGTGGTCCGGGACCGCTCCTCGGCGACCCGGCTCACCATCCACGCCTCCCCCCGGGAGAGGTCGCTGCCGGCCTCGGCGACGACGATCTCCCAGATCCGCAGGCGGTGTTCGCGGCCGAGCGTGCGCCAGATCGCCAGTCGAAGCTCCTCCAGCGACGATCGCTGGGTCGGCATGCCGAACGACTCGCCGGGGTCGGGTGCCCTCGTCGCCGTACGGAGTTCGACTTCCGGCAGGAACCAGGACAGGACGAACGCGAGCAGACCGAACGGCACCGCGAACAGGAACACGGTGTGGAACGCATCGGTGAATCCGTCGAGGAACCACACCTGGACGTCCGGCGGGCAGGCCGGCAGCGTCAGGGTCGAGGACTCGAGCACCTCCACCGAGCACGGGCCCACTGCGCCGGGCGGCGCGGAACCCGACAGGTGCGAGTCGAGCTGGGTGTTGAACACTGCGCCGAACACGGCCACACCCACCGCGGAGCCGATCGAGCGGAAGAAGGTGGCACCACTGGTTCCGGCGCCGAGGTCCCGGTACTCGACCGCGTTCTGCACTGCGAGGACGAGCACCTGCATCACCATGCCGAGCCCGACGCCGAGGACGAACAGGTACAGGCCGGTCACGGTGGTGGACGTGGTGCGGTCCATCGTGGACAGCAGGTACAGGGCGACGGTGAAGATCGCACAGCCCACGATCGGGTAGATCTTGTAGCGCCCGGTGCGGCTGATGACCTGCCCACTCGCGATCGAGGTGATGAGCAGACCGGCCATCATCGGGATCATCCGCAGACCGGAGGACGTCGCCGTCGCGCCCTGTACCGACTGCAGGAACAGGGGCAGGAACGTGATGGCGCCGAACATCGCGAAACCGACGACGAACCCGATGGCCGACGCGGTGGCGAAGACCCGATTGGTCAGCAGCCGGATCGGCATCACCGGTTCCGGAACACGCAGCTCGACGAACACGAAGGCGACGACGGCGACGACCGAGGCGGCGATCAGCCCCAGGATGCGCGCCGAGCCCCATCCCCAGATGGATCCGAAGCTCGTCACCAGCACGATGCAGCCGGATGCCGCCGCGAGCAGCACGATGCCGACGTAGTCGATCGACGGCTTCGACCGGGCAGCGGTTCTCGGCAGCACGATGATCACCGCGACGAGAGCGACGATCCCGATCGGCAGGTTGATGTAGAACACCCACTGCCAGCTCAGATTGTCGACGAAGAACCCGCCCAGCAGCGGACCCGCGACGCTCGCGAGTCCGAACACCGCGCCGAACACGCCCTGGTAGCGACCGCGATCTCGGGGTGGGACGACGTCGCCGACGATGGCCTGCGAGAGCACCATCAACCCGCCCGCGCCGACTCCCTGCAGTGCCCGGTAGGCGATGAGTTCCGTCATCGACGTCGAGGTGCCGCACAGCGCCGAGCCGACCAGGAAGATCACCACGCACCCGATGAACAGGTACTTGCGGCCGAACAGGTCGCCGAGTTTGCCCCACAGGGGGGTCGTCGCGGTGGTCGCGAGCATGTACGCGGTGACCACCCAGCTGAGGTGCTCGGCGCCGCCGAGGTCGCTGACGATCGTCGGCAGTGCGGTCGCGACGATCGTCTGGTCGAGGGCCGAGAGCAGCATCGCCAGCATCAGCCCGCCGAAGATGGACCAGAGCCTGCGCTTGTCGAGATTGTCCGTGGGTACGTCCGGCGGCGCGGTCATCGGAGCGGACCTCGGCACGACGACGTTTCGGACGAACCCGTTTCCCGCGTCGGCGGCGTGCTCATGAAAGGCATTGTGCCGTGCCGAGCGTCACTTCGGCACGGATGGGCGCCGGTGCCCGAGCGTGTCGCGTTCGTGTCGGTGGTCGTCGGCACACTGGGCCGGGTGAGGACGCTCCTGGATCTCGTGCTGCCCCGCGAGTGCGGAGGCTGTGAGGCCCCCGGAACGTTGTGGTGCGCGCGCTGCGCCGCGGCCCTGTCGGGAGAGCCGTTCGTCGTCTCGCCGCGCATCGATCCGGGGGTGCCGGTCTTCGCGCTCGGGGCGCACACCGGCGTCGCCCGCCGCGCGGTGATCGCAGCCAAGGAACGGGGTCGCCGGGACCTCGCGCACCAGTTCGGCTCGGCATGGGCTCGGGCCGTGTCGGGTCTGCGTGTCCGCGGCGAGATCGACCCACCCGAACTGTCCCGGCTGCTGCTCGTGCCGGCGCCGACCCGGGGTCGCGCCGCACGAGTGCGCGGGGGAGACCCGGTCTGTGCCGCGGCTCGCGCGGCGGCGGTCGCGCTGCTGCCGGAGCCGGTCGCGGTCGACCCGATCCTCGGTTTCGTTGGGCCGGTGCGGGATTCGGTGGGACTGTCGGCGAAGGAACGGTCCCGGAACCTGTCCGGCCGGATCAGGGTGGAACCTTCGCGACGGCTCGGCGGACCCCGAACGGTGCTGCTGGTCGACGACGTCCTCACCACCGGAGCGACCGCCACGGAGTCCGTTCGCGCTCTGGCTCGAGCCGGGGTGCGGGTCGACGGTGTCCTTGTGATCACCGCCGCATGACTCGTTCGACGGTAACGCTGGCACTCGGCACGAACTCGTACTAGCGTCGCCAACACAGCCGACGACACGGGCGGGAGGTGATAGCTCCGAACCTGACGCCGGGCGGTCCCCTTCCCGGCGTAGCTCATTCCGCCGCAGGTCAAACACTTGACTCGGCCGTATTCGGGAGGTACGCGTGACGACCCCTTCGACAGCATCCGCATTCGTTCAGGACGCTGCAGAGAACACCGGGGAATCCGAAGCCCCACGCTCCGAGATTGTGGTCAAGGGCCGCAATGTCGAGATTCCGGACCATTTCCGGGTCTACGTATCCGAGAAGCTCGCTCGACTCGAGCGCTTCGACCCGACCATCTACCACTTCGACGTCGAACTCCAACACGAGCGCAACCGACGGCAGGCGAAGAACTGTCAGCGCGTCGAGATCACCGCTCGGGGCAAGGGCCCGGTGGCCCGCGCCGAGGCCGCCGCCGACAGTTTCTACGCCGCGTTCGAGAGCGTGACCTCCAAGCTGGAGTCGCGACTGCGCAGGACGAAGGACCGCAGGCGGGTGCACTACGGCGACAAGACGCCGGTGTCCGTCGCCGAAGCCACCGCCGCGCTCGCCGAGGACGACTCGCTCGGGATCTCGCCCGACATCTCGCTGGAATCGGAACAGCCGGAAGGTCCCGGTCAGATCGTGCGCACCAAGGTGCACTCCGCCGCGCCGATGGCGGTGGACGACGCGCTCTACGAGATGGAACTGGTCGGTCACGACTTCTTCCTGTTCCACGACAAGGAGACGGACCGGCCGTCGGTCGTCTACCGGCGGCACGCCTTCGACTACGGCCTCATCCGGCTGGCCTGAGTCGGGTCGCACCGCCCCCACACGCCCGTTCGAGACGTCGGTCGACGCCCGGCCGACGAGGAGGGCGAACCTGAGCAACAGACAAGAATGAGCGGTCGATCGACTCGCTCGACGACCGCAGCGCCTACCATGGGATCCGGTCGAGGGTCAGCCCTCGGCCGGATCCCGCTGCGAGGGCAGCCCGATCCACCGCGTACCGACCTGCCCGCCGAGACCCAAGGACGTTCAAGCCCGTGCCGTCGTTGTCACTGTCCAAGCTGCTCCGTGTTGGTGAAGGTCGCATGGTCAAGCGGCTCAAGCACATCGCCGAACACGTCGACACGTTGTCGCCCACGTACGAGGGACTGTCCGACCAGGAGCTGCGGGCGAAGACCGCGGAGTTCAAGGAACGCCACGCCAACGGCGAGTCGCTCGACGACATGCTTCCCGAGGCGTTCGCCGTGGCCCGCGAGGCGTCGTGGCGGGTGCTCGGCCAGAAGCACTACATCGTGCAGATCATGGGTGGAGCGGCACTGCACTTCGGCAATGTCGCGGAGATGAAGACCGGTGAGGGCAAGACCCTGACCTGCGTTCTTCCCGCCTACCTCAACGCCATCGGCGGTCAGGGCGTGCACGTCGTCACCGTCAACGACTACCTGGCCAAACGCGACTCCGAGTGGATGGGCCGCGTGCACCGCTTCCTCGGGCTCGAGACGAGCGTGATCCTGTCGGGGATGAACCCCGCCCAGCGTCGCACCGCGTACGCCGCGGACATCACCTACGGCACCAACAACGAGTTCGGCTTCGACTACCTGCGCGACAACATGACGCACAGCCTCGACGACCTCGTGCAGCGCGGGCACAACTTCGCCATCGTCGACGAGGTTGACTCGATCCTCATCGACGAGGCGCGCACCCCGCTGATCATCTCCGGGCCGGCCGACGCGTCCAGCAAGTGGTACGGCGAGTTCGCGCGGATCGCGCCGCTGCTGAGGCGGGACACCCACTACGAGGTCGACATCAAGAAGCGCACCGTCGGTGTGCACGAGGCGGGCGTGGAGTTCGTCGAGGACCAGCTGGGCATCGAGAACCTGTACGAGGCCGCGAACTCGCCGCTGGTCAGCTACCTGAACAACGCCATCAAGGCCAAGGAGCTGTACCAGCGCGACAAGGACTACATCGTCCGCGACGGCGAGGTCATCATCGTCGACGAGTTCACCGGTCGCATCCTGGTGGGCCGCCGCTACAACGAGGGCATGCACCAGGCGATCGAGGCCAAGGAGAAGGTCGAGATCAAGGCCGAGAACCAGACCCTCGCCACGATCACCCTGCAGAACTACTTCCGCCTCTACGACAAGCTGTCCGGGATGACCGGCACCGCCGAGACCGAGGCCGCCGAGCTGCACCAGACCTACGACCTGGGCGTCATCCCGATCCCGACGAACAGGCCGATGGTCCGCGTCGACCAGGGCGACCTGATCTACAAGACCGAGGCCGCCAAGTTCGACGCCGTCGTCGACGACGTCGCGGAGCGCCACGCCAACGGGCAGCCGGTCCTGATCGGCACAACCAGCGTCGAGCGCTCCGAGTACCTGTCGAAGCAGTTCACGAAGCGTGGCATCGCGCACAACGTGCTCAACGCCAAGTTCCACGAGCAGGAAGCGCAGATCGTGGCGGAGGCGGGCCGGACCGGGGCCGTCACGGTCGCGACGAACATGGCCGGTCGAGGCACCGATGTCGTGCTCGGCGGCAACCCGGACATCATCGCCGACGCGCACCTGCGCAAGCAGGGCCTCGATCCGGTGGAGACTCCGGAGGAGTACGAGGCGGCGTGGGATGCCGAGCTCGCGAAGGTGCAGGCTCAGGTCAAGGCGGACGCCGACGAGGTGCGTGGAGCGGGCGGACTCTACGTGCTCGGAACGGAGCGGCACGAGTCGCGCCGCATCGACAACCAGCTGCGCGGCCGTTCCGGCCGTCAGGGTGACCCGGGCGAGTCCCGCTTCTACCTCTCGCTCGGCGACGAGTTGATGCGCCGCTTCAACGGTGCGGCACTCGAGTCGATCATGACCCGGCTCAACCTGCCCGACGACGTCCCCATCGAGGCGAAGATGGTCTCGAAGGCGATCAAGAGCGCGCAGACACAGGTCGAGCAGCAGAACTACGAGATCCGCAAGAACGTTCTCAAGTACGACGAGGTGATGAACCAGCAGCGCACCGTCATCTACGACGAGCGGCGCCGCATCCTCGCCGGGGAGGACATGGAGGGCCAGGTCGAGTCGATGATCACCGACGTGGTCACCGCGTACGTGGACGGTGCGACCGCCGAGGGATACGTCGAGGACTGGGACCTCGACCAGCTGTGGACGGCGCTGAAGACGCTGTACCCGGTCGGAATCGATCATCGGCAGCTGACGAACGAGACCGCCGAGGGCGACCGCGACGACCTGTCCCGCGACGAGCTTCGCGAAGCGCTGCTCGAGGACGTGCGGTCGGCCTACGCGCGGCGTGAGGAGCAGATCGACGCCATCGCAGGCGAGAACGGGATGCGGGAGCTGGAGCGGCGGGTGCTGCTGTCGGTCCTCGACCGCAAGTGGCGCGAGCACCTCTACGAGATGGACTACCTCAAGGAAGGCATCGGCCTGCGCGCGATGGCGCAGCGTGACCCGCTCGTCGAATACCAGCGCGAGGGCTACGACATGTTCAGCGCGATGCTCGAGGGCCTGAAGGAGGAGTCGGTCGGCTTCCTGTTCAACCTCCAGGTC
The DNA here is from genome assembly GCA_000341795.1 of Rhodococcus triatomae BKS 15-14. Classification (GTDB taxonomy): domain Bacteria; phylum Actinomycetota; class Actinomycetes; order Mycobacteriales; family Mycobacteriaceae; genus Rhodococcus_G; species Rhodococcus_G triatomae_A. The sequence continues at coordinate 80,549 of AODO01000073.1, read as the reverse complement.
GAGGCCGCGCCCGCGCAGCCGCAGACCGGCTGGACGAACGCCGCGGCGGCCGCCCGGAGCCAGGTGGTGGCGTCGGACGCAGCCCCGACCGCGGAACCTGCGGCGCCGGCTCCTGCACCCGAGGCTCCCGCCGCACCCGCAGCCCCGGCGGCTCCCGCGGCGCTGCGTGCGAAGGGACTGGAGAACCGCGACGAGGGCCGGCTCACCTACTCCGGTCCCGCGGAGGACGGCACCGTGGCCGCTCGGACCTCGTCCGCGGGAAGCGGCGACGGCAGCGGTGTTCCCAGCGGCGTCGTCGGCCCGACCCGACGTGAGCGGCGGCAGGCGGAGCGGGACAACAGGAAGTCGCGGCCGAAGGGCAAGCGCTAGGGAGGCGTGCCCCGGCCGTCGGCCTATCCGACCTGCAGCGACGTGACCACCCATCCGGCGGCGGGCGTGCCCGCATTCCGCCGGTGGGTGGTCGTTCGCGTTGTGGTCCGTGCCGGTCCGGTGGCCGTCTGCGGCAGCGGCGCAACGCGCTCGACCCGGCACGCGATCGCGAACGTGCGGGGGCCGCGGACATAGGTGCCGAAGACCTCGGCGCTGTTCGGGCCGCTGCTGCTCACGTGCACCCTGCGCAGGACCGCCGCACCCAGGCTGCGGCCGGGTGCCCCTACCCTGGTCAGGGCGGCGACGAGGTCCAGCGGGACGGGTGCCAGCAATCCGCCGAGCGCGGACGTGTTCCTGCGGCGGTCGAGGACTTCGAGGACCGTGCGCAGCGTGAGCTCGCAGAATCGCCTGCAGTCCGGAGCGCTCGTGACGGTCCGGGTGTCGGGGACGTGTCGGGGTGTCGGGGCCCGGTGCGGCAAACGCCGGCCGGATCGTAGATCGGGGCGCCCGCTGCACCGGGTCGTCTCGGTGGAACCGGCGCCGGGAACGCGTGGCGCGACCGCCGGTTCGCAGGGTGGGACTGTGGTCACGTACGGCTTCATGAACTCTCCTCGCGCCGGTCGGCGCACTCGACAGCGGAAACGGCGCCGACTGCGCGACGGCAGCAGTCGGGTCGGTCGAGCCCGGGGAGAGTCCGGGACCGCAGCGAGGATCGCACGAATCCCGTTCGTCCGCACGTCGTTCGCGTGATCGACCTCGCCCGAGCCGGCATGCGTCGCGCGGCGACGATCCCCCGCCGACGCCGTACTGTTGGCTCGTGCCCGCACTTCTCCTCGACTTCGGCGGCGTTCTCGACGGACCCGACAGTGTCCCGCTCACCGAACTCGTCGGGGAACTGCGCGCACTCGGTGTGCGGACGGCGGTGGTCAGCAACGATCCCGGGGGAGCCGGTGCGGAGGCGCTGCGCCGCCTCGGAGGGGGACGTGTCGTGGACGAGGTCGTGCTCTCGGGGGACGTGGGGTTGGCCAAGCCCGACCCGCGCGTCTACCGCTACGCGGCGGATCTGCTGGGCGTGGCGCCGGCGGACTGCGTGTTCGTCGACGATCTTCGGGTGAACGTTCGAGCTGCGGTCGCCGTGGGGATGGTCGGCGTTCATCATGTGGGGGTGGACGTCACCGTGGGGGAACTGCGAATACTGTTCGGCGCACCCGAATCGGCGGTAACCCCCGGCCACGGGGGATGAGGGGAGGCGAGGCAGTGGACACCAGGCTGACGACGCAGGACGCGTCCTTCTACTTCCTGGAGGCGAGCAGCACACCGATGCATCTCGGGTCGCTGGCGATCCTGCGCACCCCGGACGGTGGCTTGGACTACGAGGACCTGCTCACCCACGTCGAGCGCAGGCTGTCGCTGGTACCGCGGTACCGGCAGCGAGTGCGGGAGGTGGCGCTCGGTCTGGCCCGGCCGGTGTGGGTCGACGACCGGGATTTCGACATCACGTATCACGTTCGGCGGTCGGCACTTCCGAAGCCCGGTTCCGACGAACAGCTGCACGACCTGGTGGCGCGCCTGACCTCGCGACCGCTCGACCGGAGCAGGCCGTTGTGGGAGATGTACCTCGTCGAGGGTTTGGCGGACGATCGTGTCGCGATCTTCACGAAGTCGCATTCGGCGCTCGTCGACGGGCTGCGCGCACTGGAGATCGGGCAGGTGATGTTCGACGACTGCGAGCATCCGCGGGAGGTGCCCGACGAGCTGTGGATGCCGTCCCGCGAGCCACGTGAGTCGGAGCTCGTCCTGGGTGCGCTCGCCGAGATGGTCGCGCGCCCGGCGGAGGGGGTCGCGACGATCAGGCACCTCGTCGGGGACGTGGTGGGCACCGCCTCGACGGTGGTCGGCAACGCGGCTGCGCTGGTCCGAACGGCGGCGGCGACGGCTCCCGCGACACCGTTGAACGCGACCATCTCGCGCAATCGGAGATTCGCGACCGCGAAGACGTCGCTGGAGGACTACCGCACGGTGCGGTCGAAGTTCCACTGCTCCGTGAACGACGTGATCCTGACGGTGCTGACGGGTGCGATGCGCAACTGGTTGCTCTCGCGGGGCGAGCCGGTGACGGCGTTCTCGACGGTGCGTGCGATGGTGCCCATCGCGGTGCACATGTCCGGTGAGGACGGCGACGTGAGCGTGGCGGAGGAGGATCCGGACTCGGTGCCGCGGAACTTCGACCGCCGGGCGTCGTCGCTGCTGATCGACCTTCCGGTCGGTGAGCCGAATCCGGTGGTCCGGTTGTCCCACATCGCGCACGCGACGGAGGCGCACAGCAGGCAGAACCGCACGATGACCGCGCAGACACTGGTGCGTGTGTCGGGCACGGCGCCGCCGACTCTGCACGCTGTCGGGTTGCGGCTGGCAGCGGGACTGTCGCAGCGGATGTTCAACGTGATGATCACGAACGCGCCCGGCCCGCAGGCCCCGCTGTGCCTGGGCGGAGCCCGGCTGCTCGAGACGTACCCGGTTTCTCCGCTCATCCGGAATCAGGCGCTGAGCATCGGCCTGACGTCGTACGACGGACATGTCTACTACGGTTTGAACGGTGACCGGGATGCGATGTCCGACGTCGACGTGATCACCGGTTTGTTGCACGAAGCGCTCGACGAGTTGTTGGAAGCCTGCCGGTAAGGGGAGTACATGAGGGTCTACGTGCCCGCGACGATCGCGATGCTTCAGCGGCTGGTCGCCAAGGAGGAACTGCATCCGGTGAGCCGGACCGCGTTCGCGGTGACGCCGGCGTTGCGGGAGGCCTATGCGTCCGGTGACGACGACGAGCTCGCCGAGGTGGCGATGGGCGAGGCGGCCCGGGCGTCGCTGCGGCTGCTCGCGGGCGAGGTCGGGGACGCGGACTCCGGCGCCGTCGAGGTGCGGTTCCGGCGTGCGGTGATCGCGGCGGACGTCGACGACGTGACGGTGCGGTCGGATCTGGACGACGCCGTCGTGCGATTGGGTGCGCCGTTGAGCCTGTCGTCGGTGGCGTCGGTGCACGTGGATCTGTCGGAGGCGGAACCCGCGATCGAGCGGGCGGTCGGGATCGTGGATGCCGCGGATCTCGGGGACGCCGATGCCGAGTTCGTGCTGGGCGACGCCGAGGATCACGAACTCGCGTGGTACGCCACCCAGGAACTGCCGTTTCTGCTCGAACTCCTGTGATGTCGCGCACTGCGTGACAGCACGCGCGGGAAACGGGTAACCTACGGGACCGTAGCTTCAGCGAGTGGACGGGAATTCGATGGGTGTGAGGAAGTGGCTCGAGGCGCCGGCGGCAGACGTCTCGGCACCGCGACGGCCGAGTGTCAACATGCTGCGCGGGGCGGTGACCCGCGTGACAACCCCGTTGCTGCCGGACGATTTCCTGCATCTGGCGAATCCGCTCTGGTCCGCGCGTGAACTGCGCGGCAAGGTAGTCGAGGTGCGCGCCGAGACGTCGGATTCGGCGACCCTCGTCATCAAGCCGGGGTGGGGTTTCAACTTCGACTACCAGCCCGGCCAGTACATCGGCATCGGCATCCTGGTCGACGGGCGGTTCCACTGGCGGTCGTACTCCCTCACGTCGCCGCCGAGTCGTGACCACAAGCTGATCACGATCGCGGTCAAGGCGATGCCGGAGGGCAGGCTGTCGAGCCACCTCATCAACGGCGTCCCCGCGGGCACGGTGGTTCGGCTCGCGGCGCCGCAGGGCAACTTCTCCCTGCCGGAACCGCCGCCGGCGAAGATCCTCTTCCTCACCGCGGGCAGCGGTGTCACCCCGGTGATCGCGATGCTGCGTTCGATGGTCCGGCGCGGCAACCTGCCCGACGTCGTCCACGTGCACTCCGCGCCCACCGAGCAGGACGTGATGTTCGGTGACGAGCTGACCGCACTGCACGACGCCCATCCCGAGTTCGTCTCGCACGTGCAGCACACCCGCAGCGGCGGCCGGTTCGATCTCGCCCACCTGGACGAGCTGTTCCCCGACTGGCGTGAGCGGGAGACCTGGGCGTGCGGCCCGGTCGAGATGCTCGACGAGGTCGAGAAGAAGTGGACCGACGAGGGTCTCGTGGACCGTCTGCACACGGAGCGGTTCACGATCTCCCGCGCCGACATGTCGGGCCAGGGCGGCACCGTCACCTTCGCCAAGTCGGGCCGGTCCGTCGAGTTGGACGGCGCGACGACCATCCTCGAGGCGGGTGAGGACCTGGGTGTGCAGATGCCGTTCGGGTGCCGGATGGGCATCTGCCAGACCTGCGTCGCGCCGCTGACGTCCGGGCACGTGCGGGACCTGCGGTCGGGCCGCGAGCACGGCGAGGGTGAGCGGGTCCAGACGTGCGTCTCGGTCGCGGCGGGGGACTGCACGATCGACCTCTGAGGAAGGCGGGTTGCCGGGCTCGCCCGGTAACACCCGGTCCGAACGTCCTCTACCCTTGATCCAATAAGCCGCGGTGCCTCCGACGGTGACAGACGATCGAATCACCAACGGAAGGCCCCGATGGCCATCACGGACATCAGAGAATTCGCCCACCTGACCGACGCCGACATCGACGAACTCGGTCGGGAACTGGACACGATCCGTCGGGACGTCGAGGAGTCACGGGGCGCGGCCGACGCCCGGTACGTCCACAACGTGATCCGGCTGCAGCGTGCACTCGAGATCGGGGGCCGGGCTCTGCTGTTCGGCAGCCGGTACCGCCCGGTGTGGTTGGTCGGCACCGGGATGCTCGCCGTCGCGAAGATCGTCGAGAACATGGAGCTCGGGCACAACATCGTCCACGGGCAGTGGGACTGGATGAACGATCCGGAGATCCACTCGACCACCTGGGAGTGGGATCAGACCGGGCCGTCGTCCCAGTGGAAGCGTGCCCACAACTACTCGCACCACACCTATACGAACGTCGTCGGGATGGACGAGGACGTCCAGTTCGGCATCATCCGGATCACGCGGGACATTCCGTGGCGTCCGATCAACCTCGCGCAGCCACTTGCGAACATCCTGCTCGCCGCCACGTTCGAGTGGGGCATCGCGTTGCACGACTGGAAGGTCACCCAGGAGGCCGAACGTGCCCGCGGCGCAACGGATCTCGGCGACCTTCGGCGGGAGTTCGTGCGCAAGGCGACCCGTCAGGTGGTCAAGGATTTCGTGCTGTTCCCCGCGCTGACCGGGCCGGCGTGGCGCTCGACGATGTCGGCGAACGCGGCGGCCAATGTGATCCGGAACGTGTGGGCCCACGCGGTGATCTTCTGCGGGCACTTCCCGGACGGTGCCGAGAAGTTCACCGTCGAGGAGCATGAGCGCGAGACGAAGGCGCAGTGGTACCTGCGGCAGATGCTCGGCAGCGCGAACATCTCCGGCGGCCGGGTGATGGACTTCATGACCGGCAATCTCAGCTACCAGATCGAGCACCACCTGTTCCCGGATCTGCCGAGCAACCGGTTGCGGGAGGTGTCGGTCCGGGTTCGTGCGCTGTGCGACAAGTACGACCTTCCCTACACGACGGGACCACTGAGCAGGCAGTACCTGCTGTCGATGCGCACGGTGCTGAAGCTGTCGCTGCCGGACAGGTTTCTCCGCGCGACGTCCGACGATGCGCCGGAGACATCCTCGGAGCGCAAGTTCCGGGCGCTGTCGCGGGTCGGCGCGGAGGCACAGGCGGAGGCCGTGATCGATCCGGTGACGGGCCGCAGGTCGGGACTGCGATCGGCGCTGCGCCGGCTGCGCGGACGGTGACGTCCACTCCGTACGTCGCGGGATCTGTGATTCGAATCACAAGACACTCCCTGTAACCTACGGAGCCGTAACTTACGGTACGGTAGCTCGGTCAGCGGAAGTTCAGCACCGGGAGAACGATGGCTATTTCGGACGTCAAGGAGTACGCGCACCTCACCGAGGCCGACATCGAGGCGATCGGTCGAGAGCTCGACGCGATACGCCGCGACATCGAGGCTTCTCGAGGGGAGCGGGACGCCAGGTATCTGCGCAACACCATCCGGCTGCAGCGGTCCCTCGAGGTCGGCGGCCGCGTGGTGCTCTTCGGAAGCCGCAAGCGTCCGCTCTGGCTGCTGGGCGCCGGCATGCTGGGTGTCGCGAAGATCATCGAGAACATGGAGCTCGGGCACAACGTGATGCACGGGCAGTGGGACTGGATGAACGATCCCGAGGTGCACTCCTCGAGCTGGGAGTGGGACGTCGTCGGGCCGTCGGCTCACTGGAAGCAGACCCACAACTACATCCACCACAAGTACACGAACATCCTCGGCATGGACGACGACGTGGGATACGGCCTGCTGCGCGTCACCCGCGACCAGCGATGGAAGCCGTTCAACGCGGGCAACGTCGTCTACAACACCCTGCTCGCGCTGTTCTTCGAGTTCGGCATCGCCGCCCAGCACGTCGAGCTCGGCAAGGTGGCGAAGGGCCGCGACGACCGCGAGGTCACCAAGCGCAAGTTGCGTGAGGTGCGCGACAAGATCGGAAAGCAGCTCTTCAAGGACTACGTCGCGTTCCCGGCGCTCACGGGCAAGGCGTGGAAGTCGACGATGTCCGCGAACTTCACCGCCAATGTCATTCGCAACGTGTGGACCAATGCGGTCATCTTCTGCGGACACTTCCCGGACGGTGCCGAGAAGTTCACCAAGGCAGACGTCGACAACGAGACCCAGGCCCAGTGGTACCTGCGGCAGATGCTCGGCAGCGCGAACATCTCCGGGGGCCCGGTCATGGACTTCATGACCGGCAACCTCAGCTACCAGATCGAGCACCACATCTTCCCGGACCTGCCGTCCAACCGGTACGCCGAGATCGCGGTGCGGGTGCGTGAGCTGTGCGACAAGTACGACCTGCCGTACACCACAGGTCCGCTGCTCGTGCAGTACGGCAAGTCGTGGCGGACCATCGCCAAGCTGTCGCTGCCGAACAAGTACCTCACGGACACCGTCGACGACGCGCCGGAGACGGCGTCCGAGCGCAAGTGGGCGGGCCGGGAGGCTGTGCTCACCGTGGATCCGGCAACCGGTCGGGCGCGCGGCCTGAAGACCGCGATCCGGGAGTCGAGGAAGCGGCGGGGCCTGCGGAAGCTGGTTTCCCGCTAGCGGTCGTCCAACGAGCAGCGGCTCCCCACCCGAATCGGGTGGGGAGCCGCTGCTCGTCGTGGGTTGATCAGTAGTCGCCCTCGGAGCCGACGGCGTTCGAGCCCATGTCGACGCTCGAGCTGAAGCCGTAGAAGAAGCTGTTCAGGAGGTTCTGGATGCCGTCGAGTACCGGGTCCATGATTGTGCCGATGCTGCCCATGTGACTGTTGTCCCCTTCTCTGACCGCAGGGGTCGACAGTCCCCCCGGCCTGTTCGTGCAGTGATGACGTGCTCTGGTCGAGCGAGTGCAGCCTATGGCCGGACATCACGCAATTTGGCCGCATGATACAAACGTGACGAGTTTGTTACTCTGCTCCCAGGAAGGGGTCGGGGGCGTGGGACGCCGGTGGACATACGCGTCCGGCCGCCCCGGAACCGAAGGGTTCCGGGGCGGCCGGAGGTGTGGTCGTGCTGCGATCAGCCGTCGGAACCGGCGAGCGCGGAACCCAGGTCGATGAGGATTCCGATGCTGTCGAGCGCATTGCCGAGCAATGCCGAACCGGCGTCGAGGACCAGGTCGAAGCTACCCATCTGACACTCCCTTTGTCGTGACCGAGGCCCGGGTGGCCTGCAGTGTCGTGACGTTCTCCCGTGCCGACCCGTCGGACTGGCGCGGTGTGAGCTGATTCGAATCAGATTGAGCCAATACAGCGTAAAACGATCGCGGGTGTGTTTCGACCACCCGCGCGGAATTGTCCGAAACGTGACCTACCAGGCGTCGTTGGACGACAGCGCGACCAGGAGTTGTCGGACGGCTCCCGCTCGTCGCGCGGCCTGTCCGTCGAGGCGGTCGAGGGCGCACTCCGGGTCGGCGGGCGGGCCGAGGTGCGTGCAGCCGCGGGGGCAGTCCTCGATGGCCGCTGCGAGGTCGGTGAACGCCCCCATCACGTCGTCGGGGGAGATGTGTGCGAGCCCGAACGAGCGGATGCCGGGGGTGTCGACCACCCAGCCGCGAGGGCCGTCCTCCGGAGCGCCGTCGGGCACCGGCAAGGGGAGCGCGACGGACTGCGTCGAGGTGTGTCTGCCCTTCCCGACGCCGGACACCACCCCGGTGGCCCGATCCGCCTCGGGCACAAGGCGATTGACCAGTGTCGACTTGCCGACCCCCGAGTGGCCGATCAACGCGGTGAGCGTGCCCGCCAGGATGCCGCGCAGCGCGTCGATCGGTTCCGAGGTCCCGGCCAGCACCACCGGGACGTCGAGATCGGCAAAGGCCGCCGCGAACTCGCGGTGGTCCGCCAGGTCACCCTTGGTCAGGCACAGGATCGGCTCCAGTCCGCCGACGTACGCCGCGACCAGTGCGCGTTCGACGAAGCCCGTCCGCGGCGGCGGATCGGCCAGCGCCACCACGATCAACAGCTGCGAGGCGTTGGCCACGACGACCCGTTCGTAGGGGTCGGTGTCGTCGGCGGTGCGCCGCAGGACCGTGGTCCGGTCCTCCACCCGCACGATGCGGGCGAGGGTGTCCACCCGTCCCGACACGTCGCCGACGACGCCGACCCTGTCGCCGACGACGATCGGCGTGCGGCCGAGCTCACGGGCCCGCATGGTGACGACCGGCCGGTTCGGGTCGCCGCCGAGGACACAGCCCCAGCGCCCACGGTCGACCGAGACCACCATCGCCTCCTCGGCGTGAGCGTGATCCGGCCTGTTCTTCGTCCGGGGACGCGAACCCCTGCCCGGGCGGATCCTGACGTCCGACTCGTCGTACCTCCGGCGGCTCAGGACCGCGCCCCCGGCTCGGCCGGCTCCGGAGTCGTCGTCGGCTCCAGCATCGCGGTCCACATGTTCTCGAAGCCGGGCAGGGTCTTGGCGGTGGTGCCGACGTCGTCGACGTCGATCCCGTCCACCACGAGCCCGATGATCGCGCCCGCGGTCGCCATGCGATGGTCGGCGTACGACCGCCAGGTGCCGCCGTGCAGCGGGACCGGATCGATCCGCAGCCCGTCCTCCGTCTCGGTCACCGATCCGCCGAGTCCGTTGATCTCGGTGGACAGTGCTGCGAGACGGTCGGTTTCGTGTCCGCGCAGGTGTGCGATCCCGCGCAGCACCGACGGTCCGTCCGCGAGCGCCGCGAGAGCCGCCACGGTGGGCGTCAGCTCGCCGATGTCGTGGAGATCGACGTCGATGCCGCCCAGCCGCTCGGGCCCGGTGACGGTGAGAACCGAGTCCCGCAGGGAGACGGTCGCTCCCATGTCGGTGAGGATGCCGCGGAAGGCGTCGCCCGGCTGCGTTGTCGTCGACGGCCACAGCGGCACCGAGACGGTTCCGCCGGTGACCGCGGCGGCCGCGAGGAAGGGCGTCGCGTTCGACAGGTCCGGCTCGATCACCCAGTCGACCGGGGTGACGTTGCCCGGTAGCACCTTCCAGGTGTCCGCCTCGCCGCTGTCGGCCGGGCTGAGAACGGTGACGCCCGCGTCGCGCAGCATGCCGACGGTCATGTCGATGTGCGGCATCGACGGCAGCGAGCCGCCGTCGTGCCGGACGGTGACACCCTCCTCGAAGCGCGCCGCCGACAGCAGCAGACCCGACACGAACTGGGACGAGCCGGAGGCGTCGATGGTCACGGTGCCACCGCGCAGGCCACCGTGACCGTGCACGGTGAACGGGAGGCCGTTGCCGTCGATGGTCGCGCCGAGCCCGCGCAGCGCGTCGAGGACCGTCGCGAGCGGCCTGATGCGTGCCTGCTCGTCGCCGTCGAACGCGACGGTTCCGTCCGCAAGCGTCGCGACGGACGGCAGGAATCGCATGACCGTCCCCGCCAGCCCGCAGTCCACGGTCGCGCCGTGCAGGGTCGCCGGGGTGACGCGCAGCGTCGTGGGGGAGTCGACCTCGCCGATCTGGACGCCGAGCGAGCGCAGTCCGGTGATCATCAGGTCCGTGTCGCGGCTCCGGAGCGCCCCGGTGACCGTCGACGGCCCCGACGCCAGCGCCGCCAGGATCAACGCCCGGTTCGTGATGGATTTCGACCCCGGCAGGGTCACCGTCGCGTGCACGGGCGATTCGGCCAAGGGCGCTCTCCACAGACTCACGGCCACCATCTTCCCGCATCCTGCGTGCGACCGGTGCGGCGGCCGCGCCGCATGTCGTGTGTGCGGGCCATCATGGAGGCATGTGCGGAAGATATGCGACCACCGTCGACCCGGCGCTCCTCGCCGTGGACATCGACGCACTCGACGAAACGGGCGCCGCGCCGGCGCCGCCGACGGAGCGGTACAACGTCGCGCCGACCGATCCGGTCCTCGCCGTCGTGGCACGTCACGACCGCGAGCGCCCCGACACTCCGCCGACCCGCCGCATCAGGAGGATGCGGTGGGGCCTGGTTCCACCGTGGGTGAAGCCGGGCGAGGACGGCGCTCCGGTCAGGTCCGCGCCGCTGTTCAACGCGCGCGCCGACACCGCCGCGGACAAGCCCGCCTTCCGGGCGTCCGTCAAGGCGAAGCGGGCGCTGGTGCCGATGGACGGCTGGTACGAGTGGACCACCGAACCGACTGCCGCGGGCAAGGCGGTGAAGGTGCCGCACTTCATGACGCCCGTCGACGGGTCCACGTTGTTCATGGCCGGTCTCTGGTCGGTCTGGCATCCGCCCGGGGATGCGGCTCCGCTGCTCAGCTGCACGATCCTGACCACCGATGCCGTCGGGGAACTGACGTCCGTGCACGATCGGATGCCGCTGATCCTGCCCCGGGAGAACTGGGACCGGTGGCTAGATCCGGACGCCGACGTCCCCGCGAACCTGCTGTCCGCGGGGGTCTCGGAGTCGCTCGCGGCGGGCATCGAGATCCGCACCGTCTCGGACCGCGTGAACAGCGTCCGCAACGACGGCCCGGATCTCGTCGCGCCTGCCGCGCCCCCCGGCTCCGCGGTGGGCGAGCAGATCACCCTGCTCTGATCGCGGCGGCCGGCGATCGTTCCCGAATGGCCCATCCGGCCGGTCAGGCCGACCGAATGGGCCATTCGGGAAGGACGGGCAGGGTCAGCGGGCCAGGGCCGTCAGGTTGCTGACCTCGGCCACCAGTTCCAGGGACCGCAGCCATGCGGGCCGCTCGACCGCGGACGACGCGACGATCAGCTCGTCGGCGCCGGTCTGCTCGGTGAAGGCGTCGAGGTAGTCGCGGACCTGCCGGGGTGTGCCGACGGCGGTGTACTGGAGCATCCCGAGCACCTGCCGGCCGGCAGGCGATTCGAGGACCATGTCGAGTTCTTCCGGCGTGAAGGTGCGGCCGCGGCCGACGAACAGCGCGACGCGATGCCGCTTCGTCGCCGTGAACAGGCGCTGCGCCTCGTCCTCGGTGTCGGCCGCGATGACGTTGACTGCCGCCATCACGTACGGCTCGGCCAATTGCGCGGACGGCCGGAACTCACGGCGGTAGATCGCGATGGCGTCGTCGAGGGCGTTCGGTGCGAAATGCGAGGCGAACGCGTAGGGGAGACCCAGCATGGCGGCGAGCTTCGCGCCGAACAGGGACGACCCGAGGATGTACAGCGGCACGTTCGTGCCCCTGCCCGGCGTGGCTTCGACGCCGGGAATGCGGGACGGGCCGGTCAGGTAGCCCTGGAGTTCGAGGACGTCCTGCGGGAACGAGTCGGCGGACGACGGGTCGCGCCGCAGCGCGCGCATCGTCTGCTGGTCGCTGCCGGGCGCGCGGCCCAGTCCGAGGTCGATGCGACCGGGATGCAGCTCGGCGAGGGTGCCGAACTGTTCGGCGATGGTCAGCGGCGAATGGTTCGGCAGCATGACCCCGCCCGACCCGAGTCGGATCGTCTCGGTGTTCGCGGCGATGTGCGCGATCAGCACACTGGTCGCCGACGAGGCGATCGCGGGCATGTTGTGGTGTTCGGCGTACCAGATTCGGCTGTAGCCCTGACGTTCCGCGGCCTGGGCCATCTGCGTGCTCGCGAGGAGACTGTCCCGCGAGCTCTCGCCCGTGCCGATCTGGGCCAGGTCGAGGATGGACAGGGGAACGGACACGAGGCACCCGCTTTCGTACGCAGACAGAAGTGATTGCCGGGTGCAACGATCTGTCGGGGCCGGGTATTCCGACCCTCAGCCGGCGGTGATCGGGGCGAGGACCGCGCCGGTGAGTCGAACCAGGTCGTTCGGGTCGAGGTCGATCTCCAGGCCGCGGCGGCCCGCGCTGCACAGCACCCGATCCCACGTCACCGCCGACGAGTCGATCACCGTCGGCAACTTCTTGCGTTGGCCGAGTGGAGAGATGCCACCGAGTACGTAGCCGGTGGATCGCTGGGCCTCCGCCTGGTCCGCCATCACGGCCTTGCCCGCGCCGAGCGCCGCCGCCGCGGCCTTGAGGGACAGCTTCGCGGGAACGGGCAGCACCGCGACCGCCAGCTTCCCGTCGGTGGTCTTGATCACGAGTGTCTTGAAGATCTGCCCGGAGTCGAGTCCGAGGGTGCCGACCAGGGCGTCGACGGCCTCGGTGCCGTAGGAGGCGCTGCCCGGGTCGTGTTCGTAGCTGTGGACCTGGTGTGGAACCCCGGCCTTCGCCAGTGCCTGGGTTGCGGGTGTCGCGGTGCCTGCCATGACCGAACACACTAGGTCGGCCGGGAACAGTCGGCGTGACGGGCGTGTTGCACCGGGCACTGGTTCATGTCGAGAGGAGTTGCCGGTGTCGGTGAAGTGCCTGGAGCGTACCGTCGACGGGGGTGCGGGTCGCGGTGTCGGAGGCGGGGTGGCGGTAGCCTGGATCTCCGACCAGAGCGAAGGGATCACCGTGCCCACCGACCCGAGCGAACCCCGAGACAGCGGCGCGGCCGGACAGGCCGACGCCGTGCCTGTCGACTCCGGGGTCGAAGAGTCCGAGGCCCAGCTGACGGCGCGTTTCGAACGTGACGCGTTGCCGTTGCTCGACCAGCTGTACGGCGCTGCGCTCCGCATGACGCGGAATCCGGCCGACGCCGAGGACCTGGTGCAGGAGACGTACGTCAAGGCGTACTCCGCGTTCCGGTCCTTCAAGGCCGGGACCAACCTCAAGGCCTGGCTGTACCGCATCCTCACGAACACCTACATCAACTCGTACCGCAAGAAGCAGCGTCAGCCTGCGCAGTACCCGACGGACGAGATCACCGACTGGCAGCTCGCCGCAACCGCCGAACACACCTCGCAGGGACTGCGGTCCGCCGAGGTGGAGGCGCTGGACGCGCTCCCGGACGACGACATCAAGAGTGCGCTCCAGGAGTTGCCGGAGGAGTTCCGGATGGCCGTCTACTACGCGGACGTCGAGGGCTTCCCGTACAAGGAGATCGCCGAGATCATGGGCACTCCGATCGGGACCGTGATGTCGCGGCTGCACCGCGGCCGCAAGCAGCTGCGTGGTCTGCTCGCCGACGTTGCGCGCGAACGAGGATTCAACCGAGGTGCCGCGGAGAAGGCCGCGGCCACCACCGGACCGGACCAGGAGGCGTCCCGGTGACCGAGCAGAACGAATTCGAGCAGCTCGACTGCTCCGCGGTGATCGCCGACGTGTGGCTGATGCTCGACAACGAGTGCGACGACCGCGCCCGGGCGCGGATCAAGCAGCACATGGAGGACTGCGGCTCCTGTTTCGAGGCCTACGGCATCGAGGCGAAGGTGAAGTCGCTGATCGCCCGCAAGTGCGGTGGCGAGCACGCCCCGGACGGACTACGGCAGCGGCTGCGGATCCAGTTGAGCCAGACCACGATCATCACCCGGGTCGATCCGGGGCAGTAGCACGCCGCATGGGGCCGGGACGCGAAGCGCGTCCCGGCCCGACGCGTTCTCGTTCCCTCCGCCACTCGAGTGGTTCCGCGCGAATCCAGCGGACGGCAGGCTGATCCCGCTGATCGAGCAGGGCCACGGTCGCCGGGGCGGTCCGGCGATCATCGAGGGCGTCGTGATTCTCCGGGCCGGCCTCTCGCGTCGAATCAGCTTGCCGGCCGGAGGATTTCGTCGAGGCTCCCGATCGTGTCCGGGCCCTCCCGTTGTGCCGATTCGCCGGGCGGGACGGGTTGGCTCAGCTCCCGAAGACGTACGAGGCCATGATGCCCAGTTCTGTGACGATGTACTTGGTCGGGTCGACCGTGAGGTCGACCGAGCCGGAAGGACCTGGGACCCGGCAGCCGAGGGCGCACCTCAAGGTGACGCCGGTGGGAGACCAGCGGAGGGTGTCGAGTCCGTCGACGTCGACGGAGACCTCCGAGCCCATCTGGAGGTCGCAAGGGCAGGTGGTGCCGTCGGTGCCGCCGCTACCCGAAAGCCCGTACGGGAACAGCGGTCGGCGGAGGGAGTCGTAGACGACGGTCGTGCCTGCGGCGGGGTCGACGGTCCACGACCCTGTGGCGCTGTAGGTGGGTGAGTCGGCAGATTCGCCCGGGCACGGACCCGGGAGACGACACAGGGTCGGACACCCGAAGGTGTCCGACCCTGTGTGAGGCTTCGTCTACGCGCTCAGGCGTTGGGACGCTTGCCGTGGTTGGCGGCGCTGCCCTTGCGGCTGCGCTTCTTGCGACCACGCTTACCCATGGTTGTCTCCCTTCTTTGCGAACCAGCTCCTGGCCATTGTTCCATGTGTGGTTGGCTGTTCCTTCATTGGCAGGTCGACACAAGTGAGGTACTCCATGGCCGAGGACGTGCGCGCCGAGATGGTTTCCACGGTTTTCCAGGTGGTCGTCACCGCTGGCGACGAGGTCAAGGAGGGTGACACCCTCGTGATCCTGGAGTCGATGAAGATGGAGATCCCGGTGATCGCGGAGGTCGACGGCACCGTCGCCTCCGTCGACGTCGCCGTCGGCGACGTGATCCAGCAGGGCGACCTCATCGCCGTGATCTCCTGACCGGCGCCCGCCGGATCCGTCGAGCGCAGCCGTCATGTCGACACTGAGCGATCTTCTCGCAGAGCACACCGATCTACCCGGAGATGCCGTCGACCACCTGCAGCGGGTGGTCGGGGAGTGGCAGCTGCTGGCGGACCTGTCGTTCGCCGACGTGCTGCTCTGGGTACCGACCGACGTCGGCGCGGATCCGGAATCGGGAACGGACCTGGTGTGCGTCGCGCAGTGCCGGCCGACGACCGCACCGACCGCGTTCGCGGAGGACGCCGTCGGCTGGCAGGTGTCCGCCGACCAGCATCCGCACGTGCGACAGGCGCTGATCGAGTGGCGGATCGTCCGGCTGCCCGACGATCCGCACGACTCGGACGTGCCGGTGCGCCGCGAGGCGATCCCGGTTCGCTGCAACGGTGACGTGATCGCGGTGCTGAGCCGGGACACGAACCCCGCGCAGCAGCGACAGTCGAGCCCGCTGGAGGTCGCGTATCTCGACTGCGCCGCCGAGCTGTGCCAGATGATCAGCGAAGGCACCTTCCCGACCCCTGAGGAGCACGGAGAGATCCTGTCGAGCCCCCGTGCGGGCGACGGCTTCATTCGGCTCGATCCGGACGGCACCGTCGTCTACGCGAGCCCGAACGCGCTGTCGGCCTACCACCGGATGGGCCTGACGACGACCACGCTCAAGGCTCGCGATCTCGCGTCGGTCACGCGGAGCCTCGTCACCGACCCGTTCGACGCGCAGGACGTCGCCACCGACATCCGCGAAGCGCTCGCGGGCAAGGCGGGCAAGCGGATGGAGGTGGAGGCGCGCGGTGCGATCGTCCTGCTGCGCACGCTGGTCCTGCGGCCGGGCGGTCAGCCCGCGGGCGCGGTGGTGCTGATCCGTGACGTCACGGAGGTCAAGCGCCGGGACCGGGCTCTGCTGAGCAAGGACGCGACGATCCGGGAGATCCACCACCGGGTGAAGAACAACCTGCAGACGGTCGCCGCCCTGCTGCGCCTGCAGGCCCGCCGCACCCAGCACGACGAGGCCCGGCAGGCGCTGAGCGAGTCGGTGCGCCGGGTCACGTCGATCGCCCTCGTGCACGACATCCTGTCGATGTCCGTCGACGAGGAGGTCAACCTCGACGAACTCGTCGACCGGCTGGTGCCGATCATGGCCGACGTCGCCGTCGTCAACAGCGAGGTGCAGATGCGTCGGGTCGGCAGCTTCGGGGTGTTCCCGGCGGAACGTGCGACGCCACTGGTGATGGTGCTGACGGAACTGGTTCAGAACGCGTTCGAGCACGGCTACGAGTCGGGGCAGGGTGGCACCGTGACGCTTCGGGCAACCAGGTCCGCGCGGTGGCTCGACGTGGTGATCCACGACGACGGCGCCGGTCTGCCCGAGGACTTCAGCCTCGAGAACTCCGACAGTCTCGGACTGCAGATCGTCCGGACCCTCGTGTCGGCGGAACTGGGTGGGTCACTGGGGATTCGGCCCGCACCCGGAGGCGGAACGGACGCCGCACTCCGCGTTCCACTCGGCCGTCGCGCCCCCGCGCGGATCTGAGAAGTCCTGGGCTCACGCCCGAATGGTGAAGCGTCCGTGGGGCTGTGGCCCACGCGACGCGAACGCGACTGGGGCCCGGCACCTTTCGGTGCCGGGCCCCAGTCGCGGTTCGGGGTTCAGACCGCGCTGCGGGCCCGGGTGCGCGCGTTGCGGCGCTTCAGGGCGCGACGCTCGTCCTCGCTCATTCCGCCCCAGACGCCTGCGTCCTGACCGGACTCGAGTGCCCACGAGAGGCAGTCGGCGGTCACGGGGCAGCGGTTGCACACCAGCTTGGCGTCCGCGATCTGAGCGATGGCCGGTCCACTGTTGCCCACAGGGAAGAACAACTCCGGGTCCTCGTCCCGACAGATTGCCTTGTGGCGCCAGTCCATCCTTCTGCTCCTTTACCGGGTGCATTGCACCGTGTCGTGTGTTGTCCAATGGTGGTGCTTCGAGCACCTGCGGTTCTCGTGCCGTGACACCGAACCGTCTCGCGTAGTTCATGCGCAGAGGACCAAATGTTTCCGCGCTGTTGCTTGTGAATGCTTTCACGAACGCGCAGGAAGTCAATAGAAAATGGCCCGTCCGTGGGGTAACTCACTATTGCCGGTCACCCGATGTGGTCTGCATTACTTTGTACCCCGCCGACTGCGAGTTTGCAGTATGGGAGTACCCTTTTTTCTGAACTTTCTCTGAGAGAGCGTCCGGTGATGGCGTCGTGCCGGATGCGGCCGGTCCCGCACAGGCGGCGTTCGCGGACCGTTGACCCTCGCGCGGGTGAGTCCGCTCAGCCCCGGCTGGGAGCGATCACCGTCAGTGCGTCCCGCACGGCGGCGAACTCGACCTCGGTGCGCTTGCCGATGTAGTCGCCGTCCATCTGCAGTCCGATCGGTGCGCTCGAGGTGATCCGGACCCGCGGCGTGTCGTCGACCCGGAAAAGATTGCGGGACTTGGGGTTCGATCCGGGCGTGAGGAGCTGGCGAACCACCGGGAGGCTACCCGTCACGCTCATCGACCGCATCGCGAAGACGCCGAGACCGGTGTCGAAGCCGGTGTCCGGATTGACGGCCACCGGGCGCCGGTTCAGGTATGTCCACGGACTCGAGTTCGAGACGAACGCGTAGTGCACCCCGTCGACGGGATCGTGTCCGGGAACCTCCACCGTCAACGTCGGTTCGTGACCGCGGGCCCGGAAGAATGAGCGGACCGCCGTGCGCACGTATCGGGTCGGGGTCGCGGCGTGGCCCTTGGCGCGAGCGACGTCGATGGCCTCGCACACCTGCGCGTCGAGACCCAGGCCCGCGTTGAACGTGAACCAGCGGCCGTCGCAGTGCGCCAAACCGATCTTCCGGCGCTCGCGGAGCTCGAGCAGTTCGATCAGCTGGTTCGTCGCGATCACGGGGTCGGGGTCGATGCCGAGGGAGCGGGCGAAGACGTTCGCCGAACCTCCGGGCACCACTGCGAGAAGCGGAACCGGTCCGATGGTCAGCTCACTCATGGCCGTGGGCTCCGGAGCGCCGAGCAAGCCGTTCACGACCTCGTTCACCGTCCCGTCGCCGCCGTGCACGATGAGCAGTCCCGTGCCGTCGAGGTGGGCACGCCGGGCCAGTTCCGCGGCGTGTCCGCGATGAGTGGTCTGCACCACGCGCACCTGCACCTGACTGGAGAGAGCGTGAGCGAGGAGGTCCCGCGCCGCCGGGGTGGTCGAGGTCGCGTTCGGGTTGACGATCAGCAGCGCGCGCACGGGAGGTCAGCCTAGCCGTAGCACCCGCGACGACGCCGAACCGTCGTTCTATAGGCTGGCGTCGTGCCGAAGTCGCCCGCATCGCAGCTCACTCCCGCCACGGTCCGCTGGGCCGGTGGCCTCGCCGCCCTCGAAGGTGGCGTTGCGGTCGTCGTCGCCGTCGTGTTCGTCGTGCGGGGTCTCACCGGGCACGACCACGACGCGGCGAACCCCTACGGCAACGCCGCCTGGCTGGTCATCCTCGGTGGCGCGGTCCTCGCCGCCGGCGTCGCGCTGCTGTGTGGTCGCCGGTGGGGACGCACCGTGTCGGTCGTCGCGAACCTGTTGCTGCTACCGGTGGTGTGGTCGTTGCTGACGGATTCGCACCAACCGCTGCTCGGGGTGATCGCGGCGCTCGTGGTCGTGCCTGCGCTCGTGTTGTTGTTCTCGGTGCCCACCTCCCGGTGGATGGCGCAGGAGTACGGCGACGCGGACGACGACACCCCGCAGGACTGACGCGGCCGGTCAGGAGTTCGCCGCGAGTCGCGCCAGTCCCTCGCCGCTCAGGCGGTAGCCGAGCCACTCGCTCTGGGCGTCCGCGCCGAGGGACTCGTAGAACTCGATCGACGGCGTGTTCCAGGTGAGCACCGACCACGCCAGGCGCGAATACCCCCGCTCGACGCACTCGCGTGCCAGGGCCGCGAGCAGGGCCTTGCCGTGGCCGCGACCCCGATGCTCCGGTTGGACGTAGAGGTCCTCGAGGTAGATCCCGTGCACGCCGTCCCAGGTGGAGAAGTTCAGGAACCACAGCGCGGTCCCGACGACCGCGCCGTTCTCGACCGCGACGTGTCCGAACAGCGCCGGGGTGTCCCCGAAGAGTGCGGTCGTGAGCTGCGGTTCGGTCAGCGAGCACTCGTGAGGGGCCTTCTCGTACTCGGCGAGCTCGTGGACCAGTCCCGTGGCGGCGGCCACGTCAGCTGGTTCGATGCGGCGGATCATGCTGTACCTCTTTCGCTTTCGATGTCGTCACGCCCGGGCCCGGTTCAGGTGACGTTGTGCGACACGATCTGCCGCGCGCCGTGCTCGAATCCGAGCACGGTCAGTCCGCTCGGCGACAGCGCGAACCGCCGGCCCTCGGCGAGCGGCAAACCCACCCAGCGGGCGATCAGGGCGCGGGAGAAGTGGCCGTGCCCGACCAGGACGACGTCGCGTTCGGGGAGGTGCGACTCGGCGACGGCGAGCACCATGTCCGCGCGCGCCTCGACGGTGTCGGCGTCCTCGCCGCCGGGGCAGGGATGTGTCCACACCGTCCAGTGCGGAACCTCGGCGCGGATCTGCGCGCTCGTCAGGCCCTCGTAGCGTCCGTAGTCCCACTCGACGAGGGCGTCCCACGGACGTGCCGTCAGGCCTGCGAGCGCGGCCGTCCTCTCGGCACGGGCGCGCGGGCTGCACAACACCGCCGGCTCGTACAGGGCCAGCGACTCGACTCGGGTGCCCGCCTCGCGGGCTTCCCGCTCACCCTCTGGTGTGAGCGGTACGTCGGTTCGCCCCGTGTGCCTGCCCGTCGCCGCCCACTCGGTCTGACCGTGCCGGAGGACGACGACGCGGCGGTTCGGTCGGTCCTGCGCCGTTGCAACCACCCGCGCATCATCTCAGGCCGGGGCCGGCGCTGCCGTGTGCCGGTCGCGGGCGCGCCGCGAGTGCGCAAAGATCACTGCCGTGACGACAGTGCTCGCGGTGGCGAATCAAAAGGGTGGGGTCGCGAAGACCACGACTGTGGCGTCGTTGGGTGCCGCGCTGGCAGGACTCGGCCGGAAGGTCCTGGTCGTCGACCTGGATCCGCAGGGTTGTCTGACCTTCTCGCTCGGTCACAACCCGGACCGGCTCGAGGCGTCGGTGCACGATGTCCTGACGGGGCAGCTGCCGCTGCGGGACGTGGTGCTCGACACGGACGAAGGCTTCGCGCTGGTGCCCGCCACGATCGACCTGGCGGGAGCGGAGGCGGTGCTGCTGATGCGTCCGGGCCGGGAGTTCACTCTCAAACGAGCCCTGGCGACGCTCGACGACGACTACGACGTCGTCCTCGTTGACTGCCCGCCGTCACTCGGGGTGCTCACGCTCAACGGCCTCACGGCGGCGGACGCGGTGCTGGTGCCGCTGCAGTGCGAGACGCTGGCGCATCGCGGTGTCGGGCAGTTGCTGCGCACCGTGACGGAGGTGCAGCAGATCACCAACCCGGATCTGGCGCTGCTCGGTGCGTTGCCGACGCTGTACGACGCGCGCACCACCCACAGCCGGGACGTCCTCTCCGACGTCGCCGACCGCTACGACCTGCCGGTGCTCGCGCCGCCGATTCCCCGCACCGTCCGGTTCGCCGAGGCGAGCGCGTCGGGGGCGACGGTGCTCGCCGGCCGCGGCAACAAGGGTGCCCAGGCGTACCGGGAACTGGCAGGAAACCTCGTCGCGCACTGGGACGAGGGCGCCGAGTTGCGCACGTTCGTCACCGAGTGACTCGAGCGTTCGTGACCGGGCGACGGCGCCGGGGATTCCTCAGGCGCCGGCCCGCAGGGCGACGAGTTGGTCCCCGCGCTGTTCGAGGAGGGTGTCACCGAGTGCGGCCGAGGTGATCGGCCGGCCACCCGACGCGAGTGGGTTCTCGTCGCGGGCGACGGGGATGCGTTCGACCTCGGCTCCCGTCGTCGTGTCGATCACGACGACGGCGCCGTCGACGGGAACGAGGTACCGGCCGCCCATCTGGGTGCCCGGGCCGAGGGCGTCCTGCACCGTCCACCCGGGGGCGAAATCGGTTGTGCGAAGGGTGATCACCTGCGACCCCGTCCACCAGGCGACGAACGACCCGGTGCGGGCCACGGTGGTGGTGGGGGAGACGTCCGAGGGGGCGGGGAAGCGCGCGGACTCCGCGCCTGCGCCGTCGAACACGACGACCGCTGCGGACTCGTCGGCGGACGGCGGAAGGTAGACGGCGGTCCGCTCACCGGAGACGGCGAGGACGTGGGCGTCGGCTCGGTCCCCGCCCACGTCGAGGACGACCGACCCGTGTTCCTGGGGCGCCGTGTTCTCCTTCGGCGCGGGATCGAGAATGCTGAGCCGGACCGCGGCGTCACCGGGGCAGGACTCCAGAACCGCGAGCCTGCTGCTGCTCGACGCGGCCGAGAGCAGTTCACATCCGGCGCGGGGTTGCGCGCCGGGGTTCACCGGTGCGTCCACCCGGCCGTACTCGAGGGTGCGCACGAGGTCGGAACGCCAGACCTCCATTCGCGTTGCACCGAACGAGGTGAGGTACGTGCCGTCCTCCGCGAGGGTGACGGAGTCGTCGGCGTCGCTCGACCGCTGGGCCTGGCGGGCGCCCGTCGACCCGTCGAGCTGGGTGACCTGCCCGCACCCGCGAC
The DNA here is from genome assembly GCA_000341795.1 of Rhodococcus triatomae BKS 15-14. Taxonomy (GTDB): domain Bacteria; phylum Actinomycetota; class Actinomycetes; order Mycobacteriales; family Mycobacteriaceae; genus Rhodococcus_G; species Rhodococcus_G triatomae_A. Next base: position 58,552 of record AODO01000073.1, on the reverse strand, counting down.
CGTCGGGGTAGACGGCGACAGCGGTGTTCCACGCCCCGACGAGCCCGCACAGGGCCCGGTCCCGCCGATAGTGCCACAGGTGCTCGCCCGTCACCCCGTCCCGGCCGGTGACGGTGTCGCCGTCGCCGGTGACGGCGACACCGCCCGCGACCACGGGGGTCGCGGTGGCGTCGCTGTCGGCGCGCCACGCCTCGACGAGGGTGCCGGGCACGGCCAGGGCACCCTGCGCGGGTGGCGCGGGCTCGTCGGCCAGGACCGACTCGGTTCCGTGAGCGTCACCGGTCAGCCAGATCGCGCCGGCTGCCACGACGACGAGCACCGCGATGACGCACGCGGCCAGGACGTCGGCGCGGGTGCGCCGCTCGGGTGCGAGCACGGTGGTCGGTTACTCCGAGGCCGCTGCGGTGGTGGCGTCGGCGCCGGCGCCACCGGAGCTGCGCCGGCGACGACGACGGCGCCGAGCCGGTGCCGCGTCACCGCTGGGGGAGGTCGGCTCCGGTGCGACCGCCTCCGACGAGGTGTCCGCGGGAGCGGTGCTGGCCGCCTCGGCGGTGCGGCCGCCGCGGGTGCGCTTGCGGGTGCGTGTGCGGCGCGGGCGCTCGGCTGCGCCGCCCTCGGATGCCGCGGTGCCGTCCCCGGCCGCCGGAGCGTCCTCGGTCGAAACGTTCTGTGCGCGTTCCGTTCTCGGCTTCCGGACCGTTCCCTTGGCGTCGGTCGGGATGTTCAGCTCGGCGTAGAGGTGCTCCGAGCTGGAGTAGGTTTCGACGGGGTCCGGGACGCCGAGGTCGAGCGCCTTGTCGATCAGCTGCCAGCGCGGCACGTCGTCCCAGTCCACCAGGGTGACGGCGGTACCGGTGCGGCCGGCGCGACCGGTCCGGCCGATCCGGTGCACGTACGTCTTCTCGTCCTCGGGGCACTGGTAGTTGACGACGTGGGTGACGTCGTCGATGTCGATGCCGCGGGCCGCGACGTCGGTCGCCACGAGCACATCGACCTTGCCGGTGCGGAACGCCTTGAGCGCCTTCTCGCGTGCGATCTGGCCGAGGTCGCCGTGCACCGCGCCGACCGAGAAGCCGCGCTCGTTGAGCTCGTCCGCCACCTTCTGCGCGGTCCGCTTGGTACGGGTGAAGATCATCGTGGCGCCGCGGCCCTCGGCCTGCAGGATCCGGGCGACCATCTCCGCCTTGTCCAGGGCGTGCGCACGGTAGATGTGCTGGCTCGTGCGGTCGTGCACGGCGGACGATTCCGGCTCCTCGGCGCGGATGTGCGTCGGCTGCGTGAGGAACGTGCGGGCCAGGGTGATGATCGGGCCGGGCATCGTGGCCGAGAACAGCATCGTCTGGCGGGCGTCGGGCACCATCTGCAGGATGCGCTCGATGTCGGGCAGGAAGCCGAGGTCGAGCATCTCGTCGGCCTCGTCCAGGACGAGGACGCCGACCTTGCCGAGGATGAGGTGGCCCTGCTTGGCCAGGTCGAGCAGACGGCCGGGGGTGCCGACGATGACGTCGACGCCCCTCTGGAGCGCCTCGATCTGCGTCTCGTACGGCCGACCGCCGTAGATCGAGAGCACCGAGAGCTTGCGACCGTTGCTGCCGGGCAGGTACTTGCCCGCGTTCACCAGGTCCTCGGTGACCTGGATGCACAGTTCGCGGGTCGGGACGATCACCAGGGCGCGCGGGGTTCCGTCGAGCGGCGCGGTGCCCGGGCGGGCGTCCACGTCGGCGTCGTCGGGCGAACCGGTCGCGCTGGAGATGCGGTGCAGCAGGGGGACGCCGAATCCGAACGTCTTGCCCATGCCGGTCCGCGCCTGACCGATGAGGTCGTCGCCGGCCAGGGCCAGCGGGAGGGTCAGCTCCTGGATGGCGAAGGTGCGCTCGATCCCGAGCTCGGCCAGTGCCCGGACGATCTCGTCGCGGACGCCGAGCTCGGCGAAGGAGGGGGCGGTGTGGGTGGTGTCGAGCTGAGCGGACAGGGTCGTCTCGCTCGCGTCGTCTTCGTGGTCGATCGTGATCTTGCTCAGTGCTCTGGCCTTCCTCGTCGGCACGCGCGCACGAGCTGGGCCAGGCCGGTTGCCGGGCGCTGGGCGTTGCCCAGTTCCGACTCTCGCCGTTGACCTCGTCCACCGGTCGCTGGTCCTGCGGCCCTGCACGGCGATCCGGGTCTCGAAGATCCGGGTCGCGGCGCGGCGCGGGATGAAGACCTGTGGATCAGGTGCGCGCACATTGTCATGGGTCGCCACGCCTCGTGATCCCTCCGATTGGCCGGGTGATCGGGCGGCGCCCCACGACCATGGTAGCTGGCCCCGTCGAGTTCGCAGGTAGGCGCGTGCTCACCGGCGTCTAGGCTGTGCTCCATGGGAGCCAATTCCGCCGATTCGCTGTCGCCCGCCGTCGCCGCCGATCACCCCGGTGTGAGTGAGCTGTTCGCCGTGCTGGCGTACGGCGAGATCTCCGCCTTCTACCGCCTCGCCGACGATGCCCGCATGGCCCCGACCCTCGCGGGGCGGGTCGCGCTCGCGCGGATGGCGGGTGCCGAGATCCGGCACTTCGAGACGCTGGAGACCGCCTTGACCGAGCGCGGGCTCGACGTCTACGAGGCGATGGCGCCGTACGAGAAGGCGCTCGACGACTACCACCGGTCCACCCACCCGTCGACGTGGCTCGAGTCGCTGGTCAAGGCGCACGTCGGTGACGGGATCGCGGCGGACTTCTACCTGGAGATCGCCGGCGCGCTCGACCCGTCGGTCGGGACGGTGGTCCGCGAGGTGCTCGCCGAGACCGGTCACTCCGAGTTCGTGGTCCACGAGGTCAGCGAGGCCGTCCGGTCCAGCACGAAGGAGAAGGACCGTCTCATGTTGTGGGGGCGTCGACTGCTCGGCGAGGCGATCACCCAGGCACAGTTCGTGATGGCGCAGCGCGAGGAGCTCACCGATCTGGTGCTCACCGCGAGCGGCGACCTGAACGGTGTGGCCGCCTTGTTCGACCGGATGCAGCAGCGGCACGCCGAGCGGATGGCCGTCCTCGGTCTCGTCTGACGCGGTCGACCGACGTCGCGGCGCTGTTCGCTATCAGCACACGCCGCGTGCGGGTGGCGGGGCATGCGACTGCACTAGCCTGGGCACCGGTAGTGATGGCACGAGACTTCGGAGGTTGGCCGTGGAGGTCAAGATCGGCATTTCTGACAGCCCGCGTGAGCTGATCGTCAACAGCGCGCAGACCCCCGACGAGGTGACCGAACTCGTCTCCGCGGCGATCGGCGGCGACGCTGCGGGCGTGCTCACGCTTCTCGACGAGAAGGGCCGCAAGTTCCTGATCCAGGCGGCGAAGGTGGCATACGTGGAGATCGGTCAGGCGGACAGCCGCAAGGTCGGTTTCACCAGCTGATCGGCGCCGCACGGTCCGAGAACGCCGAACGGGACGCGGAGAGGTCTCCGCGTCCCGTTCGTGTCGGTCCGGTCGGTGCCGCCCGTCGTGTCAGGACTGCATCGGTACGTGCGAGAGGCCACCCCACGCCAGGGTGACGGTCGTGTCGACCGCCTCCTCCTTGGGGATCGGCCGGTTCGCCTGCAACCAGTAACGCGCCGTGAACTGGCTCGTCCCGACGAGGCCGACGGCGAGAATGCGGGCCCGGTACGGGTCCAGTCCGGAATCGTGGGCGACGAGGTCGAAAACAGCGTCGACACACGCCTCGGTGGCGCGATCCACCTGCGCCTGCACCTGGGCGTCGCCCATGAAGTCCGACTCGAAGACCAGGCGGTACCCCTGGCTCTCGTTGTCCACGAAATCGAAGAACGCGAGCACCGCCGCGCGGACACGCTGACGGTTGTCGGTCGTCGACCGCAGGGCCTGCCGGACACCGGAGATGAGCGTGTCCACGTAGCTCTGGAGCACCGCGAGGTAGAGGTCGAGCTTGCCGGGGAAATGCTGGTACAGCACCGGCTTGCTCACGCCCGCGCACTCGGCGATCTCGTCCATGCCGGCGGAGTGGTAGCCGCGGCTGACGAACACCTCGCTCGCCGCCTGGAGAAGCTGGAGCCGACGCGCGTCGCGGGGCAGCCGGGTGCTGCGCTTGGCACCCTGCCTCCCGGAGGGCGTTGCGGAACGATCCGCGAGTTCAGTCATCGTGCTCCCAATCTGCGTCTTCACGATTCCGTGCCTCGTGCTGCGTGGGTGAGGTGCTCACGGCGCCGGGTGCACAAAGTCATCGAACAATACCGAACCTGCGTCCGGGCATCCGTGAATTGGCGGATGCAACCGCCCCCGAGTATTCCAGGTCACTGTCACGGGCTGGTTTCCAGTGTGTGCGGTGGCGCTGCGGCGCAGGTCGTGGCGTGTTGCGGCGCCGCGTCGCCGGTGGCCTCGCCCGGCGCGCCCGCCCGGAGCGCCGCGGCGACTGTGAGACCCTGGGTTCGTGACGGATGGAGGTGGACCGCGGTTGCGGGGTGGTGGACATCCCGGCCGCGAGGGCCGGGTCGACGACCGGACGGACAACCGCGTCGGATCGCATCAGCCACTGCGTGCGCTGTGGGACCCGGTCAGTGGTGACACCGGGCGCACACGTGGACCACGCCCGGATCGGCAGGTCCGCAAGCAGAGCAGGCTGGGCCGATTCGTCGCCACCTACGGGTGGCGGGCCTACGCCATTCCGGTGCTCGCGGTCGTGACGGTGCTGGTACTGGTCGACGCGCTTCGCGGTGGGGGACCGACCGACACCGCCGAGGACGGGCTGCCCGGTTTCGGGACGCGGAGCACGAGCGTGGACGGGACGGGCATCATCGGCGTGCCGCCGCAGGCGGACGGCGCCTTCGCGGAGTCGATCTCCTCCGGGACCCTCCCCGACGGCGGCCCGTTCACCGCCGAGGGGGCGGGCACGTGGCGAGTGCTCCCGGGGACCTCGCCCAAGGTCGGCCAGGGTACCGAGCAGGTCTTCACCTACACGGTCGAGGTCGAGGACGGCATCGACACCACGGGATTCGGCGGCGACGAGTCGTTCGCCCGGATGGTCGACCAGACCCTTGCGAATCCGAAGAGCTGGACCAACGACGCCCGGTTCGCCTTCCAGCGGATCGACGCGGGAGAGCCGACGTTCCGGATCTCGCTGACGTCGCAGATGACGATTCGCGAGGCGTGCGGATACGACATCCAGCTCGAGGTGTCCTGCTACAACCCGGGCATCGACCGCGTCGTCCTCAACGAGCCACGCTGGGTGCGCGGAGCGGTGGCGTTCCAAGGCGACATCGGGTCGTACCGGCAGTACCTGATCAACCACGAGGTCGGGCACGCAGTCGGCTACCAGGCGCACCAGCCGTGCGAAGCGGACGGCGGCCTCGCGCCCGTGATGATGCAGCAGACGTTCGGCACCTCGAACAACGACATCGCCAAGCTCGACCCCGAGGGCGTCGTGCCGATGGACGGCAAGACCTGCCGGTTCAACCCCTGGCCCTACCCCCGGGGCTGACGCCCGGGCGAGCAGATCACGATCCGTTCGGCCGCACCCACGGCGCGAGCACGCCGCGTTGCTCGTCGGTGAGCCGCCGGAGGGTCCGCGCATAGGGATCGCCGAGTGCCAACTGGGTGGACGCCTCCACCGCGGGGCGGGAATCCGCCGCGGCGCCCGCGGCCCGGACCTCGTAGTGGACGGTGAGGTCGGCGCTGCGCACCCGCGCCAGCCACATCGACACCTGCAGGGGACTGTCCGCGTGGGCCAGGGGAGTCCGGTACCGGATCTCGAGATGCGCGACGACCGAGTGGCGCAACAATGCCGCGACCTCCGGATCGACAGAGGCGAGCCAGTCGATGCGCGCCTCCTCCAGCAGGGTGACCATCCGCGCGTGGTTCACGTGCTTGAACGCGTCCATGTCGGACCAGCGCACGGTGATCGCCGTCCGGTGGACGGCGGGATCGGCTGCGGACTCGGTCATCGGGCTCCTCGGGATTGCCTGCCGGGTGGGTGACGGGGTGGACGGTAGTCGAATGCGCGACGGCACGGATGCGCGCGCCGGGGGCACCGTCCGCGGCGACGCCGGCGGCGGGGACAATGGGCGTATGGCGTCTCCCGCATCGACTTCCGTCAGCAGTCCACTGCCGCCGCTGGTGGAACCGGCCGCGGACCTCGACCGCGACGAGGTGGCCCGGTACAGCAGACACCTGATCATTCCGAACGTCGGCGTGACCGGCCAGAAGCGGATCAAGAACGCGAAGGTCCTCGTCATCGGCGCCGGTGGCCTCGGTTCCCCGACGTTGCTCTACCTCGCTGCGGCCGGTGTCGGGACGATCGGCATCGTGGAGTTCGACGAGGTCGAGGAGTCGAACCTGCAACGACAGGTCATCCACGGCCGGTCCGATGTCGGTCGCCCGAAGGCGCACAGTGCGCGCGACTCCATCCTGGAGATCAACGACAGGGTTGACGTCCGACTGCACGAGTTCCGCCTGGACAGCGGCAACGCCGTCGCCCTCTTCTCGCAGTACGACCTGATTCTCGACGGCACCGACAACTTCGCGACTCGATACCTCGTCAACGACGCCGCGATCCTCGCCGGGAAGCCGTACGTCTGGGGGTCGATCTACAGGTTCGAGGGTCAGGTGTCGGTGTTCTGGGAGGCTGCTCCGGACGATCGGGGACTGAACTACCGCGACCTGTACCCCGAGGCGCCGGCCCCCGGGACGGTGCCGTCCTGCGCGGAGGGCGGTGTGCTCGGCGTGCTGTGCGCGTCGATCGGCTCGGTGATGGCGACCGAGGCGATCAAGATGATCACCGGGATCGGCGAACCGCTGCTCGGGCGCCTGATGATCTACGACGCCCTGTCGATGAACTACCGCACGATCCGGCTGCGGCGCGATCCCGGCCGTGCACCGGTCACCGAGCTGATCGACTACGACGCGTTCTGCGGGGTCGTCACCGACGACGCGCGCGACGCGGCAGCGGACGGGACGGTGACCGCGCCCGAACTGGCGGCACTCGTGACGGCCGGTGACGTCGCGCTGATCGACGTCCGCGAGCCGGTCGAATGGGAGATCGTGCACATCGACGGCGCAACCCTCGTGCCGAAGGGCCGGATCCTCTCCGGGGAGGCGCTCGCCGAGTTACCGCAGGACCGACCGATCGTCGCGTACTGCAAGACGGGGATCCGCTCCGCGGAGGTGTTGGCGGCTCTCAAGCAGGCCGGGTTCTCCGACGCCAGGCATCTGCAGGGTGGCATCACGGCGTGGGCCGCGCAGGTCGACCCGAGCCTGCCCACCTACTAGGCGTTCACGGTGTATCGGCGTGGCGACTTTATGGCGCGTCAGCGCCGAGAGGCGGCGGGCTCGGCGGTAGCGTTGGCGGCGTGAGCTCCGTCGAACCTCCTCTGCATGTGCGTTCCACCTTCGGGCTGCGGGAGACGACCCCGGTTGCGCTCGGCCCGGACTGGGAAGGCGGCTGGCGGTGCGGCGACGTCGTGCTGTCGCCGGTCGCCGATCACGCTCGCGCGGCCTGGTCGGCGAAGGTGCGCGAGACGTTGAACCCCGACGGCGTGCGGCTGGCGCGTCCGGTGCGGGCCACCGACGGCCGCTACGTCGTATCGGGTTGGCGGGCGGACACGTTCATCGACGGGACGGCGGAGCCCCGGCACGACGAGGTGGTGTCGATGTCACTCCGGTTGCACGCGGTCACCGCCGCGTTGGAACGCCCCCGATTCCTGATGCAGCCGCCGGTGCCGCCGTGGCAGGACGTGGACGTGTTCGTCGCGGCGGACCGATCCGCCTGGGAGCAGGTGCCGCTGCGGGGTGTGAAGGGGCAGTTCGAGCCGTCGTCCGCCGACGGCCGCACCAGCATCGAATTGATCGGGCAACTCGCGACGTTGCGCAAGCAGGTGCACAGCCCGGATCAGCTGGTCCACGGTGACCTGTTCGGCACCGTGCTCTTCCAGGGCTCGGAGGCGCCGGGGCTGACGGACATCACTCCGTACTGGCGCCCCGCCGCGTGGGCCGCGGGTGTCGTGGTCGTCGACGCCATCTCCTGGGGCGGCGCCGACGAGGAACTCGTCGGCCGCTGGGAGGATCTTCCGGAGTGGCCACAAATGTTGTTGCGGGCCTTGATGTTCCGGCTCGCGGTCCATGCGTTGCATCCGCGATCGACGGATGCGGCTCTGCCCGGACTCGTCCGCACCGCAGACCTGATCCGATTGATGCTCTGATCCGAGTATCGGCGGCTTCGGCGCCGCCGAATTCCTCGTTCACCGATCGGGATCGGGGGCGTGCGCGTCGGCGGGTCGCAGGGCCATGCCGTCCAGGAACACCGCCAGGCAGTCCTCGGAGAGTTCCTCGAGGGTGTACGGGTCGTCGGGTTTGCGCCAGTACACGCTGAACCACACGGAGTCGCGCAGGAACCGGTGGAAGACCTTGGAGGGAACGTCCTTCCGGAGGACACCGGCGTCCTTGCCCGCGTCGATCGCCTCCAGCCAGATGGTCTGGATCGAGTCGGCGAGTCGGCGGGCCTCGGCGTAGTCACGGAGGTTGCGCAGGTTGGCGAACTCCGCGTGGTACACCTTCGTCGCGTCGGGTCGTGCGGCGCCGGTGGCGAGCGAGACGTCCACGATCGCCTTCAGCCTGTCACGCGGTGCGAGGTCGTCGAGGTTCGTCGAACGGTAGTCGGCGAGTAGTTCGGACAGGTATCCGGTGACCAACTCGTTGACGATGGCGTTCTTCGACCGGAAGTAGTGGTAGAGCGCGCCGGCGTTCAGCCCGACCGCGTCGCCGATCTCGCGCATCGAGGTGCCCGCGATGCTGCCCGCCGCGAACGCGGTGGCGGCGGCGCCGAGGATCTCCGACTTGCGGTCCTGGTTCCCGTGCGCCCCGGCCCGTTCCGTTTGAACGATCATTCAAACACTGTAGGGGGTGGACGGTGCACGGTCAATCGCGCTCGGGTGGCCTGCGAACGATCGCTCAATGACCCTGTGCAGCAGTGTCCTTGAGCGTCGACCCTGCGGGTGTCGAGTTGCCGTCACGGTCTTGACGGTGTGATCGTGTCGATCTATATTCCGATTGAATGAACGTTCAAACGTTCACTTCACTCACCGAGCGGATCGCCCGAAGTGCATCCGCCGCCGCTGCCCTCGGGGCATGCATGCGTACCTGGAGTGTGTGGCCGGACGGCTTCCGGTCCGAATCGACGTCGGGTCCGGCGGAACCCCGAACCGGTCGGCACTGCAGGCGCCTTTCGACACCGATACGAGGAGATTCCATGACCAGGGTTGTCTATGCCCGCAGTGTGCACGACGAGCGTGAGATCGAGGCGTGCCTCGAGGTTCTGCGCGGTGGCCCGTTCGCGCTCAAGATCGGCAAGAACGTCGCCGAGATGGAGCGGCGGGTAGCCGACCTGTACGGCAAGAAACTGGGCCTGATGTGCAATTCGGGCTCGTCCGCGCTGTACCTGGCGCTCGAGCTGCTGGATCTGCCGAAGGGGTCCGAGGTCATCACCTCGCCGCTCACGTTCTCCACGGATGTCTCGCCGATCGTGCGCGGGGGGTGGGTTCCGGTGTTCGTCGATGTCGAGCCCGACACCTACAACGTCGACACCTCGAAGATCGAGGAGCTGATCACCGACAGGACCAAGGCGATCCTGGTTCCGAACCTCGCCGGAAACGCCCCGGACTGGGATGTCATCCGGGCGATCGCCGACCGGCACGACCTGAAGGTGATCGAGGACTCGTGTGACTGCATCGGAACGACCCTGCGTGGTACGAGGACCGGCTCCCGCTCGGACATCACGGTGACCAGCTTCGCGATGTCGCACATCATCACGGCCGCGGGGAACGGTGGCATGGTGTGCCTCGACGACGAGAAGCTGCGTGACAGGGGTCTGATGCTGCGCCGCTGGGGTCGCCGTTCCGAGCCGCACCTCTTCGGGTCCGAGCAGGCGAGGACCGGCCAGGTCTTCCGCGAGGAACTCGACGGCGTCGCCTACGACAACGACTTCATCTTCGACGTGCTGCCGTGGAACTTCGAACCGTCGGAGTTGGGTTCGGCCTTCGGTCTGGTGCAGCTGAGCAAGCTCGAGGTCAACTACAAGCGCCGTCACGAGATCTTCGATGCCTTCAGCGCTGCCTTCGGTGCCTATCCGGACCTGTTCCGCCTGCCCAAGCCGCTGGAGGGCTTCCACACCGCGTGGTTGTGTTACCCGGTGACGATCCGTGAGGGCGCCGGCTTCGATCGATCGGATCTGCAGGAGTCGCTCGAGGGGGCCGGGATCGACACCCGAACGGTGTGGAGCGGCAACGTCACTCGCCATCCGATGATGCGGAACGTCGAGTATCGCGTTCCCGAGGGCGGTCTGCCCAACGCCGACGAGGTGTTCGAGCGGGGCATGTCGCTCGGTATGAGCCACGGCATGAGTGACGAGGAACTCGATCACGTGGTCGCCAGCATCCACGCATTCGCGTCCGGGTTCGCGACGACGGCGCAGTAGTACGCCGAGGCGTGCGGGGAGCCCACCGGCCCGTGGGCCGGTGGGCTCCCGGGCGTTTCGAGTCCCGTCCGTCGTGTGTGGAACACGGTTCTAGTTGTGTTCGAGACTCGGCCTTGACAAGCGGGCTATGCGCGATACTCTCGAGGAGAAGAAATAGAACACGGTTTCATTTTGTGTTGGTGATCAGGAGAGCCGCAATGACGAACGAGAGCCCGTACATCCTCATCTCTGCCGACAGTCACGCCGGCGCCGACCACGCCACCTATCGCGAGTACCTCGAATCCACGTGGCACGAGGAGTTCGACGCGTGGCGCGGCAGGTACAAGAACCCCTATCGCGACCTGGTCGACGACGGCCGAACTCGCAACTGGGACAACGAGCGCCGCATCACGGAGACTCGTCAGGACGGCACGGTCGGTGAGGTGCTCTTCCCGAACACGGTGCCGCCGTTCTTTCCGAGCGCCGCGGTGCTCGCCGGCCCGCCGCGCGGCGAGGACTTCGAGAAGCGCCTGGCAGGTATCCGCGCCCACAACCGGTGGCTGAAGGACTTCTGCAGCGACGCCCCCGCGCAGCGCGCAGGTGTCGCGCAGATCTTCCTCAACGACGTCGACGAGGCCGTCGCGGACGTGACGTGGGTCAAGGAGAACGGGCTGCGCGGCGGCATCCTGCTGCCCAACCTCGCGCCCGACGTCAAGTGGGTGAAGCCGCTGTACGACCCCGGGTACGACCGCTTGTGGGAGGTCTGCGAAGACCTCGGAGTGCCGGTGAACAGTCATGCGGGCACCGGTCTGCCGGACTACGGTCGCTACCGGACGGCCTCGATGCTCTACATCAACGAGGTGGGCTTCTACTCGATGCGCCCGCTGGTGCAGATGATCCTCTCGGGTGTCTTCGAGCGGTTCCCGAAGCTCAAGTTCGCCGTCTCGGAGCAGGGTTGCGCCTGGGCTCCGGACCTCATGCGTCAACTCGACACGGTCGACCTGCGCGTCAAGCGCACCGGAAGGATCGGCGAGCTGTTCTACAGCGAGGACGAACAGTTGCCGCTGCGTCCGAGCGAGTACTTCCGCCGCAACGTGTGGGTCGGCGCCACGATGCCGTCGGCACAGGACATGGCGTCGCGCGACACCCTCGGCGAGGGCAAGTTCATGTGGGGGAGCGACTACCCGCACAACGAGGGCACGTACCCGTTCACTCGCGAGTGCATCCGCCAGGTCATGCACGACGTCGAGGAGACGGAGCTGCGGAAGCTGTTCGCGGAGAACGCGGCCGAACTCTACGACTTCGACCTCGACGCGCTGGCTCCGCTCGCCGTGAAGTACGGCCCCACCCCGTCCGAGGTCGCGCGCCCGCTCACCGAGCTGCCGGAGAACCCCAACGACGTGCTGTTGCGGGAGTCCTTCGCCCTGCAGCTCGAGGCAGAGCTGAGCGCGTGACGCGCCGGTTCCAGGGGCGCCGGGCGATCGTCACCGGCGCGAGCCGTGGCATCGGGGCCGCGATCGCCCGCAGGCTCGCGGCGGAGGGGGCCGCGGTCGCGATCGTCGCGCGCACGGTGGACGAACCGGACCGCGGGTTCGAGGGCACCCTCGCCGCGACCGCCGAGGCGATCCGCGCCTCCGGGGGCACCGCCGCGATCGTCCCCGCGGCCCTGGAGGATCCCGACTCCCGTGCGCGGATCGTCCCCGAGGCCGAGAAGGTGCTGGGCGGACCGGTCGACATCCTCGTCAACAACGCGGCGGCCGCGATCTTCCAGCCGCTGCGCGACTACCCGTCCACGCGCGCGCACCTGACGTTCGAGGTGAACGTGCACGCTCCGCTGGACCTCGCGCAACGCGTGATCCCGGGGATGCTCGACCGCCGCGAGGGCTGGATCGTCAACGTCACCAGCGGCACCGCCCGGATCCGTCCGGTCGAGCCGCTGCCCGAGGGTGAGACCGACCTGGACGCCGACATCCACGGCACCGCCCTGTACGGCATGAGCAAGGCCGCACAGGACCGGATGACGGCTGGTCTGGCGGCCGAACTGAACGGCACCGGAATTCGTGTCAACGCGGTGCGTCCGCGCTCCGCCGTCGCCACCGCCGGTGCGCTGTCGGTGGCATCGACCATGGTCGGCTCGCCGTGGTTCGTCCCGGAGTCGCTCGAGGAGATGGTCGAGGCGGTGACGTGGCTGTGCGCCACGCCGCTCCACCACACCGGCAGGATCGAGGCGAGCCTGGACATTCTCGAACGTGAAGGGCTGACCGTCCGGGACCTGCGCGGCAGGCCGATCATGAAGGAGCAGAAGGCATGACGCCCTACGACGGCATCCCCGTCATCGACACGCACATCGGGTTCCGTGAGGCGGGGTACGACGAGTACGCGTTCATCACGCGGCAGACCAAGGACCGTCAGAGCCGCGACGAGTACAGCATGCCCGCCCAGTACATGTTCACGGGCGTGCCCAACGACCTCCCCACCGACGATCCGGTCTCGGTGACCCTGCACGAGATGGACAAGCACGGCATCGAGATCGGCATGGTCAGCATGGCCAAGGAGTCCGGGCAGCGGGCGGTCCGCATGTTCCCCGACCGGTTCGTTCCGCAGGGTTCGGCGGTCGACCCCAACGACATCATGGGAACCCTGACCCGGATGACACGCGAGTACGAGGAGTTCGGCATCGTCTCGGTGAGTTCGTTTGCGGCGGGCACCTTCCCGCAGGTGGCGCTCAACGCCCCGCAGATGTATCCGATCTACGCCAAGTGCGTCGAACTGGACATCCCGATCTTCGCGTGCGCCGGGATCGCGGGACCGCGGCTCAAGTCCGCCGTGCAGCACGTCGAACTGATCGACGACGTGATGTTCGACTTTCCGGATCTGGTGTTCGTCACCCGGCACGGGTGCGAGCCGTGGCAGGACCTGGCGGTCAAGCTGATGCTCAAGTGGCCGAATCTGTACTACTCGACCTCCGCGTTCGCGCCCAAGCACTACCCGCGGGCCATCGTCGACTACGCGAACACACGCGGCGCGGACAAGATCATCTACGCGGGTTACTTCCCGGCCGGACTGACACTCGACCGGATCTTCACCGACATGCCGCACGTGCCCTTCACGGACGAGGTGTGGCCCAAGTTCCTGCACGAGAACGCCCGCAAGGTGCTCAAACTGAAAGGGTGATCGGAGATGCCGATCGGTATCGGAGCAGATCACGATGCGCTCGCGGACGCGATCGCGCGGCTCGCCACCCGCGAGGCACCCGTGGAACGGACGCGCCGACAGCTCGAGTCCCTCGGACGCGGCGAACGGCCCGCATTCTGGAACCGCCTGGTGGACATGGGAATTCCCGCGCTGCATCTCGCCGAGGAGTACGACGGCGCCGGCGCGGGTGTCCTCGAACTCGCGGTCGCGCTCGAACGATCCGGCCACGGACTGCTGCCGGGCCCGCTGCTGCCGACGGTCATCGCGAGTGCCGTCGTCCAGGCCCACGGCACGGACGCGGCCCGCAAGGCTCTGCTGCCGGGGCTGGCCACAGGAGGGACCGGAGCGGTCGCCCTCGACCCCGGCACCGTCGTCCTCGACGGCGACGGCGACGAGGTCGTGGCGGCGGGTGAGACCGCGTCGGTGCTCGGTGCACTCGGCGCCGATGTTCTCGTCCTCGCGGGCCGGTGCCGGGAGAAGGTGGTGTGGTTCGTCGTGTCGGCGGGCGACGCGGGCGTCGAGACCGTCGGTGAGCCGGGCGTCGACCTCACCCGCGACATCGGCCGGGTGCGACTGTCGGAGGTGCGGGTGCCGGCCGAGCACGTCCTGGCGGCCACCGCCGAGGAGGTTGCCGCGCTCGCGGTGGTGCTGCAGTGCGCGGAAGCCGTCGGAGTCGCCCGGTGGGCTCAGGAAACCAGCCTCGCCTACGCCAGGATCCGGGAGCAGTTCGGTCGCCCGATCGGCTCGTTCCAGGCGGTGAAGCACAAGTGCGCACAGTTGTTCATCCGCGTCGAGGTGATGACCAGCGCGGTGTGGGATGCGGCGACGGCGGCGGACGGTGGGGATCTCGCCCAGGTCGAACTCGCCGCGGCGCGCACCGCGACGGTCGTGCGCCGCGAGGCCGTCGACGTCGTCCTCGACTCACTGACGATCCTCGGCGGAATCGGCAACACGTGGGAACACGACATCCACCTGTACTGGCGGCGGGTGGTGAGTCTGCTCGCGCTCGGCGGCTCGCAGGACGCGTGGTCGAGGCGGGCCGGTGAACTGGCCCTGACCACGACGCGGGACGCGGCCCTCGGATTCGAGGATCGACCCGAGTTCCGTGCCGCGGTGGCGGCGACACTCTCGGAGGCCCGGTCTCTGGACGAGACCGCCGCTCGGGTGTTGTTCGCCGACCGAGGTCTCGTCTCCCCGCACTATCCGCAGCCGTACGGGCTGGGCGCGGACACGGCCGGCCAGCTGATCATCGCCGAGGAGTTCGAGCGCGCCGGGATCACGCAGCCCGGCACGGTGATCGGGGAGTGGGCACTGCCGTCGATCCTCCGGTACGGCACCGAGGAGCAGATGACACGCCTCGTCCCACCGACCCTGCGTGGAGAGATCGTCTGGTGCCAGCTGTTCTCGGAGCCCGGTGCCGGATCCGACCTGGCGTCGCTGACGACGTTCGCCACCAAGGTGGACGGTGGATGGCGGATCGACGGCCGCAAGGTGTGGACGTCCAGGGCGCACGAGGCGCACTGGGGGATCTGCCTGGCGCGCACCGATCGGGACGCACCCAGACACCGCGGGATCAGCTTCTTCCTCGTCGACATGTCGGCCTCCGGCGTCGACGTTCGTCCGTTGCGGGAAGCCAACGGCGACAGCATGTTCAACGAGGTCGCTCTCGACGGTGTCTTCGTACCGGACGGCGACCTGGTGGGGGCGCCGGGGGAGGGCTGGACGGTGGCCCGCACGACACTCGCCAACGAGCGGGTCGCCATGGGCGCCACCCCGGTCGCGGGCGGGCACCGTCTCGATCCCACGGCGGTGGCGCGTTCCCTCGATGCGGCGGTCCGGTACGACGCGCTGCCCGCGCTCGGCCGGATCACCGCCACCACCGGCGCGCTGGACGCGCTCGCGCATCGCGGTGTGCTCAAGCGACTGTCCGGCCTGGATCCGGGAGTCGAGGCGAGTGCTCTGAAAGCGGCGTCGGCACGGCACATCACCGAGGCCGCCGCGCAGGTTCTCGAGTGGTTCGGACCGGAGGCGGCTGTCGGGAGTCTCGGCCCGGAGGTGACCGGCGGCGGGCGCGCGGCCAAGGCGTATCTGTCGACGCCGTCGCTGCTCATCGGCGGCGGCACCCTGGAGATCCAGCTGAACGTCATCTCCGAGCAGATTCTCGGGCTGCCGCGGGAGGCGCGGTGACGGTGCGACCACTCCACGGCCGGACCGCGATCGTCACCGGAGCAAGCGAGGGTCTCGGCCGGGCGGAGGCGCTCGCCCTCGCGCGGGCCGGGGCCGATCTCGTGATCAACGCGCGCGGTGAGCGGCTGCACGATGTCGCCGACGAGATCCGCCGCCTCGGCGGATCGGTGGTGACCTGCGTCGGCGACATCGGCGAGCAGGCGACCGCGGACCGACTCGTCGCACTCGCGATCGAACGGTTCGGACGCCTGGACGTCCTGGTCAACAACGCGGGGATCATTCGGGATCGCATGGTGTTCACCATGTCCGCCGCCGAGTGGGACGAGGTGGTGCGGGTCAACCTCCGCGGTACGTTCCTCACCACTCGGGCCGCCACCGATCACTGGCGGCGGCTCGCGAAGGCGTCGGGGGGACCGGTCTACGCCCGCATCGTCAACACGGCGTCGGAGGCGTACGCGTCCGGTCCGCCGGGCGCCGCGAACTATGCGGCATCCAAGGCAGGCGTCGTCGCATTGACGATGTCGACGGCCCGGGGATGCGCGTCGTTCGGGTTGCGCGCCAACGCCATCTGCCCGCGAGCCCGGACCGCGATGACCGGCGGGGTGTTCGGTCCCGCGCCGGCGGACGGCACGGACCCGCTGTCCGCCGAGCACGTTGCGCCGCTCGTCGTCTATCTCGCGTCCCCGGTCGCCGAACACGTCACCGGACGGGTCCTGGTGGCGTACGGCGATCGGATCGACGTGATGACCGCGCCGGCGGTGGCGGCCAGTCTGAGGTCGCAGTCGCGGTGGGACCAGGACGAGCTGCACGCGGTCCTCGGTGCGCACCTGGTGGAGCCGTCGTCGAGGGCCGCGAGTGCCGTCGCCACAGGGGATTAGGCTGCCCTCGTGACCGAACCCGTTGCCGCGCCGCTGAGCCCCGACGACATGACCGACGCACAGCGTCGTCGACGGCAACATCTCACCACGACGGTGATCGAGATGCTCGCCGAGACCGGGCCCGACGGGATTCAGATGCGGGAGGTGTCCGAGCGCTCCGGGGTGGCGCTGGGCACGCTGTATCGCTACTTTCCCGCGAAGCAGCACCTGCTCGCGGCGTCGATGGCGGCGTGGAACGACATCCTCGCGGAACGGCTGGCGGAGGAACGCGCAACGGGCGGGCGGGGTCACACGGGATCGGTGCTGGACCGCGTGCTCGACCTCTACACCCGGCAGATGAAGGCGTTTCAGCGCGGCCCGAACTTCGCCCGGCTCGAAGTCGAGCTGCAGACCTCAGACGACCCCTACGTCCGGGACACCCTCGACGAGCGTTCGGCCGCCAACCGGACGGCACTGTTCGACCTGATGGACGGTGTACCCGCCGAACGTGCGCGGCTCGCCTCCCTCTCGATCGGCAGCACGATGCTGAACTCGCTCGTGCTGTGGAGCACCGGGCGGATCGGGTTTCCGGAGGCGCTCCGCAACGTCCAGGACGTGACGAGGCTGGTGCTCGGCGACTACGCCTGAATGCGCGCGGGCCGTGCGGAACCCGTGTGACCTCAGGGGGTGTCGACGCGGCCACCCGGATGCCGGGCGAAGCGGCCCGCATCGGAGGGGTGGACGGGGTCGTCGGACGGCCACGGCCACCCGCCGAAACCTGTGCGGCGGTAGTCGTCGAACGCCTCCTGGAGTCCGGTGGCGTCATTCATCACGAACGGCCCGTGCTGGGCGACGGGTTCGCCGATGGGCCGCCCCTGCAGCACCAGGATCTTGATCCCGCCCGGTCCGGCGGTCAGGGTCACCGGTTGGCTCGCGTCCATCAGTACGCCTGTGCCGGTGTGGATTTCGTCCGCATCGGAGTCGCCGACGCGAACCGAGGAACCCGCATAGACATACAGCACGCGGTGGGTGTCCGGTCCGGCTGCGGCCGGCAGGGTGAACTCGGCGCCCGCCTCGGATTCCAGGTGCCAGATGGCGAGGTCCGCGGTCGTGTTCGCGGCCCACGACTCGGGTGGCGGAGCGAGCGGGTCGGTGTCCCCGAACGCGCCGGCGACGACCGTGACCTCGGTGGTGCGCCCGGCCGGGTCGGCGTGGACGACGCGGGGTGTCCGTTCGTTCCAGAACATCGAGAAGTGCGGATCGGCCGTCTTGGAGGCGGCAGGCAGGTTCACCCAGATCTGGAACAGTTCGAGCGGATTCCGCCGGTCGGGTTCCAGCAGCGGGAACATCTCCGAGTGCGACACGCCGCGGCCGGTGGTCAGCCACTGGGTGTCACCGTCACCGTAGCGGGCGGTCGCGCCGAGGGAGTCGGCATGGTCCACGACACCCTGCCGGACGTAGGTGACGGTCTCGAAGCCGCGGTGCGGGTGCTGCGGGAACCCGGGCACCGTCTGCCCGTGGTACATGTTCCAGCCCGCGGGGTTGCCGAAATCCCGGCCGAGTGGACGTCCGGCGAGCGACGCGTCGGGGCCGAGGTCGGTGGTGCCCTCCGGATAGTCGTCGAGGTGGTAGGCGACGAACAGGAACGGGTCGACGGCCTGCCAGGGCGTGCCCAGTCGGAACAGCTGCAACACGGGATCGTTCGCACTCATGTCCGAGGTCAACGCGAGTCGGCTGCCGTTCCTTCCCCGGTGTCCGGTGCCCCGTTGGCCGGAGGTGTCCACCGCATCGGGACGTGGGCGATCCCGGCTTCCAGGTAGCCCGGCCCGGTCGTCACGAAACCCAGTGCCGTGTACCAGTTCTCCAGGTGGGCCTGCGCGGAGATCTCGACCGGACCGGACGAGTCCGCGAGGGCGGCGCGCACGAGTTCGCGTGCGAGACCCCGTCCCCGCGCGTCGGTGGCGGTCGCAACCCGGCCGATGTGCGCGATCGGTTCGTCACCGAGCAGGCGGAGCGTTGCGAGCACGGCGCCGTCCGAGTTCTCGTACCAGTACAGCGTCGTCGTCGGGTCGAGGTCACGTCCGTCGAGTTCCTCTTCCTCGACGATGCCCTGCTCGTGGACGAACACCGCGGTCCGCAGCCGCATGATCCGGTACACGGTGGCGGGGTCGGTCGCGCGGAGCGGTGCGCGGCGGATCCGGGGACGGGTATCGGCGTTCGACACGGTTCGATCGTGGAGCACTCGGCCGGGTCGCGCAACGCCGGTCAGTCGGTGGGGCTGCGCAGCGCGATCAGTTCGGTGAGGAAGTGCCGGGCGGCGGATGCGGCGCGTTCCGGATCGGCGTCGACGACGGCCTGCACCAGTTCCGCGTGCTGTGGCTCGAACGAGTTGGCGGCGTCGACCGGGTGACGGTCGATGGTCTGCTCGATGGCGGGCAGCAGTGAGTCGTAGAACTCGAGATAGACCTCGTTGTGGCTGGCGGCGACGATCGCGCGGTGCAGCGCGAGGTCCGCGGCGACCGCGGCCCGTCGTTCCGCCGGCCCCGCGTCGACTGCGGTGTTCCACAGCACGTTGCGGTGCTCGAGCAGGGTGCGCAGATTTGCGACGTCGGCCTCGTCGCGGCGCCGCGCGGCGAGTGCCGCGGCCGTGACGTCCAGCGCCTGCCGCAGTTCGAGGACGTCGCGTTCGTGGGCGGAGGCGAAGTACTTGCCGAGGGTGCAGCCGAGGTCGCTGACGGCGATGACGTAGGTGCCCGAGCCCTGCCGTCGTTCGAGCATGCCCGCGTGCACGAGCGCCTGCACCGCCTCGCGGACGGTGTTGCGGCCGGTGCCGGTGAGTTCGGCGAGTTCGGGTTCCGTGGGGATGCGTCCGCCCACCGGCCAGCGGCCGGAGGTGATCTCGGCGCGCAGCTGTTCGGTGACCTGCGCGATGAGACTGGTGCGTCGTACGGGTTGCACGGTGGCCTTCCTCGGTGGCGTTCGTCGCCCGAGAGCTTAACCGGTTGCCCCGATTCATCCAGTCATCCTATGATTTTGCGGTCCGCGTTCGCGGAACTTCTTCGACCAGAACACGAGGTGAACCGTGACCGTGCAGGCGGCGGACCAGACGAACGAGACGCGCACGCGATCGCTGATCGCCGGTCGCGTCGTCGTACTCGTCGCGATCGTCCTGTCCGCGCTCACGCTGCGCACCGCGGTCACCTCGCTGACGCCGTTGCTCGACGAGATCGGTCAGGACGTCGGGTTCGATTCGGCCGTCGTGGGACTGTTCGGAATGTTGCCCACCGCGATGTTCGCGGTGTCCGGCATCCTCACTCCGCGGTTGACCAGGCGATTCGGCCTGGAAGTGGTCGTCCTCACCGCGATGGTGATGACGGGGGTGGGGCTCGCCGTGCGCCCCGCCATGTCCGGAACCGCCGCTCTGCTGGTGTTCTCGGCGCTCGCCCTCGGCGGTATGGGCATCGGCAACGTGGTCGTTCCGCCGCTGGTCAAGCGCTACTTCCCGGACCGGATCGGCGCGGTGAGCACCGTCTACATCCTCTGCGTGCAAATCGGTACCACCCTGCCCGCCCTGGTCGCCGTGCCGCTCGCGGACGCCCACGACTGGCGGGTCTCCCTCGGAGTTTGGGCGTTGCTGCCGGTGGCCGCGGTCCTGCCCTGGTTGACCGTGCTCGCCGGACGGCGGGGCCGCTCCGGCGGCGACACCCTGGTCGATCCCGACGCAGAGGCGACGGGTCGGGTCTGGCGGTCACCGGTGGCCTGGGGCATGGCCGGGATGTTCGGCATGACCTCGCTCATCACCTATTCGATGTTCACGTGGATCCCGAAGATCCTGACCGAGGCGGGCGCGAGCGCCGGATTCGGTGGTTCGATGGTCGCCCTGTTCAGCGCGGTCGGATTCATCGCCGCTCTCGGGGCGCCCTCACTGTGTATCCGCATCGCCAACCCGTACCCGGCGGTCGTCGCGTGCGGGGTCAGCTACCTGATCGGGTTCGCCGGCCTGCTGTGGGCGCCGATGTCCGCCCCGATCGTGTGGATCATCGCCGTCGGACTCGGGCCGAGCACCTTCCCGATGGCCCTGACACTGATCAACCTGCGCACTCGCACCGCGGCAGGGTCGGCCGCACTGTCCGGTTTCACGCAGGGGCTGGGGTACGCGGTCGCCTGTGTCGGCCCCCTGATGTTCGGTGTACTGCACGACGCCACGGGCGGGTGGGCGTGGCCGTTCGCGCTGCTGCTGTGCGCGGTCTGCGTGGTCATGATCGCGGGCCGGGTTGCCTGCAAACCCCGCTTCCTCGAGGACTCGTGGCACGCTCACAGCACCGACCGAGGTTCGCGTCACACTCCGTAACATGCCGTTCACCTGCGCAAATGTTCTCACACCGGCGGTCTCGTCCGGGTGAGAGCAAGTTCATTGCAGGGTCACTGACGGCAGCACCGAGGCAACATCCCGCTCGTAGTTTTGGGCCACACCCCAACACCACGAGGAGGCTCGGTGACCAGCACACGTTCGGACGACGACACAGCAGCGACCGTGGGCGCCCCGACAACCGTCGCGACGCCCAAGCACTACATCGCGCAGTGGGATGCCGAGGATGTCGAGGCATGGGAGGCCGGCGGCAAGGACGTCGCCAAGCGCAACCTGATCTGGTCCGTGGTCGCCGAGCACGTCGGATTCTCGGTCTGGTCGATCTGGTCCGTGATGGTGCTGTTCATGCCGACGGACGTGTACGGAATCGACGCCGCAGGCAAGTTCTTCCTCGTCGCGGTCCCGACGCTGGTGGGCGCGATCCTCCGGATCCCCTACACCGTCGCGACGGCGCGGTTCGGAGGACGCAACTGGACGGTCTTCAGCGCGCTCGTTCTGGCGGTGCCGCTGTTCGGCACCCTGTACCTGATGCTCAACCCCGGCCACTCCTACACCACGTTCCTCGTGGTGGCGGCCATCGCCGGTGTCGGCGGCGGCAACTTCGCCTCCTCGATGACGAACATCAACGCCTTCTACCCGCAGCGGCTCAAGGGCTGGGCGCTCGGCCTCAACGCGGGCGGCGGCAACATCGGCGTCCCGGTGATCCAGCTCGTCGGCCTGCTCGTCATCGCCACCGTCGGCAACACCGAAGCCTGGATCGTGTGCGCGATCTACCTCGTGTTCTGCGGTGTCGCGGCCGTCGGTGCCGCTCTGTTCATGGACAACCTCGGCAACCAGAAGGCCGATCTGACCGCGATGGGCAAGACCCTCAAGTTCAGTGACTCCTGGGTCATCGCCTTCCTCTACATCGGCACGTTCGGATCCTTCATCGGCTACAGCTTCGCGTTCGGCCAGGTCATGCAGATCAACTTCCTCGCAGGCGGCGACACTCCGGCGCAGGCGGCGCTGCACACCGCGCAGATCGCGTTCATCGGCCCGCTGCTCGGCTCCATCGCCCGT
The DNA here is from genome assembly GCA_000341795.1 of Rhodococcus triatomae BKS 15-14. GTDB lineage: Bacteria > Actinomycetota > Actinomycetes > Mycobacteriales > Mycobacteriaceae > Rhodococcus_G > Rhodococcus_G triatomae_A. The sequence continues at coordinate 36,463 of AODO01000073.1, read as the reverse complement.
CCCTACGGCGGCAAGCTCGCCGACCGCATCGGTGGCGGCAAGATCACCCTCTACACCTTCGCGGCCATGACCCTCGCCGCGGGCGTACTCGTCACCGCGAGCATGATCGACGACAGCACCCCCGGCGCCGCGAGCACCGGCGTCCTCGTGATGCTCGTCGGCGGTTTCATCGCACTGTTCCTGCTGTCGGGAATCGGCAACGGCTCCGTCTACAAGATCATTCCGTCGATCTTCGAGGCCAAGGCCCAGGGTCTCGACCACCTCGACGCCGAGGGCAAGGCCATGTGGTCGCGGAACATGTCCGGTGCGCTCATCGGCTTCGCCGGCGCGATCGGTGGACTCGGCGGCGTCGGCATCAACCTCGTGCTGCGCGCGTCGTACCTCAGCGACGCGAAGTCGGCCACCATGGCGTTCTGGGTGTTCCTCGCCTTCTACGTCGCCTGCATGGCCGTCACCTGGTTCGTCTTCCTGCGCCGCCCGCGGGACGGCGTGATCACCGACACCCGGCAGACCCCGGCGCTCGTCGCCGACTGACTCGGCCGCACCGTCCCGGTCGCCCGGCGAACGGGCGACCGGTACGCGGCCCACGAGCCGGGAGCCGCTCGGTCGCGGTCCCGGGACAACCACCACAAACACATGCACAGAACTGATCCAGGAAGAGGGTGCGGCATGAGCCACAAGTCTGTAGTGGTCGTGGGCCACGGAATGGTCGGACACCGGTTCGTCGAGGCGATGCGATCCCGCGACGAGGCCGGCGACTGGAAGGTCACCGTCCTCTGCGAGGAGACCCTGCCCGCGTACGACCGCGTCGGCCTGTCGTCCTACGTCGGGGCCTGGGATCCGAAGGAACTCGCCCTCGCCGGCAACGAGTACGACGGCGACACCCTGGTGGACCTGCGCACGGGTGTCCGCGCCGACGCGATCGACCGCGGTGCCCGTACCGTCACCACCTCCGCGGGCGACACCCTCTCCTACGACGCACTCGTGATGGCGACGGGCTCGTACGCATTCGTGCCGCCGGTCCCCGGACACGACCGCCCCGAGTGCTTCGTCTACCGCACCATCGACGATCTCGACGGCATCCGCGCCCGCGCCGAAGCCGCCGGTCCCGGCGCCGTCGGCGTCGTGGTCGGTGGTGGCCTGCTCGGTCTGGAGGCGGCGAATGCGTTGCGGCTCATGGGCATGACCCCGCACGTCGTCGAGTTCGCGCCGCGCCTGATGCCGATCCAGGTGGACGAGGGCGGTGGCGCCCTGCTCGCCCGCCTCGTCGAGAACCTCGGCGTCAGCGTGCACACCGGAGTCGGCACCGCGGCGATCGCCGAGGGCCCCGACGGGATCGCGGTCGAACTGTCCGACGGTTCCGTCATCGACGCCGCGCTCCTCGTCTTCTCGGCCGGTGTCCGCCCGCAGGACGGGCTCGCCCGCGACGCCGGCCTCGAGGTCGGTCCCCGCGGAGGCATCGTCACCGACATCGGCTGCCGCACCTCCGACGAGGCGATCTACGCGGTCGGGGAGTGCGCCGCGGTCGAGGGCGTCTGCTACGGCCTGGTGGCCCCCGGCTACAGCACCGCCGAGGTCGTCGCCGACCGCCTGCTCGGCGGTGGCGCCGAGTTCCCGGGCGCCGACCTGTCGACCAAGCTCAAGCTGATGGGCGTCGACGTGGCGAGCTTCGGCGACGCCCACGCGCAGGCGCCGGGTGCGCTCGAGGTCGTCCTCAACGACGCCGCGAAGGGCACCTACGCCAAGCTCGTCGTGTCCGACGACGCGAAGACGCTGCTCGGCGGCATCCTCGTCGGCGACGCGTCCGCCTACGCCTCGCTGCGCCCGCTCGTCGGCCGCGAACTGCCCGGCGACCCTGCCGCGCTGATCTCGCCCGCGGGGGAGAAGCCGGGCGCGGGCGCGCTGCCGGACGACGCCGAGGTCTGCTCCTGCAACGCCGTCACCAAGGGCGCCATCTGTGGTGCGATCGCCGACGGCGCCTGCGACATCGCTCAGGTCAAGTCGTGCACCAACGCGGGAACCACCTGCGGTGGCTGTCTTCCGACGATCAAGCAACTGCTGGCGTCGTCGGGTGTCGTGCTGTCGAAGGCGCTGTGCGAGCACTTCGAGCAGTCCCGTGCGGAGCTGTTCCAGATCGTCCAGGCCACCGGCACCCGCACCTTCTCGTCGCTGATCTCCAAGTACGGCAAGGGAACCGGCTGCGACATCTGCAAGCCCGTCGTCGCCTCGATCCTCGCGTCCACGGACTCGGACCACATCCTGCACCGCCAGCAGGCGGGCCTGCAGGACACCAACGACCACTTTCTCGCGAACATCCAGAAGAACGGCACCTACTCCGTGGTGCCCCGGATGCCCGGCGGTGAGTGCACTCCCGAACAGCTGATCGTGATCGGCGAGGTCGCCCGCGACTTCGGGCTGTACGTGAAGATGACCGGCGGTCAGCGCATCGACATGTTCGGTGCCCGGGTCGAGCAGCTGCCACAGATCTGGAAGCGGCTCGTCGATGCGGGTATGGAGTCCGGGCAGGCGTACGGCAAGTCGCTGCGCACCGTGAAGAGCTGCGTCGGTTCGACGTGGTGCCGGTACGGCGTGCAGGACTCGGTGGGGATGGCCGTCGACCTCGAGATGCGTTACCGAGGCCTGCGCTCGCCGCACAAGATCAAGTTCGGCGTCTCGGGTTGCGCGCGAGAGTGCGCGGAGGCCCGCGGCAAGGACGTCGGCGTCATCGCCACCGAGAGCGGCTGGAACCTCTACGTGTGCGGAAACGGCGGGCAGTCGCCCAAGCACGCGGTCCTGCTCGCCGGTGGGCTCGACGACGGGACACTGGTCAGGTACATCGACCGGTTCCTGATGTTCTACATCCGCACCGCCGACCGGCTGCAGCGGACCGCGCCGTGGCTGGAGGCGATGGACGGTGGCCTCGACCACCTCAAGGACGTCGTCTGCAACGACAGCCTCGGTATCGCCGACGAGTTGGAGGCGGCGATGGCGAAGCACGTCGACGGCTACCAGGACGAGTGGGCCGGGGTGCTCGAGGATCCGGAGAAGCTCGCCCGTTTCGTCTCCTTCGTCAACGCGCCCGACGAGGCCGACCCGACGGTCGCGTTCGACGAGTCCGGGGCGCGCAAGGTTCCGGTTCTGATGGGGATGCCCCCGATGCCGGCGTGAAACGCACCTGCTTACCGCGAGGGAATCGGCCCTTAACAGCCGGGTAACACCGGCTCCGTAGAAATTGAGGGCAGTTGTTACAGGGAGGACCACCGATGACCGTGATCGATTCGACGACGCCACCAGACGCAGAATCGGGGAGCAGAGCTGCCGCTCGACACGACGAGGGCGGGGCCGCTCGGAGTTCCGGGCGCGACAGCGTGAACGACGGCAGGCTCGAGTGGACCTCGGCGTGCCCGCTCAGCCGGCTGATTCCGGGCCGCGGCGTCGCGGTCCTGCTCCGCGGGGGTGAGCAGGTGGCCCTCTTCCTGCTCGACGACGGGTCGCTGCGAGCCGTCGGCAACATCGACCCGTTCGGCCGTGCCGCGGTGATGTCGCGTGGCCTGGTCGGGGACCGTGCCGGGGAGCCGATCGTCACGTCGCCGCTGCTCAAGCAGCCGTTCTCGCTCGTCGACGGGCGCTGCCTGGATGACGAGTCGGTGTCCCTGCCCGTGTACGGGGTCCGGGTGTGGGCAGGCGTCGTTCAGGTCCACAGTCCCCTGCGCGGGCCCGCGGGTGGCACCGCGGCCACCACTGGCGAGTGACCGTGACGACCGACGAGACGCGGATCGGTGAACCCCTCAAGGGATTCACCGTCGGGGTGACCGCGGCCCGACGTTCGGAAGAGTTCACCACTCTGCTCACGCGGCGGGGGGCGACGGTCGTCAACGCACCTGCCATCCGCATCATTCCGCTCGTCGACGACGCCGAGCTGGAGCGGGTCAGCCGGGAGCTGATCGAGCGGCCGGCGGAGATCACCGTCGCCACCACGGGGATCGGATTCCGCGGCTGGATGGAAGCGGTCGACGGCTGGGGGCTCGCGGAGGAACTCGGCGAGGCGCTGGCGGAGTCCCGGATCCTCGCCCGCGGGCCGAAGGCGAAGGGTGCCATCAGGGCCGCCGATCTGCGGGAGGAGTGGTCGCCGGCGTCCGAGTCCTCGGCGGAGGTCCTCGACCACCTGCTCGCCGAGGGGGTGGAGGGCAAGCGGATCGCGGTGCAGTTGCACGGCGCCACCACCGAGTGGGAGCCACTTCCCGACTTCTGTGAGGTGCTCCGACTGGCCGGCGCCGAGATCGTGCCCGTCCCCGTCTATCGCTGGACCCCGCCACCGGAGCAGGGCGCGATGGACCGGTTGATCGAACTGACGGTCACCGGCGGACTCGACGCGGTCAGTTTCACCAGTGCGCCGGCCGTGGCCTCGATGCTGATGCGCGCCAAGGAGATCGGGCTCGTGGAGCCGTTGCTCGCGGCGTTCGGAGGGCGCGTGCTGGCCGTGTGCGTCGGGCCCGTGACGGCGGCCCCCCTCGAAGCGCTCGGCGTCCACACGACCATGCCGACACGTGCTCGCCTGGGATCGCTGGCCCGGCACATCGCGGAGGAACTCCCGCGCCGTGCGATGAAGGTGCGCGCCGCCGGACACGACCTGAGTGTGCGCGGCAGCTGCGTCGTGGTCGACGACGAAGTTCGTCAGCTGGCGCCCGCCGCCATGTCGCTGATGAGAACCCTCGCGCGGAGACCCGGCCGGGTCGTCTCCCGGGAGGAGCTGCTGTCCGTGCTTCCGGGCGGGGGAGGCGACACGCACGCGGTCGAGACGGCGATCGCCCGGCTGCGCTCGTGCCTCGGCGCGCCGAAGATCGTGCAGACCGTGGTCAAGCGCGGGTATCGGCTGGCCGTCGACGACCCCGCGGACTGCGACGACGACGGGAAACGATGATGAGCGGATCGAATTCGGGACGGCCCGCGCTGGTTCTGGTCGCACACGGCACCCGCAGCCCCCGCGGCGTCGAACTCGTGGCCGCACTCGCGGAAGAGGTGGCCGCCTCGGTGGGACCGACCCGCGTCGCGTTCGTCGACGTCCTGGGGCCGTCCCCGTCGGAGGTTCTGCGCGAACTCGACGCTCCCGCCGTGGTGATCCCCGCATTCCTGGCCTCGGGCTATCACGTCCACACCGACGTGCCCCGCGAGGTCGCCGACTCGGGCAACGCCGACGTCCACGTGACGCCGGCGCTGGGACCGGATCCCGTCCTGGCCGCCGTGCTCCTGCACCGGCTTCGGGAGGCGGGGTGGCAGTCGGGCGACGCCGTCGTGCTCGCCGCCGCGGGGTCGTCCGATCCGCGGGCGCTGACGGACGTGCGCCGGGCCGCGGCGATGCTCGCCGAGCTGACCGGTGACCGCGTCGAGATCGGCTACGTCGCGACGGGCGAACCGCGTGTTCCGGACGTCGTCGCCCGAGTGCGTGACGAGAGTGGCCGCCGGGTGTTCGTCGCGTCGTATCTGCTGGCACACGGGCTGTTCCACTCGCGGCTCGCCGACGCGGGGGCGGACGGTGTCGCCGAGCCGCTCGGTGTTCATGCCGAACTGGTCCGGCTCCTCGTCTCGCGTTACCGTGCCGGGGTCGAGGCGGTCCGGGTCACCGCGGGAGCGGGAGCAGCTCCACGACACCGCCGTCGGGTGTTGCCGGTTCGATGACCGCGAGGGCCTCGGCCCCGACCAGGGCGCCCAGGTGCGCTGTCCGGACCTGATCGACGGCGACCAGGGTCCCGTCGGGCCGCCGGTGCACGGGAACGATGCGCGGCGTCCGGCCACGGCTTCCGTTCGGGGCCACGGCGGCTGCGTTCGCGACGACACCGGTGACCACGGCGGGGCGCGGGGCGCCGATCAGTGCCGCCGTCACCGCGGGTGCGGTGAGCAGGATCGTCGCGACCGCGGCGTACGGGTTGCCGGGCAGTCCGACGACGATGCGTTCGTCGGGCAGCGCGGCGACGACCTGCGAGCCGCCCGGCCGGCAGAGCACCCTACCGACGACGATACGCGCGCCGGCCCGGTCGAGAGCCTGCCGTAGGTGGTCGGCGGCGCCGCCGCCGGTGGCTCCCACGATCACGATGACGTCGGTGTCCGTCGAACCCGGCGCGAGGAGCTCGTCGAATCCACCTGCGGTGTCGCGCAGGTGTGTGCTCGCCGAGGCGTTCATGCCGCACCAGGAAAGGTAGTGCGGGAGAACGGGTCCGAGTGAATCCCTGGTCTGGCCGTCACGGAGGGGGCCGTCGCGGCGGATCTCGTCGCCGGTCACGACGACGTGAGCGCGGACGGGCCCCCGCACGAGGAGTTCGGAGACCTCCGCGCTGCGCGCGAGCGAGGCGAGCGCCGCCGTCACTCGGGTGCCGGGAGCCGCGAGAACGACGCCGGGGGTCCAGTCCTCGCCGCGCCGGCGAGTGTCGTCACGGTCGGGTGCGTCGTCCTTGCGGGACAGTGTCGTGCCGTCCAGATCGGTGTGCTCGTCGCGGATGACGGCGGTCGCACCGGCAGGGACGTGTGCGCCGGTGGCGATCCGCACCGCGTGGCCGAGGTCGAGGGCGACCTCGTCGGTGGCCCCGGCGTACCGGACCGCGGTGTCGAGTTGCCACGGCCCGGGGCCGGAGACTGCGTAGCCGTCCATGGCGGACACGTCGACGCGCGGCAGGGCATCGGCCGCGATCAGGGGCTGAGCGAGTGCGCCACCGATCGCGTCGATCGGCGACTGTTCCAGGGCCGGAAGCGATTCGACCGCGCCGTGCACAATACTGCGGGCCTCGGCGATCGTCGCGGGTGTGTGTGCGAGCCGGGCCCGGGCGGCGATCAGATCGGCCTCGGTGTCGCAGTCGGAGACGTCCGACATCACGACGGTCGTGACGTTGTCCGGGACCAGGGACTTCATCGGCTGGTTGGTGAGACCGCCGAGCGCGGCGAGGCGGTCGGTCAGTGCGGCGGTCCGCCAGACTCCGAGCAGGAACTGCACGCGACCGGACTCGTCGACGGCGAACGCGGCGTCCGCGCCCGAGGAGTCGACCGCTTCACGGAGTCGGTCGACGGCCTCGGCGGTGAGCGTGGGCAGGTCTGCGGCGAGCACCGCGACGATCGGAGCGGTGCCGCACTGCTGCAGTCCCGCGGCGAGCGCGGCGACGGGGCCGGCGCCGCGGGGAGACTCCTGCGCCTGCCGCACCGTCGGGTCGAGGTCGTCGCGATGCGGTCCGACGACGACGGTCACGTCGGCGTCCTCGACCGCGGCGAGTGCGGTGGCCAGCATGCTTCGCCCGCCGACTTCGATCGCGGGTTTGTCGACGCCGCCCATGCGACTGCCGGACCCGCCGGCGAGGACGATGGCGTCACAGGGTTCCGCGGTCATGCGCTCATCGTCGCACGGCGGCGCCGGGCGTCAGCGGGTGAGTGCCCGGGCTCCGGGGCCGACGGTTCCGACCGTCTCGCGGGCGGTGAGGCCTTCGTCGGTGACCGGTCGGACGACCGCGTGGACGGGGTTTCCGCTGACCCGTTCGCGCACCACCATGGCGGGGCCGTCGCCGTCGGCCAGATGCCGATCGCCCCACTGCAGCAGCGCGATCAGCACGGGCAGCAGGTCCATGCCCTTGTCGGTGAGCCGGTACTCGTTCCGGGAGCGCCTGCCCTCCTCCCGGTACGGCTGCGAGCGCAGGATCCCGGCGGCCACGAGCTTCCGGAGCCGGTCGGCGAGAACGGACTCCGACATGCCGATGTGACGCTGCATGTCGTCGAAGCGGCGTACCCCGTTGAACGCCTCGCGGAGGACCACCATCGTCCACTTCTCGCCGATCACGTCGAGGGTGCGCTGCACCGAGCAGTTCTCGGTGCTCGTATCCAGCCACTCCATGGCGCCATGGTAGCGCTTGCTGACTGTGAATTCAGAAGTTAGCCTCGAGGCATGACATCGACCGATTTCCTCGACGCCGCCCGCTCCCAGCCCGAGCGGGCCTTCGTCGCCGCCGCGGGCCTCGTCGTCGACGAGGTGACCGGCACCAGGGTCGCCGGGCACATCGACCTCACCGACGAGCACTTCACGCCCTGGGGTGTCGTGCACGGTGGCGTGTACGCGACCGCCGTCGAATCGGCCGCGAGCATCGGAGCCAGTGCGGCCGTCGTCGATCGCGGACAGTTCGCGGTCGGCGTGCACAACGCCACCGACTTCCTCCGCTCGTCGAACGGGGGCGAACGGGCGCTGGTCGTCGCGGAGCCGCTGCAGCAGGGCAGGGTGCAGCAGTTGTGGCTCGTGACCGTCACCAGCGAACAGACCGGGAAGGCCCTCGCGCGTGGGCAGGTTCGGCTCCAGAACGTGCCGCTTCCCGCCTGACCCGATCACCGACGCGCCCGTCGTCGGGGTGTGACTCCGAGGTCGTGGCCTGTGGGTTCGTCGCCGGCGCGTGCCGGCTGTCGAAGAACGGGGCAGGCTGGGGTGCCTGGAGCGCGTGGTCGCGGGTCAGTGCGTGTGCCTCGACACCTTCAGGTCGACACGGCCGTCGGTGATCGGAACACCCTCGGCTGCAAGACGTTCCAACTGCCGGCGGGCGAGATGGGGCGCCGGTCGTCCCGATGCCGGGACGACACGGTGCCACGGCAGATCCGAGCTGTCGGTCCGCATGATCCACCCGACCGTCCGCGCGGAGCTCAGGCCGGCGGCCGCCGCGAGGTCCCCGTAGGTGCTCACCCGGCCTTCGGGTATCGCCGCGACCAGTTCCCGGACGCGCTCGACCTGCTCCTCGGTGGTGGCGGCCACTAGCGCATACCTCCCGATCCTCTGGTCGGCGCCCCCGGCGCCCGATCGCCGACCGGCTGCGTTGTCGTCGTCACCGATACAACCCCGGTATCGGCTCCTCCTCCGCCTCGCCGGACGGCGACCGTTTCGCCGGGCGCATCCGAGAAGGATCAGGAGTCATGCCCGAGCAGCTTCTCGATCAGCGCCGCGACCTCACCGGGCCGCGCGTTCGCGACCATGTGATCGACGTCCATCTCCAGCACGGTCAGGTTGTCACCGAGGCGCTCTGCCAGTGCCGAGCGCAGACCTGGCGTCACATAGGGCGGCTGCACCCGCATCGCCTGTACCAGCACGGTCGGCAAGATCGCGGGTGGCAGCACGGCGGGGCGCGCCAGCTCGCCCCAGGACGCGATGACGGCGGGCACCGAGTAGCGCCAACCGACCCGCCCGTTCTCCAGCTCGACGAGGTGTTCGGCCATCTCCTCGTCCAGCACCCGGGGTGCGACGTCCGCCCACGCGCCGTGCACCTTCTCCGAGCGTGCCTCGGCGGCGTCCGTGTAGTCCGGGTAGCGCATCGTCAGGTCGGCGACCTCCAGCATGCGCGCCGGATCCAGCCCCGTCGCGGGGTCGAGCAGGATCAGCGCCCGCACCTTCTCCGGGGCCCGGGCCGCGAGATGCATCGCGATCGCGCCGCCGTACGAATGCCCGACCACGACGACCGGACCGTCGGCTTCGGCGTCCAGAACGCCGATCAGGGAATCGACCTGGTCGGCGATGCCCCACGGCGGGGTCCACGTGGAGCGTCCGTGGCCGCGCAGGTCCGGAGCGATCATCCGCACACCCGGCAGATGCTCGTCGGCGAGGTGCCGCCAGCGCCTGCCGTGCCCGGTCAGGCCGTGCAGGGCGAGCACGCCGGCCCCGCGCTCGGGGCCGAAATGATGAACCTTCAGATCGGACACGCAGCCATTGTGCCGACCGGTCCGCCGCGACGCGCGGTCGCCCCGATCTCGGTGGCGCAGGTCACCCGGGTCGGGACGGCCGGGCGGGGCGCGGGACTGTCGGTGGCGCGTGATGCAATTTCGGGCATGAGTCGGGAGCGGGCGCGGGAGCGGACGGAGCGGCCGGCCACCACGCTGGTGCGCCGCGCTCCGCGCGTTTCGCCTGTCCGCCGGTGGGGGCCCGAGGTCGAGTCCCTGCTCGCGGCATCCGCCGCCGTCACCAGGACCGCTCGCCGCCCGTGGCAGGTGCTCGGGGGGCCGGGAACCGGAAAGACCTCGTTGATCGTCGACCTGGCGGCATCGCGTATCGGCGGACCGGACGGTGATCCGGAATCCGTTCTGGTGCTGACCCATTCGAGGAAGGCCGCGGCGTCGGTGCGCGAGGAGGTCACCGCCGCGCTCCTCGGCGTCGGATCCTCCCGGGCCACCCGCGAACCACTCGTGCGGACCGTGCACTCGTACGCCTTCGCGGTGCTGCGGCTGCAGGCGGCGGCGCACTCCAATCCGCCGCCACGACTGATCACCGGCGCCGAGCAGGACGCGGTGCTGCGTGAACTGCTCCGCGGAGACGTCGAGGACGGCGCCCGCGACTGGCCGGAGCGGCTGCGCCCGGCACTCCCGATGGTGGGCTTCGCGGCCCAGCTGCGAGACCTGATGCTGCGCGCGGGGGAACGCGGCCTCGGTCCCGAGGACCTGGTGCGCCTCGGGCGCGAACACGACCGGCCGGAATGGGTTGCCGCCGGTCGGTTCGTGACGCGATACGAGCAGGTGATGCTCCTGCGGGGGTCGGTCGGGGTGGAGGCGCCGGAGGCGACCGCGCCTGCGCTCGACGCGGCAGAACTGGTCGGTGCCGCGCTCGACGCCTTCGCGACCGACCCGGATCTCCTGGCCCGTGAACGTGCCAGGATCCGGTGCCTGCTGGTCGACGACGCGCAACACCTCGATCCGCAGGCCGCGGAACTGGTCCGGCTCCTCGGCGTCGGCGCCGACCTCGCCGTCGTCGCCGGCGACCCGGACCAGGCGGTGTTCGGCTTCCGCGGCGCCGACGCTCGGTACCTCACCGAACTCGCCGAGCCCGGCGACGACCATCGCATCGTGTTGGCGACGAACCACCGCAACGCGCCCCGGATCGCGAGGGTCGCCGCACGCGTGTCGCGGCGTCTGCCCGGAGTGTCGCCACAGCGCGACGCGGTCACCGCCATCGACGAGCAGGGGCGCGCCTCGGTCGCCGTCCTGCCCGCGGCGGGCAGGGAATCGGCGCTGATCGCCGACACGTTGCGCCGGGCGCATCTGCACGACGGCGTGCCGTGGTCGCGGATGGCGGTGATCGTGCGGTCCGTGCCCCGCGTGCTGCCGCCCCTGCGCCGTGCGCTGCTGGCAGCAGGCGTGCCGCTCACCACCGCGGGATCGGAACTGCCGCTGGCGCGTCAGCACGCGGTCGCCGGCCTCCTGTTGGCGCTGCGCGCGACCGCCGGGGGTCCGTTCACGGGTGAGGACGCGCTGGCGCTGGTGTCCGGCCCCGTCGGCGGGGCCGACCCGGTGACGCTGCGCCGGCTGCGTCGCGGGCTGCGCCGCGTCGAACTCGCGGCGGGTGGCGACCGGGACTCCGCGGAACTGGTTCGCGTCCTCGTCGTCGACGGCGACGAGGCACACCCCGAGCTCGTCGCCGGGCTCACCGAAGGGGAGTTCGGGGCGCTGCGCCGCCTGCTCACCGTCCTGTCGCGTGCCCGCGCCGCGCATGCGCAGGGCCGGGGCGTCGAGGCGGTGTTGTGGGCGTGCTGGCAGGCGACCGGACTCGAGAAGCGCTGGTCGGCCGCCTCGCTCCGGGGTGGACCGATCGGCGCCCAGGCCGACCGGGACCTCGATGCCGTCGTCGCCCTGTTCGATGCCGCCGCGAACCACGTCGACCGGCTTCCCCGCGCCAGCCTCCTCGGGTTCGTGGAATACCTGGCCGATCAGGAGATCCCCAGCGATCCGCGGTCGGCGGTCGCAGGGCAGGAAGCGGTCTCGGTGCTCAGCGCGCACGCCGCCGCGGGCCGGGAATGGGACGTCGTCGTCGTCGCGGGCGTTCAGGAAGGGCTGTGGCCCGGCCTGCGCCCCCGCGGAACGCTGCTCGGCACCGAACTTCTCGTCGACCTCACCGCCGGTGTGGCCGACCCCGGCGACCACACCCTCTCCCGCACCGCGCCGCTGCTGGCCGAGGAACGTCGCCTGTTCCTGCTCGCCTGCAGTCGAGCGCGTCGCACCCTGCTCGTCACGGCGGTGCGTTCGGCGGGCGGCGACAACGACCTCGAGCCCTCCCGCTTCGTCGACGAACTTCTCGGCGCGGACACCGAACTCGACGAGCCCGCCGCCGATCTCGAACCCGCGCTGCCGAACCGGGTGCTCGCGTTGCCCACCCTGATCGCCGAGCTCCGACGAGTCGTCTGCGACCCCGACCTCGCCGAAACCGACCCGGACAAGCAACAGCGCGCCGCGCTCCAGCTGGCGCGGCTGGCCGCGGCCGGCGTGCGCGGGGCCCACCCCGAGCAGTGGTACGGCGTCGACGCTCCCAGCACAACCGATCCGCTGTGGCGCCCGGAGGACGGCGCGGTACCCCTGTCGCCGTCGACGATCGAGCAACTCGACACCTGCCCCCTCCGGTGGGCGCTGGAGCGGCACGGCGGCAGCGACGGTGACAACACGCACGCCGTCGCCGGAACCCTGGTGCACACCCTGGTTCAGGCCGTCGCCGGGAAGATGCCGCCCGATCAGGTGCGCCGTGCGCTCGCGAGTGCCTGGGACGCCGTCGATCTCGGGTCACCGTGGTACTCGAAGCGCGAGATGAGCCGCACCGAGCAGATGATCGACACCTTCTCGGAGTGGCTGCGCCGCAGTCGAGGGGAACTGACCGAGGTGGGTGTCGAGGTCGCCGTCGACGGAGTGCTCGAGGCGCGGGTCGAGGGGGAGCCCGCCGTGCACCTGCGCGGCCGTGTCGACCGACTCGAACGCGACGTGGACGGGCGGCCCGTCGTCGTGGACGTCAAGACCGGCCGCAACCCGGTGAGCAAGGAGGACGCACAGTCGCACGCCCAGCTCGCCACCTACCAGCTGGCGGCGACGCGCGGCGCGATCGACGGCGAGCCCGCCGGACCGGCAGGTGGCGCGCGGCTGGTGTTCGTGGCGAAGGCGAACCGTGCGGACGGGGCCACCCAGCGCGTGCAGGCGCCGCTGACGGAGGAGACCGAGGAGCAGTGGCTCGACACGGTGCACGCCGCGGCCGCCGCGACCCAGGGGCCGCGCTTCCTCGCGCGGCCGAACGACGGATGCCGTCACTGCCCGGTTCGGTCGAGCTGTCCTGCGCGGGACGAGGGCAGGCAGGTGACCCAGTCGTGAGCGACCGGACGTCACGTGCCCGCGTCACCCCCGGCGACCTGGCGGCCGCGCTGCGTCAGTTCCCGCCGACGTCCGAGCAGGCCGCCGTGATCTCGGCGCCCGTCGGTCCGACGCTCGTCGTCGCCGGGGCCGGAGCGGGCAAGACCGAGACCATGGCCGCGCGCGTCGTCTGGCTGGTGGCCAACGAGTTCGTCCGTCCGGAGCAGGTACTCGGACTGACCTTCACGCGAAAAGCCGCACAGCAGTTGACGTCCCGGATTCGTCAACGTCTCGCGCGGCTCGCCGACCCGGGCGTGACCCGGCGGCTCGGCCTGAGCGAGGAGCTGCGCAATCGCATCCTCTCCAGCGAACCGGAGGTCAGCACCTACCACTCCTACGCGGGCCGGCTCCTCACCGAGCACGGTCTGCTGCTGCCGATCGAGCCGTCGTCGGACCTGCTGTCCGAGACGGCACTGTGGCAGCTCGCGCATCGCGTCGTCAGCTCCTGGGACGGCGATCTCGACACCGACCGCAACCCCACGTCGCTGACCGAATCGGTTCTGGCACTGTCCGGTCAGCTCGCCGAACACCTCGTGGAGGCCGACGACCTCCGCGAGGCGCACACCGAACTCGACAAGCTGATCCACACCCTCCCTGCGGGGCCGCGGCAACGCGGCGGCCCGAAGAAGGACCTCCTCGACATCCTCGCCACCCAGCACGAGCGGGTCGCTCTGCTTCCGCTGGTACAGCGGCTCGCGGACACGCTGCGCAGAGAGGGCGCGCTCGACTTCGGAAGTCAGATGTCGCTCGCCGCGCGGGTCGCCGCCGAACACCCCGAGGTCGGCCGATCGGAACGCGAGCGGTACCGGGTGGTGTTGCTCGACGAGTACCAGGACACCGGCCACGCCCAGCGGGTTCTGTTGTCCGCGTTGTTCGGTGGGGGCGAGGACGGCTCGCTGGCTCTGACCGCGGTCGGCGACCCGATGCAGTCGATCTACGGGTGGCGCGGGGCGTCCGCGGCGAACCTGCCCCGCTTCGCCACCGACTTCCCGCTCCCGGACGGGCGGCCCGCGCCGCGGCTGGAACTGCTCACCAGTTGGCGCAATCCCGCGGAGGCGCTGGAACTGGCCAACTCCGCGTCCGCCCCCCTCCGCGAGCGGGGCGTACCGGTCCCAGAGCTGCGGCCGAAACCGGACGCGCAGCCGGGCGACGTCCGGATTGCGCTGCATCTCGACGTCGAGCGTGAACGGGACTGGGTTGCCGACCGGATCGCCGCGGAGTACGCCGCCGCAAACGAGCGTGGCGACGACCCGCCCACCTCCGCGGTGCTGATCCGGCGCAACGCCGACGCCGCCCCGATCGCCGCGGCGCTGCGACGGCGCGGCCTCCCCGTGGAGGTGGTCGGACTCGGCGGGCTCCTGCACGTTCCCGAGGTCGCGGACGTCATCGCGATGCTGCGCCTCGTCGCCGATCCGATGGCGGGCAGCGCGGCGGTCCGGGTGCTCACCGGCGCCCGATGGCAACTCGGCGTCGCCGATCTCGCGGCGCTGTGGCGCCGGGCGCGGGAACTCGCCGTCGGGGCCGCGCGGAGCGCCGGGGGAGCGGTCACCGACCCCGACAGCCTCGACAGGGCACTCGACGCCGCGCTTCCCGGCGAGTTCGCCGAACAGGCCGGGCTGGCGGACGCGATCTCGGATCCCGGTGCCAGGGAGCGGTACTCGGAGGTCGGCTTCCGGCGCATCGGTTCCCTGGCGGCGGAACTGACGTCGCTTCGGGAACGAATCGGTCAGCCACTGACCGAACTCGTCGCGGAGGTCGAACGGGTACTCGGAATCGGCATCGAGGCGGAGGCGCGGTTGCCGTGGTTGCGTGCCGGCGGTGCCGGTCGCGAGCACCTCGACGCGTTCGCCGACGTCGTCGCGGGATACGCACGCAACACCTCCGCGACGCTGACCGGCCTGCTGGCGTTCCTCGCCGCGGCCGACACCGTCGAGAACGGCCTCGCCCCCGGCGAAGTGGAGGTCGCCCGCGATCGGGTGCAGGTGCTCACCGTGCACTCGGCGAAGGGGCTCGAATGGGAGGTCGTCGCGGTCCCGCATGTGGTCGACGGAGTGTTCCCCTCCGGCACCGCGAGCGGGACGTGGCTCGGCGCGATCGCGGAACTGCCACCGCACCTGCGGGGAGACCGGGCCGACGACGCGGACGGATCGGACGGGGTCCCGGTCCCGGACTTCGAGAGCGTCTACGACCGCAAGGATCTCGAGGAGGCGCTCTCCGCCCACAAGGACGCGCTCGCGCGCCGCAAGCTCGACGAGGATCGGCGGCTCTTCTACGTCGCCCTGACGAGGACGGAGCGGGCGCTCTACGTGTCGGGGCACCACTGGGGTGAGGCAGGTGCCACCCCGAAGGGGCCGTCCGAGTTCCTCGAGGAGATGCGCGCGGTGGTCACGTCCGCTGCGGAGCACGGGCGGGCTCTCGGCGTTGTCGAGCACTGGGAACCGGATCCCGAGGCGGAGTCCGCGAACCCGCTGACCGCGGATGTCGTCGTCGCGGAGTGGCCGCGTGATCCGTTGGGCGACAGGAGGCCGGGGGTGTCGCGGGGCGCGGACCTCGTGCTCGCCGCGCTCGCGGAACTCGGGGCCGCCACAGGCACGCGAAACGCCGAGCCCGCCGTGTCGCTGCGCGGGGATGTCGACCGTCGTGCGGGCGAGGACGATTCCCTCGGCGGGCCGGACCGCGATCCCGAGGGCTGGGCTGCCGATGTCGATGCGCTCCTCGCCGAACGCGCGGCACGTGCCGCCGCCCGCGCCGAGGTGACGCTGCCCGGTCAGCTGTCGGTCAGTCAGCTCGTCGACCTGGCCGCCTCTCCCGACGAGCTGGCGGCGCGGCTGCGTCGTCCGCTGCCGTTTCCTCCGAACCCGCTGGCGCGCAGGGGAACGGCCTTCCACGCCTGGGTCGAGCGTCGGTTCGGGGCGACGCGTCTGCTGGACATGGACGAGCTTCCCGGCGCGGCCGACACCGACGGCGCGGCCGACGAGGACCTCGAAGTGTTGCAGGCCGCCTTCCTGCGCTCGAGGTGGGCGCACCGCAATCCCGTGGAGGTGGAGGTGCCGTTCGAGACCTCGATCGCGGGAACCGTCGTGCGCGGCCGGATCGACGCTGTCTTCGCCGACCCGGACGGCGGATGGACCGTCATCGACTGGAAGACCGGCGCCGAGCCGAGCGCGGCCAACGAGCACGCCGTCGCGATGCAGCTCGCCGCCTATCGGCTCGCCTGGGCGGAGCTGATGACCGCCCGGTCACTGGCCCGCGGTGGTGATCCCGTCGACCCGGCCGTCGTGCGCGCAGCGTTCCACTACGTGCGCACCGGGCGGACCATCGCCCCCGACGATCTGCCCGACGCCGCCACACTCTCCCGGCTCGTCGAGTCGGCGGGCGACGGGCGCCGTCCGGACGACGCGTAGTCGGCGGGTTCAGGACGCCTGGCGGCGAACCTTCAGCGCACCGACGACCATCGGAAGCTGCAGGGGAAGCCGCGCCAGCGCGACCGCCTTGAGCGGCGGGGCGACCTTGTCGCTGCGAATCCAGTCGACGGCCATCTGCACGTTCGCGGGGAACACCGCGACGAGCAGGGCCGCGGCGAGGGTTCCGCCCAGCCGGCGCGTGCGCGGAACCACGAGCGCCGTGCCCACCGCGAGCTCGGCGACACCCGACGCGTACGTGTAGGTGCGCGCCTCACCGGGGAGCTGGCGCGGAACGATGGAGTCGAACGGCTTCGGCGTCACGAAATGGAGCGTGCCGGCCCCGAGGAACAGTGCGGCCAGGGCGGGTGCGGGTGAGAACTTCATGGCACCACACTGGTGTACCCGGCGCCGCGGCGCCAGCGAATCGCGGCGTGTTCACGTGCCGGTCGGTGTCGGTCCGCTTCCGTCCGCGTGGTCCGTCGTACGCCCGGCCGATCGTTGGCTAGGCTCCGAGCCGATGTCTGCGAACGGGAGCACAATCCATGGCCGGTAAGTTGCGCCAGCGGCTGAACGATCAGGAGAACCTGACCGAGCGGCCCGACTTCGCGTTGGTCGGGGTCCTGCGCATTCCCGAGGCGATGCGCAGCCCGTTCCACCTGATCTTCCGACGCGTCATGATGGCGGTCGCCGTGCTGTTCCTCGCCGTGTTCGTGGTCTATCTCGACCGGGACGGTTACCGGGACGCGCAGGACAACCCGCTGTCGTTCCTCGACTGTCTCTACTACGCGACGGTGTCGCTCTCGACGACCGGCTACGGCGACATCACGCCCATCACCCCGAGCGCGCGCCTGATCAACGTCATCGTGATCACGCCGCTGCGGGTCCTGTTCCTCATCATCCTGGTCGGTACCACGCTGTCGGTGCTAACCGAACGGTCCCGGCAGGCATTCAAGATCCAGCGTTGGAGGCAATCCGTGCGCAACCACACCGTCGTCGTCGGATACGGCACCAAGGGTCGGACCGCGGTCGACGCCATGCTCGGCGACGGCATCAAGCCGGCCGACATCGTCGTCGTCGACACCGATCAGACCGTCCTGGACTCCGCGGCGTCCCTCGGCCTGGTCACCGTCACCGGCTCCGCGACCAAGTCGGACGTTCTCCGACTGGCAGGCGTGCAGCACGCCGCCTCGGTGATCGTCGCGGCGAACCGCGACGACACCGCCGTCCTGGTGACGCTGACCGCCCGCGAGGTCAATCCCAAGGCGAAGATCGTCGCCGCGATCCGCGAGACCGACAATGCCCACCTGCTCCGGCAGTCCGGCGCCGATTCGGTGGTCGTCTCCTCGGAGACGGCGGGTCGGCTGCTCGGCATCGCCCGCACCACCCCGACCGTCGTGGAGATGATCGAGGACCTGCTCACCCCCGAGGCGGGCTTCGCCATCGCGGAACGGGAGGTCGAGCACGACGAGATCGGCGGGTCCCCGCGGCACCTGTCCGACATCGTCCTCGCCGTGGTCCGCGACGGCCGCCTGGTCCGTGTCGGCTCACCCGAGGTCGATGCCGTCGAGGAGAGCGACCGTCTCCTCTACATCAGGCGCGTCGGGAACTGACTCCGGCCGCGGCGCCGTTCTCACGTTCCTGCCCGTGGACCGGTGCCGCCGTCGCACGCCCTACTGTGGTGCGCGTGACTGATTTCGTGATGACCGAGGTTCCGTTGCTGTCCCGTTCGGCACTGGACCGAGCGGAGGAGTTGCGGTCCGACACCGACGCATTGCGGTCGGGGTGGGTCGACGCTCTGGTGCTCAAGGTGAATCACCGCGGTCAGGCGCGGGTCGACGGTACCGACCTCGTCCTGGAGCCTGCGTCGTCGTTGGGAACCGAGCCCGTCGCGGGCGCGGTGTTCCTGGGCCGCAAGCCCGACGGCACCCACCTGTGGGCGGTGCGGGTTCCCGCGATGATCGGCGAGCTCGCCGATCTGCGGATGATCGGTCATCGCCTCGACGATTCCAGCGCCGGCCTGCTGACCACCGCGGTCGCGGTGCTGGCGTGGCACGACTCCGCCGGCTTCAGCGCGCTCGACGGTTCCCCGACCACGCCGACGATGTCGGGGTGGTCACGGCACAGCACCGCGACCGGACACGAGGAGTTTCCCCGCACCGACCCCGCCGTCATCTGTCTGGTGCACGACGGCGCCGACCGGGTGCTGCTCGCACGCAACGGCACCTGGCCCGAACGTCGGTTCTCGGTTCTCGCCGGGTTCGTCGAAGCCGGCGAGTCCTTGGAGTCGTGCGTGGCGCGCGAGATCGAGGAGGAGGTCGGAGTGGTCGTCTCCGACATCCGCTACCTCGGAAGTCAGCCGTGGCCGTTCCCGCGGTCGGTGATGATCGGATTCTCCGCGGTCGCCGATCCCGAGGCTCCACTGGTGTTCCACGACGGCGAGATCGCCGAGGCGCACTGGTTCGAGCGCGAGGAGGTGCGCGCCGCGCTGGCACTGGGCGACTGGACGTCGCCTGCGGACGCGCGCCTCCTCGTCCCGGGTTCCGTGTCGATCGCCCGCGGCATGCTCGAGGCGTGGGCCGGCTAGCGGGTCAGAGACCGAGAGCCTTCTTCACGTCGGCCAGCGACGGATTGGTGGCAGTGCTGCCGTCCGCGTACCTGACGGTCGGGACCACGTGGTTGCCGCCGTTGACGCTTCCGACGAACTCGGCCGAGGCGGGATCGTCCTCGATGTCGATCTCGACGTAGCCGATGCCGTTCTCGTCGAGTTGCTTCTTGAGTCGTCGGCAGTACCCGCACCAGGTGGTCGAGTACATGGTCAGTGCGGTGGCGGGTTCGGTAGCAGTCACGAGAATCACAACACCGCGGTCGCCACGGATTGTTCCCCGCACCTGAGCGGGCTGAAGGTGGCCTTCATCTCAGTGGGCCGAACGAAGGCCACCTTCAGCCGGGCGGCGCGGGTCCCGCATTGGCGGCGGCCAGTAGTGAGCGGCTACTCGGCGGCAACGGCTGAAGGTGGCCTTCATCTCGATGGGGAGGCCGAAGGGGGCCTTCGGCCAGGTGGGCGCCGGGGAATCGGGGGTGGGCGCCGCGGGTGTGATCGGGTGTCGGCCGGCCCTGCCATGATGGACCGCATGGCAGCGGACGCACCGGACTCATCAGGACTCGATCCGCAGCAGTCGGCGGCGGTCCTCGCGCCTCGTGGCCCGGTGTGCGTGCTGGCGGGCGCGGGCACCGGAAAGACCCGCACCATCACGCATCGGATCGCTCGTCTGGTGGCCGACGGCCACGTCGCCGCCGGGCAGGTACTCGCCGTGACGTTCACCGCCCGGGCCGCGGGGGAGATGCGGTCTCGACTGCGCGGGCTCGGCATCGGCGAGGGTGCGAACCAGGTGCAGGCCCGCACGTTCCACGCTGCCGCGCTCCGGCAGCTCCGGTACTTCTGGCCGCAGGTCGTCGGGGACACCTCCTGGGAGCTGATCGACCGCAAGTTCGCGGTCGTGGCGCAGGCCGCGAACCGGGTCGGGTTGTCCACCAGCACCGACAGCGTCCGCGACCTCGCGGGCGAGATCGAGTGGTCGAAGGCGTCGCTGATCGCACCCGAGGACTACCCGGCCGCCGTGGCCAGGGTCCGTCGTGACGCACCCGCAGATCCCGCGAAGGTCGCGGCCGTGTACGCGGCGTACGAGTCCCTCAAGATGCGCGGCGAGACGATGATGCTCGACTTCGACGACCTGCTGCTGCACACCGCGGTGGCACTCGAGGACCACCCGGCGGTCGCGCAGGAGTTCCGCGAGCGGTACCGCTGCTTCGTGGTCGACGAGTACCAGGACGTCACACCGTTGCAGCAGCGGGTCCTCGACGCGTGGCTCGGGGACCGAGACGACCTGACCGTCGTCGGCGACGCGAACCAGACGATCTACTCGTTCACCGGCGCGACGCCGCGCTACCTGCTCGACTTCTCCCGGCGGTTTCCGGACGCGACGGTGGTTCGGCTCGAACGGGACTACCGCTCGACTCCCGAGGTGGTGGCTCTCGCGAACCGGGTGATCGGCGAAGCACGCGGTCGGATCGCGGGGACCAGGCTGGAGTTGATCGGTCAGCGACCCTCCGGCCCGGAGCCGGCGTTCGCGGAGTTCGACGACGAACCGGCCGAGGCGGCCGCGATCGCGGCTCGGATCAAGAAGCTCGTCGACGCCGGGACCCCGGCCGCGGAGATCGCGGTGCTGTACCGCATCAACGCCCAGTCGGAGGCGCACGAGCAGGCGTTGACCGAGCTCGGTATACCGTTCCAGGTGCGCGGCGGCGAGGGCTTCTTCACCCGGCCGGAGGTGCGTCAGGCGGTGAACTCGCTCCGCCAGACGGCCGCCCGCGACGACCTGCCCGTCGGTGCCGACCGCGGTGAGGCCCTGGTGACCCTCGTCCGCGCGGTGTTGGTGCCGATGGGACTGACCGACACCGAGCCGTCGGGCGCCCAGGCCCGCGAGAAATGGGCGTCGTTGACCGCGCTGGTCGAGCTGACCGAGGAACTGCTCACCCACGATCCCGAACTCGATCTCGCGGCACTGCTGCGTGACCTCGCCGCCCGCGCCGAAGCCCGGCACCCTCCGACGGTGCAGGGCGTGACGTTGGCGTCGCTGCACGCCGCGAAGGGTCTCGAATGGGACGCCGTCTTCCTGGCCGGGCTCACCGACGGCACGCTGCCGATTCAGCACGCGTTGGGGGACAAGTCGACTCCGCCGGACCAGGCCGCGGTCGAGGAGGAGCGACGACTGCTGTACGTCGGGGTGACGCGCGCCCGCGAGCATCTGCAGCTGTCCTGGGCATTGGCCCGCAACGCCGGGGGGCGCAGGTCCCGTCGCAGGTCTCGATTCCTTCTCGGGCTGGTGCCCGACGACTCGCCGGCATCGCGGATCGCCGAGTCCGCCGGGCCGTCGAAGAAGCGTCCACGCTGTCGCGTGTGCGGCAAGCCGCTGCTGGATGCGTCGGCGACGATGCTCGGCCGCTGCACGGGCTGCCCGTCGAACCTCGATGCCGCGCTCTTCGACGCGCTCAAGGCGTGGCGCAAGGAGAAGTCGACGGCGATGAAGGTGCCCGCGTTCGTGGTGTTCACCGACACGACGTTGATCGCGATCGCCGAGCAGCAGCCCGGCGACGACCGGGCCCTGGTGGCGATTCCCGGTATCGGCGCGAAGAAGCTCGAACGGTTCGGTCCCGACGTGCTGGCGGTGGTCCGGGGCGAGGATCCGGTGGCCGTCGCCCAGTTGAGTCTCGTCGACGAGGCATAACCGCAGGTAGAAAATAGGTTGTGCGGTTCGGGCGGCAGCGCCTACCCTGGTTCCCGACGTTGTGGGCGAGGGCTCACCGTCACGACCGGCCGGGCCGACGCAGTTGCGTGGCGCGGGAAGATGGACGACAGGTGCCGCAGGGCGGAGCCGTCAGGATGGGACAGGAGGTGATCGGACCGATGATCGATCGGATCAGCAGCGCGCAGGGCGCAGTAGGCATGTCGGGCTATGCGCCCGCTCGGATCGATGCCGCCGCTCACCTGCCCGCAGCCTTGTGGGCGGGGGAAGCGCTGACGCGCGTCGTCCGCCGTCGCCCCAAGGCAGCAGCCCTCATGTCCGTGCCCCGGATCGGAAGCCGAGACCACACTCGGTAGCACTCTCCACCAGGCCACGGACGCCCCAGCGGACCGTGGCCATTCTTGTTTCCAGGACCGTTTCCATCGGAAACGTCGTTCCAGGACAGGTCACCGGTTCGCACCATCCGAACCTCGACGAGTCCGTAAGGAGCACGACGTGTCCACCGCGACAGTCCGCACCATCACCGAACCCACCACCCCCGGGCCGGTGCAGCGCGAATTGCCTTGCCGTGCCGACAATCCCGACCTCTGGTTCGGCGAAACCCCAGCCGAACTGGAACTCGCCAAGTCCCTGTGCGCGGCGTGCCCGGTGCGCGCCCTCTGCCTGAGTGAGGCGCTCGACCGCGCCGAGCCGTGGGGCGTGTGGGGAGGGGAGATCCTCGATCACGGCGTCGTGATCGCCCGCAAGCGTCCCCGGGGTCGGCCGCGCAAGGTCGCGGTCTGCGCCTGACATGGCGCCGCACCGCCGTGTCGCACCGTCGACGCCGCACCGTTGTCCGGCTGAAGGTCACCTTCATGCGCATCACGCGCATGAAGGTGACCTTCAGCCGGGGGTGGGACCGAGCGAATCGTGGTCGTAGTCCACGACGACCGCGGCGTGATCGCTGATCCGGCGGTCCGCGGACGGTTCCCGGTCAGTGCCCGCCGCGGTGGCCGACCTGGCCAGCGTGGGAGTGGCGAGGTGGTAGTCGATGCGCCATCCGGTGTCGTTGGCGAACGACTGTCCCAGCCACGACCACCACGAATACGGTCCGTCGGTGTCGGGGTGACGACTGCGAACCACGTCGACGAGGGTGCGAGGGGAGAGGATCGAACCGAACCACTCGCGTTCCTCGGGGAGGTAGCCCTCGACCTGGTTGCTGCGCCGCCAGTTCCGCACGTCGTGGCGGGTGTGTGCGATGTTGAGATCACCCATCAGCAGGAACTCGCGGCCGCGTGCCCTGGCGTTCTGGCGTGACCGGGTCAGTTGTCGTGCGAACGCGTCGAGGAACCGCATCTTGCGTTCGTAGCGGGCACCGCCGTCCGGCGCCTCCCGCATTCGCCCCGGTTTCTGGAGATGTTCGGGGAGGCCACCTTTCGGCAGGTACAGCGACGCGACGGTGATCGGCGCGTCGGCGAGGTCGACCTCGATGTACCGGCCCTGCGTGGCGAATTCGCGGAGGCCACGCGCCAGTGGTACCGAGTCGAGCCCGGTCGTGTCGACGTGAACCTCGCCGGGGTCGCGCAGCAGGGCAGTCCCGTTCCACGTCCGCACCGCGGCGGGGGCGTGCCGCGTCAGCACCGCGACGCCGTTGCGGCCTGCGAGGACGCCTTCGTCGTAGGCGAGATGGTAGGGACCGAACACCCCGGGCGGGATCGCCGAGGCCCGGGCTCGTACCTCCTGCAAGGCGACCACGTCGGGTTCCCTGTCGCGCAGCCACTCCTCGAAACCGCGGCGCTGCGCGGCCCGAATTCCGTTGATGTTGAACGTCGCAATCCGCACGATCGCCCAGTCTAGGCAGCGGCGCCGCCCGGCCGTTCGGGGGAGCGCGGCCGTAGGACGACCACGGGGATCTCCCGCTCCGTCCACGCCTGGTAGGTGTCGAAGTCCGCGTAGGCGTCGACGAGCAGCGGCCACAGTCGGGCGCGCCGGGCGGGGTCGGCGGTCTCCGCGGTGACCTCGCGGATACGACTGCCGATCTGGATCCGGGTGTCCGGGTCGGCGCACAGGTTGCGATACCACTGCGGATGCTTCGGCAGGCCGCCCTGCGAGGCGACCACGATCACGTCGTCCCCGTCCTCGATGTACAGCAGCGGGGTCGTGTACAGGGTGGCCGACCTGCGGCCCCGGTGCTCGAGGAGCAGCGTCGGCACGGGTTTGCGGAACCCGGCCCCGATGCGCCACTTTCCCCCGACCCGTCCTCCGGTGCGGCGGTAGAGCCAGACCTGGCACCTCCCGACGTGTTTGAAGATCGTCGGCAGGACCGGGGAATCGAGTTGACGGGGCCGCGGCGGCGTCCGGTTGGTCACGGGAGTCTCCTGGTGTGGTGTCACGCGAGGGCGATGCCCAGTTCGGTGGCGAAGGTCGTGATCATGTGCTGCACGCCGATCTCGTTGCGGCCGATGATCATGTGGTCGTGCTGGCCGCGTCGGACGCCCTCGCCGCACTGCGGAAGCATCGCGAAGTCCTCGTCCCGTACCGCGCCGTGCACCTGTGCGAACACGGTGTCGTACAGCTCGCGCTGTTCGTCGGTGGTCGCCGGGTACTTCGCCATCCAGCTGTGCCGCAGGGTGCACGAGGTCGGCGACCCCGCCGGCAGCATGTCGAGCACCTCGACACCCACCGGACTGTTCGCGAGAACGAGATTCGGGTAGATCCAGTAGATGACGCCCATGTTGGCGACGGGATCCCAGTCGCCGTCGGGATTCTCGTCGAGGGCGGTGACCCAGTTGAACGGGAAGCCCATCCGGTGATGGCGTCCGAAGGTGTCGTGGATGGAGGTGTTGGCGACGGTGTTCTGCCCGATGACGCTCTCCCCGTGGACGAACGGGAAGTGGTAGCTCTCGGCGAACGCCTCGAGTGCTCCCTTCCAGCTCACCTCGGAGACGAACTCGCGCTGGTCGTGGTATCCGTACGAGGCGTAGTCGAATTGCGCGAGTTCGGGTCCCATGTCGCCGAGGTGAGCGTCGACGTCGATCGTCTCGCCGTCGGTCAGCACCGCCCACACGAAGCCGTACTTCTCCTCACTGGGCAGTTCCACGAGCCCGTACTCGGCACGGTTCATGCCGTCGAAGCCCTCCTTGCCGGGTACGCCCGCCAGCTCGCCCGTGTTCTTGTACGTCCACGCGTGGTACGGGCAGGTGAATCGGCGGGCGCTGCCCGACCCGCACGCGGGCATGGCGCCGCGGTGACGGCAGTAGTTGAGCAGGACGTGCGCGGTGCCCGCGCTGTCCCGGGTGACGAGCAACGAGTCGCCGAGCACACTGCGGACCACGTAGTCGTCGGGCTTCGGGATCTGCGCGCTCGGCACGATCGCCAGCGGGGTGCGCCTCAGGATCTGCTTCTCCTCGACCTCGTGGATCTTCGGGTCGCGGTAGTAGTGCAGCGGCACCTTCAACGGCGAGGGCGCCATGTCGGTCGTGCCGTCGAGAACGTGCCGCAGTGCACGCCGGGTGAGCTCGTCGGGGAGTCCGGTCGTGGAGGCGTCGTGCGTGGTCGACATCGTCGAGGCCCTTCGCTTGGTGTTCGTCGGATGCCCAGACCATACAACTCGATCCATTTGTATTGTCGGGTTTCCGTGAAGACGCACGGGTAGGGTTCCCCCGACGTCCGAGTGCGGCGCGGCCAGGCGCACAGGGGTGGGCAGCAAGAACGGAGGAGCAGCGAGCATGCGCACACACGGGTGGTCCGGATCCACGCCGGCAGACGACGGTGAAGCCGTCGCGCGCATCCTCGCCGAGGCACGGCGGGCGCTGGACCGGACCGGAGCGGACATCAGCATCACCGAGGTGGCCCGCGGACTCGGTGTCACCCGGCAGACCGTCTACCGCTACTTTCCCACCGTGGAGGCGCTGCTCGTCGCGACCGCGGTCGCGCAGGTGGGACCGTTTCTCGACCTGCTCGCCGCGCATCTCGACGGGCTCACCGATCCCGCCGACGCCGTCGTCGAGGGCATCGCCTACACCCTCGAGCAGATCTCCGAGGAGAGGTACCTGAACATGGTGCTCGCGCCCGGTCGGGCCAGTGCCTTCTCCGCCGGCGTCACCTCGGACACGGCCGTGACGTTCGGCCGGGCAATCCTCGAGCGGTTCGGTGTGGACTGGGCGGCCGCAGGACTCTCCGGCGGAAACCTCGACGAACTCGTCGAGCACATGCTGCGAATCGTGCAGTCGTTCGTCATCGATCCGGGCAGGCCGCCGCGTTCCGGAGCGGAACTCCGGAACTACCTGCGGACCTGGGTCGCGCCCGCCGTCGACCGGATGCGGGCGGCCGGGACGAGCGCCTGACGCCCTGTGGGACCGGTCGAGAGGGCCGATCCGCGAGTCACTCCGCCCGGCGCACGTCCTCGGTGAAACCGGGCAGCCACTGGGTGAGGATCCCCATGTACGGCGCCTCCGCGTCGAGCTGGGCGCAGATCCCGACCGATCCGAGGAGGACCCGGAAGATCATCACGTACTCGGGCGGCAGGTTCAGTGCCCGAGCTGTCCGGAAGTGCTCGGAGGAGAAGTCGGTCGCGGTCCCCGCAGCACGCTGCAGCCAGGACCTCGTGAAGTGGAACGACTCGGTGTGGATCGGATCGGTGAACGGCCGTAGGTAGTTCGCGATCTCCTCGTCGGTGACGTGCCGGCCCGGCAGGACGAAGTTGTTCGCGCGCAACAACTCGGTGAGCTCGTCGAACCGCTCGTCGAGCGCGAGGCGGACCATCCGGCCCAGGACCGGGGGCAGACCACCGGGCATCGGGGCGCAGGCACCGAAATCGAGGACGCCGAGGCGGCCGTCCTCGAGGAGCATGAAGTTGCCGGGGTGCGGGTCACCGTGCAGAAGTCCCACGCGAGCGGGTGACGCGAAGTGGAATTCGGCGAGGCGGGCGCCTGCCGTGTTGCGCTGCTCGGCGGTGCCGGTCGCGATGATCGACGACAGTGGTGTCGCCGACATCCACTCCGTCACCACCACCTTCGGGGCGCTGGCGACGACCTTCGGCACCGCGAACTGCGGGTCACCGTCGAACTCGGCCGCGAACGCGCGCTGGTTGTTCGCCTCGATCCGGTAGTCCAGCTCGTCCTCGGTGCGAGCGCTCAGCTCGTCCAGAACCGGCTTCACGTCGACGCCCGGCATCACCGCTGTGAACATGCCCGCCATCCGGGAGAGGGTCTTGAGGTCGGAGCGCAGTGCCTCGTCGGCGCCCGGGTACTGGACCTTCACCGCGACGTCCCGTCCGTCCGACCAGACCGCGCGGTGCACCTGCCCGACGCTCGCGGACGCGGTCGGGGCGTCGTCGAATCTGGTGAACCGATCGCGCCACCGGGTGCCGAGCTGCTCGTCGAGGACCCGGTGCACCTTGCGGGCGGGCAGCGGCGGGGCCTCGGCCTGCAGCTTGGTCAACGCGTCCCGGTAGGGCTCGGCGAACTCCTCGGGAACCGCCGCCTCCATCACGCTCAGTGCCTGGCCGAGCTTCATGGCACCGCCCTTGAGCTCGCCGAGAACCGTGAACAACTGTTCGGCGGCCTGCTGCGTGAGCTTCGCGTCGATCTCGTCCCGATCGCCACCCGCGAGCTTGCGGCCGAAGCCGACGGCCGCGCGCCCCGCGATCCCCAACGGGATGCTCGCAAGTTTGGCGGTGCGGGCTGAGCTGCGGCGGGGAATGTCAGGCACGTCCCCATCATGGCGGACGATCCCCGACTTCGCCTACACCGCAGGTGAGCACCCGCAGTCCGGATGCCGCGACCATCTCCTGCGCCGGAGGCGCGCCGCTCGCAGATCGAACTCCAGCGTCGTGTCCAGGCACGACGGTGCCCGCGTGACGTCGGCGTCCAGCAGGACGCGGACCTCGTTGACCGCGAGTGCCACCGTCGCCCGAACGGTGCCGGGTTCGGCGTATCCGACCCGGCCCAGCAGCTGCGCCGCCAGATGTGGCCAGTCGGCGTCGGCCGCCGTCCGCGTCAGGTCCGCGCACCGCAGGCAACTGGTCCGGCCCGGGAGCACCAGCGGACCGACGACGCCACGTCCGTCGCGCAGACGAACCGCGAGATGGGGAGTCGCCACGTCCATCAGCGCGGCGACCGTCCACGGGTCCGGAACCAGGCTGTCGGTCAGGATCACACAGTGCGAGCGATGGAACGCGGGTGGATGTGTCGCATGCTCGGGTCCGGTCCGGACCACCCGGAGGGGACTGCCACTCAGCATCGCGGCGACGCCCTCCGCGAGCGGACCGCGGCCGTGTACGTGGACCTGCGGTAGCGGGCCGGCCGGATCGGCCGGATCGGGCCGGGGTGGCATCAGAGCCCCCGCCGCTGCCAACTCGGCCAGGATCTGATCGATGTCCGACGGGTCGACACCGACCCGACCGGCTTCCCAGACGATCTCGGAGCGGGTGCGCCGACCGTCGAGCATCCGCAACAGGTCGGCCAGGGCGGTCGTCGTCACCCCTGCCGGCGGCCGCACCAGGAGGGCGGACTCGGGATCCCAGCCCAACTGGACCGCGCCGCTGGGCCGGGTGAGGACGACGATGCGCGGATCCAGCCGGGGAACGGCCGGGCGTGGGGCGGAAACGTGGCGACTCATACCCGTGAGGGTGTCAGCCGACACCGTCGGTCACGCGCGCCGAAACCCAGTTGTCCACAGGGCTGCGGCGTGTCTGAGCTGGGACTTCGTCAGCTCACATCAATTGCTCGGGTTGGCGGTGCCGCCCTGTGCGTCGTCGTCCCCGTCGGTGCCCTCACGCTCCGCGCGTTCGCGGGCCTGGAGCGCCTCCAGTTGAGCGATCGGGTCGTCGAACGTGCTCGTCCCGCCCCCGACCACCCGATCGACGAACGCCGCGGGGTTGTCCAGGTCGCTGGAGTCGGGGAGCAGATCGGGATGGGCCCACACACCGTCGCGGCCGTCGATCCCGGCGGCCTCGGTGACCTGACGCCACAGCTGCGCCGCCTCCCGCACCTTGCGTGGACGCAGCTCCAGGCCGACGAGGGTCGCGAACGTCTGCTCCGCCGGTCCACCCGTCGCGCGGCGGCGGCGCAGCGTCTCGCTGAGCGCGCCGACACCGGGGAGGCGCTCGCCGAGAGCCTGCGCAACCACCGTCTCCACCCAGCCCTCGATCAGGGCGAGCAGGGTCTCCAGGCGATCGAGCGCCTGCTTCTGCTCCGGGGTCGTCTGCGGCTCGAAGGTGCCCTGCTGCAACAACTCCTCGATCTTCGACGGGTCGGTCAGCGAATTCGGGTCGATGCTCTGGGCCGCCTCCTCGATCGCCGAGAAGTCCATCTTGATGCCGCGCGCGTACTCCTCGACGGTCGCGAGCAGGCGCTGCCGGAGCCACGGCACGTGCACGTACAGGCGCTGGTGGGCGGCCTCACGGGCCGCGAGGAACACCAGGATCTCGCGGTCGGGCTGCTCGAGTCCCTCGCTGAACTTCTCGACCGCGCTCGGCAGCAGCGCGGCGATGCCGTTCGGGCCGAGCGGCAGGCCGATGTCGGTCGACGTCAGCACCTCGGACGCAAGCTGTCCGAGCGCCTGTCCGACCTGAGAGCCGAAGGCGAGCCCGCCCATCTGCCCGATCATGCCGAGCATCGGACCGGCCATCTGCCGGGCCTCCTCGGGCAGACCCGACACCCACATCCCCGACACCTGCTCCGCCACCGGATCGCACAGGCGCTTCCAGGTGTCGAGGGTGTTCTCGAGCCACTCCACCGGAGTCCACGCGACCGTCCGGGTGGCGCCGGCGGGCAGGGTGGTCGCGCCGTCGAGCCACAGCTCCGCCAGGTGGGCCGAATCCGCCACCGCCGTCGCGGTGGTCGAGGAGACCGGTGTGACCGAGCCGATCTGCTGCAGGGCCAGCTTCTTCGCGACCTCGTAGTTCACCGGACCGGACTGGCCGCCCGGGCCCATCGCGCTGCCCATGCCGCTGAGCATCTGGCCGAACTGGGTGAGCATCTGGCCGAGTGCAGCGGGATCGAAGCCTTCGGCGCTGAAGCCGAACGGTGTTCCACCCGGGCCGGTCGGGCCGCCGCCGGTGCTGTCGCCACCCGACGTGCCCCCGCCCGTGTTCTTGTCGCGGTCGGGATCGTCGTCGGAGTTCGAGAAACCAAACGGCAGATTGCTCATACGTCCACGGTACAAGGCTCGCCGCCGGGCAGTGGCGGCGGAAATCACGCCGAGCGCGAACATCGACTCCGCCACCGGCGATGCGCGCGGCGCGCCGGGAGGTCCGAACAGGGTGCGCTCCACCGACCTCTACGCTGGCCGAGTGAATCGACGGATGGTCACCCTGGTCGCGGCACTGGTTCCGGTCGTGGCATTGCTCGGACTCGGAACGGTGGTGCAGGTGCCGTTCGTGGCACTGGGTCCCGGCCCCACCTTCAACACCCTGGGCGAGGTCGAGGGCGAGCAGGTCGTCGACATCACGGGCACCGAACTGGACCCGACCTCGGGAAACCTGAACATGACCACCGTCTCGGTGCGCGACGGGCTGACCGTGTTCGACGCGTTCGGGTTCTGGCTCAGCGGACGCTACGGAATCGTGCCGCGCGAGGAGGTCTATCCGTCGAACCGCAGTCGCGACGAGGTCCAGGAGGAGAACGCCGCGGATTTCGCGCAGTCCGAGGAGTCCGCCGAACTCGCAGCGCTGCACTACCTCGGTGAGCCCGTCGCACTCGAGGTGGCGGACGTCGCGGAGGACGGGCCGTCCAACAACGCGTTGCGGGTGGGGGACCGGCTGGTCGCCGTCGACGGCTCGCCGGTCCGCACCGTCGGTGACGTGCAGCGGGCGGTCGCGGATCTCGCGCCGGGAACGGTCGCCGACGTCGTCGTCGTGCGGGACGGTGCGGAGCAGACCGTGCCCGTCACGCTCGGTGCCCGCCCCGGACACGACGACGTCGGATATCTCGGCATCACTCCGGTCGAGAAGCCCGACGTGCCGTTCACCGTCGAGTTCAACCTCGCCGAGGTCGGCGGACCGTCCGCGGGACTGATGTTCGCCCTCGCCGTCGTCGACAAGCTCTCACCGGGCGAGCTCAACGGCGGGCAGTTCGTGGCGGGCACCGGCACCATCGACTCGGACGGCAAGGTCGGGCCCATCGGGGGCATCCCGTACAAGCTCACCGCCGCGAGGGAGGCGGGAGCGACGACGTTCCTGGTGCCGTCGAACAACTGCGACGAGGCGAAGCAGCAGATCCCGGACGGGTTGCGGCTGGTCCGGGTCGACGACCTGACCGGCGCCGTCGACGCGCTGGACTCGCTCAACAGGGGCGAGGACGCGCCGGCCTGCTGATCCACGCCGCGGTCGGTTGCGGCGGACCGGTCACCAGTCTTCGGGGTCGGCCTCCAGCGTCGCCTGCAGTGCGTGAACGAGGCCGGGGGCCAGGTTGTCGCCGGTGCGCAGTTCCGGCTCGGCGAACGGATCGTCGTCGTCTTCGGGGGCCAGTGCGATCGCGCACTCGGACCGCCCGTCGCGGAGGACGGCCGCGATCAGGCGGGCTGCGCGCCGGTCCGGATGCGCCCCGGCCGCGGCGCGGATGACGTCGTCGGCCGAGTTGTCACGGCCGAGCGCTGCGCCGACCGCTGCACCGAGGTCGGCGCCGCCGACGGCCGAGTCGAGGTCGGCGGCAGCACTCGGCGGCAGCACCAGGATTTCCTGTACGACCAGGCATCCGGCGACCCCGGCCGCCCAGCTGGTGGTCCCGAGGTACTCCTCGAGGGCGGCGCTGCCGCCGTGCAGGTCCTCGGGGAGCGGGTGCTGCTCGATCGGTGTGAGCTCGGAGCCGTCCTCGAGCTGATCGAGCAGGTGCGGCTCGGCGATCGCGATCTGCGCGGTCGGCACGAGCGCGAACATCTTCGGGGGCTGTCCCCAGCCGTCCGCGCCGACGTGGGCGGCGACTTCCTGGACACACCGCGTCAGGGCGTCGGAGGAGATCGGGGCCTGGTGGTCGGCGGCGTCGAAGTCGTTCACCCGACCATCCTCGCACCCGGGGCGCACATCCGGACAACCCGGACGACCGGCCGCACACAGTTTCGGAGCCCACGTAGAGTGGGACAAAACACCCCCGCGGCCTGCCCGACGGCCGCCCAACAACCGGAGTGTGACACGTGGGCATGCGGCCCCCCACCGGACTTCCCTCGTTGTCCCGACGGAGCCGAGTGTTGTTGGTACTGGCACTCGTCGTGGCAGTCCTGCTGTTGATCGGACCGCGACTGATCGGCGGCTACACGAACTGGCTGTGGTTCGGCGAGGTCGGATTCCGCGAGGTGTTCTCGACGGTTCTGATCACCCGGCTCGCGCTCTTCGTCGTCGTCGCCCTGATCGTCGGCGGCGCGGTGTTCGGCGGGTTGCTGCTCGCCTACCGGTCCCGGCCGGTCTTCATTCCCGCCGTCGGACCCAACGATCCGATCGCCCGGTACCGGACGGCGGTGATGAGCAGGCTCAAGCTGTTCGGGGTCGTCGTCCCGGTCGTCATCGGCGCCCTCTCCGGGCTGGTCGCACAGTCCAATTGGGTTGCGGTGCAGATGTTCCTGCACGGTGGGTCGTTCGGACAGCGGGATCCGCAGTTCAATCTCGACGTCGGCTTCTACGCCTTCGACCTGCCGTTCTACCGGTTCGTCCTGAACTGGCTGTTCGTCGCGGTGATCCTCGCGTTCATCGCGAACCTGGTCACGCACTACGTGTTCGGCGGAATCCGACTCGCGGGTCGTGAGGGTGCGTTGAGCAACGCCGCGCGAATCCAGCTCGCGGTGCTCGCGGGCACGTTCTTCCTCCTCAAGGCCATCGCGTACTGGCTGGATCGGTACTCGCTGCTCTCGAGCAGCCGCAAGGAGCCGACGTTCACCGGTGCGAGCTACACCGACATCAACGCGGTGCTGCTCGCGAAACTGATCCTGATGGCGATCGCGGTGGTCTGTGCGATCACGTTCTTCGCGGCGATCGTGTTGCGTGACCTCAGGATTCCCGCGATGGCGACGGCGCTGCTGCTGCTGTCGTCGATCCTCGTCGGCGCCGTGTACCCGTTGGTCGTCGAACAGTTCTCGGTCCGGCCGAATGCCGCGGACAAGGAGAGCACCTACATCGAGCGCAACATCGCGGCGACGCGGGAGGCGTACGGCATCACCGACGAGCAGGTGACGTATGAGGACTATCCGGGGTACAGCACCAAATCGCCGCGCGACATCCCCGCGGACCAGACCACGATCGCGAACGCCCGGCTGCTCGATCCGAACCTGCTGTCGCCGACGTTCACCCAGCAGCAGCAGCTGAAGAACTTCTACGGGTTCCCGCCTGCCCTCGACATCGACCGCTACGACGTCGACGGCGAGAAGGGCGACTACGTGGTCGCGGCACGCGAACTCTCCCCGCGTAGCCTCACCGGCAACCAGACCGACTGGATCAACCGGCACACCGTGTACACCCACGGCAACGGGTTCGTCGCGGCGCCGGCCAACAAGGTCAACGCGGCCGCGTCGAACTCCGCGGAGGAGGCCGCCAACTCCAACAGCGGTTACCCGGTCTACACGGTCAGCGACATCGCCTCGCAGCAGGCGGGCAACCAGGTCATTCCCGTCGAGCAGCCGCGCATCTACTACGGCGAGGTCATCGCGGACACCGATGTCGACTACTCGATCGTCGGCGCGGTCGAGGGCGAGGGCCCTCGCGAGTACGACACCGACACGTCCCAGTACACGTACACCGGTGCGGGTGGTGTCTCGATCGGCAACTGGTTCAACCGGCTCGCGTTCGCGGCGAAGTACGCGGAGCGGAACATCCTGTTCTCCAGCGCGATCGGATCCGATTCGAAGATCATCTTCAACCGCGACCCGCGGGAACGGGTGACGAAGGTCGCGCCGTGGCTGACCGCGGACGGCAACACCTATCCCGCGGTCGTGGACGGCAGGATCAAGTGGATCGTCGACGCGTACACGACGCTCGACAACTACCCGTACGCGCAGCGCAGCTCGCTCGACGGGCTCGTCGAGGACAGCATCGACCAGACGACCGGTCGGCCCCTGCCGCGCAAGGAGGTCTCGTACATCCGCAACTCGGTCAAGGCCACCGTCGACGCCTACGACGGCACCGTCACCCTGTACGAGGTGGACCAGAACGATCCGGTCCTCGATGCGTGGATGAAGGTGTTCCCCGGCACGGTGCAGGGCAACGACACGATTTCGGACGAACTCCGGCAGCACTTCCGCTACCCGGAGGATCTGTTCAAGGTCCAGCGGGAGATGCTGGCGAAGTACCACGTGAACGATCCGCGTGAGTTCTTCACCAACAACGCCTTCTGGTCGGTGCCCAGCGATCCGACGATCGACACCACCGCCAACCAGCCGCCGTACTACGTGTCGGTCGGCGACCCGGAGACGGCCGAACCGCAGTTCAACCTGACGAGCGCGATGGTCGGATTCAACCGGCAGTTCCTGTCGGCGTACATCTCGGCGCAGTCGGATCCCGAGAACTACGGCAAGATCACGGTGCTCAGATTGCCGACGGACACCACGACACAGGGTCCGCAGCAGACGCAGAACTCGATGATCTCGGATCCACGGGTGGCATCCGAGCGGACGCTGCTCGAACGGTCGAACCGAATCCAGTACGGCAACCTGCTGACGCTGCCGATCGCCGAGGGCGGGATCCTGTACGTCGAACCGATGTACACGGAACGCAATTCGACGAGCCAGGACAGTTCGACCTTCCCGCAGTTGTCGCGAGTGCTGGTGAGCTACCGCGAGGCGCCCCCGAGCAACAGCGTCCGGGTCGGGTACGCGCCGACGCTGTCCGAGGCACTGGATCAGGTGTTCGGACCGGGGACGGGTTCCGCGGCCACGGCGCCGCCGGGCACCACGGACGGTTCGGAGTCGACCGGCCAGCCGTCCGACGGGCAGACACAGGTGGCGCCGGCACCGGCGCCGACGGCCCCGGCAGGTGATCGGGACGCCGTCGTCGCCGAACTCGACGCCGCGATGGCCCAGATGCGACAGAGTCAGCAGAGTGGTGACTTCGCCGCGTACGGTGCCGCGCTCGATCGGCTGCAGAAGGCGGTGACCGCGTACCAGAACCTGCCGAAGTAGGGACTACCGGAGCAGGACCCGGGCAACGCAACGAAGGCGCCCTGCCGATCGACTCGATCGGCAGGGCGCCTTCGTGTGTGCTGGACAGGTCAGCGGGTGAGGCCGACCAGGTAGACGCTGTTGGCGTCGATGGCAGCGCGTACGTCGCCCCCGACTCCGTACCGATCGGCGGTGGCGACGGCCAGGTCGCTCGCGTCGCGGAGCTGGTCCGCGGTCGGGGCGGGGAAGTTCTCGGGCAGCCCGGGAACGGCGCCGACGGCCGGAGCGGTCGCGGGTGCCTCGGCGACCGGGGCGGGCGCAGGCTCCGGCGCGGGGGCCGGCTCGGCGACGGTCAGGTACTTGCCGCAGTGCGGCCAGGCACCCGCGCCCTGGGTGGCGAGGACGTTCTCTGCGACGCGGATCTGCTCTTCCTTGGATGCGTTGTGCGCCTGTCCCGCGCCGCCGTTCGCGGCCCAGGTGCTCTGCGAGAACTGCAGGCCGCCGTAGTAGCCGTTGCCGGTGTTGGTCGACCAGTTTCCGCCGCTCTCGCACTGCGCGACGCCGTCCCAGTTGTGGGTGGCGGCGGAGGCGGTGCCCATGCTCAGTGCCAGCGGGATGGTGGTCAGGGTCGCGGTCGCGGCAACGGCGGCGAGCGCTCGCGTGGACGTCTTACGAGTGGTCATGCGGGTGAATCCTCTCCGCGCTTGCCGACGGGACCGCACGGCAGCCGAACCCGATCGGGTGTGATCGGGCGTGGTCGTGCGATCGGTGCGGATCGGCCGTGGCGGACAGAGTGCTGTTCGTCGCCCGGCGCTCGGAAATCCGCGCCCGTCCCTGCCCCTCGAAGGTTTCGGGGTTCCGATCCCGCGGGGCAGTGTCGAGCAGCGGCGGGTCGGCTGAGCCCGGTCGTTTCGGGCCGCCGACGACGCTAGCCAAGAATTCGCTGCGGTTCACCCCGACCGAACTGCGGCCTGCCGCAACGCACTTGACGTCGTAGCCGGCGTTTCGCCAGGTCACGTCGGCGGGTTGCGGCGCCGAGCCCGTCCCGTTACCCCGTCGTTATGTGTGGCGGATCACCACGAATCTGTGAAGTGAGACACAGTGATTCGGGATCGTCTCGGCGTGAAATGTGCAGACGGGGTCGCGTTCGAGGGCGGTCGACGGGCGCTGTCCTGGCGATTTGTGTTCGCTTCATCTGCTCGTGTAACTTCATTCAGGCAACGCGGGGTGGAGCAGCTCGGTAGCTCGCTGGGCTCATAACCCAGAGGTCGCAGGTTCAAATCCTGTCCCCGCTACCACGGTACGAAGGCCCGGTCTCATTCGAGACCGGGCCTTCGTCGTTTCCGTTCCGCGACTGTGGCGTTCGAGGCTCGATGTCGGGGTCGGCTGTCGGCGGCGCCCTCGCGTGTGTCCATGGTGGGCCCGTCGGGTGGGTCGAGGGGGTGGTCGGGAGCGCTCCGTGAGTCGTGTACAGTAGGTGATGCAACGCGGGGTGGAGCAGCTCGGTAGCTCGCTGGGCTCATAACCCAGAGGTCG
>AODO01000072.1 GCA_000341795.1 Rhodococcus triatomae BKS 15-14 | reverse complement strand
GGAAGAGAGTTATATCGGTGCACTGTTGGGTCCTGAGAGAACACGTGAGTGTTTCCTCGAAGGAAGGAACGACGAGCGGGAAGCCGCAGTCAAACCGTGGTGAGGGTGATGAGCCTTCGCTGGTCTGGTGTCTGCAGGGTGGTTTCTTGTTTGTGTGTTGTTTGAGAACTGCACAGTGGACGCGAGCATCTTTGTTGTAA
>AODO01000071.1 GCA_000341795.1 Rhodococcus triatomae BKS 15-14 | reverse complement strand
ACATGGTCGAGGATTCGGAGGTGGAGCTCGGTTTCGCCGACGCCGCCGGACTCGCGAGCCTTCCGGCCGGGGTCGACTGGCTGAGCGTGGACCTGGCCGGAGACGGCATGTCCTCGGCGGCGGTCACCGACGCGGATCGCGTCGGCACCCTTCGGGTAGATCACGCGGCCTACGTGATCTACACGTCGGGTTCGACGGGACTGCCGAAGGGCGTCGTGGTCACGCACGCCGGGTTGTCCATCCTCGCCGCGGACGCCCGCCCGGAGATGGCCGTGACGGCATCGTCGCGGGTGCTGCGGCTGTCGTCGGCGAGCTTCGACGCCTCGCTCAGCGAAATGCTCCAGGCGTTCACCGCCGGCGCGACGATGGTGGTCGCACCGCCGTCGGTGATCGGCGGCGACGAGCTGACCGAGCTGATGGCGCGGGAGCGGGTCACGCACGTGATGACCGCGCCCGCGGCGCTGGGCACCGTCGATTCGTCCAAGCTGCCCGACCTGGAACTCGTCGGTGTCGGTGGCGACGTGTGCCCGCCCGCGTTGGTGGAGCAGTTCGCACCCGGACGTCGATTCGTCAACGGCTACGGCCCGACCGAGACGACGATCATCGTCACCCTGACCGAACCGATCGCGGTGGGCGACCGGATCACCATCGGCCCGCCGATCCAGGGCGCCGAGATGATGATCCTCGACGCGCGTCTGCATCCGGTTCCGCTCGGGGTGATCGGCGAGTTGTACGTCGCGGGTCACGGGCTGGCCCGTGGCTACCACCGCCGCAGCGCGTTGACGGCGGACCGCTTCGTTGCGAATCCGTTCGGGGACGGTGGTTCCCGCATGTACCGGACCGGTGAC
>AODO01000070.1 GCA_000341795.1 Rhodococcus triatomae BKS 15-14 | reverse complement strand
CCCCGCCTTCGTCACCGCCACCGCCGCACTCGAGCAGTACTGGGCCGACGACCGGCTGAGCACGTCCGTCGCCGAGAAGGGCGAACAGGTGCACACTGCGTTGAGCGCGCTGGCGGACCGGTTCGAGGGGGTGAGCACGCGGGGCCGCGGCCTCGTACGCGGCCTCGTGTTCGACCAGCCCGAGATGGCGGGTCAGGTGTGCGCTGCGTCGTTCGAGTCGGGCCTGCTCACCGAGACCTCCGGCCCCTCCGACGAGGTCGTGAAACTTCTTCCACCCCTGACAATCTCATCCGACGACCTCACCCTCGGCCTGAGCATCCTGACCGGAGCCGTGGCGGCGGTGAGCAACGAGAAGGAGCTCCGCGCATGATCGTCCGAACCACCGACGAGATCACCGACACCGAGCGCGACGTCACCAGCGCCGACGGCAGCTGGCGTTCCAAACGCATCGTCCTCGCCGGGGACGGCGTCGGGTTCTCCTTCCACGAGACCACTCTCGCCCCGGGATCGGTCAACGAGTTCCACTACGCGAACCACGTCGAGGCGGTGTGGCTGATCGAGGGCGACGGGATACTCACCGACCTCGACCGAGGCGAGGTGCACCGGCTGCGGCCCGGCACCATGTACCTGCTCGACGGGCACGAGCGGCACCGCGTCGAG
>AODO01000069.1 GCA_000341795.1 Rhodococcus triatomae BKS 15-14 | reverse complement strand
CCGTTCATGCCGACCGACCGGGCGCCGGGGCGGGGTCAGCGGGGCGGGGTCAGCGGGCGCCGAGGTCGGCGGTGATTCCGAGTTCGCGGAGGTCGGCCTCGATGCCCGCACCAGCGGGGACCGCGATCGCGACGAGGATCTCGCGGACCGCTTCGGCCGCGGCCGACGACAGGGCGGCGACCGGGGCGGGGTCGGCGGCGCGGAAGGCGGCGGGAATGTCGTCACCGGTCAGCGCCGCGACGGTGGCGGCGAGGACCGCGACGACCTCGCGGGTGTCGGCGGCATGGGCGACGAATCCGACGGCGGAGTGCGCGAGGACGGCCAGGAAGTCGGCCACGTCGTGCGCGTCCCGGCCGGCGACGAGGACCGGGTGTGCTCCAGCCGCGGCGATCCGCTCGGACGACTCCGCGGCCCAGCCGCGGCCGGCGCCGTCGGGATCGACGCGAACGGCGAGCCGTGCGGGGAGGGGTCGTGGGTCACCTTCGGCGAGAGCGACGGCGTCGTCGAGGTGTTCGAGCGGACAGTCCACCTCGATGCGCGTCAGCTCCGGCAGATCCTGCGGCAGTGCGTCGAGTGCGACGTCGAGCCGCAGCCACAGCGGCCCGCTGTCGAGGTCCGTGCCGTCGAGGGCGGACGCGGCGAGCAGCGGCGGGCCGAAGATCGGGTCCCGGTTGCGGTCGCGGACCGCGGCGGCGTCGGCGCAGGTCTCGGCGAGAAGCGCGGCGAACGGCGGCTGCTGTTCGCGGGGGGCGGGTGGTTGCAGGTTGAGCAGGGTGGCCACCGGTCAACAGTAATCCGGCGCCCCTCTTGCGCCTCCGGGTATGCATACCCTAACTTAGGCGTGGCTAACCTATTTCGACAGCCATGTACCTCGATGAACAATGCCTCAGGGGACCGAACGACAAGGAGAGCCACATGACCGCCGCCGCCACCTCGATCGGCCCGACCACCGCCGAACGCGTCCGCACCGCCTGCGCTCGCGCCCAGCAGGCGGTCCTCGCCGTCGACGGCCGCGACACGGTCACCGTCGCAGTCCACCACCTGCGGAACTGCGGCGACGTCGTGCTCGCCGTGCCCTCCGACGTCGCGGTCACCGCCCTCGCCTGGCAGGCCGGTCGCGGCGGACTCCCGGCCGTCCTCGAACTCACCGACAGCGCGCCACTCGCTCTGCGCGAGCGCGTCCGGTCCCTCGTGTGGCTGCGCGGCTCCCTGCACGCCGTTCCCGGTGAGGCCACCCGCGCGCTCGCCGCCGCCGTCGCCGCCGACAACCCGGATCCCGCCCTCCTCGACGTCGGGCACACCACGACCCTGCTGCGCCTCGTGCTCGACTCCGCCGTCGTCGCCGACAGTCACGGCGCCGAGCCGGTGCCGCTCGACGACCTGCTCTCCGCCGTCCCCG
This sequence comes from Rhodococcus triatomae BKS 15-14, assembly GCA_000341795.1. GTDB lineage: Bacteria > Actinomycetota > Actinomycetes > Mycobacteriales > Mycobacteriaceae > Rhodococcus_G > Rhodococcus_G triatomae_A. The sequence continues at coordinate 479,225 of AODO01000069.1, read as the reverse complement.
ACCCGTTCTGGGCCGTCGAGGACTGCTGGCTGGAGCACCTTGAGTCCGGCCACGGCGACCTCGTCCACCAGCTCGCGCAACGCCTGCCCGCAAGCATGCGCGGTGGGCGCGTCCGACCGCTCGGCCTCGACCGGTACGGCGTTCGCCTGCGTGTCGAGTCCCCGACCGGCGACAACGACGTCCGGCTCTCGTTCGCCGAACCCGTCGACGACGCCGCCGGCCTCAACCGAGCCCTGCGCATCCTCGTCGGCTGCCCCTTCCTCAACGGCCTCCGCGCCCGGCACTGATGCGCTGCGCGCCTGTGCGCACTTTTGGTAGTTCCCACTACCAAAAGTGCGCACAGGCGGCGCAGCCGCATAATTCGTGACGTGACCCGGCTCCACGACTGGCTGCGCCCGACCCCTCCACCACAGACGGATCCACCGCTCGACCCCGGACAGCGGCGTGCCCTGTGGACCGAGGTCACGATCGTCCTGCTGGTCACGTTCGGCCTCAGCGGTCTGTCCGGGATCCTGTCGCTGATCGAGACGGCGATGCAGCCCGGGCAACTGTCCGACCAGTCCGTCGCGCTGAACGCCTCACGCTCCACGGTGGGGTGGATCGACCTCGGACGGCAACTGCTCGGCATCGCCCGCCTGTGCGCGTGGGCGGCACTCGGCCTCTACCTGCTGTGGCGCAGCGGTCTCGGCCCGGAGCGGATCGGTCTCGGCCGGCATCCCCGGTGGCGGCGCGACCTGCTGCCCGGTGTGGGCCTGGCCGCGCTGATCGGACTGCCCGGGCTCGTCCTCTACCTGGCTGCGACCGCGATCGGCGCCAACCTCACGGTGGTCCCGAGCACCGTCGACGACCACTGGTGGCGGCTCCCCGCGCTGGTGCTGTGGGCGCTGGCGAATTCCGCGGCCGAGGAGATCCTCGTCGTGGCGTACCTCATCTCCCGGCTGCGACGGCTCGGCTGGAGCGAGAACGCGTCCCTGGCGGCGTCGGCGTTGCTGCGTGGCAGCTATCACCTCTACCAGGGCCTCGGCGGCGGTCTCGGCAACGTCGTGATGGGGCTGGTGTTCGGCCGCTACTGGCAGCGGACCGGGAAGCTGTGGCCGCTGGTCGTCGCGCACTGGCTGATCGACGCGGTCGCGTTCGTGGGCTACACGTTGCTGCGCGGTCACGTGTCATGGCTCCCCTGACGTCCGGCCTGCACACGTACAGTTTCTTGCGTGACCGACGACCGTCCCCGCAGCCCCGACCCCCGCGACCGGGGCCGAGGGGCCGATCCTCGGCAGGGACACGGCGTCGATCCTCGGAGCGCGCACCCCGTCGATCCGTCGCGCGGGCAGGGCCGCGGTCCGCGCCCCGGTCCGCACGGTCCCGGCGCCCCTCGGCAGCCCGCCCGTCGTCAGGTTCCGCCGCGGGGCAACGTCCCACCACCGCGGTACGCGGCACCGGCCGCGTACCAGCCGAACCACCTGCCGCCCGAAGAGGGCACCCAGGTCATCCGCCGCGACGGACGCCCCGCCGCACCGCGGGCGTGGTCGCAGGAGCCTGCCGCGCAGACCGTCCGACCCGCCGAGCCGCGTCCCCGGACCGAGTACGCGCCGACGCAGACACCTCAGCCGTACGTCGATCCGCAGCGCCGTAGGCCGGCGCCCCCGGCTGCCCCGCCGCCGCGCACCGGACGCCCGGCGACCGGGCAGCCCCCGGAGCCCCCGCGTCCTCCGCGTCGACGCAGGCGCTGGGGCAAGCGGATCGGGCTCGTCCCGCTGATCCTCGTGGTTTTGATGGTGGGGTCCGTTCTGTACCTCGACCGGTCGCTGAACCGGATCGACGCGCTCGCGGACTACCCGGACCGGATCGGCGACACCCCCGGCACCAACTGGTTGCTGGTCGGGTCGGACAGCCGCGAGGGGTTGACCGCCGACCAGGACCGGGAGTTCGCGGCCGGCGGCGCCATCGAGGGCAAGCGGACAGACACGATCATCGTCGTGCACGTTCCCGAGAGCGGCGCCGCGACGATGGTGTCGATCCCCCGCGACTCCTACGTGGACATCCCCGGATGGGGCCGCGACAAGATCAACGCCGCCTTCTCCATCGACGGCGGCGGCCCGCAACTGCTCGCGCAGACCGTCGAGGAGGCGACGGGACTGCACCTCGACCACTACGCGGAGATCGGGTTCGGCGGGTTCGCCGGCATCGTCGACGCGCTCGGTGGTGTGCACCTGTGCGTGCCGTACCCGATCGACGACCCGCTGGCCGGGATCAACCTGCAGGCGGGGTGCCAGGACCTCACCGGACCCGAGGCACTCGGATTCGTCCGCAGTCGCGCCACACCGCTCGCCGACCTCGACCGGATGAACAACCAGCGCCTGTTCATGTCGGCGATGCTGGAGAAGGCGACCAGCCTCGGGACGATCCTCAACCCGTTCCGGTTGTGGTCGCTGGTCACCGACACCGCCGGCTCGCTGGAGGTGGACGAGGGTGACCACCTGTGGAACCTGGCGTCGTTGGCGTGGGCGATGCGCGGCGACCTGGTGACGACGACGGTGCCGGTGGGTGGGTTCGAGGACGTGCCCGGTTCCGGCAACGTGCTGCTGTGGGATCGAGAGAAGGCGACCCGGTTCTTCGATGCCCTCGCCAACGACGAGCCGGTGCCGTCGGACCTCGTCGCGAACTGAAAACTCGTTGTCGACGCGGGCTTCCGCATGTGAGCATCTCGTCATGTCCGCCGCACCGTCCGTCGACCGTTTCCGCCGCCTCGCGCGCTCGTCTCCGTGGCTGTGGCAGACGCTCGAGTTCCGGTGGCGCGTCTTCGACGACGCCGAGCGGCACGCCTGGATCCGGCGTCCCGGCGATCTCCGGGTCGAGGACGCGGACGGGCATGTGATCCAGGCGTTCCCGGGGACGAGGCCGTTTCCCGGCGCGATGGTGGGCCGCCGTGACGGCGGGTGGGAGCCGATGCCCGGTCGCTGGCCATCCGCCCTCGAGCCGAGTCGCGGTGCGGACGGGCTGGTCGATGACGTCCCGGAGGACGTCGACATCGATTACGACTGCCCGTTCTTCGAGAACTACCACTGGGTGGCGATGCTGAATCCGGTCGAATTCGCGGACCCGGTTCACGACCGGGACCGATGCGGCATCCCCGTGGAGCTGACCGAGTTGACGATCGTCGATCATCACGGTCGCCGCGCGTGGGAGGCGCTCGCGCAGCCGACCGCCGTCTACGACCCGCGCTGCGACTGCTGCCCGCTGCTCGCCGGCGAATACGACCACGAGGACGACGCCTGGGTTCCGGGGCCACCGTCGCGGGTTCGGCTGGACGAGGTGACGGGTGTGTGCGTGCGCATCGAGGGCGGTGGCCACCTCGACCTCGACGTGGACATCGTCGCGGTCGACGGTCCGCTGGCCGACGGCCTGTTCACCGCTCCGCGGCGACGCCTGTTCCGGCGCTGACCGGGACGCGAAGCGGCCCCCTCCCGGTGCAACGGGAGGGGGCCGGGTTTCCGGGGTGCGTGTGGCTCACAGGCCGCCGAGCAAGAGATGAAGCAGGTCCCCCACGATGGTGATCAGTCCGGCAACCAGGCCCATTCGTCACTCCTTCATTCGGTGTTCCCGCCGGAGCGGGATGCTCGTTCGAGCGGTTTCGAACCTAGGCATCGCCGATTTCGGACAAATTTCCATTACATTAGCGAGCGCAAGAAAAATGAAACGAAGGCGTTAACCGAAGTAACGTGAACTTTGATCACAGTTACCCCGCCGCTTCGCCGAGGCTGCCCGCCGACTCGAACGACCATCGACAGGTGACCTACCTCTCCCGGCCGACGCTCACCGACCGAACAGCCCGACGTCCGCATCCGTTGCGGCGACCACAATCCGAACCGGTTCGGAACGAAAGCACTTGGGCGCCATACTCTTCCACCGAACGAAGCCGATCGGAACCGTTCGCCAACCCTGTTGCGCGACAACGAGACCCAGGTAAACCTCAGTTAGGAAACACTGCCCTCAATAAGGGTCCACTTGGATGCGCACCGCCTCTGACCAGCGCTATTGTCGCCGGCATGAGCATTTCCGAGGACGTTCACCAGACCAAGTTCCATGCTCTTCTGCACGACCAGATTCGCAACGAGTTCACCGCCGCCCATCAGTACCTGGCGATCGCGGTGTACTTCGACAACGCCGACCTCCCGCAGCTGGCCAAGCACTTCTACGCCCAGTCGGTCGAGGAACGCAATCACGCGATGATGATGCTTCAGTACTTCCTCGACCGGGACATCGCGGTCGAGCTCGGCGGCATCGACCCCGCCAAGTCGCACTTCACCAGTGTCCGTGAGCCGCTCGCGTTGGCGTTGGCACAGGAGAAGACGGTCACCGAGCAGATCGTGCGGCTCGCCAGCACCGCCCGGGACGAGGGCGACTACCTCGGCGAGCAGTTCATGCAGTGGTTCCTCAAGGAGCAGGTCGAGGAGGTGGCGACGATGAACACGCTGCTCACCATCGCCGACCGCGCAGGCACGAACCTGTTCGACCTGGAGAACTTCGTCGCCCGCGAGATGAGTTCGGCATCTGCAGGCGAGACCGGCGCGCCCGCCGCTGCGGGCGGCGCGCTCTAGACACTTCGCGCACCGTGCGCACGTCCGGCGGCGTCGACCGTCGGGCGTGCGCACGGTGCTGTGCGCCCATTTCCTCGTAGCCCCGGATGTGCGCGAGGATGCGGACCACGTCGGTGACCGGAAAGCCCCGCCGACCATGGCTTACTGTGGTCAGACCACAACGACGACCGCGGAGATCCACATGCGAATCGCGCTGTTCGCCACCTGTATCGGGGACACAATGTTCCCCGAGGCCGTGAAGTCCACCGCGCTGCTGCTCACGCGGCTCGGCCACGAGGTGGTGTTCCCGCCCGGCCAGACCTGCTGCGGCCAGATGCACGTCAACACCGGCTACCAGCCCGACGCCCTGCCCCTGGTCCGGAACTACGCCGACGAGTTCGGCGACGCCGCCTACGACGCCGTCGTCGCGCCTTCCGGATCGTGCGTCGGATCGGTTCGCCACCAGCACGAGATCGTGGCCGCCCGGTACGGCGACCCCGCGCTCCGCGAACGCGTCGAGACGGTCGGGGCCAAGACGTACGAGCTGTCCGAACTGCTCGTCGACGTCCTCGACGTGACCGACGTCGGCGCCTGGTACCCGCACCGGGTCACCTACCACCCCACCTGCCACTCGCTGCGCATGCTGCGCGTCGGCGACAAGCCCCTGCGACTGTTGCGCGCGGTCCGCGACATCGACCTCGTCGAACTACCGGCGGCCGACTCCTGCTGCGGTTTCGGCGGCACCTTCGCCATCAAGAACGCGGAGACCTCCACTGCGATGCTCGCCGACAAGATCCGCGCCGTCGCCGACACCGGAGCCGAATCCCTCTGCGCCGGCGACTCGTCCTGCCTCATGCACATCGGCGGCGGCATGTCCCGCCTGCAGATGGGCACGCGCACGGTTCATCTCGCCGAGATCCTGGCGTCGACGGCACCGGCGGTGGCGCGATGAGTGCCGTCGGACTGGGTCTCCCCGCCGTTCCGCCGCGCGCCCCACAGGGTGTCGGGTTCCTCCGCGGCACGGAGACGTTCCCGAGCGCCGCACGCCACGAGCTGGCGAACGCCCAGCTGCGCCGGAACATCGGCAAGGCCACCCACACCATCCGCGCCAAGCGACTCAAGGTCACCGGCGAACTGCCCGACTGGGAGGCCCTGCGCGACAGCGGTTCCGCGATCAAGGCGGAGGCCATGAGCCGACTGCCGGAACTGCTCGAACAGCTCGAGGCCGCCGTCGTCGCGCGTGGCGGTGTGGTGCACTGGGCCGCCGACGCGATCGAGGCGAACGCCATCGTCACCGACCTGATCCGGGCCACCGGTTCGGACGAGGTGATCAAGGTAAAGTCGATGGCGACGCAGGAGATCGAACTCAACGAGCATCTCGAGGCCCACGGCATCGCCGCCTACGAGACCGATCTCGCCGAACTGATCGTGCAACTCGGCCACGACAAGCCCTCGCACATCCTGGTGCCGGCGATCCACCGCAACCGCTCCGAGATCCGGGAGATCTTCCTGCGGGAGATGGACGGCGTCGACCCGGGCCTGGACTCCGAGCCCGCGCACCTCGCGGCGGCAGCTCGAAAGTTCCTGCGACACAAATTCATGACGGTCCCGGTTGCGGTGTCGGGCGCGAACTTCGGGATCGCGGAAACCGGGACGCTCGGCGTCGTCGAATCCGAGGGCAACGGACGCATGTGCCTGACGATGCCGCAGACGCTCATCACTGTCATGGGCATCGAGAAGGTGCTGCCGCGCTTCACCGACCTCGAGGTGTTCCTGCAGCTGCTCCCCCGCTCCTCCACCGGCGAGCGGATGAACCCGTACACCTCCCTGTGGACGGGTGTCACACCCGGTGACGGCCCGCAGACCTTCCACCTGGTGCTGCTCGACAACGGCCGCACCGCGGCCCTCGCCGACGCCGTCGGACGCGAGGCGCTGCACTGTATTCGGTGTTCCGCGTGCCTGAACGTGTGCCCCGTGTACGAGCGCACCGGCGGGCACGCGTACGGCTCGACCTATCCCGGTCCGATCGGCGCGGTGCTCACCCCGCAGCTCGCCGGCATGGACGCGCCGGACGATCCGAACGCCACCCTGCCGTTCGCGTCCAGCCTGTGCGGCGCCTGCTTCGACGCCTGCCCCGTCAAGATCGACATCCCGTCGCTGCTGGTGGAACTGCGCCACCAGAAGGTGGAGAAGGCCGGCTTCGGACTGGAGAAGGCCGCGATGAAGGCCGCGTCCGTCGCGATGGGATCCGCACGGAGGTTCACGTTGGCACAGCGGGCAGCCGGGCTCGGACGGGTCGTGGCCGGGCGAAAGGGTCGGATCGAGACGCTGCCGCCACCGCTCAGCGGCTGGACCGCCGCCCGCGACATCCCCGCGCCGCCGAAGCAGACCTTCCGGCAGTGGTGGAATTCCGAGGAGGGCCGCGCCGCCCTGGAGACCGCGCGACCGGAGGCCGGACAGTGAGCTCGCGCGAAACCATCCTGTCCCGGATCCGGGACGCCCAGACTCTCGCTCCTCCTGTCGCAGAACAGGTTCCACGGGACTACCGCACCGGCCGCACCATGCCCGACGTGGAGCGGATCGAACTGCTCGTCGACCGGCTCGTCGACTACAGGGCGCACGTCCACCGCTGCGACCCCACGACCCTGACCGAGACGATCACGCGGGTACTCCGTGACGTCGGTGCCCGCCGCGTCGGTGTTCCCGCTGGGCTGCACGAATCGTGGTTGACCGGTTTCGCCGGTGACGTCGTCGTCGATTCGGCGGACGTGCCCGCACCGGAGCTGTCCACGCTCGACGCGGTCGTGACGGCGTCCACCGTCACCTGCGCCGAGACCGGCACCCTCTTCCTGGACGGCAGCCCCGATCAGGGCCGCCGCGCCCTCACCCTCGTCCCCGACGTGCACGTGTGCGTGGTGACCGCCGAGTCGATCGAGGTCGGGTTGCCCGAGTCGCTGGCGCGCCTCGCCCCGGAGCGCCCGACGACGATGATCAGCGGGCCGTCCGCCACCTCGGACATCGAGCTCGAGCGGGTCGAGGGCGTACACGGCCCTCGCAACCTGCACGTGGTGATCTGCGGCTGAGATCGGTCAGTTCACCGTCGCCCGGAGCGCCCGGCGGGGCCGGTACTCGACGATCGTGAAGGCGAGTGAGACGTACCGCTCGACGAGATCGTCGATGCTGACCGACCCGTCGGGGTGGTACCACTCGGCGAGCGCATTGCACCCGGCGATGATCGTGCGTCGTGCGTCGTCGGGGTAGGGAGTGAGGAACAGTCCCTCGTTCGCTCCGCGCTCGATGATGCGCCGGAATCGCTCGGTCCCACGGGCCTCGTGCTCGCGGAAGATCTGCTGGTGCTCCGCGTCCAGGTTGCGGCGTTCGGTCATCCCGATGCTGCTCTTGGCCGGGTGCGTCGCGCGGAACCGGACCGTCGCCTCGACGAGCGACTCGAGTTGCTCGCCGGGGTCGTCACCCGCCGCGGCCAGGGCCGCCTCGCACGCGTCGGCGTAGGCGGTGAGTCCGTCGTTGAGTAGCGCGACCAGCAGCTCCTGCTTGCTCTTGTAGTAGTAGTACATCGCCGACAGGCTCAGCCCCGCACGCTGCGCGATGGTGCGGATGGTGGCCGCCGCGTAGCCGCGTTCGGTGAACTCGGCGCGGGCGGCGTCGAGGATGGCGACGTGGCCGGGCGGTTGGGTTCGCACTGGTCTCCGATTCGGAACGCGTCTCGGCGTGGGCTCCGGGACGATCGACGGGTACCCATTCAAGCACGCCCTCTGGGGTGGACACTCCCCTCCGCACTTAACGCTTGTACAGTTTCAGAGCGGCCTGCGTCACAGAATCGTTCCCCAATTCGCCCATAATCGTCGCTCCAGGCCTTCTCAGCTTAACGTTCGTACGATAACCTCGCCTCGACGTTCGCCCCTCGCAACCCACCTCCAGCAAGGATGCGCATGACGACCCGCCGCCCCACCGGCCTGCCCGACAGCCTCACCTACCCCGTCACCGATGCCGGCGCGATCCTCACCGGGACCGCGCGCCGCTACCCGGACAACATCGCCCTGCGGGACGGCGAGTTCACGCTGACCTACGCGGAACTCCGCGACAGTGCCCAGCGCGTCGCGCAGGGCCTGCGGGACCTCGGCGTCCGACAGGGCGACGCCGTCGCGATGTGCCAGCCGAACTCCGCCTGGTTCACCGTCACCTACTACGGCACCCTCCTCGCCGGCGCCGCCGTCGCCCCGATCAACCCGACGCTGCCGCCTGCCGCCGTCCGCGACCAGCTCGACGAGGTCGGTGCGGTAGCCGTGATCGCACATCCGCTGACCGCCCCCCTGGTGCAGGCCGCGGACGCCCCGTCGGTGCGGTTCGTCGTCGCCGTACCCGAGACCGCCGCCGCGCCGGCGCCCGACACCGCGGTGGAGGGACTCGTCCCGCTGGCCGACCTGCTCGCCGCGGACGCGGTCGAGGGTCCCGCGGTCTCCCCCGACGCCGTCGCACACCTGTCGTTCACCGGTGGCACCACCGGCCGGTCGAAGGCGGTGCAGGTGCTGCACCGCAACCTCGTCGCCAACGCCTGCCAGATGTCGGCACTGCGGACGGGCTCCGTGCCCGCGGTGGACACCGAGGGCGGGGTGTACCTCGACGAGATTCCCGGCGCGGTGACCCGCTTCATGTCGGCGCCCGGCACCGGATGCGCACTCAGCGTCGCACCGCTGTTCCACGCGATGGGCCTCGTCAGCCAGAACATCACGGTGATCACCGGCGGCACCGCAGTCATGATGGGCAGGTTCGACCCCGTCACCTACCTGGATCTCGTCGAGAGGCACAGGGTCACACAGATTTCCGGATCCCCGGCCTTCTTCCACCTGCTGCTCGCCACCCCCGGGGTCGGCGACCGCGACATGAGCCACGTGCGTTCGGTGACGTCCGGCGCCGCCCCCATCGACACCACCACCCTGGCCGCGCTCAAGGGAATCTTCCCGAACGCCACCGTCGTCGAGGCGTACGGGCTCACCGAAGCGACGATGGGCCTGACCTCCGGGCTCTTCGACGAAGCCGATCCGGCCCCCGTCGGATCCGTCGGCGTGCCCGTCTTCGACACCGAGGTCGAGCTCCGCGACCCGATCGACCCGGACACGACGGTTCCGCAGGGCGAGGTGGGCGAACTGTGGGCGCGCGGACCACAGATCGCCGCCGGGTACCTCGGGCACCCCGATCTGACCGCCGCCCAGTTCCGCGACGGATGGCTGCTCACCGGTGATCTCGCGCAGGCGGACGAGAACGGCAACATCTTCATCGTCGGCCGCGCGAAGGACATGCTGATCTACAAGGGCTACAACGTCTATCCCGGGCAACTGGAAGAGATCCTGGCGAAGCACCCACTCGTCGCACAGGCGGCGGTGATCGGCGTCCCGGCCGGCGACACCGGCGAGATCCCGATCGCCTACGTGGTCCTCGCGGGTGACGCCGCACCCGACGACGCGGCGGCCACGGCCCTCATGGACCACGTCGCCGAGCGGGTGGCGCCGTACCAGAAGGTGCGGGAGATCCACTTCGTGGACGCCCTACCGACCTCCGCCGCAGGCAAGATCCTGAAGACCGAGCTGCGCCAGATGCACCGGTCGATCACCGCCTGACCCACCACACTCGACGCCAGAGAGGAAAAGCCGTGCAGCGCACAATCTTCAACGAGGACCACGAGGCATACCGGAAGACCATTCGCGACTTCATCGAGAAGGAGGTCGTGCCCCACCACCACGAGTGGGAGGAGATGGGCCATCCTCCGCGCGAGTTCTACAACAAGCTCGGCGAACTCGGCGTCCTCGGCGTCCAGGTGCCCGAGGAGTACGGCGGAGGCGGCGAGACGAGCCTCAAGTGGTCGGCCATCGCCATGGAGGAGGCCTCGCGGGCCGGGGTGTCCTTCGGCAACGCATCCGTCCACACCAACCTGATCCTCCCGTACCTGCTGGCCTACGCCACCGACGAGCAGAAGCAACGCTGGCTCCCCGGCTTCGCCTCCGGCGAGATCATGACCGCGATCGCGATGACCGAGCCCGGTACCGGTTCCGACCTCGCAGGCATGGCCACCACCGCGAAACTGTCCGACGACGGCACGCACTGGATCCTCAACGGCGCCAAGACCTTCATCAGTGGCGGCGCCCTCGCCGACCTGATCCTGGTCATCGCGCGCACCTCCCCCGCATCCGAGGAGGACCGCCGTGGCGGCCTCTCGATCCTCTGCGTCGACACCACCAGCGACGGCTTCGCCGTCGGCCGCAAGCTGAACAAGATCGGCATGAAGGCGTCCGACACCGCCGAACTGTCCTTCACGGACGTCAAGGTGCCGGTCGCGGACGTCCTCGGCGAGGAGGGGCAGGCGTTCGGCTACCTGTCCCACAACCTGCCGCAGGAACGCCTGATGATCGCCCTCGGCGGCTACACCACCGCCGCCGCGGCACTGCAGTTCGCGATCGACTACGTCAAGGAGCGCACCGTCTTCGGCAAGCCCGTCGCCGCGTTCCAGAACACCAAGTTCGTGCTCGCCGAGTGCGCCACCGAGATCGAGGCCATGCAGGTGATGACCGACCGCGCCCTCGAGCTGCACGACGCCGGTGAACTGTCCATCGCCGACGCCGCCAAGGCGAAGCTGTTCTGCACCGAGGCCGCGGGCCGCGTCATCGACAAGTGCTTGCAGCTGCACGGCGGCTACGGTTACATCACCGAGTACCCCATCGCCCGCCTGTACGCGGACACGCGAGTGTCCCGCATCTACGGCGGAACCAGCGAAGTCATGAAGACGATCATCGCCAAGTCGATCGGCCTCTGAAGCCGGCCGGATCGACCTCTGAACCAGAAGGAGAACCACCCGATGCGTGACGCAGTCATCGTCGACGCCGTCCGGACCGCCGTCGGCAAGGGCAAGCCCGGAGGCGCCCTGTCCGGAATCCATCCCGTCGACCTGTCCGCCCAGGTCCTGAAGGCGCTCGCCGAGCGCAACTCGCTCGACACCGCGACCGTGGACGACGTCATCTGGGGTGCGGTGTCCCAGGTCGGTGAGCAGGGCGGATGCATCGGCCGCTACGCCGTCCTCGGCGCCGGCTGGCCCGAGTCCGTGCCCGGCCTGACCATCGACCGCCAGTGCGGCTCGTCGCAGCAGGCGGTGCATCAGGCGGCGGCCGGCGTCATCGCCGGCCAGTACGACATCGCCGTCGCCGGTGGCGTCGAGTCCATGTCGCGGGTTCCGATGGGTGCCACCCGCGCCGGCGGCGCGTTCGGCGAGCCGTTCGGCCCGATGGTCGCGGAACGGTACGACAACTACCGGTTCAACCAGGGCGTCGGCGCCGAGATGATCGCCGAGGAGTTCGGCCTGTCCCGCGAGGACCTCGACCAGCACGCCATCGACTCGCACGCACGGGCCGCGCGGGCGATCGACGAGGGCCGGTTCACCAAGCAGATCGTGCCGATCAAGGTCACCGACGCCGACGGCAACACGGCTCTCTTCGACACCGACGAGGGCATCCGCCGGGGCACCACCCTGGAGCAGCTCGGCGGTCTGAAGACCCCGTTCAAGGAGAACGGCGTCATCTCGGCGGGCAACGCCTCGCAGATCTCCGACGGCTCCGCTGCCCTGCTGATCACCACCAGCGAGATCGCCGCGCGCAACGGCTGGACCCCGATCGCCCGCGTCCACACCGCGGTCGTCACCGGCGTCGACCCGATCACGATGCTCAAGGGCCCGATCCCGGCCACCCGCAAGGCCCTCGACAAGGCGGGCCTGTCCGTCGACGACATCGGCGCCTTCGAGATCAACGAGGCGTTCGCGTCGGTCTCCCTCGGCTGGCAGCGCCAGCTCGGCGCCGACTACGAGCGGATGAACCCGAACGGCGGCGCGATGGCCCTCGGCCACCCGCTCGGCGGCTCCGGTGCCCGCCTGATGACGACCCTCGTTCACCACATGCGGGACAACGGGATCCGCTACGGACTCCAGTCGATGTGCGAGGGCGGCGGCATGGCCAACGCCACCATCCTCGAACTGATCTGACCCCACGACGACGGACGGCCCACGGCGATATTCGCCGTGGGCCGTCCTCGTCGCGTGAACCTCTAGCGCAACGTGACCTGACGCCCACGCAGGCCGTCGCGCGCGCGGCGCTCGTCGGAGGTCAGCGGGGCGTCGACGGCGAGCGCCTGCGCGAGCCGGTCGCCCAGGTCCGCGGTCGCGGTCGCCCACTCCTGTGCGTGCTTCTCCGGGTCGAGGTCGAAGACCGGGACCAGGAGCCCGTGCGCGCGGAACGAGCCCGCGTAGCGGGAACCCTCACCGAGATGCAGGCCGCCCGCGGCGTGGACCCGCGCCAGTGCCAGCATCAGCGCGTCCTCGTCCTCGGGCCGCACCCACCGCAGGTGCGCCTTGTCGCCGGCGTCGACCCACCACGCCGCGACGACGCCGTCGGCGTCGAGGCGTGCCGACGGCATGATCACGGAATTGGCCTGCTCGACCGTCGCGGCCACCTCGGGTGCCGGAGTGACACCCTCGGGGATCCACCAGTCGAAGTTCTGGTGCACCGTGATGTCCAGGGCGGCATTCGGGTCGACGACGTCGGTCAGGCGCGGGCCGTCGGCGGTCGGCTTCGCCGCCGTCAGCGACTCACCGGGTGTCCCCGCTGCGGCCCACGTCGCGGCCGCGGCGAGATCCGCGCCCAGGTCGGGCGACTGGACCTGTACCTGCAGACCGACGAAACCGGTCGGGGTCTCCTCGTCGCGCACCAGGGCGGCGACGGCACCGGGCAGCACCGTCGCGACGACCACCGGGCGGTCCCCCGACGTCACCGGCAGCGGCGCCGTCGCGGACGGCACGAACTCACGCAGCGCGATCAGGTCGCACTCCGCGGCGAGACCGGCGAACGGGCGCGTCACCACGGCCGACGCGGCGGCCTCCTGCGCGGCACGCCGCTCTGCGAGCTTCGCGGCGCGGTTGCTGTCGGGCTTCGGACCACTGTTTCTTTTGCTCTTACCCACGTCGGGAAACCTACACGCCCGACGCAGCGCGGGAGCGCTCATGACCCTGCCCCGAGGCAGTGCTCAGCGACCCAGCCACTCCCGCGTTCGACCGGGATGGTTGGTCGCCACCCAACCGACACCGAGGTCACGGCACAGCTCGACGTCGCGGCGGTCGTCGACGGTCCAGCAGTAGGTGGCGCGGCCGGCGGCCGCGGCGCGGTCGACGATCTCCGGATGCTCCCGCAGCGACTTGATCGACGGGCCGACGGCGGTCGCGCCGACCGTGGTCGCGGCGCCGCCACCGAGGTACCGCGACGACTCGCCGAGCAGGACCGTCGGCAGCAACGGCGCGGACCGCCTGATCCGCCACACCGCGGCCGCCGAGAACGACATGACGACCGCGCGGGAATGGGTCGCGGACGGTGGCGCCGCCAATCCGAACCGGGCCAGCTCGGCGAGCACCTTGCTCTCGACGAGGCCGCCGAAACGCACCGGGTGCTTGGTCTCGATGAACAGTTTCGTCGGCCGTGTCGTGTGGTCGAGCACGAGGGTGATCAGCTCGGACAGCGTGAGCACCGGCTCGCCGTTACCGCCGAACGCCAGCTCCGACAGGTTCCCGAGGGTCATCTCGCTGACCACGCCGGACCCGGTGGACGTGCGATCGACGGTGCGATCGTGGACGCACACGAGATGACCGTCCCGGGTGAGCCGGACGTCGCACTCGAGGCCGTCCGCACCTTCCTCGAGGGCCAGTTCGTAGGCGGCGAGGGTGTGTTCGGGGAGCGCCGCGGACGCCCCGCGATGCGCCACCACCAGCGGACCCCTCCGATCCGGGCTCACGCGACCACCCACCGGGTGTGGGACCGCGGCCGGCCGCCGAGGTCGAGTCCGTCGACTCGGCGTGTCAGCATCAGCGTCAACGCCGCCACCGCTGCCGCGACCAGGTTCGTCAGGACCGCGAACAGGACACCGTTGGCGCGGGCCTGCAGTGAATCCTGGGACCGCCACACGAGACTGACGATCAGCATCACGCCGCTCACCGCCCACGTCACCCACCACACCCGCACCAGCGATGCGATGCGGTGGTCCGCGGTGGCGAGCTCACCGAGGAACACGCCGGGCCACACCAGGTTCACGACGGGGACCAGGCATCCGAACGCGACGGCCGCCGCGGACCGCGGATCCTCACGACCGACGCGGTGCCACGCGGCGCGGCGGGCGCCGAGCAGCCAGGCGACCGAGGCGGACGCCGCCGCGAACGCGACCAACGGCGCGAGCACGCCCATCGTGAACACGAGTGCGTCGGACACCGCCAGCACTGTCGGCGAGACGAGGGCGTTGCGGTTGTGGAGCAACAGCCCGTACCGGAGGAGTTCGGCGACGGCGGCCAGCCCGAACAGCACGATCGTCGCTCCGAGCAGGGTCGGTGCCAGTTCGGCGAGCCGTTCCGTTCGGGTCTGCGGCATCGCGTCCTCGGCCGGCCTCGGATCGCTCAGCCCCCAGCGCGGGGTCTCCCGGTAGGCGGGCGTGCGGTCGTCGACGGCGGCACGCGGAACGGTGGGCGTCGGCGCACCGCCGGGCCGTCGGGCCACCCAGCGGAAGTTGCGGCCGGCGCGCGGTTCGACCTTGCCGGGGCGGATGGGGGACATCAACGCGCCGCGGCACCCCGGGCACCATCGGGCGGGTGCACCGGTGACGGGCCAGCGGCTGGCGCACCGAACGCAGACCTGGACGCTCATCTAATAGATCTTCGCCGCCCTGCCGTCGTCCGCAACCACAGGACGACCGGACTGCTGCCACGCCACCATGCCGCCCGCGACGTTCACGGCGTCGAATCCGTTCTGATTCAGGTACGGGACCACGCTCATCGAACGTCCGCCGGAGCGGCACACGACGTAGACGACGGCGTCGATGTCGATCTCGTCCATGCGCGCCGGGACGTCGTTCATCGGGATGTGAACGGCACCGGGGGCGTGCCCCTCGGCCCACTCGGCGGGCTCCCGGACGTCGAGGAGTACAGCGTCCGTGTACGGCGACGCGGGTACCTCCGTCACCGGGACCGTGGGAACGTCAGCAAAGCTCACACCTCGATACTGTCACGTTCCCCACAAGCCCGGCAGTTCGACTTCACGGTTCGGTCCCCAGCGGTGAATTGCACAGGTTGTGTGTCGCTGTGGGCGGCTTTTCCACAGGCGATCCGACATCGTCGGGGCCGTATTCGTGAACAGGGACCGAACTTTTCCACCGGTTTGTCCACAGTCTCCACAGGGTTGTCCACAGGCCGTGCACAACCAGCCGTGGGCGGCGCCACAGGCGGCCATCGGGCAGAGTTGGCGCCATGGAACTGCGTATCTTCACCGAACCCCAACAGGGCGCAACCTACGAACAACTACTGCGCGTAGCGCAGACCGCCGAGCAGCTCGGTTACGGGGCGTTCTTCCGCTCCGATCACTACCTCGCCATGAACTCCGACGGTCTGCCCGGGCCGACGGACGCCTGGATCACCCTCGCCGGCATCGCCCGCGAGACGTCGACGATCCGACTCGGCACCCTCGTCACGTCCGCGACCTTCCGCCACCCCGGGCCTCTCGCCGTCACCGTCGCGCAGGTCGACGCGATGAGCGGTGGCCGCGTCGACTTCGGTCTGGGCGCGGGCTGGTACGAGGAGGAGCACCTCGCCTACGGCATTCCGTTCCCGTCGTTGAAGGAACGTTTCGACCGGTTGGAGGAGTCGCTCGCCGTCATCACCGGCCTGTGGAAGACCCCGATCGGTGAGAAGTTCTCCTACGACGGTGCCCACCTCCGCATCGTGGACTCGCCCGCACTGCCGAAGCCACACCAGCGACCCGGTCCGCCCATCCTGATCGGAGGCAACGGCCGCAAGCGCACCCCCGCGCTGGCTGCCCGTCATGCCGACGAGTTCAACGTGCCGTTCGGCTCCCTGGACGACACGGCGACCATCTTCGAGAGGGTCCGAGACGCTTGCCGCGCGATCGACCGCGATCCGGGCGAACTCGCGTACTCGAACGCCCTGGTTCTGTGCTGCGGCCGCGACGACGCCGAGGTCGCCCGCCGCGCCGCGGCCATCGGTCGCGAGGTCGACGAGCTGCGCACCAACGGGCTCGCCGGCTCGCCGGCCGAACTGGTCGACAAGATCGGCCGCTACGCCGAGTTGGGCTCGAGCCGCATCTACCTGCAGACCCTCGACCTCGACGATCTCGACCACCTCGAACTCGTCGCGTCCGAGGTGCTTCCTCAGCTCGGCTGAGCCACCGCCGCACCTTCCCGAATGGCCCATGCGTTCGCGTCGAACGACCGGATGGGCCATTCGGGAGAGAACCCGTGGGTCCGGCAGGGCCGCGCCGGGACGTGGGATCAGTGCGAGGTTGCGGACCCGAGGAACGCGCGGATGTCCGCACTCCACCGACGCCGCCTGCGGCGGTCCAGGACTGCCCGGGCGGCGAGGAAACCGGTGGCGCCGACGAGACCGATCGACGTCCAGGCGAACAGCCCGACCATCACTCCCGCGGTGGCCGCGGCAGTCGCGGTGACGGGCGCGGAGGCGAGGTTGCCGTCGGCGTCGACCCAGATCGTCACGGCGGTGCCTGCGGGGGCACCGGGATCGACGGGCACGTCCTCGCGGTGGGGGCGCTCGCCGACGACCCACCGCGCCGGGGCGGTGTCGATGCTGACGGGTACGGCGTCGGAGGCGACGGATCTACTGGTGGCGTCCTCGACGGTGGTGGCCGTGACCTGCCGGTAGTCACGTGCCTGCTGTTCGGCGAGCGCGGACTGCTGGTCCCCGGCAGCGTTACCGAGCCACACCGCGATCGGGACCATGACGACGAGCAGAACGAGTAGTCCGAAGGCGAACAGGCCCTCCAGCCGGTCGGGGCGTCGACGGAGCGGGTCGTGCCCGAGGCGCAGCGATCGCCGCGTCAGTGCCGCGTAGTCGCGCGCTTCCCGCCACATGTGAACCCCCTCCTGGTCACGTGTCCATCAGACCCTTCATCCAGAGTCGACCTGCAGGCGACCAAGATCAAGCAGCATTCGGAGTGATCACATGTGGCATAGGTCACTTCCCTTGTGTCTGATCACCTTTCCCCGAGAACTGCTGCGGCACCATCCGGGGCGGAACACGACCGAATCGAGGACGCCCCGATGTGGTCGGTGCGGCCCGAGCAGATCTCCTCGCGGATGGATCCGGGGCCGCGGCTGCTACGCGGGGTCCGTGACCTCGGCCTCGGCGCGAACGGCCGGTTTCGGGTTCCCGACGCGCGACGCCAGTGTCCCGATCCGTCGCCCCGCAGGCACCTCCACCAGCTTGTACAGCAGTTCCGCCGCGACGGCGGTGGTGGCGAGGAAGACCAGGACGGCGCCGGTCTTGCCGAGCGCGCCGACGGTCCAGTCGTAGGCCCGGTACAGGATCAGGGTGTGGAGCAGGTAGATGGCGTAGCTCCGGGTGCCGGTCCAGCGGATCACCGACCAGCGGGCGATCGCCCCGTCGTAGCGGGCGAGGAGCAGGATCACGGCGGCCACGACGGCGATCGTCCACAGGTAGCGGTCGCCGGCCCAGTAGGCGCGGATGTCGGTCGCGAGGAGGACGACCTCGGCCTGCGCGAGCGCAGCGACGACGAGCCAGCGCCAGCTCGCCATCGACGTCCACGCCATGTAGATGACCTGGCCGAGGAAGACGGCGGGCAGCGTCGCGGCGACCTTCGTGAGCATGGGCACCGAGTACGGCTGCGGAACGTACACGTTGTAGAGCAGGACGGCGATGCACAGCAGTGCGCCGAGGATCGGCACGGCAACCGGCACGCGGCGCAGCAGGGGACGCGTCGCGACGCTGTAGAGGTAGAAGACGATCTGCACGACGAGCGTCCAGGTGACGCCGAGCACGGCGACCTCGGGTTTGAGGAAGAACCCGCCGAGGACGTAGCTGAGTGCCGACTGCCCGGCGGTGATGCCGTCCTGTCCGCTGAACATGCCGTTGATCCCCAGCGCGACCAGCAGGATCGCCAGCGAGACCGCCACCCACAGGGCGGGCAGCAGGCGCCCGATCCGGTTGACGAGGAACCGGCTCGGAGCCGTGCGGGCGGCGGACGCCGTCAGCAGCAGACCGGTGAGCATCATGAACACGGCGACGCCGAGGAACGACAGATGCTGATTGAGCTTGACCCCGTCGACCAGGGTTTCGTAGACGACGTCGATCATCCACCAGCCGGTGCCGAGGTCGTCGATCAGGTAGTACGAGATGTGCGAGTACAGCACGGCCAGGACGGCGAGCGTCCGCAGGAGGTTGGCGCCCTCGAATCGGAGTCGCGTCCCCTGGGGCGGGGCTGCGGTCGGCTCGGGCACCACGCAAGCTTAAGGTTTCGTTCACCCTCCGTACGAATTTGCCGCGACCCCGGCGACCAGGCGACTGATCGCAAATATTGCGGAGGGTGTACCAATGAGTTTGGGTTAGAGCCCGAGCCAGGATCGAAGAAGGTACACGCCGGGCGTCACCCACGCCCGTAAGGAAGGGACCGAAGTGTCTGTCTACACGCTGCCTGAACTGCCCTACGACTACGCAGCCCTCGAGCCGCACATCTCCGGCAAGATCATGGAGCTGCACCACGACAAGCACCACGCCGCATACGTCACCGGAGCGAACACCGCCCTCGAGAAGCTCGCCGAGCTGCGCGAGGCCGATGCCCTCGCTCCCGTGGTGAACCTGCACGAGAAGAACCTCGCGTTCCACCTCGGTGGCCACACCAACCACACCGTCTTCTGGAACAACCTGTCCCCGGACGGCGGCGACAAGCCGGAGGGCGAGCTGGCGGCCGCGATCGACGACCAGTTCGGCAGCTTCGACGCGTTCCGCAGCCACTTCTCGGCCAACGCCAACGCCATCCAGGGCTCCGGCTGGTCCATCCTGGCCTGGGACTCCATCGGCCAGCGTCTGATCATCGTCCAGCTGTACGACCAGCAGGGCAACATCTCCATCGGCCTGGTGCCGCTGCTGCTCCTCGACATGTGGGAGCACGCTTTCTACCTCGACTACCAGAACGTCAAGGGCGACTACGTCAAGGCCTTCTGGAACATCGTCAACTGGGCGGACGTCGCCGCGCGCTTCGAGAAGGCCCGCACCGCGACCGCCGGTCTCATCGCCTGACGATTCCTGTGCGCGGTCTTCGCCCCCGGTCGGGGTGAAGACCACTCACGGCACCAAGATCGCCGCGCCCGCACGGGTGCGGCGATCTTCGTTTTCGGAGCCTTCACCGCCTGCGGCCGAGGCCGCTTCCCGGACTTTCACCCGCGGGGGGGGCTGTCTCGGATCGGGTTCGCGGTCGTATCGTGAAGTGGTGACCGTGACGGTGGACACACTCGTCGACGGGCTCGCCTATCCGGTGGGCGCGTGCTGGCACGACGGCCGTTTCTGGTTCTCCGACCATGCTGCGGGGACCGTGCTGGCGCTCGACCCCGCCGACGGCACCCTGAACACCGTGGCGGACGTCGTCGGGCTACCCGCGGGCCTGGGTTTTCTTCCCGACGGCCGGTTGCTGATCGCCTCCAGCCACGACCACCTGGTGTTGCGCCGTGAGCACACCGGCGACCTCGTCGTCCATGCCGACCTCGACGGGGTGGCGACGCGCCCGCTCGCGGACCTCTACGTGGACACCTCCGGCCGCGCCTACGTCGGCAGTCGCGGGGACGACGCGTCGACGGCGGATCTCGCGATGGTCGAGCCCGACGGCACGGTGCACGACGTCGCCGGCTCGCTGACGTGCGCCGGCGGCATCGTCGTCGGTGCGGACGGGGTGACTCTGACCGTGGCGGAGAGCCGATCGGCACCGCCTCGGCTGACGGCGTTCACGATCGCGCCCGACGGCAGCCTCGAGCAGCAGCGGGTCTTCGCGGAGT
Organism: Rhodococcus triatomae BKS 15-14; assembly: GCA_000341795.1. Taxonomy (GTDB): domain Bacteria; phylum Actinomycetota; class Actinomycetes; order Mycobacteriales; family Mycobacteriaceae; genus Rhodococcus_G; species Rhodococcus_G triatomae_A. Next base: position 458,745 of record AODO01000069.1, on the reverse strand, counting down.
TCGAGGAGTCGGCGCGCCCGGAGGGTCTGGCGATCGACGCGGAGGACGGGATCTGGGCGGCGTCCGTCACCACGAACGAGGTGGTTCGGTTCGACGTGGACGGCCAGATCACGGACCACGTGTCGGTCCAGGGTCCACATTCACTGGCGTTGGGCGGCGAGGACGGACGCGACCTGTTCGTGTGCACACTGCGGATGCCCGAGTGGGCCGCGGAGGACCTCGTGGGTGCCGTGTTGCGTCTGCGCGTCGGGGTCCCCACCGGCGAAATCTGAGCCCCTCCGAACGAACCCGGACGAGTCCTCCTGGCACTCGACCCGAGTTGTCTGCCAGCCGTTTCGGGCGCATCCTTGAGGTATCTGCCGGCAGCGTCGCCGGTCCACGCGACGATGGGCAGGAGGCGGAATTGTGAGCAGGAACGATTTCATCGGGGTCTCGCCTTTCCATGCCGCCGGGGTACTGCGGGGGTTCGTCATCTCGGGCCGCTGGCCGGACACCACCAAGGAGTGGGCACAGTTGCTCGTTCTGGCGGTGCGAGTTGCGTCCATCCCGGGATTGCTCTCCACGTCAACGGTTTTCGGTGCCCACGAAGAACTTCCGGACGATCCGGAGCCGGGCACCGTCGGCCTCGTTCTGGCGGAGGGCCCGGTGATCGGTGAATCCGCGGTCAGTCCAGGCTGTTTCGCCGATCGTCAGCCACCGGCACTGATGATGCTGCATCCACCGTCGGAGACGGTGCCGTCGCTGCCGGAGTGCGCGGGCGCCGCCTCGGGGTGCCTGCTGCTTCCGGGACTGCCGTATCTGGGCCTCGACCACCGGGCGGCGTGGGTCGAGACCGAGGCGGACGGCACCGTCACCTCGATGGTCAGCCGGGTCAGTCTGGATCCGAACAGCGATCCCGACACCGCAATTTTGGCGATGTTGCTCGCCGCTTGACAGCCCACGGAATTTCAAAGTTCGGGTCCCCAAACTTGTTGCGGTACTTGGCAAGTTACTCGAACCTGGGTAGTCTTTCGTCCAGCGAAGGGGAGTAGCCCGCAATCGCGCAGTCGACATACTGGCCGAATCCGGCCCGGCTGCACGAACCGAGTCCCGTTGAAGGAACCGGTGGGCGAGACCTTCGGTCGTCGACGCACCCCGCGTTCGGCGGCCGGAGGAGTTCATTTTCCCGACTTCCTCCGAATCGAGAACGGAGGATGTGAATCGTGCTTGCCGCCCTGCTGCTGAGCTTCGGCGTGATCTTCGTGGCCGAACTCGGCGACAAGTCCCAGCTCATGGCGATGACGTTCGCCCTGCGCTACCGCTGGTGGGTGGTCGTCGGCGGCATCACCGCCGCCACCACCGTCGTGCACCTGGTGTCGGTCGCGGTCGGACACTCGCTCGGCGCCGCACTGCCCACCCAGGCCATCGGCATCGTCGGAGGCCTCGCGTTCATCGGATTCGCGGCGTGGACCCTGCGCGGCGACAGCCTCTCCGAGGACGAGCAGAACAAGGCGGGCCGGGTCGGCGCCTCCGCGTTCCTGGCCGTGATGTCGGCGTTCTTCCTGGCCGAACTCGGCGACAAGACGATGCTCGCCACCATCACCCTCGCCACCGACAACGACTGGGTCGGGGTGTGGATCGGGTCGACGGTCGGCATGGTCGCCGCCGACGCCCTCGCGATCGTCGTCGGCGCCGTCCTCGGCAAGCACCTGCCGGAGAAGGTCATCCAGCTCGGCGCCGCAACCCTGTTCCTGGTCTTCGGCGTCCTGCTGCTGCTCGACGGCCTGTTCCCGGGCACCCCGGCAGGGCCGATCACTGCCGCCGTGATCGTGGTCGTCGCCACGATCGTGGGCATCGTCAAGCGTCCCGCGCCCGTGAGTGAGCCCCAGTCCGCCGAGGAGGCTCCCTCACAGGCGCCGGATCCTCGCTAGCTTCCAGATCCACCTGTGCCCTCAGCGGCCTCGGGCCAGACACGCGTGGTGCCCGCCGCGACAAGACCGCTCGATGTCGGCACCGAGGTTCCCGTGAACGTGAACCCGCTCGTGCGGCCCGGTGTCTCACCTTCCGGCGCCCGGAAAGTGAATTGGAGGGTGACGTTCGTACTCGTCCATTGGCTGAGCGGCAACATGAACGGGTTCATTGCCCAGCCACCTGCGGGAGCCGAGACGGTGATCCTGCCGCTGTCAGGATTCACGCTGACAGTCGAGGGTAGTTCCACAGGGTTTCTCGGGTCTCCGGCGAGTCGACCGCGCACGACCACGCCCATGAACTCGAAGCCTTCCGGCGGCTGGTACGCCACACTCGTGACATCCACGTCGGTGTCCGGGTTGGTCACGTCGTAGGCCGCCATGTCGGCGCGGACACTTGCGATGAACTCGACTTCTGCACCCGGCTCCACCTCGTCCGGGCCGTCGTACGTTCCCTTGTAGTCTCCGAGTGTCCCCGAGGTCGAGAAACCGTTGTCATAGCACGGTCCGCTGTCCACGTAGAACGATTCGTGACGGCACCCTCGCAGATGGTCGCTCAGGAACTCGTCCAGCCGCCACGGGGTTCCACCGTCGACACTGCCCGTGGAGCTGCCGAATACAACCGCTTCCGCACCGGCAGTAGCCACCCCGATCGTCGTTCCGGCCCCACCGATCGTCAATGCGGCCAGCACTGCACCGCCGACCCGTACCGGCTTCCGCGTCATTCCGAACGCCACCCCTCCACCACCTGTTGCTTCCGTACTCGGTTCCGCTGATCTCATGTGTGTTCCCGCCCGGGTTCGACCGGCCCTGGCCGAGTGCCGTCACTCGGTTTCACGATCACGAGCTCCCGAGATCGAGGACCAGGGAGTCGAAGAACCCCTGGTACACAGCGCCGGTCTCCATCCACTCGTCCGACGCGGGAACATCGGGACCGGTGAAACTGACGTAACTGCGGGCGAACTCTTCGGTGACGGGCTTGCTCACGTGGTAGTGGATTTTGACGAACACACGGTTGACGGTTGCCACGCCGTCCCCTGTTTTCGGTGGCACGGTCCACCCCTCGGCGGGCGCGGAGACTGTGACGTCCCCGGTCTCCGGGTCTACCGAGGCGGACGATTCCAGGAACTTGATCGGATAGACGCCCGGCGTCTCCTCGTAGGAGCTGACATCGGCACCAGTGAACTCGAACCCTGCGGGTGCACGGTGGATGACGGAACTGATCACATTCCCCGGGGTCGGCCCGTCGTCGGGACGCCCTCCGAGTTCCGCGACGAACGTGACATCCTGCCCCAGAGAAGCAGAACTGGGCCCGTGGTAAATGATTGAGACATCGCCGCGAGTTGTGCCGTAGCCGTACTGCGTCGTGTATCCGGGAGCCCCGAAAGCCTCGCCGACACTCCCGAGATCGCCGGCTCCCGCCCCGGACACCGCCGGCCCGGCAGCGATGGCCGCGGCGATCGCGACGGCTGAAGCCATCCGCATTGCTGTCCTTGCCAAATCAGATTCCCCTCTTGCTGTAACGGGGGCCGCCCCGTCGCTCGCCGGAACTGTAAGGCACCGAGGAGGCGCGCCACGGGAGATTCGGCAAACACGTCAAGACAGGTCGCAGCGTTATACGGTTCTCGCCGCAATCCCCTGTGACGAGGGTGAATTCGAGTTCGTGACCGGTACTCCCACGGGTGAAGCGCCGAGCCACCCTCGGGAGCCCGCGGCGGCGATCAGTTCGCGCCTGCTCCCAGCGACGCACGAAGCAACTCGGCCACCTCCCGCTGCCCGAGCTTTCGAGCATGATCCAGCGCCGTGGAGCCGTCTGCGTCACGGATGGTCGGGTCCGCCCCGGCGTCGAGGAGCTGGGTGACCACATCCACGTAGCGCGCCGACCCGTCACCGTAGACGACCGCCTCGAGCAGTGCCGTCCAGCCGGGGTCGTTGACGTGGTTGACCGGCACACCCGCTGCGACGAGCATGCGGACCGTCTCCCCGTACCCGTGTTCGGACGCCGGGATCAGTGCCGTTCCGCCGAACCTGTTGGTGCTCAGAACATCCGCACCGTGTGCGAGCGTGCGCGCGAGGATCTCGTTCAACCCTTCGGCCCCCGCGTAGAGGAAGGCCGAATCGTGCATGTCGTCCTTCGCGTTCACGTCGGCGCCCGCGTCGATCAAGGCGATCGCCGCCGCCACGGCGTTCGCCTTGGTCGCGGCCACCAACGGTGTCCGACCTTCCTCTCCTCTGGCGTCGATGCTCGCGCCCTGGGCCAGCGCTTCCCGAACTCCTTCTGCGTCATCAGCGGCAGCCGCCTCGAACAGCGATGCCTCCGCCACTTCCGCCGAGACGACGGGCGAGGATTCTGCCGTCGCCGTCGCCCCGACATCGGACACCGGCTCCGCCTGCGGCGGGTTTGTCCCGGCCGGAATGCCGCTCCCACAACCGGACACGACCAGTGCCGTCCCGATCAGTGCCGCCGCAAGGGCAGCAGCCCTCACTTCAGGCTTCCCTCGATCGCCGCGAGACCGGCGGCGGCACAGGCCTGGTCGGCGTTCCCGTCGGGTGCGCCACCGACGCCGATGCCGGCGATCGAAGCGTTCCCGACCTTCACCGACACGCCGCCGGGCAGGAACAGGGTGCCGGGAAGATCGGCGACGGTGGCGCCGTCGCCCTTCGCACGGCCGGCGAGGTCCGAGGTGTTCGCCCCGAACGCGGCGGCGGTGTAGCCCTTCGCGCGAGACGCCTCGACCGTGTGCTGGGCGGCGTTGTCGCCGCGCAGCATGGCCTGCACGTTGCCGGCACGGTCCACCACCGACACGGTGACGAATCCGAGGCCGTCGGCTCGGCACTGGGCCAGCGCCGCCTGCGCGGCCCGGCCCGCGGCGTCGACGGAGAGCCGGTTCGCGGACACGGTGCCTGCCTCGCCGTTCGCGGGCTGCTGCTGCGACATCGCGGCCGGGCTGACCGCCGTGGTCGAGGCGGCAGCGGTGTCGTCGGCCGACCCGCACGCGGTGACCGCGAGCAGCGCGGCAGCGGGCACGGCGACGGCGAGAGCGCGGGGAAGGTGGCGGGTGATGGTCATCGGGGTGCCTTTCGAGTGGTGTGTCGGACATCCCCAGCCTCGTGCGGACCACCTCGTCGCGGCATCGGCCGTCCGACTGCACCGGTGTCCCCCGTCCGGCGACGCCGACATCATCCGAATGGCCGATCCGTCACCACCTGGTCGTCCGTAGGATCGGCCGAATGCAGGGCAATGCGGCATTCCGGGGTCCGATGGGGCTCGCGATCCACGCCTCCTTCTACCTGCTGCTCGCGGCGTCGACGGCCCGCTACCTCACCTACCACGGGGTGAGCGGTCGCTGGGTGGTCGTTGCGGCGCTGGTCGTCACCCTGGCGGGGCTGTACGCGGTGGTCGTGGTGCAGTCCCGGCGGGGCGGGCCGTGGCAGCCGTGGGTGTGGCCGGTTCTCACCTCGTGGGTGGTGCTGGTGTGGCTGGCGCCCAGCTTCGCGTGGTCGGCTTTCCCGATCTTCTTCCTGTGCACCAGCGCGTTCCCGCGGCGGATCGCATACCCGGTGGTCGCGGGTCTCGCCGTGTTCGCGGGTGTGGAGTTCGCGTCGTTCAGCGGCCGGACCGAGTGGCCGGTGCTGCTGGCGCCGCTGTGCACCGGCGCCCTCATCGTCCTCGCGTTCGGCCAGGTACAGCGGGAGAACGCCGAGCGGGAACGGCTGCTCGGCGAACTCGTCGACGCGAAGTCGCGGCTCGCCGAGAGGGAACGGGAAGCCGGGGTCCTGTCGGAGCGAGAACGCATCGCGCGCGAGATCCACGACACCGTCACCCAGGGCCTGACGAGTGCGCTCCTGCACCTCGAGGCCGCGGACGAACTGCGGGACGTCGACCCACGGAAGGCACGCGGCGAGATCGAGGTGGCGACGGCGTCGCTGCGTGACAACCTCGCCGAGACACGGAACCTCGTGCACTACCTCGGCTCGCCCGATCTCGCGACGCAGTCGCTGGATGCGGCGCTCCTGGCAGCGGCCCGCGGGTACGTCCCGTCCGCGCAGCTGCAGGTGGTCGGCGACCCGGTGGCGCTGCCCGACGGAGTCCGGCACGCGCTCCTGCGGATCACCCAGAGCGCGGTGTCGAACGTGCGCAGGCACGCCCACGCGCAGACTGTGGGGGTGACGCTCACGTATCTGCCCGGCGCCGTGGCGCTGGACGTGTTCGACGACGGCGTCGGCTTCACGGTCGGCGACGCGCACGGGTTCGGCCTGCCGGCGATGCGGCAGCGGGTCGAGGCCCTCGGCGGAACGTTCGGCGTGGAGAGCTCGCCCGGCGAGGGCACGGTGGTTGCGGCACAGGTGCCGGTCGGATCGGGCACACGATGATCACGGTGCTGCTCGTCGACGACCACGCGGTGGTGCGTGCCGGACTGCGCGCGCTGCTGGATTCGCAGCCGGACATCGAGGTGGTCGGCGAAGCCGAGTCGGGTGAGGACGCGGTCGCGATGGCCGCGAACCTCTCCCCCGCACTGGTGACGATGGACCTCGCGCTCGGTCCCGGTATCGACGGTGTCGAGGCCATCCGCAGGATCCGGTCCGCCCGACCCGACCAGCCGGTGCTCGTGTTCACCACCTACGACACCGACGCCGACGTCGTCCGCGCGCTCGACGCCGGCGCGATCGGCTACCTGCTGAAGGACACCGCTCCGCGGGAGCTGTTCGCCGCGATCCGCGGTGCGGTCGCGGGCCAGAGCATGCTGTCTCCCCCCGTCGCGGCGCGGGTTCTCGACAAGATGCGGCGCCCCGACCAGGCGTTGACCGCCCGCGAAGCGGAACTGCTGACCTTGCTCGCCGAGGGTCTCACCAACAAGGAACTGGGGCGCCGGCTGCACATCAGCGAGGCGACGGTGAAGACCCACCTCGCGCACATCTACACCAAGCTGGGCGTCGACACTCGGGCCGCCGCCGTGTCGATTGCGTTGCGCCGCGACGGCATTCGCTGAACGCGTCGACAGCGCAGGCATCTCGAGGGCAGTTCACCGAACAACCGATCTTCCCGTTCGGCCCGAGGAAGCCGGGGGATGCGATTGCAGAGCGACGCGGCGGTGAAGACCCACGACCCATCTGCCGAGCGGAAGATGCGAGGAGGTCTGCACCGAATGTCCCCGTGATGGAAGCGAATTCGAGTTCGAGATCCGTGCCACGCGTGCTCGCCCCGAGCACCAGACCGGACGCTCGACGGTTCCTTGCGCGTACTCGACGAGTCCACCGCATCTGGAACGGGACTGTCGAAGTCGCGAGATCCGTTCGGATGAAAGCCCTTCGGACAGCACCGCGACCTCGCGCGATGTGCGCACCACGCGGCGCAGTGTGGGAGCGCAACCAGTATTCGAAGGCGGACAACGGCCCGCGTCAGGGTGCAGTCCAACCGGGATCTCGGCCCGCGTATCCGAGGAGCCGGGCGAGGCCGTCCGCGTCGGCGGGCACCGGCACCACCGGCCCGTACAAACCCTCGCGACTCGCCTCGTCACCGGGCTGCGACATGGATTCCGCGAATCCGGTGCAGGCGCGGACGTCGGCGGGTTCGGCGTGGAACCGCTGTCCGGTGGCGCGGGCGAGGTCCCAGCCGTGCAGCACCAGCTCGTCGAGTGCGACGACGCCCATCACGGAGGCGGGCATCGTCACCCCGCCCGCGCTCGCCTCCCCCTCCCAGGCCTCGGGGTGACGCCAGGCGGCGACGAGTGCGGCGAGGTTGGCGTCGAGTCGGGAGCGCCAGTCGACGGGCAGATCCGGGATGGTCGACGCGTCTCCCGCGAAGGGCAGCTTTCGCCCGGCGGCGGCGAACGCCTCCGACAGGAACACGAGATGCGCGAGAAGCACCGTGACCGGCCACTTCGCGCACGGGGTGGGCGCCGCAAGGTCCTCGTCACGGACATGTGCCGCGATCCTGGACACCTGCGCCGCAGCCGGCGCCAGGTCGAGTTCGACAGGCATGGTTCCTCCTCGGTCGGCGTCCTCTCCGGATACAGACTCCTCCGGGCCCGGAAATTCATCGAACCGCCGGGTATGGGATCGGGGTCGTTTCACGTTGAACCGGACATGACGCTTCCGGAACCGGGCGTCGCATCGGCGCGTGAGCGGATCGCGAGCGAACGCGCCGACGCCGCGCACCGCATCGACTTCCTCACCGCCCGCCTCGCCGACATCGTCGAGGGCTCGCACCTGAGTACCGACGACGACGAACACGACCCGGAGGGCTCGACTGTCGCATTCGAGCGGGCACAGACGTCGTCACTGCTCGACGACGCCCGACGGGACCTGGACGAGCTGGCCGCCGCCGAGCGTCGTCTCGACGCCGGTACGTACGGGGTGTGCGAGAAGTGCGGCCGACCGATCGGTCCGGAGCGATTGGACGCCCTCCCCGCAGCCCGGCGGTGCATCGACTGCGCGTGACCGCGCACCTCACGCACCGCGATGCCGGTTACGAGCCGAACTCCGCCGCGGCCCAGTCGAACAACTGTTCCTCGAGGGGCGGAATGGTGCATTCCCCGAGCCCGCAACCAAGGATGGGATCGAAGGAACTCACGGCATCGAGCGCTGCCAACGGCACGAGTACCACCATCATGAGCCCGGCCCCGATCCACTGTTCGGGCGTCGACTCCACCGACAAGGACAGCGGCTGCGACACCGACCCCACGAACTCTTCCGACTGCGCCGACGCAGTCCCCGTGCCACGACCGCATCCCCCGCGGGCACCGTACCGAGCGACCTCGTCCGCCGGGACCGCTGTGAACGACCGATTTCCGCAGGTCGTAGCGTTGTTCACTGCCCTCGATGCACCCCGTTCGCCGCGCCCGGCTATCGTTCCAATTAGTAGGACGACCTAGTAATTGCGAGAGGGAGCGAACAGTGGACATTCAGGGAACCGCGGCACTCGTCACCGGAGCGGCCTCCGGGCTCGGTGCGGCAACGGCGAAGCGTTTCGCCGATGCGGGTGCGACCGTCTTCGGGCTCGACCTCGCGCAGTCCATCGAGCGCGCAGGCGACAACGTGCCGGCCGGAGTCACGCTCATCCCGACCGACGTCACCAGCGGTGACGAGGTGCAGGCCGCGATCGAGCAGATCGTCGCGTCCGGAGTTCCGCTGCGCATCGTCGTGAATTGCGCCGGTGTCGGCTGGGCCGGCCGCATCCTGTCGAAGAACGGCCCGCACGACCTCGAACTGTTCCGTACGGTCATCACCGTCAACCTGCTCGGCTCGTTCAACGTGATGCGCCTTGCCGCGGAAGCGATCTCGAAGACCGACGCCGTAGACGCGTCCGGGCAGCGCGGTGTGGTCATCAACACCGCGTCCGTCGCGGCGTTCGAGGGACAGGTCGGGCAGATCGCGTACTCCGCGTCCAAGGGCGGCGTGCACGGTATGACGGTTCCCGCCGCGCGTGACCTCGCGCAGTACGGCATCCGCGTGAACACCATCGCCCCCGGCATCGTCGACACTCCGATGCTCGCCGGCGTCACCGAGGAGTACCGCAAGGGTCTCGAGGCCGGCGTCCCGTTCCCGTCCCGACTCGCCCAGCCCACCGAGTACGCGCAGCTCGCGCAGATGATCGTCGAGCACGACTACCTCAACGGCGAAACCATCCGCATGGACGGTGCACTGCGAATGGCACCGCGGTAGCGATCAGTTCCAGACCGGCAGGGGTGGTCGCACGAACACGACGCGACCACCCCAGCGGTCACGACTGCGACATGCCGGCCAGGCCTTGTTCGATGCTCCCCGCGACGGGTATGTACACAGTGAGGACAGCCAGGAGGGCCTCGCTGACCGGCTCGGTCAGGCAGAGGTATGCGCCGTGGCCGGGGTCCATGTCGTCGTAGCAGTAGCCAACACTCGAAACGGCACTCGCGGTCCCCGCCCCGACGACCCCACCTCCCGCGACCACACCGACGACGACAGCGCCTGCACCGATCATCGAGCCTGCCCGACGCAGCAAGTTCTCTCCCACGATGACTCTCCCCGTTCAGCCAGAGCTATGTGTGAATACCCCGGGCACGCCGGGGTGTCCGACAGACTATCTGGTCGGCAACGGACGTTCCGGTGATTCAACAGACGAAGGCCCGCTGACCGAAAGTGTTGTACACCAACGCATCTACTACCCGAGTCGATGCTCCTCGATCTGGGTGCTGAACGCGTTACCACCCAAATCGAGGTACAGCAGCCGTTCGGTGACGGACACGGAGACGGTGTTGCGGCGCTCGAGGGCCGCGGCGGCGTCCTCGACGAACGCGCTGTCGAAGCTGTACACCGGAATGGCCTCCGCCTTGTGGATGCGCTTGGCCGGGAGTGCGGCCAGGACCTTCGACGGATCGCGGTGCGTGTAGATCGCGACGCGGTCGGCGAGCTTGGCAGCGCGGTGGATGCGGTCGACATCAGGCGCGCCGACGTCGATCCAGGCGGTGACGCGACCGGTCAGATCACGGACGAGGACGGGCGCCTCGTCCGAGGACACCCCGCCGTCACTGAACGCGATGCCGTCCTCGTATTCGAGGCAGTACGCCAGTACCCGGGTCAGCATGTACTCGGCGGTTTCGGACGGGTGGCGCGCAACCCGCAGGTCCAGGTCCTGGTAGACGCCGCGGTCGACGTCCGCCAACTGGACGGTGAAGATGTACAGGGTCGCGCTCAGTGCCATGTTCTCCGAGCCTACCGGCCGTTTCGGCGCACGATGTCGCCGCACCCGCGGACGGGCGACATCACACTCGGACGCTCACTCGGTATGCGCGGCGAGCGCCTCCAGCTGCACGGGACTGACGTCACGCAACACGGCGAATGTCGCGGTGACGGCGAGTTCGCAGGCTCGGTCCAGGTCGGCGCCGCCGACCACCACCGCGCGATAGGCGACGTCGAGGCTCATCCCCAGCAGCAGCGACGCCAGCGTCTCCGCTCCGGCGCCGATCGTGGCGCCCCGGGCGGCGTAGTTGGCACGCAACCGCTCGGCGATCCGCGGCACCAGCACCTCGTGCAGCCGACGCCCGGGATCGGTGGTGGCGTCACGATGCCCGAACAGGACCCGGAACCCGTCGGGATGGTCACGCGCGTAGGCGAACAAGGCCTCCACCGCGTGCCGCGCGCGGGCACCGTGGGGCATGTCCTCGCTCTCGTCGTACGCGGCGACCATCCACTCGGTGAAGACGTCGAGCTCTCGTTGGATCACCTTGTCTATCAAGGAATCCCGTGACCGGAAGTGCGCGTACAGGGTGACGCGGGTGGTGCCACCGCGCTCGGCGACCATGTCCATGGTCGCGCGGTCGGCACCGACCTCCGCGATCACCGCCCGGGCGGCACGGAGCAGCTGCTCGTCCGTCGGACGATTCCTGGTGTTGGGCACCCCGTCACGCTACATCCACGGTCCGGCCGAAATACGCGGCCTCGACCATGTCCCGACGGTCGCGCAACTCGGCCGCCGGCGCCGACAGCGCGACCCGGCCGTGGTGCAGCACGACCGCCGAGTCCGCGATCCCCAGAGCGAGGTCGATGTGCTGCTCCACCAGGATCACCGCCATCCGCTGATCGTCGGCGATCGACCGCAGCCGCGGCAGCAGCTCCTGCACGGCGATCGGCGACAACCCCAGACTGAGTTCGTCGATGAGCAACACCTTCGGGCCCGCGAGCAGCGCCTTCGCCATGGCGAGCATCTGCTGCTCACCACCCGAGAGGGTGCCGCACTTGCGGGTCCGCATCGTCTTCAGCTTCGGGAAGTAGTCGTACACCACGCCCAGGTCGGTACCCCCCTTCCGCTTGGCCAGCCGCAGGTTGTCCGCCACGGACAGCCGGTGGAAGACCCCACGCGAATCGGGGACGAGGGTGACGCCGCGGCGGGCGTTCTTCTCCACAGCGGAGTCGATCGGTTGACCGAGTGCCCGGACGGTGCCGGAGATCAGGGGCAACGCGCCGACCGCCGCGAGCATGGTGGTCGTCTTGCCCGCCCCGTTCGGCCCGAGCAGCGCCAGGATCTCGCCCTCTCGCACCGACGCGCTGAGGCCGCGCACCGCGGACACACCGCCGTACCCGACGGTGATGTCGTCGAGTTCGAACACCGTGGTCATGCCTGCGCCTCCCAATCGTTCTGCGGTACGGCGGCCTCCACCTCGGGGCTGCCGAGATAGGCCGCCACCACCGCCGGGTCGTCGAGGATCTGCGCGGGCGGGCCCTGCGCGATGACCTTCCCGAAGTCCAGTACGTACAGCCGGTCGCAGACGTCGAGCACGAGTGACATGTCGTGGTCGATGAGCAGCACGCCGATGCCGGTGTTCGCGATCCTGCGCAGCTCCGTGCCGAACTCCTTGCTCTCGTGCGTGTCCAGGCCCGCGGCCGGCTCGTCGAGCAGCACCAGCCTGGTGTCGCCGACCAGGGCGCGGGCGACACCGACCAGTTTCTGCTGGCCGAGGGTCAGCTCCCCGGGCCGGCGGTCCGCGACGTCGGTCAGCCCGACGAGGGTCAGGGCCCGGTCGATCAGGTCCGCGGGGGGCTTGGATCCGTTCACGATGTCGGAGAACATCGCCCGCAGCCCGACGGCCTGCACTGCGACGGCCAGGTTCTGCGCGACGGTGAGGTCGGTGAACAGCTCGCCCGCCTGCCAGGTCCGGGCCATGCCTGCCCGGCGCCTGCGGTGCGGGCTGGACTTCTCCAGTTGCGAACCGGCCAGGGACACACCACCACTCGACTTGGTGAACCCGGTCACCGCGTCGACGAAGGTGGTCTTGCCCGCACCGTTCGGGCCGATCAGGCCGACGATCTCGCCGGCACCGACGGTGAGGTCGATGTCGGTGTTGGCGCTCACGCCGCCGTAGCGGACGGACAGCGCGCGCGTCTCGAGCAGTCGCTGCGCGGTCGTGGCGGAGGTCGTGTCAGACATGCGCACCTACCTGGGAGGGTGATTCCGGCTGCGGCGGAGTCGAGTCGTTGTCCTTGTGGTGGCGCCCTCGGGAGCGGAGGTGCTCCCACGCGTCGGAGAACGCACCCGCGACGCCGACCGGGTTGAGCACGGCCATCAGCAGCAGGCTGCCCGCCGCGATCAGCTCGTAGTACTCACCCAGGCTGAGGGTCTGGTTGAGGAACACGTAGCCGACACCGAGCGGACCGATCACACCGGCGATGCAGGCACCGGCGAACGAGGTGATGCCTCCGACGTAGGTCATCGCCAGCAGCGTCAGCCCGATCATCACGGTGAACGAGCCCGCCGACAGCTGACCGCGGCTGTAGCCGATGAGGCAACCGCCGATGCCGGCGAGGAACGCGGACAACGCGAAACCGAGCAGCTTCGTCGCGGCCACGTTGATGCCCGCGGACGCCGCGGCCCGCTCGTTGGAGCGGACGGCGAGGAACGCCCGGCCCGTGGAGCCGCTCATCAGGCGCAGCACCAGCACCGTGGTGACCGCGACGACGACCAGCACCAGGAACGCGAAGCGCAGCGTCACCAGGTTGGTGCCGTCGCGAACGCCGAAGTCGATGCCGAACAGCGTCGGATCCTCGATCACGTTGCCCTCGTAGGCGGTGATCGCCGGATTGTTGAACACGAAGCTCTGAATGGCCAGCGCCGCGGCGAGGGTGACGACGGCGAGCTGGGCGCCGCGGATGCGCAGTGCCGGGATGCCGACGAGCACGCCGAGGGCGGTGGCGATGAGCGAGGCGAGGATCATGTCGAGCGGGAACGGGACGTTCCACTCGGTGGTCAGCTTCGACAGCGCGAATCCCGCCGTACCCGCAAATGCCATGCTGGCCAACGAGATCTGGCCCAGGTAGCCGGTGAGCAGTACCAGCGACAGCGCGATCAGCGACAGGATCACCGATGTCACGACGCCGTAGCGCCAGGTGCCGGTGGTGAGCACGGTCGCGGCGACGACCACGGCGGTGACGCCCGCCGCGGGTACCACCCGGATCGTCGGGATGTGCACCGCAGGCATCTTGATCTCGCCGAGCGAGCCGCGTGACGGGATGCGGCCGCCGAGCAGGAACAGCGCGACGACGACGATGACGAACGGTACGGCGTCTCCGAGGCCGGCCTGCGCCCATTCCGGCCACCAGTCCTTGGTGGTGAGCCACAGGATCACCGACTGGAACGAGCCGAGCACCAGACCGGCGGCACACGCGACGCCGAACGAGCTGAGCCGGCCGACGAGGGCCACGGCCAGTGCCGGGATGACGAAGAAGGTGTAGCTGGTGACACTCAGGCCGATGGTGAACGAGGCCAGGATGACGATGAGGCCGGTCGCGGCACCGGTCAGTGCCCACACGATCGCGGCGAGCCGGTCCGGGGAGTATCCGGTGAGCCTGGCGGCGAGCTCGTCCTCCGAGCCCGCCCGGGTGGCCACACCGAGGACGGTGAGCTTGAAGTACGCCCAGAACAGTGCGGCGACGGCGATCGCGACGCCGGCGAGGATCAGGTCGGAGACGTTGACGACGGCGCCGGCGATCTCGATGGTGTCGTCGGGGAGGATCGACAGCGCGAACAGGTTCTCGGTGTCGAAGCGCAGGTGCACCAGCGCCTGCAGGAAGAGCATGAGGCCCACGGACGCGACGACCTGGGCGAGGACGGGCGCGTGCCGCAGCGGCCGGAAAACCAGCACGTGCGCGATCAGCGCCCACAGGACGGCGCTGACGACGCCGATCACCACGGCGAGAAGCATCGGGGTCGGAGAATCCTCGCTGCCGAGCGAGAGGGAGCCGATCGGCAGCACGAGCGTGCCGTCGTTTCGGAGCGCGGCGACGGTGTAGACGGCCCAGAGGCCGATCGCGCCCTGCGCGAAGTTGATGATGCCGGTGGCCGCGTACACACCCACCAGGGACGAGGCGAACACCGAGTAGACGGCGCCGCTCGAGAGACCGAGAAAGACGAATTGAAGGAACTGACCCATGGTGGCACTCACTCACTCGACGCGCCGTGCGGCGCATGTTCGAAGGGACGGCCGGGCGGTGCCGTGCGGCACCGCCCGGCCGTCTCGGGGACCGACTACGCGGCGCCCGGAATCATCCCGAGCACCTGCGGGTTCGGCGTGATGAACCCGCCGGTGACCGGCTCGGTCTTCTTGTCACCGACGACCTCGAACAGCAGCATGTCGGTGGTGCAGTTCGGGCTGGTCGCCTTGCCGCAGTTCAGCTGCGGACCCAGGAAGGACTGGTAGCCGTTGACGGCCTTGAGGGCGGTGAGCACGTTGGCACCGGTGAAGTCGGTGACCCCCGCGTCGGTGAGGATGGTCGCGAAGTCGACCAGGGTGGTGAAGGCGCCGTAGGCGTAGAAGCCGGCGGTGCCGCCCTCCGCCTCGATGGCGTCCTCGGCGGCCTGCAGGTTCGCCTTCGCGTCCTCCGGAGCCGAGTCGATCGACGGCGGCAGCCAGAACGGGGAGTAGGTCTGGGCGCCGACGACCTGCGAGCCCATCGTGTCGATGAACTCGGTGCAGGCGGCCATGAACTGGGTGCCCTGGTACTTCACCGACACCAGCGACTGCGCGAGCTTGGTGCAGGTGTTGTCGTTCGGGGCGGTCATCAGACCGGCGGCGGCGGGGTTGCCCTCGGCCAGCGTGGTGGCCAGCGCGGTGAAGTTCGGTCCGGTGGGCGGGTAGTAGACGGCCTTGACGTCCATGCCCAGCTGCGTGCCGAACGGGATCAGCAGGGCGTCGGCCACCTGATGTGCCTGCGGCAGATCGGTGTTCGCGAGGGTCAGCGAGTTCTTGCCCGCGGCCTTGAGTTGCTCCATGAAGCCGATGAGGAACGCGGCGGGCGGCGGACCGAAGTACACGCGACCCTCGGCCTGGGCGCCGGTGGCGGTGTTGAACGGGATCTGGCCGACCATCGGGATGCCCGCGGACTGCAGGATCGGCATCGCGGCGAGTGACTCGGTGTTGTAGGCGTCGATCGCGGCGACGACGCCGGCTTCGACGAACTGGTTCGCGCAGGCGATCGTCGACTCGGGGGCCGTCTGGTCGAGCCCGCAGTCGATCAGTTCGATCGGGCGGCCACCGATGCCGCCGATCTGGTTGTTGATGTAGTCGACCGCGGCGTTCGCGCCGGTGGTCACGCCCGGCTGGGTGGCCGGCCCCTTCGACGGGTTGAACAGGCCGACCTTCACGGGGTCGCCGGTCGCCTGGACACCGGTCGCGCTCGCGGCGGAGCCGCTGCTGCTGTCACTGCTGTCGTCGCTGCCACAGGCCGCCACCGACACCAGACAGGCCGCGGTCACGGCGACCGCAGCGATCCGACCAACTCTTCTACGCATGAACGCCGCCTTTCGGACGAGTTTCGGGCACGACACATCGGCCCGACAGGGCTCGCCACAACCGAGCCGCAACACCGTTCGCCCTGGTAACGACCGGTGTTCTGTGCCTGTTGTGACCTGAGTCACGCAGAAATTAGCCCTACTTTACGGTCGTGTCAAGCTGAATGAACAGACGGGAGAAGGGGACAATTGGGAACGGATTCGGCGCCGCACGGGCACGACGAATCGACGCCGGGCATCCGGCGCGTCGGGATCGAGGTGGAGTCCTACAACTCCGTGGCGAGCGGCACGTCCACGGCGGCGCGGTCGGTCATCCACTCCCGCAACACCTTGGTGGCACGCACGTCGTCCTCGTTGTAGACGAACAGACGCTCACGCTGGGACATATCGGGCTCACCGTCGTAGCCGACGGCGTCGCGGTACCAGCTCATCGACGCCTCGCCGCCGGCCTCCGCGTCGCGCCAGTGGAATCCGGCGACCGGCGCGATCTTCTTGAGCCCCTTGCCGTTCGGACAGATGAACTGGTCGCTGACCGCCTGGTAGACATCCACCCAGTGCGGGCCGTCGATGAACCTCCGCACCTGCGCCACGGTCGGGACGCCGGGCAGGCCCGCGAAACGGGTCGCCGACTCCAACAGCCACTTGTCCTCTGCGGAACGCGAATAACAATAGGCTGCAAAGGTTTTCCCCTGCGCGAGAGTGGACTCCAGTGTCGTGGTCAGCCAACCCCAGAACTCGGCGAACGACCGACCCTCGTCCACCGTCGGGAGTGGATCCCACGTCACGAACGGCCGGTACGGCTGCGTCACACCCGCCTCCGTCAGCAACGTGCCCCACAGGTAGGCGCCGTGCTCCTGATAGCTCTCCATGTCGACGTCGACCTCGACGTCGGCGCGGGTCACCGTCACGGCCTCGGCGCGCCGCACCAGGGGAACACCCTTGAGCCAGGCCCGAGCCACCACGACAGCGTCGCCGAAACCGTTGCCCTGCCACTCCTCCGGAGCCGGGCCGTCCCAGGCGGCGAGTGCGTCGATGGTGTGCACACCGGCGGCCCGCAACACCTCGGCCCGCGACCCCGTCGCCACGAGGCTCACGTCCCGGCTCTCCGTCAGCGCCGCCTTGCAGTCCGGCCACCACGGGCAGGACCGACACTCCCCCACCTGCGAGGGCACCGTCGCGACCTCACCCCGCGCCACCGCCACCCGGTCCGTGAACCGCGCGTCGTACAACTCCATGACCGCGGCCAGGTCGTGCACCAGGATGCACTCGCCGCCGTAGCCGATGGCGCCGCCCAGCATCGCAGGGCTCGCATGACCGTTGCGTTCGAGCATCCGATGGATCTGCGCGAGCCGGAACTGGTCACGCAACTGGGCGCGGACCTTGCGCTTCTCGTCGTCCGCGGGCGCCCACTCGTCCAGCCCGGACGTGACCGCCCCGGAACCCGGGTCGGTGACCTTGTGGTTGACCACGATCACCGGGATGTAGCCGCCCCGCTCCCGATCACGGATCAACAGTTCCGAGCGCGCCCGGCGACCCGTGTCGTGCTCGTCGGGCAGCACCGCGCCCCAGATGCGGTCCACGCCCTCAGCGCACGCCCGCAGGGTGGCCGCCGCCCGCTGCGAGGCACGAGTGGTGGGGTCGATGATGACCCAGGAGCGGTCTTCGGACGCGGCGCCGTCCATCAGGCGTTCCCGCATCGACTCCCGGAAGGCCCGTGCGGCCTCGCGCCGCTGCTGAACCCCGACGTCCTCGGGCACGTTCGCGACAGCCTGCGGGTACATCGTGTCGAGGTGGACGCGATGCCGGCAGCCCGTCAGCGCCCTCGGATCGATCAGCACCGACCGCCGACTGCTCGGTGCGTCGGCGGGCAGGACCGGCTCCCGTGGGCCTTGCGAAGAATTCACGATGGAACAGATTATGGTCCGCCGGTCCGACAACCCGCGCACGCGGCTCGCCCCGAGCGGCCGAACCTCACGCTCACACCGATACCCTGTACTCGGCAGTGTTCCGGCGCTCGAGCACCAGATGGAGGGGCCACCCGCATGGGTTTGTTCAAGAAACGCAAGTCGCGCGCGACCCGCCGCGCCGAGGCGAAGGCCCTCAAGCACAAGGCGAAGCTCGAGGCCAAGCACGGCGCCCGCAACGAACGCAAGAAGCTCAAGGCGGACGCGAAGTCCGCGAAGAAGGTCGAGAAGGCGCAGCTCGCGACCCTGAAGGCCCAGGAGAAGGCGGCTGCCGAAGCCGCCAAGACCGGTATCACCGCGTCCCAGGTGAAGCGGTACCTCGGGATCGCGCGGCTGCTGACGCCGGTGCTGGCCCCGCTCGTCTACCGCGGCACGGTGCTGGCCCGCGCCCAACTCGACACTCAGCGCGCCCACCGGCTCGGAGTCGCCCCGGAGGAACTCGGTGCCTACACCGGGCACGGTGCCCGCCTCAGCGCACGCATCGCCGGTGCGGAACGCACCGCCGACGAGATCACGAAGCGGCAGCCCGACGCCGACACCGCGAAGTTCACCGCGGCGGTCCGCGGCCGGCTCGCCGAGCTGGACACCGCCGTCCACGCCGCCGAGTTGATGCCGACGCAGCGACGCAAGTCCGCCCACCTCGCGATCGCGACCGAACTCGACGGCGTCGAGGCGGATCTGCTCGCGAAGCTCGGCGTGCACTGACCACGCCGTCGTGACCTCGCACCAGACATCCGGCGCCGCCACCACCCGTGGCGGCGCCGTCGGTGTCAGGCGAGGCGATGTCACCGGACCGCTCTCGGTGGGTGCCGTCGGTGTGATGCGCGGCGGCACCGTCGGTGCGCTCACCGCGGCGCTCGCCGTCGCCGGTCACGGTCTGGCCGGGGGCGGATACCCGACGCCTGCGGCGCTGACGCTGCTCGTCCTGTGCAGCACCGCCGCCGGGGCGGTCGCCGCCACCGGCCGTGGCACGCGCACCGCACTCGTGGCGACCCTCGCCGGCGGCCAACTGCTCGGACACCTGATCCTGTCGGGCACGACCGTGCATCAGCACTTCCCCGCCGCGTCGGCCGCGACGATGCTGACCGCGCACGCCGTCGCCACCGCGCTCTGCGCGGCACTGATCGTCGCCGCCGAGAGGCTGTACGGCCCGATCACCCGCGCGCTGCGAGTGCCGCTCCGCGGTCCGGTCGCCCGTCCCGTCCCGCGTCGGGCGCAACGCGTACCCACCACACCCGACCCCCTCACCCACCTCCTGCTCGACCACGTGGTCTCGAGGCGGGGGCCACCGGCAGTCCGGTTCGGCTAGCCGCTCCCCCAACACCTTTCGAGAAAGACCACACATGAAGATCCGTTCCACTCGCACCGTCCTCGTGGCCGGTGCGACCGCAGCGCTGCTCGTGAGCGGCGCAGGCATCGCCTCCGCCCACGTCTCCGTCAACGCTCCCGGCGCAGCCCAGGGCGGCTACACCGTGCTGACGTTCCGGGTTCCCACCGAATCCGACACCGCCGGTACCACCAAGCTCGAAGTCACGCTGCCCGAACTGAAGTCGGCGCGCACAGAGCCGCTCCCCGGGTGGACCGCGCAGGTCGCCAAGAACGCCGAGGGCGAGGCCACCTCCGTGACGTGGACCGCCGACGCCGGCATCTCCGTCGGTCCCGGCCAGTTCCAGCAGTTCCTGCTCTCGGCCGGCCCCCTGCCGACCGAGGACTCCGTCTCGTTCAACGCCGTGCAGACCTACAGTGACGGCACGGTCGTGGCCTGGGACCAGGCCACCGAGAACGGCGCCGAGCCGGAGCATCCCGCCCCGACCCTGACGCTGACGGCCGCCGCCGACACCGGCCACGCACACGGCGCCGACGCGAGCACGACGACCGACACCGCCGGCGAGGTGGACGCCACCGACACCACCGCCCGCTGGCTGGGCGGCATCGGCCTGGTGCTCGGCGCGCTCGGCGCCGCGCTCGGCATCGGCGCGACCATCCGCGGTCGTCGCTCATGACCGGCCGGATGCGGGTACTGGCCGTCACGGTGCTGACCGCGCTCGCCGCGCTGCTCGGCGTCGGAGTCGCGGGGGCGCATTCCGCCGTCATCGGTGTGGACCCCGAGAGCGGAACCTCGGTCTCGGCCGGCCCGGAACAGGTCACGGTGACCTTCAACGAGCCGCTGCAGACGAGTTTCGCGACCCTGACGGTGGTCGGCCCGGACGCCAACCTGTGGTCGAAGGGAGAGCCCACGGTGTCCGGCCCGACGATCAGCGTCCCGGTCGGCGAACTCGGTCCGGCCGGCGAATACACGATCGCGTACCGCGTCACCTCCGCGGACGGGCATCCCGTCACCGGAACCAGCACGTTCACCCTCACCGAGGCGGGCAGCGGAACGCCGGGCGCGACCACCGGCTCGTCGTCGGAGTCGAGTGACGACTCCGGCGGCGTCCCGCTGTGGCCGTTCGTCGTGGCAGCGGTGGTCCTGTTCGGCGGCGGGCTGGCGTTCGCGCTCCGCAAGCGGTGACAGGCGACGCCACCCCCGGTGCGCGCGTGTGGCGGCTCCCGCCACACACGCGCACCGGCGCGTTCGCGGCTGTCGGCGGGGCGGCGGGGGTGGCGACGGCGTGGGCACTGGCCCACCCGGCCGGGCCGGACGTGGCGGCAACCATCCGCGTCCTGTCCGACCTTCTCGGCGCGACCGTCCTGGGGCTGTGCCTGCTCGTACTGCTGCAGCGCGGCGATCGCAGACCAGCGGTCCCACTGCCCCGGCTGTGGCGTCCCATGGCCGTCGCCTCGGCCGCCTGGGCGGTCGCCGAGGCCGCGCTGCTCGTCGCCGCCGCCGCGGAGACCGCCGAGGTCTCGGCCGGCGCGCTCACACCGGTCACGGTGGGACACTTCATCTCCGAGATCAGCGTCGGTCGGATCGGAGTCGCGACCGTCCTTGCCACCGCCGCGCTGTCGGTGGCCGCGACGATCGCCTTCCGCCGCGAGGCACACTGGCCGCTGACACCCGTCGCGGCGGTGGCCGTCCTCGCCCTGGTCGCGCGGTCGGTCACCGGGCACATGTCCGCCTACACCCTGGGCCCGGTCCTCGTCGCCGCGCACGTGCTGGCCGCGGCCCTGTGGATCGGTCCGCTGATCGCGATGGCGCTGCTGCTCCGCGGACGCGGGGCGTGGGCACAGCTCCTCCCCCGCTACTCCGACCTGGCATGGAAATGTGTTGTGGTGGTGGCGATCACGGGAGCAATAGATGCCGCGATCGCGCTCGGCGGGCTGGACGCCGTGGTGACCACCGGCTACGGCCGCATCGTCCTGGCGAAAACGGTCGGGCTGCTCGCCCTCCTCGCACTGGGCTGGTGGTGGCGGCGGCGTTGGGTCCCCGCCGCGGCCGCCCACCGCGCAACCGAAGCGGTCTCACTGCGCAACGCGAGCATCGACGTCCTCGCCCTCGCGGTGGTGTTCGGGCTCGCCGCCGCCCTCGCGACCACCGCCTGAACGACGCCCACCGGTCACCGGGCCGCCGCGCCCGCACGTGCAGGCGGTCGGTCGGGGGATTCGGAGCCCGACCGGCTAGCGCGCGAGGGTTGCGGCGGCGAAGGCCAGCGCCTGCGGCCACGACAGCGCCGACGCGGCCTCGTTCACCGGGTTCGCGTGCCGGGCAGGCGAACTGAAGCCGTGCTCGGCGCCCGGATAGGTGTGCACGATCGTCGCCCCGGATTCCCTCGCCTCCAGAGCCGAGCGCAGGGCACCGAGTGTCTGCGCGGAGAGAATGTCGTCGTCCCCGGCGTGCAGCACCATCACCGGCGACCCGATCGCCGCAGCCTCCGCGACGGCGTCGCGGGTGTGGTTCGCAGGTGCCGGGTCCCAGATCGACGGGTGGTACGCGATCACATTGCGCACCAGCGGGTCCCGGGCACCGAGAAGGAGCGCGAACCGGCCGCCGAGGCAGTAGCCGATCACCCCGATCCGCTCGAACCCGAGTTCGTCGCGGAGGTGAGCCAGAAGCGCATCCATCTCCGCGAGGCAGGTGTCGTCGTCGAGTCCGGCCATCAGTTCGAACAGCCGCGGTCGGGGGGTGTCGTCCGCGGTCGGTCCGTGCCACGGATCCCACACCAGTGCCGTCATGCCTGCCGCCGCGATGTCCGCGGCGAAGCCGCGCACCTGGGAGTCGATGCCGGTGATCATCGGCAGCACGAGCATCGCGCCGTCGCTCTCGACGGCCACCGGGCGCGCCAGGTGCGCGGTCAACTCCCCCACGGTGACGGTCTGGGTCTCGACCCCGTTCACGCGTACTCCTTCTCCGGTCCGGTCGCTGCCGGAACACGGTCTCACAACGCCGTCGCTCGACGAGAACGTGGTGCAGTTCGGGTGTAGCGTCGACGGCACCCTTTCGACGGGACACAACGAAGGCTCGGACCGACAGCGACTCGACCCCGCAGGAGGACCCCAGTGAGCAACGACGATCCCCGCGACCTCGCCCACACCACCCGTGAACATCCGGGTGAGTCGATCGAGGACTCCCGCAACTGGCCTGGACTGATCCTGGTCGCCCTCGGCATGGCCGCGCTCGGACTCACCCTGTCCGCGGCCGGCTACGGCTTCGCCGGCTGGGCGTGGATCGGCGCGGCCGTGTGCGCCGCGTGCCTGGTGCTCGGGTCCGGTCTGGTGGTCGCCGAGCACAGGCGCGTCAAGAAGCTCGACAACGCGGGGCTGACCGTCCAGGTCGGACACTGACCGAGGTCAGCCCCGGTTTTCCAGATACCGCTTCATCGCGGTGAGAGTGTCGTGCATGCCCTGCTGCATCAGCGCGTCGCGATCGCTGCCGATGAGGCGGGACCGCTGGATCAGGCGCACGTACCAGGCCGGTGTTCCGTAGATCTCGCGAGTCTCGGTGATCCTGGTGCCGGTCTCGGTGGGCTGCACCTCGTACGTCCAGCGGGCCTTCGGCTCGTCCGACTGGAACGAGAATCGTTGCCCCGGGAGGACGTCGACGACGGTGCAGTGCGTCGTCCACCGGATCATGCCGTGCCGGTTACCGCCGGTGAAGGTGGCGCCGACGGTGACGGGCTCACCACCCGTCCAGTGCCCGCCCGTGTTCTCGGGACTGAACCGGTGGTAGCCGGCGATGTCGGTGACCAGATCCCATACCCGCGACGGCGGTGCCTCGACCTCGATGTTCGCGACGTCCATGTCACCACCGTCTCATGCCGTCAGCGCCCGGGCAGGTATTTCATGACCGCGATGAACGGGGCGAGCACCTTCGACCAGATCTTCGGCGGCAGACCCCGCGGTCCGCCGAGGTTGAGGACACGGGTCGTCGCGACGGTCTGCGATTCCGTGTACTTGAGCAGGCCGTCGAGGCCGTGCCTGCGCCCCACGCCGGAGACGCCCATCCCGCCCATCGGCGCGGCGGTGCTGCCCCAGGCCGGCGCGTACCCCTCGTCGACGTTGACGGTACCGGCGCGGACACGGGCGGCGATGGCCTCGCCCTCGGCCTTGCTTCCCGCCCACACGCTGGCGTTCAGTCCGTACTCGGTGTCGTTGGCCCGGGTGACGGCCTCGTCGACGTCGGCGACGGGATAGATCGACACCAGTGGACCGAATGTCTCGTTGCGGGCGCACTCCATGTCGTCGGTGACGTCGCTCAGCACCGTCGGCTCGTGGAACAGCGGACCGAGGTCGGGACGCGCCCGGCCTCCCGCGACGACGGTCGCGCCCTTGGCGACGGCGTCCTCGACATGCCCGGAGACCGTCTTGACCTGCGATTCCGACACGAGCGACCCCATCTCCACCCCGAACTCGTAACCGGGAGCGAGCTTGATGTTCTTCACCCGCTCACCGAAGATCCGGGTGAACTCCGCCGCCACCGGCTGCTCGACGTAGATCCGCTCGATGGAGATGCACAGCTGGCCGGAGTTGGAGAAGCAGGCGCGGACGGCGGCGTCGGCGACCTCGCGCAGGTTCGCGCCCTTCGTCACGATCATCGGGTTCTTGCCGCCGAGCTCGGCGGAGAACCCGATGAGCCTGCGCCCGGCCTGTTCGGCGAGCAACTGACCGGTCGCGGTGGAACCGGTGAACATCAGGTAGTCGGCGTTCTCGACTATGGCGGTGCCGACCACCGATCCGGGACCGGGGACCACGGCGAACAGATCCTTCGGCAGACCCGCCTGGTACAGCAGGTCCACGCACGCGAGCGCACAGTACGGGGTCTGGCTGTCGGGCTTGAGGACGACGGCGTTGCCGGCGAGCAGGGCGGCGATGGCGTCGGAGACCGCGAGGGTCATCGGGTAGTTCCACGGCGAGATGACGCCGACGACACCTTTCGCGTGGTGGTGGACGACGGTCTTGGTCAGACCGGGGAGCATGCCCTGCACGCGCTTCGAGCGCAGGGCCTTCGGGGCGAGCCTGGCGTAGAAGCGGGACGTCATCGCGATGTCGAGGACTTCCTCCAGCGCGGACACCCGCGCCTTGCCGGTCTCCGCCTGCGCCATGTCGAGCAGTGCGTCGCGGTTGGCGAGGACCAGGTCACGGTAGCGGTGGAAGATCTCGGCGCGCTCGAGGGGTGTCCGCGCCGCCCACTCACGCTGGGCGACACGCGCCCGCTCGATCGCGTCGACGGCGTCCTGCGCGGTGCCGACGGGAATCGTCGCCAATTCGCGGCCCGAGAACGCCTCGACGACGGGCCGGGTCGGGCGGCTCGCGGCATCGGGAATGGCGACGAGCTTCCCGAGCCTGTCGAAGGTTGCGGCGGACGGAGCTGGCATTTCGTACCCCTACTGGTTGGTAGTTCTACCGGTTACACACAACCTATTCGCCTGTGCGCACTTCTGGTAGCCCCCACTACCGAAAGCACGCACAGCGGCGGGTGCACGGTGGGGACAGAACCGTGCGCCGGCGAACCGTTCGACCGGCTCCGGACCGTCATACGTTGACCTCGTCCCCGCAGACCTCCCCGAAGGACGTGCCATGCCGACGTTCACCACCCCGGACGGAACCGACATCCACTTCAAGGACTGGGGACGAGGCCGACCCGTCGTCCTCAGCCACGGCTGGCCGCTGAACTCGGACAGCTGGGAGGCGCAACAGTTGTTCCTCGCCGCCAACGGCTACCGGGTGATCGCTCACGATCGCCGCGGTCACGGCCGGTCCACGCAAACCTGGGACGGCAACGAGATGGACACCTACGCCGACGACCTCGCCGGCCTGATCGATCACCTCGACCTCCGAGACGTCACCCTCGTCGGATTCTCGACCGGCGGTGGCGAGGTCGCCCGGTACGTCGGCAGGCACGGCACCGGCCGGATCGCACAGGTCGTGCCAGGATCGACGTCCCGACGCTGGTGATCCACGGCGACGACGACCAGGTGGTTCCGTTCGAGGTGGGTGGCAAGGCGTCGGCGGCGCTGATCGACGACGCCGAGCTCGTGGTCTACCCGGGGGCCCCGCACGGCATCACCGACACGCACAAGGACCAGCTCAACAAGGATCTGCTGGCGTTTCTGGGGTCGTGGTCCGGTGCGCGGATCCGGCGGCGAGCGTCGGCGGATCCGCGCCCGGGTACGGCCATCGGTATGTGATCGGTCACAGTTGTAGCCTTTTTGGGGTCATTCCAGATCACGATGCTGTGCTTATAGCGTTCCTCTATTGAAGTACTAAGAACTATCGATTGGCGCAATCAATAAAGCCTCGTTAGCTTCGAGTCACACACGACAAACCCCGAATCGAGTGAGGCTCTTTATGTCGCTGATCAACAAGAAGATCAAGCCGTTCTCCGCTGAGGCGTTCCAGAACGGTGCCTTCGTCACCGTCTCCGACGAGGACATCAAGGGCAAGTGGGCGATCTTCTTCTTCTACCCGGCCGACTTCACCTTCGTCTGCCCGACCGAGCTGGGCGACCTGGCCGACCACTACGAGGAGCTGCAGCGCCTGGGCGTCGAGGTCTTCTCCGTCTCGACCGACACGCACTTCACCCACAAGGCGTGGCACGGCTCGTCCGACACGATCAACAAGATCAAGTACGCGATGATCGGTGACCCGACCCTGCAGATCAGCTCCGACTTCGAGGTTCTCCGCGAGAACCAGGGCCTCGCCGACCGCGGCACCTTCCTCGTCGACCCGGACGGCGTCGTCCAGTTCACCGAGGTCACCGCCGAGGGCATCGGCCGCAACGCCGCCGAGCTCGTCCGCAAGGTCAAGGCCGCGCAGTACGTCCGCAACCACCCGGGCGAGGTCTGCCCCGCGAAGTGGGAAGAGGGCGAAGAGACCCTCGCCCCGTCGCTGGAGCTCGTCGGCAAGATCTGATTCGCCGAATCACGTCCGCACCGGTGGCACGGGACAACGACGTCCCGTGCCGCCGGGGTCGGCCCGCCGTAGCGAATCCGCGTCTCGGCTCGAGCTGAGTAACTGCCCTTTCCCACCCGTCGCACCACCCCCACGGAGTTGATCCTCATGCTCGAAGCCGGCCTCGCCAACCAACTGAAGTCCCTCCTCGAGAAGGTGACCCAGCCGATCGAGCTGGTGTCCAGCCTCGACGACAGCGCGAAGTCCACCGAGCTCGCCGGGCTCCTGGACCAGATCGCCGGCCTGTCCGACCAGGTCACGCACGTCCGCACCGGCGACGACCCGCGCCGTCCGTCCTTCGCCATCCGCCGCGTCGGCACCGACGTCGAGGTCCAGTTCGCCGGCATCCCGCTCGGCCACGAGTTCACCTCCCTCGTCCTCGCCCTGCTGCAGGTCGGTGGACACCCCTCGAAGGAAGCCGCGGACCTCCTCGCGCAGGCACGCGACCTCGAGGGCGACTTCTACTTCGAGACCTACTTCTCGCTGTCCTGCCAGAACTGCCCCGACGTCGTGCAGGCGCTGAACGTTATGGCCGTCGTCAACCCGCGCATCAAGCACATCGCCATCGAGGGCTCCCTCTTCCAGGACGAGGTCGACAGCCGCCAGGTGATGGCCGTGCCGACCGTCTTCCTCAACGGTGAGCCGTTCGGATCCGGCCGGATGAGCCTCGAGCAGATCATCGGCAAGCTCGACACCGGCGCCGCCGAGCGCACCGCAACCGCGATCTCCGAGAAGGACCCCTTCGACGTGCTCGTCGTCGGTGGCGGCCCCGCAGGAGCGACCGCCGCGATCTACGCGGCCCGCAAGGGAATTCGCACCGGCGTCGTCTCCGAGCGGTTCGGTGGCCAGGTGCTCGACACGATGGGCATCGAGAACTTCGCGTCCGTCCCGTACACCGAGGGCCCCAAGTTCGCGGCCGAGCTCGAGAACCACGTGCGCCAGTACGACGTCGACATCATGAACACCCAGAACGCGGCGAAGCTGACCGCGGCCGAGGTCGAGGGCGGGCTGGTCGAGGTCGAGCTCGCCAGCGGCGCCCGGCTGCTCTCCCGCAGCGTCATCCTGTCCACCGGCGCCCGCTGGCGCGCGATGAACGTCCCCGGCGAGAACGAGTACCGGAACAAGGGCGTCACCTACTGCCCGCACTGCGACGGACCGCTCTTCAAGGGCAAGCGTGTCGCGGTGATCGGCGGCGGCAACTCCGGCGTCGAGGCCGCGATCGACCTCGCGGGCATCGTCGAGCACGTGACGCTGGTCGAGTTCGACTCGCAGCTGCGCGCCGACGACGTGCTGCAGCGCAAGCTCCGCAGCCTGGCGAACGTCGACATCCTGCTCAGCACCCTCTCGACCGAGGTGATCGGCGACGGCACCAAGGTCACCGGCCTGGCGTACACGGACCGCACCACCGACGAGTCGCACACCGTCGCCCTGGACGGCGTGTTCGTGCAGATCGGCCTGCTCCCGAACACCGAATGGCTCAGCGGCACCGTCGAACTCAGCCCGCGCGGCGAGATCGTCGTCGACGAGCACGGCCGCACCTCGGTGCCCGGTGTGTTCGCCGCGGGTGACTGCACGACCGCGCCGTACAAGCAGATCATCGTGGCCGCCGGCTCCGGTGCGACGGCGGCGCTCGGCGCGTTCGACCACCTGATCCGCACCAGCACCCCCGCCGAGGCAGCGGTCGCGGAGCCCGCGACCGTCTGACCCGCACCCCCCGCCCGGCTGAAGGTGGCCTTCGTGCGATCCACGCGCACGAAGGCCACCTTCAGCCGCGTTTGGGGACGGCGAACGCGGTCGAGCCGATCACCGCTCCGTCCGCGACCGGAACCAGGCCGTCGGCCGCGAGGTGCGCCCCGAAGTAGCCGGCGTCGTCGTCGCGGATCACGGTTCGGGTGTCGCCGCGAGCCCGCAGCACCTCACCGATCAGCTCGTCCATCGGAGCCCTTGTCGCACCGGCGATCTCGACCTCCACCCGCGGCTCCCCCATCGCCGTCTCCGCAACCAGCGCCGCGACGTCCGCGGCGGCGACCGGCTGGAACAGGTAGTGCGGCAGGTGAACACCGTCGACCCGCGACGACGCGTCCGCGATCATGCCGATGAACTCGTGAAACTGCGTTGCCCGCACCAACGTGTACGGAACGGGTCCCGCGACGATCAGTTGCTCCTGCCGGACCTTCCCGTCCAGGTAGCCGACGGTGTCCGAGGGCACCAGCCGATCGACTCCGACAATCGACAGTGCGACGTGATGTTTCACCCCCGCATCGGCCTCCGCGGCGAGCTGGTTGGCCGTGGAACGGTCGAAGAAGTCGACGACCACGGGTCCGTCGAAGGACGGCGGATTCGACACGTCCACCACCACGTCGGCGTCGGCGAACGCGTCGGCGAGACCCGCGCCGGTGAGCACGTCCACTCCCGTCGACGGGGACGCCGCCACCGCGTCGTGTCCCTGCTCCTGCAAGTGCTCGACGACCTGCCGGCCGATGTGGCCTGTACCTCCCACGACGACGATCCGCATTTCCCGTACCTCCCGGCGTCCGGACTGCGCGCCGAGGTCCACGGCCCCGACGACGTGATCCGTTCCAGGATGCGCGCCACCCCCGGGGCCGGGTCAAGGGGCGGCGGTCGTCCACGGGACAACTATCGGGTGCCGACCGGGACTACCATGGGGACATGGACCCACCCGTGACACGGTATGTCCAGCGTGACGGGCATGCCCTCGCGTACCAGGTCTCCGGGGACGGAGATCCGACCGTCGTCTGGTTCTTCGAGATCGGCCTGCACCCCGACCTGATGTGGACCGACCCCCATCTGCAGTACCTCTTCGAACGCGCCGGCGGCCGGCGTCGGAACGTCATCCTGCTGCGGCGCGGCGTCGCCCTGTCCGATCCCACGGACCACGTCCCCACCCTCGACGAGCAGGCCTCCGACGTACTGGCGGTCATGGACGCCGAGGGCATCGCCGATGCCGTCCTGCTCGGCCTGGGCAGCACCTGCGGACCCGTCGTCATGCTGGCGGCGCGGCATCCGGAGCGGGTGCGCGGACTGGTGCTCGACCAGCCCTACATCGAAGGTCTCGTCCGCTGCGACGACACCACCCCACCCGGCTGGGAGGGGGCGGACCTCGCCGGCTTCGTGACCGGGGTACGCGCCGCCTACGCCGCCTGGGGATCCGGACGCACCCTGCAGGTGTGGGACACCCCCGTCGACTCCCCGCTCAACCGTCGGTTGATGGGCCTGTTGGAACGCTCCACCGCCACCCCGGCGACCGCCTGCGCGCATCTGGAGTGGGCACTTCGTGTGAACTGTTGGGACGCACTGGGTTCCGTTCAGTGCCCGACGCGGGTGTTGCATCCAGGAGGATCGCTGCGACCACCCGAGGTGGCCCGCCGCATCGCCGACGCGGTACCCGGTGGATCGATGCACGTGCTCCGTACGTCGGCGCCCGGCGCCTCGCTGGGCGAAGCCTGGCTGCCGGTGCTCGAAGAGGTGGAGGAGCTGATCGGGGGCACCGACCTTCCCGTGGACGTCGACCGGTTCCTCGGATGTGTGTTGTTCACCGACATCGTCGGGTCGACCGAACTGCTCGCCCGCCTCGGCGACCACGACTACCGCGACCTGCGCGCCGCGCACGAGTGCGCGGTGCGGGACGCCGTCGACGGGGCCGGGGGGCGGCTCGTCAACGTCGTGGGGGACGGCACGTTCAGCGTCTTCGATTCGGCCGTCGACGCCGTCCGGTGCGCCGAGACCATCGTCCGTGGCGTTGCCGAACTGGGCATCGTGGTTCGGGTGGGGGTGCACAGTGGTTCGCTCGAACGCAGCGGCACCGACCTCACCGGCATGGCGGTGCACGCGGGCGCCCGCATCGGGGCTCTCGCCGGCGCGGGAGAGATCCTGGTGTCGAACGCCGTCCGGGACCTGGCCGTCGGATCCGGCCTCACCTTCACCCCGCGCGGGACCCACACCCTGAAGGGTGTGCCCGGACGGTGGCCGCTGTTCGCGCTGTCCGGCACCGAACGGCCGGTCGTCCCCCGCCACCGGCCCAGCCTGTCGACTCTGGACCGCGCGGTCCTCACCGCCGCTCGGCGAACACCGCAGGTGCTGCGGGCCGCGGTGCGCCTGGCGTACGCCCGGCAACCGGGTGCCGGAGCCTGACCTCCAGGGCATGTCTCCCAATCCCCGTTTCGGCACACCTGGCGTCTGAGAGGGATTCGGAGACACGCCCTAGCCGCGACTGAGGATCGCGGTGATCCGGGTGCCGTCGGGAGTCGTCGCGGTGAGCATCGTCGACTGCCAGAACTCGGAGGTGCCGTCCGGGCGCCGTTCGAACAGGTCCACCGCGTAGGCGCCCTCGGCGGTCTTCTTCGCCAGCACGCAGTGGGTGGTGCCGACGGGAACCTGCCGAATCGCTCCGTCGATCTTCTCCGCGGAGCCGACGCGAGCGTCCGGAGCCACGTACTCACGGACCCGTCGGCCGTCCCGCAGCACGTAGTAGGCACGCTCGAAACCGGCGATCGCGGCGAGGCCGGGATCGTCGGAGTCGAGGGTGGCGACCACGCCCTCACCCATCCCGGTGCACCACGTGTTCTCTTCGATCTCGGGGGTGGTCGACGCGGCGGCAACAGACGTGGGTTCGGCTTCGGAGTCCTTGGCGTTCAAGGCGAGACCGGTCGCGGCGAGCGCCCCGGCGACGGCCACCGCCGCGACCACGGCGAGGACTCCCCCGCGACGCGCGCGCGACGTCGTCGACCGGGGCTCCTCCGGAGCCGGGGTCCTCGCGGCGGGGGTACGTGCCGCCGGCGTCGCCGGTCCGGCCTTGAGCCATTCGGGCTCGGCCACGTCCGCACCCCCGGGCGCCGCCGACTCACCCGGGTCCGCGGTCCCAGCGGCGGGCGCGGCCTGCGACGACCCCGCCTCCGCCGAGAGCCAGCCCGGTTGTGCCACTCCAGTCGTCCCGGCGGCCTCCGACTCCTGGGCCACCCATTTGTCGAACTCCTCCGGCGACATGCTCGACCGGTCCACTCCCACTCGCCCCTCCCACCGCGTGATCGCCTGCGCGAGCGGAGTTTAGAGCACCTCTCAGGCGAGTCCTGCCTGGACCGCCGAGTTCGCGGCTCCGGACTGCTGGACCTGGGGCTCGAAGATGGCCGCGGCGTCGGCGTTGCCCGCGTCCACCGCCGCGATCGCCTCGGTTCCTCCAGGCACCGAGGAGACGGTCCCGCGAACCTGCTCGTCCATCGCTTCGAGCTGCGGCGGAATCCAGAAGGCACCGCTGCGGATCGCGTCGGCGACCTGTTGGCCCCCGGGCAGCGCTTCGATCTGCTCGAGGGTGCGGCGGGTGGACTCGGTGACGGCGGACTCGTCGACGGTCGGGGCCTGGCGAAGATCCATCTCGATCGGCTCGGCGAGGGTGTCACCGGCGCCGAACGCAGCGCCGTGCGCGGCACCGACAGCCGCGCCCGCGACACCTGCCACGACAGCAGCCGGGATGCCGACCGCTGCCGCGCCGATCGCCCCACCCATGGCCGTCGTGATGACCGGAATCGGGGCGGCGACAAAGCCTTGAGCAACCGTTGCAGCACCCGCCAGAACGCCGATTCCGGAAGTGCCACCGACGGTTCCGCCGATCAACCCTCCGACGACGGCGCCCGTGGTGCCGGCAACCGCAGCCGCGCCGAGACCACCGACGGCTGCACCACCGATCGTGGCGGCACCGATCCGGTCTGCGCGCGACGCCTCGACACCGGTCGACCGCCAGAACGTGTTCATCTGCGCCTCGTACACCGCGGCGGTGTTGTTGGTGCGCTCGAGGACGGTGTCCGACATCCAGTTCGGCTGGTCCGCAACGTAATCGCCGAGACGAAGCCGTTCTTCGGGAGCCTCGATGGGCGCGACGACCTCGACGGGGACCGGGAGGTGCAGCTGCGCGACGGACGCCGGCGCGATCGGGGCGTCGTACTCGTAGTACGACGCGGGAGCAGTACGGGTCGGGACGTTGGCGTACTCGACCGGGGGCGCGACCCAGTACTCCTTCGGCTCCTCGACCGGCGCGGGCTCCGCAGCCGCGGACTCGTCGGCGAGGACGCCGGGCTGCACCTCCTCCTCGACGCCGACACCCGGCTGCACCGGTGCGGAGTTCGCAACACTGGAGCACGCGATCGCCAACGCCACCGGCACCGCGCCTGCGACAGTGACTCGTTCGGCACGCCGACGATGGCGTCCCTTCGATACAGGGTTCATGACAATTCCCTCCGGTGATGCGGTCATGCGAGAACCGCCCACGACTGCCGCGTGGAGCGATGGTGTGCGAGGAGAGATACGCACGACGAGACGCGGGCGTATCGCCACAGCGTCGTACAGGCGCCGATCACTGGTTCCCCCCCGGGACGGCGGACGCGCGAGCACGCGACCACACAATTGACGCGAGATCCGGGCCGCCCCCTCGGTACGCCTCGGAACTCCCGGTCGGGAGCGCGCTGGCAGGGAATATAGGGTCGCGACCCGGGAGCCGACAACCTGAAGACGGCACAGGACCGACCGTTCGGTCTTGGGAAAATCCGGGGTGTGCCCGGAGTTTCCGCACGTCACGCACCGCCCCCCGACAGGAATGTGATCTCTGTCTCAGGACCTGCCCGGCGAGGCCCGCTCGCTGCGGTCCGCCGCACCGGAACTATCCTGTATTGATGTCCGACCAGCGGAAACCCGGCTTCACGCAGTACCTCGGCTACTTGTTCGGCCGCACACTGCCCGACTCGATGCAGGACTGGGTCCGCAACGATCTCGTCGGCCCCGGCTCGTCGGTGCGGTACGTGCTGCGTTTCACGTTGCCGCTGATTCCGATCTTCGTCGCCTTCTATCTGCTCGTCCCCGGCGAGCGCTGGATCCCGCTGGCGATGATGGCACTGCTGTTGCTGCCGGTGCTGTATTTCGCTGTGGCCCTGATGAACATCTACCGCAGGCATCGCCTGCTCTCGCACGGACTCGACCCGAACCTGCTCGACGAGCGGGCGCAGCGGCGCGCCGCCGCGACGCGAAACGACTACGAGACGCGCCACGGTCGCGGCGAACACCGTGGTACCGGCCAGTAACCAGGAACTAGGCTGGGGACGATTCGCCGACGAAGGGACACCACATGACCGAGCAGGTCGCCACCGCTGATCTGGCAGACGAGATCGGCCCCGACATCCGCAGCTGCGACACCCAGTTCATCCAGTTCGGCGGGCATGCAGTCTTTTCGGGCCGCATCACCACGATCAAGTGCTTCCAGGACAACCTGCTCGTCAAGCAGACCCTGAGTGAGCCCGGCAACGGTGGAGTCCTCGTCGTCGACGGCGACGGCAGCGTGCACACCGCGCTCGTCGGCGACATCATCGGCGGCCGAGGCGTCGACAACGGCTGGGCAGGCGTCATCGTCAACGGCGCCGTCCGCGACTCCGCGATCCTGCGCACGCTCGCCATCGGCGTCAAGGCGCTCGGCACCAACCCCCGCAAGAGCACCCAGACCGGGTCCGGGGAGAAGAACGTCCCCGTCACCTTCGGCGGCGTGACCTTCAATCCCGGGGAGATGGTCTACAGCGACCACGACGGCGTCGTCGTCCGCGCCGAGGACTGAGCAATTCCGCCGAACGGGCGGATGTCGGAGCATCGTCGCAGCGACGGACCCGGCGTCCGCCCGTTCGACGTTCAGCCGACGATGGTGACGGTGTCCCCGACCTGGACGTTCTCGTAGAACCACCGCGCGTTCTCGGTGCTCAGGTTGATGCAGCCGTGGCTGACGTTCTCGTGCCCCTGTGAGTCCACCGACCACGGCGCCGCGTGCACGAAGATCCCGCCCCAGGTGAGCCGCACCGCGTACTCGGTGTCGACCCGATAACCCTCGGGTGCGTCGATCGGGACACCGTAGGTGGACGAGTCCATCACCAGGTAGCGGACCTTCTCGAGCACTTCGAACGTGCCCAGTGGCGTCTCGTACCCGGGTTTGCCCATCGAGGCGGGCATCATGCGCGTCTCGCCTGCCGCGCCGACGGTGAAGGTGTGCGTGCTGACGTTCGCGACCGCGGACGCCATCTGCGCGGATCCTGGTGGAGCCAGGAAACCCCACTGCAACAACAGGATTGCCATGACGGCGACAACCGCCCGTATCCCGGTGGTCCGGGGCCTCACCGATGCGATCATGGCCACACCGCCCTTCGAACTGACGTGACCGATCACTCCAGTGTGGCACCACGAGACGCCGTACAACAGTGCCTGTACGTGCCCCGAAGGGTCGAGTGTGCACCTGCCGACGGCGAACCCCGGCGCCCTCCCGTGCGCGAGAGGTACTTCCAGGTGCACACTCGCCGAATCGCTAGGACCCGAAGGACGATCCGCCCGAGGCGCGGCGCCACGGACCCCGGATCGCGACGACGATGCCCGGCGTCTGGATGTTCGCGAACAGCGTCCGGCCGTCCGCGCTGAACGCCGGGCCGCAGAACTCGCTGTCGTTCAGTTCGTTTCGGGCGATCGCGAACGGATCCCCTTCCTCCGCCACACCGATGAGGTGGCTGATGCCCTCGCCGTCCTCGGCGAGGATGACACCACCGTACGGCGAGACGGTGATGTTGTCGGGCCCGTCGTAG
The DNA here is from genome assembly GCA_000341795.1 of Rhodococcus triatomae BKS 15-14. Taxonomy (GTDB): domain Bacteria; phylum Actinomycetota; class Actinomycetes; order Mycobacteriales; family Mycobacteriaceae; genus Rhodococcus_G; species Rhodococcus_G triatomae_A. The sequence goes on along the minus strand of AODO01000069.1, from coordinate 423,632 downwards.
TTGCCGGTGTCGACGGACGGATCGGGGTTGACACCGAAGAGCGTCTTCAGCTCGACCGTCTGCGTGGCCGGATCGTAGAACCACACCTGACCGTCGTGCTCGGCGACGCTGCCGTCGCTGGTGCGTGCGTAGCTGGCGACGAAGTAGGCACCGCCGTCGCCCCACCACTGACCCTCGAGCTTGCGGCTGCGGGTGATCTGGTCGTCCGTGAACTGCTTGCGGATCGAGGTCGACTTCGCGTCACGGTCCGGGACGTCGACCCACTGCACGTCGTACCTGGTTCCCGGCACGGTCGCCTGCGACAGGTCGGGGACGTGAACCCCTCCGGTGAGGCACTTCATCGCCTGGAAGCTGCCCGCGGTGTCGCCGCCCGCCGACTGCGCGAGCGCGTGTAGCGCGCCCGGTCCGCCGACGAAGCCCTGCGGGGGCGTCCACCGGAAGAACAGTCCGTTGGGCTTGGAGGCGTCCTCGGTGAGGTAGATCGCGTTGGTGCCGGGGTCGACGGCGACGGCCTCGTGCGCGAAGCGACCGAGGAACTTCAGTGGGATGCCACTCTTGCCGACGTTCGCCGCCTGGCTCGCCGGGTCGACCTCGAAGACGTACCCGTGGTCGAGGGTGAACCCCTTCGACCCGGCACGGTCCTCCGTCTCCTCGCAGGTCAGCCAGGTTCCCCACGGCGTGATGCCGCCGGCGCAGTTGTTGACGGTCCCGGCGACGCTGACGTACTGACCCTGCCGGACCCCGTTCGGGCCGACGGTGGTGGTCGTGGTGCCGCCGCGGGCTCCGGGGTCGTAGGTGATGCCGTCGACGACGGGGACACCGAACGGCTCGTCGCTGCCGATCTCGTGGTTCGTGACGATGACGGTGTTGCGGCCCTGGGCGAACACGCCGTTCGCGTCGGGGTCGCTCGGCACCGGCGCGCCGTCGTCGAGCAGCGTCTCACCCGAGCGGGCGATGATGGAGTACGAGAACCCGACCGGCAGTGCGAGGATGCCCGCCGGGTCCGGGACGAGAGGACCGTAGCCGACGAGCAGCGGCTGTGCTGCGGCGACGGCCGGGCGGAACAGGACGTCGACGCTGCCTGCGAGCGCGACACCGATGCCGGTGAGCGCCGTGCGACCGATGAAGTCGCGGCGGTTCAGGGGTGAAGTGGTCACTGTGCGATACCTCCGTGGGCTGGTGAGGACCGCTCGGACGCTAGGCAGCGCATCTCCGGGTCACGTGGCCTCCGGGTGGCCGCATCGTGAACCGCCCGGAAATTCTTTCACCACCGGAGTTCAGCAAACATCCTGCACACCAATCCCTTTGGGGGCGTCCGTGGACGCGTGCGGGGCGGACGGGACACCGCGACCCGGGCCGATGCCGGTGCTCTACACTCGGCCGTCGGGGTGTCGACGATCTGGGGGAGATCCGTTGCCGGACGGGATGAAGGTGTCGCGCGAGCTGCTGCTCGCCGTGCAGAGGGCGTTCGACGAGGTCGCGGAGAAGATCGACGCACTCGACGCGATCAGCGGACTGAGTCGGCTCGGCACGGCCATGCCCGATTCCGCGATCGCGCGCGCCGCCGACAACGCCGGACCGTACGTCGAGGGCGCATACCTGCGGGTCGCCGAACGCCTTCGGGACATGGCCGAGATCGCCTCCGCCAACGCCACGGACTACTCCGCGACCGAGGACGACTTCGCGGCCCGGATGGCCGCGACGGGTGTGCTCACGCCCTGAGGCCGGCCCCGACCGTCACTCCCGCGCGACGCGGGCGCTCGTCCCACCGATCTCGACGACGTCGCCCTCCCGCAGCTGCCTGCCACGCCGGACCTCGACCTCACCGTTGACGGTGACGTGACCGTCTGCGATGACCTCCTTGGCCTCGGCGCCCGACTCGATGAGATTGGCGAGTTTGAGGAACTGGCCGAGGCGGATGACCTCGTCGCGGATGGGGACGTCTTCGGGGGCGGACATGCCATCCATCATCCCGCACTTGCCTGCCCGAGCATTCACACTGGTGTTCATGCCGTCGATCGCCACAGGTGAACCGTCAGCTCCTCCCACCCCGCGTCCGCCGCGTCCGTCGCGTGCGCTGCGCCGCCCGGCGTCCTCCCGGCTGTCCCAGGTGCCGCACATCGCCGGCCTGATCCTGGGCGTCTACGCGGTCGCGGTGTTCCTGTGGAGCCTGTCGCCGGTCATCCGGTACCTGATCCGACCGGTCCGGGTGTACATCGACGACTACTACTTCGACGCCCCCGACACGAGTTTCGCGTGGGCGCTGGTGCTGGGATTGCTTGCGGCCGCTCTGGCCAGCCGGAAACGGATCGCATGGTGGTTGCTGACCATCTATCTCGCGCTGCTCGCACTCGCGAACGTCGGCCAGGCGGTGGACGGTGGTGACGTCAACGCGATTGTCGCGTGCCTGGTGCATCTGGCGCTGGTCGGGTTGCTGGTCGCGGCGCGGCCACAGTTCTACACACGGGTGCGGCGAGGCGCCGCGTGGAGGGCGCTCGGGACGCTCGTCGCGGGTCTCGCGATCGGCACCCTGCTGGGCTGGGCGCTGGTCGAGATGTTCCCCGGGACCTTGCCGCAGAACCAGCGGTTCCTGTGGGCGTTGAACCGTGTCACCGCGCTCGCGTTCCTCGACCCGGAACAGTTCGACGGGCGGCCGCACGGATTCGTGACCACCCTGCTCGGGCTGTTCGGCGCGCTCGCCCTGCTCGCCGCCATCGTCGTGCTGTTCCGCAGCCAGCGCTCGAACAACGCCCTCACCGGGACCGACGAGTCGGCCCTGCGCGGGTTGCTCGCCACGTCCGGCGGGGACGATTCACTCGGCTACTTCGCCACCCGGCGCGACAAGGCCGTCGTGTTCGCGCCGTCCGGGAAGGCCGCGATCACCTATCGCGTCGAGGTCGGGGTGTGCCTGGCCAGCGGCGACCCCATCGGCGACGCAGAGGCCTGGCCGCACGCGATCGACGCCTGGCTGGACCTCGCCGAGACGTACGGGTGGACGCCGGCGGTCATGGGTGCCGGCGAGGCGGGCGCGACCGCCTACGACCGCGCCGGGCTCACCGTGCTGCAACTCGGCGACGAGGCCATCCTGCACACCCGCGGATTCGACCTCACCGGCCGCGACATGCGACAGGTGCGTCAGGCCGTCAACCGGGTCCACAAGCAGGGCGTGACGGTCCGGATCCGACGGCACCGCGACGTCCCGCCCGAGGACATGGCACGGGTGATCGCCCTCGCCGACGAGTGGCGCGACACCGAGACCGAACGCGGCTTCTCGATGGCGCTGGGCCGCCTGGGAGACCCGGCGGACGGCGACTGCCTGCTCGTCGAGGCGATCGGACCGGGCGACGACCGATCCGACGGTGCGGGCACGGTCTTCGGGATCCTGTCGCTGGTGCCGTGGGGCGCGAACGGGGTGTCCCTCGACCTGATGCGGCGCAACCCGAACTCGCCGAACGGAACCGTGGAACTCATGGTCACCGAACTGGCGACACAGGGTGAGCGGTTCGGCATCACCCGGATCTCGCTGAACTTCGCCGTGTTCCGGTCCGTGTTCGAGGAGGGTGCCCGCATCGGCGCCGGGCCCGTGCTGCGGATGTGGCGATCGGTCCTGGTGTTCGCGTCGAAGTGGTGGCAGCTCGAAGCGCTGTACCGCTCGAACGTGAAGTACCAACCGGACTGGGCGCCGCGCTATCTGTGCTTCGCGGACCGCCGCGTGCTGCCGAAGGTGGGCGTGGCGTCCGCGATCGCGGAGGGCTTCCTGACCGTGCCGAGTTTCCGACGTCGCAACGCCGCCACACACACCGGTGTGCACGAATCCGTGCCGATGTCGGCCAGCGCCGGTCTGCACGCCGACGGCAGCGCCCCCGACGGCGTCGCACCGCTCGTGCCCCCGATCGAGGCGACGCCGCCGGGGCCGCGGCGACCCGAGCAGGTGCGCGTACGGATGGACAAGCTCGCCCGACTGACCGACGAGGGCATCGACGCCTACCCGGTGGCGTACCCGCCGACGCACACCGCCGCGGAGGCGGCGTCCTCGCCCGAGGGGACGATGGTCCGGATAGCGGGACGCGTGCTGCGCATCCGCGCCTACGGCGGCGTCGCGTTCGCGGTGGTCCGCGACTGGTCGGGCGACATCCAGGTGCTGTTCGACCGCGACATCGTCGGTGACCGGTTGGACGAGTTCACGCACGACTTCGACCTCGGCGACCTCATCGAGGCGAGTGGCCGCATCGGCCGCAGCCGCAAGGGTGAGCTGTCGCTGCTGGCGTCGGACTGGCGGATGAACGGCAAATGCCTGCACCCGTTGCCCGACAAGTGGAAGGGCCTGTCGGACCCGGAGACCCGGGTGCGGCAGCGCTACGTCGATCTGGCGATCAACCCCGCCGCCCGCGACCTGCTGGTGGCGCGGACCGCGATCGTGAAGTCGTTGCGGGACACGCTGACCTCGCGGTCGTTCCTGGAGGTCGAGACACCGATCCTGCAGCAGATCCACGGCGGCGCGAACGCGGCGCCGTTCGTCACCCACATCAACGCCTACCACCTGGACCTGTACCTGCGGATCGCTCCGGAGCTGTACCTCAAACGGCTGTGCGTCGCAGGCATGGAGAAGGTCTTCGAGATCGGGCGGGTGTTCCGGAACGAGGGTGTCGACTTCAAACACAATCCCGAGTTCACGATCCTCGAGGCGTACGAGGCGCACAGCGACTACGAGCGGATGATGGTGCTGTGCCGGGAGCTGATCCAGGCCGCGGCCGTCGCCGCGCACGGACGCGAGGTCATCCTGCGGCCCGGCGCGGACGGCGAGATGGTCGAGGTGGACATCTCCGGCGAGTGGCCGGTGAAGACGATGCACGGCGCGGTGTCGGAGAAGATCGGCACCGAGATCGGCCCGGGCACCCCGCTCGCGGAGCTGCACCGGTTGTGCGACGAACTCGAGATCCCGTACGAATCGGACTGGGACACCGGCGCCGTCGCGCAGGAGATGTACGAGCATCTCGTCGAGGACCACACCGAGTTCCCGACGTTCTACACGAACTTCCCGACGTCGATGTCTCCGCTGACGGGGCGGCACCCGACGATCGAGGGAGTGGCCGCGAAGTGGGATCTCGTGGCGTGGGGGATCGAACTCGGCACCGCGTACAGCGAACTCACCGATCCGGTCGACCAGCGGCAGCGCCTCACCGAGCAGTCCCTGCTCGCGGCCGGAGGTGACGAGGAGGCGATGGAGCTCGACGAGGACTTCCTGCAGGCGCTCGAACACGCGATGCCGCCGACGGGTGGTCTCGGCATGGGTGTGGACCGCATCGTCATGCTCATCACCGGCGGCAGCATCCGCGAGACCCTCGCGTTCCCGCTGGCGAAGCCGAGGCAGTGAACCCCGGGGGCGACGGCGTGACGACCGATCGCGACCCGCAGCGGCGCACCCGCACGATCGTGGTCGCGTCGATCCTGCTCGGCGCGGTGCTGTATTCGTCCTGGCTGCTCGAACTGGTGCTGCCCACCGGCCTCGACTCGTCTCGGGCGTACGTCAGTGAGCTGGCCGCCCTCGACCAGCCCTACGGACTGATCTTCCGCACAGGCGATCTGCTCACCGGAATCCTGCTCACCGTCGCGGCGGTTCTCGCGCTCACCCTGCAGCCCCGCCGCATCCTGACGACGATCGGCTGGCTGGGCCTGGCGGTGTTCGCGATCTCGACGGCCCTGGACTCGCGTATGCCGCTCGAGTGTTCGGCCCATGCCAGCCCGGCGTGCGCGGCCCGCGAGCAGGCGGGACTGCTCGACCAGGCACGGCTCGCCCACGCGCTCACCAGCGTCGGCGCGGCCACCGCGGCCGCGGTCTCGGTGTTCGCGTTCATCCTCGCCGCGTACCGGTACCGCTGGCCGCGGTGGCTGCTCTGGGTGGGTGTCGGCGTCGTGGTCACCTACATGATCGGCAACGTGTGGACCGTCTTCGCGATCGACATGGACGGCCGCGGCGACGAGGTGTGGCTGCTCGGCTACGCACAGCGGCTGCAACTGGTCGCGATGACGGGCTGGATCGTCTACCTCGCCCTGGTGGCGATCCGGCAGCAACCTCCGGCCCCGGGTTCCACGTGAAACCGCCAGGTCGGCTGGTCGTCGTCGACGGCCACGAGCTGCACGTGACGGTCGATCGCCCTGCGGACGGTGCCGGCTCCTCGGGACCCGCGGTGCTGTTGATCGGCGGCCTCGGAGGCAATTGGTTCGACTGGGACGGTGTCGCGCGCGAGCTCGCCCGGGAGCGGACGGTGGTGCGGTTCGATCGCCCCGGCTTCGGGTTCGGTGCAGCGAGCGACATCCCGCCCACCGCTCGTGGCGAGGCCGACCGTGCCGCGGCGGTACTGCGGTCGGTGTCGGTCGCCGGCCCCGTGACCGTGGTCGGGCACTCGTTGGGAGGCTTCTACGCCGAGGCCTTCGCGCGCCTGATGCCCGACCTGACCGCGGGGTTGATCCTGCTCGATGCCAGCGTCTCGGCCGGGCCGCGGGGGCGGCTCCCGCGGGAGTGGCGGGTGGCCGCCGCGCGGCGGGCCGCCGCCGCGATCAGCGCGTCGGGTGCCCAGCGGGCACTGGGAGCAGGCGTCGCGCGGATGCTGAACCGCGCAGCACTTCCTCCAGGCACACACGACCGGATGCGGCGGATCTCCCGGGATCCACGGTATCTCGGGGCCGTGCTCGTGGAGGAAGCCGTGTACCCGGACCTGGTCGCCGAGGTCGCTGCTCTACGCGAGTCCCATCCGCTGCTGCCGGTCCCGAGGGCGGTGGTTGCGGCCCACACCGGCCGGCGCACGCCGTGGGGCGCGCTGCGTCTGCGCACGCAGCGCGGGCTCGCGGCCACACTCGACGCCCGGTTCGTGGTGCTACGGCCTGCCCACCATTACGCGATGATCGATCAGCCCGCCCGGCTGTCTGCGGTGGTCCTCTCACTGGTGTGACGCTTCGGCACCCCACACCGCCACCCGGTCACGACAGTGGGGACACCGACCGGGATCGTCTCGGTGCCGACCACGATCATCGGCTCATGCCGCGTCGACGGTGACCGGAACCGGTCGGCTGCTGCGGCCGAGGAACACGGCAGACGCGAGCAGGAAGCAGATCGCCCCGACGAAGGTCCCGACGTTCGCCAGGTTCGGGTCGAGCGAGTTTCCGTCGTGCAACACGAAGGAACCGACGGCGGACACACCGAACGCGATCGAACCGAGGGTGTTGAGCCAGACGCTCTGCCAGTCCTTCGAGCCGGGATTCCAGTACGTCCCGGCCCGGAACAGGATGAGCACGGCGAGCGCACTCGACACGAGAAACGCGACCGACCCCTCCGCATTGGGGTTCCAGACCAGGTGCATCTCTCCCTTGACGGTGTGCGCGTGGAGCGCCGCTCCGGTGCTGACGTTGAAGAGAATCGTCCCGAACAGCTGGACCGCGGCAGAGAGCCAGACCGCGCGAATCGCCATCCGGCCACCGTCATCCGTGCCCGCGGGTTGACTCAGGAATAGCTGCACGAACGCGGCCGTGGTGAAGAACCACGATCCCGCAAAGAAGAGCGTGTTCGCAAGCGCCACTCCGAGCAGCACCGACAGATACGGGGCGGAACCGAGCGCGAAGAGCGCTGATCCAATCACGAAGCCCCAGGACTGAATTCGCAGAGTCGGGTGAATCAGCATGTGGTGCAGCATAGTTCGCGCGTGCCTCGAGCGCTGCCCGTCCGTTATCGATACGAGACGTAATTTCCCTTTGGATGGCAGCACTTTCGAAACGCTCGATACGGTCCTGGCCTGGCGCTGACAGGCTAATTAACTCTTTACCGAGAGAAAGGTGAGGGATGGTGTTAGCGTCCTGGCATGACGTCCAACTCAGAAGCTGGTTGTCGTTTGCTGTTCCGTAACGTTCGCATCTTCGACGGCGACTCTCCGTCGCTGGCAACCGGTGACGTCCTGATCGACGGCGCCACCATCGCCGGGGTCTCCTCGAACCCGGTGGGCGAGGATCCGAGCCGGGAAACCGTCGTCATCGATGGCGGAAACCGCGTCCTCATGCCCGGCATGAGTGATGCCCACGTGCACCTGGTCGGCAATGCCAATTCCTATGTCGACATGGTCGCGGGCACCGAATCCCACATCGCACTCAACGGCCTCGCCGAGGCAAAGAACATGCTGCACCGCGGATTCACGGCGGTTCGCGACATGGCGGGTGACACCGGCAGCATCAAGTCGGTGATCGACCGCGGCCTGTTCGAGGGGCCTCGCATCTACCCGTCCCAGGCCGCGATCTCCCAGACCGGCGGCCACGGCGACTTCGGTTTCGTCTACGAAAGCCCGACGGCACTGGGCGGCAACCAGAGTCGCGCCGAGGAGATCGGCTTCATGCGCGTCGCGGACGGGCCGGACCGCGTCCTCGCCGCCGTGCGGGAACAACTCAAGAAGGGCGCCTCCCAGATCAAGGTGATGGTGGGTGGTGGCGCGGCGTCGATGTACGACCCGCTCTACACCGTCCAGTACACCGACCCCGAACTGCGGGCAGCAGTCCACGCCGCCGCCGACTACGGCACCTACGTCGCGACCCACGTGTACAACGTCACCGGAATTCGGCGCGCAGTCGACGCGGGAGTCAAGTCGATCGAGCACGGTCACCTCGCGGACGAGGAGACCATCGCACTGCTCGCCGAGAAGGACGTGTGGCTGTCCATGCAGCCCTTCGCACTCGGAGACCACCACTACCCGGATCCCGATCGGGCCGGGAAGGACCGTGAGATATGCACGGGCACCGACAACGTCTACACCTGGGCACGCAGGCACGGTGTGAAAACCGCATGGGGAACGGACCTTCTGCTCGAACCTCAGCTGGCCCCGCGGCAGAGTGAGATGGCCGCCCGGCTGGGTGACCACTACAGCAACGTCGAGGCCCTGCGGATGCTGACATCCGGCAACGCCGAGCTCTTCCGCCTCGCAGGAGAACGAGATCCCTACCGACAGGCCGAGTTCGGTGTGGTCGCCGAGGGCGCATGGGCAGACCTGCTGCTCGTGGACGGCAATCCGCTCGACGATCTCGGCCTGCTCGCCGATCCGGGCAAGCACCTGTCCGTCATCGTCAAGAACGGCGTCGTCGTCAAGAACATCCTCTGACACGCGTCTTCGTCCCGTGCCCTCCCTGGCGTGGGAGCGCGCGCTGCGCGCCGACAGTTCATCCGTCCCAGATCGGGAGGTCGTGTTGGTAGACATCAGTTCCGAAAGCCGGAAGCCACCACCGACGCAACGCAGCGCAGGCACCCTCGTCTCGGCACGCGGAATCGAGCTCCACGGTCCCTGGGGGCACGTGTTCGGCCCGCTCGACCTCGACATCGACGAGGGTGGGGTCACCGTCATCGCCGCACAGGCCGGCGCCGCGCGTACCGCGCTCCTGATGGCGTTGTGCGGCCGGATGCGCCTCAACGGCGGTTCGCTCCGCGTACTGGGCACCGAGAGGGTGACACACGTCTTCGCTCGGTCGGCGATTGCATGCATGAACGAACTCGACGAGGTTCGGCCCTCCGTCACCGTCCGTGACATGGTCACGGAGCAGCTGCGATGGAACTCGCCCTGGTATCGAATGATCCCGCGGGTCAAGGAATCCGGAGTACGGGACATGTGCGCCGAAACCTTCGGTGACGTCGAACTGCCCCCTCTCAACGCCTTCGTCGACGACCTGCCCGAGCTGCAACAACTACTGTTGCGAATCGCCGTCGCGAATACCAGGCGGCCACCGCTTCTCGTGGTCGGCCGGATGGACAAGATCGCCGACGACGCCGAGCAGGCATCCTTCCTCGAACGTCTCGTCGCTCTCGGTGAACACCAATCGGTGATCACCGCCGACGTGAACGCCACCGACTCCTACGCCGGTGTCCGAACGGTCGTCGACATGCACGGGCTTCTCGGCGCCGGAGACATCGGCGTCCGCACCGAGGGGCGGTGACGGATGCTCGCGGGCGTCTCCCTCGGAAGCGATTCGAAGCGGTACTTCCGCGGAACCATGCCGCGGATCGCGATCGCCACGATCATCCTGATGCCGCTGCTCTACGGCGCGATGTACCTCTGGGCATTCTGGAATCCGTTCGGTGCCGTGGACAGGATTCCGGCGGCGATCGTCAACAACGACACCGGCCGATCGGCAACCGGCCAGCAGGTCGATGCCGGTGACCAGGTCGTCAGGTCACTCGTGGCCTCGGGACAACTCGACCTCGAGGAGGTCACCGAGCAGGAGGCATCGGACGGTCTCGCGAGCGGCAGGTACTACTACACGATCACCCTTCCGGCGAACTTCACCGAGGCCGTCGAATCCCCGAACGGGGACAACCCGGAGAAGGCGAACCTCATCTTCACCTTCAACGACGCGAACAACTACCTTGCCACGATCATCGGCCAGGATGCCTCCGAGCAGGTCATCGCCCAGGTCAACTCGACGATCGGCGCCCAGGGCGTCGGACAGGTGCTCACCGGACTGCAGTCGGCGGGCTCGGGTCTTCAGCAGGCCGCATCCGGCGCCGAGCAGCTGGCGGCGGGGATCGACACCGCGAAGAACGGCGCCGATCAGCTGAGCTCCGGCGCCGACGAGCTCGCGACGAACATGGTCACTGCCCGGGACGGGTCGGCCCAGTTGGCATCGGGAGCGGCAGAGCTCGCCACCGCGATCGACGGCGTCGCGAACCCACTGCTGACCGCGCTCGGTTCGGCCCCGGTCCAGCATCTCGGCGCGCAGGCATCGCAGCTGCGGCAGTCTCTCGCCGCGCTGGGCACCCTGCTCCCGCAGCCACAGAACCCGGCGTCGCCCGCGCTGGCTCGTGTGGTGGAACTGTTGTCCCCCAGCACCGACCCCGTGGTGCAACAGGCCCTCGCCGCACTTGCCCCGCTGACCGCTGCCCAGGTCCAGGGCGATGCGGCGGAGTTGCAGGCCGAGATCAGCAGGCTGGTCGGCGACGCGCAGGCTCTCGAGTACCAGTTGAACGACCCGTCGAGTCCGCTCCGATCGGGTCTCGCTCTGCTCCAGAACGGTGGCCTGGCATCAGACGTCACCCAGTTGCGCAACGGGGCCGATCAGTTGAGCACGGGTGCGGCCACCCTCAACTCCGGCCTCGTGCAGCTCACCGACGGCAGCGTCGAACTGTCCAGTGGCGCAGACCAGCTCGCGTCGGGGATGGTGGAACTGCAGTCGGGGTCCGCCGAACTCGCCGACGCATTGAAGCAGGGCTCCGGGCAGGTGCCCAGCTGGACGGACGAGCAACGCACCGCGACCGCCGAGACGCTGTCCACCCCGGTTGCGCTGAAGCAGGACATGACGAACGAGGCTCCGACCTTCGGCACGGGCTTCGCCCCCTTCTTCCTGTCTCTCGCGTTGTTCGTGGGCGGCATCATCACGTGGATGCTGCTGACCCCGCTCCAGGCACGGCCGACGGTGAGCGGACTCGGGTTGTACCGGACGGTGCTCGCCTCGTACTGGCCCGCACTGCTGGTCGGAGCGCTACAGGTCTTCGTGATGTACACGGTGGTTCACCTGGGTGTCGGGCTGGACGTCAAGCACGTGACCGGGACGATCCTGTTCCTGATCCTGATCTCGGCGACCTATCTCGCGATGATCCAGGCGTTCAACGCCGTGTTCGGGGTCGCGGTCGGACGGGTCGTCACCCTGGCGTTCCTCATGCTTCAGCTCGTCTCGGCCGGCGGCATCTATCCGGTTCCGACGACTGCGAAACCCTTCCAGTACATCCATCCGTTCGACCCGATGACCTACACCGTCAACGGGCTGCGGCAACTCACCGTGGCCGAGCACGTCGACTCCCGGCTCTGGATCGCGATCACGGTGCTCGTCGGAATTCTCCTGGTGTCGCTGACAGCCAGTGCCCTGTCCGTGCGGCGCAACCGCCGCTACACGATGGAACGGCTCTACCCCCCGATCGAGGTCTGAGCCGTCGCGGACGGCTCCGGCCCGGCACCACCTCGCCCTACTCGGAAGTCAGGCTCCCTTTCCGTTCGACCCAGTGGAGGACACGATGTCAGACCGCACTTCGGCCCCCGCCGAGACCCTCGCGCCGGCCTACACCGGACGGCTCGGAACCGACCCGATCCCGGCGCTCCGCTTGCCCAAGTCCGAAACCGAACCCGAGGCCGCGTACCGGTTCATCCACGACGAACTGATGCTCGACGGGAGCTCGCGCCTGAACCTGGCCACGTTCGTCACCACCTGGATGGACCCCCAGGCGGACCGCTTGATGGCGGAGACCTTCGACAAGAACATGATCGACAAGGACGAGTACCCGGCGACCGCGGAGATCGAGACCCGCTGCGTGAACATGGTCGCCGACCTGTTCCACGCCGAGGGACTGACCTCGGATCCGGCGTCGGCGACAGGGGTGTCGACCGTCGGATCCTCGGAGGCGGTGATGCTCGGCGGTCTGGCCCTCAAATGGCAGTGGCGGGAGAAGCGGAAGGCGGCGGGCGCCGACGCCACCCGCCCGAACCTGATCCTCGGCAGCAACGTCCAGGTCGTGTGGGAGAAGTTCTGCCGCTACTTCGACGTCGAACCCAAGTACCTGCCGATGGAGAAGGGCCGGTACGTCATCACTCCCGAACAGGTGCGTGAGGCCGTCGACGAGAACACCATCGGAGTCGTGGCGATCCTCGGCACCACCTTCACCGGCGAACTCGAGCCGGTCGCCGAGATCGCTGCCGCACTGGACGAGATCGCCGCGGCGGGCGGACCCGACGTGCCACTGCACGTCGACGCCGCCAGTGGCGGGTTCGTGGTGCCCTTCCTGCACCCCGAACTGAAGTGGGACTTCCGGGTTCCGCGGGTGGTCTCGATCAACGTCAGCGGGCACAAGTACGGCATGACCTATCCCGGGATCGGCTTCGTGGTCTGGCGGTCGAGCGATCATCTGCCGGAGGACCTGGTGTTCCGGGTCAACTACCTCGGCGGCGACATGCCGACGTTCACACTGAACTTCTCGCGTCCCGGAAACCAGGTCGTGGGCCAGTACTACAACTTCATCCGGCTCGGGGTCGCCGGCTACACGGCGATCATGGAGTCCCTGCGCGACACCGCACTGATGCTCTCCGAGCGACTCACCGCAATCGACGACGTGCACGTCATCACGGACGGAACGGCGATCCCGGTGCTGTCCTTCGAACTCGTCGGATCACCCGGTTTCACCGTCTTCGACGTCTCCCACGAGCTGAGGGCGCGCGGGTTCCAGGTGCCCGCCTACACGATGCCCGCCGACGCCGAGGACGTCGCGGTGCTGCGGATCGTGCTTCGCGAGGGCTTCAGTCGAGACCTCGCATCCAAGTTGGCGGATGCGATCGAGGCGGTGATCGAGGAGCTGCGCGAGAGCAAGCATCACACGCCCCACCGGCGGCACTTCGCGCACTGAACCGGGTCGTCGCGGGGAATCACGTAGCTGGTGCTTCCCCGCGTGGCTCGGCCTCCCCGCTGCTCGTGCTGCTCGTCGCTGTGACGCTGGACTACCGCTTCGTGGAACCCGGCACACCGGCGGAGCCCCACGTCAGCGAGCGTGACAAGGTGGAGGGGTGCAACTGCTCCTGATCCGCCACGCGCTGCCCGAACGTCTCGTCTCGGAGGCGGCTCCCGCCGACCCGGCGCTGACCGCGGAGGGTCACGCGCAGGCGGCGCGTGTCCCCGGCGCACTCGCGCCGTATCCGGTGGCAAGGATCGTCAGCAGCCCGCAGCTGCGCGCACGACAGACCGCGGCACCTCTCGCCGAAGCGCGGGGCCTCGAGATCGACGTGGACAAGGATCTCGCGGAGTACGACAGCGAACTCGACCACTACATCCCCATCCACGAGGCGAAGACGGCTGCGCCCGAGGCCTACGCCCGGATCCTCGCCGGTCATCTCCCCGAATTCGTCGACGTCGATGCCTTCCGTGCTCGCGTCCTGGACGCGATGGGACGCGTCGTCGCCGACGCCGATCACGAGGACACCGTCGTGGTCTTCGCACACGGCGGCGTCATCAACATCTACCTGCAACACCTGCTCGGCCTCGAGCGCCCCCTCACCTTTCCGATCGAGTACACGTCGATCTCACGAATCCTGTTCTCACGCAACGGGAAATCACGCCCCGCCTCGGTCAACGAAACCGGCCACGTGCGAGACCTCCTCCCCCGGCACCGCTAGGGCTGGTCTCCCCGATCCCTCCCGGCACCGGGGATCACCCTTCCACCACGACCACCTCTTCGTGCCGTACGACATGGCTGCCGACGCGATGTCGTGCCTCGCGGGCCTCAGCCGAGGTCAATGACCTTCACTTTGTCACCGGACAACATTTCACCGCTCATTCATGTTCTGCCGTAACACCGTTGACGGCGCGCCGGAAGGTCGCCATCGGACGGCGTGCGGATCCCGCGACGCGCCGCGGCCCGGATCCCACGGCCCGCGAGGCCCGCGACGTGTCAGAAGACGTTGCCCGGGTTCATCCGCCCCTCGGGGTCGAGTGCACTGCGGACCGCGCGGTGCACGGCCATCGACGTGTCGTCGAGTTCCCTTGCGAGCCAATCCTTCTTGAGGCGACCCACTCCGTGTTCACCGGTGATCGTGCCGCCGAGGTCGAGGGCGTGCCGGGTGATGCGGTCGAACGCCCGCAGGGCGCCGGCGCGGCTGGCGGGGTCGGACTCGTCGTAGATGATCGTCGGGTGCATGTTGCCGTCGCCGGCGTGCCCGAAGACGCCGATCGTCAACTGCTCGTCGGCGGCGACGGCCTCGATGTGGTCGATCAGGTCGACGATCCGTGAGCGCGGCACGCACACGTCGTCGAGCAGCCAGTCGCCGAGCTGTTCGAGCGCGGGGAGGGCGAGCCGGCGGGCCTCGAGCAGTTGCGTGCCCTCCGCGGGATCCTCACCGATTGCAACGTCCACCGCTCCGACGCAGGCCTTCTCGACATCCGCGAGCACCGCGGCCGCATCGGGTGCGTCGCTCTGCACCAGGAGCATCGCGGCGGTGTCGTCGTCGAAACCCATACGTGCCATGCGGTCAACGGCCCGCAGCGTGGTGCGGTCCATGATCTCCAGCATCGACACGGAGACGCCGGACGCGGTGATCGCCGCGACCGCCTCCCCCGCCGCGGCGAGGGTGCCGAACGTCGCGACGAGGGTCAGCGGTTCGCGTGGCGCGGGCAGCAGCCGCACCGTGACCTCGGTGACGACACCGAGGGTGCCCTCGGACCCGACGAACAGGCGCGTCAGGTCGTAGCCGGCAACGCCCTTCGCGGTACGACGCCCCGTCCGCAGCACCCGGCCGTCGGCGAGGACGACCTCGAGGCCGAGTACGAAATCGCCGGTGACCCCGTACTTCACGCAGCACATTCCGCCGGCGTTGGTGGCGACGTTGCCACCGATCGTGGAGATGGCGACGCTGCCCGGATCGGGCGGGTAGAACAGCCCCTGCTCGGCGACCGCGGCACGCAGGTCGCCGGTGACGACACCCGGTTGCACGACCGCGAGGCGCTCGACCGGGTCGATCGACACGATCGAACGCATGCGGTGCGTGCTGAGCACGACGGCGTCGGCGGCACCGTTCGCGGCGCCGCTGAGCCCAGTGCCGGCGCCGCGCGGCACCACCGTCCAACCCTGCTCGGCGGCGACGCGCAGACACTCGGCGACCTCGACGGTGGTGGTGGGTGCGAGCACGATCGGCGGCGTCGCGCGGTCGGTGAACCGGGACTGGTCGAAGCCGTAGCTCGCGGTGACGTCGGGATCCGTGGACAGCACGATCCGGCCGAGGCCGGCGAGGGCCTCCTCGCGTGTGGTCACAGGCACCTCGCGGACAGTCCACCGTCGACGGGCAGGCACACCCCGTTGACGTAGGCCGCGTCGTCGGACGCGAGGAACGCGGCCGCGCGGGCGACGTCCCACGGCGACCCGACCCGACCGGTGGGGCTCGCCGCGTCGCGGGCGGCGCGGTCGCGCGCGGCGACCAGCGGGGTGTCGATCATGCCGGGCAGCACGGCGTTGGCCCGAATCCCCTGGTCTGCATAGGTGAGTGCCAGCGAGACGGTCAGCTGGTTCACCGCGGCCTTGGTCGCGTTGTAGGCCGGGTACACGTAGCCGGTGTCGCGGATCGCGGCCACCGACGACACCGTCACGATCGCGCCCCTACCGGCGTCGAGCAGGTGCGGCAGCACGTGCCGGGTCGTGAGGAACACCCCGGTCAGGTTCACGGCGACGGACGCGTCCCACTGCTCGCGGGTCAGGTCGAGCACCGAACCGTCCACCGGGACACCGACGTTGTGGTGCAACACGGTCGGCCGTCCGAAGGTCGAGACCGACTCGGCCACCGCACGCGCCACCTCGTCCTCGACCGTCACGTCGGCGCGGACGGCGAGTGCCTCTCCCCCGGCGGCGGTGATCTCCTTCGCGACCCGTTCGGCCTCGGCACCGTCGCGGTCGATCGCGACGACGCGGGCGCCCTCGGCGGCGTAGGTCCGGGCCGCGGCCTCGCCGTTGCTCAGCCCGTCCCCGCTCGACCCTGCCCCGAACACCAGCACGACCCCGTCTGTCAGCCGTCCCGTCATCACGCGATCTCCTCGACCAGTAGTTCGAACGTGACGGCGACGAGGTTGCCCCGCCGGGCCAGCTCGCCGACGTGCACGGCGCCGTGGCGGTCCATGACGAATGCCGACAGGTGCGCCTCGCCGCCGCGCACCGCGTGACCGGCCAGCGCCACCTCGGTGGCCGGGCCGACGACGAGTTCGACGCCGCCGTCGCGCAGCAGTGTCGCACCGACGAGGCTGCCGAGGCTGCCCCGCACCGACGCCTCGCCGAACCCGCACTCGGCCATGACCTTCTGCACCGCCTCGTGGATCTCCACACCCGGACGGACGCGGGTCATTGCCGAACGACGGTTCCCGACAACGACATTCGTCGTGGGGGACGGCGTGAAGACCGGCATCAGCGTCTCGTCGTCGACACCGCTGGTCAGGACCGCGGAATCGAACACGTGCAGCGCGACCTCCACCGGTGTCGCCCCGACGACGGTGTCGGGCCACAGGTGTCCGCCGCGCAGGTCTCCGTTGGCGTCGTACCAGGCGGCGTGGCAGTGCATGAACCTTTCGCCGTCACGCCGCCCCACGGTGGCGCTGCCGCCGGCGAGGGTCACCGGCGTCACTGCCTCGTGGGTGTCGCTGTACCAGGCGGCACGCGACCCGTCGGTGCACAGCGCCGGAACGCAGTACGACACCCGGGACAGCGGCCCGCCGAGCAACTCGACCTGAGCGGAGTCCGCGCCGACACGCGCCAGCTCGTCGTCGATCGCGTCGACCAGCCGACGCCCCGGTTCCAGCGCCAGCCGCAGGGTGACGGTGCCGCTCGGCACCGACTCGAGCCGCTCCCGCGCAACCGGCCCCGGGTGCTGCAGCGGGCCGAGCGCGGTCGGTGCGGTCACGAGACCACCTGCAACGCAGCGGCGTACGGACCCCAGCCCTGGCCGGCGAGCTCGTCGCGGATGGTGCGCTTGACGATCTTGCCGTAGCCGGATTTCGGGAGCGCATCCCAGAACAGGACGTGCCTGGGCAGCTTGTACCGTGCCATCCGCTCGCCGAGCCAGGCCGTGAGTTCCTCTGCCGTCACCGCGCCGCCCGCAGTGCGGACACAGACCGCGACACCGACCTCACCCCACTTCGGGTCCGGCACACCGAGTACCGCGACCTCGTCGATCGCGTCGTGGGTGAGGATCTTCTCCTCGATGTCGCGGGGGTGGATGTTCGATCCGCCGGAAATGTACATGTCCGACGAGCGACCCGTGACGTAGAGGTAGCCGTCGCTGTCCATCACGCCCAGGTCGCCGGTGCGGAACCAGCCGTCCCGGAACGCGTCCGCGTTCGCCTTCGGGTTGTCGAGGTAGCCGGCGAAGACGGCGGGCCCGGCGACGCACAGTTCGCCGATCTCCCCTGCGGGCACCTCGGCGCCCGTCTCGTCCTGGACGCTGACGAGCATCCCGGTGCGGGGGTAGCCGCACGTACCGGCCGAGAGCCCGTACGGGACCGGGCGACCGTGATCGGCGCTGGGCAGCACGGTGATGTTGCCGGTGACCTCCGCCAGGCCGTAGTACTGCACCAGCACCTCGCCCAGCAGTGCCCTGGCCCGTTCCTGGTCGGGCGTGTACATCGGCGCGCCCGCGTAGATCACGTACCGAAGTGACGTGTGGTCGTGCCGATTCACCGCCGGGTGGTCGACGAGGACCTTGAGGATCGTCGGGACGGTGAACATGTTGGTCACGCCCTCGGATTCGACGAGACCCCACACCTCCTCGGGATCGAGGCTCACCGAGGACGGCAGGATCGTCGCCGCGCCGCGCGCGACCTGCGGCAGCATGTGCACTCCGGCGCCGTGCGACAGCGGAGCCACGACGAGGGAGGCGTGGTGACTGTCGGTGGTCGGCATCAGGTCCGCGAGGTGGTTGTTGACGACGAACCCGAGCTGGTCGTGGGTGAGGATCGCGGCCTTCGGAGTGCCGCTCGTCCCCGAGGTGAAGAAGTACCAGGCGGGGTCGCCCTCCCAGGTCGCCACGCGGGCCGGGGCGTCGGTCGCCTCCGGGACGTCCGCGACGGCGTCGCCGTCCGCGTCACGATCGTCGATCCACAGCACCCCGCCGCGCAGGCCGTGCGCCGCGGCGACGGCGTCGACGTGGGAGGTGGTCGACGCGTGCCCGATCATCACGCTCGGTCGGCACACGCCCGCGATCACCGCGACGTCGTCGTCGTGCAGTCGCGAATTCACCGGCGCGAGAACGGCTCCGATCCGCCACGTCGCGAACATCGCCTGCACGAACTCGGGGTGGTTCGGGCTGTCGAGCATGACCACGTCGCCCTTGCCGACACCGCGACGCGTGAACTCGGCGGCGAGGGCGTCGACCCGGCGGTCGAGCTCGCGCCAGGTCCAGCGGGTGGCGCCGTGTACGACGGCGGTGCCGTCCGGCAGCCGGCGAGCGGTCTGGCTCAGGATCTCGGCCAGGTTCGCGGCCCTGCGTGCGGTGGCGGTCATCGGGTTCCCTCCAGGACGGTGGCGTAGTTGGCCACGGCCGCGCCACCCATGTTGAAGACGGCGGCCCGATCGGCGGTGCGCAACTGCATGTCCCCGGCCTCCCCCGTCAGCTGCATCGCCGCCATGACGTGCTGGGAGACGCCGGTGGCGCCCAGCGGATGACCCTTGGCCTTGAGCCCGCCGGACCGGTTGACGGGGAGCAGACCGTCGCGTTCGGTGCGGCCCTCGGCCAGCACCTCGGCGCCCTTGCCGGGCGCGGCGAGCCCGAATGCCTCGTACTGCAACAACTCCGCGATCGTGAAGCAGTCGTGGGTTTCGAGCAGGTCGAGGTCGTCGAGGGTCACGCCCGCCTCGGCGAGCGCGCCGCGGAACGCGCGCGCGGCGCCGTCGAACGCCAGCGCGTCGGCACGCCGGGCGATCGCCAGATGGTCGTTCGCGTGGGCCCGGCCCACGATCCGCACCGAGCGACGGGCGGTCGCCGCGACGTCGGGCAGCGCCACCACCATCGCGGCAGCGCCGTCGGAGACCAGTGAGCAGTCGGTACGCAGGAGCCTGCCGGCAACGGCAGGGTTCTTCTCGGACGGCGAAGCGCAGAAGTCGAATCCGAGATCGCGGCGCAGGTGCGCGTACGGGTTGTCGACGCCGTTGCGGTGGTTCTTGGCGGCGATGCGGGCCATCGCGTCGTGCGGGTCGCCGTAGCGGTCGGCGTACCGGTCCGCGAGCCCGGCGAATACGCCTGCGAAACTGCCCGCGTCCGCCTCGGTGGCCCGGTGCAGGCCGGACAGCAGGATGTCGGTGATCCGGTCGTTCGGCGTCGCGGTCATCTTCTCCGCGCCGACGACCAGCGCGACACGAGCGCGGCCTGCCTGCAGCCGGTCGAGGGCCGTGTACAGCGCCGCGCTGCCGGTGGCACAGGCGTTCTCGACGTGGGTGGACGGAACCAGGGCGAGATCGGGATGCCCGGCACCGACCAGGGCGCCCTCGAAACCCTGCCGGGAGAAGCCGTTGTTGAACACGCCGACCGCGATGACGTCGACGTCGGACGGGTCCAGTCCGGCATCGGCGACCGCGGCGACGGACACCTCCGCCATCAGTGCCTCGACGTCGGGGCTGTCGCTGCGCCCGAATCGGGTGTGAGCCCAGCCGATGATGTGCGGTGCGGTCACGTCGGTCCTCCTCGTGTCGGGTGAGGCGGATCACGTCCCCACGCCCAGTCATGGTTGCCCGCGGGCCGCGCGGGTTGCACCGCCCTCGGACGAGAGGACCCGGCACGAATTCCTCTCGTTGTCGAAGGACCCGGGGCGCCGTGCAGCCTGTTCTCTTCCGACAGACAGAGGAAAGCGCCGGTCGTTTCCTCACTCCCGGCTCGATGCCCCGTGACCGGCGTCACCCGAGACTGAGCGGACCACGACAAGGAACGAGGGATGACGTGCGAGCAGTGCTCAAGACCGAGCCCGCCCCGGGATTCGACCTGGTCGACGACCACCGGGAGAAGGAGCTCGCCGCAGGCGAGGTGCGCGTCGAGGTGGGGGCCGTGTCGGTGTGCGGCACCGACCGCGAAACCTACGAGTACGGACCCGCCGTCCGCGACCTGGGACTGCGGCTACCCGTCGTCACCGGCCACGAGTGCGCGGGCACCGTCGTCGAGACCGCGGCGGACGTCACGACGCTGCGGATCGGCGACCGGGTCGCGGTCGAGACCCACGTGGCGTGCGGAGACTGCTTCCAGTGCCGTCGCGACAACGCCCACAACTGCCTGCGCATGGACCTGCTCGGACTCACCGTCGACGGCGCGTTCGCCGAGCGGGTCGTGCTGCCCGCGTCGACCTGCTTCCGTCTCCCCGACGAACTGACACTCGAAGCGGCCGCCCTGCTCGAACCCGCGGGCAGCGCCATGCACGCGGTCCAACGCAGCGGACTCGACCTCACCGGCGCCCACGTGCTGGTCAGCGGCGCCGGACCGATCGGGCTCGCGGCGCTGCAGATCGCGCGGGCGAAGGGCGCGACCGTGCTCGTCGTCGAACCGAACCCGCACCGCTCCGCGATGGCCGTCGCGCTCGGCGGCACGACGGTGGCCCCCGGTGACGGCCTGACCGAACGCGTCCGCGAGCTGACCGGTGCGGCGGAGGGTGTCGACCTGGTGCTCGAATGCTCCGGGGCACTGCCCGCACTCGAAGCCGGGCTCGAGGTGACGCGGCGCGAAGGCACTGTCGTCAGCGTCGGTCTCACCAACCGGCCGCTCACGCTGAACGCCACTCGTCACCTGATCAGCCGGGGCCTGACGCTGAAAGGCAGCTTCGGACGGCACATCTGGGACTCGTGGACCGAACTGACCGGGCTGGTCGCGGCGGGGTCCGTCGACCTGTCCCGGCTGGTGTCGCACCGCATGGAACTCGAGGACGTGGAGACCGCGATCGACCTGCTCACCGGCGACGCGTGCAAGGTGGTGCTCTACCCGCAGGGAGTGCCCGACCAGTTGCGGGCGACCGCGGAGACGCTCAGCGCGCGTTGAGCGTCGGGAACGGATCGCGTCCCTCGGCCCGCATCAGGTCGGCCACGCGCAGCCCCAGGTGCAGCCGCAACCGCACGTCACCGTCGTCGAGGTCGACTCCGATCGCGTCGCGGATACGGTCGAGCCGGTAGTAGAGGGTCGTGCGGTGGATGAAGAGTGCTTCGGCGGCCGCCGGCCCCGACCCGGCGTGATCGAGGAAGGCGCGCAGCGTCTCCAGGAGACGCCCGGACCGATCCACCTCCGCGAGGCGGCACAACTCGTGCGGGACGGCGGTGACGTCGAGCTCCGCGGACGGGATCCGGGCGAGGACACCCAGGACGCCCGCCCGCTCCCACGCCACCACCGGGTCCGCGCCGAGACGGCGTGCGATCGTCGCCGCCAACCCCGCCTGCCGTGCGGAGACCCAGGCCTCGCCGAGGCCGGGTGCCTGCGCCCCGACACCGGCCGTGACCGCCGCCCCCCGGCCCGCGACATCGGCGGCGTCACGGACCATCGCCCGTGCCTCGGCGACGACGACGTCGAGACCGCGCGCGGCCGTCGCGAGGTACACGATTTGCCCGACCGCTCCGGCGACGGTGTGGAGGGCGTCGCCCCGGCTGCGTGAACGCGCCGCCACCAGAGCGTGACGCAGCGCGATCGCCGTCAGGTCCGGATCGGTTCCCGGGCCGAAGGTCACCGTGACGACGCGGACTTCACCTGGCGCAGCGTGCAATTCGGCCAGAGCCGCCTCCCGGGGGCCCTCGTCGGGTCCGAGCACCCCGGCCACCAGTGCCTCCGAGTGCGCGGAGTCCTGGGGTGCGCGATCGGCAACCATGAGCGGCGCGATCTCGGCGGCGACCTCACCGATTCGATCGAGATCGGCGTCGGTGACGCTGCCGTCGGCGTCGATCACCAGGATCATCCCCAGCACCTCACCGCGCCACCGGATCGGGACACCCGCCCGAGCGTGCAACCCGAGCGCCTCGGACCCCGGGACCCGGCCGGGCCGGGTCCACTGCCCGATCCCGCTCGAGAGCAGGAACCCGATCGCCTCACTGCCCGCGTCACGGTTGAGCATCGCGCGGATCCGGACGGGGTCCTCGTCACCGAAGTGCCGGCTGGCGAACAGCATGCGCACCTCGGGATCGTTGACGACGACCGACCGACCCAGTTCGTCGGCGAACCGGTCGACGACGGCCTGCACACTGTCTCGCGACATGTGCCGGATGCTACCCGCGCGCGCTCCGGCCGAGGTCGGGCGCGGTTGTTCCGAGGCCCGTCGACCGGCGTTCGACAATGAGAGGAAACTGGAGGTCCGGGCTTCGTCAGACAACGGTCGTGACCCAGGTCACTGCGGGTGCATGGTGTGTGAGCCCGTCACCAGGCGACGGGTCCCGGAGCAGAAACTGGAGTTGACGATGACGTCCACCCACCTGACGACACCACCGGTGCCGGAGGAGAACGACCAGATGGCGAACCGCGTGATGCGCAAGGTCGCGATCCGCCTGATCCCGTTCCTGGGTCTGGCGTACTTCCTCAACTACATCGACCGCACGAACATCTCGTTCGCGAAGCTGACGATGAGCGAGGACCTCGGTCTCACCGAGACCATGTACGGCCTCGCCAGCGGCCTGTTCTTCGTCGGCTACATCCTGCTCGAAGTCCCCAGCAACCTGGCACTGCACAAGTTCGGGGCCCGCCGCTGGATCGCCCGCATCCTGGTGTCCTGGGGCCTGATCGCCGCGCTGATGGCGTTCGTGCCCAACGCGACCTGGCTGAACATCGCTCGGGTCGCGCTCGGCATCGCCGAGGCCGGATTCTTCCCCGGCATCATGCTCTACCTCACGTTCTGGTTCCCGCGAGCGGTTCGCGTCCGCCTGGTGGGCGTGTTCATGGTCGCGCTCCCCCTCTCCAGTGCCCTCGGAGCCCCCATCTCGGCCGCGATCATCCAGTACTGGCACGGACTGTTCGGCCTCGAGGGCTGGCGGGTGATGTTCCTCGTCGAGGGCATCCCGACCGTCCTGCTCGGCTTCGCCGCCTGGTTCTACCTGACCGACCGCCCGCGTCAGGCGAAGTGGCTCACCAACGAGGAGCGCACCTGGCTGGACCGCCGGATGACCGCCGAACACGCCGAGACCGCGGACGTCGGCCACGCCTCCGCCCGCAGTTCCCTGCGCAACCCGACCGTGTGGCTGCTCGGCCTGACGTACTTCGGCATCGGCTACGGCCTGTTCGCGATCAGCTTCTTCCTCCCGACCATCGTCGCGGGCTTCGCCGAGCAGTTCGACACGACCTTCTCGATCGCCCAGAACGGTCTGATCGTCGCGGTCCCGTTCCTGATCGCCTCCGCCGCGATGATCCTGTGGACCCGCCGGTCCGATCGCGTGAAGGAACGCATGTGGCACGTCATCGCGCCCGTCGCCCTCGCCACGGTGAGCGTCCCGATCGCGATGTACATGAACACCCCGTTCCTCACGATGGTCGTCATCAGCATCACCGCCGTCGGCATCTTCTCCGCCCTGCCGGTCTTCTGGTACCTGCCGACCACGTTCCTCACCGGCGCGGGGGCGGCCGCAGGCATCGCGCTCGTCAACACCATCGGCGCGTCCGCCGGACTCCTCGCCCCGTACATGACCGGGTGGCTGCTCGACGCGACCGGCTCGTCGAAGGCCGGACTGTGGGTGGTCGGCGCGTTCATGGCGATGGCGGTCGCGCTGCTCCTGGTGCTTCGCACCCGCCTCGTCCAGGTCGAAGAACAGCGCACCACGACCTGATCCGTCCGTGACCGTCCGCTCCGCCGCCGTGTTCGCACGGCGGCGGAGCCATTCACAGGTCCGGTCGGAACACGATTCGCGGAGGTGCACCCGGTTCCCGGGCGCGAGCGAACGCGTCGACCAGCCCGTCGAATCCGACAACTTCCCGAACCACCGCGCTGCGAGAGGGTCGTCGATGCCGGAGCACACCTGCGAGGACGGCCTCGCCCAGTTGATGGCGAAGCAGCAGATCGCCGAGCTACTCGCGACATACTGCCGTACCGTCGACAGCTTTCGGCCTGTCGCCGAACTGGTTTCGGACGAGGACCCGCGGGGTACCATCTAGACCGCCACTGGTGGAAGGGCCGCCGCGTCGAACACGGCGTGGACCCGCACCCGGTCCCTGCCCACTCGGCGCATCGAGCGAGGTGGGTGATGCGGATGGTCCACACGAACGGCTCGCTCGCGGGCCGGTTTCTCAGCCGGACTCCCACGCGCATCGCCATCGCCGGCGACTGGCACGCCAACACCGACCACGCCGTCGAGGCAATCCTTCACGCGGGTCGGCGGCACGCCGACGTCCTCGTGCATCTGGGCGACTTCGGCTACAACTTCACCCGCGCGTACCTCGACGCCCTCGAGTCGGCGCTCGCATCCCAGGACCTGGTCCTGGGCTTCGTCGAGGGCAACCACGAGAACTTCGACTGGCTTCTCTCGCAACCGACGACCTCGGACGGGCTGCGGCCGGTGCGTGAGCGGATCGTGCACCTGCCTCGGGGACTGCGCTGGCAGTGGGGAACGGTTCGGGCCCTCGCGGTGGGCGGCGCCTACTCCCTCGACCAGTTCCTCCGCGTCGAACACAGGTCCTGGTGGCCACAGGAGCTGATCACCGATGCCGACGTCCGCTCGATCGGTGACGCCGGCCCGGCGGACGTCATGTTCTGCCACGACTGCCCGGCCGGGATCTCGGTGCCGACGATGCAGCGGCGCACCCGCGGATATCCCGACGTCGTCGTGCAGGAATCCGAGCGCAACCGGGTCCGCCTCCGCGCGATCGTGGACCAGGTGCGGCCACGCCGCCTGTGGCACGGTCACTTTCACCACCGATACCAGTCACTTCTCGACGGCGGCGACTATCGCACCGTCGTCGACGGTCTCGGCCGCGACAAGGATCCGATCGACAACAACCTCGTCGTGATCAACCTGAGCGACCTCGCCCGGCACAGCGCCGCGAGCGACGTCCTCGCCCGGTGACGGGAGGGCGGGGCGCGGGACGGCGCGCCGGGCATCCCCGCCGTACGTGCACAGGTCACCGTCGTCGGCTGCGCGCCCTCAACCTGTCCGCATTGGCGAGAATCACCTCTCGCAGGGCCGATTCGGGGCCGCTGAGGACGGTACGGCGCGAGACGAGGACGAACTCGATCTCCTGCGAATCCGGGAGACTCTGTCCCCGAACCGGTTCGAGCCCCGGCGGCGGCAGGCTCTCGGCGTGCAGTACGACTCCGAGACCGGCGAGCGCGGCTGCGCGCAGACCATTGAGGCTGTCGGTGGTGCAGGTGACGCGGGCGCCGCGCCCACTCCGCCGCAAGACGTCCAGAGCCGCTTCCCTCGTCAACGACGGCGGTGGATAGGTCACCAGCGGGACCGGGCCGTCGCCGCCGTCGACGAAACCCGGGGCGGCGTGGAAGACGAGGCGGTCGCGGAAGATGAGCTCACCGTGCCGCTCGCCCGGTCGCCGCTTGCCGAACATCAGGTCGAGATCGTTGTCGCCGAGAGCGCGGTGCAGGTCCTCGCTCAATCCGACGGTCAGTTCGAGGTCGACCCGGGGGTGGCTGCGCCGGAACTCGCCGAGGATCTCCGGCAGTTCGTTGAGCACCAGATCCTCGGAGGCGCCGAAGCGGAGCCGGCCACTGACCGTCGATCCCGCGAAGTACTGCTCGGCGGCGATGTGCCGGTCGAGGATGTCCTGCGCGAACCCGACCAGGGCCGAACCGTCCGCGGTCAGCTCGACGCCGTGGGTGTCGCGCAGGAACAGCTGGCGACCGGTCGCCTGCTCCAGCTTGGCGACATGCTGGCTGACCGTCGACTGCCGCAGTCCCAGGCGGCGCGCGGCCGCCGTGAAGCCGCCCTCGCGCTCCACGGCGAGGAAGCTGCGCAGCTGTACCGGATCGAACACCTCCCCATCCAAGCACATCCATCACGATTCGTGATCGCTGATATCACGGCTATCGAGTTCTCGAATGAGTGGGTCGACCTTTACCGTCGAGCAATGTTGTCGAAGATCCCCGGGCTGGGACGGCTGGACCCGTTCCTCGTCGCCATCCTCCTGACGGTCGGGTTCGCCGCGCTCGCGCCGGCGGACGGCATCGCCCTGACCACCGTCGCGTGGGCCGCCAAGATCGCCATCGGCCTGCTGTTCTTCCTGTACGGCGCCCGCCTGTCCACGCAGGAGGCGATCGACGGGCTCAAGCACTGGCGACTGCACCTGACGATCCTCGCCACCACGTTCGTCGTGTTCCCCCTGCTCGGGCTCGCCGCGAAGGTCCTGGTCCCGTCGGTCCTCTCCGAGCCCCTCTACCTCGGCGTGCTGTACCTGTGCCTGCTGCCGTCGACGGTCCAGTCGGCCATCGCCCTGGTGTCCGTCGCGCGCGGCAACATCTCGGGTGCGGTCGTCTCGGCCAGCGCCTCGAGCATGCTCGGCATCGTCGTCACGCCACTGCTCGTCGCTCTCACGATGTCGACTCAGGGCGTGACGTTCAGCGGGTCCGCGGTGCTCGACATCGTGCTCATGCTGCTCGTGCCGTTCCTCGCCGGACAGGTCCTGCGCCGCTGGATCGGCGGCTGGGTGACGGAGCACGGCAAGCCGCTCAAGCTCGTCGACCGCGGCTCGATCCTGCTCGTCGTGTACGTCGCGTTCAGCCGCGGCATGAACGAGGGCATCTGGTCCATGCTGTCCCCCGCCAGGCTCGCCGCCCTCGTCGGCGTCTGTGCCGTCCTGCTCGCGATCGTCCTCGCGGTCACCTGGTACGGCTCGAGGAAGCTGGGATTCGGCTACGAGGATCGCGCCGCAATCCTCTTCTGCGGCTCGACCAAGTCGCTCGCCACCGGCCTCCCGATGGCCACCGTGCTCTTCCCCGGACAGCCGATCGGCCTGATCGTGTTGCCGCTGATGCTCTTCCACCAGATGCAGTTGCTCGTGTGCGCGGCCGTCGCGGCGAGGATGGCGAAGCAGGCACCGGTTCCGGCGCCGGTGGGGTGACTCACGGCGATCCTGGCAACGCTCGGACCGGATGCCGAGGCCACTGCCAGCGTCCTGCCATCGCGAGGCCAGGATCGCTCCGTAGAACAGAACCCATGGATATCAACCACTTCCACACCGTCCTCGACAACGCCTTCCAGATCCCCGGCGGCTTCGGACCGCAGGGTCCCCTCCCCCAGCTGCCTCCGCAGCCGCAGCCGCACGAACCCGCACCGTTGTTCGGCAGCTGACCGAGGCTCCACCGACCCGGAACCACATCGACGGAACGGCGCCCCCACCCGAGGGTGGGGGCGCCGTCGTCGTCCGTGCGGTGCGCGGGATCAGGCCTTGTCGCGCAACCAGTTCGCCAGCCAGGTGACCGGGGTGTTGCCCGCCGGGTCCACCACGTAGCCCTGGTAGTTCTGGTGCGCACCGGAACCGTAGAACACCGTCAGGTCGTCGGCACGCTTCTCGGTGGCCTGCTCCGACAGCTGGTTCTGCAGGACGGGGATGCCGCCCGCGGTCACCAGATCGGTGACGATGGCGCCGATCTCGCCGGCGTAGTCCGGGGAGTCCGACGATCCCGGATCGGAGTTGGTCGCGGCGTAGCCGGCCATCCGGGTGACGAAGTCGTCGTTCTCGGTGGAGCAGTACAGGTCGCCCGGCGCGCAGAACGTGACGGTGCGGTCGCTGATCCACCCGAAGCCACCGGTGCGGGGGCCACCGGCTCCGGCACCGGGTACGGCAGGACCGATCAGGACGTCGGTCGGCGAGCGCCGCGGGTCGGACAGCAGTCCGACGCCCGCCATCCGCTCCGGGCGGACGGTGCTGGTACCGCTGCCGATCTCACTGGCCAGGTCACCCGCGGCGTCCGCGCCCTGGCTGTAGCCGATGAGCGAGAGGCGAGTGGCAGGGCAACTGGCCTGCATCGCCTCGAGCAGGCCGCGGGCGTTGTTGACGGCCTGCCGCTTCGACGCGCCGTAGACCTCCCCCTCCCACGGGAACGCCGTCGCGGCGTAGCGCACGTAGTCGGTGCGGATGTCCGCGCCGCGCAGCCGGTTGGTGACACCGGCGAGCATGCCGGGTCCACTGTTCTTCTCCGGGGACGCGCCCGTCTCCCAGGTGCCGGGGACGGCGACGACGTACAGGCCCGGGCATCCACCCGGCGCGGCCTGGGCCGGAGCGGCCACCGACAGCAAGCCTGCGGTCACACCCAGCGCGGCCGCAGCCGACACCACAATCTTCCTCAGGGTTCTCAACGCCCTAATCCCCTCCAGGTACCACCGATGGCCAACGAGCAGATGATGTCATCGGGAGGTTTCGAAAAGATGCACGAACGGTGACGGAACGTTACCGCGGTTGAGGCCGTTGCGGGGCCCGGTTCGGAGGCAGTACATCCGAACGACGGACCTCGCCGCAGCCGGTCGACCCGGGCCGCGACCGTCGCGGTCGCCCGTCGCGAGACAATTCGACCATGGTCGATTCTTCGGTGCTACTCACGATCGGATCCGTCTGCGTCGGGTTCGTCCTGTTCGTCACCGCCGCCAGCGGCGCCCGCGGCCGCTGGAACCGGGCCCTGGTGATCGGGCTCTTCGTGACGGCGGTGGTCTTCCTCACGGCGATTCCGCTGACGGTCGCGCTCACCGCAGGCGTGTGAGACGGGAGTGGTCACCCGGGCAGGACTGCCCCCGGGTGACCACCTCTCACCTCACACGACCGCTACCCGGTCCTCGACCGACTACGAGGAACCGAACAACCCGTCGAGGCTGCCCGTTCCGCCGCCGGTGTCCGGGTCACCCGGGACGGTGAGCGTCTGCGGCTGCGAATCCGAGTCGATGAACCCGGCCGATCCGACGAACTGCGCCGTCACGCTGAACGTGCCCGCGCTCGCGAACGTCGTCGGCAGGGTCGCGACACCGTTCACCACCGGGACCGGAGCACCGAGCGGCACATTGCCCAGCATGAACTGGACGGTGCCGTTGGCGTTCGCCGGATCCACCGTCGCCGTCAGCGTGACCGGCTGACCCTTGGTGACGGTCCCGACCGGAGCGAGCGTCGTCGTGGTCTGGACGGCCGCCGCCGGGGCGTTCGTCACGCTGACCGGGAAGGCCGGGGCCACGGACGCAGCGACACCGTCGGTGCCGGAGTACCGGGCGACCACGCTGTGGGTGCCGGTGCTCGTGAACTTGTACGGAGCGACCGCGACACCGTCCGAGCCGACCGTGCCGGTGACCTTGTCGCCGCCGTCGATCGTGAACTCGACCGTGCCGCCCTGGACGGCCGGGGTCACCTGCGCGTGCAGGTTGACGTCCTGGTCGACGTACGCCTTGTCCGGCGCCGTCATCGCGAGGCTGGTGACGATGTCGTCGGTGCTGACGTTGATCGTCTTCGGCGCCGACGTGGAACCGACGAATCCGGTGGTACCGGAGTACACGGCGGTGACGGTGTGGTCGCCGTCGGTGTCGAAGACGTGCGTGGTGCTCGCGGCACCGTTCGCCACGGCGACCGGACCACCGATGTCCGTGCCGTTGACGGCGAACTGGACGGTGCCACCGTTCGCGGCCGGGTTCACGTTGGCCGTGAGAGTGACCTCGTCACCGTTCTTCACCGCACCCGGCGCGCTGATCGTCGTCGTGGTCTGCTTGTCCGCCTCGACGATGCTCGTGGTCGCCAGCGGACCGGCGCCGGAGTTGAGCGGTGCGGTCGCGGTGTCGCGCGGGCTGCACTGCGTCGGTGCCCACGCGGTGATGATGAGCGACGCCTCCGGCAGGAAGGTCAGATAGTTCTTGTCGTTGCCGTAGGCACCGGCGTCGCCGACGGAGCGGAGCTTGATGTCGACGTTGCCCGAGGGGCCCGCCTTGAGCCGGACCTTCACCTGCGGCAACTGGAACGTGGTGTTCGTGCCGGACTGCGCCAGGGCGACGATGCCACCGCGAGAGCTCTTGCTCGAGGTCGGGCTGTTGCCGATCACCTGGTTGTTGCCGGACAGCCGCAGGATCCCACCGTTGGCGTCGGGGGCGCCGTTCTCGTTGACCCGCAAGAGGTTCGGGGCGACACCACTGAGCCCGGAGCTGGTACCCGGGACGATCTCGGTGCCGAGGATCTCGGCGTTCTGCGGCACCTCCATGTCGACCTTGAGCCGCGACACGCTCTGCAGCGACGACCCCGAGTTCGAGTTCGGGACGGAGAGCGGCGGCGCCGTGACGACGACCTCGTACTCCTCGCCCGCGTTCACGGAGGCGGGCGCGTCGATGACGATCGACGCTTCCTGGGTCTGGCTCTGCGGGCCCGCGACCGCGGACGGCGTCGCGAGGCAGGTGTTGTTGAAGGTGGTGGTCGTCGGGGCCGCGCCGGCCGGGACCCCGGTCAGCATCATGGTGCCGGCGACGACGCCGACGCCGAGCGGCGCGGCGAGTCCCCGGAGTTTGTTCTTGTTCACAAGTTCTCCTACAGAGGCAATGGGAGGAGGGCCACCCCGGCCCGGAGTGTGTCTGTCACTCCGGGCCGGGGCAGGCTGTCACTGTCCGAAAAGACCTGTCACCGAACCGAGGTCGGCGCTACCGGTGCCGCCGCCGGTGCCGGCGGGGCCGACACCGATCACGGTCGGACCGGAGACCGAGTTCTTGAAGGCGCTGCCACCGACGAACTCGGCGGTGACGGCGTAGGTGCCCTCCGCGTCGAACGTGTGGGTGAGCGTGGCGACACCGTTCACGACCGCGACCGGCCCGCCGACGTCGGTGTTGCCGACCTTGAACTGCACGGTGCCGTCCGCGTTCGCGGGATCGACGGTCGCGGTGAAGGTCGCGGTCTGGCCGACGACCCCGCCGCCGGCGACCACGAGGCCCGTGGAGGTGGCGGTGCGGTTGTCCGGGTTGCTCACCGACACGGTGAACGCGCCCGAGGTGGACGGCGTGAAGCCCGCGGCGCCGGTGAACTCGGCGGTGACGTTCGCGGAGCCCGCAGCGGCGAAGGTGTGCGGCAGCACGGCCACACCGTCGCCGGTGCCGACCGGGGCGGTGCCGACGACGTTGCCGTCGACGCGGAAGGTCACGTCACCGGCGCTCGGGATCGGGAAAACGGTGGCGGACAGGTTGACCGGGGTACCGACGACCGCGGTGGCCGGGTCGACGACCGTGGTGGTGGTGGTGAAGTCGGCATCGGTGACGGTGAGTGCGGAGGCAGCGGACGCGGAGTTCGCGTAGCCGCCGGTGCCGACGAAGTTCGCGGTGACGTTGTGCGAACCGGCTTCGACGAACTTGCGGGTGAGCGTCGCCTGGCCGTTCACGACGTCGACGGGTGCACCGAGATCGGTGCCACCGTCCTTGAACTGCACCTGGCCGGTGGCGCCTGCGGGCGTCACGGTGGCCGTGAAGGCGACGTCGTCACCGACGACGGCGGTCGCCGGTGCGCTGAGCGAGGTGGTGGTGTCGGCGGTGACGTCGACGGTCTTCACGCCCGACACGGAGTTGTGGAAGCCTGCGCCGGCGGCGAAGGCTGCGGTGATCGGGTGCGCACCGAGCGTGTCGAAGGTGTGCGCGAGGGTCGCGACGCCACCGGACACGGCAACGGGGCCACCGATGTTGGCGTCGCCATCCTTGAACTGGACGGTGCCGACCGCGTTCGCGGGGCCGACGTTCGCGGTCAGGGTGACGGACTCGCCGGTCTTCGCGGTCGCCGGTGCCTGCAGGTCGGTGGTGGTGGCGACGTTCGGATCGGCGACCTGGACGAAGACGCCGAAGTCGTTGGCGCCGCGTTCGCCGCCGCTCCAGGTGTTGGGCTGGGCGGAGAAGGCGCCGGAGTCGTAGATGCCGGGCGGCGTGTTGGCGGGCACCGTGTAAGTGGTGGTCAGAACGGCCGACTGGCCGGACTTGATCACGTAGCCGCCGACGAGGAAGGTGCAGCCGCTGCTGCAGGTGACCTTCTGGCCGCCGTCCTGGGTGGAGAAGCTGCCGCCGCCGCCGGCGTAGCTCAGCGACCGTGCGGTGTTGACCCAGCCGGCCGGGGGAACCTCACGGACGTACGCGATCGAGAGCTGGTTCAGCGGTGCGTTGCCCGCACCGTTGGCGGTGGTGTAGCCGAGGGTGGTCTTGTAGGTGACGGAACCGCCGGGGTAGACGACGTTGCTGCCGACGACCTCCTTCGTGAGAAGGATCTGTGCGTCCTGGAGGGTCCTCGAGGATGCCGGCGGGTCGGCGGCGGCGATGCCGTTGGTGACGCCGAGCATGAGCCCGACAGCGGCCGAGGCCGCGATCATCGGTGTCGCGAAGCGACGGGGAAGGGATAGACGCACTACTGCCTCCTCAGCGGGGCCGGCGCGTGGCGGACCCCATTCGTGATCACGATCACATCTCAGCCGAGTAGGCTAATTGTCAGGATTGAGTAACGGGCGAGTTTGCTGAACATTCGTCCATTCCCGCTGGACGGCCGTCCAGATTAGTCCGATTGAATGACATCACCCGTCTCGACCACCGGAAAAAAGCGAAACCGCCGCCCCGGACCGGACCGGGACCGCGGGTTGCTGAGTCGGAGCCGGGCAACGTCCGGCGAATCGGGACGGCACCGGCGACGTGCCGACGACATCAGGACCGAGGGGGAGGTCGACGCCCCGCTCTTCTCACCCCGCCCCGGCAGCGTCGTCGATCACCACACCGGTCGAGGCCGGCAGGTGGCTCCGCAGGATCGCATCGATCCGCGCCCACCGTGGTTCCGCACCGAACTCGGCCCGCACAGACCGGTAGATGTCGCGGGCGGACGCCCAGTCGGCGGTGGCCACGCGGTACCGGAAGGCCTCGATCGCCCCCCCGCCGCTGATCCGGTGCGCGAGCTCGTCGGCCGTGGTGACGGTGCCGAGAGCGCGGGCCGCGGTGTCCAGGTACCCGGCCAGGAGCGGCCCGAGCGACGCGGCCGCATCCTCGTCGTCGATCTCGAACCACTGCGGGGCGCCCGGAGCGAGTTCGTCCAGCCGGCAACGGAACTGACAGTCGACCTCGCGTGGGCGATCGGCGACGGTGTCGCCGATCGCGGCCGCGAACTCGGACGAATGGACACCGCAGTTCACGTAGAAACGCACGTGGCCGCCGATGTTGCCCGCGGACCGTTGCAGCGAGACCACATCCGTCAGTTCCCCACGGCTGCGGGTGAACACGAGCGCACGCTTCCGGAAGCCCAGCGACTTCAGGAGCGGACGCACGTGATCCCGCTCGACGCCACCGAAGCCGAACGAATCGTCCATGTCCGGAGAAGCTACCCGCGGAGTCGGACACCGCCGTCCGGTCCCACCCACCGGCCCGTGCCGTCCGGGTTGGGACGGCACCACCGACCGCACTCGAACGGGCTTGCCGCCGAAAAAACCCGCCGCCCCGGAAGAATCCGGGGCGGCGGGTTTTCTCTGTATGAGTGCCGGGCGTCGTTGACCGGCGCCCGGTGCCTACCGCTGGGGAGCGGACGTCGGCACGACCGGCGAGGGCAGCGCGGTGACGCCCTCGAGGTACTTGTCCACGGCTGCTGCGGCGGAGCGACCCTCGGCGATCGCCCACACGATCAGCGACTGACCACGGCCCATGTCGCCGGCGACGAAGACGCCGGGAACGCTGGTCTCCCACTCCGAGGAACGGGCGACGTTGCCGCGCTCGTTGATGTCGACACCGAGATCGGTGAGCAGACCCGGCTTCTCGGGTCCCACGAAGCCCATCGCCAGCAGCACCAGATCGGTCTCGAGCTCGAACTCCGAGCCCTCCACCTTCTGGAAGCGGCCGTCGACCATGGTCACCTCGTGCGCCTTCAGGCCGGTGACCTTGCCGTCCGCACCGACGAACTCCTCGGTGTTGACCGAGAACACACGCTCGCCACCCTCCTCGTGCGCCGAGGACACCCGGTACATGAGCGGGTAGGTCGGCCACGGGGTGGACTCGGCGCGGGTCTCCGGCGGACGCGGCATGATCTCGAACTGGTGCACGATCTCGGCGCCCTGGCGGAGCGAGGTACCGAGGCAGTCGGCACCGGTGTCACCGCCACCGATGATGACGACCTTCTTGCCTTCGGCGGTGATCGACGGGGCGTCCGCGTCACCGAGCTGCACCCGGTTGGCGATCGGGAGGAACTCCATCGCCTGGTGGATGCCGTCGAGCTCGCGGCCCGGGATCGGCAGGTCACGCGCCTGCGTGGAGCCACCCGTGAGCACGACCGCGTCGAACTCGGCACGCAGCTCGTCGGCGGTGATGTCGACACCGACGTTGACGCCGGTGCGGAAGACGGTGCCCTCGGACTCCATCTGCACCAGGCGGCGGTCGATGTGCCGCTTCTCCATCTTGAACTCGGGAATGCCGTAGCGGAGCAGGCCACCGATGCGGTCCGCACGCTCGAACACCGTCACGGTGTGACCCGCGCGGGTCAGCTGCTGCGCCGCGGCGAGACCGGCCGGGCCGGAGCCGACGACGGCGACCTTCTTGCCGGTCAGGCTGGCCGGGCGGATCGGCTTGACCCAACCCTCCTCGAAGGCGCGGTCGATGATCTCGACCTCGACCTGCTTGATGGTGACCGGGTCCTGGTTGATGCCGAGGACGCAGGACGCCTCGCAGGGCGCGGGGCACAGCCGCCCGGTGAACTCCGGGAAGTTGTTCGTCGCGTGCAGACGGTCGAAGCCCTCGCGCCACCGATCCTTGTAGATCAGGTCGTTCCACTCGGGGATGAGGTTCCCCAGCGGGCAGCCGTTGTGGCAAAAGGGGATACCGCAGTCCATGCACCGGCTGGCCTGGGTGCGGAGAGTCTTCGAGTCGAAGTCCTCGTACACCTCCTTCCAGTCCATCAGGCGCAGCGGCACCGGCCGCCGGACCGGGGTCTCGCGGGAGGTGTGCTTGAGGAAGCCGTTCGGATCAGCCACGAGCTGCCTCCATGATCGCCTCGTCCACGTTCGTTCCGTTCTTCTTCGCGGTGTCGATCGCCACGAGCACCTTCTTGTAGTCGCGCGGCATGACCTTCGCGAAGTGATTCACCTGCTGCGACCAGTCGGCGAGGATGCGCGCGGCAACCTCGGATCCGGTCTCGTCGCGGTGCTTCTCGACGGTGGCCTTGAGCCACGCGAAGTCGTCGTGCTCGAGGTCCTCGAGATCCACCAGCTCGGTGTTCAGGTTCGCCTCGAACGAGCGGTCCGCGTTGTAGACGAACGCCACGCCACCGGACATACCGGCACCGAAGTTGCGGCCGGTCTTGCCGAGGATGACCACACGGCCACCGGTCATGTACTCGCAGCCGTGGTCGCCCACGCCCTCGACGACCGTGGTCGCACCGGAGTTGCGGACCGCGAAACGCTCGCCCGCGACACCGCGGAAGTACGCCTCGCCGCCGGTCGCACCGAACAGCAGGACGTTGCCGGCGACGATGTTGTCCTCGGCGACGAACCCGGCCGGCGCCTGCAGCGACGGACGCACCACGATGCGACCACCGGACAGGCCCTTGCCGACGAAGTCGTTGGCGTCGCCGAACAGCCGCAGCGTCATACCCTTCGGCACGAAGGCGCCGAAGCTGTTGCCCGCGGAACCGGTGAACGTGATGTCGATGGTGTCGTCGGGCAGGCCCGCGCCACCGTGCACCTTGGTCAGCTCGTGACCGAGCATGGTTCCGACCGTGCGGTTGACGTTGGTGATCTTGGACTCGATCTTCACCGGGGTGCCGGTGTCGACCGCGTTCCGGGCCTGCACGATGAGCTCCTGGTCCAGCGCCTTGTCGAGCGCGTGATCCTGGGTGCCGGTGCAGTACAGGTCCTGGTCCGGGAACACCGTCTTCGGCTGCACGAGGACCGGGGACAGGTCCAGCTTGGCGGCCTTCCAGACCTCCTGCGCCTCGGTGGTGTCGAGCATTTCGACCTGTCCGACCGCCTCGACGAGAGTGCGGAAGCCGAGCTCGGCGAGGAGCTCACGCACCTCCTCGGCGATGAACATGAAGAAGTTCTCCACGAACTCCGGCTTGCCGGTGAAGCGGCTGCGCAGCAACGGGTTCTGCGTCGCGACACCCACGGGGCAGGTGTCGAGGTGGCAGACGCGCATCATGATGCAGCCCGACACGACGAGCGGCGCGGTGGCGAAACCGAACTCCTCGCCGCCGAGCAGCGTCGCGATCATGACGTCGCGGCCCGTCTTCATCTGACCGTCGACCTGGACCACGATCCGGTCGCGAAGACCGTTGAGCAGCAGCGTCTGCTGGGTCTCGGCGAGGCCGATCTCCCAGGGAGCGCCCGCATGCTTGAGCGAGGTCAGCGGGGACGCACCGGTGCCGCCGTCGTGACCGGAGATGAGCACCACGTCGGCGTGTGCCTTGGACACACCCGCGGCGACGGTGCCGACGCCGACCTCGGACACCAGCTTCACGTGGATGCGGGCCGAGGGGTTGGCGTTCTTCAGGTCGTGGATCAGCTGCGCGAGATCCTCGATCGAGTAGATGTCGTGGTGCGGCGGCGGCGAGATGAGGCCGACGCCGGGCGTCGAGCCACGCACCTCGGCGACCCACGGGTACACCTTGTGCGGCGGAAGCTGTCCGCCCTCACCGGGCTTCGCGCCCTGCGCCATCTTGATCTGGATGTCGGTGCAGTTCGACAGGTAGTGCGAGGTGACACCGAACCGGCCGGACGCGACCTGCTTGATCGCGGACCGGCGCCAGTCGCCGCTCTCCTCGACGTCGAAGCGCCGGACGTCCTCGCCGCCCTCACCCGAGTTCGACCGTGCGCCGAGGCGGTTCATCGCGATGGCGAGGGTCTCGTGGGCCTCGGCGGAGATGGAGCCGTAGCTCATCGCGCCGGTCGAGAAGCGCTTGACGATCTCGCTGGCGGGCTCGACCTCGTCGATCGAGATCGGCTGGCGCACACCGGTCTTGAACTTCAGCAGGCCACGCAGGGACGCCAGTCGCTCGGACTGGTCGTCGACCATCTTGGTGTACTCCTTGAAGATGGAGTACTGGCCGGTGCGGGTGGCGTGCTGCAGCTTGAACACCGTATCCGGGTTGAACAGGTGGTACTCGCCCTCGCGGCGCCACTGGTACTCGCCACCCACCTCGAGCTCGCGGTGCGCGCGCTCGGTGGGACGGTTCAGGTACGCCGAGTCGTGGCGGACCTTCACCTCGGCGGCGATCTCGTCGAGACCGATGCCGCCGAGCTGCGAGTTCAGGCCGGTGAAGTACTCGTCGACGAGCTCCTGCGACAGGCCGATGACCTGGAACAGCTGCGCACCGGTGTACGAGGCGAGGGTGGAGATGCCCATCTTGGACATCACCTTGAGCACGCCCTTGCCGGCCGCCTTGATGTAGTTCTGGACGCCCTTCTCGAAGGTGACGCCGGTGAGGGCGCCGCTCTCGAGCATGTCCTCGATCGACTCGAAGGCCATGTACGGGTTCACCGCGGCGGCACCGAAGCCGACCAGGGTGGCCATGTGGTGCACCTCGCGGGCGTCACCGGCCTCGACGACCAGGCCGACCTTGGTGCGGGACCGCTCGCGCACCAGGTGGTGGTGCACGGCCGAGGTCAGCAGCAGCGACGGGATCGGCGCGAACGTCTCGTTCGAGTTACGGTCGGTGAGCACGATGATGCGGGCACCGCCCGCGATCGCCTGCGACACCTGGTGCTTGACGTTCTCGAGTGCCTTGCGCAGGCCCTCGCCACCGTCGGCGACCCGGAACAGGCCCGGGACGACCACGGCACGGAAGTCCGGGTACTCGCCGTCGTCGTTGATGTGGACGATCTTCGCGAGGTCGTCGTTGTGCAGGATCGGCGACGGCAGGACCAGCTGCTTGCAGGAGTCCGGGCCCGGGTTGAGCAGATCGTGCTCCGGTCCGATGCAGCCACCGATGCTGGTGACGACCTCTTCACGGATCGCGTCCAGCGGCGGGTTCGTCACCTGGGCGAACAGCTGCTGGAAGTAGTCGAACAGGTTCCGCGACCGGGCCGAGAGGACCGCGATCGGGGTGTCGGTGCCCATCGAGCCGAGCGCCTCACCGCCGGTCTGGGCCATCGGCGCGACGAGGATGTTCAGCTCCTCGTTGGTGTAGCCGAACACCTGCTGACGGATGACGACCCGCTCGTGGTTCATGTGCACGAACTCGCGCTCGGGCAGGTTCTCCATGCGGACCAGGCCGGCGTCGAGCCACTCCTGGTACGGGTGCTCCGCCGCCAGCTGCGACTTGATCTCGTCGTCGGAGACGATGCGGCCCTGCGCGGTGTCCACCAGGAACATGCGACCCGGCTGCAGGCGGGTCTTGGTGACGACCTTCTCCGGGTCGATGTCGAGGACGCCGACCTCGGAGGCCATCACGACGAGGCCGTCCTCGGTGACCCAGATGCGGCTCGGGCGCAGCCCGTTGCGGTCGAGCACGGCGCCGATGACGGTGCCGTCGGTGAAGCACACCGACGCCGGGCCGTCCCACGGCTCCATCAGCGTCGAGTGGTACTCGTAGAACGCGCGGCGGGCCGGGTCCATCGACTCGTGCCGCTCCCACGCCTCGGGGATCATCATCAGCACGGCGTGCGGCAGGCTGCGGCCACCGAGGTGCAGCATCTCGAGCACCTCGTCGAAACGCGCGGTGTCGGAGGCGCCGGGGGTGCAGACCGGGAAGATCTTGTCGAGCTTGCCCGCACCGAACACGTCGGACTCGATGAGCGCCTCGCGGGCCCGCATCCAGTTCTCGTTGCCGGTGACGGTGTTGATCTCACCGTTGTGCGCGACACGGCGGAACGGGTGCGCCAGCGGCCACGACGGGAAGGTGTTGGTGGAGAAGCGCGAGTGCACCAGGCCGAGGGCCGACTCGACGCGCTCGTCCTGCAGGTCCAGGTAGAAGCTCTTGAGCTGCGGCGTGGTCAGCATGCCCTTGTAGACGAAGGTCTGACCGGACAGGCTCGGGAAGTACACCGACTCCCTGCCGGGGCCGTCCTCGCCGGCGCCGGCGTCGCCGAGCTCGTGCTCGACACGCTTGCGGACGACGTAGGCGGCGCGCTCGAGCGCCATGCCGGACAGCTCGCCCTCACCGGTCAGGAACACCTGACGGAACGTGGGCATCGCGTCGGCGGCCATCTGACCGAGCGAGGACGCGTCGGTGGGAACCGCGCGCCAGCCGAGGACCTTCAGGCCCTCCTCGACGGCGATCCGCTCGACACCGGCCGCGGCCTCGTCGGCGGCGGCCTCACCCTGCGGGAGGAAGCCGATGCCGGTCGCGTAGGACCCCTCGGCGGGCAGCTCGAAGTCCACGACGGCCCGGAGGAACGCGTCGGGAACCTGCAGCATGATGCCCGCACCGTCACCACTGTTGGGCTCGGCGCCCGCGGCACCGCGGTGCTCGAGGTTCACCAGCGCGGTGATCGCCTTGTCGACGATGTCGCGGCTGCGGCGTCCGTGCATGTCGACGACGAATGCGACACCACAGGCGTCGTGCTCGTTCGCGGGGTCATAGAGGCCCTGGGGTCCGAGAGACCGGTGGCCTGGAAATTGCTTCATACCTAGCCTTCGTGTGCGTGGAAATGCACAGACGACCAGCAACGCTGATGGCCATCACGTGGCAAAACGAGCGCCGACACAGCGTCGGATCGGCGCGCCCACCCGGCGATCGCCGCGGTCGATTTGTCGGGATGTGATCCCGTCACCGCCGGCTGACCGAGTGGCCCCTGGACTGTTGTGTGTCCAGCATGTTCCGAAAACGATAATTCACAGCCCCCACTTTGCGCCAACTAAGGTAATCCTTTTCACTCCCTGAGCTGGGGGAACTCGTCAACCGACCGGTCAGATCCGGCCCGAATCGGCCCCGAAGAAGGCGGCCAGCAATGTAACAATTCCGGGTCGCGGATCGACGGGCGTTCGCTCGTCGAGCGCGGTTGGCGAGGTCACGTGATGGAGGATCACCCCGTCGAGGTAGTCGCTGAGCATCCGGCCATGTGCGCTCGGGTCCGAGGATCCGAGCATCGCCAGCATCATTGTCCCCCACTCGAGCAGGTCGGCGCGACCGCGGGAAACCGGCGGGACCAGCGAGGGGTCCGTGGCCGCCGCGGTGAACAGGACGAGCCGGGCGATCGTGCGCGTCCGGTGCTCGCCGGTCGCGAGCCGGACGTATCCCGCGAGCCCGTCGGCCAGCTCCGAGAGCGTGGCGGGGAATCGCTGGGATCCGGTGGCATCCCAGTCCTGTCGATCCCGCTCCACGAGATGCGCCAGCACCGCGTCCACCAGGGCGTTTCGGGTGCGGAACCAGTTCGACGTGGAGCCCAGGGGTAGGCCGGCGGCGGCGTCGACGCCGCGATGGGTGAGGCCGCGAAGCCCGCTCGTGCCGAGCAGTTCGAGAGCGGCGTCGAGTGCGCGTTCCCTGTTGCCTGCCATTGCGCCGACACTACAGCGGTAGTACCGCACACTACGGGCGTAGTTGCACCCACTACGGATGTAGTAATGCGTACTACATCCGTAGTACGGTGAGGACATGCGAGCAACGATCGTCGGCGGCGGCATCGGCGGCCTCACCGTCGCGAACCACCTGATCAGGAACGGCTGGCAGGTCCGAATCCTCGAACGCGCCGCCACACTCCCGGCCAGCGGCACCGCTCTCGGCATGTGGCCACCGGCGCTGCACGCACTCGACGCGATCGGAGTCGGCGACCGGATCCGAGAGATCGGCGTCCCGCAGGCCGAGGGCGCCATCCTCCGACCCGACGGATCGACCATCGCCCGACTCCACGTTCCCGGCGAGACACTGCTGGTCTCACGGCCGGCCCTGCTCGACGCCCTCGTCGCGGACGTCTCCGGCGCAGTCGAGTTCTCGACGAGCGTCGACGCCGTGCCGGGCGACTGCGATGTCGTCGTCGGCGCGGACGGCATCGGCAGCCCCATTCGCGACCGGGTCTTCGGGTCGCGATACCGGCCCCGGCCGCTCGGCATGGCCGCGTGGCGTGGGTGGGTGCCCGGTGAGGCGACGTCCACCACCGAGACCTGGGACGCGGGTGCCCTGTTCGGCATCACGCCCCGCGACGGCGGGCTCACGAACTTCTTCGCTGCCGTCCGCCTTCCCCCGGGAGCCGACGACGGCGGAGTCGCGTTCCTGCGCAGCCGGTTCGGACACTGGCACCCTGCAGTGCGCGACGTCCTCGACCGCATCGACGGCGAGGCACTGTTGCACCACGACCTGCTCCACTCCCCCGCGCTGCCGTCCTACACGCGCGGGAAGGTCGCCCTGATCGGAGACGCCGCGCACGCGATGGCCCCGAACCTGGGCCGCGGCGCCTGTGAGGCGATGGTCGACGCGATCACCCTCGGACGGGCACTCACGGAGAGCGAGGACGTGGCGGCGGCGCTGCGGCGCTACGACCGTGCCCGACGCCACCGGACACGGCTGATGGTTCGGGGATCGGAGACGGCGGCCCGCATCGCCACCGCATCACGGGCGCGCGGCGCCCGGGATGCACTC
This sequence comes from Rhodococcus triatomae BKS 15-14, assembly GCA_000341795.1. Lineage (GTDB taxonomy): Bacteria > Actinomycetota > Actinomycetes > Mycobacteriales > Mycobacteriaceae > Rhodococcus_G > Rhodococcus_G triatomae_A. The sequence continues at coordinate 381,699 of AODO01000069.1, read as the reverse complement.
CTCGGCCTCGCCACCCGGACGACGTTTCACCGAGCGACGTAGTGGAGCAGCGCGACACCGTTGCGGAAGCGCCGCGAGTTCACCAGATCGAGTCGGGGAATCTCGACGCCGTCCGGGAAGAGGCGGCGACCCCCACCCTGCACGGTCGGGTACAAGAACAGGCGGTACGCGTCGACGAGACCTGCCTCGATCAGGCTGTGGCACAAGCGAATACTGCCCGTCACCCCGATCTCCCGGCCCGGCTGCTCCTTCAGGTGGCGCACCTGGGCGAGCCAGTCCCCGGAGAGGACGGTCGAGTTCTGCCATCTCGGGTCCGTCAGCGTGGAACTCACGACGTACTTGTGGACGGCGTTCAGCTCGGCTGCGATACCGGTCGGATCGTCCGTCTGCCGGGGCCAGTAACCACGAAAGTCCTCGAAGGTCCGGCGCCCGAGAAGCAGGGCGTCGCCGCGCTCGGCGTGCAGGCGCGTCGTCTCCAGCATGTCCTCGTCCTGGTCGGCGGGATCGAACCAGTCCCCCAGCATCTCGATCGAGCCGTCGAGGGTGATGTTCTGGGTGATCACCAGGGTGCGCACGGTCTGCTCCTCGGTCCTGCGGGAAAGGGTTCACACATGGAGACCGGGTGCGGACGCTCGATTCATCGCTGGAGCGGGGGGCCACGCGAAAAGGCCCGTAAATGACTACTGACCGCAGCGAATCGAGTCAGCTGCGGTCAGTGCTGTTTGAAACCATAGCGTGACCGGATCGTGACTTCAGCAAATGTGGGGCACATCACTTGGGCATGGTACGAGGGAACGGCGTCACGCCCACTGTGGTCAGCTCGCGCGGGCACGCAGGACCACGTCGAGTAAGCGGATCAACTCGCCGACCCGTCCGCCGCCGCCCGGCGCGTCCGGATACCTGAGCAGCACGTCGACGACGTCGGGCTGTACCCGCTGCGCCGCGAGCGCGAGGTGGGCCGGACCGAGGTCGGGAGCGCCGCCCGACGCCAGTTCGGTGGCGAGGGCCGCGTGCGCCGCCGACCCGAGAACGTGCTTGACCTGCGTCGCCTTGGCAAGCGGGTGCAGATAGGCGGCGCCTGCCGCAGCCATCGCGGCCATCGCCGCGTGGTGCGCGGCCGGACCGACGTCCTTCGCCGCCCGCATCGCCGCCCACGCGGTGTCCCGCAGACGCTTGCCGCGTCGCCCGCCGTCGGCGAACTCCCGGGCGGCCTCGATCGCGTCCCGCGGTCTCGGGTCGTCGGGGCTGTCGGCCTCGAAGATCGCGAGCACCGCATCGGCACAGTCGGCCGCGTATGCGGTGACGGCGCGCAGGTCCTGGTCGGTCAGTGTGATCCAGTCGTCCTCGCCCGGCATTGCACCATCCTGGACCACGCTGTCGGTTCCGGTTCCTAGGCTGGTGTGGACGCGACGATCGGGAGGACTGCTGTGGCCGAGACGACGGTGACCGAGGTGCTGGCCGAGTTGGCCGAACTGGAGGATCCGAGGATCCGCGCCGTGAACGAGCGGCACGGCGACGACCACGGAGTGAACCTGACGCAACTCCGGGCCGTCGCGAAGCGACTGAAGACCCAGCAGGACCTCGCAGTCGAGCTGTGGGCGAGCCGGGACACCGCGGCGCGACTGCTGGCGCTGCTGATCTGCCGCCCCAAGGCGTTCGAGCGCGACGAGTTGGACGCGATGCTCCGGGATGCACGCACCCCGAAGGTCCACGACTGGCTCGTCGGGTACGTGGTGAAGAAGAACCCGCACGCCGAGGAACTGCGCCTGGCCTGGATCGACGACCCCGATCCCGCCGTCGCGAGCGCCGGCTGGGCACTGACCAGCGATCGCGTCGCGAAGAAGCCCGACGGACTCGACCTGACGGCACTGCTCGACACGATCGAAGCGGACATGAAGGACGCTCCGGACCGGTTGCAGTGGGCGATGAACACGTGCCTGGCGCAGATCGGCATCGAGCACGCCGAGTTCCGCGCTCGTGCCCTCGACATAGGCGAGCGCCTCAAGGTGCTCGAGGACTACCCGACTCCCCCGAACTGCACGTCCCCGTACGCGCCGAGCTGGATCAACGAGATGGTGCGGCGGAAGGAACTCGCAGCGCGGTAGGGCGGGCTCAGCCCATGACGTTGGTGCCGTCCGACAGCACCGGTGACAGGAATCCGAAGACGTTGCCGTCGGGATCGAGCAGGTAGGCGAGCCGGCCGACGCCGGGCAGGTCGTCGGGCGGGAGCGCCGCGGTGGCGCCGAGTTCGAGGCCGCGGGCGAACGTCCCGTCCACGTCCTCGACGGCGACGACGATGTTCGCTCCGGTCACCGGCGCCCCGGGCTCCGGTCGCGGACCGCGACGCTGGGTGAGTCCGCCATTGATCCCCGATCCGGGGGCGCCCGGCGACGCCGCGCCCTCACCGGTGGAGATGGACCAGTACGGCATGTCCCCGAACTGCTGGAACGACCAGCCGAGCAGCGCGGAGTAGAAGTCGACGAGCTTCTGCGGCTCGCTCCCGTGAATTTCGAAGTGCACGACCAGGTTTGCCACGATGCCTCCCGTTGTCGGTACAGGCGGAACCCTACGCCCGAACGCCACGGTCTGCCGGCCTGGTCCCCGATCGTCGGGTCCACGAGGTGGCGAGAACCGGCCGAAGTGTGGTGAACGAATGAAAATTGCTCGGCCGGAACAGATCCCATACGGTCCGACACCCGTACCGATCGGCGTAACATCCGCCCGTTGCCGACGAGCGGCGACATCCGAGAAGGAGAACTCACGAATGGCCGAACGTCCGGAGCAGTCCCGCACCACTCGCTCGACACCGATGGTTCTGGTGGCGTGCGCGCTGGCCGTCGGGATCGCCGTCGGTCATGCGGGAGTGGCCGGGGCCGAATCGGCGTCGAATTCCTCGAGCTCGGTGGACACCGAATGGGAGATCTCGTGGGCGGCATACCAGGCCGAGGAGCGCCTGGCGGGATCCCTGTTGGAGACCGTCGAGGTCACGCTGCCGATCACCATCGACGCGCCCCTCGACCACGTGTTCCCCGTGTACTCGAACCTCAACAGCAGCCTCGGACGGCACCCCTTCCTCATGGACGTCCTCGACCATCGCAGCTACACCGAGGACGGTGCCGACGTCCGGGAGTTCATCGCCATCGAGGGCGTCCCCGCCGGTTCGGCGTCCATCCCCGCGCGCACCGTCGGGCGACAGCGGGTGTACGCCGCCGACGACCGGTACACCACGGAGACCTGGAGTGCACCCGGCGTCATCACCCAGCAGGAGATCACCTTCTCCGAGGAGGCCGGCTCGACCACCGTCACCGAGCACCTGACCTTCAGGGCGCCTGCGCTGCTCATCGACTTCACGGTGCAGAACGGAGTGTCCTCCCACATCGAGAACCAGCAGGCCATGCAACGTGACATCGAGAACGGCACCCTCTGACCACTCGCCCCTGCTGCGCGCCGCCGCTCGCCGCGGGGCCCCGCGCCGGCGTGGGACCGCCGTTCGCTTGCGTCTCCCCCAGGGGGAGATATCAGAGTGAGGGCATGGAAGACGACACCCGGCTGTCCATCGGCGAGCTCGCGCAACGTACCGGGCTCACGGTCAAGACGATTCGGCACTATGCAGACAGGGGAATCGTCCCGCCCGCGGGCCGGAGCACGGCGGGACACCGCCGCTACGGCGCCGATGCCGCCGCCCGACTCGAGTTCGTCCGCACGCTTCGCGATCTCGGTCTGGATCTGACGACGATCCGGCAGGTGGTCGACGGTGAGGCCACACTGGCCGATGTCGTGGAAAGGCATTCCGAGGCACTGGCGGTGCAGATCCGGCTGCTCCGGACACGGCGAGCGGTCCTGCGGGCGGTCGCGGAACGCGGATCGACCCCCGAAGCGATGACCGCTGTCTCGGCTCTCGCGGCGATGGCGGAGGGGGAACGGCGCGCTGTGGTCGACACCTTCCTCGACGGTGTGTTCGGGAGGTCGGCGGGCGACGCGGCCGTCCCGGGCATCATGCGCACACTGACGCCGGAGTTGCCGGACGAGCCGGAACCGGAACAGATCACGGCATGGGTGGAGCTGGCAGATCTGATGCAGGACAACGAGTTCCGGGCCGTAATGGTGGCCGTGACCGACCATGTCGCCGCCGATCGCGGGCACCACGGCACCGGCGTGCACCCCGACACCGCCGCGGTGATGCGCGACCTGGTGCACCCGGCACTGACCGCGAACCTCGACCCGGCTTCGCCCGAGGCCGCCGTCGTGGTGGACCAGGTCGTGGCGAGTTTCGCTCGAACAGCGGGTCTGCCGGACGGCCCCCTGGTTCGGCGGCGGTTGCTCGAGTGGCTCGAGATTGTCGACGATCCCCGTCGCGAGAGGTACCTCGCACTGCTCGCCGTGGTCAACGGCTGGTCCGCGCCCGAGCCGCTGTCGCCCGTCTTCGGCTGGCTCGCCCGGGCCGTGACCGAGCAACGGTGACCCGGGGTGCAGGGCAGGGACCCGAACCGTTCCGCCGGCAACTCGTTCCGGAAACGAAAACGAGGCCACGCACTCTCGCGAGTTCGTGACCTCGTTCGTCGCAGTTCGTGGAACTGCTCTCTGTGGGCGAAGGGGGACTTGAACCCCCACGTCCCGAAGGACACTGGCACCTGAAGCCAGCGCGTCTGCCATTCCGCCACTCGCCCGAGCGACGCTGGAAACACTAGCACGCAGCCCAACGAAAACACGATTCGCCCACCTGACCTGCGGCGATGATCACACACCGACAGCGGGTCGCACACCCCGGATACCATGGCGGTGCGGTGTGGACCGACCGCGACACGCAAACGAGCCGAGAGGAGGTCGGTGTGGGTATCGTCCAGCGCTTCGAGCGCAAGTTGCAGGGCGTGGTCGGAGACGGCCTCGCCCGGGTCTTCGGCGGCGGCGTCGTTCCCCAGGAGGTCGAGTCGGCCCTGCAGCAGGAGGCACGCGACGGGCTGCAGCAGCTCGACGGCGGGCACGCTCTCGCCCCGAACTCGTACGTCATCACGATCAACGAGTCGGATCACGAGGAGTTGTCCTCGGACAGGGACTTGACAGTCAAGGCATTCTCCCGACACCTTGAGGACTTCATCCGGGATCAGGGATGGCAGACGTACGGGCCGATCTCAGTTCGGTTCGAGCCGTCCCCCACACTGCACACAGGTCAGTTCCGGGCCCGTGGAGCGGTGGACCCGGATGTCGGCTCATCGCCGAACCCGCGCCAGGGTCAGCGAGTACCGTTACCGACCGCGAATGCACGACCCTCCGCACCTATGAATCCAGGAGCCGGCCAGATGACGCAAAACCCAGGTTTCGACCCCTCGCGTGAGCCCGCGGACGAGGGTCGGTACTCGCAGGACCGCCCGCCGGTGGGCGCCCAGAACGGTAAGGCCTACCCGTCGTACTCGGCGGCGGGCGGCGGCTACGACCAGCCCCGCAACGGTTACGCGCAGAGCGGCGGCCGCCCCAACGGCGCCGAGTACGGCAGCCCGTACCCGCCCGCGTCGGATTACCAGCAGGCCGACTACCAGCAGTCGGACTACGCCAGCCCGTACCCGCCGAACCCCGACTACCCGGCCAACCCCTACCCGCCGCAGGCCGGTCAGGAGTACGGCCGCAGCGATTACCAGCAGGCCGACTACGCCAACCCGTACCCGCCGAACCCCGACTACTCGGCGAACGCGTACCCGGGTGGCCAGGACTACGGCCGCAGCGACTACCAGCAGGCCGACTACCAGCAGGCCGACTACGGCTACGGGCAGCAGGCGTACGGCCAGGAATACGGTCAGCAGTCCTACGGTCAGCAGCCCGCGTACGGCCAGGAATACGGTCAGCAGGCGTACGGCTACGACGCCAACCGCACCTTCACCGCGACCCTGCAGCTCGAGGACGGCAGCGGCCGCAACTTCCAGCTCCGCGAGGGACGCAACGTGATCGGCCGCGGCCAGGAGGCCCAGTTCCGGCTTCCCGACACCGGCGTGTCCCGTCGGCACATCGAGATCCGCTGGGACGGGCAGGTCGCCATGCTCTCGGACCTCGGCTCGACCAACGGCACCACCGTCAACGGCGCGCCCGTCCAGGACTGGCAGCTCGCCGACGGCGACGTGATCCGTGCAGGCCACTCCGAAATCCTGGTGCGCATCGTCTGATCCCGTCGACTGCGATCAGCTGAGCACGTGAGGACCGACCGGGTACCCACGGCAGCGGTCGAAGCCCCAGCACATTCCGTATTGTGGTTTGTGCGATCGACCCAACCGTATCGCCGTATACCGCTGTCGGCACCGTGCCGCGCGCCAGGAGGAGGTGGACCGACGTGCAGGGACTGATCCTGCAATTGACCAGAGCCGGCTTCCTGCTGCTCCTGTGGCTGTTCGTGTGGGCGGTTCTGCGCACCCTCCGGAGTGACGTGTACGCCGCCGCCGGTGTGCGAGTGCCACCGCGCTACAACCGCACGTCCTCGGTGCTGCCGTCGTTCGGAAAGCCGAAGATCGCGAAGAACCTGATCGTGACTCAGGGCAGTCTCGCGGGTACCCGCATCACGCTCGGCACCCAGCCCGTCCTCATCGGCCGGGCCGACGATTCGACGCTGGTGCTCACCGACGACTACGCATCCACCCGGCACGCACGCATCTCACCACGCGGAACCGACTGGTACGTCGAGGATCTCGGGTCGACGAACGGCACATATCTGGATCGGGCCCGGGTCACCACGGCCGTCCGGGTGCCGCTCGGTACACCGGTCCGGGTCGGCAAGACAGTGATCGAGCTCCGCCCGTGACCCTCGTCCTGCGCTACGCAGCGCGCAGCGACCGTGGTCTCGTCCGGTCCAACAACGAGGACTCCGTCTACGCGGGCGCCCGCCTGCTCGCCCTCGCCGACGGCATGGGCGGTCACGCCGCCGGAGAAGTCGCGTCTCAGCTGATCATCGCCGCCCTCGCCCACCTCGACGACGACGAACCGGGCGACGACCTGCTCGGCAAGCTGGCCGCCGCGACCCGGCACGGGAACGCCGCCATCGCCGAACAGGTCGAAGAGGAACCCGAGCTCGACGGCATGGGCACCACGCTGACCGCGATCCTGTTCGCCGGCAGCAAGCTCGGCCTCGCCCACATCGGTGACTCCCGCGCCTATCTGCTGCGCGACGCCGCTCTCACCCAGATCACCCGCGACGACACGTTCGTCCAGTCCCTCGTCGACGAGGGCCGCATCACCGCCGAACAGGCGCACACCCATCCGCAGCGTTCGCTGATCATGCGGGCGCTGACCGGCAACGAGATCGAACCGACCCTCACCGTCCGCGAGGCCCGCGCCGGCGACCGCTACCTGCTCTGCTCCGACGGACTCTCCGACGTCGTGAGCGACGAGACCATCGCGGACGTCCTGAGCAGCGGCACCCCCGCCGAATCCGCGGACCGGCTCATCGAGCTGGCACTGCGCAGCGGCGGCCCGGACAACGTCACGGTCGTCGTCGCGGACGTCATCGACCTCGACTACGGTCCGAGCCGTCCCATCGTCGGCGGCGCCGCCTCGGACGACGACGAGGAGGACACACCGCCGCCGGACACCGCCGCGGGCCGGGCCGCCGCGATGCGCCCACCGCGCGCCACCCCACGCCGTGTCCAGGTCACCACCGAGCCACAGCCGAAGAAGCGGCGACGCCTGCGCTGGATCCTGGTGGCGCTCGGCCTGATCGCCGTGATCGCCGTCGGACTCGTGATCGGCCGCGTGCTGGTCCGCAACAACTACTACGTCGGCGCCGACGACGGTCGTGTCGCCGTGATGCGCGGAGTTCCCGGTTCCGTCCTCGGCTACTCGCTGCAGGAGGCGAACCTCGTCGGATGCGTCACCGACACCGGAAAGCTGACGCTCGTGCCCGCCGGCGAGACCTCGTGCACCGTCCTGACGGTCGACGCGCTCCAGCCGTCCGCGCGGGAACAGGTGCGGGCAGGGTTGCCGTCCGGTTCCCTCGAGGACGCCAAGGGCCAGATGCAACGCCTGGTCGACGGCGACCTGCTGCCGGTGTGCGTGTCGGAGGAGACCACCACTCCGGCCACCCCCACCCCGGCTCCCACCCCCGCGGCGCCGCCCGCGCCGGCGCCCGAGCCTGCACCGGCACCGGCACCCGAGCCGGCACCAGCACCCGCACCCGAGCCCACACCGGCGCCGCCGGTGGCCGAACCGACACAGCCCGCCGAGGCGACCCCGGCGCAGATCCCGGGGCAGAACTGCAGGACCGGTAGCTGATGTCCGTGTCCTCTGCGCCTTCCGGGGCTTCGTTCCCGAGCCCGCCCGGAGGGTTTGCCCCCGCGCCCGAGCAATCCACCCGGCGAACCGCCGAACTGCTGCTGATCCTCGCCGCCATCGGCATCACCACGCTGTCGTTGGTGCTGGTCGAGGCGAGCCAGGAACAGGCGATCACCTGGGATCTCGCGAAGTACGGACTCGCGTACGCCGCGCTGTTCCTGATCGCGCACGCCGCCGTGCGCCGCTGGGCGCCGCACGCCGATCCGCTGCTGCTGCCGATCGTCGCACTGCTCAACGGCCTCGGGCTGGTGCTGATCCACCGCCTCGACCTCGCCGAGGCGTCAACGGCCGCCGCCTACGGTCGGGAGGCGCCGTCCCCCGACGCCACCCAACAGGTGCTGTGGACGGCGCTCGCGATCGCCGGGTTCATCGCCGTCCTGATGCTGCTCCGCGACTACCGCCTGCTCGCCCGGTACAGCTACACACTCGGCCTCGCCGGCCTCGTCCTGCTCGCGATTCCCGCGCTGCTGCCGTCGTCGATGTCCGAGGTGAACGGCGCGAAGATCTGGATCAAGCTGCCGTTCTTCAGCATTCAGCCCGGCGAGTTCGCGAAGATCCTGTTGATCATCTTCTTCGCGTCCGTGCTGGTCTCGAAACGCGAACTGTTCACCACCGCGGGCAAACACGTCTTCGGCCTCGACCTGCCACGCGCCCGCGACCTCGGACCAATCCTCGTCGCCTGGGTCGTCTCCATCGGCGTCCTCGTCTTCGAGAAGGACCTCGGCACCTCGCTGCTGCTGTTCGGCACCGTGCTGGTGATGTTGTACGTCGCGACGGAACGCGTCGGCTGGCTCGTCATCGGCGGCGCGCTCCTCGCGCTCGGGTTCGTGCTGGCGTACCAGATGTTCGGGCACGTGCGGGTGCGCGTACAGACCTGGATCGACCCGCTCGGCGACTACAACAACACCGGCTACCAGATCTCGCAGTCCCTGTTCGGACTCGCCACCGGCGGCGTCGCGGGCACCGGGCTCGGCAGCGGCCGCCCGTCGCAGGTCCCGTTCGCGAAGACCGACTTCATCGTCGCGACGATCGGTGAGGAACTCGGCCTGATCGGTCTCGCCGCCGTCCTGATGCTGTTCCTGATCCTCATCATCCGTGGTCTCCGCACCGCACTCGCGGTCCGCGACAGCTTCGGCAAACTGCTCGCCGCCGGCCTGTCCTTCACCATCGCGATCCAGCTGTTCGTCGTCGTCGGCGGTGTCACCAAGCTGATCCCGCTGACGGGCCTGACCACGCCGTTCATGTCCTACGGCGGGTCGTCACTGCTCGCCAACTACCTGCTCCTCGCTCTGCTGATGAAGATCTCCGACGCCGCACGTACACCTCCGGAACCGAAGAAGAAGGGACCCGCACCGATCGCGGATGCACCGACGGAAATGTTGAGGCGCACATGAACACTCCCCTGCGCCGTGTCGCGATGGCCGTGATGGTGATGGTCGTCGCGCTCCTCGCCAACGCCACCTACGTCCAGGTCATCAAGGCCGACGACCTGCGCACCGACCCGCGCAACTCCCGGGTCCTGCTCGACGAGTACGCCCGACAGCGCGGACAGATCTCCGCGGGCGGTCAGGTACTGGCGGCGTCCGTCCCCACCGACGACCGGTACAAGTACCTGCGCACCTACCCGCCGAACCCGGCCGCGCCGTCGAGCCCCTTCGCGAACGCCCCCGTGACCGGCTTCTACTCGATGCTGTACGGCAACACCGGCCTCGAGCGGACCGAGGACGCCGTCCTCAACGGTTCCGACAACCGGTTGTTCTCCCGCCGCTTCTTCGACCTGGTCTCCGGCCGCGACCCGCGCGGCGGCAACGTCGTGAGCACCGTCGACCCCGTCGTCCAGCAGGTCGCCTACGACCAGCTGACCGCGAAGGGGTACACCGGCGCCGTCGTCGCGATCCGGCCCAGCACCGGCGAGATCCTGGCGATGGCGAGCACCCCCAGCTACGACCCGAATCTGCTCGCCAGCCACGACGGCAAGGTCAGCACCGAGGCGTGGGAGACGCTGAACGCCGACCCCGAGAAGCCCCTCATCAACCGGGCCGTCTCGCAGACCTACCCGCCCGGCTCGACCTTCAAGGTGCTCGTCACCGCCGCCGCTCTCGCCAATGGCGCAAACCCGGAGGAACAACTGACCGCCGCCCCGAACATCACGCTGCCGGGCACGGCGACGACGCTCGAGAACTACGCCGGCACCACCTGTGGCAGCGGCCCGACAGCCTCCCTGCGGGAGGCGTTCGCGCGCTCCTGCAACACCGCGTTCGTCGAACTCGGCATCCGGGCCGGGGCCGACGCACTCAAGGACACCGCCAGCGCGTTCGGCATCGGCCCGGACACACCCAGCGTGCCGATCCCCGTCGCCGACAGCACCGTCGGTTCCATCCCCGACGACGCGGCGCTCGGCCAGTCCAGCATCGGCCAGCGCGACGTCGCGCTCACGCCGCTGCAGAACGCCGTCATCGCCGCGACCATCGCGAACGGCGGCGTCCGCATGCAGCCGCACCTCGTCGCGCAGCTGCAGAGCCCCGACCTGTCGAACCTGGCGACCACCGCCCCCGAATCCCTTGGGCAGGCAGTGTCTCCTCAAGTCGCGTCCACGCTGACCGAACTGATGATCGGTTCCGAGAACAACACCGGCGGCGGCAACAAGATCGCCGGCGTACAGATCGCCTCGAAGACCGGCACCGCCGAACACGGCACCGATCCGCGCAACACGCCCCCGCACGCCTGGTACATCGGGTTCGCGCCGGCGCAGGACCCGCAGGTCGCGATCGCGGTGATCGTCGAGGACGGCGGCGACCGCTCGCTCGCCGCGACCGGCGGCTCGGTGGCGGCCCCGATCGGCCGGGCCGTGATCGGCGCTGCACTGCAGCGGGAAGGCGAACGATGAGCCTGCAGAACGGCGCCCTCATCGCCGACCGCTACCGCCTGCTGCGCCTGATCGCCACCGGCGGCATGGGCCAGGTCTGGGAGGCCACCGACAACCGCCTGCACCGGCGCGTCGCCGTGAAGGTGCTCAAGGCGGAGTTCTCCTCCGACCCCGAGTTCCTGGCTCGGTTCCGCACGGAGGCACGCACCACCGCGCAGCTGAACCATCCGGGGATCGCAGGCATCTACGACTACGGCGAGACCAGCGACACGACCGGGCAGGACACCGCGTACCTGGTGATGGAACTGGTCAACGGGGAACCGCTGAACACGGTTCTCGCCCGCCTCGGTCGGCTGTCGCTCCCGCACGCCCTCGACATGCTCGAACAGACCGGTCGCGCACTGCAGGCCGCGCACGCGAGCGGAGTCGTGCACCGCGACGTCAAACCCGGCAACATCCTCATCACCCCCACGGGGCAGGTGAAGATCACCGACTTCGGTATCGCGAAGGCCGTCGAGGCCTCCCCGGTCACCCGCACCGGGATGGTGATGGGCACCGCCCAGTACATCGCCCCCGAACAGGCACTCGGCCAGGACGCCACCCCCGCCAGCGACGTGTACTCGCTCGGCGTCGTCGGCTACGAAGTCCTCGCAGGGCACCGCCCGTTCAGCGGTGAGGGCGCACTGACCGTCGCGATGAAGCACGTTCAGGAGGTGCCGGCGCCCCTGCCGGCGGACCTGCCACCGAACGTGCGCGAACTGATCGAGATCACGATGGCGAAGGACCCCGCCGCGCGCTATCACAGCGGCGGCGAGTTCGCGGACGCCGTCTCGGTGGTGCGCTCCGGTGGTCGCCCGCCGATGCCGGGCAGCGGGCAACCGACCGTCGCCGTCGCCCCGCCGACCGCCGCGACCACGGTCCTCGGCCGTCAGACCGGTCCGGAAACCGCCGCGGTCGTACCGGAGCCGTCGGGCCTGACCCGTGAGCAGAAGGCACTCGCGTGGGCGGCGGGCGGGCTCATCGTCCTCGGCCTGCTCGTCGGCGGATGGATGCTGCTGTTCGGCGGCGGTGACGAGCCGTCCGTGCACGTCACCTCGACGACCAGGCAGCCGACGGTCACCACCCCCGCGCCGACGACCGCCCGACCGACGACGACACGGCCGGAACCCACGACCACCGAGTGGACGCCGGAACCGACGACGACGGAGCGGACGACGACCACGGAGCCGCCCACCACCACCACGACGACGGAGCGGACGACGACCACCACCGAACCGCCCACCACCACAACCGCCGCCATCACGACAACGCTGAGCGAGACGACGACCTCGGCCCCTCAAGGACAGCCATGACGACACCGCGCAAACTCTCCTCCCGCTACGAGCTGGGCGAGATTCTCGGCTTCGGTGGCATGTCCGAGGTGCACCTGGCCCGCGACCTGCGGCTCAGCCGCGACGTGGCGATCAAGGTGCTCCGCGCCGATCTCGCCCGCGACCCCACGTTCTATCTGCGGTTCCGCCGCGAGGCGCAGAACGCGGCCGCACTGAACCACCCGGCGATCGTCGCCGTCTACGACACCGGCGAGGCCGAGACCGACGGCGGTCCGCTGCCGTACATCGTCATGGAGTACGTCGACGGCGTCACCCTCCGCGACATCGTCCGCGGCGAGGGCCCGATGGCGCCGCGGCGCGCGATGGAGGTCATCGCGGACGTCTGCGCCGCACTCGACTTCAGCCACCGCAACGGCATCGTGCACCGCGACATCAAGCCGGCGAACATCATGATCAACCGCGCCGGTGCGGTGAAGGTGATGGACTTCGGTATCGCCCGCGCGATCTCCGACAGTTCCAGCCCGATGACGCAGACCGCCGCCGTCATCGGCACCGCGCAGTACCTGTCGCCGGAGCAGGCCCGCGGCGAACAGGTCGACGCCCGCTCGGACGTGTACTCGCTCGGCTGCGTGCTGTTCGAGGTGCTCACCGGTGAGCCGCCGTTCAAGGGCGACTCGCCCGTCGCGGTCGCCTACCAGCACGTTCGCGAGGATCCGGCGCTGCCGTCGTCGGTGAATCCCGACATCCCGCGTGAGCTGGACTCGGTGATCCTCAAGGCGATGAGCAAGAACCCCGCCAACCGGTACCAGAGCGCCGCCGAGATGCGCAGCGACCTGGTCCGCGTGCTCGGCGGACAGCGCCCGTCCGCGCCGATGGTGATGAACGACGAGGATCGCACCACCATCCTCGGCGCCGTCGACAACAACTCCGGCCGGTACGCCGCCGCGTCGGCGTCCGGGACGGCCGCTCCCGAGCCGGCCGCCCCCGCACCGCAGGCCTCCGGTAACCGGACGCTCAAGATGGTGCTGGCCGGTATCGCCGCGATCGCGGTCATCGGCATCATCGGTGCCTTCCTGTGGTCCCTCGGGCCCGGTTCGAAGGCCGCCCAGGTCACCGTCCCCGACGTCACCAACAAGGTGGCGCAGGAGGCGCAGTCGGAACTGCAGAACCTCGGGTTCCGCGTCCAGACCCAGCCGAAGGCGAGCAAGGTCGTCGGCGAGGGCAACGTCATCTCGTCGATCCCCGTCGCCGGATCCCGCGCCGACGAGGGCACCGTCGTCACCCTCGACGTCTCCAGCGGTCCGGAGCAGGTCGACGTGCCTCGACTGACGGGACTGTCGCAGGCGCAGGCCGCGCAGGCGCTCAGCTCCGTCGGATTGGCCCTCGACCCGGCGATCGACCGGGCGCCGTCGACGACCGATCAGCTGGACAAGGTCACCGCGCAGGAACCCCCGGCCGGTACGTCCCTCGAACTCGACAGCCCGGTGAAGGTCACCATCGGTACCGGACCCGAGCAGGTCCGCATCCCGAACGTCGTCGGACAGACCCTGGAGGTCGCGCAGCCGAACGTCGAGGGTGCCGGATTCAAGGTCGATGTCGAGAACATCGACTCCGGCCGGCCCCGCGGTCAGGTCGTGTCCACCGAGCCGACCGGTGGCGACACCGCGGCTCGCGGCAGCACGGTCCGGCTGCAGGTGTCGAACGGGAACATGATCGAGATGCCGGACCTCAGCGGGATGACCGTCTCGCAGGCGCTGTCGGCGCTGCGACAGGCCGGCTGGACCGGATCCGCGAGCCAGTTCTCGCAGCGGCCCGAGGCAACCCTGGAAACCGATCAGGTCGGCAAGGTCGTCACGCAGATGCAGCCGCCGGGGTCCGAGGTGTCGAAGACCGCGACGATCAGCGTCGGCATCGGCCAGCTCGGGATTCCGTCCGGCGGTCGTTAGCCCTCACCCTGTTTCCCCGAATGGCCCATTCGGTCGGCTGAACCGACCGGATGGGCCATTCGGGACTTCGGGGGTGGGTCAGGAGGCGGTGAGGGCGTCACCGAGGGCGCGGGCGACCTCCGCCTCGAGCGCCTCGACGAGCGCCTCGGCGGGCCGCTCGCCGCACACCTCGAGCCAGTTCGCGAGCATCCGGTGGCCACCCTGCGTCAGCACGGACTCCGGGTGGAACTGGACGCCGTGGATCGGCAGGTCGCGGTGCCGCAGCGCCATCACGATGCCGGTGTCGGTGTGCGCGGTCGGGACGAGCACGTCCGGCAGCGTCTCCGGCAGCACGGTCAGCGAGTGGTAGCGGGTCGCGGTGAACGGGCTCGGCAGACCCTTGAGCACGCCGGTGCCGTCGTGCGTCACCTGGCTGGTCTTCCCGTGCAGCAGTTCCGGCGCGCGGTCGACCGTCGCGCCGAACGCGGCGCCGATCGACTGGTGCCCGAGGCACACGCCGAGCAGCGGCGTCGCCGCGTCGGCACACGCACGCACCAGGTCCATGCTGGCGCCCGCACGCTGCGGGGTGCCCGGGCCGGGGCTCAGGAGGATGCCGTCGAACTCAGCCGCGACGGCGGCACGGTCGTCCAGGCGCGGATCGTCGTTGCGCCACACCGTCGCCGTCGTGCCCAACTGTCCGAGGTACTGGACCAGATTGAAGACGAAGCTGTCGTAATTGTCGACGACGAGGATGCGCATTGCGCCAGGATAGGCGGCTCCGCGGTCAGCGGGCGAACTTGGTACGCATCTGACCGCCCCAGGCCGGAACCGTCAGCGACTCCGACGACTCCTGCGTGTACCCGAGTCCGTAGCGCACCGCGTACTGCTTGAACAGGCGGACACCGGGCTCCGCGTCGAGCGCCGCGGTCAGCCGGGCCGGGTCACCGATCGCGGTCATCACGTAGGGCGGACTGTAGGTGCGCCCGTGCAGGAGCAGGGTGTTGCCGATGCAGCGCGGCGCGGACGTGCTCACGATGCGCTGGTCCTGCATCCCGACGGCCGTCGCCCCACCGGCCCACAGCGCGTTGAGGACCGACTGCACGTCCTGCTGGTGCACGACCAGGTCGTCGGGGCGGGCGCCCGCCGGATAGTTGCCGTCCGAGTCGCGGGATGCATCCGTCAACGTGACGGTGACGCCCGCGCCGGTGACCTCGGACGTCCCGGCCGCGCCCTCCAGCGAGCGGACACGGTCGAGGACCGCGGCGACGTCGCTGTCGGAATAGCCCGCGTCGTCCTGCAGGGCGTCGAGACGGGAGGCGAGATCGTCGTGCTCGGCGCTGACGCCGTCGAGGTCGGACTGCGCTGCCCGGACGAGGTCGGAGAGCCGGGTGGTGTCGCCGCGTCGCAACTCGTCGCCCGCCGACACCTCGCGTGCAGTGGCGAACAACAGTCCCGCGACGAGCAGGACGACGGGAACGCACACGATCCAGAACCTCGACCTGCGGACGGGTTCGGTCATGCGGAGCCTCCCGGCACGATCGACTGTGGTGGGTTCTGCTCGTTCCCGGCGGACCCGACCGAATCCGATCGGGCCTGAGCTAGCGTGTTCCCCGCTACCGTAGGCTCGAATGTACCTGGCGCGACGTCGACGACGACGTCGCCCGCCGCACGTACACCGTTCATCCACAGGGCCGGCTGCCCTGGTCAACGCATCCGAGGACGTCATGCCGAAGTCGAAGGTCCGGAAGAAGACGGACTACAACATCGCCCCCGCGAACCGCACCCCGGTGAAGGTGAAGGCCGGTCCGTCCGGCCCGATCTACATCTCGGTGATGCTCGGACTGATGCTGGTCGGCCTCGCCTGGCTGGTCGTGTACTACCTCGCGGGCGATCAGATCGATTTCATCAACAGCCTGGGCGCATACAACTTCCTGATCGGCTTCGGGTTCATGGTGGCCGGCCTGATCATGACGATGAGGTGGCGCTGACCTGGGGTTCCGCGGAATCTCCCGGCGTCAATTACACACCTGTCATTAATCCCCACTGTGGATAAGCCCTGTGGACAACTTCGGGAGCATCTGTGCAGAACCTGCCGACCAGCTGGTCGACGCCCACTGCGGCGCTCACCGCGACCGGAGTCGGTGGGGTCGCGATGGCGGTCGCAGCACTGGCGGTGACCACTGATCCCGCGGGCCGCTTCCTCATCGGGCTGGCCGCTCTCGGCCTCCTCGTGGTCACCGCGCTTGGCCTGCGTCAGCGCCCCCGGCTCGCGATCCGAGACGACAACGGTGGCGTCGTGTTCCAGCGGTTGGGCAGCCGGCTGGAGGTCCCCCGTTCCGAGCTGAGCCGGGTGCGCATCGTGCGCTACCCGCGGCTGGGTCGGCGCGTCCCGATGTTGGAGATCGACGTCCGGCCGCCCGGATCCGACGACGACCGGTTGCTCGTCTTCGGACGATGGGATCTCGGTACCGACCCCACCAACGTGTTCGACGCCCTCAACGCCCGCGGGCTCGTCCCCCCGGACCCGCACCGCGCCTCCGACCGCTGACGTCCGAAAGCCGCTCGTCCCTCGTGGCCGAAGGCCGCCTTCACGCGATCTGACGAGACGAAGGCGGCCTTCAGCCAGGGCCCGAGAGGTGACGGGGGTGAGGCTGTGAGGATCAGAGTCCGTACTCGCTGCGCAGCTGAGCCGCGCGCACGGCGATCAGCCCCAGGGTGACGATCGCGACGACGGCGAGCCCGATCCAGCCGATGCGAACCGCCTTGGCCCGGTCCTGGCCCGCGCCCAGCCACTGCGGGGCGTACAGCAACGCCGCCGCGGCAGCGGCGCCCGCGACGAGTCCGCCCATGTGGCCGAACAGCGAGATGCCGGGCACCGTCACGCTGATGATGACGTTGATCGCGATCACGCCGATCACGGGCGCCGGGCTGCGCCGAAGTTTGAGCAGGATGACGGCCTGCGCGCCCATGATGCCGAAGATCGCGCCGGACGCCCCGGCGGTGAAGCCGCCGTTCTCGAACGCCATCACGGACGCCGACCCGCCGAGCAGCGAGATCAGGTACACGCACACGTAGCGCGAACGGCCGAGCACCAACTCGGTGTCCCGCCCGAGGATGTACAGCGCGAACATGTTGACGGCGAGGTGCACCAACCCGAAGTGCAGGAATCCGCTGCCGAGCACCCGCATCCAGTCGCCGTCGGCGACGTCGAGCGGCGACAGCACCCACCGTCCGAACAGGTCCGAGTCGAAGACCGCGGCCCCGCTCAGCGGGTTGACGAAGCCGCGCCCGTTGTCCATCACGGACTGCGCCTGCAGTGCGGTGATCAGGAAGACGGCGACGTTGATCGCCATCAACGCATAGGTGACGACCGGGGTCGGCAGTCCGGCGCGGACCGGCGCGCCGGCGACGGTGCGCACCGACGCGGTCCGCCGGTTGTCCTCGGCGACGCAGTCGACGCAGTGTTGACCGACCGAGGCAGGCCGGAGGCACTCGGGACAGGCGGGGCGTCCGCAGCGCGTGCAGGACAGCCCGGTGGGGCGGTCCGGATGTCGCACGCACCGCGGTTGGGGCGGAACGCCCTCTCCGGGGGTTCCGCCCCAACCGGGGTTCGTCATGAGATTCCTAGAAGGTGACGGTGCTCAGGAGATGGTGATGCTGTTGATCACGACCGGCTCGACCGGGCGGTCGGACCGGTCGACCGGGGTGCTGGAGATCGCGTCGACGACCTTCTTCGACTCGGCGTCGACGACTTCACCGAAGATGGTGTGGCGACGGTTCAGGTGCGGGGTGGCACCGGTGGTGATGAAGAACTGCGACCCGTTCGTACCCGGCCCCGCGTTCGCCATGGCGAGCAGGTAGGCGCGGTCGAACTGGAGCTCCGGGTGGAACTCGTCGGCGAACTTGTAGCCCGGGCCGCCGCGGCCGGTGCCGGTCGGGTCGCCGCCCTGGATCATGAAGCCGTCGATGACGCGGTGGAAGATCGCGCCGTCGTAGAACGGGCCGGAGTTCTCCCCCTTCGCGTTCTGGGTGGTGTAGTCGGCGGATCCGTCGGAGAGCCCGACGAAGTTCGCGACGGTCTTCGGCGCGTGGTTGCCGAACAGGGCGATCTTGATGTCGCCGCGGTTGGTGTGCAGCGTTGCGGTTGCGGTCTGATTCGGTGTGCTCACGCCTCCATCGTGCCATTCACACGCTCCCGAGGGGCCGGCCGCACACATGAAAGGCGCTGTGAACATGTGCGACAGTGGACTGATGACGCGCTCGACGATGCAGACATCGACCCCGGAGGCGGTCGACCTCGAAGCCGAATCCCCCGGCACCACCGATCCATCCAGGGCCCTGCGCCTCGCGCAGGCGACCGCTCTCGGCCTTGCGCGGGGCACCGGCAACGTTGCAAGGAGCGGCGGTCGCCTGCTCGGCCGTGGTTGCGCGGCGGCCAAGGCCGGGCTGGAACGGAGCACTGCGGTGCCCGTCGCGGTCCGGGCGGAGGACGTTGTCGCGGCACCCGCGGGTCGAAGGCGACGGCTGCGGCCGTTCCTCCTCGTGGGTGCGGCGGTCGCCGCGGTTGCCGCCGGTGTCGCGGTGTGGCGCATGCGGCGACCCGAGCCGGCCCCGGTCGCGGACCGGCCGCCGAGCCTGGGCGACATCGACACGCCGGAGCAGACGAACTGACGCACCGATCCGGTTTCACGTGGAACGGGCCCGACCGTTGTCGGGCCCGTTCGTCGTCCGGTCGGGTCAGCAGTTGCCCGACGTGGGCAGCCCGTCGAAACGGTCGAGCATGAACTGGGTCGCCTCGGGAAGGCCGAGCAGCATCGGCGCGGCGTGGTTCACTCCCAGCCGGCCACCGACCTCCGGCAGGCCGTTGGGACTGAACTGGACGTTCGCACCCGCGGAGCACCAGTCCGCGGCCAGCTGGGCGGCCTGTCCGAATGGGACGATGTCGTCTGCGACACCGGACTGCACGAGCACCGGCGCGGACGGCGTGAGGCGGCCGATCCGCTGCCGATCGACGAGTTCCTTCGCCAGCGGCATCCGGTCCAGGACCACCGACAGCGGCTCACCGCTGTTGGTGTAGTCCGAGGTTCGCTGGTAACCGAAGGCCGCGACGGACTCCGCGATGCACTGATCGGCGACGCGGGTGAGCATGTCCCGTCCGCGGTCGTTGATCTCGGTCTCGAGGGATTCACCCAGTTCCGGGTACGCCTGCACGAGGCTGTTGATCGTGTACCCGATAGCGCCCGTCAGCGAGGATCCGTCGATCTCCTCCAGGGTCTCGAACAGGTCCGCGGGCGGCGCTCCCGCATATGTGCCCTTGACGTCCAGCTCGGGCGCGTATCCGGGCGCCAGTTCGGCCGCCGCTGCGGCGGCGCCGCCACCCTGCGAGTAACCCCAGAATCCGACCGGCCCGTCCGACGGGATCGAGGTTCCCGGCAGCTCCCGCGCAGCCCGCACCGCGTCGAGTACGGCGTGGCCTTCGGACACCCGGTTGACGTAGGTGTGGGCACCCTCCGTACCGAGTCCCTCGTAGTCCGTGACGACGACAGCGACGCCGCGGAGCAACAGATTGTTCACCGCGATCGACTCGTACTCGACCATCGGCGCGAGATGCTCGTCGACGTTGAGGACCTGCCCGAACAGTTTGGAGGGTGCGCACTGGTCACCCTGCCCGTGGGTTCCGATCGCGAGGCTGACCAGGGGCCGCTCCCCCGCTCCGCTCCAGGGAGCCTGCGGGTCGAAGTAGGTGCCCGTGACGGCGATCGGCTCACCTTTCGCGTCGGCGGTGCGGTACATGATCCGGGTGGCATCGGCCGGAAGTCCGCCGGTGGCGGTAGGGACGCGCAACAGCAGCGGCGCCGGTTCGCTGCGGATCAGCTGTCCGGCGGCGACGGGCAGTTCTGTCGGAGTGGCGTAGAAGTCGGGCGCGGCACTCGACTGCGGGACCGCCGCCGTCATCGCCCCCACGGCCAGAGCGGCCACCACGGCGCCGCGCGCCTTCTTGTTCGTCACGTCGAGAACCCCCCGAAATCTAGATGTTACGGTCAGTAACATATTCTCCGGGAGGCTAGCACAGTGGCAGACGTCACCGGATCCTCGGTTCGCCCACCCGGCGAACTGGGGTTTCTCCGCGTCGGGAGGATTGATGCACAGGAGTTGTCCACAATTCCACAGGCCGAACGAAAAACCCCCACACCGACGGTGTGGGGGTTGACGAATCCATGTGGAGAACTTGTGGAGCCTAGGAGATTCGAACTCCTGACATCTGCCTTGCAAAGGCAGCGCTCTACCAACTGAGCTAAGGCCCCGTCCGCGTCAGCGGCTGGTGACCTCGTGCCAGACATCCTCGCCGCCACGCTGCGATCGCAACTTGACGATTCCGAAGATCACTGCAACCGCGGTAAGGGCGACCAACAGAATCTTCATCTGCGAATCCTTCGTCGACACGGGGAGTGGGCCTAGGAGGACTTGAACCTCCGACCTCTTCGTTATCAGCGAAGCGCTCTAACCGCCTGAGCTATAGGCCCGTGTCCGGCTCGTGAAACACTCTCTCGAACCGAGGCATGACACTACCTCACCGACCCGCAGCCACCAAAATCGGGCCGGTGAGGCAGCATAAGACCAGGTCAGACGCCGCCCGACCAGTCAGTCACGATCTGCCAACGTCACCTCGACACCGCCGACGAGATCGGTGCAGAGGTTGTAGATGAACGCACCGACCGTCGCGAGCGCCGTGAACAGGATGATGTTGATGCCACCGATGAGCGCCGAGTAACCGAACACCTGGCCCGCGGTCACGAGACCGGACTCGGAGGACTCGGACACGATGTCGGTGAAGGCGTTGTTCAGTCGGTCCCACACCCCCATGCCGTCCAGCACGACGTAGAGGAATCCGACCGCGAACATCCACACGAAGAACATCGACACCGACAACACCAGGGCCACCTTGAGGGTGGACCACGGGTCGACCTTGCGGATCTGCACCGACGCCCGCAGCGGGTCCCCGACCGGGGTCGTCGCCGCGACCGTCACCGCGGGCCGCTTGGTCGCCGCAGGCTCGGCCGGAGCCGCAACCGGCGTCGGATGCCGGACCTCGGAGAGATCGGGCAGATCCTTGGCCAGATCCTCGCGGTCGATGTGCCTCGTCGGGCCGTCGATGACCGCAGCCTTCGCCTGAGCTGCCTGCTTGCGCGCCGGATCAGCCGCGGGACGCTGCTGGGCCGGGCGCACCGCCTGAGGAGCGGGCTTCTGGGCAGCTGCCGGCGCTCCCGGCTTCTGGGCGCCCGCCGGCGCTGCGGACTTCTGCGATCCCGCCGATGCGACAGGCCTCTGCACGTTCGTCTGCGGAGCGGACTGGCGAACCGGCGCGGCCTTCGCGTTCTCGGCCGGCGCCGGAGCAGGATTCGCTCGCACCGGCTGCGGCCCTGCGCCCTGCGCCGGGCTGGTCGGAACCGCCTTCGTGGCGGCCTCGTCCGCCGTCGGCGCCTTCGCGGCCGTCGCAGGCTGGGGCGCTGTCGCAGGCTTCGGCTGCGGAGCGGGACCCGCCGCAGCGGCAGGCCTCGGTGCGCCCGACTGCGGCTGCGCACCCGACTGCGGCTGCGCACCCGACTGCTGCGCGGCGGCCGGGGTGCTCGAGCCCTGCGCGCCCCGCTGCCACGGCGGTGTCTGGGCGCCGGTGCGGGCCGGTCCGGGGCTGACAGCGCCCGAGCGTCCCGCTGCTTGCCCCGCGCCCGCCTGTCCCGTGGCGCCACCGGAGTGCGATCCGGGTGCGCCCGACCGGGTGTCGCGGGCAGGATCCTGTCCCGCGCCCGACGGGGTCGTCGCGGATCCGTTGGGCACCGGCTTCGTCTCGGCGGCGGGTTGGCTGCCGGCTGCCGGCTTCGCCTCGGTCGCGGCGGCCGGCTTCACCTCGGAGCCACCCGAAACCGGCTTCGCCTCAGGGGCCTTCGCGTCGTCGGTGACCTTCCCCGGGTCGGCTGCCTTCGCGCCACCCGACCCGTTCGCGGCGCCACCCGACCCGTTGGGCGCGCCGGGCTTCGGCTCGGTGGAACCCACCGGGATCGGCCGGTCACTACCCGGCTGGTGGGGAGTGCTCACTTACGACTCCTTCGCTGCGTCAGTCGCGGCGGCATCCGACTCTTCGGGTTCGTCGGCGTTGCGCGCGATCGCGAGCAGGTTGTCACCGTCTCCGAGGTTCATCAACCGCACGCCCTTGGTCTGCCGGCCGGCCTTGCGGACCTGCTTGGCTGCCGTACGGATCACGCCCCCACCGGAGGTGATGGCGTACAGCTCGTCGTCGTCGTCGACGATGAGCGCTCCGACCAGGGTGCCACGCTTGGGGTCGTACTGGATCGTCAGCACGCCCTTGCCGCCGCGGCCCTGCACCGGGTAGTCCTCCATCGCGGTCCGCTTGGAGTAGCCGCCGGAGGTCGCGACCAGCAGGTACGTCCCCTCCTTGACCACGTTCAGCGACAGCAGCGCGTCCTCGCCGTTGAACCGCATGCCCTGGACACCGGACGTCGCACGCCCCATCGGCCGCAGCGCCTCGTCCGTCGCGGAGAATCGGATCGACTGCCCCTGCTCGGACACGAGCAGCAGGTCGTCGTCCGAGGAACACAGCACCGCGCCGACCAGTTCGTCCTCGCCGCGCAGGTTGATCGCGACGATGCCGCCGGACCGGTTGGAGTCGAAGTCCGACAGCTTCGACTTCTTGACCAGGCCGTTGCGGGTCGCGAGCACCAGGTAGGGCGCGTCCTCGTACGACTGCAGACGGATGACGCCCTGGATCCGCTCGTCCGGCTGGAACGCGAGCAGGTTGGCGACGTGCTGGCCGCGGGCGGTCCGACCGGCTTCGGGCAGCTCGTACGCCTTCGCTCGGTACACCCGGCCCTTGGTCGTGAAGAAGAGCAGCCAGTCGTGCGTCGAGGTGACGAAGAAGTGCCGGACCAGGTCGTCCTGCTTCAGCTCCGCACCCTTGACGCCCTTGCCGCCACGCTTCTGCGAGCGGTACAGGTCGGTCTTGGTCCGCTTGGCGTACCCGGTTTCCGTGATCGTGACGACCACGTCCTCACGGGCGATCAGGTCCTCGTCGGCGACGTCACCGTCGGCGGCGATGATCCGGGTACGGCGGTCGTCGCCGTGCTTGTCGACGATCTCCTTGAGCTCGTCGCGGACGATGGCGCGCTGCCGCTCCGGCTTCGCGAGAATGTCCTGGTAGTCGGCGATCTCGAGCTCGATCTCGGCGAGTTCGTCGACGATCTTCTGCCGTTCGAGGGCGGCGAGGCGACGCAGCTGCATCGCGAGGATCGCGTCGGCCTGGATCTCGTCGACGGTGAGCAGGTTCATCAGGCCGGCCCGCGCGACGTCGACGGTCTGCGAGGCGCGGATCAGCGCGATGACCTCGTCGAGGGCGTCGAGCGCCTTGACCAGGCCGCGCAGGATGTGGGCACGTTCCTCGGCCTTGCGCAGCAGGTAGCGGGTCCGCCGCACGATGACCTCGAGCTGGTGGGTCACGTAGAGACGGATCATCTGGTCGAGGCGCAGGGTGCGCGGCACACCGTCGACGATGGACAGCATGTTGCAGCCGAAGGTCGTCTGCAGCTGGGTGTGCTTGTAGAGGTTGTTCAGCACGACCTTCGCGACGGCGTCACGGCGGACGGTGACGACGATGCGGAGGCCGGCACGGTCCGAGGACTCGTCGTGGATGTCGGAGATGCCTGCGATCTTCGCGTCCTTGACCTGCTCGGCGATCGCATTGACGAAGTTGTCGGTGTTGACCTGGTAGGGCAGCTCCGTGATGACGATCGTCGTCTGGCCCTTGGCGTTCTCCTCGATCTCCACGACGCCACGCATCCGCACCGAGCCGCGGCCCGTCCGGTAGGCGTCCTGGATGCCCTGGCCGCCGACGATCAGGCCTGCCGTCGGGAAGTCGGGGCCCTTGACCCGCTCCATGACGGCTTCGAGGGTGGCCTCGTCGTCGGCCTCGTGGTTCTCCAGCACCCAGTAGATGGCGTCCGCGACCTCACCGAGGTTGTGCGGCGGGATGTTGGTGGCCATACCGACGGCGATGCCGTTGGAACCGTTGATCAGCAGGGCCGGGATACGGCTCGGCAGGACCGTCGGCTCCTGCGTCTTGCCGTCGTAGTTGGGGGCGAAGTCGACCGTGTCGTGGTCGATCTCCCGCAGCATCTCCATCGCCAGCGGCGTCAGGCGGCACTCGGTGTATCGCATGGCGGCAGCGCCGTCGTTGCCACGGGAGCCGAAGTTGCCCTGGCCGTCGACCAGCGGGTACCGCAGCGACCACGGCTGCGCCATGCGCACGAGGGTGTCGTAGATCGAGGAGTCGCCGTGCGGGTGGTAGTTGCCCATGGTGTCGGCGACCGGTCGCGCGGACTTCACGTACCCGCGGTCCGGGCGGTAGCCGTTGTCGTACATCGCGTAGAGCACGCGGCGGTGCACGGGCTTGAGGCCGTCACGCACGTCCGGCAGCGCGCGGCCGACGATCACGCTCATCGCGTAGTCGATGTAGCTGGACTGCATCTCCTGCTGAATGTCCACCGGCTCTACGCGGTCGTGCCCCGGTTCGTCCGGCGGCAACGTGGTGTCAGTCATCGGCTCCTCTTCTTCTCAGCATCGGTGTGCCGGGTGCGACGGCCGCGGGCAGAGCCCGCGGACCCGGGGCGACGGTCGACTTCGGAAGTCCGCGCTCCCGACGTCCCGCGTCGCACAACCACACAAGTCTATAGGTGCTGGTCAGCTGGAAGCGGCAGCCTCGGCGGGGCGTGACCTAGTGATGCTCGACTTCCCGCTGTGACCAGGTCCGCGCCCGCGCCTCCAGTTCGGCTGTCGCGCGGTCGGGTGCCATCAGCAACGCGGCGATCGGCACGGTGAGAACCAACATACCCAGCACGAACCCCGGAAACAGGACGGTGAACAGCTCGGCGCCCGGAGGCGTGGCAGAACCCGCGTCGAGCCGGACGCGCAGCGCGGACATCATCGCCGCGTGCATCAGCAGCGGGGCGAGCGCG
The DNA here is from genome assembly GCA_000341795.1 of Rhodococcus triatomae BKS 15-14. Lineage (GTDB taxonomy): Bacteria > Actinomycetota > Actinomycetes > Mycobacteriales > Mycobacteriaceae > Rhodococcus_G > Rhodococcus_G triatomae_A. The sequence goes on along the minus strand of AODO01000069.1, from coordinate 356,246 downwards.
ACCGCGACGGATCCGCCCGCCAGCACCGACCGGGGGACGTCGGCGACGCACATCCACAGGACGCCGATCGACGCGATCACGGCGATGGCGACGGCCACCGCGATCAGCGCGGCGTCCATGTACGTGCGGCCCTGAACCTCGATCGCCGTCATGGAGAGGTAGTAGCCACCGCTCACACCGAGCCCCGTCACCAGGGCGGCACCCATGACAGTGAGGATCCGGGCGTCGCCGGCCCCCTCCCCCCGGCCGATGCGCCTGGAGACGATCGTCAGGCCCGCCAGCACGGCGACGAGGCAGAGGACGAGCGAGATCACCATGCGCACGGGATCGAAGCGGACGGTGCTGCCGTCGACGGAGAAACCGGCCATGAGCACGACGTTCGGCAGCCAGAACGTCACGATCGCCGTCGACGTCGCCGACAGCAGTGTCCACAGCAGGGTTCTCGTCGGAGCGAAGGATGCCCGCCGCGCGCACGCGACCCCGACGTACGTGCCGATGACGGCGATCCCGACCGCGAGGAAGATCACCCACACGCCGATGGAGAGATGGTGCACTTGATCGTCGGACATGGTTGCAGGGCTCCGTTCAGCCGACCGTCTGACCGAGGCGCCGCAAGGCGTACTCGGTGACGGCGACGAGCGCACCCTTCGCGGATTCCCGCACGCGTGCATCGATCGAGAGGATCGGCACGTCGGCCGGAAGGGCCAGTGCCTGCCGGATGTCCTCCGGGTGGTAGCGCGGGGCGTCGTCGAATTCGTTGATCGCCACGAGGAACGGCAGGTTCCGGGCCTCGAAGAAGTCCACGGCGGCGAACGACTCGTCGAGCCTGCGGGTGTCGATCAGGACGATCGCGCCGATGGCACCGCGGATCAGGTCGTCCCACATGAACCAGAAGCGGTTCTGCCCCGGCGTGCCGAACAGGTACAGCACGAGGTCGTCGGCGAGGCTGATGCGTCCGAAGTCCATCGCCACCGTCGTCGTCGCCTTCTGCGGGGTGGCACTGATGTTGTCGATGCCGTCGGAAGCGTTGGTGACCAACGCTTCCGTACGCAGCGGAACGATCTCGGAGACCGTTCCGACGAGGGTGGTCTTGCCGACGCCGAAGCCGCCGGCAATGACGATCTTGGTTGAGGTCACCTGACTGCTGCGTCGGGTGTCAGATCTTGCGAAGTCCACCGAGGACCCTTTCGATCAGGTCACGACGTTCGTTTTCGCTCGAATCGTCCTGAAGTGTTGCCAGGATCCGGACGTGTCCGGCCTCGACGAGATCACCCACGAGAACGCGGGCGACCCCGATCGGAACGCCGACCCTTGCGGCGATCTCGGCAACAGAGGGTGACTGCGCACACAGTGCCACAATCGCCGAATCCACGTCACCAAGTTCGAAAGCTCGGTTCTCCGGATCGGGCAACGTCTGAATCAACGCCTCGATCGCCAGTTCGACCTTGGGTTTCGTGCGTCCCGAGGTCAGCGAATAGGGCCGGACCAAACTCGGTCCGGCCGCTCCGGGGGCGTCGTAGAACTCGTCCATCGCGTCTCCGTCAGGTGCCCATCGACGCGCGCGGCACAGCCTGGACCGAGGCACCGACCCGGTCGACCAGGATCGCCATCTCGTATCCGATCTGACCGATGTCGCAGTTCGTCGAGGTGAGCGCGGCGAGGTGCGACCCGTCGCCCACGCTCATCAGCAGCAGGTAGCCGTGCTGCATCTCGACCACCGACTGCAGCACTCCACCGCCGTCGAACAGGTTCGACACGCCCGCGGACAGGCTCGCGAGACCGGAGGTGACGGCGGCGAGCTGCTCGGCGCGATCGGTCGGCAGGTGTGCGCTGGCCGCCATGAGCAGGCCGTCCGCGGAAACCAGGACAGCGTGCGAGACGCCCGGGGTGTCCCGTGCGAAGTTCGAGACGAGCCAGTCCAGCGGATGGCCGTTGGACACATGATCGCTGCTCATCGATCTCCTTCATTGGTGTTGCGTTCGGCACGGCCCGCGGCACGGCCCGCGCGAATCCCCATCTGATGTCGGCTGAGATTGTCGCGAACCGACTCCGGGTTGCGCGTTCGAGCCTGCGGTTCCGGCTTGTCGACACTGCCGGGCACGAGGCGACGCCCCGGGGTCCGCTGCGGGAGGCCCGTTTCGGTGTGCCGGTCGACCGGCGCACCGGCAGCGCGTTCTGCGGCACGCCAGCCGGCGTCCGCTGCGGTGTTCCAGTCGCTGCTCGATCCGCCGGGGTCGGTCGGGTCGGTCAGCCAGTCCGACACCATGCCGGAGAAGATCGGCGTCCCCGTCGCGGTCACGTCCTGGGTCGGCGGAGCGGCCGGACGGTTCTGGAAGAACGACGCCGTCTTGACCGGGTTGCTCCGGTACCGGTGCCGCGTCGACGCGGCCCCGTTCGGGTCACCCTGGTGCATCGGCTCGGGAAGCCGGCCGCTCGGTGCGGGCGCCGGCTGTGTCTGGCGCTCGGGTGTTGCGTCGGGTGCCGCGCGGTGCGGTACCCCGCTGGCACCCGGGGTGCGCTGCGGAAGCCCGTGCGTGTTGCCCGGAATCCGCTGCGGGAGGCCGCTGGCGGTGATCCCGTGCGACCGCGGCGGAGCTTCTCCCGCGCGCGATTCCGCGGCGGGAGCGGACATTTCCGCAGGGGCCGCAGGCGGTTCCGGCATGCTCCGGGCCGGGGGCGGGACCACGGCACCGGGAACACGCTGCGGCAGCGACGGCTCGACCGGCGGCGCCGGATCGGGGGCCGGTCCCGCCGCACCCGGAACGCGCTGCGGCAGACCGGGAGCCGGCGCGGAGACCTGCGTCGGCGCATCGGGCGTGGCCGGGGGTGCGTCCGGCGACACCGGAGGCGGAGGCATGCGGTCGCCCGGAACCCGTTGTGGCAGAGCCGGAGCGGCCGAGTCCGACGGCCCCGGGTACTCGCCACCGGCTGCCGGCTGTGAGAAGGCGGTGGTTGCCGGTGCGTCCGCGTCCGACCGTGCCGGACCATCGGCCGGCTGGTCCGTCGCCGGCCGCAGTCGAAGCGGTGCGGACGGTGTCGGTTCGGCGACGAGCTGCGGCATCTCCCCGGACTGGACGACGGTCAGCGGCAGGCCGCCGGTGTCCAGGCGAACCTGGGGTCCGGTGCTGTCGATCTCGATCGGCGACATCAGCAGATTCGCCGGCATGTGGATGCTTGCGGCGATGCCCTTCGGCCGGCCGTCCACCATCGCCGAGCGCAGTCGAACGGTCAGACCGTGCCGCGCGGCGAGACGGCTCGCCACGAACAGACCCATGTGTCGTGCGGTTTCGGGGCCAACCTGACCGCCGGACGCGAGGCGCTCGTTGATGACCGCCAGATCCGCAGCCGGGATGCCGATGCCCTGGTCCGTGACCTCGAGCATGACGCCGCCGTCGACCGCGCGCGCGAAGGCGATCCGCACCCGGGTGTCCGGCGGCGAGGCGCGCAGCGAGTTGTCGAGCAGCTCGGCGAGCAGGTGGACGATGTCGGTGGCGACGCCGCCGGACAGTGCACCGCTCGGCGTGCTGCCGACCTGGACGCGCTGGTACTCCTCGACCTCGGACATCGCGGCCCGGACCACGTCGCCGAGCTGCACCGGTGCCGAATGACCACGGCGGGTCTGGGTGCCGGAGAGAATGAGCAGGTTGTCGCCGTTCCGGCGCATGCGGGCCGCGAGGTGGTCGAGGCGGAACAGGCTCTCGAGCCGCTTGGGGTCCTTCTCCTCGAACTCCAGGCTCTCGATGAGGCCGAGCTGCTGGTCGACGAGCGACTTGGAACGGCGGGCGAGGGTCTCGAACATGTCGCTGATCTGCATGCGCAGTTCTGCCTGTTCACCTGCCAGCTTCAGTGCCTGGCCGTGGATGTCGTCGACGGCCCGGGCGAGCTGGCCGATCTCCTCGGTCGTGTTCACCGGCAGGGGTTCGAAGTTCTTGGCGGCATCGGAGTCGCCTGCCATGACCCGGTCGATGGCGTCGGGCAGATCCTGTCGAGCCACCTGGAGTGCACCGAAGCGCAGGCGGCGGATGGGTCCGACCAGCGACCGGGAGACGAGCAGCGCCAGCACGAGCGCGGCGAGCAGGGTCGCGAGAACGATGGCGGCGTCACGCAGCGCGGCGGATCGGGTCTCCTCGGCGCGCTGCTGGACCGTGGTCGAGATCGAGTCGGACGCCTCGTCCAGGAGCGAGCCGTAGATGTCGACGCTGTCGACCAGCGAGGCGCGGAGTTCGAGGAGCGGCAGCGCGCCACCGTACGCGCTGTCGATCAGGGCGAGGCGTTCGCGGACACCCGCCTTCAGCTCGTCCGTCTTCTCCTTCGCATCCGGGAAGGAGTTCGCGAGGGTGTCGATCATCGCGAGCTCGGCACCGGTTGCGGTGATCAGGTCGGTCAGGGGCGCATCCGGGTCCTTGAGCAGGGCGATGGCGCCGGTGACCTGGTCGGCGAGTCGCCGCTGAGCGGACCAGGCGTCGACGAGGTGGGTGTGGGCGGAGACGACGGTCGGGTCCTCGATCGGCGCCACGATGTCGTTGACGATCTGCGCGAGGTCGGAGCGAATCGCGGAGGTCCGGGCCGGGAGGTCGGGGCTCGGAGGCGTGCCGGCGCGCATCATCGCCTGGAAGTCCTCGATCTCCCCGATCGAGGCGTTGAGCTGTTCCGCGACGGAGGCGGGCAATTCCGGGTTCGCCGCAGCGGTCTTGACGGCCTCGAGGGACTGGTCGACTGCGTCGAGGTCCTCGGGCAGCATCGTGTTCACCGAGTAGCCGGCGGACGCGAGGCCGAAGGTGGTGCCGAGCGTGACGATGTCCGGGATGTCGACGACCTGGTCGGCGGCGGAGCTGAAGGCCATCGCGCGACTGAGTTCGTTCTGGACTCGGATGCCGCCGAGCACCATGGCGACGGTCAACGGGATCGCGAGCACCGCGGTGACCTTCCACCGCAGGCCCCAGGCCTCGAGGTTCCACAGCCTGCGCTCAGGCGGCGATTGTGTGTTCATCTCTCCCACGCTCACTTTCCACCCAGGTCCGGTGCTGGTCGCCGACCTTGCACCGTCCTCCCCACATCGAGTGTTCGCACGGGCGCCGAAAAACAGACTGCTGGGCGATATCGGAGTGTAAAGCCTGTTCGCTCACGACTGTAGGGCGAATGTACTCAATTGGTTACCGTGTCGTTATCGAAATCCGGCCAAAGTCGCGACCCGGGGCGGTGTCGCGCACCACACGTCACAATTGTCACGTTCTTCCCCGGATGGCCGCCGGAGTCCGAGCGAGGGCCACACCCGCGCGTGACGCATATCACAGCATGGATGCGGCCCTCGTCCGCTCGGTCACACGTCCAGGAAACGGACATCCTTCGCATTGCGGGTGATGAAGCTACGACGAGCCTCCACGTCCTCTCCCATGAGGACACTGAAGAGCTCGTCGGCCGCCGCTGCGTCGTCCAGGGTCACCTGACGGAGGACTCGGACGCTGGGGTCCATCGTGGTCTCCCACAGTTCCTTCGCGTTCATCTCGCCGAGACCCTTGTACCGCTGGATGCCGTCGTCCTTGTTGATCTTCTTGCCCGCTGCGAGGCCGGCCTCGAGCAGCCCGTCCCGCTCGCGGTCCGAGTACGCGAACTCCGGGTCGCTGCGCTGCCACTTCAGCTTGTACAGCGGCGGCATCGCCAGATAGACGTGTCCGTGCTCGACCAGCGGCCGCATGAACCGGAACAGCAACGTCATGAGCAGCGTCGAGATGTGCTGGCCGTCGACGTCGGCGTCGGCCATCAGCACGATCTTGTGATAGCGCAGCTTCGAGATGTCGAACTCGTCGTGGATGCCGGTGCCGAAGGCGGTGATGATCGACTGCACCTCGGTGTTCTTGAGCACGCGGTCGATACGGGCCTTCTCGACGTTGATGATCTTGCCGCGCAGCGGCAGGATCGCCTGGTACATCGAGTCGCGGCCCGACTTCGCGGATCCACCTGCGGAGTCGCCCTCCACGATGTAGATCTCGCACTTGCCCGGGTCGTTCGAACGGCAGTCGGCGAGCTTGCCGGGCAGGCCGCCGATGTCGGTGGCACTCTTGCGCCGCACCAGCTCGCGGGCCTTACGGGCCGCCAGACGTGCCTGCGCCGAGGAGACGGCCTTGTTGACGATCGTCTTCGCGTCGGCCGGGTTCGACTCGAACCAGTGCGCGAGGTGCTCGTTGCACGCCTTCTGCACGAACGACTTGACCTCGGTGTTGCCGAGCTTCGTCTTCGTCTGGCCCTCGAACTGCGGTTCGCCGACCTTCACCGAGATGATCGCGGCGAGACCCTCGCGGATGTCGTCGCCACTGAGCTTCGGGTCCTTGTCCTTGAGCAGCTTCTTGTCCAGCGCGTACTTGTTGACCGTCGCGGTCAGCGCGGCGCGGAAACCCTCCTCGTGGGTACCGCCCTCGTGCGTGTTGATCGTGTTCGCGAAGGTGTGGACGGATTCCGAGTACCCGGAGTTCCACTGCATCGCGACCTCGAGCTCGTGCCCGGTGCCCTTGGCGGTGAATCCGACGACCGAGTTGTGGATCGACTGCTTGGTGCGGTTGATGTGCCGCACGTAGTCCTCGAGGCCGCCCGGGTAGTGATAGGTGCGGGTGCGGATGGTCTCCTGCTCCGGCGCCTTCGTCTCTTCGGTGGCGAACTCCTCGTCGGCCGCCACCTCTTCGTCGGTGATGCGCTGGTCGGTCAGCGTGATGGTCAGGCCCTTGTTCAGGAACGCCATCTCCTGCAGGCGCCGCGCGACCGTCTCCGCGTTGTACGAGGTGGTCTCGAAGATCTCCGGGTCGGCCCAGAAACGCACCGTGGTGCCGGTCCGCTTGGTCGGTTCGCCGCGGACCAGTTCGCCCGGCTTCGCGTTGGTGTACGTCTGGAACCAGTGGTATCCGTCGTTGTCGATCTCGACCTCGACCTTGGTCGACAGCGCGTTCACGACGGAGATGCCGACGCCGTGCAGACCGCCGGAGACGGCGTACGCGTCGGAGTCGAACTTGCCGCCCGCGTGCAGCTGGGTCATGACGACCTCGACCGTCGGGACGCCGGACGCGTGCATGCCCGTCGGGATGCCGCGGCCGTCGTCGACGACCTCGATGCCGCCGTCGGCGAGCAGCGTCACGTCGACGCGCGTCGCGTGGCCTGCCATCGCCTCGTCGACCGAGTTGTCGACGACCTCCCAGATGAGGTGATGCAGACCGCGTTCACCGGTGGAGCCGATGTACATGCCGGGACGCTTGCGGACCGCCTCGAGTCCTTCGAGGACGGTGATCGAGGAAGCGCCGTAGTCCTTGTTACCGGTGTTCTTGTCTGACTTCTGGGCAGCCACGGGAGGTGTGCTCTCCTTCTCGTTCACACGACGGTCCATCGCACGACGGTCGCGCCGGCGTCGATGCGCGCACCGGCATGGCGATCGCGGCCGACGAGGCGACCGCGAGGTACCGCACCATCCTACTGGTAGGGCCGGACGCAGGCGTATCTACGACACCCCTGAGCTGCCCGTAGACGCAGTTTCGGCGACCTTGGCGAGTCCCGGGGACCACGTGACGCGATCACGCCGAGGTGGCGGCACCGTCGACGGATGGACGGGCGGTCACGGTCGCCACGAAGTTCGCCGTGTGCAGCGCCACCTCCGGCGCGTGCGACAGTGGCGACCAGTGTCCGGCGAGGACCTCCACCCGCCGCAGGTCGGGGGCCCAGTGCCCGGTCTCCTCGAACCCGAACGGCAACACGGCCTTGTCCTTCGTGTTCACCAGCAGCTGGACCGGGACGTCGGTCCGCCGCAGACGCGGCCGGACGAGACGGTCGAGCGTGTTCGCGCGGTAGCGCTTGATGCCGTTCGCCGCGTCCCGGGTGATCGTCTCGGACGGCAGCGCCAACGCCGGGTCCATCCGGTCGAACAGGGCGAGGAAACGTGGCCAGCGGGGCGCGATCACCTTGCCGGTGACGAGCTCGGGAATCACGGGCACGTGGAAGAGCACGGCGTAGAACGACGCCGCGAACTGGGCGAGCACCTTCCCCACCCCCGACGGTGTCGGGCGGCGCAGGGTGCGCCGCATCCAGTGCCCGAGATGGTCGAAGCACCAACCCGACGTCGACGTGAACGACGCGATCTGCCCGGCAGCGCCGGGTGAGCACACCGCCTCCCACGCCTCGAGCGATCCCCAGTCGTGCGCGAGGACGTGCACGGGTTCGTCGGGGCTGACCGCGTCGACGACGGCGAGCAGATCGGCCGCGAGGAGTTCGAGCCGGTAGTCCGCAACCGAGGCCGGTGCCGTCGACCGTCCCGCGCCGCGCGTGTCGTACCGGATGATCCGGAACCGGTCGGTCAGCAGCGGGACCACGTGATCCCACAGCCGGTGGGTGTCGGGCCAGCCGTGCACGAGGACCAGGGTCGGCCCGTCCGGGTTTCCCTCCTCGTACACCGCGAGCTCCACCGCTCCGTTCCGAACACCGGTCTCCCGGGGAGGGCGTCGAAGGTTGTCGTCGTTCAGTGTCATTTCGTGTGCCCTTCGGGAGTCAGAGATCGAGGACCAGCCGGTCGGCGGCGGCGCGAGAGACACAGATCAACATCTCGTCACGCTTCTCGTCGGGACCGAGGCGGGTGTCCCTGTGGTCGGGGGTGCCGGCGAGGACCCGAACCTTGCAGGTGCCGCAGAACCCCTGCAGGCAGGAGTAGCCGATGCCCGGCTGCCTGCGCCGGACGACGTCGAGAATCGACTCGTCGGCGGGGACGGTGAGCACCTCACCGCTGCGGGCCAGTTCCACCTCGAACGGTGTTCCGTCGAGAACCGGTGGAGCACCGAATCTTTCGATGTGGAGCGCGGACGCTCCGGTCTCGTCGACATGGTCGCGGACCGTCTCCAACATGGGCGCCGGTCCGCAGCAGTACACCGATCCGCCCGGCACCGCCCGTCCCAGCAGGTCGGCCGCCGACGGCAACCCGTCCTCGTCGTCGGTGCGGATCACGACCCGCTCCCGGTCCCACCCCTCGATCTCGTCGAGGAACGGCATCGTCTCGCGAGACCGGCCGGAATACACCAGGTGCCAGTCCATTCCGATCTCCCGGGCTCGCCGCACCATCGCGATCACCGGTGTGATTCCGATGCCTCCCGCGATGAACAGCGCGCTACCGGTGCCGACGAACGGGAAACCGTTGCGCGGCCCGCGCACCGTGACACCCGTGCCCGGTTCGAGCGCGTGCATTTCGAGCGATCCACCGCCGCCGTCCGGAATCGCGCGCACTGCAACGGTGTAGCGCGCAGTGTCGGTGGGATCACCGCACAGTGAGTACTGCCTGCGACGACCGGACGGCAGATGGAAGTCGAGGTGACAGCCGGGCTGCCACCGAGGAAGCTCGCGTCCGTCCGGTGCCGCGAACGTCAGGGCGACGACGTTCTCGTCGGTCGCGACGACCCTCCGATCCGTGACGACGAGAGTCATGGCGGAGTCCGGGTTGTGTCCGGCGTGCGCCGGGTCGTAGTCGCGCCGGGCGAGAACGTCCAGGTAGCCCTCGACGACGGCCCCGAGGATGCCCATCATGCGATCCGGGCGGCGGCGGCCCCGCAGATCGGACGGGACCCGTCGGTGAATCCTGCTTGTCGTCATGGCGTTTCGGGTCCCCGTCACCGGACTGCGGCGCGGGCGGCGGGCGAGGACGCGAGGTAGGCGACGGCCTGCGCGGTCGATCCCTCCTGCGACGGGTGGTAGCCGCGACGGAAGTACCGGCTCATGCGGCGGAGCAGGCCCGTCGTCGTCGGCAGCACGCCGCGCCGCCCCGCGGCGCGGAAGTCCGCGAGGTGCGGACGACGGCGATGGTGCGCCAGGTGCGCGAGCTCCGGATCGTTCGCCATCAGGAATCGCGTGCCGCGCATCCACAGGTACACCAGCGCCGGAGCGGCGACGAGCTGGGTACGCAGCCTGCGTGACTCCCGCTTGTCGAAGTAGCGCAGCACGTCGTAGGCCACCGAGCGGTGCTCGACCTCCTCCGATCCGTGCCAGCGCAGCAGGTCGAGCATCGTGGGGTGCACACCGGCGGTGTCGAGGGCACGGGCGTTGAGCACCCAGTCGCCGAGGAAGGCGGTGACGTGTTCGATCGCGGCGATCAGTGCGAGACGCTCCACGAGATAGTTCTCCTTCCGTCCCGCGGTGAGCGGCCGCGGTCCGAGTAGAGTGTCGAACAGCCAGTTCATCTGATCGGTGTAGGGCGTCGGGTCGAGTCCCTTCGCCTTCAGGTGCACCAGGACGCCGGAGTGCGCCGAGGAGTGCATGGCCTCCTGCCCGATGAAGCCGGCCACGTCCGCGCGCAGCCGTTCGTCGTCGATGAGGGGCAGTGCCTCCTTGAAGGTCTCGACGAACCAGTCCTCACCCGCCGGGAGCAGGATGTGCATGACGTTGAAGACGTGGGTGGTGAACGGATCGCCGTCGACCCAGTGCATCGGCAGGTCGGTCCAGTCGAAGTTGACGTTCCTGGCCTGCAGGATCAGATGGTCCGGCTCGTCGCCGAGGACGCGGTCCGGTGTGTTGCCGGCTGTCCGGTCGACGGTCTCGGTGCCCATTGTCGTCCCCTTCCTGCGACACCCAGGCGTCGCGCGTGACACAGCTCACTCACAGCTCGTGAGTTAACTGTAACACTGGGTAATAGACAAAAACAGGCCCGGAGAACTCAGCCGTAGGTGTCCCGAGGGCCGCGCCCCCGCACGTGCCGCTCACCCTTTCGCCAGCTCGGAGCCGTCGGTCCGGTGATACGCAGGCTGGTCACCACACCGTCGCCGACGGCCGCCGCGATCTTCGCCAGGATCTGACCCTGCATGAGTCGCAGCTGCGTCGCCCATGCCGTGGACTCGGCCGACACCGCCAGCACCCCGTCGCGCAGCGCCACCGGCTCGGCGTGGGTGGCGATGTCCTCCCCGACCACCTGCGCCCAACGGCCGAAGACCGTGCCCTCGGTGACGTGCGCCGACCAGCCGCGGCTCTTGGCGACGGCGTTCGTCAACGCACCGAGCGGCTGTGGGTCCCTTGCGTCGGGCCCGGACCCCGACCAGCCCCGACGGCCCGTGAGCCGGGCGCGTGGCTTCGGCGACGACCGCCCCTGCCCGACAGCCTTGCCGCTGGCCTTGGCCGCCGCGCGGGCCTCCTCGAGCGCACGGCGAGCGATGTCGACGCCCCGCAGCTCCGGCTCGCCGCCCGCGTTCTCCGATTCACCACTCATCGCCGCTCCCTTCCGTCCCCGATCATCCCAGCAACGTCGCCCGTCACCGCGTGCCGCATCCATCCCCGGCGGGCCGGAGGTCACATCGCGCGTCGGGCACGGGTGTGGACGGTCAGCGGAGGGTGGAGGTGCGGCCCTCCGGCCGGTCGACCGCCTCGATGGCGAATCTGGTCGCGTGCAGTTCCTCCGGCACGTCCTCGGTGACGGCGGCGGTGATCAGCACCTGCTCGGCGTCCGCCGCGACGGTGGCGAGCGCCCGCCGACGCTTGCGGTCGAGTTCGGCGAAGACGTCGTCGAGCATGAGCACCGGGTCGGTTCCGTCCGAACGCAGCAACTCGAACGCGGCCAGTCGCAGCGACAACGCGAACGACCACGACTCGCCGTGGCTCGCGAATCCCTTGGCGGGCTGATCCCCCAGGCGAAGCTCCAGGTCGTCGCGGTGAGGACCGACCAGGCAGACGCCCCGGTCGATCTCCCGGGGCCGGGCCTGGGCCAGCTCGTTCAGGAAACTCGCCTCGAGCAGTTCGACGTCCTCGCGGATCCACTGATGGCCGGGATCGGTCAGTTCCTCGGGCATGGAGGCACCGAGGCTGGACCGGTAGGCGATCGACGCCGGCCGCGACTCGGGCGCGATGCGGGCATACGACGCGGCCACGTGTGGTCCCAGCTCGGCGACGAGCCGCATCCGGGCTGCGAGCAGTTCGGCCCCGTGCATCGCCAGGTGGCCGTCCCAGACGTCGAGGGTGGCCAGTGCGCTCGCACCGTCGCTCGAGCGGGTACCGCGCCGCAGTGCACCCCCGGCTGTCTTGAGCAGCGCGGAACGCTGCCGCAGCACCTTGTCGTAGTCGGCGCGCACGGCCGCCATTCTCGGGATACGGGAGCTCAGGAGTTCGTCGAGGAACCGGCGCCTGTCCCCCGGGTCGCCGCGGACCAGGGAGAGGTCCTCCGGGGCGAAGAGCACGCCCCGCAGCACACCGAGGATCTCGCGCGGCCGGCGCAGCGGCGAGGAGTTCATCCGCGCCCGGTTGGCCTTGCCGTCGTTGATCTCGACATCGACCGACAACTCGCGGGAGTCGTTGACGACCACCGCCCCGATCTGCGCCGCGGACGCGCCGGCGCGGATCAGCGGAGCATCGGTCGAGACCCGATGCGAGGACAGGGTGGCGAGGTAGCCGAGCGCTTCGAGGAGATTGGTCTTGCCGTGACCGTTCGGCCCGAGGAACAACGTGATTCCCGGACCGGGTTCGACGGTGACCGCGTCCCAGGATCGGAAATCGCGCAGCGAGAACTTGCGAACGAACACCCTATGGCTGCCCGGATTCCGAAATGCGTTGCACCGCATGACCTCCGAACTGATTCCGCAATGCCGACACGGCCTTCATCGCGGGCGAGTCGGACTGTCGCGAGGCGAACCGTGCGAACAGCGCGGCCGAGATCACCGGAGCCGGAACGGCGTGGTTGATGGCCTCCTCCACGGTCCATCGGCCCTCACCCGAATCCTGGGTGTACCCGGAGATCTCGGCGAACTCGGGATCCTCGGCCAATGCCTTGACCAGCAGGTCGAGCAGCCACGACCGGACGACCGTGCCCTTGGTCCACGCCCGCAGCACGCCGTGGACGTCGGTCACCAGATCCTCGGCGGAGAGCAGTTCGTAGCCCTCGGCGTAGGCGTGCATGAGGCCGTACTCGATGCCGTTGTGGATCATCTTCGCGTAGTGGCCCGCGCCGACGGGGCCGGCGTGCACGAATCCGTCCGCACGTTCCCCTTCCGGGCGCAGCGCGTCGAAGATCGGCATCGCCCGCGCGACATCGTCCTCCGCGCCGCCGGCCATCAGCCCGTACCCGTTCTCCAGGCCCCACACACCCCCGGACACGCCGCAGTCGAGGAAGCCGATCCCCTTGCCCGCCAACAGGTCGGCGTGCGGCCGGTCCTCGGTGAAACGCGAGTTCCCGCCGTCGATCACCAGGTCACCGGGTTCGAGGACCTCCGCCAGTTCGGTGATGGTCTGATGGGTGACAGGGCCCGACGGGACCATCACCCAGACGACACGCGGGGCGGTCAGAGCCGCGGCGAGATCGGACAGCGAGGCCACGTCGGAGACCTCGGGACGAGGATCGAAACCGATCACCTCGTGGCCCGCCCCGCGCACCCGCTCGCGCATGTTGAAACCCATTTTGCCGAGTCCGACGAGTCCGAGTTGCATCGCTGTCGTTCCCTTCGATTCGTGGTCGAGCGGGGCGCAGGAGTCAGCCGGGAAGACGGACCGGCATCAGGAGGTAGGTGTAGTCGCTGTCGGGGGCGGCGAAGGTGCCGCTGTCGCCGGGGGTCGGCTCCTCGTCGGATGCCGGGCGCATGACGGCCGGGCGGCTCGGAGTGGTGAATCCGAAGGTCACCCGATCGCTGTGCAGGGAGTTCAGTCCTTCGGTGAGGTAGGTCGGGTTGAACGCGATGGTCAGTGCCTCACCCTGGAACTGCGCTTCGAGCGCTTCCTCGGCGCGGCCTGCGTCGTCACCGCCTGCCGCGAGCAGCAGTCCGTTCTCGGAGAACTGCATCCGCACCTGTGCCCCACGCTCGGCGACCAGCGCGACGCGCTTGATGGCGTCGACCAGCGGAGCGACCTCGACGGTTGCGACGGCGGTGTGTTCGGCCGGCAGCAGCTGACGGAACTTCGGGAACTCGGCATCCAGGAGGCGTGTGGTGGTGCGGCGGCCTTCACCGACGATGCCGAGCAGCCCTTCCGAACCGACCGAGGAGCCGGAGCCGAAGGCGAGCTCGACGGGCGAAGCCGAGCCTCCGCCAAGGGTTTTCGCGGACTCGGAGAGCGTCTTCGCGGGGATGAGGACGGCCGCGCTCGTGTCCGGGTTGGTGGGCGTCCACTCGATCTGGCGGACCGCGAGCCGGAAACGGTCGGTCGCCGCGAGCACCACGTTCGGACCCTCGATCTCGACGCGGATGCCGGTGAGCATGGGCAGTGTGTCGTCCTTGCCCGCGGCGACCGCCACCTGGCTGATCGCCTCGGAGAACAGGTCGACGGGCAACGATCCCGTCTGCTGCGGGAGTTCGGGCAGCTGTGGATAGTCCTCGACGGGCATCGTCGGCAGGGAGAACTTCGCGCTGCCGCACGTGATGAGCACGCGTGTGCCGTCCACAGTCAGATCCACAGGCTTGGCGGGCAGCGAGCGGGTGATGTCGGCGAGCAACTTGCCGGAGACGAGTGCCGTGCCCGGATCGGAGACCTCAGCGGCGATCCGCACCTGTGCGGACACCTCGTAGTCGAAGCCGGAGATCGTCAGGCCCTGGTCGTCGGCGGCGATGAGGACACCACCGAGCACCGGAACCGGCGGCCGGGACGGGAGGCTGCGTGCCACCCAGGCGACGGAATCTGCAAAGTCTTCCCGGGCGACCCGAAATTTCATGCTCCCGAGCTCCATCGCTGAGCTGATCCTCTCCGTAGGCACTTCGCGTAGCCGCTGCGGTGGAGTCAACAGCGGGCAGAAGCCCACCGTAAGCCCTCCGGCACGAAGTTGAAAGCTGGAGACGGTCCATGTCGAAGCGTGGCGAGACCGGCCCCGACGGGCTGTGAACGAACACTTTCCACACACCCTGTTTTCAAATGAAGATCTTCGAAGAAAACCAAGCAGTAGTAGTAGGTCCTGTTGATTCTGTGCACAACGTCCTGTCGATGCAGGTCCCCGTGCGTGAGCTCATGGGGACTCCGTGGGGATCGAGCGGGGATGAATCGGGGGCGGCTGTGGACGCACCCGAAGTTGTTCACGTTCATCCACCGCGCGTCCACAGTTGATCCCCCGTTGTTCCCCGGTTGTACACATCCGTGTGGGCGGACCGAGCCGGTTTCTCCCGAGAAACGTCCACATCCCGTGTGGAAACGTCCGTATTTCCTGTGGAGACGTGTGGATGGCGGGCGACGCACTCCTGTGCGCTGCGCATACGGAAAAGGCGGACCGTCATCGTCGATGACAGTCCGCCCGAGTCCTGTGGACAACCGGTCAGCGGGCTCGCTGCTTGATCCGGGCTGTGAGTTCCTGCACCTGGTCGTAGACCTTGCGTCGTTCCGTCATCTCCTTGCGGATCTTCTTGTCCGCATACATGACGGTGGTGTGGTCGCGACCGAACGTGTTGCCGATCTTCGGCAGGGACAGATCGGTCAGCTCACGGCACAGGTACATCGCGATCTGGCGGGCCTGGGCAAGGGGGCGGGTCTTCCCGGGACCGCAGAGGTCCTCGATCGCCATCCCGAAGTACTCCGAGGTGGCCGCGATGATGGTCGCGGCGTCGATCTCGAGCGGGCTCGCGTCCGGCATCAGATCCCGCAGCACCACCTCGGCCAGGCTGAGGTCGAGTGCCTGCCGGTTCAGGGAGGCGAACGCCGTCACACGGATCAACGCGCCTTCGAGCTCGCGGATGTTGCGGTCGAGCCGGCTCGCGATCAGTTCGAGGACGTCGTGCGGGACGTCCAGGCGGTCCATCCGCGCCTTCTTGCTCAGGATCGCGATCCGCGTCTCCAGCTCCGGCGGCTGCACATCGGTGATCAGGCCCCACTCGAATCGGGTCCGCAGCCGCTCCTCGAGCGTCGCCAGCTGCTTCGGCGGACGATCCGAGGTGATGACGATCTGCTTGTTCGCGTTGTGCAGCGCCTCGAAGGTGTAGAAGAACTCCTCCTGGATGCCTTCCTTGCCTTCGATGAACTGGATGTCGTCGACGAGCAGGACGTCGGTTTCCCGATAGCGACGCTTGAAGGCGACCTTGCGATCGTCACGGAGGCTGTTGATGAAGTCGTTGGTGAACTCCTCCGTGGAGACGTACCGCACGCGGATGCCCGGGAACAGGCGCTGTGAGTAGTGGCCGGCTGCATGCAGGAGGTGGGTCTTGCCGAGTCCGGAGGAACCCCACACGAAGAGGGGGTTGTAGGCCCGGGCCGGCGCTTCGGCGCACGCGACGGCGGCGGCGTGGGCGAATCGGTTCGACGCGCCGATGACGAAGGTGTCGAACGTGTACTTCGCATTGAGACTGTTGCCGTCGGACGCGGTCGACGGCGTCGTGGGAGGTTTGGTGAAGTAGGACGGCCACGACTCGTTGACGCTGGCGATCGCCTCGCCGTCCTCGTCGATCTCGTCGTGTTCGCTCGGGTCCGGCTCGAAGAGGTCGGCTTCACCGATGTTGGGTCTGCGCCGGCGGAACGCCTCGACACTGACCACGCCGGTGTTCGCCGCATCCGACTCGTGACGCAGGGGTGGTGGCTCGGCAGGGGTCGGGATCGGCTCGGGAACGGCCGGCGCGAGGGTCTCGCTGGTCGGAGGAGCGACACGCACACCGAGGCCCTCGACGCCTTCGTCGATGTGCCGGTTCAGTGTCTCGAGGATCGGCTCGCGCAGATCACGTTCGATTGCTTCCTGGACGAACGAGGACGGAACCGACAGCAGCGCGAATCCCTGCGCGAGGGTCAGCGGCCGTACGAGCGCCAGCATGGCCTTCTGCGCCTTGGTCAGCGGCTGCCCGGATTTGTCCGCGGTCAGTTCGGCGAGGACATCCACCCAGACTCGCGCCAGGGTGTTCGTTTCCTCGTTCAACGTCGGCCCTCCCGAGTCCGTGCCGCGGTCACTCCGCGCCGATCTGTGAACGGGGGGCCGTCCACGCTGGGGATAACTTCCCGCACAAGGCTACGAATATGCCATCTGATCTGTGTTTCCACACAATTATCCACAAGTGTGGATAAACGACCTGTGGCCGGAATCCGCGGGGACGGGCGCCCGGTGAGGGAGGGGCGCGCTGCTCTCACCTGCGGTGACGCCTCCGGGACGGGCTCGCTCGCCGGCCGGATGTGGTTCTGAGCACCACCTCGGGCCCCTGGTCGATACACAACGGCGATGCGGTGGCAAGCACTGTGGGGAACGTGGCGTGTCGCACGTCGTCCTGGTTTGACCTGACCGCGTGCGCTGCGTAGTCTCGTACAGTCACCTGTTCGAGGTGACGGTTTCATGCTGACCGCATCGGGCTCGACCAGAGCCCACGCCGGTGCGCGTGACCGTCGCGGCGGTGACCACCGAATTTCAGCTACACAGACTGGCGTCGAACGGCGCCGACGATTTACGAGGAGTGTCGACCGTGGCCAAGGGCAAGCGGACGTTCCAGCCGAACAATCGCCGCCGCGCGCGCGTTCACGGCTTCCGTCTCCGGATGCGGACCCGTGCGGGCCGCGCCATCATCTCTGCGCGCCGCACCAAGGGCCGCGCGTCCCTCTCCGCCTGATCTACCTGCGCGGGACCCCGGGTGCTGCCTGAGCCGCACCGGTTACGGCGGCGAGCGG
Organism: Rhodococcus triatomae BKS 15-14; assembly: GCA_000341795.1. GTDB lineage: Bacteria > Actinomycetota > Actinomycetes > Mycobacteriales > Mycobacteriaceae > Rhodococcus_G > Rhodococcus_G triatomae_A. The sequence goes on along the minus strand of AODO01000069.1, from coordinate 338,708 downwards.
ACTTCGCGTCCACGGTCCGTCGTGGTCGACGTGCGGCACGTCCGGATGTCGTGGTCCACGCCCTGGCGAATGCCCAGGCCGGTTCGCTGATCAGCGACCCGGGTCCGCGTTTCGGTTTGGTTGTGAGCAAGGCTGTCGGGCCGGCGGTGATTCGACATCGAGTCGCACGCCGGCTTCGTCATATCTGCGCGAGCCTCGTCGACGAGGTGTCCGAGGGATCGTTCGTGGTCATCCGCGCGCTCCCCGGCTCTGCAACCGCCACGTCCGACGAACTCGCACGACAACTGAGGTCGGGGTTGCGCAAGCTCGACCTGATGTCCGTGGGTGAGTCCGGATGACGGGCGGAGGTACGGCGATGCGCGATCGACTCGCTGTCGTTCGGCGCGCGCCCGCGCGTGCACTCATCTTCTGCATCGAGCTGTACCGCACCTATGTGTCGCCGACACGCATGCCGACCTGCCGGTTCACACCGACCTGCAGCGAGTACGCGGTCGACGCCCTGCGTGAGCGCGGCGCCGTCGTCGGGACGATTCTGACGGTCGTGCGCCTGCTCAAATGCGGACCCTGGCATCCTGGGGGCTGGGATCCCGTACCCACACGCCGGTCCCACCGACACGGTGGCGCCACCCGGGAGCACGGTGCACGGGACACCGACCAGCAACCCCACGACCTGTTGACCGTGGGCGACAAGAGGAGTACCTAGAGCCGTGCTCGACTTCATCTACTACCCGGTGTCCTGGATCCTGTGGGTCTGGCACAAGGTGTTCGGCTCGTTCCTCGGGGCGGACAACGGGTTCGCCTGGGCGCTGTCGGTGATGTTCCTCGTGTTCACCCTGCGCGCGATCCTGTACGTGCCGTTCGTCAAGCAGGTCCGCACCACCCGCCAGATGCAGGAGCTGCAGCCCCAGATCAAGGCGCTGCAGAAGAAGTACGCCAACGACCGTCAGCGGATGGCGTTGGAGATGCAGAAACTCCAGAAGGAACACGGCTTCAACCCCCTGATGGGCTGTCTGCCGGTGTTGCTGCAGGCGCCGGTGTTCATCGGCCTGTTCCACGTGCTGCGGTCGTTCAACCGTACCGGCGAGGGCTTCGGCCAGCTCGGTATGTCGATCGAAGAGAACGCGAACACCCCGAACTACGTGTTCAGCGCCGCCGACGTCCAGTCCTTCCTGGACGCGCGGCTCTTCGGTGCCCCGATCGCGGCCGCCATGACCACCCCGAAGGCACAGCTCGCTGCCTACGGTGAGCCGATCCCGACGATCTGGACCATCGCCGCCGTCGCGATCCCGTTGATGATCATCGCGTCGGTCGCGACCCACTTCAACTCTCGCGCCTCCGTCGCCCGCCAGAGCGAGGCGGCCGCCGCGAACCCGCAGGCCGCGATCATGAACAAGCTGTCGCTGTGGGTGTTCCCGCTCGGCGTGCTCGTCGGTGGTCCGTTCCTGATGATCGCGATCCTCCTCTACTGGGTGTCGAACAACATCTGGACCTACGCGCAGCAGCACCTGGTGTTCCGCCGCATCGACGCGGAGGAAGAGGAGAAGAAGGCCAAGGCCCTCGAGCGTCGCGCCGAGAACGCGCCGAAGCCGGGTGCCAAGCCGGTCTCCGGGAAGAAGGCGAAGGGGGCCGCGGCGAAGGCCACGGATTCGAGCGATGTCGCATCCGGTGAGGTGAGTGCGCCCGAGACGTCGAGCAGCGCTCAGGCCGCTCCGGGTGCCAAGCCGAAGCCCGGTGCGAAACCCCAGGGCAACCGCGGAAAGAACACCAAACGCAAACGGTGACGCGGGTTCGAGGACTTCCGAGCGCGGTTGCGCTCTCCCCTTACAGAGAAGAGAACGACGATGGCGAATGATCCGGATACCGGGCGGGACGGAGTTGACGAGGTCGTGGCGGACGTGACAGTGGCTGCGCCCGTGGAAGAGATCGACGAGGAGGACGTGCTCGTCGAGGAGGGTGAGATCGCGGGCGATTATCTCGAGCAGCTGCTCGACGTGCTCGACTTCGACGGCGACATCGACCTCGACGTCGAGGGTGATCGCGCGGTCGTGAGCATCGACGGCGGTGACGACCTGAGCAAGCTCGTGGGCCGCAAGGGTGAGGTGCTCGACGCTCTCCAGGAGCTGACGCGCCTGGCCGTCCAGCAGGCGACGGGTGAGCGCAGCCGACTGATGCTCGACATTGCCGGCTGGCGTGCCGGTCGCCGCGCGGATCTCACCGAGATCGGTCTCGCCGCCGCAAAGCGGGTCCTGGCATCCGGTGAGCCGGAGTCCCTGTCCCCGATGACCCCCTTCGAACGCAAGATCGTGCACGATGCGATCGCCGGCGTCGACGGTGTCACGAGCGAGAGCGAGGGCGCAGAGCCGTCGCGCCGCGTCGTCGTCCTGAAGGGCTGACACCTCAGATCGTGAGAAAGGCTCCCGGCCGCCCTGTGGCCGGGAGCCTTCTGCGTTCCCCAGGACCCGTTCGCCTCGAATGTTTCACGTGAATCCGTGCCTCCAGGACCAGTGACGGGTCGTGATGGCCGTGACCGTGCTCAGCGAAGCGGGCCTAGCGAATGCGCTCGAACCGACACGGACTGTATGCCCGGGTTCGGCATGTTCTCGTTCGTTGCGGTGGTCGTCGGATCACTGGTGATCGTCTGGTTCGCGGCAGCCGTCACCGCCACTGTCGCGATCATCGACTCCACACTCGGAGTGACAGGAACTGTGATGTGGATCCTCGCCGTGTGGATGATGCCGCTTGTCGGAGTGATCGCGTGGTACCTGCACTCGCGTGGCCGCTAGCACGCTCCTGTGCGCCACCCGGGGTGAAGCGTCAGAGACGCCGGCGGTGCCGGTTCCACGCTCCCCCGTCCGCTCGCACCGAGGCAATGCGGTCGGTGTCAGAACCTTCCCACGTTGACCGAACACAGACGAGGTGCGGCCACGGCCGGCCTGGTCGTGTGACAGTGCAACAGGTTCGGTCGGGACGGCTCCCGAGGGTGGCTACCCAGAGGGGCTACGGGGACATCGTTGTTCTCCTTCGTCGACCCGGACGACGATCACTCTTCCGGGGTGCGGCACTCCTTCGGCTCGGGTGAATCGCTCCGGGCACCCGCAGTCGCCGATTCCGGGGACCGATGTGCAGTCGCGGTGGATGTGTCGCCATCGTCCGTGCGTGATTTCTGCTTGCCGTCGCTCTGGCGGGGTGTCCCCGCCCCCGTGAGCGGGCCGCTCGGCGTCGAGGACCGGGCGCACGCTGGCTTGTCGGTGGTGTTGTCGACAGGATTGTGGGAAACATGTTGTCGTCCAACATGTTTGGGTCCTCATTCCGTCGTGGTGGAAGCGAGTCGGCGGAACTGCCTGGGAGAAACGAAATCGTGCATCCGGACACCCCGGGCTGTTTCGTCACTGTGACACGGAAGTCGGGTCGAGCGGTGTCTGCGTTCGCCGGAACCGCCCGGGGGTCGACCGAAAGTGTCCAATTCCACGCTGTGCGCCGGTTCCTCGCCGGGCTGCGGACGATTCGGTCCCCATTCGTGGGTGGCTCGGTGCGACGGGGCACGCCCGTGCCCGTCTCGAATGCGTGCCCACGCGATCGGATTTTCGTGCCGGAGTTGGCTACCGTCGAACCCCTCCCCTCCCCCACCGGGTGACCGCGGATCACGCGCCCTCCGGGTCCGTCTCGGGCCTGCGGCCGCGCCGCGTCGGGACACGGTGATTTCTACCGGTCTTCCGCATTCCTTCGGTGACCCGTCGTCGTGCATCTGCTGTCGACCGATCTGGCGATGCGCGATGCGCGTCGCCCGGCTCTCGGCATGCACGCCGACCGCGACTCCGAGGTTTCAGGTGATCTCTGGCCCGCGGAGTTCGAGACGAAGCACTGATGTCCGTCGCGCTGCATTCCTCGTCGCCAGGTTCGAGTCCGGCTCGATTCAGGGCCGACAGGGCAGTTCTGTCCTCGAGTAGTTCCGCCGGGGGCGGCTGCGATCAGGCGAGTCGAACGTCGGTTGCCTCCCTCGTCGAGGCCGTGTCGCGGGCGAGTATCCGCGGCGAGAGGTTACGCGCACCGACCGATACGACTGCGCTTCCCGCGCAGACATGTCCAGGGCGTCGTGGCGATATGCGCGCCACCGGGCGCCCGGCTTCGTGTCGTCCCGGTTCGACCGGCGGTGTGCGCTGCGCGTGCGCTGACAGATGCAACCGACTCGTCCGGCGGCCGTACGCGACGGTCTCTCGACGCCCGAGACGTCGACGTTCGGAACCGGTGCCGCACCACTCCCCTACCCCGCGGATGCGGTACCGCGGAGTCGCTTGGTGGAGATGTTTCACGTGAATCGGGACTCCTTCGGCGAGTGCGGGGCCACGATTCCTCGCGCTCACCTGCCACTGATGAACCGACGGTTGCGAGGTGTGGCGGCGCGCTGCGCCGCCGTCCAACAGGCGATGGCGGGCCCCGCGCGGTGACGTCATCCACTCGCCCACAGCACGCAGGGTTCACGTGAATCGGCGTCCCCGCCGTGGTGTCGCCACGCCGGGATCGGCGTGACAGTGGATCGGGCCGCTCGCGTGTGCGCGTCCCGGAGGCCCTTCGGATCGTGTGTTCTCCGCGTCGCGCCAGACCGGTGGAGCATGCCGGCAACTCCACACGGTTCGCGGATGCGAGACAGCCCATGCAGCTCGTCCGAGCGCGCATGCTCGGGTGCTCGAAGCACCGGTCGATTCACGTGAAACCACGTGCTCCGCCCCGGCTGGAGCCGGTACCGGCTGTGGGCAGCGGGTCGCGAGCGTCCGATTCGCATGGCTGCTGGGGCGCCGCGATTCACGTGAAACCTGCGCTCGCTCCGACCGGGCCGGAACCGGTACCGGTCACCGGGTCCTCGTGGCGGACGACCGGATCGCTCCGCTCCTGTGGGCGCCGCGATTCACGTGAAATCGGTAGCCGGTGCCCACCCCGCGGCGGTCGGTGCAGGTCGGCCCCGGCTCGGCGCCCCGTGGTGCCGCACACGGCGTCGTCGCCGTCCGACCACGCCCGCACGTGAGAAGACGTGATGATCGCGCCTCGGCGTGGTGTCCCGCGCGGACAGTCCTGGGATCGTCTTCCCATGGGGCCGTGGCGGGGTGGCCTGGCTCCCCTGCCCGCTGTGTCACTCCATCGAGCCGGTGCTGCCTTGTCTCGCAGATACGACCCTGGCACGTCCCCTGTCCGGACCGACTCCGAGTCTGCGGACGACGATGGGTGCGGGCGTCGTCCGAGGAATCGGACTACCAACGCGGTCCGATCGGTACAGAGCGGTCCGTCGCGACCGGTCGCGTGGAGCGCGCAGCGTCTCGGTGTGGCTCGCGTACCCGGTGGTCGAGGATGTCGATTCGGCACGTCACGATGACGGCACCCCGGTGATGGCCGCGGTCGGTGCTCCGAGAACCGCCGGACAGGTCTACAGGGCTCATGCGATCTCGCGTCGTGTCCGGTGCTCCTCGGCGCGCGCGGTCTCAGCGGGCTTCACGATGATTCACGTGAAACGGTGGGCCTGGAGACGGTGGTGGCCGGACGCTCGCCACTCGGTGGCCCAAGGTCGCCTCGTTCGACGACCGTGCCGCTCACAGCACGCGCACACGCGAGCGCACCGACTGCTCGCGAGATGCGCCAGCGGCGTGGGCCGCCCGCACACCGCCGAGTGCGCACGCCCATGTCGGATCGCGTTCATGTCGTGAGGCGAGGTGGGTATCCGGTCTGTGGTCGATGGGCTTCCGTCGCATCTCCAGGGTCGGGACGTTCAGACCGTCACGCTGCCGCCTCCGTGGCATGGGACTCGCTGCGATCGGTGAATGCGTCGGGCCGCCGCAGAAGCGAAGGATCACGCGGCGGGTGAGCGGGTTTCACGTGAAACTGATCCTGCGCCGTCGGGAACCCACATGAAGTGGTGGGTGCTGTCGCCCGAGTGCGTGCTGCCGCGCATCGCTGCTTCCATGCGGGCAACGGTGAACGAGGAGTGATGATCCGGAGCGCGCGCCTGTCGACACCGGAGGGAGTCGGCGTGCGGGCGTTGCGGATTGCGTGACCGCTTCCACCTCGAGCGCCGTGTCGTGGGGAACGGCGGAGGAACAGGGGCGTGTGTTGAGCGTCGCGGACGAGAACTGACGACCGTGTGCTGCGTGCCGGCCCGACCGTGTGATGGAGCCGGGCCGGCTCGTTGCATCGCTCGTTCGAGGGTTGTCGCGTGGGCCCCGCGGTGGGGTGTGTCGCCTCCGGCGGTGACGACGTGTGGTCTCCGTCCCGCCCCGGTGTCTGCCCCGCGTGGGCACGCCGATTGCCTCGTCCGTTCAAGCCGTCAGGCTGTTCCCACGGTCCGAATGTCGACGCGGGCACTGGTGTGCGCTTCCCGGAACACGATGGCCGGCGGTCGGTCGGTCGAGGCACGTGCCGTCGGCCCTCATGCATGCGTACCGCACCGGGCGCCGCGAAGGGCGGGCGTCCAGATGCCGGGGGCGATGTGTCGAGAGTGATGACGCACCGATTCACGTGAAACGGTGGCTCCAGGAATTCGGCCCGCGAGTGTGGTGCTGTGCCCGCCGGGTGAATCAACCGACCACGCCGGGTATCGACGAGTGCGCCCGGCTCCGCAGCCGACACGGTGTCGGCCGATGCGCACGAGCACCGGATTGCGCTCGAACCCGACACCCGGCGATGGCCGGGTCGACCGTCTCCTGGGAAGCAGGTAGAGCCCTGCCCTCGTGCGCGGTCGCCTCCTCCCCGTCTCCGCGATCCGACGACCGCATCTGTCCGTCGCGACACAGTTCGCCGTCGCGACACGAGCCGCTGTCGGACCGGCGACAGGACCGGGTCTGCGGACGCGGGTGACGCTCCCGGTGGACGCATACCTTCGACGACCCGTCCTCGCGCCCTGCTGTCGACACCCCTGTGGCGGCCTCCGATCCGAGTCGACTCTGCATGTAGCGCCGCTCGGTCCTCGTCACGCGGACACTGCCATTCGAGGTTCCCGACGCGGAATCACGGGACACCGGCTCAGTGATGATCCACGTGAAACCGGAACGATCGCCGAAGAGAGACACCCGGTCCCGGTTGGGCGCCAAGCGGGCACGCCCGCACCCCGTCCGGTGACGGATAAGGGGCCACTCGCTCTCCGACGGCGCGGGCCCGGGGCTTCCGGTCGCGCCCGGAGAGTGGTCCTCGTATCGGCCGGACAGCGGCGCGAACCACTCCCCTCCCCCACCGACACGATGCGGTTCCACATCCCGAGGCATGCCGTTCTCGGTGCTGGCTCGTGAAGTTCTCATGTCGGGGTTCGGAACACGGCCTGTTGGTTTGTGGAATCTCGCGCGTGCGCGGGAAGATGTTTCACGTGGAACCCATCGAGTCCGAAACCCTTCCCGACGCGGCTCAGCGTGTTTTCGGGGAGCGGCTTCACCTTGCCCTGAAGTACCACGATTCCCTCGCGACGGACGGGGTCGAACGTGGATTGATCGGACCGCGCGAGGTTCCGCGACTCTGGGAGCGTCATCTCCTGAACTGCGCCGTGATCGGCGAACTGATCGGTGAGGGCGAGTCGGTCGTCGACGTCGGCAGCGGCGCCGGGCTGCCCGGCATCCCGCTCGCGATCGCTCGCCCCGACCTCCGGATCACCCTGGTCGAACCGCTTCTGCGCCGGTCGGTGTACCTGGCCGAGTTCATCGAGTCCGCCGGCCTCGACGTCCGCGTGGTTCGGGGTCGGGCCGAGCAGGCCGGCGTCATTCAGGAGGTCGGTGGTGCGGACGTCGTCACGTCACGAGCCGTCGCGCCGTTGGAGAAGCTCGCTCGGTGGTCGCTGCCGTTGGTGCACACGCACGGTCGCATGCTGGCGATGAAGGGTTCCAGCGCCGCGGAGGAGATCGAGCGTGATCGCGCTTCCCTTACCCGGCTGGGGGCTGGCAAGCTTGAGGTCGTCGAGTGCGGCGTCGGGATTCTTCCGACGCCGACGACTGTTGTTCGGGCGGAACGCATTCCGAAGAAATCTCATCGGCGATGACACTCGTGGTTCAGCGGTGATCGCGTCAGTCCAGTGAAGGAGCACTACATGTCGGGTGGACCCGAAGCTACCGTTTCACGTGAAACGAACCACGATCCCTCGCGATCCGCCGACCATGTGCCTCCGAACCAGGACGAACCCGCATCCGGTCCGTACGAGGGCATCACACTCGAGGACACCCCGATCGGCGCTGCTGCTCAGCGCGCGAGCCAGGTGTTGCATCCCGGGAGTGTGACCCTCCCGAAGCCCGAGCGCCGCCGGATGTTGACGATCGCCAACCAGAAGGGCGGTGTCGGGAAGACCACGACCGCCGTCAACCTGGCGTCGGCCCTGGCGGTCCAGGGGCTGACCGTCCTCGTCGTCGATCTCGACCCGCAGGGCAACGCGAGCACGGCGCTCGGTGTCCCCCACCACTCCGGTGTCCCGTCGAGCTACGAACTGCTGATCGGTGAGGTCACTCCCAAGGAAGCGGTGCAGCAGAGCCCGCACAGCGAGAAGCTGTACTGCATCCCGGCCACCATCGACCTCGCAGGCGCGGAGATCGAGCTGGTGTCCATGGTCGCCCGCGAGAACCGACTCAAGAATGCGCTGTCCGCGGCGTTTCTGTCCGAGCTCGACGTCGACTTCGTCCTCGTCGACTGCCCGCCGTCGCTGGGGTTGCTCACGGTCAACGCCCTGGTGGCGGCCAACGAGGTGCTGATTCCGATCCAGTGCGAGTACTACGCCCTGGAGGGTGTCGGGCAGCTCCTTCGCAACATCGAGCTGGTGAAGTCGCACCTGAACCCGGAACTGCACGTCTCCACGGTCCTGCTGACCATGTACGACGGCCGCACGAAGCTCGCCGATCAGGTGGCCGAGGAGGTCCGCGGACACTTCGGCGACGCTGTGCTGCGTGCGGTGATCCCGCGCAGCGTGAAGGTCTCCGAGGCTCCGGGTTACGGGATGACCGTTCTCGACTACGATCCCGGTTCACGTGGCGCGATGAGCTATCTGGACGCCGGCCGGGAACTTGCTGCTCGTACCGCATCGACCAAAGCGCAGGAGAACTAGTGGCACAGAGAAGCAAGGGCGGCCTCGGACGGGGCCTCGCGGCGCTGATTCCGACGGGTCCCGACGCCGGCCCCCGGCTGGGCACCGCCGCAGCCGACGTCATCATCGGCAATGTGGTGGCACCCGTGACACCGGCACCCGAGGCGCCCGACACCGCCGAACCGGTCCCCTCCCCCACCGAGGCGGGCACCTCCGCGGACCGCGACACGAAGGTCGAGCCGGCAGCGACAGCCGACGACACACCTGCCACGGACGTCTCGCCCGCCTCGACGAAGTCGAAGTCGAACGGCGAGAAGCCCGCCGGTGGAAAGGCCGCCGGAAAACCGGTCGGCGAGAAGGTGGTGTCCGAGGAGCTGACACCGGTCGGCGCGTCCTACCGGGAGATCCCGGCGGCGCAGATCCAGCCGAACCCGAAGCAGCCGCGGTCGGTGTTCGACGAGGAGGCGCTCGCGGAACTCGTGCACTCGATCCGTGAGTTCGGGCTGATGCAGCCGATCGTCGTCCGCGCCATCGGGCCCGACAGCTACCAGCTGGTGATGGGTGAGCGTCGCTGGCGGGCTTCCCAGGAGGCGGGTCTCACGAGCATCCCGGCGATCGTGCGGGAGACCAACGACGGCGACATGCTGCGGGACGCGTTGCTGGAGAACATCCATCGGGTCCAACTCAACCCGCTGGAGGAGGCCGCCGCGTACCAGCAGTTGCTGGAGGAGTTCAACGTCACGCACGAAGAGCTGGCGACGCGGATCGGACGGTCCAGGCCGGTGGTCACCAACATGATCCGACTGCTGAAGCTGCCGATTCCGGTTCAGCGACGAGTGGCGGCCGGTGTCCTCTCTGCGGGGCACGCGCGGGCGCTGCTGTCGTTGGAGGCGGGCGCGGACGCGCAGGAGGTGCTGGCGGCGCGGATCGTGGCCGAGGGCATGTCGGTGCGGGCGACCGAGGAGGCCGTGACGCTCGCCAACCGGGACGGCGGGGAACTTCCCACTCCCCCGGTCAAGCGCAAGCCGATTCAGATGCCCGGACTGCAGGATGTGGCGGACAGGTTGTCGGGCGCGTTCGACACCCGCGTGACCGTCAGTCTCGGCAAGCGGAAGGGCAAGATCGTCGTCGAGTTCGGCTCGGTGGACGATCTGCAGCGGATCGTCGAGATGATGGAGTCCCCCGGCTCCTGACACCGGAGCCCGGTTGCGTCACCGTGACGAAACCGGGCGAGGGTGCGTTCCCGGCCTGTTCGCAATCAGGTTCGGGTACATGAGTGATCGGGTTCTGCGCGGCCATCAAAGCTGGGCCGAACCCGATCGCCTATCCTTTACGTGGAGATCGGTCGAATGCGTGGGACGCCACCCCTGGCGCCCGCGCGCAGCGTCGTGGAAGCGAGTGTCAGGGTGTCGATGCGCATCAGCCCACTCACCCTCGACGGCTTCGATCAACTGCCCCGCCACGCCCGCCGCTGCGTCTTCTGGGAGATGGACCCCGACGCACTGCGCGAATCCCGGGTGTTCGCGGACCCCGAGTTCGAGAAGGAAGCATGGCTGTCGATGGTCATGCTGGAGTGGGGTTCGTGCGGACAGATCGCCACCCTCGACGGGCGTCCCGCCGGCTGTGCGCTGTACTCCCCACCCGGGAACGTGCCCCGCGCCAAGCTGTTTCCGACATCTCCCGTGAGCCCGGACGCCGTCCTGCTGACCACGATGCGCCTCGAACCAGCGGCCGAGCTGGACGGGGTGGGTCCCAGCCTGATCCAGGCCGTCGTGGGTGATCTGGTGCGGCGCGGCGTCCGCGCCATCGAGGCATTCGGCATCGTCCGCGGTCCGGAGGAGGTCCGCGCGACGGGCAGCTCACACGAGTGCAGCCCGTCGGAATGCATGATCGAGGCGTCGTTCCTCGAGGACATGGGCTTCGACGTGGTCGCGGCACATCAGCGGTTCCCCCGTCTGCGCCTCGAACTCGACCGGGACCTCGGCTGGAAGGCCGATGTCGAATCGGCGCTGGAGCGACTGTTGATGGCGGCGGCGGTCACGGTGCCGCAGAGCACCCACAAGAGCGCCGTGGGTGTGCTCTAGGCGGCTCGGTCGTCGTGTGCTCCGGACGGTCCGTGGTGGAGTCCGGTCGGGGCTCCGGTGTCGGTGAACCCCCGCCCGGTCAGGCGCGATCGGCCTTGGCGAGTTCCTCGGCGAGCAATTCCTTGAACGTGTACGTGCCCGTCGGCTGATCGTCCTGCCCGAGCAGGTACAGCCGCTTCACCGCGACGAGGATCGCTTCGGCGATGGTATCGCGATTGCGCGGATTGATCAGCGTCTTCACGTCGGAATCGTTTGTGAGATAACCGATGTCGATCTGAACCGTTGGCATCGTGGTGAGCCGCAGCAGATCCCACGAACGGCCGTGCGTACGACAGTTCTGAAGTGGTGCGCGAGCGACGATTTCGCGTTGGATGAAGTTCGCGAGCACCTGCCCGATCCGGGAGCTCGCGCCGTGCGAGTTCCCGAAGTGGAAGGTCGCGACACCGTTCGCGTGCGGGCTCGTGCTGCTCGCACAACGCAGCGAGATCATCAGGTCGGCATCGAACGAATTGGACGTCTCCGCGCGCTGCGCCGTGGACGGATTGCTGTTCGGGGGATGCGACAGGAACGTCTCCATCCCCGTTGCCGCCATCCGGCCCTCGAGCCTGCTGGCGATGTCCCACAGGATCTGCGCCTCGGTGATGGGCCCGTGCGGCGTCGGAACCACGGCGCCGGTCTCGTCCCCGCCGAGGTCCGGGTCGATGACGATCCGCTTACCGCTCAACTGCGGTCCGGAGCGGCGAACCGACTCCTCTTCCGTGATGGCGTGCGGCGAGCCGCCCGTGACGCGCGTGCCGAGCAACTCGAGCGACCGCAGGGTCTGCGGACCGCAGATCCCGTCCGAGGCGATCCCGATCTCCCGCTGGAACGAGGACAGGCCCTCGTGTGTCTTGGGACCGAAGTGTCCGTCCACGCGGCTGGAGTAGAAGCCGAGGTCCTGCAGCTTGGTCTGCAGTGCTGCGACGTCGTCGCCGAACTGGGGGGCCGAGAGCTGGTATGCCAGCGTGCGGGCCCCGAGGCGATAGGACGCCTCACGAAGCGCGCGATAGGTGGCCGCGCCGACGACGCCGTCGACCAGGAGGCCACGTTGCTGTTGGAAGGCCCGCACCGCGCTGTCGAGCTGGTGGTCGAACACCGGGTCGACAGCGGAAGGTGCACCGTTGCCGGGCTCGCGGTGCACGGCGGTCACGCCGTCCAGGAGGTAGCCCAGGGCGGAAAGGGTGCTCCGAATCTCGGCGACGGCGGGACCACGGTCGCCGTGACGGAGTCGATGCATACGATGGAGCCCTTTCTCGTCCTGTGCCGCCAACACCCTGGGGGTGATTCTCGCAGAAGCCCCCGGGGAAACAGCAATCCCGAGGGCCGTGGCGACGATTACAGAACGTCCGAGAGCTCCTTGAGCAGGGCAGCCTTGCCCTTCGCGCCGACGATCTGCTTGACCGGCTTTCCGCCCTGGAACAGGATCATCGTCGGAATCGACATGACCTGGAAGTCGCGCGCCGCCGACGGGTTGGCGTCGATGTCGAGCTTCGCGACGGTCAGCTTCTCGGCGTGGTCACCGGCGATCTCCTCCAGCACGGGCGCGACCATCTTGCACGGACCGCACCAGGTGGCCCAGAAGTCCACGAGAACGGGCTTCTCGGATTCCAGCACGTCCTGCTGGAAGGAGTCGTCGGTGATGTTGATGGTGTTGGCCATGAGTTCTCCTCGGGAGTCGGTGTGCGCTCGGGTGTGTTCGGGCGGAGGCCGATCAGGCCTCGACGGCGACCGGCTCACCGGCCGCGTCGAGCGTGTTGGCGGTGATGTCACCGCGCTCGGCGAGCCAGCGCTCGGCGTCGATGGCCGCGGAGGCGCCGGTGCCGGCGGCGGTGATCGCCTGACGGTAGGTGTGATCGACAAGGTCGCCGGCGGCGAAGACGCCCGCCACCGAGGTGTGGGTCGTCGGCGACTGCACGTGCACGTAGCCGGCCTCGTCGACATCGACCTGGCCCTTGACCAGCTCGCTGCGCGGATCGTGGCCGATCGCGACGAACATGCCGGTCACCGGCAGGGTCCGCTGCTCACCGGTGACGGTGTCCCGGACGACGAGCCCGGTGACGCTGGTCTCGCCGAGCACCTCGACGGGCTCCGCATTGGTGACGAAGGTGATCTTCTCGTTCGCCTTGGCGCGCTCGAGCATGATCCGGGAGGCGCGGAACTCCTCACGCCGGTGCACCAGGGTGACCGAACGCGCGAAGCGGGTCAGGAAGGTGGCCTCCTCCATCGCCGAGTCGCCGCCGCCGACCACGACGATGTCCTGGTCCTTGAAGAAGAAGCCGTCGCAGGTCGCGCACGCGGAGACGCCGCGGCCGAGGAGCGTCTCCTCGCCCGGAATGCCCAGGTAGCGAGCGGCGGCGCCCATCGCGAGGATGACGGCGTGCGCGTAGTGGGTCTCGCCGTTCGCGACGACCTTCTTCACCGGGCCGGTGACGTCGATCTCCTCGACGTCCTCGGTGCGGATGTCGGCGCCGAAGCGCTTGGCCTGCTCGCGCATCTCGTCCATCAGGTCCGGGCCCATGATGCCGGCGCGGAATCCGGGGAAGTTCTCGACCTCGGTGGTCGTCATCAGGGCGCCACCGAACTGGGTGCCCTCGAACAGCAACGGCTCCAGCTCGGCGCGCGAGGCATAGACGGCGGCCGTGTAACCAGCAGGTCCGGAGCCGACGATGATCAGGTCGCGAACGGAGGTCGGAGTAGTCATGGGGCCTTCCCGGTTGTGGACGTCGACTGGCTCAACACCAGACTAGGGTGTGCTGTTCCCGTACTCGGTGCGATGCGCGACGAAGGTCACGTACGGCTCGATGAGTGCGGTGGCACGGGAGCGTACCGCCGCGACGTCCGCGCCCGCCTCGATCTGCCTGGAGGCGGCGTGCACCATGGCGTTCACCAGGTCAGCGGTCTCGTCCGGATCGGGAACGCCGAGCTCGTCGAGCGCGTCCACCAGCGGAGCCTTGAGCTGGTTGTGCATCTCCGCGCTGGCCCTGTTCACCTTCTCGCTCGGCGCGACGGCCGCGATCGCCGACGCGATGGCGTGCTCGCCCTCCGCGACCAGGTCGAGGTTGGCGGTCACGTACGCGAGGATTCGCCGGTCCGGGGCCCCGGCCGCCGCCATCGCCGCGTCCACCCGCGCCGACCAGCGGGGGAACGCGTCCTCGATCAGCGCCTCGAGGAGATGCTGCCGCGATCGGAAGTACTGGTACATGCTGGATCGGGCGAGTCCCGCCCGCGCCGCGACCTCGGCGAACCCGGGGATCTCCGGCTCCCCCTCGGCGAGCAGTTCGCGTGCGGCGTCGAGCAGGGCCCGTTGCTGCGCGGCGCGGTGCTCGGCCACAGTGGGTGCGGTGATCCGCGGCACGCGTGGTCCCCTTCCCCGGTGCGGCCGGTCCGGGCGGGGCTCAGACGGCGGTGAGGCGACCGTCGGTCATCGTCACCACCCGGTCGCAGTGGTCGAGAACATCGTAATCGTGGGTGACCATGACCGTTGCGGTGCCCGATTGCCGGGCCTCCTTCGCGAGCAGCCGCACGATGTCCTGGCTGCGCGCGCGGTCGAGGGCCGCGGTCGGCTCGTCCACCAGCAGCACCGACGGCCGGGCCATCAGCGCCCGCGCGATCCCGACGCGCTGGCGTTCACCGCCGGACAACTGGTCCGGGCGGCGGTCTCGTTTGTCCCCGAGGCCGACGGCGTCGAGCAGTTCGTGCGGATCGCGGAACCGGGACCGGTCCGACCGGGGTGCCGTTCGGGTCACGAGGTGCAACTGTTCGGCGGCGGTGAGCGCGGCGAGAAGGTTGCCCGACTGGAAGACGAATCCGATGTGGGTCCGACGGAACCCGGCCAGCGCGCGGGTCGACAGAGCGGTGAGGTCGTGGCCGTCGACGAGGACGGTGCCGGAATCGGCGCGGCCGAGGCCGCCCGCGACGGCGAGCAGGCTCGACTTGCCCGAACCGGACGGTCCGACCACCGCGACGAACTCCCCGGGAGCGACGGTCAGGTTGACGTCGTCGAGGGCGACGACGGTCCCCACCCCGTCTCCCAGGCTCAGGTTCACACCGCGCAGCACCAGGCCGTCGGCACGCGGGCCGGCTGCCACCGGTTCGAAAGAAGTTGTGGTGGAATCGTTTCGGTTGGTCATCGGGCACCTCCGAGTGCGGTGAGCGGATCGACGGACGCGATCCGGGCGATGGCGGCGGCGGAGCCGAGCAGGCCCAGCACGATCAGCAGCGCCGACGCGGTCAGGACGGCCGTCGGGTCGAGCGTGAAGGGCACTCCCCCGCCGATCAGCGCGCCGACGCCGAATCCGGCGACCGCCCCGACCGCGGTCGCCGCCACCAACAGCATCAGCGCCTGGGCGAGACCGTCCCGCAGCAGGTACGAGGTGGGTGCGCCGAGCGCCCGCAACACCGCGATCTCGTGTTTGCGCTGAATCGTCCACACGGTGAAGAACGCTCCGACCACGAGTGCGGAGATGGCGTAGAGGAACACCTGGATCAGCGACAGCGTGCTGGTCTCCGCCGAGAATCCGGGTGAGGAGGCGAAGGACTCCTCCAACGGGACCGAGGACGTGCCCGCGGCCGCATCGCCCGCAGCGAGGTCGAGTTCCGATCCCGGGAGCGCTTGCAGGGCAACGGCAGTGGCCTCGGTGTACGTCTGCGCCGACGGGGTGTCTCCCGGCCGGGTTCCGGCGTGGATCTCCTGCCAGGTGCGCAGTGGCACGAAGGCGACGTCGACGTGGCCGAAGGTGTGCTGGTCGGCGGTCGCGCCGACCACCCGCAGCGTGGTGCCGAGCCTGTCGATGGTGACGGTGTCGCCGATGTTCAGCCCGGCGTCGAGTGCGGTGCTGCTGACCACCAGACCGTCGGGGTCGGCCAATCCGCTGCCCGCGGAGGCGGCCGGGGCGAGGAAGGAGTCCGGTTCGACACCGAACAGTGCGAGGTCGACCGGTACCCCGCTGTCGCTGTGGGCGTTGACGAGGAAGTTGCCGAACGGGGCGGCGTCCGCGACGCCAGGCTGTCGGCGCCAGGCCTGCACCTGTTGGTCGTCGATCACCGAGCGGGAGAAGGCGCTGTCGGTCTTGGTGCCGTCGCCGAACGCGAATGCTGTCACCGGTAGCCGCTTCAGTCCGGAGACGCCGTCCTCCACCAGCCCCGACGACAACCCGGACAGCAGGACGGTCAGGACCGCGATGAGGGCGACGACGCCGCCCATCAGTCCGAAGCGGGCGCGGGCGAACCGCAACTCCCGTAGTGCGAGGAACATCGCATCTCCCTGAGCCCTGCGGCGTTTTAACGACAGTGTGTCGGTAAGATATCAACACCATGTCGGGAACAACGCGGAGGGTTCGAAGTTGTGGCCCCGACGACCTCCCAGGGGCGACAATCGGGCGCGATGAACACCACTTCGGGACGACCCCGCGACCCCCGCATCGCCGCCACCGTGCTCAGCGCCACGCGAGAGCTGTTGCTCGAGGTCGGATTCGACCGGCTCAGCGTTCGGGCCGTCGCGACCCGCGCCGGCGTGAGTCGGGCGGCGATCGGCCGCCGGTGGGAGTCGAAGGCGCAGCTCGTCCTCGACGCGGTGCTCGGCGTGGCCCCGGATCTCACGCCGTTCGACGGCGCGGATCGAGAGGGCTGGATTCGCTGGGTCGTGACGGGCAGCTCCGAACTGTTCCGTCAGCCGGAGGTCCGGGCAGCGGTCCCGGGACTGCTTGCGACGCTGCGCGACCACGACGAACTCCGTACCGCCCTGTGGCAGAACTTCGCCGGGCCCGCCGCCGAACTGCTGCCCGCCGAGGATGGCGGAAGCGACACCGACACCGCCCGCGCCCTCCTCGCCCTCGGGGCCGGCGCGGCGATGTTCCTCTCCCTGATCGCGCCGTCAGAGGACACGGACGAGATGCGGGCGGCGATCCTCGCCATCCTGCTGCCCGGCGCGGGGGTGCAGGGAACCCTGCCGGGCACGTCTCCCAGCGCCCGTTTCGGCGCGTCTGGCGCCTGATCGCCGTCCTGCTGCGTGGTCGGTGACGCCGATACGACAGCGGTATCCGCATCTCCTCCGCCCTGCCGGGCGAGGATCATGCCGCCAGGTGTGTCCGGGAGGGATGGGGAGACACGCGCTAGCCGATGTCCGTCCGGGCGATGGTGTCGGGATTCGTTGCGCTACAGGAGTTTCCGACGACCAGAGCGGTGATCGTCGG
Source organism: Rhodococcus triatomae BKS 15-14 (assembly GCA_000341795.1). GTDB lineage: Bacteria > Actinomycetota > Actinomycetes > Mycobacteriales > Mycobacteriaceae > Rhodococcus_G > Rhodococcus_G triatomae_A. The sequence goes on along the minus strand of AODO01000069.1, from coordinate 321,360 downwards.
CGGTGTGGGTCCCGGCAGCAACAGCAGCACGCCCGCGGTGCCGCGCAACGTCACCGTCGTCGAGCCGAGAATCGGCGACGAGGAGTCGATTCCGTTCGCGCGCAGGCATTCTCCGCGACGGGCCGCATCCGCGTACGCTCCCGGCTCGGAGCGGCCGACGACGCCGAGCAGGGCAGCCGGCGGCAGGTCGTCGCCGAGATCGACCGTGGCCGCCGGGTGGGCGAGCACCGACTCGTCGGGCGGGACGTCCTGCACGCCCGTACGGAGGGCCGCGACGCCCACCCCGACCAGAACCGCGAGCGCCGCGGCCGCCGCGGCGAACCCGATCGACAGCCGACGGCGCCGGGCAGCGAGATCCGTGACCGGAGCCGGGGCCTCGGCCGCGTCCAGCGCCGCCCGAATCCGGGTCATCACCGCCTCCGGAGCGGCTGGTGCGGGTGCGGGATCGGTCCGCAGCGCCGCGAGGTCACTGCGGACCCGGTCGAACGCCGACAGGACCGCACGCGCGTCCGGGTCCGCGGCCACCGCGCTCCGCAGTCGCGCAGCCTCGTCGTCGGGCAGGACGCCGCCGTGCAGATCGGCGAGCAGGTCGGGAGTGAACGGAGGATGCGGGGCATCCCTGCCCTCGACGACCATGACACCTCCTCTGCGCTTCCTCGGCGCTGGTTCGCGGACTGATCCATGCGGTGCGTTGTTCACGTTCACACCACGCGTCACAGATTTAGACGCCCTGCGCGGCGATTCCGTTCCGTTCGTGTTGTAGATATTTAAGATGCTGCGCGAGTTTGTTACGCGCCCGCGAGCAGCGGCTCTTCACGGTGCCCTCGGGGACGCCGAGCAACCCCGCAGCCTCGGCCACGCTGTACCCCTCGAGATCGACCGCCACGATCGCGGCACGCTGGTCCGGCGGCAGGATCGCGAGGGCCTCCTCGACCGTCAACGCCGTCTCCCGCTCGGCCATCGCGTCCCGGGTGTCGGCCGGATCGGGCCCGTCGTCGTCCAGCAGCGGCACCGTCGGGCGCGCCCGATTCCGCCGGATCCGGTCGAGGCACGCATTGACCACGATCTTGTGCAGCCAACTCCGCACCGCGGCGTCCTCACGAAAGTTCGCGGCCGTCCGATGGGCCGACAACAGCGCCTCCTGCAGCGCGTCCTCGGCGTCCTGCACGGTGTAGCTGGTTCGGCGCGCCGTCTGCCACAGGTGGTCCTGGTGGCGTGACAGCAACTCGGCAAATGCACGTGGGTCCCCCGCCACGTGCGCCGCCAGGAGCTGAGCATCGGACAGCTCAGCAGCGGCGACCCCCCTGTTGATTCGCACGGGCGATGTTAACCGACCAGGGGGTCTCCGGTCACCCCGGCGGAGGCGGTTCGCTCACCTGGTCGCGGTGAACTCGATCTCCTCGAGCGCCGTCTGATTGCCGCTGGTGTCGGTGCCGAGTTTGGTGATCCACACCAGGACCCGACCGGTGCTGCCGTCCATCGTCACCGGGATCGTGGTCTCGCCGCTCCGGAGCGTTCCCCGTCCGATGACCTGCGTCTGGTCGAGGGTGGGCCGATCGCTCGGGGCGGACCGGATCTCCACCTCCGTCCCGACGCTCGGGGAGGTGATCGTGACCTCGCTCAGCTGCGCCGGATCGTCGAGGGACACGAGCAGGCCCACGCCGTTCTTGAAACTCGGGAACTGGTCGAAATAGGCGTCGGTGGTCCATTCCGTTGCCGGGTTGCCGTCGATTGCCAATCCCGCCTGCGTCGGATTGTCCGCCGAGCCCTGTGGAGAGAAGACGGTCGCCTGGGACGCCGTGACCGCCACCGGTGCCGCGGCCGCCGCAGAGGTCGGTGCTGCCGCCGCCCCCGTCGTCGGTGCCGCCGCCTCGGACGTCAGCCCGATGTTTTGTTCGTTGAGCGGCTCGTCGGAACTGTTGCCCGCGAACAGGTTCGCCAGCCACCAGCCGGCGAGCGCGAGGACGATGATCGTCAACACGCCGAGCGTCACCAGCGCGATCATCATCCGGTTGCCGTTCGGCTTGCTCGCCTCGTCCTCCTCGGGGAGCGCATGCCCGGTGGAGTTCGTCGGCCGCTGCCCGAGCCTCAGCGCGGGCATCATGTCCGTCTTCTGGTCCACCACCGACGCCTGGTCGAGAACGTGCTGCACGGTCGCGGCGGTACGGATTCCGCCGTCGCGCTCGAGCGCACGGACGGCGACCGCGGAGATCTCGAACGGCACCTCCGGGCGCAGTACCCGCGGCTCCACAGGGTTGCCGTCGCCGTCGCGGTCCGCCGGGCGCATGCCGCCGACGGTCGCGGGCTGGGAGTCGGGCGCGGCAACCACACCCGACCCGGGCGCGGGTGCGGGCTCACCCAGCGGCCAGCGGGCGGTGATGAGTGCGTAGAGCATCGCCCCGAGGCCGCGGACGTCCGACGGCGCGTCGGCGTCCGCGAGGGTGGCCGGGAAGGCGAGGACGGCGTGGCCGTCGACGGAGATTCGGACCCGGTCGGGATGGTCGATCGACAGTGCGCCGCCACCCCGGTGCGCGGCCTCCGCTGCGGCGGCGAGGGCGCGGATCGCGCGGGCCGCACCGACCGGCGACGGGACGGTGTCGGCCATCTCACGAAGCGAGCGGCCGGGCGTCCACTCCGCGACGACGATGCCACCGGAGCTACCACGGACCACGTCGAGGACGCGGGCGAGGCCCGGCGAGTTGATCCGGCCCAGGCGCAGGGTGCGCGAGAGCACCGCCTGCGGTCCGGAGTCGTCGGAGTTGTCGAGTCCGGCGCGCTGTTCGGCGTCGACGAAGGTCAGGGCGACCTCGCGGTCGAGCTTCGTGTCGTGGGCCTGCCAGAACTTCAGACCCCGGGCACCGCCGTGCGGTGCGAGCAGGCGGTAGCGGCCACCGGCGACCGAGGCACCGGCGATGAGCTGGGGCCCGCGCGGGCTGGTGCGCCGTGCGCCGCTGTCGCCGCCGACGCGCATCGGCGGCAGCTGCGGCGAGCCGATCGGGATGACGCCGGTGTCGACGGTGAGGTCGCGTTCCGGTCGGACACGCTTCTCGGCCGGACGGCCGGATGCGGTGGTACGGGCGGAATCTGCGCGCGCGGAACTGTCGCCTGCGGGGGTGCCGGAGGACGCGGCGGATGTCGGTGCGGCCGCCTCCACCGTGGAACTGCCGGTCTGGCCGCCGGCAACGTCTTCGTCGCTCACCCTCGCTCCTTCGTGCAGCTCGCTGGAATTGTCCGTGGTCGGCGCCCCGGCGCGTCGGGCACCAGGGTACGGGAGTTGGTCCGCGCCGCCGCGTTGCGTCGGAGGACGCCCGATCACGGGTAGCAGTTCCGTATCCGCCTCGTAGATCGCAACGGTCGCGGCGGGCGCCGCGGACGTCTCGGCCGGGGCCCTGCCGAGTACCCGTCGGACCAGCCGCGTCACCGCGACCGTGCCTGCCACGACCTCGGGCACTCCGGCGAACCGCAGGAGCGCGAAGGTGACGCCGAGCATGATCACCGCGCAGATCCCGACCTGCACGAATGCGCCCGGACCGCCGAATCGTGCGCTGAGCGTGTCCACCGCGAGAAGGCGTTCGGCGGCGAGCATCGCGACCCCGCCCGCCAGCGAGGCCACCAGAACCAGGGCGACGGTCTTGCCGACGTTGGCCATGCGCAGCGACCCGAGGCTGCGGCGCAGCAGCACGGCACCGATCACGGCGCCCGCGGTGAAGCCGAGCCCGTTCGCGACGCCGAGCAGGCTCACGACCTGCTGATCCTCGGACGCGACGACCGGTGCCAGCAGCGAGAGCGCGATCTTGACACTCGTGATGCCGAGGATGATCCAGGTCGGGGTCCACGCCTGTTCGCGTGCGTAGAAGACACGCAGGTGGATCAGTACCAGCGCGTACGGGATCAGCGTGAACGCGGACCAGCTGACGGCGTGACCGAGACGCTCGGCGTCGGCGCTGCCGAAGTTGCCGTATCCGAACAGTGCCTGCCCGACCTGAGGTCCGGCGAAGGTGAGGAAGGCGACGACCGGGACCAGCGACACCATCGTCAGACGGGTCGCGACGGACAGGTCGTCGACGACGGCGGGGGTGTCCTCGTCGGCGGCGTTGCGGCTCAGCCGAGGCATGATCGCGGTGAGCACCGTGACGCCGAGGATGCCGTACGGCAACTGCAGCAGGAGCCACGCCTGCTGGTAGATGACGGGTCCCGCGGAATCGACCTCGGCGGCCACCCGGGTGCCGATCGCGAAGCCGATCTGGCTGATCAGCACGTACAGCACGATCGCCACACCCATGCCGGCGAACAACTTGAGCCGGGCGTCGACGCCCCAGAGCGGTTTGAGGCTGATGCCCTGGCGGCGGATCGCGGGCAGCAGTGTCACCACCTGGACCACCACGCCGAGGGTGAAGCCGAGACCGAGCACCAGCAGCCGGGTGGTGGTGACCTCGTCGCCGCCGGGCAGCAGCCAGTACACGGCCAGCACCGCCAGCACCGTGAGGTTGTTCAGCACCGGAGCCCAGGCGCCCGGTTTGAACACCTGCCGGGTGTTGAGCACCGCCGTGAGCAGCGCGGACAGGCCGTAGAACAGGATCGCGGGCAGCAGCAGGTAGGCGAAGTGCGTCGACAGCTGTTCGTCGACCTTGCCGTGTTCGGGCAGGAACAGTCGCGTCAGCAGTGGGGCCGCGAGCACCGCGGCGGTCGTGACCAGACCGAGGGTGACGACGGACAGCGTGAACAGCCGCCGGACGAAGGCGGCGCCGTGGTCGTCGTCCTCCTTCTCGGCGCGGACCAGCACCGGCACCACGATCGCGGTCAGCACCGCGCCGAGCACCAGCTCGGAGATCATGTTCGGCATCGTGCTGGCGACGCTGAACGAGCTCGCCGCCGCGGCGCCGAGGGCGGTGAGCAGCAGCACCTGCTTCAGGAAGCCGGTGATCCGGCTGACCAGGGTTGCGATCGCGATGGATCCGGTCGAGGCGATGAGCCTCGAGTTGGAGTTGTCCGTGGCGCCGGTGTCGTCGTCGCCGACCGTCGCCTGGGGTGCCGTCGACGGCTGCGACGCCGGTGCGTGGCGCTGTGGCGCCGCGTGCGACGGCTCGCCGGCGGGCGATCGCCGGGCCGCGGGCGAGGAGGACACAGGCGGTGGAGACGTAGGCGGTGGGGGCACCGGACGCTGCTCGACCGGGGGCACGGGGCGCTGACCCACCGGCGGCGCCGGGCGTTGCCCGCCGGGTCCGGGCCGCGGTTCGGTCGGTCGCGGCGGGTACGGGCGCGGTGGCATGCCCCCCTGAGGGGCGCCGGGTCGCGGCGGGTAGGGGCGCTGTGGGCGCTGCGGCGGGTAGGCGGGCTGTTGCGGCGGACCCGGCCGCGACGCCGGCCGAGTGGGCGGATCGTGTTGTTGTCGTGCGGGCGGCTCCTGCTGCGGTCGCGGATCCTGTGGATTGCGCTCCCACGGTGCGACGCCCGTCCGGTCGGGCGGCGGCGGGCTGCCGCCCGGTCCTCGCGTGCTGCCCGTCATCGGTCCTCGTATCCTTCGTCCGCTGGGTCCGGCTGACCCCGGAACCGGTGCCAGAGTCGCCGCCCCGCCAGCAGCAACAGTAGTGCGCCCGCTCCGCCGGTGATGATCGCCAGCAGCTTGCCGTACGAGTTGGAGCGCACCGACACCGACGTGGGGTCACCCAGTTCACGGCCGTTCGCGGTGGTCAAGGCGACGTCGACGACCATCTTGCCGGTTTCGGTGACTTTCGCGGGGACCTGAAGGGCCCGGCTTCCGCGCGGCGGCAACTGCTGATCGCCGATGTCCGTGATCGTCATCCCCGGCGGGGCCGACAGCCGCAACTGCACCGTGATCCCGATCGGGAGGTCGTTCCGGGCCACGAACAGCAGTGGGCTCTGCTCCGACGCGAGGGTGTACGCGCCGCCCGGAGCGAGAACCGTCACGGAGTCGTACACCCGGTCGAGTGCGGCCCGGACCTCGGCGACGCGCTGTTCGGCGGTGAAGGTGGAGCTCGCCAGGTCGGCGAGTCGACGATCGGAGGTCGTCATCGCCCGCAGGAGGTCCTCCTCGAGCGGCGCCGTGTATCCCTCCGGGGTGAGCAGCGACTGCGGGTCGTACACCAGCGTCTCGGTCAGGGCGTCGACCTCGGGCGCGATCGCCACCACCCCGTCCACGGCGGCGGCGGGCGCGCCGTCCTTGACGGCCTGGTCCGGGTAGCGCAACTGCAGCGGGGTCGGGGCCGCCGGCCGGTCGACGAGGTCAGCCAGGGGCTCGGGTGTTGCCAGCCCCGATCCGATCATCGTCGAGGCCGTCGACAGGATCGCGGCGGCCTCGTCGCCGTCGGCGGACCAGTCCTGCGGCGGCACCAGCAGCACCGATCGCCGATCGGCGTCGGCCATGCGCGCGGCGGTGCTCCGCGTCGTCAGCGCCGTCCACGTCATCGCACCGAGCGCGTCCTGCAGTCGGGCCGAACGGGAGTCCCCGGTCAGGTCGTAGCGCGCCCCGTCGGGGGTGAACGTCGGGGTCTGCGGGCTCTGCCCGACCGCGGCGAGGGCGGTCGCGGCGGAGCTGTCGAACAGGGTGGCGTAGAGGGGGCCGCCGTTGTTGCCCCCCTCGATCGGAACCCGCACCGCGGTCCCCGCGTCCGCGACGGCGTTGTCCGCGAGCAGGGCGGTCGGTCCGAGCCCGGTGAGGGTCGCAGCCGCCCCGGGTTCGAGGACGCCGGAGTCCGGCCAGGTCAGACCGCGCAGGGAGGTGACCCCGAGGACGGCGTCGACGATGTCGGCGGGTGAGGTGAGCGCGCGTGCCGTCAGGGTGCCGTCCCCGACCCGGTTCAGGGCCGTCAGGTCGGTCTGCGCGAACGGTACGGCGGTGACGCACCTGTCCGCCGCGAGTTGGCGGACCCGATCGAGCCACTCGGTGGCGGCGGCCTGCCCGGTCCCGTCGCGCGCCGGTCCGGTCGGATCGCCCGGGTCGTCGACGACGAGATAGCCGCGGGTCATGTTCGCGACGGTCACCAGGAGGTCCGGGTCGACGGCCAGGCACATCGACTCGGCGAGGGCACTTCCGCGGTCGAGGTCGTCGTCGGTGGCGAACTCGGCGGCGGCGACGAGCTGCTCGAGCCGGCCGCCTGCGGCCAGCGACGTGGCGAGCTCGTCGTCGACGAGCCGGACCTTGTCGTCGACGGACCCGGGGATTCCGGAGGCGAGACGCGGGCGGTCCGCGAGCGGCCACACGAGCGTGATCGAGACGGGGTCCGAGGTGGACGGCGGAACCGCGGGGGCGTTCGGGTCGGTCGGGTCGGCGGGCACGCCGAGGACCGGCAACAGGAAACGGGCGTCGTCGAGCCGGGCGGCCCCGCCGTACTCGGGGGTGCCGTTGACGTTCACCAGCAGCGGGTACACGCCGGGCTCGTCGATGTCGAGCGAGGTGGTCTCGGTGGACCGCAGCGGCAACGCGACGGTGAATCGCGCCGACTGTCCGACCGTGAGCTCGTCGTGGATCTGGGTGAACGGGCCGACGACGTCGAACTGGTCCTGGCTGGCGTCGAGAACGGTGCGCAACTCCTCCGACGAGTCGACGGCGGGGGCGCGCTGCAACCGGACCTGGACGTCGGTGACGGCGCGGTCGCCGATGTTCGTGACGGTTCCGGTGACGGTGACGGTCGGCGAGCTGGACGTCGTGACGGTTGTCGGGGTCACCGTGTCGACGGACAGTTCCAGGAACTGCCTCGACTGCGGGTCGCGCTGCGCGGACAGGGTGTCACCGGCCGCCTCGCGCTGCGCGGCGCCGGCGAGCATCGGCTGAGCGAGGGGTGCGGCCAGGGTGAAGACGGTGAGGGCGGTCGCGGCCAGGCGACGGAGGTTGATCATCCGTTCTCGCGGGCCCCGCTGTGCGTGTCCGGGTCGGCGCCGGCGGACCCGATCGGCTGGCCGGACGCGATGCGATCCAGCAGCTCCCCCGCGACCTCGGCGAGACGCCGCTCGTCGGCGTACGCGAGACGTGAGCCGAGTTCGGCGAGCGGCACCCACGCGACCTCGGTCACCTCGACGTCCTCGTCGGACAGTTCGCCGCCCTGGAAACGCAGCAGGTAGTGGTGGACGGTCTTGTGGATACGTCTGCCCTCGGTGACGAACCAGTAGTCGATGCTGCCGAGGGAGGCGAGTACGGACCCACGGATGCCGGTCTCCTCTGCGACCTCACGGATCGCGGTCTGTTCGGCGGTTTCGCCTTGTTCGATGTGGCCCTTGGGGAGCGACCACAGGAGTCGCCCGCGCCGGTCGGTGCGCCCGATCAGCGCTGCACACTGCAGTTCACGCGGACCGTCGAGCCCGTCGACGACGAGGCCTCCGGCCGACGTCTCCCGCACGGTGCGCATGCGCTGGTTCGCGCGTTCGCCGTGCCCACCGCGACGCCGCGGGTTGCGGCGGCTGCGGTTGGCGCGTTCGGCAGGAGACACCCAATCGATACTAGTTGCCTCTGTCCGGCGACCGTCGAATCCCACTCCGTGGCAGGAGCGGCCCGTGTGAGCCGGCGGCCGACCCGTCTGCGTGCGGGAGGGTCCCCGGTCCAAGTCGGTAAGCTGCACAGTCGTGGTTTCCCCTACTCCCGACGAGGACCGTCGCGCGCGGTTGCTCGCGTCCGCCTCCGTGACACTCCGCGGCCTGTCGGACGTCCTGACGCCGATGGGCGAGCGATTCGCCGCTGCCGGACACGAGCTCTACCTGGTCGGTGGCAGTGTGCGGGATGCCGTGCTGGGGCGGCTGGGCACGGACCTCGACTTCACCACCGACGCCCGCCCGGAGCAGGTGCAGGCGCTGCTCAAGGGCTGGGCCGACAACCAGTGGGACACCGGTATCGCGTTCGGGACGATCAGCGCCGCCAAGGACGAGCAGCAGATCGAGATCACCACCTTCCGCACCGACGCGTACGACGGCGTCACCCGCAACCCGGAAGTGCGGTACGGCACCAGCCTGGACGAGGACCTGGTGCGCCGGGACTTCACGGTCAACGCGATGGCGGTGCGGATCGGTGCGGACGGCGGGCAGGAGTTCGTCGATCCGCTCGGCGGGATGGACGCGTTGCTCGCCGGTGTCCTCGACACCCCTGCGGCGCCCGAGATCTCGTTCAACGACGACCCGCTGCGCATGCTCCGGGCCGCCCGGTTCGTCTCGCAGCTCGGTTTCACGCTCGCGCCGCGGGTGCGTGAGGCGATCGTGGCGATGGCGGACCAGATCGACCGCATCACCGCGGAGCGGGTGCGGACCGAGCTGGACAAGCTGATTCTCGGCGAGTACCCCGGCGAAGGTGTCGACGTCATGTGCGAGACGGGGCTCGCCGACCGGGTGCTGCCCGAGATTCCGGCGATGCGTCTGGAGATCGACGAGCATCACCAGCACAAGGACGTCTACGAGCATTCGCTGACGGTGCTGCAGCAGGCGATCGACCTCGAGGACGGCGATCCGGACCTGGTGCTGCGCTGGGCTGCGCTGCTGCACGACATCGGCAAGCCCGACACCAAGCGCAACGAGCCCGGCGGCGGCGTGAGTTTCCACCACCACGAGGTGGTCGGCGCGAAGCTGGTGCGCAAGCGGATGCGGGCGCTGAAGTACTCCAAGCAGATGGTCGAGGACGTCTCCCGGCTCGTGTTCCTGCACCTGCGTTTCCATGGGTACGGTGACGGCGCGTGGACCGATTCGGCGGTGCGACGGTACGTCACCGACGCCGACGATCTGCTGCCCCGGCTGCACAAGCTGGTGCGGGCGGACTGCACGACCCGCAACAAGCGGCGGGCCGCCAAACTGCGCGCCACCTACGACGATCTGGAGACCCGGATCGCCCGAATCGCCGAACAGGAGGACCTCGCGCGGGTCCGTCCGGATCTGGACGGCAACGCGATCATGCAGCTGCTCGGGATCCCCGCCGGGCCGGACGTCGGCCGCGCGTGGACATTCCTGAAGGAGCTGCGCCTGGACCGCGGCCCCCTGCCGCGCGAGGAGGCGGAGGCCGAGTTGCTCAAGTGGTGGAGTGCCGCCGACGGCGCGTGAGCGTCAGCGCAGCGTCGTGTGCATGAGATACACGTTGTAGCTGTCCCATTCGGACATCGTGAAGTACAGGTCGTCGTCGGTGGACCAGGGGTGGATGAAGCCCCCGTACATCGCGGGGTAGTCACCGGACCGGACCAGCGGTACACCCTTGGTCCACTCGCCCTGCGGGCTCGTCGCTTCGCGCAGGACGATCGCCCCGGCGACGGTGTCGAGGTAGCTCATCTGCCAGATTCCGCGGGTGGCGTCGTAGCGGACGGACAGCTCGGCGGCGGTGTCGTGCAGGATCGGACTCGGCCACCTCTCCGCCACCGGTGTCCACTCTCCGTCGGCCCAGTACTGGTAGGCGGATTTGTTCAGCACCTGATCCTTCGGCGCCCGGGCGACGGCGACGGTGCCGAGCCGGCCGTTGGGGGTGCCGAACATGTAGACGTGGTCGCCGGCCGGAACCATGCTCGCGACCTGGAAGTTGCCCAGCCCGAAGATGTTCTCCCACCGGGCGTACGGGTCCTTGGTCCAGGTCGCGCCGTTGTCGTCGGAGTAGGCGATTCCGCCGTGGTTCGTGTACCAGAGGCCGGGGACGATGCTCCACCGCCGTACCGACATGTAGCTCATGTACTGCCGGTCGCCGAGGGCGAACCCGGACGTCGGGATGGTGGTCGTCTCCCAGTTCTTGATCTTGCGGCTGCTGAGCAACTCGGCGGCGTGGCAGCGGCTGTCCTGCACCATGGAGTCGATGGTGAGACCGTCCGACAGGTCGCGATCGGTGCTGTATCCCAACACATTCGACCGCCAGTCCTCCCCGTTGGCTCCGGGCGGCGTCCAGTCGGAGCCGAAGGTGTCACCGAACGCGATCGCCACCTGTCCGGGTTTCGTCTCCCACGTGATGCCGAGGTCGGTGCCGTTCACCTGCCAGCGCTTGTCCGTGCGGTTGACGGATCCGGGGCCGGTCAGCTGTGCCACGAGCCGGGTGGAGCCGACCTGCGGCGCACTCGGTGCGTCCGCCTGCGGTGCGGTTTCCACGGGTGGCGACGTGGGTTCCGGCGCCGGGGGAAGTTCCTGTGGCGGACCGGGAATCGGGATGGGGATCGGCTCGATGTCGGGTGTGATGGAGAACCGGGGCACGGAGGAGCCGTCCGAGCCGAGTGACGAGCCGAAGGACGAGCCGGACGACGATGGTCCGGACGACTCCGAGCCGGACGAGCCGGACTCGTCCGGCTCGGGAGTCGGGTCGGTGAGGTCGGGGCAGGGGTCCGTGCAGGGGTCGGCGGGCAACGGGTCCTGCGCCACGCGGGTCTGGTCGGGTTCCGGATCGGGCACCGTCACGGTGACGATCTGTGGCCACGGGTAGCGAATGTCCACGTTCCCCGGCAGGGCGGGTCCGGCTCCGGCGGCCGAGGACGGGTCGAAGCCCGTTTCGCCGCACTGGTTGACGGGTGCGCTCGGTGCGCCAGAGGCGGGCGGGGCGACGGTGAACGATGCCGCGGCGAGCAGCAGGAGGGTGCCCAGTGGTGCGCCGATGCTGCGGTGCATCCCACTCCCCCTTCGCCGGCCGGCCGGCCGAGGCCGTGTCCGAAATCTAGCAGCGATCCGCTGCCCTTTCTCGGAACGTCGTGCGGTCGAACGACCTGCGACCGGCGGGAACCGGTGCGGTCCGGCGTGCGTCCAATCCCGTATGGACCTGGTGGAGTACGTGTTCGGAACCGGGGACGGGGACCCGTCGCTGTGGTTGTCTCCCGCCGATCTCGATCTGGGTGCGCCCGGCGGACCGGACGCGGTGACGCTCGACTTCGACGGTGACGGCTGGCGGGACGACGCGCTCTGGGATGGTGACGGCGACGGCCGGGCCGAGATGTCGGTGCTCGACGTCGATTCCGCGGAGGCGAGCTGGTTCACCGACCCGGAGGGACTGGGCACGTGGGCGGTCGAGGTGTCCGCGCCGGGTGTGTCGGCGCGGACCGCCCCCGAGGCGATCGTGTCCGACCCGCCGGCCGGTCCGGGCACATCGGAGAACGTCGATTTCGCCGGGGACGGGACCGTCGACGACACCGCGGTGGACCTCGACGGGGACGGCGCACCGGATGTGGTGGTCGTTCCGCGGGGGTCGGTCACCGAATTGTTCGTCGACAGTGACGAGGACGGTTCGATGGACGTGCGACTGGTCGACACGGACGGTGACGGACGGGTCGATTCGGTGGCGGAATCCGTCGTGGACTGACGGGGCGACCGAGTCGTGGAACGGTGATCAGCGTCCGCGCCGGCTGTTCGCCGCGACCGCGATCAGGCCGGCCACATACGCGCCCGCGCCGGCGAACACCAGCCCGGGACTGCGGCCGTCGGGTGCGACCACGCTCGCGGCGGCGGCGACGGCGGCGAGAAACGCGATGTTGAACACGGCGTCCTGCAGCGCGAACACCTGACCGCGCCGGGCGTCGTCGATGTCGATCTGCATGGCGGCGTCTCCGGTGAGTTTGACGGTCTGGCCGGCGAGTCCCAGCAGGAAGGCGCCGACGAGCAGGGATCCCTGGGTCAGCGCCGCGATGAACACGAGCTGGACGAGCAGGGCGACGCCGAGGCCGAGGACGACGGTGCGGGTGCGGCCCAGGCGCGGGATCAGCAGCGGCGTCGCGACGGCGGCGAGCAGCATGCCTGCGGCGGTCGCGCCGACCGCGACGCCGAATCCGGCGAGTCCTGCGGGCAGTCCGTCACCGGTGTGGGGGTCGCGTAGCAGCAACACCATGAGGAGGGTGTCGATGCCGAAGACGATGCGGTGCACACCGATTCCGATCATCGCACTGGTGACACCGGGCGCCTGCCACACCGCGACCGCACCGGTGCGGAGTCCGGACGCGACGGCACGGACGGCGGCCGAACCGGTGGGTCCGCCGTGGGTGTCGCCCGGGCCGAGCCGGTGGGGTGCGAAGCCCGAGGCTGCGACCGCTCCGACGACGGAGGCGATCGCGGCGACCGCGACGGTGATCCCCGAGCTGCGGTCGCCGGTGCCCAGGACGGCGATCAGGGTGACGGCGGTGCCCGCGCCTGCCGCGGAGATTCCGGAACCGACCGTCGCCAGAACGGAATTGGTCGACACCAGCCAGGAGTTGCGCACGACGTGCGGCAGCGAGGCGGACACCCCGGCGAGGACGAAACGGCTGACGCCGACCGCGGTGAGGGCGAGGATCAGGACGGGGGCGTTGGGCGCGCCGCCGATGAGGCAGGCGGCGGCCGCGAGGAGAAGGCTGCCGCGCAGCAGGTTCGCCCACATCAGGACGGCGCGGCGGTCCCAGCGGTCGAGGAGTGCGCCCGCGAACGGGCCGATCACCGAGTAGGGCAGCAACAGCACCGCGAAGCCTGCGGCGATCGCGAGCGGGTCGGTGTGCCGTTCGGGGTTGAAGAGGATCGCACCGCCGAGCGCGGCCTGGAACATGCCGTCGCCGAACTGGCTGGCGAACCGGACGGTGACGAGCCGCCCGAGGCCGGGTGTCGCGCGGATCGTCGCGCGCAGCCGGTCGAGTACGCGGCCGGAGTCGTCCGGTCCGGTGTCGCCCGGCGCGTCATCGCTGCCCACCGCCGGACCCTACCGCGGTGCGGGCGGCGTTCCGGTCGCGCCACCAGGCGACGGAGGTGGCCGCGGCCTCGGGCAGGGTCGTCGGGGCGAGTCCGAGCAGGCGCTCGCTGTGGCCGGAGTCGAGGACGAACGGCCGATCGAACTGGTACAGCATCTCGGTCAGCTCCCTGGTGGGGCCGTGCACGGTCGCGAGTGCGCGCATCGCCCAACTCGGCAGGGTCCCGACCTTCGGGTCGGCGATGCCCGCGGCGTCCGCATGCGCCTGCACGAGCTGTCGCTGGGTCGGTGCCGGTCCCGTCGGTGCGTGCAGCACCGTGTTCCACACCTCGGGCCGGTCGGCGGCGGCGATCATGGCCGCGGCCAGGTCGGGGACGTACGTGAACGAGTGCGGCTGGTCGAGCGACCCCATCACCCGGATCCGTCGGCCGGCGAGCATCGTCGCGACCAGCCGTTCCCCGCCGTGGGCGTTGATCACGTGCGGTCCGAAGAAGTCGGATGCGGCGATGCTGACGGTGGGGGTCTCGGAGCGCTCGCGGGCGAGCAGGAGGTCCGTGCGGATACCGAGCTTGCCCGACGTCGCGGTCCGCGGGGTCCGCTCGGTGATCGGACCGTCGACGGCGCCGTAGGAGTAGAGGCTCTCCGGGAAGACGACGACGGCTCCCGCTCGTCCGGCCGAATCGAGGACCGCGGCCTCGGTGGCGGGCAGTTCACGCCGCCATGCGGCCGCCGAGTAGGCGGAGCCGTGGGTGCAGTGGAACAGCGCCGCGGCGCCGTCCAGGTGCTGGTCGAGTGCGCGGGGTGTGGAGGCGTCGACGCGGCGGCGCTCGATGGCGGGGTGCTCGGGTCCCGAGCCGGACCGGGTGAGCAGGCGGACGTGGTCGCCGCGGTCCGCGAGCTGGGTCGCGACGGTCCATCCGACGGGGCCGGCACCGGTGACGACGTACTGGTTCGACATGGGGTTTCTCCTTCGTCCGAGGCTTAGAGAGCAGTGCTCTCATTTCGAGAATGAACCGTGGGCGGCGTCCTGTCAAGAGCACTGCTCTCTAAAGTTGACAGTGCTCGCAAACCGGGCGAGGCTGAGGGCGTGACAGGAACACCGCGCCAGCGAGCGCGCGAGCAGACCATCGCCGACATCACCCGGATCGGCCGCGAGCACCTGGGGCGTGACGGCGCCGCGGCGCTGTCGCTGCGAGCGGTCGCGCGCGACCTCGGTGTGGTGTCGTCCGCGGTGTACCGGTACGTCGCCGGCCGCGACGAGTTGCTCACGCTGCTCGTCGTGGAGTGCTACACCGAACTCGGTGATGCCGTCGACGTGGCGATCGCGTCCGCCGACCCCGCCGATCACGCCGCTCGGTTCCGCGCGCTCGGGCACGCCGTGCGCGACTGGGCGCTGCGGGAACCCGCGGGCTACACCCTGCTGTTCGGCAGCCCGGTGCCCGGATATCACGCGCCTGCCGAGCGCACCACCGGCCCCGGCACCCGCGTCGTCGTCGCGCTCGTCGGCATCGTCGAGTCCGCCCACCGTGCGGGACGGCTGCGTGCGGCGACCGTGCCGCACACGCCCACCGAGCCGGCGGCAGAGCTCCACGAGGACGTGGTGAGCATCCGGGAGCAACTGGATCTCACGCTTCCCGACGAGGCGGTGCTGCGAGGAGTGCTGGTGTGGGCGTCGTTGTTCGGGACCGTCGGCTTCGAGGTCTTCGGGCAGTACGGTGCCGGAACCTTCACCGACCCGCACGCGCTGTTCGACCACCACCTCACCGTGCTGGCGGAGACGCTCGGGCTGTAGGCGCCCGCGCGGCCCGGCGACGTGTGGGATGAGCACGCGGCCGCGTTCGTCGCGCGGAAAGCGCGTACCGGCAACCACGGTGCAATGATTGTCCGGTGGAATCCGCTGACGAACCCGACGACCGAACGGCCTCGACGGAACGGGCGGTGCGGCCGGGCAGTCTGCTGGTCTCGGCCACCGCGATGACGGACCCGTCGTTTCGCCGGACCGTCGTCTACGTCATCGAACACAACGACGGTGGGAGCCTCGGGGTCGTTCTGAACCGGGCCAGCGAGACGGCGGTTCATTCGGTGCTACCGCAGTGGGCACCACTGTGCGCTCGCCCGCAGGCACTGTTCATCGGCGGCCCGGTGAAGCTCGATTCGGCGCTGTGCCTCGCGACGGTCCGCACCGGTGCCCGCATCGACGGCGTACCCGGGCTTCGTCGCGTCGACGGCCGCGTGGTGATGGTCGACCTCGACTGCGACCCCGAGCAGGTCGGACCGCATCTCGAGGGCGTCCGCGTGTTCGCCGGCTACTCGGGCTGGACGATGGGTCAGCTCGACGGCGAGTTGCAGCGCGACGACTGGATCGTGCTGTCGGCGCTGCCGTCGGACGTGATCGGTCCGCCGCGCGCCGACCTGTGGGCGCAGGTTCTCCGCCGGCAGCCGCTTCCGCTCGCCCTGCTCGCATCGCATCCGCTGGACGTCGACCGCAACTGACCTGCATCGACGGCAGATGCGTGCCGATCGGACGCGGTCCGGATACGGTGAGCCTCGGGGAGGTCTCGAATGCCACAGGATCGAGCGGAACGCATGCGCGTTCTGTATGGGCAGCACGCCGCCGAGCTGTGGCGATACGCGATGCGGTTGACCGGGGACCGGGTGCGGGCCGAATCGGTCGTCGAGGGGACGTTGACGCGTGCTGTCGAGCGGCCGCGGTTGCTGGAGCAGAGCGAAGGCGCGGTCCGGGCGAGTCTGTTCGCGACGGCGCGCGACCTGGCGGGACGCGGCGCCGAGCACGACGCCGAGCACGGCGTCGAGGACACCGACGGTGAGGTGCCGCCGTCCGTCCCGGTGCTGGACGATGCCGTGGGCGATCCGCCGCCGTCCCTGCTGCCGCGTCTTCTCGATCGAACCGACACCCGCCGTCGCCGGATCCGGACCGCGCTCGCCGCGGTCGTCGTCGCGGCGGCCGCGGCACTCGTCGCGTACGCGATCACCCTCGTGCCGGTGACGCCCGCCGGCCCGTCGCCCGACATGCCGCAGGGGCCGTCGGCGCCCGTGACCGACCAGCCGATGCAACCGGTCGCGCAGTACCCGGTGACCGGGGAGGTGTCGGTCGTCGACGAGGGACGCGGTACCCGGATCGACGTCGTCGCGCACTACCAGCCGCCGCCCGGCGGCGGCTACGGGACCGAGCAGTCGACCTACGCACTGGTCGTCACCGATCACACGGGTACTCCAAGCACCGTCGCCAGCTGGACCGCCGCGGCCGGTGAGACGGTCACGCCGTCCGGGTCGACGGACCTCCCGATGCTCTGGGTGGAGCGGGTCGACGTCCGCTCGGTGACCACCGACCAGGTGCTGCTGACCGCCACCTTCTGATCGACGGCCCCGTGGTGGGCGCACCGTCACATCGGGTTCAGGCGTGGTGGAGCGGACGGGACGCGTCGGCGAGGGCGTTGAGCGCACCGGCCATCTCGGCGGCGCGCGCGGTGGTGACGGTGAGGCGCTGTCCGTTCGCGGCCTCGAACACCAGTGCCGGACCGGTCTCGGTGACGACGCCGTAGTTGCCGCGACCCCGGGACCGCAGCCCCCAGCCGCCCCAGTCCCGGAACGGTGCCACCTCGGTCACCGAGGCCCCCTCGAGTTCGTCGACGCCGTAGCCGAGCGCGCACATCCCCATGTTGTAGACCCGCAGCCCGGCCTCGTCGACGACGACACGGAACCGCAGCAACCCGACGACGAGCAGACTGACGGGGAGGAACACGGCGAGCAGCCACCAGGATCCGGCGAGGCGGCACAGTCCGACGGTGACGAGTGCTCCGATCCCGAGCAGGATCGCGGTGGTGCCGGCGCCGAGTCCGGCGCCCGTGACGATCGGCAGGTCGACCGGTCCGCGGGGCAGTGTGGCGGCGGGGCGCAGGGTCGTGGTGCGGCGTTCGCGGTGGTCGCGCAGCAATGACGCGCCGAGCACTCCCACCACACCTCCGACGAGGACTCCCACCGCGATCGGCGTCGTCGACAGGTCGGCGCCGGCGGGATCGGTGAGGTCGAGGTGGGCGGTCAGCAGCCCGAACCACAGGGCGAGCATCAGCCCGGTGACGGACGATCCGACGATGAGCATGGACCGCCGCATCATCAGCAGGGCCTGCGCCAATGCGGCGAAGCCGCTGCATCCTCCCCCGACGAGGACGATGACCAGGACGAACGTCCATGCGGTCGACGAGGTCGAGGCGAAGCCGTCGGCGGTGCCGCCGCTGAAGTGCGTGGCGAGGGTGTCTGGGAGCCGCGACGTCCAGACCTGCTCGGTGACGAGCACGGTGGCGGCGGCGAGCACCGGCACGAACACGCCGAACACCACGCCGGCGGGGTCGAACGTCCGCGATTCGCTCATGGCCGCCGATTCAACCAGCCGACGACGCGGGGTCGGGCGACGAGGGCACGGCGACGGACTCGGGGCGGCGGGCGTACCGCTGGGCGAGCGCCGCGCAGACCATCAGCTGGATCTGATGGAAGACCATCAGCGGCAGCACGATCAGACCGATCGGCTGGCCCGCGAACAGCACCGCAGCCATCGGAAGGCCGGTGGCGAGGCTCTTCTTCGAGCCGCAGAACACGATCACGATCCGGTCGGGAAGGGAGAAGCCGAGTGCGCGACCCGCGAAGACGGTCGTACCCATCACGAGCGCGAGGACGAGGCAGCACACCAGGACGAGCGCTGCGATGTCCCTCGCCGCCAGTCCGTCCCACGCGTGCTCCACCATGCCTGCACTGAATGCGGCGTACACGACGAGCAGGATCGAGCCCCGATCGACGTACTTCGTCGGCTCCGCGTACTTCTGCATGATCCCGGCGACCCGCGGCCGGATCAGCTGGCCGACGGCGAACGGGATCAGCAACTGGACGACGATGTCCACGATCGACGCGGCGTCGACGTGGACGTCGCCGGTGGTGTTCATAAGCAGGATCACCAGTGCAGGGGTCACGAACACGCCGAGCAGGTTGGAAGCCGACGCGCTGACGATCGCGCCCGCGACATTGCCGCGGGCGATCGACGTGAACGCGATCGAGGACTGAACGGTCGACGGGACGAGGCACATGTACAGCACACCGGTGTAGAGCTCTTCGGTGAGCACGGACGGCACCAGGATGCGCAATGCCAGTCCGATCAGTGGAAACAGAACGAATGTCGCTGCGAACACCACGGAATGTAGCCGCCAGTGCTTCAGCCCCTCGAGTGCCTCTCGGGGGTGGAGGCGGGCGCCGTACAGCACGAACAGGAGGGCGATGGCGATTGTCGTGGCCCGGTCGAGCACGGTCGCGCCGGTGCCGGACGCGGGGAAGAGACTGGCTGCGACGGCCACGACGATGATCGACAGGACGAATCCGTCGATGTCGAACCTGGTCGAGAACTTCACCCGATCACGGTAGGACGACCCCTAGCCATCGGAGAAGCCGATGAGATCGTTTATTTGCATCGTGAATCGTGATAAGTCTTGGGGATGCTCGATCCGGTACTCCTACGCTCCTTCGTGGCCGTCGATCGTGAGGGCGGGTTCACCGCGGCGGCGGCTCGGCTCGGCCTGCGTCAGTCCACGGTCAGCGGGCACGTCGCCCGGCTGGAGAAGGCCGTCGGCCGGGAACTGCTGCGGCGGGACACCCGGAACGTCGAGGTGACCGCAGACGGCGCCGCGATGCTCGGTTTCGCGCGGACGATCCTCGACACGACGCAGCAGGCCGAGCAGTACTTCGCGGAGTCCGACCTGTCCGGACTGCTGCGGTTCGGCGTGTCCGACGACCTCGTCGCGGCTGGATTCCCGGAAATCCTGCTCGAGTTCCGGCGGAGCCATCCACGTATCGATTTGGAACTGACCGTCGGGCTCAGCGAGATCCTGGGCGCGAAGGTCGCGGCCGGCGAACTCGACCTCGCATTCGGGATGCGTCGCCCGGGTGAACGTCACGGCGAGCTGGTGTGGCGTGATCGGCTGGTGTGGGCAGGCCCCCGGGAGGGGGCGATCGCGCCGTCCGGGGCCGGACCGGTCCCCTTGGTGACCTATCCCCCGCCGTCCATCACGCGGCGCGCCGCGATGGAGGCGTTGGAGGGTGCGGGACTGGTGTGGCGGACCACCTGCGTCACCGACAGCCTGCTGGGTCTGCGAGCTGCGGTGCTCGGCGGTCTCGGCTACATCGTGCACGCCGAGTCGCTGCTACCGGACGGGCTCGTCCCCTTGGCCCCTCACGTACTTCCCGATCCGGGCGACGCCGATTTCGTCGTGATGCGCCGACCACGGCCGGCGACCGGACCGGAGGCTGCGCTGACCGTGCTCCTCGTCGCGAACGAGAGCCGCCTGCGCCGCGGTTGACGAGACGCTCAGTGCGGCAGGCAGGCGCCCTTGAGGGAGCAGGCACCGCAGGACGACGTCCCGCAGTCGGCAGCGGCAGCCGCGTCCGCGGGCGACTCGGTGGCGCATGCCGAGACGGTCGCCGCCTCGGGATCGGAGACGTCGGGAGCGCTGCCGCAGCCACAGGCGTCACCGCATCCGGCGGGGGCGGCAGCGGCCGCTGCGCGGGCTCCTGCGGTACCGCCGTAGGCGGCCGCGACGAGGGCGACGACCACTGCCAACGCGGCGACGCCCAGGCCGCCGACGGTGCCGAGTGTGAGCGCGCCGACGCCACCGATGACCAGCAGCAACGCCGACACCGCGAGGGTCGGTCCCGCGACGCGGTTGGCGAGCTGGAAGGCCTCCTCAGACGCCAGGGTCTCGGGGGTGCGGACACCCGCCCAGCGGTTGCGCGGCAGGCGTCCGGTCATTGCGGCGGCCGCGACACCTCCGACCGCCACGGCGACGACGAACAGCACACTTGCGACGATGACCACGGACACCAGGGTACGGAAGGGGCCGTACGGGGGTGCCCGGCGGGTGAACCTCTAGGCTGGTGTCGGGTGACCCTGCCCGAAATCCGGGTACGGCGACCGTGTACCCGAAGCCCCCAGCGCAGAGAAGACAGCGAACCAGTGACCGAGTCAGTGCAGCAGCAAGGCGGCGACGCGACCCCTCAGCACCGTTACACCGCGGACCTCGCGGGCCGAATCGAGGCTCGCTGGCAGGACCTGTGGCGGGAGCGGGGCACGTTCAACGCACCGAATCCGGTCGGCGACCTCGCCGGTGAGCTGCCCGCGGACAAGCTGTTCGTCCAGGACATGTTCCCGTACCCGTCGGGTGCCGGCCTGCACGTCGGTCACCCCCTCGGCTACATCGCGACGGACGTGTTCGCCCGGTTCCACCGGATGAACGGGCACAACGTCCTGCACACCCTGGGGTACGACGCGTTCGGGCTGCCGGCGGAGCAGTACGCGGTGCAGACGGGCACGCACCCGCGCACGACCACCGAGGCCAACATCGCGAACATGAAGCGGCAGCTGCGCCGGCTCGGGCTGGGGCACGACGAGCGCCGCAGCGTCGCGACGACGGACGTCGACTTCTACCACTGGACGCAGTGGATCTTCCTGCAGATCTACAACGCCTGGTACGACACCGAGCTGAACCGGGCTCGGCCCGTCGCCGAGTTGGAGGTGGAGTTCGAGTCCGGTGCCCGCACCCCCGCCGACGGTCGTGCCTGGGCTGACCTGTCGGAGGCCGACAAGCACGCCGAGATCGATTCGTACCGCCTTGTCTACCAGTCGGATTCGATGGTCAACTGGTGCCCCGGACTGGGTACCGTGCTGGCGAACGAGGAGGTCACCGCCGACGGTCGCTCCGAGCGCGGCAACTTCCCCGTCTTCCGGAAGCACCTGCGCCAGTGGATGATGCGGATCACCGCGTACTCCGACCGGCTCACCGACGACCTGGAGTACCTGGACTGGCCCGAGAAGGTCAAGTCCATGCAGCGCAACTGGATCGGACGCAGTCACGGCGCCCGCGTCAAGTTCGCCGCGCACCGGGAGGGCTCGACCACGAACGAGGGCGGCACCGCCGCCGTCGAACACGACATCGAGGTGTTCACCACCCGCGCGGACACCCTGTTCGGTGCCACCTACGTCGCCCTCGCCCCCGAGCACGAACTGGTCGACCAGTTGGTCGCCGACGCCTACCCGGAGGGGGTGGATCCGCGCTGGACCGGCGGCGCCACGTCGCCGCGCGAGGCCGTCGCCGCGTACCGCGCCGCGATCGCCGCGAAGTCGGACCTGGAGCGGCAGGAGAGCAAGGAGAAGACCGGCGTCTTCCTCGGCTCCTACGCCGTCAATCCCGTGAACGGGCACAAGGTTCCGGTGTTCATCGCCGACTACGTGCTCACCGGCTACGGCACCGGCGCCGTGATGGCGGTGCCCGGCCACGATCACCGCGACTGGGAGTTCGCGACCGAGCTCGGACTGCCGATCCTGGAGGTCATCTCCGGTGGCGACATCACCGAGGGCGCGTACACCGGTGACGGCCCGTTGGTGAACTCGGGATTCCTCGACGGGCTGTCGGTGGACGAGGCGAAGAAGGCCGTCATCGCGCACCTCGAGGCGGACGGGCGCGGCATCGGCACCATCCAGTACAAGCTGCGCGACTGGCTCTTCGCCCGGCAGCGCTACTGGGGCGAGCCGTTCCCGGTCGTCTACGACGAGCAGGGTCTGGCGCACGCGCTCCCGGATTCGGCTCTGCCCGTGGAGCTCCCGGAGGTCGAGGACTACGCGCCCGTGTCCTTCGACCCGGACGACGCGGACTCCGAGCCGTCGCCGCCGCTGGCGAAGGCATCCGACTGGGTCGACGTCGAACTGGACCTCGGCGACGGACTGAAGAACTACCACCGCGACACGAACGTCATGCCGCAGTGGGCGGGCAGCTCCTGGTACCAGCTGCGCTACATCGATCCGACGAACCAGGATGCGTTCTGCGCCAAGGAGAACGAGCAGTACTGGATGGGTCCGCGGCCGGACGTCCACGGTCCGAACGATCCCGGTGGCCTGGACCTGTACGTGGGTGGCGTCGAGCATGCGGTGCTGCACCTGCTGTACTCGCGGTTCTGGCACAAGGTGCTCTTCGACCTCGGGCACGTCAGCTCCTCGGAGCCGTACCGGCGCCTGTACAACCAGGGCTACATCCAGGCGTACGCGTACACCGACAGCCGCGGCGTGTACGTGCCCGCCGCGGAGGTCGTCGAGGAGGACGGGAAGTTCTTCCACGAGGGCGCCGAGGTGAAGCGCGAGTACGGCAAGATGGGCAAGTCCCTGAAGAACGCCGTTGCGCCGGACGAGATCTGCGACGACTACGGTGCCGACACGCTGCGCGTGTACGAGATGTCGATGGGTCCGCTGGACACGTCGCGTCCGTGGGCGACGAAGGACGTCGTCGGTGCGCAGCGGTTCCTGCAGCGCGCGTGGCGGACCGTCGTGGACGAGGAGTCCGGTGCACTGCGCGTGACCGATGTGGAGCCGACCGAGGAGACGCTGCGGGCGCTGAACAGGGCGATCGACGGCGTGACCGCGGACTACACGGCGCTGCGTGACAACACGGCCATCGCGAAGCTGATCGAGCTGACCAACCACCTGACCAAGGCGTACCCGGAGGGTGCGCCGCGGGCGGCGGTCGAGCCGCTGGTGCTGATGCTGGCACCGGTGGCGCCGCACGTCGCGGAGGAACTGTGGTCGCGGCTCGGCCACGAGACCTCGCTCGCGCACGGCCCGTTCCCGACGGCGGACGAGAAGTGGCTGGTCGAGGACTCGGTCGAGTACCCGATCCAGGTCAACGGCAAGCTCCGCAGCCGTCTCACCATCGCTGCCGACGCGAAGCCCGACGCCATCGAGGCCGCTGCTCTCGCGGACGAGAAGATCGTGGCCTTCCTGGAGGGCAACGCCCCCCGCAAGGTGATCGTCGTTCCCGGCAAGATGGTCAACATCGTCAAGTAGCGCTTCGCGCCTGTGCGCGAGTTCGGTAGCTGGGGCTACCGAACTCGCGCACAGGTGGCGGAGCCGCCTGTACTCTGCGGACTGAAACGTGTTCCAGATCCGGGAGGGCAGTCATGGCACCGTCACGCGAGAGCGTTCAGGCCACCATCGAGTCGTACGTGAAGTTCGTCGCGTCGGGCACAGTGGACGACGTGCTGTCCCTGTACGCGGAGGGGGCCACGGTCGAGGATCCGGTCGGCACGGACCCGCGCAGCACCGAGGCCGCCATCCGCGAGTTCTACGGCATCATCGAGCCGCTGGAGCAGACGGCCGAGCTCGGGGTGGTGAAGATCGCCGCCGACCACGCCGCGTTCAACTTCACCCTCACCACCCACATGGGTGAGCAGAAGATCGACATCTCCGTCATCGACGTCATGACCTTCGACGACGACGCCAAGATCACCAGCATGAAGGCGATCTGGGGTCCGGAGGACATGGTCACCCGCTGACCCGTTCGGACGGCCGAGGTCCTGCCCATCAGGGCAGGGCCGCGGCCGTTCCTTTGCCCGGTGCGGGGACGGGGTGCCCGAACCTAGCGTCGAAGCATGCTGGATCCGCTCGCGACCTGCCCGCCCGGACGTTGGACCCACGGCGACGTCGAGGTGATGAGAACACTTGTACCGCACGGGGATACGCTGACGTCCTTGCGGTCGAGGCGGGGGCTCACCGTCACCCACCGACTGCGCCCGTCCGAACTCTCGGACCGGCTGGCGACGCGAGTCGTCGACGAGGTGGATCTGCGGACCCGCGAGGACTTCGAAGCCGTGATCGTCGGCCTGGTCCGATCGACCGTGGCGGACCCGATGGCGGCGTGGACGCTGTACTACCGGAACTCGCTGCGCGACCTTCTCGTCGGCGTCGCCCCGTTCGCATCGGTCCACGAGTACGGTGCCGATCTCGTCGTGGGTGAGAGCGTCCTGGACCTGGGTTCGTGCTTCGGATTCTTCGCGCTGCGGCTCGCGCTCGCCGGTCACCGGGTGACCGCCAGCGACATCTGCGACGGCACGATGACGCTCCTCGCGACCGTGGCCGGGGAGCTCGACGTGCCGCTCCACACGCTCGCCTGCGACGCCGGTGACGTCCCACTGCCCGACGACTCCGTGGACACGGTGACCGCCGTCCACCTGCTCGAGCACGTCGCCCCCGGCCTCGGGGCCCGCATCGTGGCCGAGGCCGTCCGGATCGCGCGGCGCCGGGTGGTGATCGCGGTGCCCTTCGAGGACGAGCCGACCACCTGTCACGGCCATGTCCGGACCTTCGACGCCGACGACCTGCGCCATCTCGGAGCGGCGACCGGTCACCGGTTCACGGTCACCGAGCATCACGGCGGTTGGCTCGTCATCGACGTCTCGAACGACGCGGAGCGTGCGCGGTGAGGCTTCCGGTGTGGGTCGGCGGCTCCCTCGTGGTGGTGCTGTCCGTCGCGGACGCGGTCGTCGAACTCCAGGCCCGTGCGGTCGCCGCGGCGGCGCGGGCCGTGATCCGTGGGATGGACCGGTAGTTCGCCTGCGATCGCGCGCCACCCGACCGGTCCGGCCTCAGATCAGTCCGCGTTTGCTGGCCTCGTAGACCGCCTCGGCGCGGCGGGTGACGCCGAGCTTGCGCATCAGGTTGCTGACGTGGAACTTGACGGTGGTCGCCGAGATGAACAGCTGCTCGCCGATCCCGTTGTTGGACAGACCTTTCGCGAGCAGGCCCAGGACCTCGATCTCGCGGTCGGTGAGCTTCTCGGACTGCACGCCGGTCCGTCCGAGGCTCTGCACGACGGTGGCGGCGGTGCGGGAGTCGAACGCGCTCTCCCCCTGCGCGACGGCACGAATGGCACGCACCAGTTCGGTGGTGTCGACGTCCTTGACGACGTACCCGCGCGCGCCGTGCTGCACGGCCTCGAGCACGAGGCGTTCGTCGAGGAAGGTGGTCAGGACGAGCAGGCCCATTCCCGGGTGAGCCGCGGACAGGCTGCGGCAGAGTGCCAGCCCCTCGTAGTCCGATCCGGCGCCGAGCTTGAGGTCGATCACCACGACGTCGGGATCGAGGCGGGCAGCGGCGGCTTCGGCGTCGACGCGGGTGTCGGCTTCGCCCACGACCTGGAGGTCGGACTCGCGGTCGAGCACGGAGCGCAGACCCTGCCGGAGGATCGCGTGGTCGTCGACGAGCACGATCCGGACCTGCCGGGTGCTGTCGGCGGAGCGGGGTCGATGGGTGGCGGCAGCGGGCATCAGGGAGCCTCCGTCGGTGGAGCCGGCACGTGCGGTGCCGTGGGGAGTGTGACGGCGATGCGGACGCCGCCGATCCGGGCGCGGCGGACGGCGAAGTCGCCGCCGAGTTCTCGGGCGCGGGTGGCCATGTTCGCCAGTCCGCGGTGGTGTCCGTCGGAGTCGTTCGCGACCGCGTCACGGAGGGCGGCGCGGATGCGGACCGGGTCGCCGGAGCCGTCGTCGTCGACGGCCAACCCGACCTCGTCGTCCCGGTAGGTCAGTCGCAGGACGGCGCGTGAGGCGCTCGCGTGCACGGTCGTGTTGAAGAGGGCCTCGCCGGCGATGCGCAGCAGCGCGTGCCCGACCTCGCCGCTCAGCTCCACGGGCGTCCCCTCGACCCGCACCTCCACGGCCAGGTCGGTGGGCATCGCGACGACTCCGAGCTGCCGCAGCATCTCGGGCAGTGGCGCCGTCTCGGACCACGGCGTGTTGTTGAGGGTGAAGATCGCGGTCCGCAACTGCTCGACGGCGCGGCGCGTCATCTCCTTCGCGAGGCCCAGCCGTTCGGCCCGTTCGTCGCCGGGGATCTCACCCAGGGACACCTCGATCTGCATGCCTGCGGACAGCACCGCCTGGGTGACGCTGTCGTGCAGTTCGCGGGCGATGCGCCTGCGGTCGTCGTCGAGGATCTGGTGCCGATGCGCGGCGTCCAGTTGCCGTTGCGTCGCAAGGAGTTCCGCGTTGCGCACCGCCAGGTCGGACGCGGTTCGGTGGGCTTGTGCCGACGCCTGCTCGGCCCGTTGCAGCGCCACGGTTCCCCGTTGGTAGAGCGCCGAGTTCTGCAACGCCACCGCGGTCTGGCTGGCGAGGATGTTGAGAACGGAGGCGTCGGTGGCGTCGAGGGTTCGGTCGGGGTCGGTCCACGCGGCGATCGCGCCGACCACGCCGCCGTCGAGGATCAGCGGGACGTGCACGTGATGGTTCTCGAACTCGATCACGCTGCCGTGGTTACCGGATCCGGTGCGGATGGTTTCGAGGCACTCGAGCACCTCGTCGGGCAGCGGGGGCCCGGTGACGTCGCCGACCAGGAACGGGGTGGCATCGGGTCCGAGCACGAGACGGCGCGGGCCGGAGTCGTGGAGGGCGCCGTCGGTGAGCGCGAACACCACCCAGCGGGCGTTCAGGTGGGCCCGCGCGGCCTCCGCGACCGCGCACACCAGGGTTTCCGGACCCTCGATCGTCCGGACCAGGGCACGGGAGATCAGGTCGAGGGCGTGCACCACCCGCTCGAGGCGTTCGGCCGCGCCGCGGTACTGCGTCCAGTAGCTGCCCTTCCCGGAGCGGAGTCCGGTCAGGACCGCGAGATCCGGCGACACGTCCCGGCCCGCCGTCACGACGACTCCGAACGGTGGATCACAGTGCCGCCCGGTACAGCTCGACCATCTGCTGGTGGCTCGCGGTGCGCGGGTTGGTGGACATGCACGCGTCCCGCAGGGCGAACCGCGCCAGCCGGTCCAGGTCCTCCTCGCGGACGCCGAGCGCGCCGAGCCCGGTGGGCACCCCCACCTCGCGGGCGAGGCGCTGCACGCGGTCCGCGACCGCGAGCGCCGCCTCCTCGGGGGTGCCGCGGTGCTCGTCCAGGCCGAGGCTGCGGGCGATGTCGACGAACGGCTCGGCATCGGCGGAGGCGTTGAACCGGATGACGTGCGGCAGCAGGATTCCGTTGATCACCCCGTGCGGCAGGTCGAGCAGCCCCCCGACCTGGTGGCTCATTGCGTGTGCTGCGCCCAGGATGGCGTTCGTGAACGCCAGGCCCGCCTCCAGGCTGGCCTGGGCCATGGCGGTGCGCGCGTCCATCCCGAGCGGGTCGTCGATGGTGTGCGGGAGGTTGTCGGTGACCATCCCGACCGCCCGCAACGCGTGGTGATCGGTCAGCGGGTTGTGGGCGAGGGACACGAACGCCTCGATGCCGTGCGTCAGAGCGTCGAGACCCGTTGCCGCGTTGAGCCATTCGGGCATCGTGGTGAGCAGACGCGGGTCGATGACGGTGACGTCGGGCACGAGGGAGCGGCCGATGATGGTGATCTTGGTGCCGCGCCGGGTGTCGGTGACGATGCAGAACTGGGACACGTCGGCGCCGGTGCCGGAGGTGGTGGGGATCATCACGAGCGGCGGGATCGGCGCGGTCGCCCGGTCCACGCCCTCGTAGTCGAGTATGTGGCCACCGTTCGACGCGAGTACGGCGATGCCTTTCGTGGCGTCGATGACGGAGCCGCCGCCGAGCGCGACAAGCACGTCGCAGCCGTTCTCCCGGTACCGCTCGTAGCCGTCCGCGATCTCGTGGTCCTTCGGATTGGGGGTCAGGTCCTGCCAGACGGTGGCGGTCAGTCCGCACTCGCGCAGGCAGTCCAGGAACTCGTCGACCCAGCCGGCCTCGATCAGGCCACCGTCGGTGACGAGCATCGGCCGGGCGGCACCGAGCCGGGCCGCCGCGTGCGCGGCCTCCTGCAGGGATCCGAGACCGAAGACGATCTCGGGGGCATGGAACTTCACCGTCCGGGGGACCTCGCGCCGGGCATCGGGCCGCCCGGTCACGCGCTGGCGGGTATGTGCGACAGACACCGGCGACGCTCTTTCATCCGACCACTGTGACTCAGCTAACAGTTTCACAGTACCGGCAGGCGCAGCGCTCCCCCACGCACCAACGGGCAGGCCGGTACCTACCCGATCGGGTAGGTACCGGCTCGGGTCAGGAGAGGGCGTGTGCCAGCTCCCCCGCCCTGGCGATCAGCTGCTCGGTGTCCCGGGCCGTGACGACGTCGTCGCACACGTCCGCGTACTCGCCCATCGCGCAGGTGGCCTGGTCCCAGTACCGGCGGGCCTCCGGCGTCACCCATGCCAGCCGGTGCACCCGCCTGCGCAGGACGGCCAGGCGGTCGGCGCGCGACGGCAGGCCGTTGCCGCGGGCGTCCCCCACCACCAGCACGGACGTCCGCGAGTCCAGCAGGTGTCCGTGTCCCGTCAGCATCCCGTCGATCACGCGGCCGTAGTCGCTGGACGCCTCCAGGTCGATTCGCGGATCGGCGAGGACCGCGGCGAGCGCGTCGTCGCCGCCGGCGCGGAGCAGCACGTCGGTGACGTCGACCGGTTCGTCGACGAACGCGACGACCCGGCACCGCGTCGCCTGCCGGTGCATCGCCTGCGCGAGCCGGAGGGAGAACGCGGTGACCGGGCGCACCGACAGCGACACGTCCGCGAGGATCAGCAGTCGGGTCCGGTCGGGACGGGGCGCCCGGACGACGAGGTGGAACGGCACCCCGTCGGTGCGCAGGCTCGACCGGACCGTGCGCCGCATGTCGAGGCGGCCCGCGGCGTGTTCGCGGGGTCGCGGCCTGGCCGGGCCGCGCATCCGACGCAGGATCTCGTGGCAGGCCCTGGTGACGTCGGCGTGCGGATCGCCGCTGCCGTGATCGAGGTCGGGGGTCTCCCCGGCCACCGTAGTGTCGGCGAGGGCCGCGACGAACGCCTCCACCGCCTCGGCGAGCCGGTTCAGCTGTGCGGCGGTGAGGGGTTCGTCGGCGGCGTCGTCGTAGGCGCGGCTCGGGTCGTATGCGTCCAGCCAGGCGAGGATCGACGCCGGGTCGTCCCAGGACAGCGCGCCGACCGTCACCGCGCCGGGCGTGGACGCGAGGTCGCCGACGACGTGGGTCCCGGCCCGTTCGACGTCGACGGTGTAGGTGACGCCGCGCCGCCCGGAGTCCGCGCCGGTGTCGACGGACAGTTCGGCGTCGGACGAGGTCATGCTCACGTCGTCGTCGTCCTTGTGCGGGTTGAAACCCTTCTCGGCCTCGGGGGTGTCGAAGTGGTCGCCGACCTCGGCGGCGCGTTCGTTGTACTCGGCGTAGCGCGCGGTCTCCGAGTTGTCGGCCACCTCGAGAGCGGTCGGCAGCCCCTCGGCGAACTCGGTTCGCGCGGGGCCGTGTTCGCGTCCCGGCGTCGTCGTCGTGGCACCGAGGAACTGGTCGAAGGCGCGGTCGAACCCGGACTGTTCGTGGCCGTACTTCGCGCAGACGGAGCGCAGGGCGGCGCGGGTGACCGCGCGGTCCCGGGCACCGAGCAGGCCGAGGACCCGGCGGACCTCGATCACCTCGGCGGGTGATGCCGCGACTCCGTTGCGCCGCAGCACTGTCCCGAACACCGCGGAGAGGACGTCGAGTATCTGCGACTCGGGAACTCGGGTGGTGGGCGTGGTCACCGTCAGCTCCGGGCCGACCGGGCGGAGCCGACGCCGCCGTGCGCACGGCCGGTACCGCCGCCGCTCCCCCCGTGGCCGCGGAACACGGCCGTGGTCGTGTTCGCGGGGCGGGATGCGACGGTGACCCGTTCGGGAGGTGCCGTGGCGGCGGGCCCGGAGGCGGGGGCGGATGCGGCCCCGGACAGGTGCGTCCGGGCGAGATCGACGTCGCTGGTGTACTTCAGCAGTGCCGCGAGCAGGATGTCGCGAATCCCGTCGAGTCCCGCGGCCGCACCGGTGCCGCGGAGGACGACGGCGGCGCGGGCGGCGTCGATGACCTCGGCGATCGACGGGCTCTTGCGCAGCGGCAGCGCCCGCAGCACGCGGGCGAGCTCGACCACGTCCGCGGCGACGGCCGACTCGACCTCGGGTGCCCGGGAGACCACGATGTCCCGTTCCCGCTCGGGCGTCGGGTAGTCGAGGTGGTAGTGCAGGCATCGGCGCTTGAGTGCGGGCGACAGTTCGCGAGTGTCGTTGGACGTCAGGATCACCCACGGCGCGGACCGGGCGGTGAAGGTGCCGACCTCGGGAATGGTGACCTGCTTCTCGGCGAGGACCTCGAGCAGCAGGGCCTCCATCGCCTCCTCGGTCCGGTCCACCTCGTCGACGAGCAGGACGACGGGTTCCGGGGAGAGGATCGCCTCGAGCAGGGGGCGGACGGCGAGGAAGGTCTCCGAATACAACCCGAAGTCCTGTGCCGCCAGGAATCTCGACGCCTCGGCGAGGTCGTCGAACGCGGCCATCCGCTCGCCGATCCGATCCCGCAGCATCTGCACGTGCAGGAGCTGTTTGGCGTAGTCCCACTCGTAGAGTGCGCGGTTGTCGTCCAGACCCTCGTAACACTGCAGCCGCACCAGCTTCCGACCCGACACCGCTGCGAGCGACTTCGCGAGCTCGGTCTTGCCGACGCCGGCGGGCCCCTCGAGGAGCAGAGGCCGGTCGAGTGCCGTCGCGAGATGAACGACGACGGAGAAGGTGTCGTCGGCGATGTATCCCACCGCGCGGAGGGCCGCCGACAGATCGGCGCCGTCGCCGAACCGGACCTCGGTCGGTGCGGTGGTGAGTGGTGCGGTCATGGTGCGGATTCCGTTCTCTCCGGCGATGTGGGTGAACGCTGGTGAACGCGCCCAGGGCGGGGCGGGGCTGCGACCGCCCCGGGCGCGGGTCTCGCGGGGTCAGTACGCGCTGTTGATGCAGTGGTCGACCACGGGGATCATCGAATCGACCGTCACCTCACGCGGATTGCCGGGGGTGCACCAGTCACCCTGGATGTGCTCCGAGATCGCGCGGACCGTCTTCTCGTCACCGCGGATCACGTCACCACGACCCTCGTACTTCCTCGTGTTCATCTGGTTCTTCTCGTACGAGTCGGTGCGCACCTGACCGAAGTTGTCCGGAATGCCGACGTCCTTGGCGAGGCGGATCGCGGCCTCCACGGCGGCGTCCGCCGCCTGCACCGTGGTGAGGTTGCGGGTGTCGACTCCGAGCGCCCCGGCGAGCTGTGCGTACCGCTCGTAACGGGAGGGCAGGTTGTACTCCCACACGCGCGGCAGGGCGATCGCGTTGTTGAGGCCGTGGTGGCTGTCGAAGAACGCGCTCACGGCGTGCGAGATGGAGTGCACGATGCCGAGGCCGCCGGAGTTGAAGGCCTGCCCGGCGATGTACTGCGCGTTCATCATTCCCTCGCGGGCCTTGAGGTTTCGCGGCTCGAACACGGCCTCCCGCAGGTTCTTCGCGACGAGTTCCACCGAGTAGAGCGCGTTGCCGAGGGACGGCGCGAAGTCCAGCCGGGACACGAACGGCTCACTGCCGTGCGCGAGGACGTCGAAGCCGCAGTACGCCGTGAAGTGCTGGGGGCAGGTGTAGTACAGCAGCGGGTCGTCGATCGCGAGGGTCACGATGGTCGCCTCGTCGAAGCCGACCCACTTGTGCGGGTTGTTCATGTCCGAGGTGTCGGTGATGACGTACGCCCAGGACGTCTCGGAACCCGTTCCCGCCGTGGTGGACACGGCGATGTGCGGTGGGTTCTCCTTGTTGGTGGACTTCGCGAAGCCCTCGAACTCGTTGATGTTGCGGCCGTCGTGCGCGATGACGACGCGGGCGCCCTTCGCGGCGTCGTGGCTCGAACCGCCGCCGACGGAGATGATGCTGTCGCACTTCTCCTTCTGGTACAGCGCCGCGGCCTCCATGACGTTGTAGTCCTTCGGGTTGGACTCGACCTTGTCGTAGAGCACGACCTCGACGCCCTGGTACTCGATCTTGCCGACGAGTTCCTCGATGATCCCCGAGCCGCGCAGACCGGTGGTCATCAGCAGGGTTCGCTTGAACCCCAGGTTCTTCGCCTCGACGCCGATGATGTCGTGGGCGCCGACACCCATCAGTGCCCGCGGGAACGGGTGGAACTCCTTGATCGGGAAGTCCCAGATCTGGTTGAGCTCGATGGCCATCGCAGTCTCCTCGTGTCCGGTGCGCGTGGTGTGACGCGCGTCTCACAAGGAGGACTGTCCGTCGGCGGTCGCGACGATGGAAGGGCTGCGCCGGCGAACTGCCCGTCCGAGCGCACGGAACCGTCCGATCGGGTAGGAAGCTCCCTGGCCCGGTCGGACGGCCGCGCCCGTCACGTCACGTCAGCCGAACCGCCGCTTCCCGCGAGCCGCGAACGCTCGCATCGACTTCTGCAGGATCGCGATCTTGTCGGGCACGTAGGGGAACCACGCGAGTTCCTTCTTCATGGTCGGAACCGCGGGGATGGTGAGGGCCTGCTGTCGGCAGTACTTGCGCAGGCCCTGTGCGCCGCCCCACCGGGCGCCCGTTCCGGACTGCCCCCACCCGCCGTGCGGGATCGTGTAGTGGAACAGGTTGACGACGGAGTCGTTGACGTTGACGGTGCCGGCGAACAGGCGGCGGGCGATGGCACCCGCGCGGCCCTTGTCCGACGTCCACACCGACGCAGACAGACCGTAGCGGGAGTCGTTGGCGAGTGCGATCGCCTCGTCCGCGTTCGCCACCTTCATCACCGGAATGACCGGCCCGAACGTCTCCTCGGTCATGCACTCCATCGTGTGGTCGACGTCGACGAGGACGGTCGGTGGGTAGAAAGTGCCGGTGCCGGTGGGCTTTCCGCCGGTCCGTGCCGTCGCACCGGACGCGATCGCCTGCTCGACGTGCCGGGTGACGATGGCGAGCTGCGCGTCGTTCGCGAGCGGACCGAGGTCGTGTTCGATGCTGCGTCCGTCGAGACCGACGCGCAGTTCCTCGACGTGGTCGACGAGCCGGGCGACGAACCGGTCGTGGATCGACGCCTCGACGTAGACGCGCTCGATGGACACGCAGAGTTGGCCGGTGTTCACCAGTGCGCCGTAGGCGATCCCCTGCACGGCCCGGTCGAGATCGGCGTCGGCGAGGACGATCGCCGGATCCTTGCCGCCGAGTTCGAGGCTGTACGGGGTCAGCGTCGCCGCGCAGGCGGCCGCGATCTTCTTGCCGGTGGCGGTGGATCCCGTGAACTGGACGTAGTCGGCGTTCTCGACGACCGCCGCGCCGGTGGCACCCGCACCGGTGGCGACGGCGAAGACGGGTGGGGCGCCGATCTCGGACCAGCCCTCGGCCAGGCGAACCGCTGTGAGCGGGGTGACCTCGGACGGCTTGAGCAGGACCCCGGCACCGGCGGCGAGGGCCGGGACGATGTCGGCGGCGGGCATGCCGAGCGGAAAGTTCCACGGCGTGATGATTCCGACGAGCGGGTACGGGCTGTACGCCACCGACAGTCGCTTCACCCGCATCAGCGGGGTGTGCGGGGCGGGATGCCGATCGGCGAGGAACTTCGCCGCGTGCCGCGACCAGTATCCGAGCAGGTCGACGATGAACGAGATCTCCACCTCGGCGTCGACGCGCGGCTTCCCCGATTCCGACTGGATGGTGTCGGCCAGGTCCGCGGCGTGGTCGAGGATCCAGTCCTGGAAGGTCAGCAGCCAGTGCTTGCGGCCCGTCGGTCCGAGTGCCTCCCACGCCGGCTGTGCGGCGCGGACCGCCCCGGCCATCGCGGTGACGGACTCCGCGGACAGGGAGGGGACGGTGCCCACCGGGCTCCCGGTGCCGGGGTTGGTGACGATGAGGTCGGTCGACGCGCCCGCGTCGGCGAGGTCTGGGCTGCTCATCCCCGGAACGCTGTCACGGACTCGTCACCCGCGTCTCGTCCAGTTCGTCCAACGACGCTGTGCGCGCCGCCCAGTCGGCGGGCGCCGACCGGCCGCGTCCGCACCGGGCTAGCTGGACCTCGGCACGTCGAAGGTTCGCGCGCACCGGATCGCCAGCTCGAGTTCGAGTCTGCGGTGCTCGACCGGATGCCCGAGAGCCTGTTCCACGTGCTCGAGTCGATAGCGAACGGTGTTGCGGTGCACACGAAGCCGGCGCGCGGCGGCTTCGACGCTGCACCCGCTCGTCAGGTATGCCCCCAAGGTGTCGACGAGCTTCGGGTCGTCGCCGAGGGCGCCGAGTTCGCGGGCCACGAAGTCGGTCATCGACGGAACGTCGCGGCTGCACAGGTACTCGATCTCGACGTCGCGGAAATCCACCACCCGCTCGCGCATTCCCGCCCGAATCGCCACCGACTGCGCTGCCACGGCCTGCCGGTGGCTGCTCCTGAATCCGTCGATTCCGGGCAGCGGCGGACCCAGCGCGACCATCGATCCGGTTCCGTCGAGGTCCACGCGGGCGAGGCAGCCGCCGTGATCCGGGGAACCGCACCCGATCCATCCCCACACGGTGCCGCCCGCGGCCTCGACCGCCAGCACAGGGACGTCCGCACCCGCGAGTGCCCTCGCGAGCGCCACGAGGTCGCGGTCACCGTCACCGCGCCACACCACGAAGCCGTGATGCACGCCACCCAGCCGATAACCGAGGCGGGATTCGATCTGCGCGGCGTCGAGAGGCCCGCCCCCGAGAACCGTCCGGACCGCCCGCTCGCGGCGGGCGGCGAACCCACCACCGCCGTCCCCCCGGCCGAAGGTCGCCGAGAGGGTCTCCGCCGTCGACCCCGCCCAGTCGGCGGTGAAGGAGGCGACGTGCAGGAGCAGCTGCGGCGGAACGTCGGTCGTGCGCCGTTCGAGCGCATCCATCAGCCCGCGTACGGTCGCGTTCTGCCCCGCCCGGCAGGTGCGCAGCAGAACGGGGAGGTCCAGGTCGTTGTCGACGAGGACCTCGACGAACTCGTACACCGCGTCGGGCAGCGTGGCGGGTGTCGTGCCGCTGGACAGCCCGGGCAGCATGGCCCGGGCCAGGGACCGTGTGCAGGCGGCGAGCGCCCGTCGCAGTTCGGTCGTGTCCAGTTCGGGGACCGACTCGACGATCTGCTCGTCCGCCGCCGCGGCGAGCGCGGTGAGCTGGTCGTCGCGGCCGACGACGTCGCCGAGCAGCGCGTCGAACTGCCGGCGCGCGTCGCTCTCGGACGATAGCGGTCCCGACATCTCACCCCCGACCCCTGTGTGCGACCAGGGTAGCGGCGCGGACCGCCCCGCCGGAAGCGCCTCGGGTCAGGCGGCGCGCGCGAACGTCGCCCAGGCCCGGGCGACGACGGACCCGCCGGGTCCGGCGGCCGTCACGACGACGTCGATGCGGGCCTCGCCGTCCGCGGTGTACTCCTGCACCACCTCGCCGGTGCACGCGAGGTTCGCGGTGGGCACCGGCGCCAGGAGCCGGGTGCGGAACCGGCGCACCGACTCGGCACCGAGCCATCCGGTGGCGTAGTCCGCGAGCACCCCGACGACCCCGGTGTCGTCGCCCGACCCCTGGATCCAGGCGTCGGCGATCAGCAGGCCGTCGGCGTCCCGGTACTCGGTGAGACGGTCGTGGTCGCCTGCCCGCACCGTCACGGTGAGCAGATCGCCCGCCCGCGGGGGTGTGCGGAAGAAGCGGCAGTCCCGCTCGGGCGTGACACCGTCCGGTCCGGCGAGACCGTCGGTGCCGCACAGGTAGGTCGGCGGGACGACGGCCCGCGACTCGCGGTACGCACGATGCGAGCAGCCGGTGGCGTCGGCGAAGGCACGGATGCGGTCACCGTCCACGACGAATCGTTGCGCCTGCAGTGTGTCCATGACGCTCCTCCCGATAGGAATCCGACGGTAGGCCCGGCGGCGTGGGGAGTACCCGACCGTTCCCACCCATCGGGAGGAGCACCTGCTCCCGATGGGTGGGAACGTGTGGTTCGGTTCTCGCGGCCGTCCGGTAGATCGGAACCCAACCGTCCCGGAGGACCCGACGGGACGTGTCATGGACGAACCGAAAGGCACTGCAATGGCTGACAATTCGGACGACGTGCGGCCCCGGACAGCGACGGGGATCGAGCACTGGGACCACGAGGCCGACGTGGTCGTCGCGGGCTTCGGCGTGGCCGGCGCCGCGGCCGCGGTTGCGGCCGCGCAGGCCGGTGCCGACGTGCTCGTCCTCGAGCGGACCGGTGGCTGGGGTGGCGCCGCCGCGATGTCCGGTGGCTTCATCTACATGGGCGGCGGCACCCCGCTGCAGAAGGCGTGCGGATTCGACGACACCGTCGACGCGATGAAGGCCTTCATGAAGGCCGCACTCGGCCCCGGCGTGGACGAGGACAAGATCGACGCCTACTGCGAGGGCAGCGTCGACCACTACCACTGGCTGGCCGACGAGATCGGGGTGCCGTTCAAGGAGTCGTTCTGGGGGGAGCCGGGCTGGGAGCCGCCGGGCGACGACGGACTGCAGTACACCGGCGGCGAGAACGCGGCACCGTTCAACGCGACCATTCCGCCCGCGCCGCGTGGACACGTCCCGCAGATGTCGGACAAGCGAACCGGCGAACAGGGCGGCGGTTACATGCTGATGAAGCCGCTCACCGACACCGCCGCCGCGCTCGGCGTGCGCGCCGAGTACGACATGCGGGTGCAGACGCTGATCACCGACGAGGAGGGCCGCGTCGTCGGCATCGCCGCGAAGCGCTTCGGCAAGGACGTCACGATCCGCGCCCGCCGCGGCGTGGTCCTCGCCACCGGCAGCTTCGCCTACAACGACACGATGGTGGAGTCGTACGCGCCGCGGCTGAAGGGCCGCCCCGCGGCGTCGATCGAGGAGCACGACGGCCGCGCGATCCGGATGGCGCAGGCGCTCGGCGCCGACCTCGCTCACATGGACGCCACCGAGGTCGCGTTCTTCTGCGATCCGCAGCTGTTCGTGCGCGGCATCCTGGTCAACGGCCGCGGTCAGCGGTACATCAACGAGGACACGTACCCGGGCCGGGTCGGCCAGGCGACACTGATCGAGAACGACAACAAGGCGTACCTGGTCATCGACGAGGCCGCGTACGAGGAGGGGCTGTCCCGCCCCACGTCCAGCCCGCAGCTGCGGCACCAGCCGAAGTGGGTCGCGGAGACCGTCCCCGAACTCGAAGCCGAGATGGGTCTGCCCGCCGGCGCCCTGCAGGCCACCGTCGAGGTCTACAACCGGCACGCGGCCGGAGGCGAGGATCCGCTGTTCGGGAAGAAGCCCGAATGGGTCAGGCCCATCGGATCCCCCGTCGCTGCCGTCGACCTGCGCGGCATGACAGGCGGATTCACCCTCGGTGGGCTGCGGACCAGCGTCGACTCCGAGGTACTGCACGTCACCGGTGAGCCGATCCCCGGACTGTTCGCCGCGGGCCGGTGCACCGCGGGCGTCTGCGCCGGTGGCTACGCGAGCGGCGCATCGCTGGGCGACGGCAGCTTCTTCGGGCGACGGGCCGGACGAGCAGCTGCCGGGGCCTGAGCCGTCGCCGTGTTTCACCGGTGCCCCATTCGGGTACCGGCACATCGACGACGGAGTTGGAGGACCACCATGAGTGTGAAGTCGAAGGCGATCTACACGCCTGTCTCGCTCGCCACGAGCGTGCTCGGAGGCATCCTGGCCGGCCTCGTGTTCAAGGGGGTCTGGAAGCGCGTCGGCGACGACGAATCGGTACCCGACGCGAACGACCTGTCGCGATCGGTGTGGGCGGTGCTGGCGGCCGCGGCGATCCAGGGCGCGGTGTTCGGTCTCGTCAAGGCATCGGTCGAACGCGCAGGAGCCAGGGGCTACAAGTCGGTGATGCACGAGAGCCCGACCTGACGAGACGGCGGGCCAGTATCGTCGAGACCACTGGCCGGGACATGCCCTGGCGCAGCGCAGGCAGGTCACGCATCCTGTCGAGGTCAGATTCGTCAGGAGGAACCACATGAGTGCCGAACCC
The DNA here is from genome assembly GCA_000341795.1 of Rhodococcus triatomae BKS 15-14. Classification (GTDB taxonomy): domain Bacteria; phylum Actinomycetota; class Actinomycetes; order Mycobacteriales; family Mycobacteriaceae; genus Rhodococcus_G; species Rhodococcus_G triatomae_A. The sequence goes on along the minus strand of AODO01000069.1, from coordinate 283,119 downwards.
ACGCTCGCCGAACATGCCGAGTTGTCCGGTCCCGACGCAGCGACCCTGCGCCAGGTGATGGGGCACTTCTGCACCGGCGTCGCCGTCATCACGGCGCACGACGGAGAACGCCCTCACGGGTTCACCTGCCAGTCCGTGGTCTCGCTCTCCCTCGAGCCGCCCTTCGTGTCCTTCTGCCCGACCAAGAAGTCCACGAGCTGGCCGCTGCTGCGTGAGGCGCGTCACCTGTGCATCAACGTCCTCGCACACGACCAGAAGGCGATCGCGTCCGGCTTCGCCGTCAGCGGTGCCGACAAGTTCGACGGTGTCTCCTGGGCTCCCGCCGCCAACGGCGCCCCCGCCATCGACGGCACCCTCGCGCGTATCGACGCGACGGTCGAGGTCGAGCACGATGCCGGTGATCACACCATCGTCATCGCTCGCATCACCGATCTCACCGCCGACGTCGACCGCGAACCGCTGCTGTTCTTCAAGGGCGGCTTCGGCGATTTCAACGCTCACTGACGTTCGCGAGCGACGTCAACGCTCACCGACGTTCGCTCCGCCCCGCACCCGGCGGGACGCAGGCGCTGCCGCGTCCCGTTGGGCGGGAAGGGCGGCGCTCCCGTCCGGTCGTGGCACTACCGTCACGCGGCATGTCACCAGAGAGCACCGCCGACCTCCTCGCCACCCGCATCCGCGACACCGTGACCCGCTACCTCGACGCGATCGCGAGCGGAGGGTCCGCCGACATCGTCGCGCTCTACGCGGACGACGCGACCGTCGAGGATCCCGCCGGCACCGAACCGAAGACCGGACGGGACCAGATCGCTGCGTTCTACGCGGCCCTCGACAACGTCCGCAACACCACGGAACTGCTGACGGTCCGTGTCGCGGGAAACGTCGCGGCATTCCACTTCCGTGTCGTGACCGAGACCGGTGACAAGACTGTCACCATCGATCCGATCGACGTCATGACGTTCGACGACCAGGCTCGGATCACCAGCATGCGCGCGATCTGGGCACCCGCCGACGTGTCGAGCAGCGGCTAGCCGTTCGACACCGGACGCGCAAAAACGCTGTCTACAGCACGTTTTCGAGGACGTACGCGCGCCTGAACTCACCGGGATCCGAGTTCAGGCGCGTTTCAGAACCCACTCGCTACTCTCGACTCGTCGAGCAGGGGAACCGCTCGGCGAGGAAGGGTACTCGAAGAGGCCGAACGAGGATCGGGGCAACCCGATCAGGGCTCACACCCTGCGCAGGTTCGAATCCTGCCCCTTCCGCACCTGCTCCGAGAACTCGCCGGCAGAAACGTCGGCCGTTGGTCACCCGCCACACGAGAGGTCCAGCCGATGCTCGAGATTGTCTTCGTCGCGCCCTGCGCAGCGCCCGTCCAGGTGGCATGGGAGTACTTCAGCGACTACCGGAACGCCGTGAAGTACATGCACGGCATGGTCAGCTACACGCCGACCGGCTCGTTGGAGAAGGGTCTCGGCGCATCCTTCGACGGTGCCATGAAGATCGGACCGTCGACGATGAACTCCACCGTCGAAACCGTGACGTGGGAAGAGAATTCACTCGCCGTGTACAAGTCGATCCAGGGCGTCGACCTCACCACGACGTACCGGTTCTCGAAGGTCGACGACGAGCACTCCGAGGTCCAGGTCGAGATGCTCTTCGAGCTGCCCGGCGGTGTCGCGGGCCGTGCCATGGAGAAGGCTATCGAACCCATCGTCCGCGCGAACGCGAACAACACCCGCGACAACATGACCAGGGTCGTCGGCGAGTACTACGCGTCCGTCAGGAACCCCGCGCAGCCCTGACACCGCACACACCCGGAGGCCGGCACGTCATTCGACGGAGCCGGCCTTCGTGCTGTCCCGCCCCCGCGAGAGCGCGGCTGGTTCGTCGGTCCCGCCGAGGCGGGACGCTGAAAGCTCGCCGCCCGAGACTCATTCACATGTCAGGGCGACCCGGAACGATGGGCGCTCGAGTGCCCGGGCGGTGAGCTGATCGGAACGCCGGTTCCCGTGACTCGTCCGGGCACACGCACTCGTGTATCACCATGCCGATCAACGGAAGGTTCTCTCCATGACGGTCAACTACGAGCGACTCCTCGCGACCGAGGTCCCCGATCCCATCGCGGAGGCGGACCGGTCCGGAACCGTCGCTCCGAGGGAGTCGGCGTTTCCCGCGCTCCAGAAGGAGGTTCGTGCGGCCGGCCTGCTCGACCTCCGCCGACGGCACTACACGGTGAAGGTCACCGTGAACCTGCTCATGCTCGGAGCGGCGTGGGTCGCCTTCTTCGTCATCGGGCGCAGCTGGTGGCAGCTCGTGGTCGCGGTGTTCATGGCGTTCTGCTACGTGCAGATCGGATTGATCGGCCACGACGTCGGCCACCACCAGGTGACCCGTACCCGCAGGGGTCGGGAGGTACTCGGATACCTGCACGGAAACCTGCTGCTCGGTGCGAGCTACGAGTGGTGGATCAACCACCACAACCGCCACCACAGCAATCCGAACCACATCGAACGCGACACCGACATCGTCCGTCGGAAGGCGATCTTCACCCCTGAGCAGGCCGATCAACCGATGAGCTCGGCGCGCCGGTTCATCATTCGGCATCAGGAGAAGGTCTTCTTCCCGATGGCGATTCTCGAGTCGCTCGGGCTCCGGGTGGTCAGTTTCCGCGCCATCACTGCCCGCACGGTCCGCCGCCCGGTGCTCGAGGGTGCGCTGATCATCGTGCACACGGTGCTGTACTTCACCGCCGTCTTCACCGTGCTCGGATTCGGGATGGGACTGGCCTTCGTTGCCGTTCACCACGGGGTGACCGGGTTGTACGGCGGCATGATCTTCGCGCCGAACCACAAGGGCATGCCCGTCCGGTCCGACGAGGAGACCCTCGACTGGATGACTCGTCAGGTCGTGACGGCCCGCAACATCCGCGGCGGCCGCATCGTCGACTACCTGTACGGCGGCCTGAACTACCAGGTCGAGCACCACCTGTTCCCGTCGATGCCCCAGCCGAACCTGCGGAAGGTGCACCCGATCGTCCTCAGACACTGTGCGGCAGCGGGACTGCCGATCCACGAGACCTCGATCGCCGGTGCCTACGTCGAGATCGTCAAGCACCTTCGCGCGGTTCGTGTCGAGGCGGAGCCGATGCTCCGATGACGGCGCAGGTGCGGTTCCGGCGATTCCAGTGCGTGCAGTGCGGCTTCGTGTACGACGAGGAACTGGGCTGGCCGGACGAGGGGATCGCGCCGGGAACCGCCTGGAGTGACATCCCCGACGACTGGTGCTGTCCGGACTGCGGCATCGCGAAGGCGGACTTCTTCATGGCCGAGATCGACTAGAACACAGAGAAATTGGCTGACCGACCACGAATCCTCCCGGCGGAGAACTCCGCCGGGAGGATTCCCGCTCCGCCTCAGACGGAGTTCGTCACTCGGAGCATCGCCCACACCAGTCGCGGGTGAAACCAGGTGTCGTAGGCCATGTACTCCGGTATGACGGCCTCCGGATACCACTTCATCTTGTATTCCAGCTGCGTCGCCGACGGGTAGACGACGGACCCGTACCGTCCGAGCAACCCGACGACCTTCGAAATCGGTGTCGAGGCGGTCGCGAGCTCGTGTGCCGGATCCAGGCTGGTGAAGGGCGTGAACCCGAAGTGCAGCCACTCGGACCCGGCCTCCCGGAACCGAGTGCAGGCGTGGCGGTTGATCGCCTCCATCACCCCGGGCGGAGCCTCCGGGGTTCGGCGACTCAGGTCGTGCAACCAGCCCGGACGTGAGCCGTGAACAGGCGCGTAGGAGACGTATCCGACCGGGGCGCCGTCGATGGTTCCCAGGAAGAGGGTGCGGTGGCGCTGCACGGGACCGCCGATCTCCCCGACGAGGAACTGCAGTTCCTTGACGTGCCTGCCCTTCTGCCGCAGCCACACGCGGTCGATCTCGTCGATCCGGTCGAGGTGCGCGGCAGCGTCCACCTCGGTGATGACGAGGCCGGCCCGGGTGGCCCGGGAGATCTTGTTCCGCAGGCTGACGAAACGTTTGCCCTTGAGCGTCATCGCCGCGAGATCGACGGCATACGAGGCGCCGATCTGGTTGACACGCATCCCGCGTTCCGCGTAGAGGACCGCGTCGTCGTGCTGAACCTGCAGTGCCAGTACACGTCTGCGGCGCCGCGCCGCCTCGTCGAGGTACTCCTGCAGCAGAGTGCCGCGCTGCTCGGCGGCCGCCACCGGGCCGCCGAACTGGATCCAGCACCTGCCCACCTCCCGATAGGCGACGAACCCGTCGACGCGCGGGGTGGTGAACAGTTGGTTGCCCTGATTGAGCGCGAGGTACGCACTCGGGTTGTCGGAGAATCGGCGCATGGCCGAGAGTGCAGAATCGAGCGCCTGATCCTGCATCGCCTGCGGTGAGGACACGGTGAATTCACTCCGTCGTTGGCCGGGACTGATGGTGCGGACGAGAGTGACGCGTCGCCCTGACGCGGGCCCGACGCACCGCACCGAACAGATCAGTCCAGCGTCAGAAGACGTCCATACGCTCGCACCGTCGCAAGCGAAGGTTGCCAGGCTCGCACCGGACGAGCACAGCCACGAAACACACGGGATCGGTTATGTCACTTACGAAGCTGGGTAACGAGATGCTGTCCTACGGCAACTACGTCGGAGGCAAGGACGTCGAGAGCGGCAACTGGGTTCACGTCCTCTCACCGCGCGTCGTCCTGGACGACTCCTTCAGTGCACTGCGGCTCAAGCGTGAGCTGGATCGCGGGACACTCGCGGTCGAGGACACCGAGCCCGGCCTGGTCGTCGGCCGGGTCGCCCTCGCGGACGATCGCTCGGTGGCCGACTCCTTGTCGGCGGCGGCCGAGGCCGCGGCGCAGTGGCGGACCTTCCCGCGGTCGGTCCGCTTCGACGACACCCTGCCGCGCATCCACGACCGCCTGGTGGAGAGCCGCGAGCTCATCATCGAACTGCTGACGTTCGAGGGGCATCCGCTCGAGCTCGCCAAGTGGGAGTACTCGGGGTGCCTCCAGAACACCTCGAAGCTGTCCGCGGACTTCCTCCGCGGCGAGCTGTGGAACGAGTTCGTCACCGAGCAGGGGCAGAGACGCATCGTCCGCCGCCAGCCCGACGGTGTGGTCTGTGTGAACCCTCCCGCGAATGCGCCGATGGCGAGCGTCCTCCTCGCCGCGCTGTCCCTCGCGGCGGGCAACGCCATGGTCGTCCGGGCACCCCGGACGGCACCCCTCGGTGTCATGTGCGTCATGCGGGAACTCATCGCGGAGATTCTCGACGAGATCGGTGCTCCGGCAGGGACACTGAACGTGCTGTGCGGCAATCCGGCGCCGCTGCTGAAGGCCTGGCTGGACAGTCCGCACGTCGACGACATCATGTACTTCGGCAGCGTCGAACCGGGCCTGAAGTTCGAACAGAAGTGTGTCGCGGCGGGGAAGAAGCCCATCCTCGAACTCGCCGGCAACGACATCGTCACCGTGTGGTCGGACGCGAACCTGGACTACGCGGCGACCGCGATCACCGAGAGCTTCTACGGATCGGGCCAGTTGTGCATGGTGCCGAACGTGGTCGTCGCCCACCCGGCGATCGCCGACGACCTGATCGCCCGGGTGGCCGCGAAGGCGGAGGCGTTGCGCCCCGGCTATCCCGACGACGACGCCACGATCCTCGCCCCCGTGCTGCGTCACGACGGGTTCAACGCGTTCGTGGCCGACGCGGTCGCGAAGGGTGCGACCGTGGTCACCGGTGGCGGCGGCATGCATCTCGACGGGACACCGGACGACACCGGGTTCTTCCTGCAGCCCACCGTCGTTCGCGTCGACGGCCTCGCGAAGGCACGCGAGATCGACGCGGTTCGCGAGGAGACATTCTTCCCGCTCGTTCCGATCGTCGTCGCGGAGAACGCGGACGACGACGAGTTGCTGGACGCGATGATCGCCTTCGTCAACTCGAACAGGTACGGACTGCGCAACTCGCTCTGGGCCGGCAACGATCAGACGGTCGATCGGTTCGTCACCGCCGTCGTGAACGCGGGCCTGTTGAAGGTCAACGAGTCTCACATCGCGTTTAGCGCGCCCCTGCCCTCGCACGGCGGCACCGGCGTCACCGGCGGGGTCTTCGGTGAGGCGAACTACCCGATTCTGCGCACCACCCATCTGCAGGGTGTGGCGATCTCCCACCACCCCCAGCCGCCTCGGCACCGATAGGAGCAGCACCATGCGAAGCCTCGACGATGCCCGCGACGTCTGCGAGATCTACCTGCCCGGCCTGTACGACGAACTCGACAAGGTGCCGCTCTCCGAGCTCGAACGGCCGAGCAACCCCGGGTTGGACCTGTTCAAGCAGTACGGGGGCTCCGGGCTCGTGATTCCGGAGATCTACAGCGGACTCGGCGCCGGCCCGATCGACGCGATACACGTCATGCGGGCCATCGCCTCGCGTGCGCCCTCGCTCTCGGTCGCCACCGCGATGCACCACTTCTCGGTTGCCACGCTCTTCACCCTCGCGGACAGTCTCCGATCCAGCGGCACCGAGTGGGCCATGCTCATGGGAATCGCCGAACAGAACCTCCTCCTGTCCTCCGGATTCGCGGAAGGCAAACCGGGACAGGGAATCCTGTCGCCCTCCATGCAGGGACGCGCGGTCGAGGGTGGGTACGTCATCAACGGCTCGAAGAAGCCGTGCAGCATGTCGCGCTCGATGGACCTGCTCTCCGCGAGCACGGCGGTCACGACCGACAGCGGCGACACCGAGCTCGTCCTGCTGCTCGTCCCCGCGGACTCCGACGGGCTGTCCGTGCACCCCTTCTGGGGCAGTTCGGTTCTGGCCGGCGCGGAGAGCGACGAGGTCCGGCTCGTCGACGTGTTCGTCGACGAGCGGCTGGCCACCCGTGCGGAGGTCACCGACAGCGGCGAGGTCGACGAACTGCAGACCGTCGGCTTCATGTGGTTCGAGATGTTGATCTCCGCGTGCTATCTCGGCATGGCGAGCGGTCTCGTGGAACGGGTCTTCGCGAACGATCGTGTCAGTGCGGAGACCCGCGCGACGATCGGTGTCCGGCTCGAAACCGCCACACTGCTCCTCGAACGAGTCGGTGGTCTCCTCGCCGACGGGTCCGGCGACGGCGCAGCCCTGTCGAAGGCGATGATCGCCCGCTACGGCGCACAGGACGCGATCAACGACGCGGTGGGCAGGGCGGTGGAGGCCCTGGGCGGCATCAGCTTCATCACCGACCCCGCTGTCGCCTACCTGCAGTCGGCGACGAGGTGCCTGAACTTCCATCCGCCGTCGCGCTCGTCGACGTACGGAGCGCTCGCCGACAGTCTCGGCGGCGGCTCCCTCGTGCTGAACTGAGGAGGCGGACATGACGATCGAGAGCGTGACCGCCGACGGTGACGTGGAGCGGGTCTACCGGACGAATCTCAGCGCCGGCCGCGCGATGATCGCGGAGATGACCGGAGGGCACGTCGAGGTCGCGTCGGACGGTGCGTGGGTCACCACATCCGACGGACGACGCTTCCTCAACGCGGGCGGGTACGGCGTCTTCATCACCGGTGCGCGACATCCGATCGTCGAGGACGAGGTGGTCCGGCAGTTGCGGACGCACCCCGTTGGCACCCGGATGTTCCTGGACCCGGCGGCGGCACGAGCGGCGGAGATGCTGTCCGCGTGCACTCCGGACGGACTGGACAGGATCCATTTCTGCGGGTCCGGCGCCGAGGCGACGGAGGCGGCGATCAAGATCGCGCGGCTGCAGGGCCGGCGCAGGCTCGTGTCGATGCACGGCGGTTACCACGGCAAGACGATGGGTGCGCTGTCGCTGACCGCGCGGGAGGCGTACCAGCAGCCGTTCCGGCCTCTGCTGCCCGACGTCACGCACGTCGCGTACGGCGACGTCGGCGAGCTCGAGGCGGAACTGAGCAGGTACCCGGGTGAGGTGTGCGTCATCGTCGAACCCGTCCAGGGCGAAGCCGGTGTGGTGGTACCCGCTCCTGGCTACCTGCTCGCCGTCCGCGAACTGTGCACCCGGCACGGCGCGCTGCTGGTCGTGGACGAGATCCAGACCGGGCTCGGCCGCCTCGGCTCGTGGTGGGGTGTCGACCGCGAGGGCGTCCTGCCCGACGTCCTCTTGTCGGGCAAGGCGCTGGGCGGTGGAATCCTCCCGGTTGCCGCGGCCGTCTGCACGGACGAGGTGTTCGGACTGCTCAACCGCGACCCCTTCCTGCACACGTCGACCTTCGCCGCCGCTCCGCTGGCGATGGCCGCGGTGTGTGGTGCGCTGCGGGCGATCCGCGAGGACGAACTCGTGCCACGGGCAGAGGCCCTGGGCGACGTGTTGCTCCCCGCCGTGACGAGCATCGTCGGGCAGCATCTGGGTCCGTTCGTGCACGAGGTGCGCGGCCGGGGGCTGCTCATCGGCATCGAGTTCTCGGAGCCGGGGATGGCGGCGGAACTGTTGGTCGAGTTGATCTCGAACCGGATCATCGCCAACTTCTCGTTGAACTCGGACTGGGTCCTGAGGTTCACCCCGCCGGCAATTCTCACCGAGGTGGAGACGGAGTTCCTCCTCGACGGGTTGGACAACGCGGCGAAGACAGTCGGCATCAGATACCAGCACAGTTAGGAACAGCAGATGAGAACAGTCAATCTCGCCGTCATCTCGCGCGGCTGCGCCGCCGACGAGGCGTATCGCCGGGTCAGCGATTTCGAGCGCTATCCGGATCTGGTCGACGAGGTGCGGTCCATCACCGTCCGGGAGTCCAACGGTGGCGTGGTCGCCAGCGACTGGGAGGTGTTCTTCCGGAACGGCCCGTTGCGCTGGTCCGAGGTCGACTACTTCCAGCCGGAGGCCCGCCGCATCACCTTCGAGCAGACCGCGGGTGATTTCGAGGTCTTCCGCGGCTACTGGCAGGTCGACCCTGCGGGCGACGGATGCGTCGTGAACTTCGAGGTCACCTTCGACTTCGGCATCCCGAGTCTGGTCGGCGTCCTGGAACCGATCGCGACCAAGGTTCTCAAGGAGGGCATCGCGCTCGCACTACTGCAACTGCTCGGCGACGCCGAGGTGGAGAACGATCCGTTGGTCGGGAATGCGGTCGCCGCGAAACTCCAGGAGCTGGCCGCGGCCCGGGCCTGATCCCACCGACGGCCGTCGCGTCGACGGAGTGCGCAGGCACTCCGCTTCGAGGCATCGGACACACACAAGGAATCGACAACCCGATGGACCATGTGAATCGGTACGAGACCCGTACCACCTTCTGGCTGCTGCGAGCGGAGTACGGCGTTGCACTCGCCGTCGCCGTGGTGCTGTTCCTGTGGCACTTCCGCGAGGTCGACTGGCTGGTGGCGGTCGCCCTGTTCCTCTACATCGACCTCATCGGATACCTCCCCGGTGCGATCGCGTACGCCAGGTCGGCGACCGGCGAGATATCCACCACGTACTACGTCCTGTACAACACGATGCACAGTCTGGTGACGCAGAGTGTCGTCGTGGGCGCCTGGGTGTACTTCCTCGGCTTCGAATGGGCTCTGCTCGTCGTTCCGATCCACCTGTGCGGTGACCGATTCCTGTTCGGGAACTTCCTCAAGCCGTTCAAGGATCCCTTCGAGCCGAAACTCCTGCCGGAGTTCGCGGAGTTCGAACGCCGCATCGCGCTGCGCGGGCGGGCCCGCATTCCGGCCCGCCCGGCGACGTCCGACAAGGTTCTGGCGCGGTGACGGCGACGACGGACGTCGCGCCGCCGTCGGCTCTCCTCGACGAACTCGCGAGTTGGGCTGCGGCACTGCGCTGGTCCGACATCCCACCGGCCACGCGCGAGCTGGCGCAGAGCCAGATCCTCTCGAACATCGCCGCGGTTCGCGCATCCGCACGGCATCCGCTCGGGCGCAGGCTCGTCGCCGCGTTCGGCCCGCCGGACCAGCGGGACCCGAAGAGCGCGGCATTCGTCCTCGCGGCGCTGGCGATCCTCCTCGACTACGACGAGGTGTCCTATGTCGGTCACCTCTCGGCGTCCGGAGCGAACGTCGTGATCGCCTACGCGGCGGAGCTCGGGTTGAGTGGAAGGGATGCCGTCACCGCCGTCGTCGCCGCGAACGAGTGCGCCGCACGCGTCACGGCGGCGACGATTCTCGGCCCCTTCTTCCGCGGCCAGACCAACACCCACTGTCACCTCGTCGGCGCGGCCGTCGCCCTGCTCAAGGCCAGGAACGCGTCGCACGAGGAGTGGGTCTCCGGGCTGGGCCTGGCCTTGGGAATACTCCCGACGCCCGTTCACGATGCCGTCCTCGGCAGCGATCTGAAGGCGCTGACCGCGGCCGCGCCGGTGCGGATGGCGCTCGACGCGTGCGACGCGGCGGCAGCGGGCCTGACCGGCAACGCGACACTGCTCGACGGTCCCGACGGGCTGCTGGGGCAGCTGTCGACGGTGTACATGCCGGATGCCGTCGTCTCCGGGCTGGGCGAACGGTGGCACACCGACACCCTGGCGTTCAAGCGATTCCCGGCCAGCGCATACGCGCAGGCCGCACTCGAGTGCGCCGAGCGGGTGCACGGGGCCGTCGGCCCGCTCGAACCGTCCGATGTGACCCGGGTGCGGGTCTTCGGATCCGTCCTCACGTGGCTGCTGGACCAGAAGGTCTCGTCCCATCCCGACGGGCACGCGAGAAGCGTCACGGCGGCGAACTTCTCGCTGCGCTACGGAATGGCGGTCGTGCTGCGGACCGGGACGCTGCGGCCGTCGGACCTCACACCGGACGCCATCGCCGATCGCGAATCGGCGAACCTGGCGGCCAACGTGGTCGTGGAGCACGACATGGAACTGTCGGAGAAGATGGTTCGCGCCACGTCCCCGCTGGGGCAGGCACTGCGACAGGCCGGGCGCCGGGCGCTGGACTGGCCCGAGCTGATCGCACTCGGAGGAGACGACCTGGAGGGTCGCCTGCTCGATCTCGGTCCCGCCGAGGAGACGTTCGAGAATGCGACCATGTCCATCGGCGCACGAGTCGAGGTGACACTCGCGGACGGACGTGTCGTCATCGAGACGTGCGATGTGCCAACGGGAATGACGGGATCCGACACCAGGGAGACGCACCGCCGACTCGTCGTCGACAAGTTCGTCGGAACCGGAGGAAGTGCCGACACCGCAGCTCTGCTCGGGAGTCTCGAACTGCTCGATCCCACCTCGACCGCGGACGTTCTCGCCGCCGCGCTAGGAGAGTCATGACATCGACCGAGTCCGCACACCTGAGCCCCGATGCGTCGGGATCCCGCACGACCGACGCAACGAGCACGGTCGAGCCGGACGTGCTCGTCGTGGGAGCCGGCCTGGCCGGCATCGGTATGGCGGTCGCCCTGCTTCGCGAGGGACGGCACAACTTCGTCGTGCTCGAGAAGGCCGACCGGATCGGTGGAACATGGCGTGAGAACACCTATCCCGGATGTGCCTGCGACGTCGCGAGTGTCATGTACTCGTACTCGTTCGCGCCGAATCCGAACTGGACGCAGATGTACGCGGAGCAGCCGGAGATCCTGGACTACATCGACGCGGTGGCGCGCGAGTACTCCCTGGACGCGTTCATCGAATTCGGTTCGGAGGTGGTCTCGTACGAGTTCGACGAGCAAACCGATCGATGGCGGGTGGAGACACGAGCAGGCAAGGTGTACCGGCCGCGCATCGTCGTCGCGGCGCACGGCGCGTTGCACAATCCGCTGAAGCCGTCCTTCGACGGCGAGGCCGATTTCGGCGGGGCGATCTTCCACTCCGCGCAGTGGAATCACGAGGTGTCCCTCGAAGGCAAGCGTGTTGCCGTGGTCGGAACAGGATCGAGTGCCGCACAGTTCATTCCGAGAATCGCCGAGCAGGCGGGGCACGTGGACGTCTTCCAGCGGACGGCACACTGGGTGCTTCCCAAGGCGGACCGGAAGCTCGGTGCCACCGAGCGGTGGCTGTTCGCCCGCGTCCCCCTACTGCACTCGGTGTACCGGAACATCGCGTACTGGACGCACGAGGTTCCGGTGCTGGCCTTCATGAACCCACGTCTGGTGAGGTTGCTGAGGTTCGCTGCTCGTCGCCATCTGGCGAAGCAGGTTCCGGACCGCGAACTGCGCACGAGACTGACGCCGGACTACGAAATCGGTTGCAAGAGAATTCTTCTCTCGAACGACTACTATCCCGCGCTCTGTCGCGACAATGTCGAACTCGTCGCCCGGGGCGTGGCCGACCTGACGTCGACGGGAGTGGTGACCGACGACGGCGCCGAGTACGCCGCAGACGTGGTCATCCTGGGAACCGGCTTCTCGACGGACAACCGGTGCGCCGACGAGCACATCGTCGGCCGCGACGGGACGTCGATCCAACAGGCGTGGCGCGACGGCATGGAGGCGTACCTGGGACTCGCGGTCACAGAATTCCCGAACCTGTTCATGATAATGGGGCCCAATTCCGGGGGTGGCGCCCAATCGATTCTGTTTGTGATTGAAACTCAAATCGGTTACATCACGCGGTGTCTCGATCTGATGGATGCACAGGGCGCGACCCGTATGGAGGTCCGCGGTGAGACCCAGCGGGAGTTCAACGCGTGGTTGCACCGCCGGCTTGCGCGCTCGGTCTGGAACTCGGGCGGGTGCAACAGTTGGTTTCTCGACGAGTCGGGCCACAACCGGCAGTCCTGGCCGGGCACCGGAACCGGATACTGGCGGCGTCTGCGCAAGCCGGATCCGGCGGCCTTCGTCTTCTCGGCGGGGTCGGTGACCGGCCGGTAACCTGCTTGATCCCCCTGGTGAGAGGTCGCGAGAACGACTGTCGGGCAGTCGGGTTGGAGTCGGGGCCGGCGCACGTCGATTCGGACATCCCGCCCCACATCGGACGATTGGTGCGTACCAAACCCTGTGACTGATGTCTCAGCGATGCCGAGATGTTGGTTCTGAGAGGTTGTCGCGTCCGCGTTAGACTCCGGTTCGCTCGATGCGGTGGGGGGAGTGTCTGGAGCATTCCGTGTTTCCTGCCGTGTCCGAGTGACGACGGCAAGCCCGGTGTCGCGGTGTCGCTTACGATCCGTGAACGGTGGGGGCCGTGGGGGGTGAGCCTGATGAACGGCCCGGTCTGCGGGCCGTCGCCATCGCGTCGACGCCTCCCTGGTGGGCGATTGCCGTCGTCCAAACGGAGTCGCACGCCTTGTGCGGCCAGGCACCAAAGGGGAATTACAGCCGTGAGCGATGCGCGCATGTCGATCAACATCCTCGGTCCGTTGCAGCCGAAGTGTGGTGACGTCGAACTGCTGCTCCCGGGCAAGAAGCTGCGCTGCATCCTCGCGCTTCTGGCACTGCGGGCAGGCGACGAGGTGCGGCGGGACGAGCTGATCGAGGAACTCGATCTGATGCGGACCACGGGAAATGCAACGAACGCGCTCCATGCGCACATGACGAGGCTGCGCCGCTGGCTGAACGCCCAATGCGAAGGGCAGAACATTCTGCAGTCGGTGAACAGCGGTTACCGCTTGAACGTCGACGGATCCGCGGTGGACGCGCATCGGTTCCGCGTCGACGTCGAACAGGCGCTGGCTCTGTCCCCGTCCGTGCCGTCGGTCGTGGAGACGATGCTGGCGAACGCGCTCGGTCTGTGGCGCGGCGACGCGCTGGTGGACACCTGCGACGGTCCGCTGGCGGCGGCTGCTGCCGACGAACTGCATCAGATGCGCACCACGGCACGGGAAGTCCTGCTCGACGCCTGGATCGTCCTGGAACGTGACCAGCAGGTGATCGTGAACGCTCGCCGTTTCATCACGAACGACCCCTTCAACGAGCGGATGCGTGCCCAGCTCATCACGGCGCTCAAGCGTCAGGGCAGGCACGCCGAGGCATACGAGTCGTACTACCAGGCCGAGCGCATGTTCAACGACGAGTTGGGGATCAATCCGAGCAGAAACCTCCGCAACGCGCTCGTCGACCTGCACTGAGGCCGCTGCTCCCGTCACATGTTGGCCTCGGCACCAGGGCATCTCACGTCGGCCATTGCCGGAGTGTGAACTGAAATCCTGATGACGCGTGCTGCCGACCATGTCAGAACGGGCTCAGCGCGACCGCGGAGAATGGTCGACGTCGTCGTACTCCGGGGGGTCCGGAGCGGGAAACTTCGTGTGACTATACATCTTTCGGACGGGGCTCGGACATGTCATTGCACAACCTCTCCGGCACAGGGGTTCCCGGCGAACGCACAGACGCCGTCTCGGCCATGAGGGGCGGGTGTCCGCCCTGGCACGGCGGTGCGGAGTCGTCGACCCCGCGCTCCCCTGTCGAGGGAACGATCCGCGCCGACGTCGCGATCGTCGGCGCGGGCATCACCGGACTGTCGACGGCGGCAACTCTCGCCGCGCTTCGTCCGGACCTCGACGTCGTGGTCGTCGACGCGGGCGGGGTCGCGGCGGGGGCGAGCGGCAGTGGGACGGGTCTCGTCGGTCCACGTGTCGGTCCGTCCCTGCACCGGCTCCGACGGACCCGGGGGGACGAGATCGCGCGGGCGGCTCATCGCTGGTCGCAAGCGGCCGTGGCGCACGTCCTGGAGACCATCGCGGACGGCGACATCGAGTGCGGACTCTCGCCGGGAACGCAGCTCGTCGTCGCCTCGGATCGCCGTGCTGCGAAGTCGCTTCTCGCGGAAGGCGTGGCCGCGCGGGCACTCGGCGTCGAGGCGGAGGTCGTGGCGGCACGGCATCTGCCCGCCGCCGCCTCCCGTTACCTCGGCGGTGTGCGCTACGGACCCGCGGCGACGGTCGACCCGGCGGCGTACACCCACGGACTGGCCCGGATGTGCGAACGCCGAGGCGTGCGCGTCTTCGAGCACAGCAGAGTGCGCCGCGTCGAGCCGGAACGTCAACCGGTGCTCGTCACCGACCGCGGGCGCGTGGTGGCGCGGCGGGTCGTTCTGGCCGTCAACGCGTTCGCCAGGCAGTTGGACGCATCGTCGAATGTGATCGCGCTGCGTGTGCAGGCGGGGGCGACCGATCCCCTGCCGGCCGACGTGATCGCGGTGCTCGAATCGCTACGGACCGAACCGGTGATCGAGCACGGCGACCTTTCGCCGTACTACCGGCTCACACCGGACGATCGCCTGGTGGTCGGCGGGGGCTCGGTCGGCCACGGGAGCGAGGATCCGGACGGTGGCTCGCGCGCCTTCCTCGATGCCGCCGTACGGTCGCTGCACCCCGCTCTGCGGGGCCAACGGATCGTGACCACCTGGTCCGGGCCGATTGCGATGACTCGAGACGGGTTCCCGGTCGTGGGGTCGCGGGGACGCGACGAAGCGATCCTCCACGCCGGAGGCTGCTGTGGCCACGGCATCGCATCGTCGAGCTGGAACGGGGCGTACCTGGCCCGGTGGATCGCCACCGGTCATCGCGACGACCTGTCGGATCGGTTCCCGTGGGTTCGGACGTCGGGCCCCTGGATACCGTCGGGGCGGATCGTCGACCGTGTGCTCGCGCAGTACCTCCGGCGGATGACCGGATCGGCTCGGTCGAAGCTCGTCACCTGACCCGGGCCGGTTCCCGCCGGCCCGGCCGTGCCCTGCACCACGTGCAGGGCACGGCGTTCGCTCACCGGGCGGGTGCGGTGACCGTCTCGGGTACGGTTGCGCGCGCGCCGAATGCCGGCGGCAGTGGTGTGGGCACGAGGACCTCGAGCGCGGCGGGGAGCACCCGGACCGTGTAACCGGCGGTGTCCGGCCGGTGCAACTCGCCGTCGAGCTCGATCAACGGTGGAACCGCATCGGTCCGCTCGATCGTGATCGCCGTTCCGCGTCCGTAGCGCGGCTCGGTGGTGCCGCTGAGCAGGCACACGTCGAGCAGACCGTCGTCGATCAGGGACGTCGGGAGCATCTCGAAGCGGCCGCCGCGGTGCCGCATCCCGCCGATGTAGGTGCCGAGCAACTCACCCTCGTGGAAGATCTCACCGTCGATGAACACCCGCGTCGGATACGACACCTGCGTGGTGAGGGCCTCCATCGCGGCGCGGCCGAGGAGATCGCGGCCGCTGCCCGTCATCGTCCGGGCGATCTCCAGCGTCGTCGGCAGTATGCCGGTGGTCGTGCCGAGCAGGATCACGCGATCGATGCCGTCGGCGACCGCCAGGTCGATCCGCCGGTGTTCCAGGGTGCCTGCCGCGAGTGCCTCGACGATGTCCGTCCATTCCCGGTCGTCGCACAGTCCTCGGTAGTTCGAGTTGCCGGTGCCTGCCGGTGCCACCAGAAGGGGCGGTCCCGGGTACGCGTACAGGCCGCTCGCGACCTGCGCCGCGGTACCGTCGCCGCCGACGGCGACGACGACTTCCGCCCAGCCGTCCCGGGACTGTTCGGCGGCGATTCGTTCCGCGTCACCCGGGCCGGTGGTGGGCAGCGTCCGGAGGTCGATGCCAGGGTGCTCGAGCAGGACCCTCACTGCATTCTCGGGACTGCCGCCCGCCGCGGGATTGGCTATCGCCGCTACTCGCACACGGTTGTCGCTCACTTGTCTGCCTTCCTGTCGGCGGAAATGTCGTGCGGAGGTGCACGGTTCAGGATCGGGCGGACCCGTCGGCCACCGTTTCCGGAGCCGACCCGGTCTCCGCACCCGGATCGGCGGGACGCGTCGCGCGAGTGCCGCTGCGCCCGAAACGGATACGTGCATCACTCGGGGTGGTGAGCACGGGTCGCTCCGGGGGTGCGGCTTCGAAGTGCTCACGAATGATGCCACCGGCGATCGGTGCGGCGATCCCGACCAGCGTCCAGGTCGCACGCTGCGATCGCGCGATGGCGGTGAGGAGGGCGCGCATGCCCGCGACGGCCGCGCGGTCCACCACCGCCGGCTGGTCGATCCCGGCGAGCCTGCGGACCCATCGCGGCATCGTCGCGATCGAGGCCGGTGCTCCGACCCGGCTGATGGCAGCGATCTTCGCATCGGTGTACGGGCCGCTGGTGAACAACTGCTGGCGCAGTCCGGATCGAGCGTGCTCGGACAGGCACAGGCGTGGACGCAACGCCGCATAGTACTGGCGTACCTCGTCCCGGGAGCGCGGGACGTCGGCCGGTCTGCAGGTGAACAGTTCCGCTGCGATCGAGCACTCGTGCCAGTACCGCAGTTCCGTCTCGGGATCGAGGGGGCCGGGGCCGAGGAGTTCGTAGCACTTGAGCATCGACTGCCAGCCGTCGACGTGTGTGTACAACTGCGCCTCGGGATTGTTCGCGTTGTAGCGCTTCTGGGTGATCGGCTCGATGCCGGTGGCGTGGGTGTGGATGGCCGTGATGAAGTCCGATGTTCCGATTGCGGTCCTGCTGTCACCGAGGATGCCGGTGAGCAGGAACGAGAGCGTGATGTCGTAGAAGTGCGCCGGTTGCCGATAGATCGAGCGCGCATCCTCCTGCGCCGCAGCGAAGAACGGATTGAGGAACTGCATGGCGACCGCCCGTTGCAGGCCGATCAGGATCGCCGGATGACTCCACACCTGCCACGCGACCGAGTCCGGCCCGAAGAAGCCGTGATCCTCGCGGCGCAGAGTGGTGGCGAGGCGGGGATCGGTCAGGATGTTGCCGGACATGTTCGGCTCCTCGATGGTGCGGCCAGGAATGCTCGCCATGATGGCCACCCCACCCTGACGAGGTGAGTACTCGACCGGCCGCGTGCATCAGTGTGGCGTCAGCGCCGGCACGAAGACTCTCGACCAGGTCGGGTCGACGGTGAACGGGTTTCGAGGTGCTGATGCGTAGGTGGTTGTGGTGGGCCGGATCGTACGGATTGCCACGTGCGGTCGTACTGCGACAGGCGCGTCGAGGCGATGCCCTGGCCCGGTTCGTCCTCGAGTCCGAGAAGGGCTCCGAGACCGACACATTCATCGAGGAAATGCGGCAGGCCGGACCTCTCGTGCGCGGCAGGCGGTTGTCCGTCACGGTCGATCACGGCCTGGCGACCGCCATTCTGAGGGACCGGCGGTTCAGCGCGATGGTGCCGCCGAGGGAGGCGCGCCCCAGGCCCCTGCAGTGGATGCTGGACCGGACCGATCCGGGCCTGCCCGACCCGATCGCACCGCCGTCGATGCTGCGAGTCGATCCGCCGGCGCACACCCGTTACCGGGGTCTCGTCACGAAACCGTTCAATCACCGGGCCGTCGAGAAGCTCCGGGAGCGGGTCGTCACCGAAACCGACCGGGTGCTCGCCGAACTGGACTGGGCGACGGCGCCGGATCTCATGGCGGACTTCTCGGTGCGTCTTCCCGTTGCGGTGATCGGCGCCGTCCTCGGTGTTCCGGAAGAGGGGCATCCGCGTCTCGCCCGATGGGGTGTCGACGCCGCGCCGCTGCTCGACCTGTGCCCGAGTTGGCCGGCGTTCCGCACCGCGCTCGGGTCGCTCGCGGAGGGTGCGGCCTACTTCGACGAACACATCAAGGCGTTGCGGCTCGTCCCGGAGGACAACGTGTTCAGTGATCTGGTCGCGAGCGGTGACCTCGACGATCGTGAGCTGCTCACCAATGCGGCACTCATTCTCGGTGCCGGTTTCGAGACGACCGCCAACATGCTGGGGAACGGGATCGTCGCCTTGCAGAATCACCCCGACCAGCTCGAGCTGGTGCGTGCGGACCCGACGCTCTGGCCGTCCGCGGTGGACGAGATCATGCGGTTCGACAGCCCTGTTCAGGTGACGGCGAGGATGGCGACCTGCGATGTGACGCTCGAAGGTCAGGACATCGACAGGGGCACCGTCGTGTTGATCCTGCTCGGCGGGGCGAATCACGATCCGGCCGTCTTCAGCGACCCGTACCGGTTCGACATGACGCGTCCGAATGTCAGGAATCACCTCTCCTTCGGCAGTGGCATCCACACGTGCGTCGGCGCGAACCTGGCTCGCATGGAGGGCACCATCGCGCTGCGCGCCCTGTACGAGCGCTTCTCGGGGATCAAGCTCGACGTCACCCCCGATCGCCGTCCCTTCGTGAACATGCGTGGCTGGAAGGCACTTCCGGCCACGCTGATCGCATAGCGCCACGGTCGGGCGGCGGAGGTCCCCCGCCAACTGACATACACGATGTATGTAAAAGTCATTGTGTTCAGTATGTGACTGATCGTACAGTGTGTGACGTCAGTCATGTCAACTGACGACTCGCCTGTGAAGTCGCCGAATGACGTACCGGGGCCGAGGGTCCCGATCGAGAGGAGTCGACGAGTGAAGACCGTCGATCCGACGCAGAAGGAGGGGTCATGCTGACGAAGCTGGCCGAACTGGCCATCCGGTGGCCCCGCCGGGTGCTGGCCGGTGCCATCGTCTTCTTCATCGCCGCGGCCGCCTTCGGCCTGCCGGTCATGTCCAAGTTGCTGGCAGGCGGCTACGACGTCCCGGACACCGAATTCTCCCGGGCGGAAGCGCTTCTCGCGGACGAGTTCGACGCCGGAGGGTTCACCCTGATCTTCACGGTGACGGATCCGGCGGGCGCCGACAGCGCAGCGGCACGCCAGCGCGGCCAGGAGATCGCCGCCGACCTGCAGGCCTCCGACCACGCTCGGCGCACCCTGTCCTACTGGTCGGCCCCGCCCCAGATGGCGGACCTGCTGCTCGGCGAGGACCGGACCACCGGCCTGGTGGTCACGCAGATCGCCGGCAACGACCGGGATGCGCCGAACTGGGCTCACGAGCTCGCCGAACCGCTCATCGGCACGGCGGACGGGGTGACGGTCGCGGCGGGTGGCGAGGCGATGGCCCAGTACGAGCTGAACCACCAGTCGCGCATCGACCTGATCCGGCTCGAGATCATCGCCGCACCCGCCATCTTCGTCGCCCTGGTGTGGATCTTCGGCAGCGTGGTCGCTGCGATGGTGCCCCTCATCGTGTCGGGATTCGCGATCGTGGCGACGATGTCGACACTGCGAATCCTGTTCCAGTTCACCGATGTCGCGGTGTTCGCGGTCAACCTCTCGACGGCGTTGTGCCTGGCGCTGGCCGTCGACTACGCGCTCTTCATCGTCAGTCGCTATCGAGAGGAGGTGGCTGCGGGGGCCGGTCGGGACAACGCGCTCGTGCGCGCGATGAACACGGCGGGTCGCACGGTCGTCTACTCGACGCTCACCGTCGCGGTGATCACCGCGACGATGCTGGTGTTCCCCATCTACTTCCTGCGATCCCTCGCCTACGCGGGTCTCGCCGGTGTCACCTTCTCCCTCGTGGGTTCGCTGCTGGTCGCTCCTGCGGTGCTCGTGGTGCTCGGCGACAAGGTGGACGCGCTCGACGTCCGGAAACCGCTGCGACGCTGGTTCAAGCGGCCCGAGCCGCAGCCGAAACGGCCGGAGGAGCAGTTCTGGTACCGGGTCGCGAAGTTCGCCATGCGGCGGGCGGTGCCGGTCGTGGTGATCGTCGTCGGTGTGATCGTGGTTCTCGGTTCACCCCTGCTCGGCGCGCGTCTCGGGTACCCCGACGACCGGGTCCTGCCGGAGTCGACCTCGTCACGTCAGGTCGGTGACATCCTCCGAGACCAGTTCTCCCCGGGCACGCTCGGCGTGGTGCACATCGCCATGCCCGAGGGCTACGGATCGCCGAGGGCACTCACTGCCTATGCGTCCGACCTGTCCACGGTGGACGGCGTCACCGGCGTCGCCGCTCCGAGCGGCGTCTACGTCGACGGATCGATGGTCAGCCCCGTCACGTTCGACTCCGAGATGTCGAGCAGTGCAGCGTATCTGACGGTGACCACCGAGATCGATCCACTCTCGACCGAGGGGGCGAACCAGATCGCGGACCTGAAGCAGGTCGAGGCACCCGGGCAGGTGTTGTTCTCCGGGCTCGCGCAGCGCAGCATCGACAACACCGCCGGCGTTCAGGATCGTCTCCCCTGGGTGCTCGCCATGATCGCGGTCGCCACCCTGGTCATCGTCTTCATGATGACCGGAAGCATCCTGCTTCCGATCAAGGCGCTCCTGATGAACCTGCTGTCCCTGATCGCCGGATTCGGAGTGATGACGTGGATCTTCCAGGACGGCAACCTCGGTGGTCTCGGAACCGTGGCAACGGGCTACTACAACTACACGATTCCGCCGTTGCTGTTGGTGCTCGCGTACGGACTGTCGATGGACTACGAGGTGTTCGTGCTGTCGCGGATGCGTGAGGAATGGGCGAAGTCGGACAAGACGTCCGACGCGAACGAGCGCGCGGTCGCGCTCGGTCTCGCGCACACCGGCCGCCTGGTGACCGCCGCGGCCACGGTGATGGCGGTGGTCTTCCTGGCGATCGCCACTGCGGAGGTGTCGTTCATGCGCGGTCTCGGCATCGGACTGGCGCTGACCGTGCTACTGGACGCGTTCGTCGTGCGGCCGCTGCTGGTACCCGCGTTCATGCGTCTGTTCGGACGCCTGAACTGGTGGGCTCCGGCGCCGCTCGCTCGATGGCACGAACGGCGCGGTTTCACCGAGGGTGACATCGGTCCGGTCGCCCCGGACGCCGGGGCCCTCGACCCGGACGGCGACGCGTTCGTCCGGAGCTGACACCCGCTCGCGGCCTGTCGCCTCGTGCCCTCGGGCGCGGGGCGACAGGTCTGTGCGGCTCGTCGGCCGGGCCACCTACGTCGCGTACGTGGGTAGACTCCGTGTATGTCCGCTGTGAGGAGTCGTCGCGAGTTGTACTCGGAGGCGACCAGGAATGCGCTCATCGACGAGGCCACGACGTTGTTCGCCGAGCGTGGCTACGCCGGAACGTCCCTGGAGGACATCGCCGCATCGGCCCTGCTCACACGCGGTGCCGTCTACCACCATTTCGCCGGTAAGCAGGCCCTCTTCGAAGCCGTTCTCGACCGGTTGGGCATCGGCGCGATCCAGCGGGTCGCGGAGGTGGCGAGCAAGCAGTCCAGTCCCGAGGACGCCGCGATCGCCGGCTTCGATGCGTTCCTCGGCGAGTCCTGCGATCCGGTCTACGGCAAGCTGGTCTGGCAGGAAGGCCCGCTCGCACTCGGCTGGGAAGGGTGGCGCCGGTGCGAACAGGACCACTCGTACGCCCTTGTCGAGGGCGTCGTCCTCAGTCTGATGCACTCGGGATATCTCGAGCACACAGCAGAGCGGACGACCGTGCGCATCTTCCACGAAATGCTCGGTGGGGCAGGCCTGGCCCTGGCCGAGGCGTCGGCGGAGGACAAACCGCAGGTGCGGCGTGAATGCACCGATCTGTTTCGCCGAGTCCTGCTCGGCCTGCATCAGCAGGCGGGAGCGGCGCCCGCCGACGGGTGATCCGGCCGGCGCGGCACGAGTGCGTCGGCGAGCGCGGTCAGTTCCGTCGCCGATCCCCCGCCCGGACAGAGTCCGCCGATCACGAGGGTTCCGACGACGGCGATGTGCAGCTGATCCGCCACTCGATCACTGTCGGCGACGTCGAGACGAGCGGTGAGCGCCCGCAGTCTGCGGCGCAACTCCTCCTCGTGATCGCGGCAGCGCGCTCGAATGTGTTGTGACTCGGTACCGTCGAACTCCGCTGCCGTGTTGACGAAGGCGCAGCCACGATAGTGACGCCGGGTCGCGAGCGCCTGGATCCACGTCAGGTGCGCGTCCAGCTCCGCACGAGGGTCGTCACCGGAGGCCGCCGCCGCGTCGTCCCACCGGGCCCAGAACTCGGTGTCCCTCCGTTGCAGGACGGCGAGGATCAGATCGTCCTTGGTGGGAAACCACCGGTACAGACTGGCCTTCGCGACCCCGGCACGCCGCACCACCTCGTCGACGCCGACGGCCCGAATTCCGTTGACGTAGAACAGTTCGGCCGCGACGTCGACCAGCTTCTCGGCGAGTGCCGTGCCCCGCAGTTGTCCCGATGCCTCGCCCATCTCGCCCCTTCCTAGGATGCGGTGACGATAGCCGCCTTGCCGAAGCCGCGGCGATCGGTCACCCACGCCTGTGCTTCGGCGGCGAGGTCGAGCGCGAACTCGGCGCCGACGACCACCCGGAGGCGCCCCGCGTCGACGTGTTCGGCGATCGCGAGCAGCGCCTGGGGGTCGGGCTCGACGAGGCAGGAGGCGGCCTGGATTCCGCGCTCCGCCGCGAGTGCCCGGTACTTCGGAATCGACCACGCGGTGGCGAGTGCGATCGAGCCACCGGGTTCGACCAGGTCGAACAGCGTTCGTCCGAAACGGCCACCGACCAGGTCGACAGCGGCGTCCACCGGCCGGATCGCGGCGACCGCGTCCACGTCGGCGTAGTCGACGCACGCGTCCGCACCGAGCTCGTACAACAGTGCATGATCGTGTGGGCGGGCCAGGGCGACGACCGTCGCACCGCGGGCGACCGCCAGTTGGACGACCAGGTGCCCGACACCGCCGGAGGATCCGCTCACCAGAACACGACGGCCGCGCCCGACGTGCGCGGCGTCGAGCATCTGCACCGCCGTCAGCGCCGCCATGGGCAGGCAGGCCGCCTCGGTGAACGAGACGGACGACGGCATGCGAGCGACGTGATGGGCGGGAACGGTCATGAACTCCGCGTATGTTCCTGCGGGGTACGGGAACCAGGCGAGACCGAAGAGAGGCTCACCGACCGCGTACCGGGTGACGCCGTAGCCGACCGCGTCGACCACGCCGGCGACATCCCATCCCGGGATGTAGGGAAGCTGCATCGACTGCTCGTATCCGGCGTTTCGTCCGGTGTGGATGTCGATGGGGTTGACGCTGGTGGCTTTGACCGCGATCCGGACCTCGCCGGCCGCCGGTTCGGGGCGCGGGACCGTCGTGATCCGCAGCGGTGATCCCCAGTCCTCGTGTCGCGCCGCGGTCATCGTGGCCGTGCTGTCACGGCGAGCTCCGACGATCACGGGACCCGAACCAGGTCGGACGCCTCGACACCGCACTGGCGCGCGACTCCGGCGACGTCGAAGTTGAAGCTCTCGTAGCTGACGCGACCGTCCTCGAACCGGAACAACATGAACACGGGAACCGTCGCCCGGCGGCCGTTCGGCGCCTTGCCGCTCCACGTGAACGCGGGGGTGAGCGAGATTTCGCCCCAGCAGCACAGGACCCCTCGATCCATGCCGTGGCCGTCCACGCGGACGGAGTAGTCGGGTGCGAACGCGAACCACCCCGCGACCGCCCCCGCCACGTCCGATCCGACGTACCGGGTTCCCAGCGGGGGTGATTCGAGGACGGCGTCCGGGTGATACACGGCCATTGCCGCGTCCACGTCCTGCCGGCTCTTCGCCTCGGCCAGTCGCTCGACGATCTCGAGTCCCGCGCTCGCCGTGAGTGTGTCGTCAACCATCTGCTCGCCCTCCCCGATTCCCCTATCAAGACAGATCTGTCTCTTTTTAGCATCGCAGGTGCCGTCTCGCCAAGGGTCGACCCTTCGCTGCGCGGGCCGTGCGGTCACGCCTCGGCAGGGCGGGGCATCGTCGGGAGCAGCGAGAGACCGCGTGCGGGAACACGATTCCGGGTGCGTGCCAGCAGATGCTCGCCGCCGTTCGAGGCGATGAGATCGAGATCGGCGGGCAGGCGTCGGGCGAGCCTGTTCACCTGCCGGCTGGGTCGCTCGCTACGCATCCCGACCAGGATCGCGTCGGCTCGATAGCGGTCGGCCGCTCGCAGCAGGGATCGCACCGGATCGCCCGGTTCCTCGACCGTTGCGACCAGGTTCAGTCCGGCGCGCCGGACCGCCACGCCTCCGCGCTCGAGCGCCGTACGGGCCTCGGTCTCGTCGTCGAGCAGGTGGGCTTCGCCCTTGAGGATGTCCACCGCGTACGGGTTCCGCTCGGACGGTGGCCGGGACCACGGACTGACGGCGCAGACCAGCACGACGCCACCCGTGATCGCTCCGATCAGTGGCATGGCCTCGATCAGGCGGATCGACGCCGGTGAGCCGCTACAGCCCAGTACGACGGTTCCACGGTACGGCGATGCGCCGTCGGGTTTCGGTTGCCACAGCTCGCGGGTGAATGCACTGCCGCCGATCATCGA
Source organism: Rhodococcus triatomae BKS 15-14 (assembly GCA_000341795.1). Taxonomy (GTDB): domain Bacteria; phylum Actinomycetota; class Actinomycetes; order Mycobacteriales; family Mycobacteriaceae; genus Rhodococcus_G; species Rhodococcus_G triatomae_A. The sequence continues at coordinate 258,175 of AODO01000069.1, read as the reverse complement.
CCGCCCCTCCTGTTGGAGATCTCGGGATTTCGCGTGCACTGAGATTTACACAAGTTTTTGAAGTACGCAAGAATGTTTCTGAAGTAGTTGCTTCGTGAAGTGATCCGCGGAGTACGCTGTGATGCATGTCGCGACGTAGCTACGACCAGTTCTGTGGTCTCTCGCGTGCGCTCGACGTGGTCGGCGAGCGGTGGACACTGCTCGTGGTCCGCGAGCTCATGTCGGGCCCGAAGCGGTACTCGGACCTCGCGGAGTCGCTCCGCGGAATCGGAACCAGCCTGCTGGCGGCGCGTCTGAAGCAACTGGAGACCGACGACGTCGTGGCGCGCCGCTACCTGCGGCCGCCTGCCGCGTCCACCGTCTACGAACTGACCGAGGCCGGCCAGGAACTCGCGGACGCCCTGGTCCCGCTGGCCCTGTGGGGGGCGCGGCACCACACCTGCGACAGTCGCGAGCCCACCCAGCGATTCCAGGCGGAATGGACGCTGCAGTTCCTCGTGCGGATGCTCGACGCCGAATCGCTGGGCACGGTGCGCGCCACCTACGAGTTCAGAGTCGACGACAGTGTGGCCAGTCTGTCGATCGCCGACGGCGGCGCCGAGGTGGTGGCCGGGCAGGCGGGAGACGACGCCGACGCCGTCATCGTCACGGACGCGTCCACGATGGCGGCGATCGCGGGAAGTCGCATCGGAGTGGTCGACGCCCTGGAACGAGGACTGGTCGAGATAGATGGCGACGCAACGAATCTGGCCGTGCTGTTGACGGTCCTCCAGGAGCGTCTGGACAGCTCGCACCGGCGGTCGCGGTCCGTCGCGCCGGCTGACCTGGCGACCTGACGGGATCGCTCCGGCCACCGGGGCCGGATTCGGTGCACTCCGGCCCGGTACACCACCGGCTCAGAGGAGTCCGGTGAGCTGACGCGACCCCTCGTGCAGGAAGCCGAGCTGTTCGGGGTCGGTGTCGGACACGCGCAGCGGCGATCCCTGCAGGCACAGCCCACCGACGACCTCTGCGGCATGGTTGCGGACCGGGACGGCCAGGGCGGAGCGTCCGAGTCGACACTCCTGGTTCTCGAACGCGTGCCCGTCACGCTGGGCCCGGACCAGTTCGGCCCGAAGGACTTCCGGGTCGCAGACCGTGTGCTCGGTGAGACGACGCAGGTCGAGCCCGACGCCGAGCGCGGGATCGTGTGCGAGCATCAGTTTCCCCAGTGCGTTCGCGTGGAGGTTCTTCGCCAGCAGGGTGATTCCCACGATCTCGTGGTCGGGGTCCTGGTCCACGAACCGCAGCCGGCCGCCGGTGAACGACGCGACGTGGAGCCCGAAACGAGTACGGCTGCGCAAGGTCTCGACGGTCTCGTGCAGGGAGGCTGCAGTGTCGGTCGCCGCCGCGGCGCGGGACAGTTCCGCGGTGCGCCGGCCCAGCGCAAAACCCGACAGGTCGGGCACCCGTACCAGAAATCCCTCGGCGACCAGCAGGTTGAGCATGCGATACGCCGTGGTGGGCGGAACTCCTGCGAATCGGGCGATCTCCTTCGCCGTCGTCCCGGGTCCGAGCTGGGCCACCGCTTCGAGCATGCCGAGGGCCTTGCGGACGGCGCGGGGCTGCTGCCCGGTGAATCCCGTCGGCGACTCCACGCCCGCGTGTGAGGTCACGGCCCGGACCCGGGGGTGGCGTCCGCGGTCACCAGTTGGGGGCGGCCGTCGTCGTCGAGGACCAGCGCGGCGGATCCGGGGAGCAGGTCCGCGGTCTCCACGCTGTCGAATGCTCCCATCGTCGTGAGGGACTGGGGGCGGGTGCGCTTGAGCGCCGCCGCCCAGATCGTTCCCGATCCGCCGATCACCAGGACGGCTGCGGGCAGCGCCCACTGTCCCGTGGCGACGCCGTCGACGACGAGATACCCGAGCAGCCCGGTGCCCGCGGCGGCCATGCCCGCGGCGACTGCCGTGGTGGCCCGCGAGTCCTCGCCGATCCGGCGCAGGAACCGCAGGCAGGAGACGGCGAGCAGCGTGTACGCGATCACGAGAGCGACCTCGACGAACCCGTCGTAGGCGGTCGAGTCACCCACGAAGTACCGGATGTGGAGCCAGGCGCCCGTGAGGGCGGCGAGCAGGAAGGTCGCGACGGCGACGTACGGGGTGCGCAGCCGGGGGTGTACCCGCGACAGTCGCCGCGGCACCGTTCCCTCGACTCCCATCGCGAGCAGCAGGCGTGACCCGGCCTGCGCGCACCCGAGGGTGCAGGCCAGCCACGAGCAGGTGACGCCGATCTTCACGGCCAGCACCATGGGCAGGCCGACACCGGAGGCGGTGCCGTCGAAGTAGGCGGCGACGACCGCGTCGGCGTGTCCGGTCAGCGCCGCCCACGCGGCGAACACGAACACCGCTCCGCACACGACCGGCGTGACGAGGACCGCCCGGGACACGGTGATGAGCGGGCGCCGGGCCTCGGGACCGAAGAACGCGGCGCTCTCGAAACCGGCCATGCTGAGCACGACGATGAGGGCGAGCACCGGCAGGGTGCCCGGTGACGACGGGGTGGTCGGAGCGTCCGCCGTGTCGGGCCCGGCGACCATCAGGATGCAGATCAGCGCCAGCGAGCAGACCTCGACCACGAGAATCGCCCGCGTCGCGAATCGGACGCCGCGGATCGCGATGACCGTGACCACGCTCGCGACCACCGCCGCCGTCACCGTCATGAGCGATGTTCCCGACGCGGGAACATCCAGTGCGGCAGCGATTCCCAGAAGACTCACGGCGGAGTTCGCCAGCACGGAGATCGAGATGCCGAGATAACCCAGGAGCAACGCCGCGCCCACCGTCAGCGTCGCGCGCCGGGGAAGACCGTGGAAGGCGAAGCTGTAGAGCGATCCGGCGGCGGCGAGCCGTCGCGTGAACTGGGTGACGCAGAATGCGACGGCGACCACGACGGCCGTGGTGCCGACGATGGCGGCGAGTCCGACGAGACCGGGACGGGCCGAGATCATCCAGGCGGCGATGTAGATCATCCCGGTCGCAGGAGCGATCGTCGAGAGTGACTGTCCGATCAGGTCGATCTGGGACAGCTGTCGCCGCCCCAGTGCCCGCAGTGGCGAGAAGACCGGATGCGCCGGGGGCGGTGCGTTGCGTGCCCGTGCGATCGCGGCGCCGAGCGCACCTCCGCTCCGCGGACGTCTGCCGCCTGATCCGTTGCCGACCACATCGGTACCTCGTCTCGATCACGGGCCGGCCATCGTGCGGTCGGTCGCCTCGCCGAACGCTAGTCGTCCCGTGTTTCGTGCGGGTTTCCCGCACGGAGGTGGTCGTGGCCTCCCTCGCATCGTTCAGTTGCACAGCCGGTTTCGCGCCCGTTACCGCGATGTCGACCGTGTTACCCCAAGTGGAAATCGATCGTCCCCGGGTGGCCCGGGGCTGCTCCGCGGTGGGTCCGCGCGCGGCGGACCCAGCCCGGATCCGGGCTGCCACCAGCACAGGAGCGAGCGGGACGGGGGGATGTCCGTTTCCACTCGGGACGTACACGGATGTTGCTCGGGCGCAGCGAAACCGCCGCATTCGGGCACCATCATTTGTGTCGACGAGAGAGAGGACGTGATCGATGTTCTGGGTGGTGGTGGCGTCGGTTCTCGGCGGAACGCTCCTGCTCGCGGGGGTCCCGAAGCTCGGCGACCGTGACGGTCTGCTGACGGTGGTCAAGGGTTACCGGTTGTTGCCGGCGCCGGCGGAACGGACGGTGGCGGCGACGCTGCCGTTCGCCGAGGTCGCGATCGGGGTACTGCTGATCGCGGGGCTCGGCGGACGGTGGCCCGCGGCGGCGGCGACGGTGCTGTTCGCCGGATTCGTGACCGGGCTGACCGTCAATCTGGCGCGGGGGCGGCGCGACCTCGACTGCGGGTGCTTCGCCTTCGGTGCCGGTCACGAGGTGCCGCGGATCGGCTGGTTCCATGCGGGCCGAGCGGCCCTGTTCGCGGTCGCCGCACTGGCGCTGACCGTCGCACCGGCGCCCGAAGTGACGCCCGTCGGACGCCTGGTCGGTGTCGCGGGCGGCCTGCTGCTCGTGCTGGCCGTGGTCTCGGTCGCCCAGTTACGGGCCGTGGTCCACCCGGGGCGCAGGCCCGTAGACGACTACCTGACCTCCGCGTCGATCACGCTCCGGGCCGCCGACACGGTGTCGCGTTACGACACCGCGGTGATCGACATCCACAACCTTCCACGACAGACGGGACGAGTTCGATGACAACATTCTTGGTGGTGGCGGTCGTCGTGTTGACGACGGCTGTGGCGCTGCTGTTCCTGATGACGCTGGCGCTGGCACGCGAGATCGGCCGCGTGCAGGTGCGGCTGGGTCCGCTCGGCGCGCGGATGATGGACACCGGCCCCAAGGTCGCGCAGGCCGGCCCGTCGTTCGCCGGACTCGAGGACCACCTGGGTCGCTCCGTGCGCGTCGGCGGTCACCGCGACAAGCCGCAGTTGTTGATGTTCACCGCGCCGAGCTGCAGCACCTGCAAGAGCCTGCTACCCGGGCTGCGGGCGATGGCACGTGCGGAGACCGATCTCGACGTCGTCGTCATCTCGGACGGGACTCCGGAGGAGCATCGGGAGTTCTTGGCGGGCAGCAACATCGGAGCCGAGCTCAGCTACGTCGACGCTCGCGACGTCGGCATCGCCTATCAGGTAGGCACCACACCGTACGGGGTGATCCTCGACGAGCACGGCAAGATCGCCGGCAAGGGCCTGTGCAACCACATGGCCCAGGTCGAGAGTCTGCTCAACGCCCTCGAGTCCGGCACCCCGTCCCTCCAGCACCTGCACGCGCAGGCGAAGTCGGCTTGAGCCCGAGAGAAGGAGACACGCACATGGAAGACCATGGCACGACCGAGAACAGGTATCCGGTCGACGAGGACACCGTCAAGGAGCAGGCGGCCTGGATGGCGGGCAAGGGCGGTTCCTTCGTGAGCCGCACGGGACGAACCCTGTCCGAGCGGGTGTCGCGCCGCTCGATGCTCAGCCGTGTCGGACGCTGGACGATGGGCGTTTCCGGTGTGGCACTGATCAGTTCGCTGCCCGTGACGCGCAGCGCGATGGCACAGGAGGCGCCGGCACCGGCACCCGAGGCGCCGGAACCGTTGGTGCCGGTGTACGACGGCAAGGATCCCGCCGAGTGCGAGTACTGGCGTTGGTGCAACATGGACGGCACCTCGTGTGCCGCCTGCAACGGCGGCGGCGTCACCACCTGTGCCCCCGGCAGCAAGCCCGGAGCCGAGTTCTGGGTCGGCTGCTGTACCAATCCGGACACCGGAAAGACCTATCTCATCGCCTATTACGACTGCTGTGGCGCGCCGTCGTGCTCGAACGCCTTCTGCGGTGAGCCCGACATGCAGGCCGTCATGTACAACCCCGTCTCGGGAAGCTACGACCAGGAGATCATCTGGTGCGTCTCCGACGAGTCCCAGGCGTACACGTGCACGATGGCCCCGATCATCGGCGAGGACTGTCAGACCCGTCCGGCAGAGCGCCCGAAGGTCGGTGCCGGAGCATGAGCACTTCACGGTCCAGGCGTCTGTCCCGTTCCGCGGCGGTCGCGGTGTCGCTCGCCGCCACCCTCGCCATCGCGGGATGCAGCTCGTCGGGGGACGACGACGCATCCAACGGCGAGGTCACCTACCCCACCGTCCCGTTCACCGCTCCCACCGACGGCATCTCCCTCGGTCACGACGACCAGGAGATCGGCGACACCATCCCCGAGCCCGTGCACGTGGGTGAGATCGACCCGATCACGTCGACCGATCTTCTCGTCGTCGCAGGCGGATTCGGCAAGCTGGAACTCGGCGTCAACGCGATCGACCCGACGACGGGTGTCGCCGGCAGCCGCTTCGTCGTCGGCCCCGGCATCTGGGATCCGGTCATCCACGGTTTCGTCGGTGACACCCCCGACGACCCCGCTGTTCTCGCGGCCGAGGTGTGGCGTCCCCGCGGATCCCGCGGAGCCGCGGACTTCACGGTCAGCACCTACTCCGGCAACCTGCTCGAACCGTCGGAGGCGATGCTCCCCGACTACGCTCGCGTCCACTCGCGCCCCGGCTCGAACGCCGTGACCTCCGACGGCAGGTACTTCGTCACCTGGGACGACGGGCTGTACGGCGTCCGGGTCGTCGATCTCGAGGCGAAGAAGGAGAGCGGCGCCGTACAGATCATCGGCTGTGGACCGTTCACCTGGCTGGACGGCCACGAGATCTACAGCGTCTGCGAGGAGACGCGGGAACTGATCCAGATCTCCATCGACGACTCCGGTGTCCCCTCCGAGACCACGCGCGCGAAGGTGCTTCCCGACGACTTCGTCAGTGCCCGCAAGGTCACGTGGGCCGCGGACGCGAAGAAGGCACTGCTCGTCGGCGAGAACGGTGACGTCTTCGTCTTCGACTTCGCGAACGGACTGCCCTCGGAGACCGTCGCCCCGATCGGCAACGCCGGGCAGGACGGCGGCCGGTTCTCGGAGAACGTCATCGACAACACGGGCACCCGTCTCGCGATCGAGTACACGGACAGTGCGATCCACCCGGACTCCGCACGCGGGGGAAGCGTCGTGAAGCTCGAACTCCACGACGCCGTCACGTTCGCACCCGTCAAGACCCTCGACCTCGCGTATCTCGGCCTGACGGGAATCGACAGCATGGCGTTCTCGGTCGACGGGAAGACGCTCTACGTGCTCGGTGACGGACCCGAGGTGGACGGCGAGACCGCGAAGACGATCGTCGGTGTCGCCGCCGCCACCGGAGACAAGGTCAGTTCCGCGGAGGTGTCGGGCACCGTCGACGACCCCGGTACGCTGCTGACCCCCCAGGTGCTCCGATGACACCCGCCACGCGCGGGCCCGTCCTCGACCGTCGCAGGTTCCTGCGGCTGGGGTCGCTCGGAGTCGGGGCCCTCGGCCTCGGGGCGCTGGGGATGGGCTCCACGGCCTGCGGTCTGGTCGAGGCGACGGACTCCGAGGCGGCGCCACCCGACTACATCGCACCCACCGACCCCGAGATCGCCGCGGCCGAGGAGGCCCGCGGCTGGAACGGCCGGCTGTCCCCCTTCGCGCTGACGGCCGGGCTCGCCACCGTCGACCTCGGGGGACGACTCGTCGACACCTGGTCCTTCGGCGGCAAGGCGGTGGCCCCCGAACTGCGGGTCACCGCCCGGGACCGGCTGCAGGTCACCGTCCGTAACGAGCTCCCCTCCGACACGACGGTGCACTGGCACGGCATCCGGATCCGCAACGACATGGACGGCGCCGCACCGGCGACGCAGGCGCCGATCGGAACGGGCGGCGACTTCACGTACGAATTCGTCGTCCCCGACCCAGGCACACACTGGTACCACTCGCACAGTGGCCTGCAGGCGGACCGCGGCATGTTCGGCGCCCTCGTCGTCGAGGACCCGGACGATGCCACCGGCGCCGACGTGGACGCGGTGCTGGTGCTCGACGACTGGCTCGACGGACTCGGCACCACGCCGGACGCCGTGCTGACGGCGCTCAACCCCGCCATCTCCGGCGGTCACGCCGGGCACGGCGGAGGCGGAGCCCCGATGGTGCACACCGCCGATTCGCTCGGTGTCGCGGAGTCGCTCGTCTCCGGCGGGCACGGATCGTCGGATCCGCTGGGCGGCATGACCCAGCACATCGGATACCCGCTGCACCTGATCAACGGGCGCCCGCCGAACGATCCGGAGGTCGTGACGGCGGCGTCGGGCAGCCGGGTGCGACTGCGGATCGTCAACGCGGCCGCGGAAACCCCGTACCGGTTCGCGGTCGCCGGCCACGAGTTGACGGTCGTCGCCGCGGACGGGTTCGACGTCACGCCGACCGTCACCGACACCCTGATCGTCGGGATGGCGCAACGGTACGACGTGCTGGTCACCCTGAAGTCGGGGGCGTGGCCGGTGGTGGCGAAGGTCGAGGGCCGAGAGGGCTACGCGTCCACCGTCCTCCGGTCGACGGACGCTGCGCCCCTGACGAATCCGGATGTCGGTGGCGCGGTGTCCGAGCTGTCGGGCCGGTTGCTCGCCGAGAGCGCGCTCCGCCCCGCCGACGGGGTGCGGCTGGACACCCGCACCCCCGACCGGGACTACCGCGTCGAACTCATCCAGGCCGGCGACCGGTACGTGTGGGGCATGGCCGGGCCGGACGCCGGCAAGCTCGTCATGCGCCAGGGTGAGCGGATCCGCATCACGATGGCCAACACCACCACGATGTGGCATCCCATGCACACCCACGGCCACACCTTCGCGGTCCCCGACTACGGAGGGCTGCGACGGGACACCGTCAACGTCCTGCCCGGCACCGAACTCGCGATCGAGTTCGACGCCGACAACCCGGGCGAGTGGATGTTCCACTGCCACAACGCCTACCACTTCGAAGCAGGGATGACCGCGAACCTGCGGTACATCCGGTGAGAGGATCCACGATGAAGAAACTGCTCCCCCTCGTCGCGGCGCTGGCGACCGCGGCAGGCCTGACCGCGTGCGGATCGGCGGACGCGGCGGACGAGCCCGCGATGGTGATCGACGTCGCGAACATGTCGTACACCCCCGCATCCGTCACCATCGAGGCCGGCCAGACCGTCCAGTGGAGGTTCGACGACAACGGGCTTCCCCACGACGTCGCAGGTGACGGGGCGCTCGACGGGGTGCTGCAGAGTGAACTGCTCACCGAGGGCACCTACGAGTACACCTTCGAGGACCCCGGAACCTACACCTATCACTGCACGCCGCACCCGATGATGGTCGGCACGGTGATCGTCCAATAGTGCGCCGCAATCGAATCGGGAGGAGGTGGACGATCCCGGGTGCCGTCGCGGTGACGCTCCTCGCCGGATGCTCCGGCGAGGAGGAGCCGGACGCGGTGATCGAGATCGCCGACGTGCAGTTCGGTCCGCCGGACGTCACCGTTCCCGTGGGCGGCACCGTCGAGTGGCGGTTCGACGACGGCGGCGTCCTGCACCACGTGGAATCCGATCCGACGATCGTCGTCGAGGACGAATTCGACAGCGGGATAACCGGAGTCGGGACGTTCCGGCACACCTTCGATCGGGCGGGCACCTACACCTACACGTGCTCGGTGCACCGGTACATGACCGGAACCGTCACCGTCGAATGAGCACATCTGTCCAGCAACCACTTTGGAGGTATTCGATGACAACCGTCCTCAACCACGGTCCGCTCGGGACGGACCTGCCGGACATCCGGCCCACCCTCGGAGAGGCCGTCGCCGTGCCCGCACGCGCCGGACTGATCGCCGTCGCCGCAGCCGCGGGGGCCGGCGCCGCGACACTCGCCGACCCGTCCACCCCCACCGCCCTGACGGCCGCCGTCGTCGGCGCCGGACTCGTGACGTCATTGGCCGCGAACTGGTCCACCTGCGGCATGTCCGTCGCCGGTGTCGTCGCCGCGCCGAAGCAGTCCGGCCGCAAGGGCACCTCGACACCGGTGCGCCGGCTGGCCTGGCACGCGTTCGGTTCGGTGGCGACGGGCGCCGTCACCGGCGCCGCACTCGGCGCTCTCGGGTCGCTGGTGTCGAGTCACCTGTCGGTGACGTGGATGCTGGCCGGGTGGGCGTTGTTCGCGTTGGCCTACGGCCTGCACGAGCTCGGCGTCCTGACGATGCCCGCGCCGATGCGGCGCCGGCAGCTGCCACGGCACCTGCGCAGGACGATGGAACCGTGGAAGGTGTCGCTGCTGTTCGGCGCCATCATCGGTCCGGGCTTCCTGATCTTCATCCGGTCCAGCGCCTACTACCTGCTGGTCCTGGGGGTGCTCGCGGCCGGCTCCCCCGCGCTCGGCGCGGTGATGTTCACGGTCGTCTCGCTCGGACGGTGCATGCCGAGTCTCGCCGCGATCGTCCACACCCGTCGCGGCGGCTCGATGCCGGGCTTCCTGTCGGTGATGTGCGTCGTCGACCGCCGGGTGCAGTCGGTGACCGGCGCCGCGCTCGTCGCACTCGCCGCGTTCGCCGCCGTCGCCCTGGTCTGATCGGTTCGCGCTGGTTCCCTGATGTCACATCGGGTGTCGCTGAGTGACCCGGTGTGACATCGGGGAACCGTGTGTGGGGCGAGGATCCGGCGAATCTTCTCCCGCTGAGTGAGCATTACGGTTCCACTGGTAACGAAACTGTCCTAGGCTCGGTCCACCCGAGACCGAAGGATCTTCACGTGACCACTCCCGACGTGCTGGCGCCAGCCGAGCTGGGCCCCATCACCCTGCGCAACCGCATCATCAAGTCGGCGACGTTCGAAGGCCGGACGCCGAACGCCCTGGTCACCGAGGATCTGATCGACTTCCACCGACAGGTCGCCGCGGGCGGCGTCGGCATGACCACGGTCGCCTACTGCGCCGTCGCACCGGAGGGTCGCACCGAGTACGGGCAGTTGTGGATGAGGCCCGACGTGGTGCCGGGACTCCGTCGGCTCACCGACGCCGTCCATGCCGAAGGCGCCGCCGTGTCGGCGCAGATCGGACACGCCGGGCCGGTCGCCAACGCGAAGTCCAACGGTCTTCCCGCACTCGCACCGTCGACGTCGTTCAACCCGATGAGCATGAAGGTGACGAAGGCGGCGACCCTGGGGGATATCGAGCGCATCACCGCCGCGCACGCCGACGCCGCGAAACTCGCCATCGAGGGCGGCTTCGACGCCGTCGAGATCCACTTCGGTCACAACTACTTCGCCAGCTCGTTCCTCAGCCGGAAGACCAACCACCGCACCGACTCCTACGGTGGATCGCTGGAGAACCGGGCGCGCATCGTGCGCGAGACCGCGCGCGCCGTGCGGGAGGCGGTCGGCGACCGGATCGCGATCCTCGCCAAGCTGAACATCGACGACGGTGTCCCCGGCGGGTTCTGGGTGGACGAGGCGATCCAGGTGGCGCAGTGGCTGGAGGCCGACGGCGGTCTCGACGCACTGGAGCTGACGATGGGCAGCTCCCTGCTGAACCCGATGTACCTCTTCCGCGGCGACGCACCGGTCCACGAATTCGCGAAGGCGATGGACCAGCCGCTGGTGCGGATGGGCGTGAAGATGATCGGCAAGCAGTTCATCCGGACGTACCCGTACGAGCCGCTGTTCATGCTCGAGTCCGCCCGTCAGATCCGGGCCGCCGTCGCGATGCCGCTGGTGTTGCTCGGCGGAGTCACCGACAAGGCGGGCATGGACACCGCGATGGCGGAGGGTTTCGAGTTCGTCGCGATGGCTCGTGCACTCCTGCGGGAGCCGGACCTGATCAACCGGATCGCCGCCGACGAGCGGACCCGTTCGCTGTGCATCCACTGCAACAAGTGCATGCCGACGATCTTCACGCGGGCGCGGTGCGTTCTGGTCGACCGCGCCTGACGTGCGCGAGCCGTTCCGTGGTCAGCGCGGGTTCGGGCGGAGCACGATCTCCGTCGGGTGCGCGTCTCGGGGTGTCTCGACGGCGTTGCGCACCGCCCACGCGACGGTTGCCGGGGAGAGGAAGCGGGTCGGGTCGTAGTCGTCACCCTCGGCGTCGACGATGGCACGTTGCATGTCGGTGTCGATGCGTCCCGGATGGATCGACGTGACGCGGAGCGACGGCTCCTCGGCGCGCAGGGCGTCGCCGAACGCGCGCAGCGCGAACTTGCTCGCGGCGTAGGCGCTCCAGCCGGGGTTCGCCCGCAGTCCCGCCCCCGAATTGACCAGCACCACATGGGCGTTGGTCTCCCGGAGTCGCGGCAGCAGCAGACGGGTCAGTTCCACGACGGCGAGGACGTTGGCCTCGTACATGTGCCGCCACGCCGAGACCGGTGTCGCGGCGACCGTTCCGATCTCCGCGACGCCCGCGTTGTGCACCAGGACGTCGAGCCGGTCGATGTGGGTGACCGCCTCCGCGAGGGCGTCGTGGTCGGTGAGGTCCACGGGCCAGGCGCGAGCAGACCCCAGCTCCCGCGTGACCGTGCGGACGGATTCCGGTGTCCGGCCGCCGAGCAACAGGTCGTGGGTCGGGGCCAGTTCGCGGGCGATGGCGGCGCCGAGACCGCGTCCGGCCCCGGTGATCAGTGCTGTGGGACGCATGGGTCGACCCTATGCCGTCCGGTGCGGTCTACGCGGTGAGGCGGGCGGTGAAGGTCATCCGGTCCCCGCGGTACAGGGACCGCCGCTGCTCGATGGGAACGTCGTTCTGGTCGTAGGACACGCGGTTGAGCAGGAACATCGGGGTGCGGGCGTCAACGGTGAGCAGAGCAGCCTCCCGCGCGTCGGGCAGTGTGGTCTCGATGACCTCGGTGGTCCGCGCGAATTCGATGCCGCGGGCCTGGATCTCGGCGTACAGCGACGACCGGTGATCGAAGTTCGTGGCGAGTCCGGGATACCGCTCCGCGGGCAACCGGGTGGTTTCGAGACCGACCCGGGTGTCGTCGGTGGTCAGGATGCGCTCGAGCTCGAGCACCGGTGACCCCACGGGAATCGCAAGTTGTTCCGCGAGCTGGTCGTCGGCGACCAGATCGGTCCATCCGACGAGGATGCGTCCGGCGGTTCGCCCGCGGGCGAGGGCGTCCTCGGTGTAGGAGCCGATCATGAGCGGTTGCACGACCTTGGGCCGGCCCACGACGGTGGTGCGGCCGCGGCGTTCGACCCGGCCCGCCAGGAGCAGTTCGCGAAGCGCCTGCCGGACGGTCTCCCTGGCCACCAGATGACGCTCGGCGAGTTCCCGCTCGGATGGGACGGGATCGCCGGGAGCGAGTCCGTCCAGGCTCTTCTCGATCTGCGCGCGCACCACCTGATGCTTGAGCACCCGGGGTTCGGCGGCCGCTGACATGTGCCCGAGCCTAGCAGTCGGCGGTCTATACCAAGATGCCCGCTGTTGTTCAGTTGCTGTTCAACCTGTGTCCGAATCGTGGTCTATACCAAGCCTCAATGTGATCGGCGGCGCCGGGAAGCCCGGCCTCCTGCGACAGTTTCCCGATCCGAAGGATGGCAGCAGTGACAGGCACAGCCCTGGCAGTACTCGACATGGCAGGAACCACGGTCACGGACGACGGCCTTGTCGTCCGAGCCTTCGACGAGGCCGCGACCGCGGTCGGCCTCCCCGCCGAGGGGCCCGAACGCGACGAGGCCCGCACCTACGTCCTCGACACCATGGGGCAGTCGAAGATCGAGGTGTTCACCGCACTGTTCGGTACCCCCGAACGTGCCGAGCAGGCCAACATAGCCTTCGAGAAGGCGTACGAGGAGTTCGTCGACGGCGGGATCTCTCCGGTGCCCGGAGCCGCCGACGCGATCGCCGAGTTGCGTTCGGCGGGTGTGAAGGTCGCGCTCACCACCGGCTTCAGCCGCTCGACCCAGCAGCGGATCCTCGCCACTCTCGGCTGGGAGGACATCGCCGACCTCGTCCTCTGCCCGTCCGACGCCGGCCGTGGACGCCCCTTCCCCGACATGATCCTCACCGCGCTGATGCGCACCGGCGGCGTCGACGTCTCGGGCGTCGCGGTCCTCGGCGACACCTCCAGCGACATCGTGTCCGGCCTGCGCGCCGGCGCCACCGTTGTGGCCGGCGTCCTCACCGGAGCCCACGACGAGGCGACACTCCGCGCCGCGGGCGCCACCCACGTACTCGGCTCCGTCGCCGAGTTCCCGCAGTTGATCCTCCCCGCCTGACCTCCTCACTCACACCAAGGACTCCCCCGATGAACCTTCGTTCCCGCCGCACCGGGTCCGCGCTCGTCGCCGGAATCGCCGGCCTCGCACTGACCCTCTCGGCCTGTTCCGGATCCGACTCCGCCGAGGCCGCCACCACCGATCAGGGCTTCCCCGAGACCATCACCCTCGCCGCCATTCCGGCCGAGAACTCCACCGATCTGAAGTCCAGCTACGAACCGGTCATCAAGCTGATCGAGCAGGAGACCGGATCGACCGTCGACTTCGTGCAGGCGTCCGACTACGCCGGCGTCGTCGAGGGCATGATCGCGGGCAACGTGGACCTCGCCTTCTTCGGTCCGTTCGCCTACGTCGTCGCCGGGATCAACGGCGCCGATCTCACCCCGCTCGGCGCGGTGATCAAGTCCGAGGGCGCCCAGCCCGGCTACCAGTCCTACGGACTTGCCAAGTCCGACAACGCTTCCGTGAACGGACTCACCGACTTCGCGGGCAAGAAGGTCTGTTTCGTCGATCCCAGCTCCACGTCCGGATTCCTGTACCCGAGCGCCGGCCTGATCGAGACCGGTGTCGCCGAGTCGGGCTCCGAGGCCGACATCTCCGCGGCGATGACGCCCGTCTACGCAGGTGGTCACGACGCGTCCGCGCTCGCCATCGCCGCCGGCGACTGCGACGCCGGATTCGCGTTCGACACCATGGTCGACAAGACCATGATCGAGAAGGGTGACCTGGAGCCCGGCGAGCTCAAGACGGTCTGGAAGTCCGAGATGATCGCCGGCTCCGTCTTCGCCGCCAACAACTCCCTCGGTGCCGAGAACGTCGAGAAGCTGAAGTCCGTCTTCGTGGAGAAGCTCAACGCCGACAGCCTCGAGGCAGCCGGATTCTGCACCGGTGACGACTGCCGCATCACCGACGAGCGCGCATGGGGCGTCGTCGCGGCCACCGATGCCGACTACGACGGCGTCCGCCATGTGTGTGAGGTCACCGGCTCCGAGAAGTGCAAGGGCTGATCCCGTGAACGCGCCCGGACCCCACCCTCCCGTCGCAGGCGACGACGTCGTCGCCTCCCTGCGCGGAGTCACCAAGACCTTCGGCGCCACCGTCGCACTCGACGACGTGAGCCTCGACATCCACCGCAGTGAACTCGTCGTCCTGTTGGGACTGTCGGGATCGGGCAAGTCGACGCTGCTGCGCTGCGTCAACGGGCTCAACCCGGTGACCTCCGGCGGGATCGTCGTGAACGGGGTCCGGGTCGACGGCGCGTCCGCACGTCAGCTGCGCACCCTGCGCCGGGACGTCGGATTCGTCTTCCAGCACTTCAACCTGGTGGGCCGGCTCAGCTGCCTCGAGAACGTCCTCGTCGGCGGCCTCGGGCGGCTGACCGTCCCCCGGTACGGTGCGCTGACCTACCCGAAGAGCATGCGCAGGCAGGCGCTCGAACACCTCGATCGGGTCGGCCTGGCCGACTTCGCCGAGCGACGCGCGGACACCCTGTCCGGCGGGCAGCAGCAGCGGGTCGCGATCGCCAGGACGCTGATGCAGCAACCGAGCATCGTCCTCGCGGACGAACCCGTGGCCTCGCTCGACCCCGAGAACGCAGGGATCGTCATGGATCTGCTGTTCCGGGTGTGCATCGAGGAGAAGCTCACCGTGGTGTGCACCCTGCACCAGGTCGATCTCGCGCTCGGCTGGGCGCACCGCCTGGTCGGCCTGCGCAGCGGCGTCAAGGTGATGGACCGGCCCGCCGTGGGGATCTCCCGCGACGAGGTCATGGACATCTACCAGCGGGTGGACCCGGCGACGTCCGATGCGTCCGCGAGGTCGCTGTGAGCCTGCTCCTCACCAGCCGTCCCGGCGGTTCCGCCGCCGGGACGGGCCGGCCCCGCGCACCGCGGCGGGGCCTGCTTCCCGGGGTGTTCCTGGTGGCGGTTGTCGCGACCCTCGTGTCGGCGTGGTCGATCGAGTTCGCGCCCGGCACCCTCCTCGACGGACTCGACGACGTCGCGAACCTGATCGGGCGGATGCTCCCGCCCGAGGTGTCCGACCCGGGCCGGATCGGCGTGCTCGCGTTCGAGACGCTGCTGATGGCGGTCCTCGGGACGGTGCTCGCGGCGACGGCGTCGATACCGTTGGCGTTCCTCGCTGCGCGCAACACCACCCCCCATCCCGCCGTGTACGCCGTGGCGCGCGCAGTCATCACCTTCTGTCGCGCGATGCCGGATCTGCTGTTCGCGGTGCTGTTCGTGCGGGCACTCGGAATCGGTGTGCTGCCGGGCATTCTCGCCATCGCGCTGCACTCGATCGGCATGCTCGGCAAGCTGTTCGCCGACGCGATCGAGCAGACCGACGCCGGTCCGCGCGAGGCGGTCCGGGCGGCGGGTGCCGGATGGATCCGTGAGATGACCAATGCGGTTGTACCGCAGGTCGTTCCGTCGTGGATCGGCACCTTCGTGTACCGAATCGACATCAATCTTCGGATGTCGGTCGTGCTCGGGTTCGTCGGAGCCGGGGGCATCGGCTTCGCCCTGCAGGACGCCCTGCGCGGACTGGTCTACCCCCGCGCTCTCGGCATCGTCTGCATCATCCTGGTGATGATCGCGGTGATGGAGATCCTCGCGATCGTCGTGCGGCGAATGCTGCTCACGCCGGCCAACTCGAACCCCGGGCGGGAACGGCTGGGCCGCATCGCCTTCTCGGCACTGATCGGCGCCACGACGATCGCTTCGCTGTGGGTGCTCGAGATCGACCCGCTGTCACTGTTCACGTGGGTCGGGCCGTCGCTCGAGATCTTCGCGCGCATGATCCCGCCCAACTTCGACGCCCTCGGCAGCGACCTGTTCACCGCGGCCGGGCAGACCGTCGCGATCGGTGTCGTCTCGACCGCCATCGGCGCCGTCCTGTCCATCCCGGTGGCGATCCTCGCCGCGCGCAACGTCACCCCCCATCCGATCGTGTTCTGGCTCGCCCGCGGATGGATCCTCGTGGTCCGCGCCGTCCCCGAACTGATCCTCGCGGTCGTGTTCGTGGCCGCTCTCGGTCTCGGTCCCGTCGCGGGAACCTGCGCCCTCGCGATCGGCTCCGTCGGCTTCCTCGCGAAACTCGTCGCCGACGCGATCGAGGAGATCGACCCTGGCCCGCTCGAGGCGGTGCGTGCGGTGGGCGGCGGCTGGTGGAAGACGTTGTTCGCCGCCGTCCTGCCGCAGGCGATGCCCTCCGTCGTCGGGTCCACGCTCTACCTGTTCGACGTCAACATCCGTACCTCGACGGTGCTCGGCATCGTCGGCGCGGGTGGCATCGGGTTCCTGCTGTTCGAATCGATCCGCACGCTGAACTTCGACGTCGCGGGCGCGATCGTGATCGTCATCTTCGTCATCGTCTACGTCATCGAGAGGTTGTCCGGGTGGATTCGCTCGCAACTCGTCTGAGCCGCACCGCAGTCTGGACCGGTGCCGGCGTCGAACTCCGCGACGTCGAGATCCCCGCGCTCACGGACGGTGACCTCCTCGTCCGGGTCCGGCTCGCCACGATCTGCGGAAGTGACCTGCACACCGTCACCGGCCGACGATCCGCCGCCTGCCCGTCGGTCCTCGGCCACGAGGCGGTCGGTGTGGTCGAGGCGGTCGGCGGCGAGACCGCCGCGGTGTCGGTCGGTGATCGGATCGTCTGGTCCGTCACCGTCGCCTGCGGCCGGTGTGAACGGTGCCGTGCGGGACGTACCGCCAAGTGCGCGACGGTCCGCAAGGTCGGGCACGAGCCCTTCGAGGGCGACTGGGCGCTGTCCGGTTCCTACGCCGAGTACATCGTGCTGCCCGCGGGGACGGCGGTCGTGCGCGTCCCGGACACGATCCCGGACGCGGTCGCGGCGCCGGCCGCCTGTGCGACCGCCACCGTGATGGCGACGCTCGAGGCGGCGGGACCGCTGTTGCGCAGGCGCGTCCTCGTCTGCGGGGCCGGGATGCTCGGGGTGACCGCCGCCGCGGCGTGTGCGGAAGCGGGCGCCCGGGTGCGGATCACCGATCTCCATCCAGGGCGGGTGGACCTCGCGCATCGCTTCGGCGGTGTCGGTGACGCCGGTGGGACGGTCGACGTGGTCCTCGACTTCTCGGGTTCGTCGGACGCGATCGCACAGGGTCTGGGGCGGCTCGACATCGGTGGCGTGCTGGTGCTGGCGGGCTCGGTCGCGCCGGGCCCGGCGCTGACCGTCGATCCCGAGACGGTCGTGCGCCGCCACCTGACGATCACCGGTGTCCACAACTACGAGCCCAAGCACCTGCAGCAGGCCGTCGACTTCCTGGAACGCACCGGAGCGGTGTTCCCCTGGGCGGATGTCGTGTCGTCGCCCGTCGAGCTCGACGAGCTGCACTACGTCCTCGCCGCCCCGCCGACGGGGATGCTCCGCTCCTCCGTGACACCCTGATTCCGCCCGCCGACTCGCCCGCGCCAATCCCGACCGGCTGTGCCCGCAGGAGTACCCTGAACTGCGCAATCGTCCATCCAATCGGTGTCCGACATGCGTGCTCGGTACAACGTCAGCTACATTCTGGTTACGACACTTGATGCCGTGCGGGGCGTCGCACGCTCCGAATCCGGAGCGATGCATCGGGCCCCGGGCGGCAAGGAAGGAAGTCGCGACACATGGGATCTGGCAAGGACTCGGCAGAATCCGACAAGGCGTCGGCCGCGGGCAAGGGACCAGGCAAGCAGGCCGGCACGTCGGGTGGGGCGAAGGCCCCGCCGCTCGCCGTCGGCGACACGGTGGTCACGAAGGTCGACCCGGCCTCCGGGGAGGGCGAGCAGACGGACGGATCGGGCGTGATCGTCGACGACTTCGGCGACACCCTCGCCGCCGACGACGCCGACTACGGCCGCAGCTGGGCGCTCGCCAAGCGGTGGGCGATCAAGCTGGACGACGGCCGTCTGGTGTTCCGCAGCTCCGACGAGGTGTCACGCCCCACCGGCTAGGAGACGGGCACACCCGGTCCCGGCAGGCGGAAGGTTCGGCCGGGTCGCACAATTGTGGGCATGTCCGACGCCGGTTTCACCCCCACCCAGCTCGCGGCCCGGGCCGCGTACCTCCTCCGGGGTAACGATCTGGGCACCATGACGAGCGCGGCGCCGCGACTGTATCCGCACATGTGGAGCTGGGATGCGGCCTTCGTCGCCGTCGGACTGGCGCCGCTGAGCGTCGAACGCGCGGTGGTGGAACTCGACACGCTGCTGTCCGCGCAGTGGAAGAACGGGATGATCCCCCACATCGTGTTCGCGAACGGGGTCGACGGCTACTTCCCCGGACCCGACCGGTGGGCGTGCACCACCCTCGCCGCTCACGCACCCGGGGTCCACACCTCCGGGATCACCCAACCGCCGGTGCACGCCATCGCCGTGCAGCGCATCCTCGACCACTCCCGACGGCACGGCCGCACCACCCGCGCCGTCGCCGAGGAGTTCCTCGACCGTCGCTGGCCCGACCTGATGCGCTGGCATCGCTGGCTCGCGCACGCCCGCGACCCGAAGGAGGTCGGCCGGGTGACGCTCTACCACGGCTGGGAGTCCGGGATGGACAACTCCCCGCGCTGGGATTCGCCGTACGCCAACGTGATTCCCGGATCGGTTCCCGTCTACCTGCGCGCCGACACCGTCGTCGTCCCGGACCCGACGCAGCGCCCCACCGACGCCGAGTACGACCGCTACCTGTGGCTCCTCGAGGAGATGAAACGGGTCCGCTACGACGACGCGGACCTGGTGAACGCGATGAGTTTCGCGGTCGAGGACGTGTTCGTCAGTGCCATCTTCGCCCTCTCGTGCGACGTGCTCGCCACGATCGGTGAGGAGCACTCCGCACCGAAGGCGGACGTTCGAGACCTGCACCAGTGGGCGCAGCGGTTCCGGGAGGGCGTGGTCGCGACGACCCATCCGCGGTCGGGTGCCGCCCGGGACTTCGACCTGCGCACGGGCCGCTGGATCGGCACGGACACCCTCGCGATGTTCGCGCCACTGCTGTCCGGGGGGCTGCCCCGGGACGTCGAGCGGTCGCTGCTCCGGACCTTCGAGGGTCCGCGCTTCTGCGGTCACCCGGATCTGCGGTACGGCGTGCCGCCCTCGACGTCGCCGGTGTCCGGCGACTTCCGTCCCCGCGAGTACTGGCGCGGTCCGGTGTGGCCGGTGATGACGTGGTTGTTCTCGTGGGTGTTCGCGCGCCGCGGCTGGGCGGAACGGGCGAGGCACCTGCGTGCCGAGGGGTTGCGGCAGGCGAGCGACGGCAGCTTCGCCGAGTACTACGAGCCCTTCACAGGGGAGCCTCTGGGCAGCATGCAGCAGTCGTGGACGGCGGCGGCCGTCCTGGACTGGCTCGGATAGCCGGACGGTCGCCGGGGAGGGTGACCGCGGGTCGAACGGTTGATAACGATCGGTGCGAATCGATGTACCCGACGGCGTGACCGTTTTAGTCTCGGCCGATGACGTCGCTGCGCCGTGGTCGTATCCGAAATGTCACCCGCCTCGCCCCGCTACTGCTCGCCGGGGCGCTCGCAGTCGCGGTGCCTGGTGGGGCGAACGCGCAGATCAACGGACCGGACGTGGCGTCCTGGCAGCATCCCGGCGGCGCGCCCATCGACTGGTTCGCCGTCCGCGCCTCGGGTCACGAATTCGCCATCGTGAAGGCCACCGAGAGTCTCAGCTACGTCAACCCCTATTTCGTGCAGGACGCGATCGGCATGCGGGCGGCGGGTATCGCGCGCGGCGCCTACCACTACGCGGACCCGACGCAGTCGCCCGAGGCGCAGGCCGCGTTCTTCGCGTCGACGGCGCTGCCGCTGGTCGCCGGCGGCCTGCCCCCGGTGCTCGACATCGAACACTCCGGGGGGCTGCCGCCCGGCGCCCTGATCGACTGGACGCGCCGCTACCTGAACGCGGTGCAGGCATTGACCGGACGCCAACCGATCATCTACACGTATCCGAACTTCTGGCGTACCGCGATGGCGAACACCACCGAGTTCTCCCACTACCCGCTGTGGATCGCCGACTACAACGGCCGCAGCGCCCCCGGCCCGCTGCCCGGCGGCTGGACGCGCTGGACGTTCTGGCAGTACACCGATTCGGGCCGGATCCCCGGCGTGAACGCCGCCATCGATCTCAACCACTACGGCGGCGGCCTCGGCGACCTCCACATGTTCGGCAATCCGTTCGGGTCCTAGGCAGCTCCGCTGCCTGTGCGCGAGTTTGGTAGCTCCCACTACCAAAGTCGCGCACAGGGCGCGCAGCGCCCTACGGCGTGACGATGGGGAAGGCCGGCTCGAACTCGTCGAGCACGGAACCGAGCGTCGTCAGCGCCTCGGCATCGCCGTCGAGGGAGACCGCACCGGAATCGACGAGCGCCGACGCCCCGCCGGGCTGCAGCAGCACGGCGGTCAGCGCACCCTTCGGTCCCGACACCGTCAACTGCGTGTCCGGGGACGTGCCACGTCGGGCGTTGAGGGTGCCGCGGCGGATCCACATCGTCCACGTCTCGTCCTCGTCCGTGAACGCGAAGTCGATCCGCAGGTCCACATCCGTGGCCTTCGGGCCGTCGACGTGCACCGCGACGAAGTCGAAGAGGATGTCGATCGGCATGCCCAGGATGGTGTCCTTGCTCGCGGTCGTGAACGGCATCGGCTTGACGCCCTCACGCAGTTCGAGTGCGGCGCTGAGGAAGATGCCGCGCCACTGCGGCCCCTCCGCCTGGTACCCCATCTGTTCGTAGGCGTCGGCCTGCAGGTTCTTCGCCTCCGTGTTGTCCGGCTGCGCGAACACGAGCTTGTGCAGGATCTCCACCGCCCACCGGTAGTCGGCGTCGTCGATCGCGCGCCTGCCCTCCGCGAGGATGTTGTCGGCTCCGGCGAACTCCACGAACCGGCGCGCGGACTCGGCCGGAGGGTGCGGGTGCAGCGACACCGGGTCGCCGTCCCACATGCCGAGTTCCTTCGTGTACACCGCCCGCACGTCGTGGTGCAGCGTGCCGTGGTACCCGCGGTTGGCCCAGTTGCGGCCGAGTTCCTCCGGCAACTCGATGACCTCGGCTGCCTCGAGTGGTGTGAACCCCTTGTTGGCGAGGCGCAGTGCCTGGTCGTGGATGTACTTGTAGGTGTCGCGCTGCGACTCGATGAAGGCGGTGACGTTCTCGTTGCCCCACACCGGCCAGGTGTGCGGACCGTAGTGCACCGCTGCCTCGTCGCCCCACCGTTCCAGGGTCTCGTCGAGGTAGCGGGCGAAGTTGCGGGCGTCGCGGGTGCGGGCGCCGCGCAGCGTCTGGATGTTGTGCAGCGTGTGGTTGGCGTTCTCCGCGCACGTCAGCGCCGCCAACTGCGGAATCCAGATGTGCATCTCCTCCGGCGCCTCGGTGTCGGGGGCGTAGAGGAACTCGAACTCCAGGCCGGCGATCTCGCGGCGGGTCCCGGTCTCGGTGATCAGGTCGGTCGGCGAAATGTAGGACACCTCCGGGCCCGCCGTCGTCGTGATGCCGATACCGCAGGTCACGAAGCCCTGCGGGCCGGGTTCGAGGAGGCTGCCGAACGCATAGGCGGCACGCCGGGCCATCGCGTTGCCCGCGACCACGTTCTCCCCGATCGCGTACTTGTCGAACTGGTGACCCGGCGCGATGATCGGCACCTTGCCGGAGGCCACGTCGTCCGGGTCGACGACACCCTTGACGCCGCCGTAGTGGTCGATGTGGGTGTGCGTGTAGATCACCGCCGCGACCGGCTTGTCGCTCACGTGCTCCCGGATGAGCGCCATGCCCTGACGGGCCGACTCGACGCCCGCCATGCAGTCGACGACGATCAGCCCGTCGTCGCCCTCGATGACGGTGAGATTCGCGATGTCGTTGTTGCGGACCTGGTACAGGCCCTTGGTGACCTCGAAGAGTCCGCCGGGACGGATCATCTGCGACTGCCGCCACAGGCTCGGCTCGACCGAGTCGGGAGCCGGGGACTCGTCGCCGATGTAGTCGAAGGCCTGCGCGTCGAAGACGACGTGTCCGTCGGCGCCGGTCACGTTGCCGGGCAGGTCGGCGATCAGTCCGCGCCGCGAATCGGCGAAGTCCTGCCGGTTCGCCATGTCGTACTTGTCCGCCGCAGCTCGATTCGCGGCGATCGTCGCTTCACTCGGATTCTTGGGGGCAATACACATCACGAACTCCTAGCCAGGTGTGTCGGGTGTGACACCAGCCTGGCCCCGCGGGTCCGAATTCGCCTCACCCGGACGAGGTGAAGCGTGTCAGAGCACCTCCGACAGGAACGCCTGCAGCCGATCGGTCTGCGGATCCTCGAACAACGCGTCGGGCTTTCCCGTTTCGACGACCACCCCACCGTCCATGAACACGACCGTGTCGGCGACGCTGCGGGAGAAACCCATCTCGTGGGTGACGACGATCATCGACATGCCGCCGGACGCGAGATCCGCCATCAGCGCGAGCACGCCCTTGACGAGTTCCGGGTCGAGTGCGGATGTGGCTTCGTCGAAGAACATGATCTCCGGCTTCATCGCCAGTGCCCGCGCGATCGCGACCCGCTGCTGCTGTCCGCCGGACAGGTTCCCCGGACGCGAGTCCGCCTTGGCGCGCAGGCCGACCTGGTCGAGTTGGTCGAGTGCGAGTTCGCGCGCCTCCTCCTTAGACAGCCCCTTGAGCTTGCGGGGGCCGAGGGCGACGTTGTCGACGACGGTGCGGTGCGGGAACAGGTTGA
This sequence comes from Rhodococcus triatomae BKS 15-14, assembly GCA_000341795.1. Classification (GTDB taxonomy): domain Bacteria; phylum Actinomycetota; class Actinomycetes; order Mycobacteriales; family Mycobacteriaceae; genus Rhodococcus_G; species Rhodococcus_G triatomae_A. The sequence goes on along the minus strand of AODO01000069.1, from coordinate 234,817 downwards.
ACTGCTGGAACACCATGCCGATTCGCTGTCGCAGCTTGTCGGGGTCGTCGGCGAGCACGGAGCGCCCGTCGAGCAGGATGTCGCCCGCGTCGGGTTCGTGGAGACGGTTCAGCACGCGCAGCAACGTGGACTTGCCGGAACCGGACGGGCCGATCACCGAGGTGGTGGTGCCCGCGTCGACGTGCACGTCGACGCCGCGGAGGATCTTGTTGCGGCCGAATGCCTTGTGCAGTCCGGTCCCGGTGAGGGTGCCGGACGCCGCGGTGGCGTCGGAATCGGTGGTGCCCGCATCGGTGGGTTCGGTGGGTTCGGTCATGGTCTATGCCCTCTCCACGACGATCGCCTGCTCGAGGTCGTCGAGAGTGCCGGAGGTGTCGGCCTTCCCGGTGCGCAGCCGCCGGTCGATGTAGTTGACGAGGTGGGTGAGCGGGATCGTCAGAGCCAGGTAGAACAGGCCGGCCGCGACGAGTGGGGACAGGTTTCCGGTCTGCGCGTTCAGGTCGCGTCCGACGGCGAAGAGTTCGCGCTGGCTGGCGAGCAGGCCGAGGAAGTAGATCAGCGACGAGTCCTTGATGAGCGAGATGAACTGGTTCATCAACGCGGGCAGCACCCGCCGCACACCCTGCGGGATCACGACGAGCGTCATCGCCCGGCGATAGCCGAACCCGATGGCGCGTGCCGCCTCCATCTGGCCGGGTTCGACGCTCTGGATTCCGGAGCGGAAGATCTCGCCGATGTAGGCGGCCGCCAGCAGCGCCAGCGCCGCAGCGCCCAGCCAGTACGGATTGTTGCCGGTGACGCCGCTGACGACGGGCCCGACGCCGAGACCGACGAGCAGGATGATCACCACGGCAGGCAGACCGCGGAAGATGTCCGTGTAGATGCGAGCGGGCCACCGTAGCCACCGGGTGCGGGAGATGCCCGCGACGGCGAGCAACATGCCCAGCACCGTTCCGACGATGCCGGACGTGGCGGCCAGGATGACCGTGTTCGGCAGGCCGGTGGTGAACAGGTCCGGGATCGCCTGCCGGTACAGCTCCCAGTTGAAGAACGTGTCCCGCAACTGTTCGAGGGTGGACTTCGCGGCGACCGGTTCCGTGGGCGTCCCGGCCCCGGCCTGTTCGGCGGCCAGCGCCGCGAAGTCGGGCAGGACCGGTTCCGGTGCCGCCTTCGAGCCCGGCTTCCAGCCGGGCGGCAGCTCCCGGGGGACCCACTCGGTGTACAGCTCGGACCAGGTGCCGTCCGCGATGACGGCGTCGAGGCCGGCGTTCAGTGCGTCGGTCAACGGCTGGTTGCCGCGGGCCACCGCCCAGCCGACGAAGTTGTTGAGGCTGAAGGTGTTCTGCACGATCGAGGTGTTGTCGCCCGGCTGGATCGCGCCCTCCGCCTGCTGCGACGGCGCCACCCAGGCGTCGATCTGCCCGGTCTTCAGGTTCGCGTAGGCGGTGTTGTAGTCCGGGAACTTCACCGGGTCGAGCTTCAGCGTGTTGACGACGTAGTCGTCCTGCACGGTCCCCTGCACCACGCCGATTCGGGTGCTGGAGTTCAGGTCCGAGAACGACTGGACCTTGCCGCCGTTCGGTGCGACGAGCGAGAAGTAGCCGAAGTCGTAGCCGTTGGTGAAGCCGACGGTGTTGCGGCGCTCGTCGGTGGTGGTGATCGACGAGGAACCCACGTCGAATCGCCCGTTCGCGACCTGGGAGAGCAGGCCGGCGAATTCGGTTCCGGAGAACTGGATCTGCAGGCCGAGCTCGGCGGCGACCGCCTTCAGCAGCTCGTTGTCGAAGCCGGTGAACGTTCCGGCGGAGTTGACGCAGATGCTCGGGGGCGCGTCGGACAGGGTGCCGACGCTGAGGACGCCGGGCGTGATCAGTCCGAGGGCTCCGACGTCGATCTGGTCGAGGGGGACGGTCGTCGGGGTGGTGTAGCGGTCCTCGCCCGCCTGCGCCGCGGCGGCGTCGAGGTTGGTGGGCGCCGCGGCGGCGGCACCCACACCGGGCGGAGAGCACAGGTCGGTGGTGGTGCGCTCGCCGTCGCTACTGCAGGCGGTGGCGGTGACGGCCAGTAGAAGTGCCAGCACCGCGAGGATCCACACCCTGACCGATCGGGATCGGGTCATTCAGAGAGCCTAACGGCGTGGCGCGCAGAAGGACGGATCGACGTCCGGGGCGGGCCGAGACGACGTCGACCGGGCTCGGGATCAGGTGGTCGCGTTCCGGACCCGGCAGTTCGCGCGCGGCAGGCCGGCGCGTTCCATGAGGAGGCTGGCCGGGCACCACCCGACGGCGGAGTAGAAGACCAGGTTGGCGCCGACGAATCCGGTGAGGATCATCCACCACGGGGTGAGGCCGACGGCCAGCGCGACGCTGAGCAGGATCATGACACCACCGAGGAGGGGGACGACGCGGTCGACGGTCCAGTCCTGGTGGCGGCGGGGGTTGGTCACGTGAAGGTCCTTGTCGGGGGTGGATCGGGTGGTCAGCGGCCGAGGATCCGGTCGAGGAGTCCTCGCTTGGCGTTGTCGCGTTCGCAGGTGCAGCGCTGGGAGGCGGGGACGGCGCTCATGACGCTGTCGACGTGCGCGCCGCAGCCGCTCCAGGTGGTCTTCTTGCAGGTCGAGCAGGGGACGGGTCGACACATGGGTTCTCCTCGGGTCGGTGGCACTGCAATCCACCATACCCCAGGGGGTATGTGGCGAGGCCGTGTGAATCGCCACAGGGACCCGGCGGGAATCCGTACGGGTGAATCGGAGGCGCGGTGCGCCCGGCGCTCAGGCCAGGCCGGCGAGCGGCTGTGCGTAGTGCTCGTCGCGCCAGCGCACCGCTTCGGCCAGCGTGGACAGGTCGTACGCCGGCCCACCGGTCCCGACGGTGAACAGGGTCGCCCCGGCGTCGACGAACGCCTGCGCCTGTGCCTCTCCCGGCCACGCGACCGACCGTTCGATGTGGTGCGCGTCGCGACCGACGTCACCGCAGTGCCCGGCGAGCACCTCGGACTTGTGCACCAGGGCGTCCAGGTCCGCGAAGCTGTGCCAGACGTCGGCGTACTCCGCGACCAGGCGGAGTGTCTTCCGTTCGCCGCCGCCGCCGATCAGGATCGGGATGTGCCGGGTCGGCGCCGGGTTGAGCTCGTCGAGACGGGCTCGGATGCGGGCGAGGTTCTCCCCCAGCAGTTTCAGTCGGCTACCCGCGGTGCCGAAGTCGTATCCGTACTGGTCGTAGTCCTTCTCGAACCAGCCGCCGCCGATGCCGAGGATCAGGCGGCCTCCGCTGATGTGATCGACGGTGCGGGCCATGTCCGCCAACAGGTCCGGATTGCGGTAGCCGCCGCCGCTGACCAGGGCGCCGATCTCCACCCGCTCGGTCTGTTCGGCCCAGGCGCCGAGCATCGTCCAGCACTCGAAGTGGGCACCGTCGGAATCGCCCGTCAGTGGATAGAAATGGTCCCAGTTGAAAACGATGTCGACGCCGAGGTCCTCGGCGCGCAGCACCGCGTCCCGGATCAGGCCGTAGTCGGGGGCGTGCTGCGGCTGGAGCTGGACGCCGATGCGGACGGGACGGCTCATACGTACCTCCTGAGATGGCAGTGACGTGCGCACCCACCACTGTGCCGCACGATGCGGGCCGGGAACACCCGTGGAGGTTCGGGTCGCGGTGAGCGCAACCGTCGACGGCCGAGGGGCACTCACGGGAGAGTTGCCCGATCCGCCGCACCGAATCCCGGGGAGTCATCGATGACCGCCGTCCACGATCCGACAGCCACACGCGACGCCGACGCGACCCTGCTTGCGGGCAGGTACGGCTCGACGCCGCGGACGGCGCCCCAGGTCACCGACGTGATCCGGCAGCAGCTCGCGCACCGGTCGGTGCGGTCGTTCCGCCCCGACCCGGTGCCCGAGCCGGCGGTCGAGGCCATCGTCGCGGCCGCCCAGTCGGCCCCGACGTCGTCGAACCTGCAGACGTGGAGTGTCGTCGTGGTCCGCGACCCCGACCTCAAGGACCGCCTGGCGGCGCTGTCCGGCGACCAGGAGTTCATCCGTCAGGCGCCCGTGTTCCTGGTGTGGCTGGTGGACTTCGCCCGCATCGCTCAGGTGGCGGACCGTCACGATCACGGGCTCGAGGGCGCCGACTACGTCGAGTCTGCGCTCGTCGGATTCGTCGACGTGTCCCTGGCCGCGCAGAACGCGTCGCTGGCCGCCGAATCGCTCGGCCTCGGAACGGTGTTCGTCGAGGCCGCACGGAACAACCCCGAGGAACTCGCCGCCGCGTTGCAGTTGCCGGGCCGCGTGGTCGCGGCGTTCGGACTGGCCGTCGGGCACCCCGCCCCATCGGAGTCGTCGCGCGTCAAGCCGCGCCTGCCGCAGACGGCGGTCGTGCACCACGAGCGCTACCAGGAGCACACCCAGCTCCCCGCCGTCGACGAGTACGAGCAGACGATTCGGGCCTTCTACGAGGGAGAGGGCCTCGCGCACAGCTGGATCGACCGCGTGCTCGCACGCTTCGGTACCGTCGCTGGACTGAACGGTCGGGACCGGATCGGCGAGGCCCTGCGGAACCGGGGCTTCGACCTTCGCTGATCGGACGCCGCGCGGACCCCGGTTCCTGGCCGCCGGGGCCTGCAATACTGTCGCCCGGACACATCGCGCGCAGGAGCGGAGCCTGCGGAGTGACCCGAACGTCCGGCGCAGCCGGTGAAGGGATCGACAAACACCCATGGCGACAGTCACCTACGACTCGACCACCTGCCTGTTCCCCGGCTCGGACACGCCGGCCGTCGACCGCCTGCAGCTCGACATCGCCGACGGCGAGTTCCTCGTGCTGGTCGGCCCGTCGGGATGCGGCAAGTCCACCTCGCTCCGCATGCTCGCCGGCCTCGAGGACGTGCACTCGGGCCGCGTCCTGATCGGCGACCGCGACGTCACCTCGGCGGAACCGAAGGACCGCGACATCGCGATGGTGTTCCAGAACTACGCCCTGTACCCGCACATGTCCGTCGCCGAGAACATGGGCTTCGCGCTCAAGCTGGCGAAGACGCCGAAGGACGAGATCCGGCGCCGCGTCGAGGAGGCCGCGGCGATGCTGGACCTGACGCAGTACCTGGAACGCAAGCCGAAGGCGCTGTCCGGTGGTCAGCGCCAGCGCGTCGCGATGGGGCGGGCCATCGTCCGGCAGCCGCAGGTGTTCCTGATGGACGAGCCGCTGTCGAACCTGGACGCGAAGCTGCGGGTGCAGACCCGCACCCAGATCGCGCAGTTGCAGCGTCGCCTCGGCACCACCACCGTCTACGTCACGCACGACCAGGTCGAGGCGATGACGATGGGTGACCGGGTGGCGGTCCTCAAGGACGGCGTGCTGCAGCAGTGCGCGTCCCCGCGGGAGCTGTACAACCGGCCCGCGAACGTCTTCGTGGCCGGATTCATGGGATCGCCGTCGATGAACCTGTTCACCCTCCCCGCCGTGGACGGCGGCGTGCGGTTCGGCACGGCGGTGGTTCCGGTCCCCCGCAGCACCCTCGGTCTGGTGCACGACCCCGAGGTCGTCGTGGGTGTCCGGCCCGAACACCTGGAGCTCGCGGCACCGAACGCGCCGGGTGACGGCGTGGACATGGAGGTGGACGTCGTCGAGGAGCTCGGCTCCGATGCCTACATCTACGGTCACGCCATGGTCGCCGACCGGGCCCAGTCGATCGTCGCGCGCGCCGACTGGCGCCGTCCCCCGCGCAAGGGTGACCGCGTCCGGCTGCACGTCGACCCGAAAGAGGTCCACCTGTTCTCCGCGGCGACCGGCCGACGACTGGGTTGACGGTCGCCGGCGCCTGACCGATCCAGTGCGGGGGTAATGACCGAATTCACGCGGCAGGCGTGCCACAGTAGGCGACGACAATGCCTCGGCCCGGGGAGTCCGTGTCCGCGGCCGGAAGATTCGACCTTCGAAAGGTGGACCATGCGTTCCTTCAACACGCGCTCGCGGATCGCCGTCGCGGCATCCGCCGCGGTGCTGCTCGCGCTCGCCGGGTGTTCCAGTGACGACAGCAGCGGCGGTGGCAGTGTCGACGAGGCCGTCGGCCAGAACCTCGACGGCCGTGGCGCGATCACGTTCGCGATGGGCAAGAACGACGTCGACAAGCTCCAGCCGGTGATCGAGTCGTGGAACGCCTCGCACCCCGACGAGCAGGTCTCCCTGAAGGAACTGCCCGGCGAGGCCGACGACCAGCGCACCCAGCTGGTGCAGTCGCTGCAGGCGGGCAACTCCGACTACGACGTGATGGCCCTCGACGTCACCTGGACCGCCGAGTTCGCGGCGAACGGGTGGCTGCAGCCCCTCGACGGCGCCCTCGCCATCGACACCGCCAACCTGCTGCCCGCGACGGTCGACAGCGCCACCTACCGCGGCACCCTGTACGCGGCCCCGCAGAACACGAACGCGCAGCTCCTGTACTACCGCACCGACCTGGTTCCCGCGGCTCCCGCGGACTGGAAGGCGTTGACCGACAGCTGCGCCGCGGCCGTCGCGAAGACCACCGACTGCCTGGTCACCCAGCTCAAGCAGTACGAGGGCCTGACCGTCAACACCACGCAGTTCATCAACTCGTGGGGCGGCGCGGTCGTCGGCGAGGACGGCAAGACCCCCGAGGTGACCTCGCCGCAGTCCGTCGCCGGCCTGCAGGCACTGGTCGACGCGTACAACGGCGGCACGATCGCCAAGCGCTCCACCTCGTTCACCGAGGAGGAGACCAACCTCGCGTTCGTCGGCGGTGAGTCCGCGTACGCCTACAACTGGCCGTACATGTACACCAACGCCGAGGAGGACGGCTCCGCCGTCAAGGGCAAGGTCGCGGTCGCCCCGATCGTCGGCCCGGCCGGTGCCGGCGCGTCCACCCTGGGTGGCTACAACAACGGCGTCAACGTCTTCTCGAAGAGCAAGGCCACGGCCCGCGACTTCGTCGAGTTCATCCAGAACGAGGAGAACCAGATGGCGTTCGCGGACGCCTCGTTCCCGCCGGTCCTGGCCTCGGTCTACGACGACGCCGCGCTGGTCGCGAAGTACCCGTACCTGCCCGCGCTGAAGGCGGCGCTCGAGAACGCGGTGCCGCGCCCGGTGACCCCGTACTACAGCGCGATCTCCAAGGCGATCCAGGACAACGCCACCGCGGCGCTGAACGGGTCGGTGACGGTCGACCAGGCCGCCGCGGACATGTCGGCCGCCATCACCAACGCAGCCAAGTAGGAACGTTCGGCCCGGCAGGTCGTTCGTGAAGAGGAAATCAGGTAGTTCGAGATGACCGACTCTGCCGAGCCGGGCGGGTACGACAACGACGCCGTGACCGAGGTGCTCCACCTCGGTCGCGGCGTCGTCGCGCCGGACGCGCCCGACGCTCCCCCGCCGCCACCACCGCGGCGGCGCTTCGACTGGCGTCCGGTGTATCTGATCGCGCCGACCATCCTGGTACTCGCGGTCATCATCGTGTATCCGGTCGTCAAGGCCGTGATGATGTCGTTCCAGCGCAATCCCGGTTTCAACGAGGACACCGGTCGCTTCGTGTCGGGTGGGTTCGCCGGATTCGACAACTACCTGCTGTGGCTGACCGGGAACTGCGGGGACGGGCGCGGCACCTGCCCGCCCGGCACCCTCGGCGCCGACTTCTGGCCCGCCGTCGGCGTGACGCTGCTGTTCACCGTCGCGATCGTCGGATTCTCCACCCTGCTCGGCCTGTGGATGGCGACGATCATGGGCCGCAGCTTCGTGGGGCGCTCGTTCCTGCGGGCGAGCGTCCTGATCCCGTGGGCCATCCCGACCGCCGTCACGGCGAAGCTCTGGTACTTCATATTCGCCGAGAACGGCATCGCGAACAGCCTGCTCGGCACCGACATCGCGTGGATGACGGACCCGTGGGCGTCGCGGCTGGCGGTCATCATCGCGGACGTGTGGAAGACGACGCCGTTCATGGCGCTGCTCATCCTCGCGGGCCTGCAGATGATCCCGCAGGACGTCTACGAGGCCGCCCGCGTCGACGGTGCGTCCGCGTGGCAACGCTTCAAGTCCATCACGCTGCCGCTCGTCAAACCGGCGTTGATGGTGGCGGTCCTGTTCCGGACCCTCGACGTGCTCCGGATCTACGACCTGCCCGCGATCCTCGGAGGCACCTCGGGATCCACCCCGATCTCGACGGTCGCGATCCTGACGGTCGCGGACATCCGGCAGGGCCACCTGCAGAGCGCGTCGGCGCTGTCGACGCTGATCTTCCTGGGGATCTTCGCGGTCGCGTTCGTGATGGTGAAGTTCCTCGGCGCGAACGCGGTGCGCACGCAGGACGAACAGCGCAAGGGCGGTGAACGGTGATGGGTAGGCACAGCGTGCCCGACGGCAGCTCCACACCCGGGACGGGGGCGTCCGCGCCGTACGAGCGGTTCACCGGTGAGACGCCGAACGATTCGATCGAGACGATGATCATCCCGGCGGTCACGACGTTCGATGAACCCGACCTGCCCGCGGAGGAGCCGGCGCCGCTGCAGCGTCGCAGGCGCCCGGCCGGACCGGCGATCCGCAACTACGTCGGCGTCGTGGCCATCCTGATCTGGGGCCTGGCGCCGTTCTACTGGATGGTGATCACCGCCTTCCGTGACAGCGCCTACACGTTCGACACGACGCCGTGGCCGACGCACGTCACGCTCGACAACTTCCGCGACGCGTTGTCCACGGACACGGGCAACAACTTCCTCGCCGCGATCCGCAACAGCATGATCATCGGCGCGGCCACCACCGCGGTGGCGCTGCTGCTCGGCATCTTCACCGCGTACGCGTTGGCGCGCATCGACTTCCGCGGCAAGTTCATCGTCGTCGGCATCATCCTCGGCGCGTCGATGTTTCCGACCGTCGCGCTGGTGACGCCGCTGTTCCAGCTGTTCAGCGACCTCGGCTGGATCGGCCAGTACCAGGCGCTGATCATCCCGAACATCTCGTTCGTCCTGCCGCTGACGGTGTACACGCTCACCTCGTTCCTGACGGACCTGCCGTGGGAGCTGGAGGAGGCGGCCCGCATCGACGGTGCGTCGAAGGGGCAGGCGTTCCGGCTGGTGCTGTTGCCGCTGGCCGCGCCCGCGCTGTTCACCACCGCGATCCTGGCGTTCATCGCGTCCTGGAACGAGTACCTCCTCGCCAGCCTGCTCTCGACCGACCGCACGGAGCCGGTGACCGTCGCGATCGCCCTGTTCGAGGGGCCGAACGCGTTCACCCAGCCGTATGCGGCGATCATGGCGGCGGGCACCCTGGTCACCGTCCCGCTGGTCATCATGGTGCTGATCTTCCAGCGTCGCATCGTGTCCGGACTGACCGCGGGCGGCGTCAAGTCGTGAGCGGGGCGCACCCGTGAACGACGGCCGGCGGCGGGCGCGCAGGCGTCAGCAGCTGGAGATCCTGATCGGGATCCTCGGCTTCTTCACGCTGATGGCGCTGATCGCGGCGGTCGCAGGCATCGTCGGGGGCGATCCGGGGGTGACGCCGTCGCTGGTGCTGCTCGTCCTGGTGGCAGCATTGGGCGCCACGATCCGGGCCTGGCGGCGCTGACGCGTTCCGGCCACCGTCGGCCGCGCGACGGCAACACGCGCGCTGGGCTGCGGGTGGTGGATACCGGCGCCGGGTGATGTCAGGATGCGACGGGACGGGTCCAGGACCCGCCCCGATCGTCCACGTTCTTGCCCGGAACTTGTCACGTTCTTCTGACGCATCAGGAGAGTGCATGTGAGTCAGGACCCGACCCGCGAGCCCCCGTCGCCGGATCCCGTGCCTCCGGAGTCCGAACCGCAGGAGCCGCGCGCCGAGACCGGGACGCCACCCGACCCCGCCGACCCCGCGGACGGCGGACCACCGGGACGACCACCGCGCCGAAGACGCAGGCGGATCGCGTTGGCAGCGGTGGCGGTGATTCTGGTGCTGGCACTCGTCCCGCTCGTCACGTTCGCCGTCGCCTACCAGCGCGCGATCGTCCCCAGACCGTCCGACATGCGCACCAACCAGGTGGCGACCATCGTCGCCGCCGACGGCTCCCCCATCACGAAGATCGTCCCGCCGGAAGGCAACCGCACCGACGTCGCGCTGGACGAGATCCCCGAGCACGTGCGGGTCGCCGTGCTCTCCGCCGAGGACCGCGACTTCTACGCCAATCCCGGCTTCTCCGTCAGCGGTTTCGCCCGCGCCGCCCGCGACAACGTCCTCGGCCGCGACAGCGCCGGCGGTGGTTCGACCATCACCCAGCAGTACGTGAAGAACACCCTCGTCGGGTCCGAGCGCAACATCTCCCGCAAGATGCGTGAGCTGGTCATCTCGTCGAAGATGGCGCGGCAGTGGTCGAAGGACGACATCCTCGCCGCCTATCTCAACACCATCTACTTCGGTCGCGGCGCCTACGGCATCGCCGCCGCGTCGTCCGCCTTCTTCGGCAAACCCCTCGCGGATCTGACGGTCGCCGAGGGTGCCGTGCTGGCCGCGGTGATCCAGCGTCCCTCGACGCTGGACCCCGAGACGAATCCGGAAGCGGCGCAGGCCCGGTGGAACTACGTCCTCGACGGCATGGTCGCGATGGGTGCGCTGACCGCGGACGAACGGGCGGCACAGATCTTCCCGCCGGCCCGCCCGCTCGCCCAGCTCGACGACGTCGGCGCGGCGCGCGGACCGGAGGGCTTGATCCGGGCCCGGGTGCTCGCCGAACTGTCGGCGGCCGGCATCAGCGAACGCGAACTGAACACCGAGGGCCTGACCATCACCACGACCATCGACCCGGTCGCGCAGGCGGCGGCGGTCGAGGCCGCCCAAAAGAACCTCGAGGACGAGCCCGCGGAGCTGCGGACCGCGGTGGTGTCCGTCGACCCGCGCACCGGTGCCGTCCGCGCCTACTACGGAGGGGACGACGGCGCCGGGTTCGACTTCGCGCAGGCACCGTTGCAGACCGGGTCGGCGTTCAAGGTGTTCGGTCTCGCCGCACTCCTCGACTCCGGCAAGGGTTTGCAGACGACCTTCAACTCGGCGCCGCTGACGGTCGGGAACGTGACGATCACCAACGTCGGCGGCGAGTCGTGCGGAACCTGCACGATCGCCGAAGCGCTCAAACGATCGCTCAACACCAGCTTCTACCGGATGACACTGGCGCTGCCGGGTGGCCCGCAGTCGATCGCGGACATCGCGCACGCCGCAGGAATCCCCCGCGAGCTACCCGGCATCGGCGCGACGCTCAGCCAGGACGGTGGACCGCCGGAGAACGGAATCGTGTTGGGGCAGTACCAGACCCGTGTGATCGACATGGCGTCGGCGTACGCGACGATGGCGGCCTCGGGTGTGTACCGGGCGCCGCACTTCGTGCAGCGAGTCGTCACCGCGGACGGACGGGTGCTGCTGGACCGCCCGGCGGATCCGGGCGAACAGCGGATCGCCGCGCCCGTCGCGGACAACCTCACCCAGGCGATGCTGCCGATCGCCTCCTACTCCAACGGGCATTCGCTCGCGGGCGGGCAACCGTCGGCGGCGAAGACCGGGACCGCGCAGCTCGGCGACACCGGACTGAACAAGGACGCCTGGATGGTCGGGTACACCCCGTCGCTGTCCACTGCCGTGTGGGTCGGAACCGAACAGGCGCAGGCGATTCGGACCCGGTGGGGCGGATCGGTCTACGGGTCGGGACTGCCCGCCGACATCTGGAAGGACACCATGGACGGTGCGTTGGAGAACACCGAGTGGGAGTCCTTCCCGTGGCCGAAACCGATCGGCGGCCAGGCGGGTGTGCCCGCGTACTCGGGGGTGAGCGGGGGTACCTCGACCGGGACCGCGCGGGTCCCGGCCGCCGAGTCCCCGGCCCCGCTCCCGGCCGCCGACCCCGCGGCCCCGCAGGCCGGTGCCCCGGTTCCCGTCGTGGTCCCGGAACCCGCCGCCCCGCCCCGTCAGGTCGAGATCCTGCCCGGCCTCGTCATCCCCCTCCCCGGCTGACCCCACACGACCCGTCGCCCACCCACCCACGCGACGGCATGAACGGTTCCGTTCAGTCGATCTGATCGACTGAACGGAACCGTTCATGCCGGGAACCGGGGGTCGGGGGACGACGGGGTGGCGCCGGTCGGGTCAGGCGGACGCGGGTTCGAGCGCGGGCAGGGTCCAGGTACCGTTGCGGACCGCCGTGCGCGGGCGGTACAGGCGCACGAGGAAGTTCCAGCCGTCGGTGGTCGGGATGGCATTGGGCGTCCCGTCCGGGAAGTCGCCGAACCGGACGGTCACGGAGCCGTCGGCGTTCGCGGTGCCGGTGATGTTGTTGACGCTGTACGCACCCTGCGAGTTCTTCTGGAAGTAGCCCTCCGTGTTGTAGACGGAGATGGACCAGAATCCGTCGACCGGGACGTCCCGCAGGGTGATCTCCTGGTTCCCGTTCGACCGGTCGGGGACGACGCCGATGTAGGCGGCCTCGTCGCTGGGCAGTCCGCCCCAGCCGGCGGCGGTGCCGATCAGGTGCCGGACCGGGTCCACCTGATCGGGCCGGCCGAACGTCTGGTCGAAGCCGGTCAGTCCCGCCGCCAGCGTCAACAGTGCCTCCCTGGTGGAGTCCAGGCTCGCGCGGTCGTACTCGGGGGCGACGAACTGCTGCGCCGAGCCCGCCTCGACGGAGAGCCCGTCCTGGAGTGCCGCGACGGCGTCCAGGTCGCCGTCCCTGGCCGGGTCGACGAGGATCCGCACCGCGATCACGACGTGCCGGGTGCCGAAGTCGGCGGCGCGCAGCTCGTGGCGGCCGGGGTCGTGCAGGATCGCGCCGACGTAGTGGTCCTGGCTGACCACCATTGCCGACAGGTAGCGATCGCCGTGTTCCGGGATCGTCAGCGTCGCGCCCTCGGCGAGATCCACGACCGCGAAGCTGTACAGGGTGTCGCGATTGAGCCGGATCACCGTCTGGTGGTCGATGGACGCGGGTTCGCGATTGTGCGAGAAGGTGTTCACCCCGCCTGCGTCGCGCTGCAGGTCCGCGAACATGCGGTCCGTTTCCGCTCGAACGAAGTTGTCGACGTTGACATGGACAGCCATTACCCCACTCCTCCACAGCCGGTGGCCAGTGTGTTGCCGGTTCCTCATTGTGGTCGGCACCGCGTGCCGGGGGCGGCTCCTGGCTGCCGTGTCGCGGGATCGGGTTCAGGTCCGTGGCAGCGGGAGTGCTTCGAGTGCGTGGTCGACGACGTCGTCGACGGTGAAGGCGGGATCGACGGTGCGGTCGACGGCGAGGCTCTCGACCATCGACCACCAGCCACGCAACAGCAGGCGCGTCGCCGGGGTCGGGGTGGTGCCGGTGGCGTTCATGGCGCGCTCGACCATGGTGTTCTTCACGGTTTCGCGGATGTCGCGTATCTGCGCGTCGGCGCCGAACCCGCCCTGGAAGAACGACTGGTAGTTGTCGCCGTGCCGGTCGATGAAGGAGACGAACGCGCGCACGATCGCCCGGAGTTGATCGTCGGTGGGGTCGTCGACGTCCGGTACGGCGGCGCGGAGCAGTCGACGGGCAGCCGCTCCGATGACGGCGACGTAGTAGTCGTGCTTCGTCGGGAAGTACCGGAACAGCAGTCCCCGGGAGATGCCGGCCTTCTCGGCGACGTGGTCGATGGACAGCGTGTGGATGGGACGGGTCGCCAGTTCCTGCAGGCCGATCGCGACGAGCTGACGTTTGCGTTCCTCGGGGGGTAGCCGTCGTCTGCGTTCCTCGGCCGGCGGGCCGTCGTGTTCGGGCGGCCGGCGCCGCGAGGGCGCGCTGTCGGGTCGTGCGGACACTGAGTGCACCATCCAGGTTCTTGATTGCGCGGCAAGTCTACGTCTAGGTTAACTGAGCAATGCTCAGTTAGTGCTCGCCTCACGGAGGATGCATGGACTTCACCCAGAGCGCGCGGTCGAAGGAACTCCTCGACCGGTTGCGCGACTTCATCGCGGCCGAGGTCGCACCCGTCACCGCACGGCTGCACGCCGAGCGGACGGCGCCCCTCGCCCAGCGCGCCGACGTCTCCGGTGCCGACCTCTGGCGGGTGTCCGACGACTTCCGCGCGCTGCAGGCGAAGGCGCGCGAGCGGGGCCTGTGGAACCTCTTCCTTCCCGATCCGGTGCTCGGTGCCGGGCTGAGCAACGTCGACTACGCGCCGCTCGCCGAGGAGATGGGCCGTAATCCTTTCTCCGCCGCGGTCTTCAACTGCGACGCCCCCGACACCGGCAACATGGAGGTGCTCTACCACTACGGCAGCACCGAGCAGAAGGAGCGGTGGCTGAAGCCTTTGCTGGAGGGCGAGATCCGTTCCGCCTTCTGCATGACCGAGCCCGACGTCGCGTCCTCCGACGCCACCAACATGGCCGCGACGGCGGTCGTGGAGGGCGACGAGGTGGTGCTCAACGGCCGCAAGTGGTGGAGCACCGGCATCGGCAGCCCGGACTGCAAGGTGCTGATCTTCATGGGACTCGCCGACCCCGAAGCGCATCGGTACCAACGACATTCGATGGTCCTGGTCCCGATCGACACCCCGGGCGTCAAGGTCGAGCGGATGCTGTCGGCGATGGGCTACTACGACGAGCCCGGCGGCCACGGCGAGGTCTCGTTCACGGACGTGCGCCTGCCGCTGGACGCGATCATCGCCGGACCCGGCCGCGGTTTCGAGATCGCGCAGGGCCGGCTCGGTCCCGGTCGGGTGCATCACTGCATGCGGCTCGTCGGGCTCGCGGAGGCGGCGCTGGAGCTGGCGATCCGGCGCGGACGGGAGCGTGTCGCGTTCGGGAAACCTCTGATCAACCTGGGCGGCAATCGGGAACGGGTCGCCGACGCACGCATTGCGATCGATCAGCTCCGACTGTTGGTGCTGCACACCGCGTGGCTGCTCGACACACAGGGCATCGCCGGTGCCCGGTCCGCGGTGTCGGAGATCAAGGTCGCCGCGCCCCGGGTGGCGCAGCAGGTGATCGACTTCGCCATCCAGATCCACGGCGGCGGTGGCCTGTCGGACGACTTCCCGCTCGCCGGTGCCTGGACCGCGGCGCGGGCGCTGCGGCTGGCCGACGGACCGGACGAGGTGCACCAGGGCCTGGTCGCCCGCTTCGAGTTGGGTAGGTACCAGTGAGGTCGGATCTCCCCGACAACGCCCGCGGGGTCCGCGACGAGGACGCCTTCGACGTCGCCGCGGTCGCACGGTGGTTGCGGGACAACGCGTCACAGGACGGTGTCCCCGAGGTGCGCCAGTTCTCGGGTGGCGCATCGAATCTGACGTACCTGTTGCGCTACCCCGATCGGGACCTGGTGCTGCGACGCCCCCCGGCCGGCGCCAAACCGGCCTCCGGTCACGACATGGCCCGCGAGTACCGCATCCAGTCGTTGCTCGCGCCGGTGTATCGCCACGTCCCGGCGATGGTCGGCCTCTGCACCGATCCGACGGTGCTCGGCAGCGACTTCTACGTGATGGAGAGGGTGGAGGGCACCGTTCTGCGGTCCGCTCCCCCGGCCGGGTTCGGGCTCACCCCGGAGAGCACGCGGGAGCTGTGCCTGCGCGTGATCGACCTGTTGATCGAACTGCACGGCATCGACCCGAGGTCGTCGGGACTCGACGAGTTCGGCCGCGGTGCAGGGTACGTCGCGCGGCAGGTCGCCGGATGGACCAGGCGCTACGCAGCGGCTCGTACCGACAACGTCCCCGACTTCGCGCGGGTGACGAGGTGGCTGAACGACAATCAGCCCGCCGACGTCGCGTCCAGGGTGATCCACGGCGACTTCCGGCTCGACAACGTCGTCCTCGGCGACGATCTGCGGCCCCGCGCGGTGCTCGACTGGGAGCTCGCCACGATCGGTGACCCGCTGATGGACCTGGGATCGAGCCTCGCCTACTGGGTGCAGGCCGACGACCACCCGATGATGCAGGCCACCAAGCGGCAGCCGTCGGATCTGCCGGGCATGCTCACGCGGCGCGAGATCGTCGAATACTACGGTGAGCGAACGGGACTGCCGATCGACAACTGGCGCTTCTACGAGGTGTTCGGACTGTTCCGGCTCGCGGTGATCGCGCAGCAGATCTACTACCGCTTCCATCACGGGCAGACCACCAACCCGGCGTTCGAGCACTTCTGGATGGCCGTCGCCTACCTCGACACCCGCTGCACCGAGCTGATCGACACCCCGACGGAGGAGAACCCGTGACCACCACCCGGAAGAACATCCTGATCACCGGCGCCAGCTCCGGACTCGGTCGCGGAATGGCGCACGAGTTCGCCTCCCGCGGAAGAAATCTCGCGCTCGCGGCGCGTCGAACGGACCGCCTCGAGGAGCTGCGGGACGAACTGCTCGCCGCACACCCGGGGATCACCGTCGCGATCCGCGCCCTCGACGTCAACGAGCACGACGACGTCTTCACCGTGTTCCGCGAGTTCGACGAGGAGTTCGGTGGCCTCGACCGCGTGATCGTCAACGCCGGCCTCGGCAAGGGGCAACCGCTCGGCACCGGCTACTTCCACGCCAATGCGCAGACCGCGAACACGAACTTCCTCGGCGCGCTGGCGCAGAGCGAGGCGGCGCTGGAACTGTTCCGTCCCCGGAACGCCGGGCACCTGGTGCTGATCTCGTCGGTGAGTGCGGTGCGCGGGATGCCGCGGAACCTGACGACCTATGCGGCGTCGAAGGCAGCGGTCGCGGCGCTGGGCGAGGGGATGCGTGCCGACCTGGCGCGCACCGGCATCGACGTGAGCACCATCCTGCCCGGCTTCATCCGTTCGGAGATCAACGAGAAGGTGAAGAACGTGCCGTTCATCGTCGACACCGAAACCGGTTGCCGCGCACTGGTGAAGTCGATCGAGAAGGAGCCGGCGAAGGCGTACGTTCCGGCCTGGCCGTGGACGCCGGTCGCCCTGGCGATGAAGGCGCTGCCGCTGTCCGTCGTGGCGAAGATCGTGTAGGCGCCTGCGGCACCTGTGCGCGAGTTTGGTAGTGGGGACTACCAAACTCGCGCACAGGCGCAAAGCGCTTACGCCTCGATGATGAAGGCCTCGAGATCGGCGCGAGCCTTGTCGTCGGCCATCTGGACCGGCGGGGACTTCATCAGGTAGGCGGAGGCCGGGTAGACCGGTCCGCCGATGCCGCGGTCCTTGGCGATCTTCGCCGCGCGGACGGCGTCGATGATGATGCCGGCGGAGTTCGGCGAGTCCCAGACCTCGAGCTTGTACTCCAGGTTCAGCGGGGCGTCACCGAAGGCGCGGCCCTCGAGGCGGACGTACGCCCACTTGCGGTCGTCGAGCCACTCGACGTAGTCCGACGGGCCGATGTGCACGTTGCGGTCGTGCACCTTGCCGGCCAGCGGGCCCTCGAGGTTCGAGGTGACGGCCTGCGTCTTCGAGACCTTCTTGGACTCCAGCCGCTCACGCTCGAGCATGTTCTTGAAGTCCATGTTGCCGCCGACGTTCAGCTGGTAGGTGCGGTCGAGCACGACGCCGCGGTCCTCGAACAGCTTCGCCATCACGCGGTGGGTGATGGTGGCGCCGACCTGCGACTTGATGTCGTCGCCGACGATCGGGACACCGGCCTCCTTGAACTTCGCGGCCCACTCGGGGTCGGAGGCGATGAAGACGGGCAGCGCGTTGACGAACGCGACACCGGCGTCGATGGCGCACTGCGCGTAGAACTTGTCGGCCTCCTCGGAGCCCACCGGCAGGTAGGAGACGAGGACGTCGACCTGAGCGTCCTTGAGCGCCTTGACGACGTCGACGGGCTCGGCGTCGGAGACCTCGATGGTCTGCGCGTAGTACTTGCCGATGCCGTCGAGGGTCGGGCCACGCTGGACGGGGACGTCGAGCGGCGGCACGTCGGCGATCTTGATGGTGTTGTTCTCGCTGGCCAGGATGGCCTCGGAGAGGTCGAACCCGACCTTCTTGGCGTCGACGTCGAACGCGGCGACGAACTTGACGTCGCGCACGTGGTACTGCCCGAACTTGACGTGCATCAGGCCGGGCACGGACGAGTTCTCGTCCGCATCCTGGTAGTACTGGACGCCCTGGACCAGGGACGAGGCACAGTTCCCCACGCCCACAATGGCCACGCGCACCGCGGTGCTGTTCTCACCCATGGTCGGGTTCTCCTTCTTTCTTGGGTAACGCTGTTGGTGTTTGCTCTGCAGCGATCAGTTCGTTGAGCCACCGCACCTCGCGCTCACTCGACTCGAGTCCGAGTTGATGGAGCTGGCGGGTGTAGCGGTCCAGTGAGCCACTGGCCCGCCCGATCGCGTCGCGGAGCCCCTCCCGGCGCTCCTCGACCTGACGGCGTCGACCTTCGAGGATCCGCATCCGCGCTTCTGCGGGGGTGCGGCTGAAGAAGGCGAGATGCACCCCGAAGCCGTCGTCGGTGTAGTTCTGCGGTCCGGTGTCGGCCACCAGTTCGGTGAACCGTTGCCGGCCCTTGTCGGTCAGCTGGTAGACGCGGCGGGCGCGGCGCTTGACCATCCCGTCCGGGCCGACGTCCTCGGCGATCAACCCGTCCGCCTGCATTCGGCGCAACGTCGGGTAGAGCGATCCGTAGGAGAAGGCACGGAACGCACCCAGGAGCCCGGTCAGCCGCTTGCGCAGCTCGTATCCGTGCATGGGCGACTCGAGGAGCAGCCCGAGAACCGCGAGCTCGAGCATCCTGTCCACCTCCTCGATCGTCCCGACCTAACCGCATGATGCGACCACCAACTATATCGCGCCGATATATACGAGCGCACGTGCAGCGCACACGATGTGGCGGAGAAGTCAGTCGTGACCTGCGGGGAGCGGCGAGGACGGCGCCACCGGAAGCGCCGTGAACTGCATGTTCGCGGCGAAGTGCGACCGATGTGCCGTACGAGGCGAGCCGTTTCGCGCCGACCCTCAGTCGGAGGGGACGTTCACCTCGAGAATCTCGCCGTCGAAGGTGACGGTCATGAACGTGGACTGGTCGTACTCGTCCTGCACGTAGATCGACACCACCGGTTCGGCGATCCGGCTGTTGGTCCCGTACTCGAACCGGACCTGCGACACCGTGCCGTCGGGGATCCGCACCGATTGCGGGGCGCCGGACACGAGCTGCGCGATCACCGGAACGTTCACCGCGCCGAGGTCGAGGGTGCGGGTGTCCCGCGGCCGGGCCGAATCGCTCTCCCACGAATCGAATTCGCCGTCGTACGAGTAGTCCACATATCGTGCCGGATCGGTGTCCGACCGGCGGTCGACCGAGGCGTGCTCCGGGAACAACAGGACCTCGTCCACCACCGTGTCCCCGAAATGCGCGCGGTAGTCGGCGATGAAGTGCGCGATCCCTTCACCCGTGGTGAGGGTGGGGATCGACGGCGACCCTGCACCGACGACGCCGCCGCCCGAACACGAACCGGCGAGGGCGCCGATCCCGGCCGCGATCAGGACGAGTCCGGCGGCGCCCGCCCATCGCCGCCCGTCGACGGGCTCCTTGTCCCGAGGGCGGCGGTCCGGGCGCACCACCGCTGACCGGGCGTACCGCGACGGGATCTGCAGGTCGTCGACGAGCGTGCCCAGCTGCTCGAAGGTGACCGCCTTCATCGCCCGGTCGGTGCGGGTCGCGTGCTCGGCGTCGGTCAGCTGTCCTTCGGCGTGCGCCGTGTCCAGCAGGCCGCACGTCTCGACGCGGTCGGTGTCGCGCGCACGAAGCTTCGCGCCGGTCGTCGCCATCGGGGACTCCTCACTGTCCGTACGGCCAGGTGCGCAGCACCTCACCGGCGAGAGACGCCACGAGGCTGCCGGACTCGCTGAACTCGTTGGTCATGACGACGCGAATAGATGCCGGCCCGCTCCGATCGGCGGGATCGACGGAGATGTGGGCGATCTCACCGGCCGGAACGTTGAGCATCGACGGCGCGTCCGCGAGCAGCCGCGCCAGTGCCACCTGGTCGACGTCGGCGAGATCCAGGGTCGGAGTGTCCAGGCTTCGCGTCGTCGGGTCGTATGCGGGCGCGAAGCCGTAGTTGTAGGAGTACTCGATCTCCCGGTTGGGTTGCTGCGGCATCGCGCGGGTGAACATCGCGTACGTGTCCCAGATCGTGAGATCGTCCACGACGGTGTCACCGAACTTGGCGCGATGGTCCTCGACGAACTGCGCGAACCCCTGGGCCGTCAGCAGATCGGGGGTCGCGACGACCAGTGGGGGCAGCGCCGTCACGTCGTCGACCGTCGCGGTGGCCGGAGCGGCCTCCGCGGGCGCATCCTCCCGGCCGACGAACCAGAACGCGGCGATCGCGGCGGCGACAGCGGCAACAACGGTTCCGAGGAGAAAGCGGCGAGCGCGGGTCGCGGGGTCCGCGGGCGTCGAGCCGGTCGGGATCGAGGTCGTCGGCCGGGGTGGGGTCGCGTCCTGCAGATCCTCGACCAGCGCGGCCAGGTCGCCGAGGGTTCTCGCGTCCGCGAGAAGGTCTGCCCGGAGGTCGTGCTCGGCCGCGTCGAGCTGTCCGTCGGTGAAGGCCCCGTCGAGGAGCGCGAGCACGGCGGAGCGATCGGTGTCGGTCGCGCGGGTCGACGGCGGGTACGGGCGGGCCACGGGCGGAATACTAATTCGCCCGAATCGCCTGGGCTCCGCTGCCGTCGAGGCCGGCGACGACATAGCCGAGCCCACGGTCGCCGTCGTGCACGTAGACGGTGACGGTCGGCCTGCTCGAACCGGCCACGTAGGCGTGCTCGACGCGGCCGCCCGGTTCGCCGATCCGTGCCGGGGCCTCGGCGATCAGTCGTGCGAGTGCCTCCGGGTCGATCCGGTCCAGGTCGACCGGAACGGCTTTCGGCGGCGACGACTCGGTGCCCGTGTGCACGAAGGACCCGGTGAGTTCGTAGATGTCGGATCGACCCGGTGCGCCCGACACGGCGCGGGTCACCCGTGCCGCCTCGGGATACAGCGCGAGCGAGGTGGCGACGGTGTCGCCGAACTGGAACCGGTAGCGATCCACGAGTGCGTCGATGCCCTCGGCCGTGAACGGATCGACCTGGGTGGTGAGGTCCGGCGGCGAGAGCTCGTCGCCGGTGCCGGGGTCGACGACGTCGGCGGCGGGCGGTCCGGCGGCGGGAGGGGCCGAGGCGTCGGCGCCCGATCCGCCCCGACCGACGGCCACGGCGACGACGGCGGCCACGAGGACGGCGCCCGCGATCGCCGTCGCGGCGACGAGTCCGGTGCGGGGGAACCGGCGGCCGACGGGGTGGCCGGAGACGACCGCGGCGGGCAGTTGCAGGTCCGACGTGAGGCCTCGGAGGTCCCGCAGGGTCGCGGCGGACGCGGCCTGCGCGATCCGGTCGTGGTACTCACCCGCACCGAGCTGCCCCTCCGCATACGCGGCGTCGAGAAGCCACCGGGCGTTGGTGCGGTCGAGGTCCCGGGCTCGGGTTGAATCGCGCAGCGGTGACACCTCGCGAATCATAGGGGCGACGTGACGTCGTGCACTGTGTGGACCGTCACCACCTCGGACCGGGTGATTCTTCGTGTTTGTCCAGGAGTGGCGGCCGGAATCTGCAGCATGACCCGAGACCGCGGAGTGGCTCCCACGTACTCTGGTCCACGTGCGATTGCAGCGGCAGGTGGTGGACTACGCCCTCCAGCGGCGATCCCTGCTGGCCGAGGTGTACTCCGGCCGGACCGGGGTCACCGAGGTGTGCGATGCCAGCCCCTACCTGCTGCGCGCCGCGAAGTTCCACGGCAAACCCTCGGACGTGACCTGCCCGATCTGCCGGAAAGAGCAGCTCACCCTCGTCTCGTGGGTGTTCGG
Source organism: Rhodococcus triatomae BKS 15-14 (assembly GCA_000341795.1). Lineage (GTDB taxonomy): Bacteria > Actinomycetota > Actinomycetes > Mycobacteriales > Mycobacteriaceae > Rhodococcus_G > Rhodococcus_G triatomae_A. The sequence continues at coordinate 213,057 of AODO01000069.1, read as the reverse complement.
CGACAAGCTCGGCCCGGTGTCCGGATCGGCCAGGACCGCCGAGGAGCTGGTCCGCCTCGCCGCGACGCAGGAGGAGTTCTCCGTCCACGTCGTCGAGGTGTGCCGGACCTGCAACTGGAACCACCTCGTGCAGTCGTACGTACTCGGAACGGTGCCGACACCGAAGCCGACACGAACCAGAACGACCCGCGCCCACAGCCGGCGCACGGCGAGTGAGTGAGTCGCGCCGACGACCTTGACCGAGGCCGAACCGGCCGACACCGAGTGACACTGTCGTGTCCAAGCAAGTACTGGAGATACCCCACGTGAGTTCCCCCTACAACGATCCGCAGGGTGGTCGACCCACCGGAGAGCCGCGTCCCGGCCCGCAGCAGGGTGGACGCCCTCCGGGGTACTCGCAGCAGCCCCCGCCCGGTTACGGACGGCCGGGCCCGAGCCAGCCGCAGCGCACCGGCCCCGGCCAACCGCCGAGCCGATCCGCGGGCGGGCGTCCCCCGCAGCCGTACCCGGGTCAGCCGTGGCCCGCGCAGGGCGCGCAGCGCCAGCAGCCCCACCCGCCGCAGTCGGCTCAGTCCGCCCAGTCGGCGCAGCGCCCGCTCCCGCCCCGCCCAGCCCAGCCCGGCCGGTCGGGCGGTCAGCCGGACCGATCGCGGACCGTCGCGCAGCCCCAGTCCCGCAGCACCACCGGTGCCGCCGCCACGTCGCGCCCGACGCAGTCGGGCGGCGGCGGTGGCCGTCCCCCTGCCGGTCCCCCGCCCACCGGTCGTTCCGGCCGGTCCGGTGGCACCGGCGGCCAACCCCCGAAGCCTCCGAAGAAGATGAAATCCAAGCGCTGGAAGATCGTTCGCCGCACCCTGTACAGCCTCGTCGCCCTCGGCCTCGTCGTGCCCATGCTGGTGTTCATGGTGGCGTACGTCGGGCAGGACGTCCCGCGGCCCGGCGACATCAAGACCAACCAGGTCGCGACGATCTACGCCAACGACGGCAGCAGTGTGATCAGCACGATCGTTCCGCCGGAGGGCAACCGCACCGACGTGTCGATCGACGAGATCCCCGAACACGTCCGCAACGCCGTGCTCGCCGCGGAGGACCGCGACTTCTACTCGAACCCGGGCTTCTCGGTGTCCGGTTTCGCCCGAGCCGCTCGTGACAACGTCCTCGGCCGCGAGAGCGCGGGTGGTGGTTCGACGATCACCCAGCAGTACGTGAAGAACGCCCTCGTCGGCTCCGAGCGCTCCCTCACCCGAAAGATGAAGGAACTGGTCATCTCCGCGAAGATGGCCCGGCAGTGGTCGAAGGACGACATCCTCGCCGCCTACCTGAACACCATCCCGTTCGGGCGCGGAGTGTTCGGCATCGCCGCGGCGTCCGAGGCGTACTTCGACAAGCCGATCGGCGAGCTCACCGTCGAGGAGGGCGCCGTCCTCGCCGCGACGATCCAGCAGCCGTACGGCCTCGACCCGTCGACGAATCCGACCGGCGCCGAAACCCGTTGGGGATATGTCCTCGACGGCATGGTCTCGGCCAAGACGCTCGATGCGACGCAGCGGGCCGGGATGGTCTACCCGCACGTCGTGCCGCAGTCGGAGGCTGACACCGGCGCCGTCGGCAGCGGACCCGCCGGGTTGATCCGCAGCCAGGTGATCAAGGAACTCGAGGCCAACGGCATCAACGAGCAGGTGCTCAACACCGAGGGCCTGCAGATCACCACCACCATCGACAACCAGGCACAGCAGGCCGCCCTGGATGCCGTCGCCAGCAACATGGAGGGCGAGAACGAGGAGGTCAGGACCGCGGTGGTCTCGATCGACCCGCGCACCGGTGGCGTCAAGGCGTACTACGGCGGTGAGGAGGGCGCCGGCTACGACTTCGCGCAGGCCGGCCTCCAGACAGGTTCGTCGTTCAAGGTGTTCGGTCTCGCGTCGGCGCTGAACGAGGGCATCCCGCTGTCGAAGATGTACGACAGCGGCCCGCTGACCCTCGGCGGCGTCACGATCACGAACGTCGAGGGCGAGTCGTGCGGCAACTGCACCATCGCCGAGGCGCTCAAGCGGTCGCTGAACACCAGCTTCTACCGGCAGATGCTGGCCATCGAGGACGGCCCCGAGAAGATCGCGGAGATCGCCCACAAGGCGGGTATCCCCGAGCAGATCCCCGGTGTCGCCGGCACCAGCCTGCAGGAGTCGAACGGCAAGTCCGAGAACGGAATCGTGCTGGGTCAGTACCAGTCCCGGGTCATCGACATGGCGTCGTCGTACGCGACGCTCGCCGCGTCCGGTGTCTACCGGGCACCGCACTTCATCCAGAAGGTCGTCACCTCGGACGGCACCGTCCTGCTCGACCGCGGTGAGGCGTCGACCGGCGAGGTCCGGCTCAAGGCGGCGGTCGCGGACAACGTGACCGCGGCGATGCAGCCGATCGCCCAGTACTCGAAGGGACACGGTCTCGCGGGCGGACGACCGTCGGCGGCGAAGACGGGCACCGCGCAGCTCGGTGACACCGGCCAGAACAAGGACGCCTGGATGGTCGGCTACACGCCGTCGCTGTCGACGGCGGTCTGGGTCGGCACCGAGCAGGGCCTGCCGCTGACCAACGCGTGGGGCGGTCTGATGTACGGCTCGGGTCTGCCGTCGGACATCTGGAAGGACACGATGGACGGCGCGCTCGAGGGCACCGACGTCGAGTCGTTCCCGAAGCCGGAGGCGATCGGTGGCCAGGCCGGTGTGCCGGCGTACACCGCGCCCTACACCCCGCCGCCCACCACCACGACCACGGCGCCGCAGTTGACGCTGCCACCGGTGGTGGTGACGCAGACGCCGGTCGAGATCCTGCCCGGTGTCACGATTCCGATCCCCGGGCTGGCGCCGGCTCCGACCCAGCGACCGAGCAACGGCAACGGCACCACGCAGACCGGGCCCGCCGCCGGTCAGCCGACCGTCGAGGACTACACCGACGGGGACACCGCGGAATCACCCGGCTACCGACAGGCCGTACCCCAGGGCCAGTAGCCGGTCGGTAACGTCCCCGTCGTGGCGGACGACTCAGCGGACAACGCAGCGGAGACCGGGCAGGACGCGATCCACGCCGACTCGGCGGGATCGGTCACGCCCGTGAGCTCAGGGTCGGTGACCCGCGAGGCCGCAGCGCCGGTGACCCTGGTGTCCCCGGGTCCGCTGGCCGATGTGCGCAGCGTCGACCGGGACCTGCCGAGCCGGAACGACAGCCTCACCGCGCAGGTGGCGACGGTCCTCGGCGGGCCGGTCGGCAGGCGCGCGGCGATCGGGCGGCAGAAGTTCTGGACGCCGTTGCGGGTGATTCTGCTGCTGGCAGTGATCTTCCTGGCGCTGGGCTGGTCGACGAAGGCCGCGTGCATCCAGCAGGCTCCGAACGGTCCGAACGGCGCCCTCGGCCTGGACTGGAGTGGCAGCAGGCAGTACACCGCGCTCTGCTACTCCGACACGGTGCCGCTGTACGGCGCGGAGCGGCTCGACCAGGGCGCGTTCCCGTACAAGAAGTCCTGGGAGGAACCGGCCGCGGACGGCTCGGTCCAGACCCGGTACATGGAGTACCCGGTGGTCGCGGGGCTATACCAGTACGCGTCGATGACGGTCGCGAAGGCGTGGCACGCGGCCCCGTGGCTGCCCGGCGCGCTCGAGGTGGTGCTGTACTTCACCGTCGTCGCGTTCGGGTTGGCGATCGCCTGGTTGGTGACCGTCTGGTCGACGGTGCTGCTCGCCGGCCGCCGGGTGTGGGACGCGACGCTCGTCGCGGTGTCCCCCCTCGTCGTCGTGCACGCGTTCACCAATTTCGATCCGCTGGCAACGGCTTTCGCGGGTACCGGCCTGCTGGCGTGGGCTCGGCGCAGACCGGTGCTCGCCGGTGTGCTGCTCGGGATCGGCGGCGCCGTCAAGTTGTATCCGCTGATGCTGCTCGGCCCCCTGCTCGTGCTGTGCCTGCGGGCGAACCGGATCCGGGACTGGTGGCGCGCCACCGTCGCCGCCGGTGCGGCGTGGTTGGTCGTCAATCTGCCGATCGCCCTGCTGTTCCCGTCGGGGTGGTGGGAGTTCTTCCGTCTCAACTCGGAGCGCGGCGCCGACCCGGATTCGTTGTACAACGTGGTCTCCTCGTTCACGGGATGGGCCGGTTTCGACGGCCCGCTCGCCCGCGGTGAGAGCCCGACGATCCTGAACGCGGTGTCGCTGGTGCTGTTCGTGGCGGTGTGTGTGGGGATTGCGTGGATCGCGTTGACGGCCCCGCGGCGGCCGCGTGTGGCGCAGTTGTGTTTCCTGCTGATCGCCGGGTTCCTCCTGACGAACAAGGTGTGGAGCCCGCAGTACTCGCTGTGGCTGGTGCCGTTGGCCGTGCTGGCGCTCCCGCATCGACGGATCCTGCTGGCGTGGATGACGATCGACGCCCTGGTGTGGGTTCCGCGGATGTTCTACTACCTCGGGGTGTCGAACCGGGGCCTGCCCGAGCAGTGGTTCACCGCGACGGTCGTGGTCCGCGACCTCGCCGTGATCGCGCTGTGCGTCATGGTGATCCGCCAGATCTACCGCCCGTCGGAAGATCTGGTTCGCGGTGCCGGTGTGGACGATCCCGTCGGCGGTGTCCTCGACGGCGCACCCGACGCGCCGCCGTCGTGGCTGCCCCGATGGCTGCGTCCGGTGCCGTCCTCGCAGGCGTGGTCGACGGCCGGTCCGGTGCGGACGGGCTGACGCGCCGCCCGTGAGCGGGCCTCAAGCCGGGGCCTTCTCCTCCCCGGCTGGAACGGGTTCGGCCACGGCTTCGTGTCTGCCGCGACTTGTGCTGCGCAGGTCCGCGCGGAGGAACAGGAAGAAGAACACCAGCAGCAGCACGGCGCGTCCCCACACGCCGAACTGCACCGCGAACTCCTCGGTCGACGCGTCCTCGCCTGCGCCGAGGGCGGCGAAGAACCGGAACACGCCGATCCCCAACGAGAGGTCCGCCAGCAGATAGCCGCCGACGAGTGTCCACGGCACGCGCAGCAGCACGAGGAACGGGATCAGCCACAGCGTGTACTGCGGTGAGTGGACCTTGTGCAGCAACAGGAATCCGCAGAGCATCGCTCCGCTGACCGCGACCCACGCGTAGGTGCCGTCGCGCAGGTAGCGACGCCAACCCAGCCACAGCGCCAGCACGAAGGACGCGATCACCAGCAGTGGCGACGCGAACGACACGACCTCGGCGTAGGCGCTGCCGGGGCCGTCGACCGAGCCGAACAGCGGCCGGAGTCCCCAGAACCACACGGAATTCGTCGTGACGTCGGCCTGTCGGTCGGACTGGAACGCGAACGACGCCAGCCAGCCCTCCCGGCCGAGTATCGCGAAGGGCAGGTTGATCGCGACGGTCGTCGCGACCGCGGCGCCCGCGACGGCGAGCGCGCCCTTCACGTCGTAGCGGCCGGAAACCGACGGCGGCAGTTCCCGTCCGCCCGCTCCGCCGGTGAGCACGTACGCCATCAGGGGCAGGACGAAGGCGCCGGGGTAGATCTTGAGGCACACCCCGATCGCGAACAGGACCGCCGCCAGCACGGCTCGGGTGCGCAGCGGGACGGCGTCGTAGGCGAGGACGACGAAGATCCCGGCGGTGGCCGCCGCGACCACGGGGAGCTCCCAGTTGTGGAAGGCGTAGAGCACGAGCGGCGGTGCGGCCGACCACAGCAGTGCGTTCCAGCCTGCGAGCCGGCCGAGCATCCACGCGGTCGCGAGCGCGAACGGCGTCAGGATCAGTGCGGAATGGAACAGGAAGGCGGCGTCGGTGTGGGAGCCGATCGCGCCGAGCCACATCAGCAGCCCGCTCAGCACCGGGTACTCGACGGTGCCTCCGACGAGTCCGCCGGTGCCGTTGATTCCGCCGCTGAGGTACGGGAAGACGTGGTCGTTGATGCTGCGCCCGAGCCAGAGGAACTGGATGTCGGAGTAGCAGAAGGACGAGTCCTTGAGCCGGTCGAAGACGAGGCTGCGGCCCTGGTCGTCGAACGGCGCCCCCGCGCACCGTGCCTTGTTCAGGTATCCGAGTGCCAGCGTGAGCCCACACACCAAGGTCACCACGAGGGGGGTCCAGAGGCTCGTCCGGATCGGTGTCCGCATGCGATCACCCTATGGGCATCGGCCCACACCGTTGGGTGCCCGGGAGGACGAGAGGCGATTTCGCAGGTCAGCGGCACCTCGTGTACCCTGCAAAGGTTGCTGACGCAACGACCCTCCTGTCACGGATCGTCCGTGACCGTTTCACAGTCCATAGGAGGTGATGAGGTCTTATGCGTCATTACGAACTGATGGTCATTCTCGACCCCAGCCTGGACGAGCGCACTGTCGCCCCGTCGCTGGATACGTTCCTCAATGTTGTCCGCCAGGACGGCGGCTCCGTCGACAACGTCGACATCTGGGGCAAGCGTCGTCTCGCCTACGAGATCGCCAAGCACAGCGAAGGCATCTACGCGGTCATCGACCTGAAGGCCACCCCGGCCACCGTCAACGAGCTGGATCGCCAGCTCGGCCTGAACGAGTCGGTGCTCCGCACCAAGGTCCTGCGCCACGCCAAGTGATCGCAGTGAGCACCGAGCCCGTGTCCGAGTGACGCCCTAGGCTCGGGGCAATCTGGATTCCACACACTGCAGGAGGAACCACATGGCAGGCGACACCGTGATCACCGTCGTAGGAAATCTGACGGCTGATCCCGAACTCCGCTTCACCCCCGCGGGCGCCGCGGTCGCGAACTTCACAGTCGCGTCCACACCCCGCACGTTCGATCGTCAGTCCAACGAGTGGAAGGACGGCGAAGCGCTGTTCCTCCGCTGCAACATCTGGCGTGAGGCAGCGGAGAACGTCGCCGAGTCGCTGACTCGTGGTTCGCGGGTGATCGTGCAGGGACGGCTCAAGCAGCGGTCCTACGAAACCCGCGAAGGCGAGAAGCGCACCGTCGTCGAGCTCGAGGTCGACGAGATCGGCCCCTCGCTCCGTTACGCCACGGCCAAGGTCAACAAGGCCAACCGCGGTGGCGGCGGTGGCGGTGGCGGGTTCGGTTCCTCGGGAGGCTCGGGCGGTGGACGCCCGTCGTCCGGCCCGGCCGACGATCCGTGGGGCAGCGCTCCGCAGACGTCCGGTTCCTTCGGTGGCGGTGGAAACGACGAACCGCCGTTCTGATTCCCGGTGGGGACCGTGTCCCCGTCGCGGATCGAACGCGAGAAACATTGAGAAGTACGGAGAAGGACAATGCCGAAGCCGCCGTTGCGCGACAAGGTGATGAAGAAGAAGGTCTGCACCTTCTGCAAGGAAAAGAACGTGCAGATCGACTACAAGGACACGACGCTGCTGCGTAAGTACGTCAGCGACCGCGGCAAGATCCGCGCGCGCCGTGTCACCGGCAACTGCGTCCAGCATCAGCGGGACGTGGCGGTTGCCGTGAAGAACTCGCGTGAGGTGGCCCTGCTTCCTTACGTCTCTACGGCTCGCTAAGGAAAGGGAGGGAAGTCATGAAGCTCATCCTCACCGCTGACGTGGACAACCTCGGTGCGCCCGGCGACACCGTGGAGGTCAAGGACGGCTACGGCCGCAACTACCTGCTGCCTCGCGGCCTGGCGATCGTTGCCACCCGCGGCGCGCAGAAGCAGGTCGACGGCATCCGTCGTGCCCAGGAGGCCCGCGCCGTGCGCGGCCTGGACCACGCCAAGGAGCTCAAGGCCGCCATCGAGGGCACCGAGGGCATCTCGCTCTCTGTGAAGACCTCGGACTCGGGCAAGCTGTTCGGCTCGGTCACCGCCGCCGACGTTGCCGGTGCGATCAAGGCTGCGGGTGGCCCCGTGGTCGACAAGCGCGCCGTCGAGCTGCCGAAGGCTCACATCAAGGCCACCGGCAAGCACCTGGTGCTGGTCAACCTGCACCCGGATGTGACCGCCAAGTTCCACCTGAACGTCGTCGCCGGCTAGTCCGACGCCCGTTCATCGGCGGGGCCCCGCAGACCTGGTCTGCGGGGCCCCGCTTTTTCTTGTTTCACGCGAAATGGTGCACGTCAGGACGTTGTGACGAGGACCCGACCGGCACCGCGACCACTGGAATTCGTCACTGTGTGGCGAATCACGTTGTCAAATCGAGTGGCATGCGCAACACGCCCGGCTTGTCAAGCGCTGGGACACGCCGAACCACTTTCAATCCACATGTGTGTGAACACATAAACAGGCCCTGAACAGGCTGTTTGGGATGTGTGATGTTCGTTGTCCCCAGTTTGTCCACAACTGGTGAACAGTGGCGTGCAGGCGTTTCCACAATTCATCCACAGGTGTGTGCACACACCCTCCTTGCTCGGAGCCACCGCGGTGCCTAACGTCGTCGCGGGCGTGTCCGTGAGGCGCTCCGCGAGCCGGCCGATTCGGACCGCCGCGGGCGCGATGTCGGTGGGCAGGCGTATCAATCTCGTACGGTGTGTGGCCGCGTTCGGCGACCGGCACGTACTGCGGAAGGGACGGTTATCGCGTGGCGGTTGTGGACGATCGCGGGCACTCGGACTACCCGGAACCGGACGAGGCACCCCGGGAGGACTTCGGGCGCCAGCCTCCCCAGGACATGACGGCGGAGATGTCCGTGCTCGGCGGCATGCTGCTGAGCAAGGACGCCATCGCCGACGTGCTGGAGAAGCTGCGGCCCGGCGACTTCTACCGCCCCGCCCATCAGAGCATCTACGACTCGATCCTCGACCTGTACTCGCGCGGTGAGCCCGCCGACCCGGTCACCGTGGCCGCCGAGCTGGACCGCAAGGGCGAGCTGCGACGCGTCGGTGGCGCGCCGTACCTGGTGACGCTGACCCAGACGGTGCCGACTGCCGCGAACGCCGGCTACTACGCGGAGATCGTCGCGGAGAAGTCGATCCTGCGCCGGCTCGTCGAGGCAGGCACCCGCATCGTCCAGTTCGGCTATGCGGGCGCCGACGGCCAGGACGTCGCCGAGGTCGTCGACCGGGCGCAGGCCGAGGTGTACGAGGTCACCGAGCGCCGCGCCGTCGAGGACTTCGTCATCCTCGAGGAACTGCTGCAGCCCACGATGGACGAGATCGACTCCATCGCCAGCCGCGGCGGCATCTCCCTCGGTGTGCCCACCGGCTTCAGCGAGCTCGACGAGGTGACCAACGGCCTGCACCCCGGCCAGATGATCATCGTCGCGGCCCGCCCCGGCGTCGGCAAGGCCCTCGCCCTCGACACTCCCCTGCCCACGCCGACCGGCTGGACCACCATGGGCGAGGTCGCGGTCGGCGACCGCCTCCTCGACGCCCACGGCCGCCCCACGGTCGTCGTCGCGGCGACCGACGTGATGACCGACCGGCCCTGCTACGAGGTCGCGTTCTCCGACGGCACCGTTCTCGTCGCGGACGAGCAGCACCAGTGGGCCACCGAGGCCGGCGGCGTCGCCGCCGTCCGGATCACCGGCGACATCGCGGCCACGCTCGACGCCGGGCACGTGGTGGTGAACACGCGGCCGCTCGATCTGCCCGCGGAGTCGCTGCCGGTACCTCCGTACACGCTCGGTGCGTGGCTCGGCGACGGCACCGTCGCCGCCTCGGCCGCCGACCCCGAGGTGGTCATGCGGATCGAGGCCGAGGGCGACGCCGATCTCTCGGCCTTCTGTGACGCCGGTTCACGCCGGATCCCCGCCCGCTACCTCCGCGCATCCGAGTCGCAGCGCCGCATGCTGCTCGCCGGTGTCCTCGACACCATCGCGACCGTCCGGGACGACGGTTCGATCGACATCGACTCCCCGGGAACGGAATTCGCGGCCGGGCTCCAGGATCTCCTGGCCGGCCTCGGCTACGAGTACCGGGCCGACGGCACCGCGGTGACATTCGCCACCGAGGACGACGTCTTCGGTGGTCACCGGAAGGCGATGCTGCACAAGGAACTTCGCTACAACCATCCGGGTCGGGTCGGATCCAGGCGCATCGTCGCCGTGCGGCGCATCGACAGTGTCCCCGTGCGGTGCGTCGAGGTCGACAACGCCGACCACCTGTACCTCGCCGGGCACGCCATGGTGCCGACGCACAACTCGACCATCGGCATGGACTTCATGCGGTCCTGCTCCATCAAGCACGGCATGGGCAGCGTCCTGTTCTCCCTCGAGATGAGCAAGACGGAGATCGTCATGCGACTGCTGTCGGCGGAGGCGAAGATCAAACTGTCGGACATGCGCTCCGGCAAGATGACCGACGACGACTGGACGCGTCTGGCGCGGCGAATGAGCGAGATCAGCGAGGCGCCACTCTACATCGACGACTCCCCCAACCTCACGATGATGGAGATCCGCGCAAAAGCGCGGCGGCTCAAGCAGAAACACGACATCAAGCTCGTCGTGCTCGACTACCTGCAGCTGATGACGTCCGGCAAGAAGGTCGAGTCCCGACAGCAGGAGGTCTCCGAATTCTCGCGTAGCCTCAAGCTTCTCGCGAAGGAACTCGAGGTTCCCGTCGTAGCCATCTGCCAGCTGAACCGTGGCCCCGAGCAGCGAACGGACAAGCGTCCCCAGGTCTCCGACCTCCGCGAGTCCGGCTCGCTGGAGCAGGACGCCGACATGGTCATGCTGCTGCACCGCCCCGACGCCTTCGAACGCGACGACCCGCGCGGCGGCGAGGCCGACATCATCCTCGGCAAGCACCGAGGCGGTCCTACGGCGACCATCACCGTTGCGCACCAGCTGCACTACTCGCGATTCGTGGACATGGCGCGGGGGTAGTCGCTGTCTGTCTTTGTAGGTTCCGGGGCCTAGATGGACCTTTCCGGACTATATGTCCGGTACTTGTCATAAATCTAACCTATATGTCCATACGCGCTGCAATTCGATAACGATGGGTTCTGCGGGACAGGCACTCAGTGTCATTCGCGGCCGCAAACGTTCCGACTTCATCTTCGTCGGCGTGTCAGAGGCGAGGGTGGTCCCGAGCATCGTGCCGATCCGGTCTCGGCGCGATGGCGCGCAGCCCCTCGGCCAGCCGTCTCAGCGCTCCCCTTCTCGGCTTCGGAGGCAATTGCGCGTCCGTTCCTGAGGACAAGGTTCTCGCGCCTCCGGTGGTCCGCTGGGGACGCCGCTGCTCGCCCTCGAACTGATCGGTGGGCGAGGACCGTCGAGCGACGACGGCGATCCCCGCGCGGGCACCCTCATTCCTCGTCGGGCTCCTCCTGAGTGAGACGCTCGTCGAGCGCTCTCGTCGCGATGGACCTCGCCGGCGGTCGTACCAAATCGATCGGATTCCGCCCAGTCATCTGGCGCATTGCCCTTCTTCGAACGGGTCGACCCGATGCGATCCTCGTCCAACTTCCCGGTCGCGATCGTCCTCGCCCCGTACGCGGGATTGCCGTACGCGGACAGGGCCGAGCATGAGCAGGTCACGGTCGCGACGGTGAAGCCCGGATCCACCGGGCGCGAAAGCAACTCGCCGAACTCTTGGCGTCGACGTCCACCGGATCTGTGTCTTAATCGGCCGTCCACCCAGCGGGAGGTGATGGTCACAGCCGTGTCGGCCGTGACTTACCGTGCTCACGATCGAGGTGATCCCCAGCGCCGAGAACTAAGTCGAGAGTGAGTCTTTCGTGCCCGTATCCGAGCAGGTCACCCGTTCCGCCCGAATCCGTGCGCGTCTTGCCGCGACCGTGACCATCGCCGCCCTGGCTATCGTTGCGGCCCCTTCCGCCGCAGCAGCACCCGACTTCGGGACCGCCGACTTCGGATCCTCAGGCTCGAGCGCCGGCCACCTGAAACTGACGTACGTCAACTCGATCACCGTGCCCACCGGCACTCTGTTCGAGGGCGTCCCGATCGGTGGCCTCTCCGGCATCGACTACAACCCGGCCACCGGCGAGTATGTCGCGATCAGCGACAACCGCGGCGAGCAGGGGCCGGTCCGCTACTACTCGCTCACGCTGCCGCTGGACCCGGCCGGCAAGCTGAGCACCGCCGAGTTCACCGGACAGCACTCGTTGCTGGACACCGACCAGACACCGTTCGCGCCGAAGACCGCCGACACCGAGTCGATCCGCTTCCTGCCCGGCTCCGACAATCTCCTCTACACCAGCGAGGGATCCCCGAAGTTGAACCTGCCCGGCTTCGTCCGCGAGGCCGCCCGCGATGGCAGGTTCGTTCGCGACTACACCCTCCCCGACGCCTATGCCCCCACAGCCGCCCCGCCCGCCGGGTTCCGCGAGAACCTCGGCTTCGAGGCCATGACCGTTGATCGGGCCGGCACCACCATCACCGCAGCGAGCGAGAACGCCCTCGCCCAGGACGGCCCCGCCATCTCCGACACCGTCGGCAGCACATCCCGATTTCTGCGCCTGGACCGCGCCGGTGGGGAGAACCGCGGCGAGTTCGTCTATCCGGTCGACCCGATTCGCCCGGCCCCCGGCGAGGTCATCAACCCGATCTCCTCAGTGAATGGGATCGGCGAGATCCTCGCGGTCGGCGACTTCGACTACCTCGTCCTCGAGCGCAACGTCACCGCCCAGAGCGGGTTCTCCGTCCGGCTCTACAAGACCAGCGTGCACGGCGCGCAGAACGTCGCGGGCAAGACGGCACTGGACGGCACCGAGCGTGCGATGCGCAAGGAACTGGCCTTCGACTTCAATGCCGCCGGGATCAACCCCGAGTGCGTCGAGGGAATCACTTGGGGTCCGGTCCTGCCCGACGGCACCCGCACCCTGGTGCTCGTCGCCGACGACAACTTCGGTCTCGCCGGCAGCACCACCTTCCACCTGCTCACTGACGGGCGCTGACAAGTTCATTTGTGTTCGCGGAACTGCGCGATCGAATTCGCACGACCCTGTCATGATGCGGTTCGTCGGCAATGGGTGTCTCGAAACCATCGACGAGGCGCGGTCCAGGACTGCGGATCACTCTGCTTGAAGTCTGGATGGGATGGCAGGAACCGGCACCGAGTGCCGACGGTGTCCGCGATGGTGGTTTCCGGGGCTGCAGAAAAGTGACGGTGCCCCAGCGTCAGCGTGGCCGGGATGATCCGGCTCGACTCGGACCAGGGCTGTGGAAGGGGACATCTTCATACGGAATTTTGTGGACGAGTGCCGTGCAAGATCCTGAAAATCTTAGGTGGCTCGGACACTTAGGCCCGGAACCTACAGCTGTCGAGATGCACGGAAGATTAGCGGGACCCGCCTCGCTAGTTTGACGAATCTCGAGCGAGTCGACGAAGTCCGTCAATGTAAGTGTGCGGTCCCAAACCGAGAACACACTGCCCCGACCGCCAAGCTCCACAGCTGACGCGGTCGCCGACTATCGCAGGTGCTCGGCCGTCCACCCGCAAAAACAGGGCTGATGCGACGACCGCGAGCACCGAAGGTGAGACAAGTTGAATCAGGCAAGGGAACTACCCCACTTCGGTTGACTCCTTCACCTACCCCACACTTCGTTGCCTCCGAAAAAGAAGTACGGGAACTGGTTCTCGGACAGAACGACCCAATCCGCACGGTTATGCCCGAGTTGACGCGTTCCTGCGTTCGGGTGGACGGCAATGGATCGAGCCGGCCGCTCCTGCCGATCGGCCGCCATCTATTGTCCTGTCAACGTTGCGTCACGGGCAACGGATGGGTGCGCGATGAGAGTTCTCTGGAACGAGAAGATTTCGGGCGTGCCGAGACAGCCAGCGAGAAAGCGGAAATGACCAGCACACGAATCAATCGGAATCGCCGTCGAGCCCTCCCCCAGCTTCTCTTCGCGATGACCGCGGCGCTGGGACTCACGGCGTCGATGGTCGGCCAGAGCAACGCCGCACCGGTAGGCGTTGCCAACCCTCCGGGCGGAACCGCATACGCCTGGGGAATGCGCGACTACGGACAAACCGCGGTACCCAGCACACTCGCCAACGAGACCTTCACCGCGGTCGCGACAGGCAGCAGCCACTCCATGGCGCTCACCGATGACGGCGCCGTGCACGTCTGGCCGACGTACAACCTTCCCGGCGGGGATCCAAGCGCGCCGCCGCAGGAGCTCCGCGGCAAGACGGTCAAGGCCATCGCCGCCGGCAACGTCGTCGACGACTACTTCCTGGCCCTGACGGATGATGGTGTCATCCACGCGTGGGGATCCAACCTCCAAGGCGCAACAACTATCCCAGAGGCACTGACCGGCAAGAAGGTCACCGCGATCACCGCGTACGGGATGCGGTGGGCAGCGCTCACCGAGGATGGCTCGGTACATGTGTGGCACCCCTACAGCTACATGCGAGCCACCCCGAACGAACTCAAGGGCAAGAAGGTCACCGCGATCGCAGCGAACACATGGGAATGGACAGTTCTCACCGACGAGGGCGGCGTGTACTCCTGGACCGGCGACGGCACTCCTTCCAGCCGCACACCGGATATGGCCGGCAAGGCCGTCACCGCGATCGCGGCAGCCGACCGCTACAACTTGGCTCTCACCGATGACGGTGTCGTCCACGGCTGGGGGTTGAACAACTTCGGGCAAACCGACGTACCGCAAGAACTCACCGGCAAAACCGTCACTGCCATTGCCGCCGGTGCCGAACATGCCATGGCTCTGGCCAGTGATGGAACCCTTCACGCGTGGGGCAGCAACAGTCATGGGCAGACCGACACACCGCAAGAACTCACCGGCAAGACGGTCACCGCCATCGCTGCCGGCTGGCGGTACTCAATGGCAATCGCGAAGAACACCACGGTCGGACCCGGAAACCCCACGGATCCAACCGATCCGGTCGACCCCACCGATCCGACGGACCCCGGAAACCCCACCGAGCCTTCACAGCCCGGCGCGGGCGCCGGGTCGCTTGATTGGGCATTCGCAAGCTGACGAACAACCAAAGCACCTCGAGGCAGTGCAAGCAGCGTTTCCCGCTGGCACTGCCTCGTGGTGGTGTCAGCCCATGACCGACACCACCAGGCCGACAAGAGCCCCGATATCGATCTGCAGGCGCCACGACGCGCAGACGCGAGGAGTCCTCGTGTCGAAGCCTCCAGAACCGACTCGCGTACGACCGAAACGATCTGCTACGAGCCGGGTTCGCCTGTGACGCACGGGTCTGGCGTCACGTGCGACCCCGCGTCCTCGTGGTGTTCGTTGTCGTTCGTGAGCTGATTGGGGCGGATGAGGCGCCACCCGAGGACGGCGGCAACGAGCAGAAGGCCGGCGCCGGTGTAGAGGGTGACTTGCATACCGGCGACGAAGGCGTGCTGGAGCGACTCGACGGTGGCCGGGTCGGTAATGACGCCGAGGGCTCCGGCGAGGGAGTCTTCGGCGTGGGGGGCGATGTCGGCGGGAAGGTCGAGGTCGCGGACGTTGGCGGTGTACGCGGCGGCCTGGATGGAGCCCATGACGGCGATCCCGACGGCGATGCCGAACTCGTAGGCACTCTCGCTGATCGCGGAGGCTGCGCCGGCGCGTGACGCGGGTACGGCGCCCACGACGACGTCGGTGGTGAGGGTGTAGGCCAGGCCGGCGCCGAGTCCGATGACGGCCAGGCCGACCGCGATCCAGGTGTAGGTGCCGGAATCCTCGGCGACAGCGATCACGGTGAGGCCGACGGCGGCCAGTCCCAGGCCGATCCCGACGGCTCGGTTGACGCCGAGGCGTTTGGCGGCGACTCCGGCGAAGACGGGCACGACGATCATGGCCAGGGCCAGCGGGAGTTCGCGCAGGCCGGCTTCGAGCGGGCTGTGGCCCTCGACGAGCTGGAGGTACTGGGAGAAGAAGAACAGCAGGCCGCTCATGGCGAACACGGCCACGAAGGTGCCCATGATCGCGCCGGTGAACGGCTTCGACTTGAAGAGGCCGACATCGATGAGCGGGAAGTCGAGGGTGCGCTGCCGACGCACGAACACGACGAGGCCGCCGACACCGATGATCAGCGCGATCGCGAACTGGAGGGTGAACCCGTCCTTGGCGACGGTCTTGACCGCGTAGACGAGCGCGATCGCGCCGGCGATCGACAGTCCGGCGCTGGTCAGGTCGAACCGTCCAGGCGAGGGATGCCGGGACTCGGGCAGGAGCGGGATGCCGAGGGCGAGCAGGACGAGCATGACAGGGATGTTGATCAGGAAGACCGAGCCCCACCAGAAGTTCTCGAGCAGGGCGCCGCCCACGAGAGGGCCGAGTGCAGCGCCACCGCTGGCGCCGGCAGCCCACAGGGCGATCGCACGGGTTCGCTGCTGGCGGTCATGGAACATCGAGCGGATCAGCGAGAGCGTCGAGGGCATGATCGTGGCGCCGGCGATGCCGAGTACGGCGCGGGCGGCGATCAGCACTTCCGCGTTCGGGGCGAACGCTCCCACCGCGGAGGCGAGCCCGAACACGGTGGCGCCGATGAGCAGTACGCGCTTGCGACCGAAGCGATCGGCGACGTTGCCCATCGTGACGAGCAGGCCGGCAAGCACGAGGGAGTAGATGTCCCCGACCCACAGCAGCTGGGTGGCGGTGGCGCCGAGGTCGGCGGCCAGGGACGGGATCGCCAGCGCGAGTACGGTGCCGTCGATGGCCAGGAGGGTCACGGCCAGGACGAGGACACCGAGGCCGACCCACGCGCGGGTGGGTGCGAGCGCTGCCGTCGCGGGCGGCGTACTGATCTGCGGGGGGTGGGTCATGCGTCCTCGTCTCGGATGCGCATCAGGGCCGCGAGGGCGCGGGTCAAGGTCTGAACGTCAAGGGGTTCGCGGCCCAGGAGGGCATGCTGGCTTGCGCCGTCGATGAAGATGCCGATGGCGCGCGCCGCGGCCGGGTCCGTCCACCGGGACGCCATCTGCTCGAATCCGTCGAACCAGCGCAGTGCAAGGTGACGCAGAGCAGGGTCCTTGGCCGCGGAGATGTACAGGGCGGCGTCCGCGCGCACCTGATCGGCGTCGCTCAGGTAGGCGTGCAACAGCCCTGCCAGTACCGCGGGGTCGCCCTTCGCGGCCTCGACCTGCGCACCGATCTCGGCCAGTTCCTCGGTCAGCTCGTCGGCCAGTCGCTCCAGGGCGGCCGCCCGCAGGTCGTCGAGTTTCGCGAAGTAGTAGGTCGTCGCGCCCAGCGGCACGTCCGCACGCGCGGCCACCTGCCGGTGGGTCAGGTCTCCGGTCTCCACCAGCAGTTCGGCGGCAGCTTGCACCAAGGCGCGTCGGCGACCCTCCGGATCGCGCGACCCCCGCGTGGTCGCCGCGTCGTCGGTCTCGGTCATCTGCACTCCTCGATCTCGACCGTCGGGCTAATGTACAAACGTACTAGTACAAACGTACATGTACTTCTGCCACTCGGCTCCGGTGAGGATCCGCTCTGCGAGTACGGGCGATCCCTGGGCATGTGCGCTGCTGCCCTTCATGACTGTTGTCATGCATTGGTGACGTCGGCTCGAAAGCGAACGGGCGCTCGGCGGGGCCCGGTCGCCGGCGACGAACGGGACGTGCGTGACCTCAACCGAGGGGGTCAGGAGACCAATCGAGTGGCCTGGGCGCGGGCGTTGTCCGCGTTCTGCTGCTCGAGTGCGTAGAGCAGTCCGAAGGTGAAGCCGTTCTCTCCCGGTGTGGTGCCGGCCCGGGCACCGAGCATGCGCAGGATGCCGGTGGCGACCACACTGTCCTGGTGTTCGCCGAGCACGCGTTGGATCTTCTTGTACTTCTTCACCTTCCTCGCGGCCTTCTTCGTCCCGGGCACCGGAGCCGCGAGTTCCGCCGCGTAGCGGGCCCGCTTGGCGGCTTTGCGGGCCCGGTGCAGTTCCGTGTCGTCGCCGACGGCCACCGCGGTGGCCAGTCGCTTCTTCGCCTTGCGCCGTGCTTTCCCTGCGGCCTGCTTGATGGCCTTCTCACCCGCGGTGTCCTCGTCGGTGAGCGGTGGTGCGGTCCGCCACCGGGCCAGGCTCGCGACGAGGTCTCGGTAGCGGGCACCGGCCAGGGTGTCCATCACGGTGTCGAGACTCCGGTGTTGCTCGGCGAGCAGATCGTTCTCGATCCGCGCTGCGACGGGTCCCATCACCAGCTCGACCGGAAGCGTCGCGACCGCGCCCGCGAACCGTTCCCGCTGCACCTGCCGGTCCCGGACTTCACCGAGTGCCCCTGCATACCACTTCAATTCGCGATCGAGTCTTCTCCGCTGATCGGGGTCGAACAGGTCGCGGAACACCCGCAGGGTGCTGCGGAACCGCCGAATCGCCACCCGGGTGGAGTGGATCGGGTCCAGGCCCCGCCGTAGCCACACGTCCCCGGCGACGATCGCCTCGACCTGGGCGTCGAGGTACGCGAGCAGCACGGTCCGCGCAGTGCCGTCCGCTCGGGCGAGATCGGAGGTGGTATCGGCGGCCAGGGTCCGGGAGAGCTTCGACTCCCACTCCGAGGGGCGGGCTGTGCCGCGGGTGAGGCGCTCGCCGATCCGCTGGAGCAGTTCTTCGTCGCCGCCCTCCCCGAGTTCGACCTCGATTTCCCGCCACGCACTGGCCCGCGCGCTGTCGCCGATCGCGGTGGCCTGCACCCGATCGTCGGCCACCTCGGCCAGCAGGATGCCGCCCGCGTCGAACAGGCGGTATGTGCCCCGGGTAGTCGAGATCATCGCCACCGGACGCAGGGGTTTGTCCACGGCCACGCCCGCGACCAGATCCGTCATCTCCGCCGGGATGCCGTCGGCGTCGTCGGCGGGAAGGCGTACTTCGGTGCGGGCCTTGTCCGCCGGGACCTTCAGATGCCAGCCGGCGTCGGTGCCTCCGGCCCGTCTGCGCAGCGTCACACGGTGACCGAACAGATCGTGATCGTCGGTGTCGTAGTACACGCTGTCGAGGGTCGTTGTCGCCTGCTCGAGACGGCCACCGGCCGGGAGCGTTTCCTCGAGGTCCGGGACCGCGAAATCGTGGTCCACCTCGTACTTGTCTTCTCTCTCACGCTGCGCCTCGAGCATGATTCTCTGTCACCTCACCACAATTCGACCGCCCCGCCGACTGCTCATCGGTTTTCGCACCACTGAGTACCCCGACCGCAGGTCCGGCGAACATGGCCGGCAACGCGAACAGTCCGGGGGATCGGGTCCACCGACTACGCCCACGGTTCCCTCTCCGTCGGCTCGGCGCGTGGTTCGGATCGCTTGACCACGCGGCCGCCATACCGTCAGGACAGACTGGATCGTGCGACGATCCACGAATGAACCGGACAATTGCCAGCCGGGTCGCCGCCATCGCTGCAGCGGCAGCGCTCGTCGCGACCGCCGCAGGCTGCGGAAACGACGACGATCAGGCCGCTCCGGCGACGACGGCCGCAATTTCGTCCAGTACGGCGCCGCCCAGCTCGACACCTGCACCGTCCGCGGTGCAGGATCTCGGGTCGGAAGTGGCGTTCACCTCCGACGGGTTCGCATTGAGAGTCACCGTCCAGGGCTTCGACCCGGCTGCGGCCCCGGACGCACCTGCCCCACCCGGTGGCGGCCACTGGGCCGCCGCAGAAGTCCGCACGTGCGTGGACACGGCGCCCAGCCAGACGACTGTGAACTGGTCGCCGTGGTCGGTCCTCGACACCACGGACGGTCGCTACCCGGCATCGGATCTGACCTACAACCAGTTCCCACTTCCCGAGTACCCGTTCGGATCCGAACCGGTGAACGTTGGGGAATGCGTGCGCGGGTGGGTCGTCTTCCCCGTCGCCGACGGTGCCGTGATCAACCGGGTCCGGTACGCCCCGAACGAGTCGGTGGTCACGACGTGGAACGTCGCCAACGCAGCCCCGCCCGTCGACGTGCCCTACACGACGTCGGTCGAACCCGAACCGACTGCGGTCGAGCAACCGGCGCCGCCGGCCTCGGGAGGAGTTGCTGCAGTCGGGCAGCCGTGCTCGTCGCCGAGTTCGGTCGGCGTCGACGTCAACACCGGCGACGACATCGTGTGCGTGTTCATGGGATCGGGCGGCGGAAACGTCTGGGTCCAGACCGCGCCGCTCGTCGGTGTCAACAACGTCGGTGAATCCTGCAACGACGGCGACAATGTGTCGAGGACACCGGACGGCAAAGCCATCATGTGCGTCCAGGGCACGTGGACGTACGGGCCGTGATCGGTGGCGTGGGGTACGCGGTGCGCGACCGGTGTCACGCGCCGACCTGATCCGCGGCGACGCCGGGAGCCGATCAGCCTTGCGCGGTGCGGCCCTCGAGTGCGGACTCGACGAGGTTGCTCTTCTCGAGCGCCGTGCCGGCGCCGACGGCGTCGATCCACTGGTCCGTGGTGGCGACGGCCGCGAAGTTCGAGTTGAGCAGCACCATCAGGGTCGTGTGTAGCTGCTCGGCGGAGACCGATCCGGAGGCGTTCGCGAGGTGGATCGCGCCGGTGGCGTCGGACAGGATTTCCGCTGCGATGCCCCTGGACTCGGCGTCGGCGGCAGTGGCGATGTCGCAGTTGTTGGTCATGTATCCGACGATGGTGATGGTGTCCACGCCCTGCTCGGCGAGCCACTCGGCGACGTCGGTTCCGGCGAACACGCTGCCGTTCTGCTTCGTCGCGCGCTTCCACTCCTCGGTCGCGACCTTCTCCACCAGAGGGTGCAGAGCCCACCCCTCGGAACCATCGGCGAACACCGGGAAGTCGGCGGGGAAGGTGTGCTGGAGGGCGACGACCGGAATGCCGTTGGCATTGGCCGCTTCTGCGGCGCGGACGATGTTGGCGAGCGACTCCTCGCGCGGCGGGTACTGAATCTCCATCGGGCCACCGAAGTAGTCGTTCTGCACGTCAACGATCACGAGTGCGCGGCGCGGTTCGGTCATGGATGTCTCCCTGGGCGTCAATCCACGGTGTCGGTGAATCCGTGGTGAATGGGGCTGTTCGAAGTATGCGGCGTGCCGCTACAGTGGGATAGTGGCACGAATGCCGATTAGCAGTGAGATTGGGCCAACGGGGGAAGGGCACCCGCCACGGGACGTCCGGCGGATTGCCGTGCACGCGTTCGACGGGATCACCATGTTCCATCTGGCAGTGCCCCAACTGGTGTTCGGCGAGGTCACGCGCCAGGGTCTGGGTGACTGGTCCACCGTGTTGTGGTCGCAGTCGGGAGGGGACGTTCACACTGCGGAGGGGTTGCGGATCGGAGGCCTGCGCGGCCCGGACGTCGTGGACGACGCCGACGTCGTGGTGATCCCGTCCTGGCCGGAGGACACGCCGGTTGTCGACCCCGATCTTCGGCGTCTGCTGGTCGGGGCGCACCGACGCGGAGCGCTGGTCGCCGGGCTCTGCCTCGGTGCGATCCCCGTCGTCGATGCCGGGCTCCTCAGCGGCCGGTCGGCCGTGACCCATTGGGCGGCAATGGATCGCCTGAGTGACCGGGGCGACGACGTGGAGCTCAGCGCTGACGTCCTCTACATCGATCACGGCGACGTCATCACCTCCGCGGGCACCGCATCGGCGATCGACGCCTGCCTGCACATCGTGCGCAGGTACCTCGGCGCTGCGAAGGCCAACCGGTTGGCGCGGACGCTGGTGGTCGCACCGCACCGGGAGGGCGGTCAGAGGCAGTACATCGACAGCCCGCTCTCCGAGCCGTCGACCGGCAACCCCGTCGGCGAAACCCTGGAGTGGGCGATGACGAACCTGGACGAGGACCTGTCCATCGACCGGCTCGCAGCCCATGCCCGGATGAGCAGACGCAGCTTCATCCGCCGTTTCCGTGAGGCCACCGGTAGCACGCCCGCGCGCTGGATCCAGGTGCAGCGCCTCAGCCGTGCCCGGCACCTGCTGGAGTCGTCGGACCGGGGGATCGAGGTCATCGCCCGCGCAGCGGGTTTCGGGAGCAGTGCGACGTTTCGACAGAAGTTCGCCGCCGAGTTCGGTATCCCGCCGAGTGCCTACCGGCGTCAGTTCGGTCTCGCCGGCGAGGTTGTGGGCCCGGACTGATCGGCCCACCCGCCACCGCGGTGCGTACGACCGGCTGTGCACGGTGGCCGGCTGCGCGATCGGCTCGGTGGAGCGCAGGGTGCGGCGCAGCACGAAGGCGCTCACGCTACTCGCAGTTGCTCGACCGGTCGTCGGACCGCAGGACCAAGCCGGGAACCGCCTCGGCCAGCAGGAAGACGTGGGGAGTTGCGCGTGCGGCGAGCTCTTCCGTGACGCCGAGGGGTTCCATGCCTGCGGGAGGAGGTGCCGAGGGCGAAGAAACACTCGTCACACCGTCGCGCGCTCCGAGGCTGGGAGCACTCGCGGTGGGGTGGAACGGGCAACGGGAGAGGAGGGAGTGTGCGGAACCCTAGGACCCCGAGCCCGCGATCGTTCCGAGGAGTTGGAGGGCGGCATCGCGGGCGCGGCGGTAGGCGTGCTCGTCGCCCAGCGTCGTGTCGAGGACGTGCGCCCCCTCGTGGAGAAGGTGAACGCTTCGCGCGAGCTCGGGATGGCCGACGAGCCGGGAGAACAGCTCGCGCATCCACTGCTTCTCGTCGGCGATGACCGCGATGGCCGGGTGCTGCGTGGTGCCGAGTTCGGCCCATGCGTTCACGAAGGCGCACCCGCGGGGGTTGGCTGCGGCCCATTGTTCGGCGGTGTCGAATACGGTCGCAACCGGATGAACGTCGTTGCTCCCGTGCGCGAGTGCGGCGAGCACGGTGGTTTGCCACCGATGAGCGCGTCGCTGGAGGTAGACGACGACGAGCGCGTCCTTGGATCCGAACCGTTGGTACAGAGTCCTCTTCGTCACGCCGGCGGCGTCGGCGATCCGATCGACGCCCACCGCGCCGATCCCGTTCGCGTAGAACAGCGCGGACGCCGCGTCGATGACCCGCTCACCCGCCGGCGTGGTGACGGGCGGTGGCGGAGGTGTCATGTCGGCGAGGGAGAGCGTCATTCGCGTTCTTTCGGGTTGAGGTCCACGGTTCACTGCGAGTATACCGACTAGTGTGTTTACCTGAATTGGTGTCGAGAGAGTTGATGTGGGCAGGCGCGTTCGTGGCGTTGTGGTCGTCCGGGTTCGTCGGTGCCGTGCTCGCCGAGCCTGCCGGTTCCGTCGCCGGTGTGCTGGCCTGGCGTTACCTTGTCACCGCCGCGCTGCTGATCGGGCTCGTGCTCGCGACCGGCCGCAGGCGTCGGATCGGCGCCCGTACGATCGCGCAGCAAGCAACGTTGGCGGTGCTCGCCCACGTGGTCTTCCTGGGCGGCGTCTTCGGCGCGTCGGCGGCGGGGGTGGACGCGGGGACGGTCGCGCTGGTGTGTGCTCTGCAGCCGATGCTGGTGATGATCGGCGGCCGTGTCGGCTGGGGAGATCGACTGCTGTTGCGGCAGGCGGTCGGGCTGGCGCTCGGCGTGGTGGCTGTCGGGATCAGCGCCGGCTTCAGCGGGAACGGTGGGCCGGCAATCGTCCTGCCTGTGGCGAGTGTGATCGGATTGTCGGCAGCGGCACTTCTCGAACGGCGGTGGCAGCCTCCCGTCGACGTCGTGACGAGCCTGTCCATCCAGGTGGTGTGTGCGGCCCTGGTGTTCACCGTATTCGCAACCGCAACAGGCTCGTTGGGCATCGCGCTCTCGGTGGGCACCGTGGGTGCACTGGCGTGGCTGGTCGGGTTGTCGGGTCTCGGCGGCTACCTGACATTCCTGGCGTGTCTCCGTCGATTGGGTGGCAGCGCGACCAGCCTGCTGCTGTACGTGACTCCGCCGGTGACGATGATCTGGGCGTGGATCATGTTTGCCCAGAGACCGACGATCGTCGGATGGGCGGGGCTCGCGCTCGGGGCGGTGGGTGTGCTGCTGGCCTGGCCGGACACGCAGTCGAGGCGGCGAGACGACGTGGACGGGCCCGGTACGGAAGGAGTCCCAGCGCCGTCGCGCGATCGTCGAGCTCGCGGTTCAGTGTCTGTTGGTGAGGTGTCCGGATAGCCGGTCGAGCCGGTCGAGGCTGGGGCCGTCGAGTCCGACGATGGTGGTGGTTTTGCCTTTCGTGGCGTACTTGTGGCGGATGGCGTCGAGGGTGGCGACGGTGGAAAGGACAACGCAACTCAGGAGCGCCAACGCACGCTGAACCTGGACGCCTACACCGAATGATTCCGGGCGGCGCAGCGCACAACTGAATTCGTCCGCGGTTAGCGCCGAGTGACGAGTCCGTGCATCGGTGGCAATTCGTCGCGCTTCACTGCTGATAACAAATAGTCCGCCCGTGCTTGAGAGCTGAAGTCGTGAGGTGTCGTGCGCCAGCGCAGCTGGGCACTCAGTGCAGCGCCAGGGTCAGCCTCTTACACGCCTCGGTGACGAGGGGATCCGGCTGCCGATGCAGCGGTGATGCAGAGGACAGGGTCGGCCAGGTTCGCGCCCCGTGCAGTGACGGGGTACACCGACGCGCCGACGGTGCGACCTCTCCGGTGGCGGTGAAGTTGTACTGGAGGGCGACGGCGCCCTCAGGATCGTCGGCGAGTTCGACTCACGCCAACATCTTGGCCTTGCCCGAGTGCAGTTCCAGTCACGTCGCATCAGCAGGGATGGGCAGGTTCGCGCCAGGTTTCAACGGGGCGAAGGTGCCGAACGGCTGCGAGTGCACCCGGAACGAAACGCCCGGCGTCCACAGTCATCTTCCATACTCCTCGGCGTCGTCCAGTGGCACGGGAAGGACCTGGTCGATCCGGTCGACTTCGGGGGCGTCCCAGATAGCAGCCACCTGCGGTGCGACTTCCTCGAGATTCGGTACATGTTGGTCGACGACGTCGATGTGCTGTTCGATCAGGTCCGCTTCGTTGACGAACGTCGGGGCCGAGTTCGTGTGGGTGGTCATGAGCACTATTCCTTCCTGTCGTGGGTGGCTGCGCGTTGTCGGACGTGAGCTGAGGATTACTCCTTCCTCCATCGGCATCACCGCTCCGGCTCTGTTCGAATCCTTGCCATGTTCTATGGTCAGTGGTATACCAAATCTATCGCACGGAACACAGATAATATAGTTCTTGTTGGAAGGATCATCGGAAGAGTACGAGAAGGAAGGGTTTGTTGGAGGTGGTCAGAATGTTGATGCGCACCGATCCGTTCCGCGAGCTCGACCGCTGGACCCAGCAGGTGCTGGGAACGGTCGCCCGGCCCGCCGCGATGCCGATTGACGCCTGGCGCGAGGGTGACCGGTTCGTCGTCGAGTTCGACCTTCCTGGGGTGTCAGCGGACTCGTTGGATCTGGACGTCGAGCGCAATGTGCTGACTGTGCATGCAGAAAGGCCCGAGCGCGACCCTGACGTCGAACTGGTGGCGTCCGAACGCCCCCGGGGAGTGTTCAGCCGTCAGCTGTTCCTCGGGGAGAACCTCGCCACCGATCGGATCGAGGCCAAGTACGCCGACGGGGTCCTGCGACTGACGATTCCGATCGCCGAGAAGGCGAAGCCGCGCAAGATCGAGGTCGAGACCACGGCCGGCCAGCAGGCGATCATGGCCTGAATCGCAGCTGTGGCACGGCCTCTACCTGCTGTGGCGCAGCGGTCTTTGCTTGAAGGGGGTGAGACAGATGATCACCACGGATTGTGAGCTCGACCTCGACGCTCCCACAGACGCGGCCCCAGCACCTTTCCTGGATGCGGACGAGTCATGGTTGGCGAGTGCGATCGACGACATCTTCGCGGAGATGCCCTCGTCGACCCGTCCGCCGACAGGGCCGCCGCGCACGCTCACGGGGAGGCTGCCATCTTCACCTCGGCGGGCCCCTCGGGACGCGGGCCAGGCCAGGCAGGCGACCGTCGTGCATCTTCGTCGAGCCAGCACGGGTGGGCCTCAACGCGGCCCCCCGGCCGCTGGCGGCGTGTGCTGTAGCGAACCTTGTAACAGTGATCGAGGAGGTGATTGAATCCCGAGCCACAACGGTGCGTCGACTGCGGGGCCGCTCCCGTCGAAGTTTCCTGAATTCCGGCGCAACGAGCCGATCATTCGGCTCTGCGCACTGCGCCCGTACGGCGTGACTCCATCATGTGGAGCCGCCCCGCAGCCATCACCGCCCCACAGCAACTGAAACCCCCAGCCGCAGAACCCGTGTCGATCACCGCCACGGAATCCCGCGGCATTCTGATCTTCTTGTGCATGAGCGACCATTCGTGAACACGGCCCGCCGCCATTGCGTTCGTGGCTGCGTCGACAGCGCCGTCAGCACTAGCTGGGGAGCGTCCTTCTGATCGCCGAGCGGCCTGAACTGGACGCCTGTCTCGTTGCGTGACTCGCGGTGATCGTGCTACCCATGGAGATGGGCACCACACTCCTCGTCGACGCCTGACCTTTCCGGCGATGGAGTTCACCCACCAATTTCGCCCCTCGTGGCCGGTTGAGCAGACAGCCGACTCCCGACCACTCTCGGAGCTTGCGATGTCGCGCGATCGTCCTGCCAATTCCCCTGCTCGTTCTTTGTCAGCGGGCCGTCATCGACGGTCGGCTCGGCGCCCGTCACGGGCGCTGTCCCTCTCCTGTCGTAACTGGTCGTTGTCCGTGACGAGTTTGGGCGTTGTCAGAGGTCAGCTGTGCGTTCGCGGACTCGAGTCGGCCGGCACCGTGCTCGAGGTCGGCGTTCCGACCTTCCAGCGTCAGGATCCGTTCCACGGCAGCGAGATTGACGCCGTCGGCGAACAGATCGGTGATCTGCCGTAACCGGGCGATGTCGTCGTCGCTGTAGCGGCGGGTACCGCCCTCGGTGCGAGCCGGAGTGAGCAGTCCCTTGCTCTCGTACAGCCGGAGTGCCTGATGACCCACGCCGGAGAGTTCGGACGCCACCGAGATGCCGTACACCGCGCGTCCCGAACGTTCAGTCGGCGCACTCAACCTCACGAACCCCTACCTCATCCGAAAGGCACATGTCCCACACAACGTCAGTTGCCACCTCGATCGCACCGGGACGGACCTCATGACCATCGAGCACCACCCGCTCGTCCACGACACCGACGGCGCGAAGCGACCGCACTTCGTACCGACGGTCGCGCTCACCTCCACCCTCCCGATCGGCGTTGTCGTCGCCGCGGCGATCGATTCCCTGCTCCTCGCCGCCCTCGTCGCAATCGGCACTGCGGCCTGCATCCTTCTCGCCGGACTGATGATCCGACCCCCATGAACCGGACCAGCGCCACCCACCGCGCGGACTCGAAAGCCAGTCGATCAACAACCCGCCCTCGTTCACACGCCCGCGCCGCGACCAGCAGTGGAGCGCGCGGCTTCAACAGGAGGAACAGGCCGTGCTGGACACACACCGCCCCCAGCCCACCCCCGACTCACACCCCGACCGCCGAGGCCTCGACTCAGGGGCCACCGACCGCGACTACCGCTCGCCGACCCTCCAGGTGGAGGAGCCACTCGTCTGGCCCGACCCCAGCCCCCTGCACGACTGGTGGATCGACGTGATGACCAAGCGAGGCCGCGATGCTGCACATTGACCCCGACGCCCCGCATCGCTGGATCATCCGATGCGGTCAGTGCGACCACTACCTCCAGGCAGCAGGCGACCGCATCACCGCGGAAGCCTTCGCTCGCACCAACGGCTGGGTCACCAGCCCGTCAACTCGGTGCCCCGGATGCGCGACCATCGCCGCACATTGCCGTCCAGCCGAGGACCCCGTCCAGTCGCTGGGCATCGACCAGCACCGCCTCACAGCCGCCTGACCGCAGCACCGCGACCGACAGCGACAGCGACAGACCATGACCGCAGTGGCGGTGACCTCCACCCTTCTGTCCCCAGCCGTCGGCACGCGCAGGAACCCGGCTGTCGAGAGGGATCGGTCCAATTCTGGGCCGAGGGGAACGATCGGTGCGAAGTCGTATGCACCACGGTGAACACGACGAACGGTTCCTGTGTCGTCGACTACGTTGTCGACGACGAGAATCCCGCAGGCCTCGAAGGGAAACCGGGGATCCGGGCGCTCACCTGACCGTCGTCGACAACGCTCGGCGGTGTCGCCACCACTGCTTCGCGCGCTCGCCGACAAGCTCGGCTCCGGACATCAGGAGTCGCACCTCCGCCGGGACCTGATCCTTCACCTTCGGCCCGTACGGTGGAGGCCCCCGAGGTGCCGTCGGCGGCCGACCCTTCGAGTTCCGCGATGCGGTTGTTCGAACTGCTGCACAGGCTGGCCACGACGAGTGAGGCGGATCTGCGGTCGAAGTGGACACCGTGGAAGGACCAGGACAGCGTGACAGCGATGCCTGCGGACCGAACTCCTACCTCGCTGATTCGCGCGAACGCCGGAGTCGACCCGACACCTGCACGGCGGAGACGAGATCTGGCACGCCGGCGAATCCGGGCGGACCACGAACGATGGAGGCGGTGAGCGTCGACATCGACGACGCGATGGTCCGGGTGGATCCCGCTCCCCGTCGTCGGGCGCTCATCGCGGTTCTTCGGCCCACCGTGGGTGTCTGCCTGCGGTGTCGCACCGCCAGGTCTGGAAGTCACCGCCTACGAGTGCGTCGGTGAGCCAGTAGGTTTCGTCGGGTCCCCATCCGGCGATGACGCTCGCGGTGTCGGCATCGACGTCGATTGCGGTCCCCGCTGCGGCCAGGTATCCCGCCACGGTCAGGTGCACGCCTTCGTATTCGGAGGCGACCAGTGTCCAGCCGGGGACGACCCATCGGCCCGATCGCCCCGTGGTCCGGCGCCAGTCCTCTCCGATCTGTGCGGTGACCTCGAGGGGGAACCGTCTGCACAGTTCTGCCCACGCCTTCCGTCCGTCGATCTCGTACACCTCTGCGCCTGCCGAGATGGTCAGGCATCGCGTGACGGCGCGTTCCCATCCCATGCTGTCCTCGACGAACCACAGCCCAGCAGGGGTCCCGTCGGCGAGCCGTCGAGTCGAGGACCGGGTAGGCGGCGTCGACCACCACCCGAAGAAACTCGTGCTCGGATCACGTGCGGCCCGCTCTTCGTTCACGAGGGTGCGCTCACCCCAGAGGTGAAGCCGGTCTGCCGCGGTCGGCACCGGAAGATCGGGACAGTCGTCGCCCCAGGTCCACACCGACCACTGGTCGGTCAACGCGGGCGGGGTGGTCCACCACTGTGAATGGAGTGATCGGGCGATGTGCTCGCCGACTCTGCGGAGCTCACGACGCACGGGCTCGGTTGCGTTGAGGACGTCCACGCCGTCCGGTTCCTGCCAGTACATCGCTGTGTCCACCGCCTGCGCCAGAGCCACGCGAAGTCCGTCGGGCGTCACGTCGGGGAGTTGCATCCCGGACAGGCGGTGTGCCACCTCGTCTGGTGTGACGACCGTTCGCCACACGTCGTCCGCGCCGTCTCCGAAGGCTGCGTATGCAACCCGACCATCGTCTCGACCGGAAGTAAGGTGATGTGCTGCCTGCACCACCGCGTAATGCAGGGAATCACTTCGTTGTTCGACGCCACGCACCTCCTCTGCCTCCAACGCGAACTCGAGCAGCAACCGACGCCCCCGCGGGCCCGCCAGTAGCCGGTCAGCTGTGCTCATCTGGCCGACACCCCGCTTCCTGGTTCGATCACGAGTCGTGGATCCGCCCCGCCGCTACAGCTGTGTGAACACGGCGCGGATCATCTCTCCGCCCAGAGTAGCCAAGTCCACGAATGGACAACTTCCCACGGAATTCCCAGGACGTGTGTCGAGGAAGATCGTTGACGTCGTCTGCGGAAGGATCTGTGCCAAACGTCATTTCGCACCGTACTGACCGATGGCAGCACCTACGGGGTGTACTTCGAAATCGGACCCGGTGCCTCTCACGACGGTCATCGCAGGCAACGGCGGCACAGTCATCACAGACGTCACTGTCCCGAACGACGCCGAACTGGGCTCGCACCGCATCGTGATCCGAAACGCCGACAGTAGCGGAGCCGCGCGGATCGCTGTGACTGCGGCCGCGCATACCTCTTACCTCTCCGGGCCGGTCGTTGACCTACGCATTGGCAGAGAGCGGCACTCGTCCGAGTCTCCCTCCCCGGTGGGAGCGCGGCCTTGCCCTTCGGGAGCTGACCAACGCCGCTGCACAGTCGAGCCCCATGGGATCAGAGACCAGCAGCCGGGATCAGCACGTGAAGTGACTATGCGAATGGAGCGCCGGGCGGCCGAGGGTGGAAGTGTCCCTGACCTCAGTCTGATCGGTTCGGGCGGGGGCTGTCCGGTCGGGACGCTGAGTCGTCCGTGGGACGGCTGGAAGCGGTGGTTCGACAGCGGTGCCGCCCCGCCGAGTCAGTAGTCGACGGGATCTCGCGAAATGGGACAGGTCATGCAGTGTCCGCCGCCGCGTCCACGCCCGAGTTCGGCTCCCGTGATCTCGAGGACCTCGACACCAGCCTCGCGCAACAGTCTGTTGGTGTGGGTGTTGCGGTCATAGGCGAAGACGACCCCCGGTTCGATCGCGACGACATTGTTGCCGCTGTCCCACTGCTGTCGTTCCCCGGCATACCAACCACCGCCGGGCTCGATCCTGCGCAGGGGGGTTGCGAGCGCGGCACCGACTGCGTCGATCCAGTGTGTGCCCTGATGATCGATGACGTCGAGGCGGCCGTCGGTTCCGGGCCGGAGTTCGATGGGGTGGATGCCGTCGACGATGTCCGGATAGTAGGTGACGATGTCACGATCGGCGAAGGTGAACACGGTGTCCAGATGCATCGCTGCCCGCAGTTTGGGCATACCGGCAACAAGCACCCGGTCAGCCGCTTCGGCGCGGAAAAGTGATTGTGCGAGCTGCGTGATGGCTTGTCGACTGGTGCGTTCACTCATGCCGATCAGGACGGTACCTGCCCCCACCGGCATCACATCGCCGCCTTCGAGAGTTGCTTGGCCCCAGTCCTGTTCGGGGTCGCCCCACCAGATCGTGCTTCCTCGGAAATCGGGGTGAAACTCGTAGACGGCTTTCATGAGCAGGGTCTCGTCGTGACGGGCGGGCCAGTAGAGCGGATTGAGCGTGAGGCCACCGTAGAGCCAGCAGGTGGTGTCGCGAGTGTAGAGCGTGTTCGGCAGTGGTGGCATCAAGTATTCGTTTACGCCGGTCGACTCGCGGGCCAACGCGAGGTAGGGCGAACGGAAGTCCTCGGGGAGGTCGCGAGTGGACAACCCCCCGATGAGGTACTCCGCCAGCTTGTCGTTCGGTAGCGAGTCCAGGAACGCCCTTGTGTCGTCGACGAGTCCGAGACCGACCTCGTTGGCGACGATCTTGCGATCCAGAAGCCATGCTTGTGCGCCGGGCACGCCCAGCGTCTCGCCGAGCAGGTCGTGTAACTCGACAACGCCGACTCCGCGGTCCTGCAACGCTTGTACGAACTTGCTGTGGTCCTCCTTGGCCTTGTCGACCCAGAGGACGTCGTCGAACAGGAGGTCGTCGTTGTTGCGCGGGGTCAACCGTTCGTGCGCCAGGCTCGGTCTGCACACGAGCACCTTGTTCAGGGTGCCGACCTCGGAGTGAACGCCATGCGGTGCGCTGCGGGACATGTGGCTCTCCTGGATCACTGGTGCGGAAGATACGGGGGTTCGGGGGGCGTGGGCTGTTCGATCTGGATGGCACCGGTGACCATCAACACGATGCCGACGACGGCGCCGACCAGGACAACGGCGAATATCGCCAGGCCAGAACGTGTGAATGCGGCCTCGCCCCGTGTGCGGCGCGCGGAGTAGTAGAGGAGCGTCGCCGGAGCGAGCAGCACACACGAGAGGAAGAGGAACAGGTATCCCGCCGCCCACAGGAGGAACAGGGTGTAGACGGTGGAGATCGCGGCCACGACCAGTTCGCGAGTGCGCCCGCGGTCGCCGGCGGGATAGCCGTCGTGTGTGAGAGAGATTTTCAGCGCATAGGCGGACGCGAGTGCAAATGGCAAGAGTGCCAGTGCCGCGGTGAGGTCGAGGGTGAAGTCCAAGGCGTTGTCGAGGAATTGAACGGCGAACAGGATGGCGGTGACCAGGATCGAGGTCCACAGCACCGCCGACTCCGGAGCGTCGTGCTTGTTGAGTCGTGCGAAGTAGGGCGGGAAGTCTCTGTCCTTGGCCGCGGCATAGACGACATCAGCGGCAAGCAGCTGCCAGGCGAGATAGGCGCCCAGGACCGAGACGATGAGGCCGACCCGGATGAGCGTTCCGCCCCACCCACCCGTCACGGATTCGAGCACGCCGCCCATGGAGGGTTGCTGGAGCACGGCGATGTCTTCTCTGGGAAGAATGCCGTAGGACAGGATCGAGATACTCGCGAACAGGGCCAAGACCGAGAGAAATCCGAGGACCGTTGCCCGACCGACGTCGGACCGCTTCTTCGCGTGGCGCGAATACACGCTGGCACCTTCGATGCCGAGAAACACGAACACGGTGATCAGCATGGTGCCCTGGACCTGCTGAAACAGGGAGTCCCCGCCCGGAAGGTCGTACCCGCCGGTCAGGTTGTCGACGAAGACATCGGCTTCGAAGAAGAAGATCACGAGAACCAGGAACAGCAACAGCGGAACCAGTTTCGCGGCCGTCACGATCGTGTTGATCCAGGCCGCTTCCTTCACCCCGCTGCGAATCAGGAAGAAGAACCCCCACACCGCTGCCCCCGACACGGCGAACGCCCACCAGGTGTCGCCCGCCCCCAGAATCGGCTCGAGATCCGGGAACAGCTGCGACACGGTGGTCATGATCAGCACCCAATAGAATGCATTTCCGGCGCAGGCCGAAGCCCAGAAGCCGACCGCGGAAAGGAACCCGGGGTAAACGCCGAACCCTTCGCGGGCATAGACGTACACGCCGTTGTCCAGATTCGGTTTCCGCCGCGCAAGGTTCTGAAACACGAACGCGAGGGTGAGCATTCCGGTACCGGCAACGGCCCAGGCGATCGCCGCCCCGTACACGCCCGTTTCGCTCGCGAACCGCGAGGGCAACTGGAAAACTCCTGCACCGACCATCGAACCGACAACCATCGCGGTCATGGCGGGCAGGCCCAGCTTGCCTGTTGACTTCGCGGCGCTTTCCGTAGTGGTGCCTTCAGTCATGCTTCCACGCTCGATCCATCCTGGCGCGCACGTGTCGCGGCTTCAGTCTCCTGCGTTTGCGATATTCTTAGCACCAACCAATGACGTCTGCTGTGCGACAGGGAGATCAGTGCTCCGAGGCCGACCGCGAACGCCTCGAATCCTTGGTATCGCCTGCTGTTCTGCTGGACGATCTCGCCTCCCGTGCACAGGGCACGCTTCAGGGGTGGCTCGCGTCGTGGCCGGTGAACTCGGCGAAGCTCCCCACCTGGTCACGCTCCGGGTCGAGGGCGCGGGCGAGCCAGAGTTCGTACCAGTCGAGGAATGTCAGCGGCTCACGGGTCTCCGGATGGAACGTCGGCAACGCGGCGGCGTGCTCGTGACTGTGCCACCACACCTGCCCTGCGGCGGGTCCGCGCAATATCAGCAGGTTGTACGCACCGCAGCCTTCGTCTGCGAGAAATGTTGCGCCGCGCAGGATTCTCCGAATGTTCTCCGACCATCCGGTCTCGGAGTCCTCAGCGGCGGGCGCACACGGCCGCTCCGGGGTGAAGGGGAAGTCCGCGGAGTAGTCGATCGAGGCGTCCTCGGCCTCCTGCGCCAGCGGGAGCAGTCCGAGCATCGGTCCGGCACCGCCGTCGCCGACCCGGGTGATCCAGTGGACGTAGTCGGCCGGGAGCCCGACCCCGAGTCGGCTTTCGAACGACGCGAGCATGTCCGGGTCCGCGCGAGGCGCGTGCTCGTAGCGGTGCACGGCCGCCCCGTGGATGCTGCATCGGTAGGCGACGACCTCCTGGTCACCGAGCGAGACGACCGTGGTCCTCAGATCGGCCGCACGTAGTCGGTCGAGTTCGCTCAGGATCCCGGCGATCCGCTCCGCGTCTGCGTGTCCCATGCCCACATCCTGATGGAGCCCGGATGCGGATGCTGTCGGTAGCCCCCGCTACAACTGTTGGTGCGATTCACACTCACACCGATCAGAAGGGCACACGATGGGGTTTTTCACGAAGGACGCGGTACCAGGTCTCGGGAGCGTCCTCGCCCCTCTGTCCCAGGACCGGATCAAGACCGCGCTGGAACTGTCCGACTGGACGTACGCTGTCGACTCCGACGGTGACATCTTCGGCACCTGGGAGTACGGGTCGTTCTTCTTCTTCGTCAACGGCGGCAGCGGAGAACTGTTGTGTGTGCGCGGCTTCTGGCGGGGCAAGCTCGACGAATCCGAGTACGTCCGCGCTCTCGAGCTGTGCAATGCGTGGAACTCCGAGAAGCTCTGGCCGAAGACCTATCTCGAGCGTGACGACGAGGGCAGTATCCGTGTGAACGCCGAACTCAACGTCGACTACGAACACGGTTTGAGCGACGAGCAGCTCCGTCAGCATCTCGTCTGTGCCGTCAACACGGGCATGACGTTCTTCGAGCATCTGAACGAGACGTTCCCGGAGGTGTGGGAGCAGTACCAGCCGCAGGAGTAGCGGCGCGCGCCGATCCAGGACCGGCGCGAACCACCGCGCGCAACTTCCGTCTCGACAACTCAGGAGCCCCGTGTCCGATCGTTTCCAAGTCGACCTCGCCGGCATGGTCGACCTGCTCTCCCGGCATCTCTACTCCGGTCCGCAGGTGTTCCTGCGCGAGCTCGTTCAGAACGCGGCCGACGCCGTGACCGCGCGTCGCGAGCTCGACGCCGCCGCGGAGGCGACGATCCGGCTGAGCACGGGCACCGACGAAGGCGGGCGACCGACCCTCGAGGTCACGGACACCGGCATCGGCCTCACCCTCGACGAAGCCGCGGAGCTTCTCGCAACCATCGGACGGTCCTCGAAGCGGGACCCGACGCTGGGGCTCGGGCGAACGGAGTTCATCGGGCAGTTCGGAATCGGCCTGCTCGCCGCCTTCATGGTTGCCGACCGCATCGAGGTGCGGTCGCGCAGCGCCCGGCACGATGCGCCGGCGATCCGCTGGATCGGTAGTGCGGACGGCACCTTCGAGGTGAGCGAGGACGCCGATCCCGACGTGCCGGTGGGCACGTCGGTGTCGCTGACGGCCCGCCGGGACGCCGAGCACTGGCTCGCGAACGACACCGTGCTCGCGCTCGCCGAGGAGTACGGATCGCTGCTCTCCTTCGACGTCGCCGTGCGGGTACCGGTCGCAGGCGCGTCGCCGATGTGGCGGCGCATCACCCGACCCGAGCTGCCGTGGCGGATTGCGCACCCGACCCGCACCGCTCGCGCGCGGGCACTCGCCGAGTACTGCGAGCGGACGTTCGGGTTCACCCCGCTCACGCACATCGATCTCGATCTTCCCGTGGCCGGGGTGTCCGGGGTCGCATTCGTTCTGCCGCAGGCGGTGTCGCCGGGTTCGGGCCAGCACCGGGTGTACACCAAGCGGATGCTGCTCGGCCCGCGCGTCGACAACGTGCTGCCGGAGTGGGCGTTCTTCACCCGCGCCGTGCTCGACACGAGCACCCTCTCGCCGACGGCGTCACGCGAACAGATCCATGACGACGACGCACTGCTCGGGGTACGCGACGCACTCGGCGAGCAGATCAAGCAGTGGGCAGTCGACACGTTGAGTGAACCGAGTGCACTCGCCCGTTCCGTGCTCGACATCCATCACCTCGCGTTGCGCGCCCTCGCGCTCACCGACAACGACGTGCTCGACCTGGTGGCCCGGGTGCTGCCGTTCGAGACGACGGA
The DNA here is from genome assembly GCA_000341795.1 of Rhodococcus triatomae BKS 15-14. Taxonomy (GTDB): domain Bacteria; phylum Actinomycetota; class Actinomycetes; order Mycobacteriales; family Mycobacteriaceae; genus Rhodococcus_G; species Rhodococcus_G triatomae_A. The sequence continues at coordinate 177,528 of AODO01000069.1, read as the reverse complement.
CCAGCCCATGACCCTCGCCGAGGCGGCCGGGGACGGCGAGATCGTGTACACGACCACCACCGAGGCCTACCGACGGGTCGCGGCCGTCGCCCGAGCGCAGGGCCTTGTCGTGGTCAACGCGGGCTACGTCTACGACGCCGACATCATGCAGCGTCTCGCCCACCGTCGTGGCTGGCGAACACGCGAGTTGCAGAGCTCGGACCTGGTGCAGGTGCTCGGGGTACCGGGCGTCGCGCGGGAGATGGAACTCGCCTCGGCAGTCGCACACGCGCGTGATCTGCTCGCGGAGGACGACTGCGACGTGGTCGTGCGCACCTTCTCACCGGACACGGTGCCCGCGATCCTGCTGCGCGACTCGGAGTCCGAACACCGGCGCGAGCGTGACCGGGAACGCGCGGCGTCACCCGACCTCTGGGGTGGGCTGCTCGATTCCTTCGCGGACAGTGGCCCGGCCCGCACTCGCACCCTGGTCCTCAACGACGATGCACCGGTCGCGCGCCGCCTCCTCGGGGCCCCGCACGGGGACGTGTTCGCGGCCGGCCTGCGGTCGCTCTATCTCGCTGCCGTCATGCTCGCAGGCGAAGGGCTGCGATCCGCGGAATCTTCCGCGCTCTCCGACGCGCTCGGTGTCCTGCTCGACGCCTCGCTGCTCTCGGCCGCACCCGAATCAGACCACTCTCGACAGGAAGACACCCCGTGACCACCACTGCTGCACTCGAACTCGGTGACATCCGCCGGATGCCCTACGGTGTCGCTCGCATCGCCGCCGCCGAGGCCGTGACCCGCCGAATCGAGGCGGAAGGTCCTCGGGAAGTGCTCGCGGAAGCGCTGCTCGATCTGGTCGAGGCCTATACGTACGCCGGGGAGGGCGCGAAGTCGTTCGTCGTGTTCGCGCGGGCGCTGCGGCTCTGGGACGACAGCCCCGAGCTGTTCGACGGTCAGGACGAGCACAACCTGTTCTGGGAGTTCAAGTGGGTCGCCTCCGACCTCCCGCACTACCCGCAGATCACGGCGGAGCAGGGCGCCGCGTTCCTCGACGACATGGAACGCCGCTACCGGCTCGTAGGGCACGGCCTGTCCGCGGTGCGCATGGGTCGCTTCCGTTGGGACTGGCACACCGGCAGTCCGGATGCGGAGGACACGCGACTCGCCTGGATCGCCCGGTCGCGCGACGAATTCGACGACTGCCGCGCGTGCACGATCGGACAGCAGGTCCTCTTCTTCACCGAGACCGGCCGTCACGAGGAGGCCGTCGCGCTCGGATCGACACAGGACGACAGCTGCAACCTCGAGCCGACCATCACGCACCACGCCGTCGCGCTGTCGGCGTTGCTCACCGGTGACCCGGAGCTCGCACTGGACCAGCACCGCCGAGCACTCGCCTCGCTCGACACGACCAACCGGGAACTCGCTCCGTCACGCGGCCAGGGATTCGAACTGCTGGCCCGCGGAGGACATCTCGACCGGGCGTTGCGCGTCCTGCGCAACGACGACGTCGCGCTCCTCGACGAGGCTCCCACGCCGCTCAAGCGGCTCCACTTCCTCGTCGGCGTGCTGTCGGGGCTCTCGGCCAACCTCGACCACGGTGACACTGTCACAGGCCTGCGCGAGCCGGAGCGCGGCACCGTCACCGCGCTCCACGCGTGGGCGCACGCGCAGGCCGACGAGCTCGCCGCGCAGTTCGACGCGCGAAACGGCAACCGCTACTACGCCGATCTGATCGCTCGGGCCCTCACGGCGACGCGCGCGGATCGCCCGCTCGATCTCGACGGTGGTACACCGGCCACCACCCCTGCCGCGCCTCAGGATGCCGACCCGGCGACCGTGGCCGAGCCGGGTGCCGGTGTCTCGGGTGAGGAACGGTACGCGCGCGCGGAGGTTCTCGCCGCGCGACAGGATCACCGGGGCGCGCGCCCCGAGTATCTGGCCGCCGCTAAGCAATTCGAGGATCACGGGCTTCTCGGCCGAGCCGGACTCGCACTCGCGGAAGCCGCCCAGTGCGCGGCGGAGGCCGGCGACGACGACGCGGCGCACGACTCCTTCGGTGCGGCGGTTCCCCGGCTCGTCGCCGGGGGAGTGCCGGAGGAGGTCACCGCTGCCGTCCTCACCGCATGGGCGCCGCTCGCCGTACGGATGGATGCGATCGGCGACGTCCTGTCGTCGCTGGCCGAGTTGCTTGCGAAGGTCGAGCAGCCTCTCGACACCTCCGACCTCGCCGACGACCTCGCCCAGCGACGACGCGCAGAACACGCGCGCACCGCGGCGACGGTGCGCGACACGCTCGCCCGCACGCTCGCGGGCGCCCAGGCCTGGCAGATCCCGGCCGAACTCGGCGCCGTGAATCCTGCTGACGAAGCCGTACGGGCGGGCGAGGAGTTCGCCCGACTCGGCCTCGTCGCCGACGCCGCGCACGCCTTCTGGCTGGCAGGGAGGGTGCAGCGCGCAGCGGGCGTGACCGACGCCGCGATCTGGGCGCTGGAATCGGCCTTCGAGGGATTCACCGCATCGGGCAGGAACGACGCCCGCGCCGAGGCGGCGGGAGAACTCATCGAACTCCTGCGTGCCAGCGGTCAGCCCGACCGAGCCGACCAGATCACTGCGCAGCTCACACGGTGACTCCACGTCGAGGGGTCATGCCCACACCGTCACCCCTCTGAGCGCGCGACATCGCCTGCCGCCGAACGTGAGGTGCGCGTCACGCGGTCTCGAGGGCGACCACGATCGGGCGCAGACGCGCACGAGCGCGGTCGTCCTCGACGGCGATGTCGCCGCTGCAGTCGAAGCGTTCGTCGCGGTCCAGGAGAGCGCGAAGCGCCTTCGCGACCGCGACGCGGACCTCCTCCGGTGCTGCCGTGAGCCGTTCGGCGAGCCGAAGCCCGTGGTTGCGCGCGTGCCGGTCCGTCACGGCACGCGCGACGACCTTCACGATTCGTGCGGGAGCGCCGGGCAGCGTCAGCCCGATGTCGAGGAGGGCGACCGCGGCGACGGCGCCGGCTTTGGCGATCGGTCCGTTGTAGTCCTTGCGGTCGGTGACGACGAGATCGGTGAGCAGGGATTCGACGTCGGCGCACAGCTCGGGCGGCAGCAACTGTTCTGCGCGCCACCGGAGCACGAGTTCGACGGCGTGCTCGATCGGGCCGCGGCCGGCGTCGATGATCCCGCGAAGCACGACCCAGCCGGCCTCGGCCTCACCCGGATCGGCGTCGCCGAGGATGCCCAGCGCGGTGATCTGATCTCGGCGCTGGTGGTCGGCGGTCGCGGGCTCCGCGCCGACGAGACTGCGGCACCAGGCGAGGAAGCGTGGGTCGGTGCGGTCGGACCAGTGCGCCAGCACCTCCGACTCCCGGTACCGGAGGTCGGCGTCGAGAACACGACGGAAGTCGTCCGGGTCCTTCGTCAAGCGTGCGAGGGCGAGCAGCACGCTCGCGTCGCCGGCGACACTCGCCTCGCGGACACGGTCGATGCCGGCGGTGTCGTCCCACGCCGCGAGTGCCGCGGTGACCTGCGTCGGAGCGACGGTCACCAGTTCCCGGACCTCGGGTAGCGCAGCGGCGGCGGACTCGGCCGGCCAGGAGCCGAGCAGCTCCACGAGGTGACCGGCGCCGTCCCGGGACGGATCGGCGGGCGGTTCCCGTCTGAGCGCCTGCCGGATTCCCGCGACGAGCATGGTGGCGGACGGCGCGTGCTCGCGTACGAGGGCACAGCCGAGCGCGGACCGTCCGGACGCGGAGGTGGAGACCATCAGGCTGCGTCCGGCGGGGTTCGTGAGGAGGGCCTGCGCCATCGGGCGGGCCCATCGGCTGTCGCCCGCCCGCAGCAGCGCGACACCGGCATCCGCCCGGGCATCGGTGTCGAACGTGCTCGACCCGACCGCGGAAGTGGCACCGGCGGTGACGTTCTCGGCGAGGGCGGCGAGCGAGTCGCGGACCTCGGGTGTGGCCGGGCACTGCCGGAGCGCGGCGATCATCGTCTCCGGGGCGGCGTCCGGCAGCGCCGCGAGTGCGAGCAGGCGGCGGATCGCCGCAGGCGCGTTGCCTCGGGAACCGATGACGACATCGACGAGCCCTGCGATCGTCGTCTCGTCCGGTGTCGGCAGCGCAGCCAGCACGTGAGCCGACGCCGTCGGGTTGGCCTCGCTCAACCACTCTGGCAGGTTCGCGACTCCGAACGCGATGTTCGGCGCCACCTCGACCGCGAGCTCCCAGCCTGCCACCAGGGCGTCGAGGTCGGCGGTGTCGGTGCTTCCGGTCGCGATCCTCGTGAGCGTGACCGCCATCGAGAGGCCGGGATCCGCGTCGGCGACAACGGCCGAGACGTCGACGCCGAGTGTGGTCAGCGCAGCGACACACGCCTGTTCGACCTGCCCTGCCGGGCGAGCACTCGCCCGGGTCGAGAGGGTGTCGAGGGCTGTGGAGTCGGACGTGCGTGCAGCGGCCTGCAGCAGAGCCGCGGCCGCGGCCTCCGAGCCGTCGTCGGAGATCAACGGTCGCACGAGGGAGGCGATCCGGGGCAACGACTCTCGAGCCGACCGGACGATCGTCGCCGTCGCGGCGTCGTCCACCTCGACCTGTTCGTAGCCGTGCACCGCGTCGGCGAACATCAGCAGCAGCCATGCTGTGCTCTCGGCATCCGCGGATCCTCGCGCGCCGAGCAGCGACGCCATCGACTCCATCGCGGGCGTTGTCGAGTCGTAGAGTGTGCCCTGGTGCAACACCGCCGCCCACAGTTCGTGCAGCGACTCCTCCACGGTCTCCGTGTCGGTGAGTCGCCCGATCCAGCCGGGCACATCACCCGCATCCCCGTACGCATGCTCGAGGGTCGACCAGTCGACCTCGGCGAGGTGGGTTCGCAGGTGCGCGCTGTTCACGAGACTCCTCGTCGTGGAACCGATGGAAGGAGCAGGGCGGTGAACACGGTGCTGCTCAGGCCACCGCCGACCCGCGGGCCTGGGTGATGAGGTGTTCGACGAGCGTGATCAGCACGGCCTTGCACGACTCGCGATCGCGCGCGTCGCACAGCACGATCGGGGTTCGGGCGTCGAGGTCGAGCGCGTCACGCACCTCGTCGATGGTGTAGCTCTGGGCGTCGTCGAAGCAGTTGACCGCGACGGTGAACGAGACACCACGTCGTTCGAAGAAGTCGATCGCGGCGAACGAGTTGTCGAGCCGGCGGGTGTCGGCGAGCACCACCGCGCCGAGTGCCCCGCGCACGAGCTCGTCCCACAGGAACCAGAATCGGTCCTGTCCCGGAGTGCCGAACAGGTAGAGGACAAGGCTCTGGTCGAGGGTGATGCGGCCGAAGTCCAGTGCCACGGTGGTCGTGGTCTTGCCCTCCACGCCCGACAGATCGTCGATGCCCGTGGACAATTCGGTGATCATTTCCTCGGTGCGCAACGGCGTGATCTCGCTGACGGAGGACACCATCGTGGTCTTGCCGACTCCGAAGCCGCCGGCCACGAGGATCTTTACCGAGGCAGCCAGGTCGGTGGAGGACGTAGCGTCATGCATGGTGGTCTACAGCTTTCGGATTCCGTCGAGAACTGCTTGCAGGATGTTCAGGTCGTCGGTCACGGCGATGCCGTCGTTGAAGTCACCGCTGGCGGGAGCGCGGAAGTTCAGCAGTCCCTCGGTGATGAGATCGCCGACCAGGATCTTGGTCACTGCCAGAGGCAGATTCAGGTGCGCCGAGACCTCGGCGACCGATTGCGCTTCGCGGCACAGCCGAACGATCTCCGTGTACTCCGGTTCGAGGTGGCGCAACCGGGGGCCGGGGGTGACGGTCACGACGAGCGTGAGCATGTCGAGATCGTGTCCCGCGCCCACCGTGCGGCCCCGCGTGACGGCGTACGGGCGGATCAGGGGACCGGCTGCGTCGTCGAACCACGTTTCGCCTGGTCGTGTCACGGCACCCTACGCTCCATGCTCGGCCACCCCGGTACGAGGATCGGTGGACAGGTGGCCACCGATGCGCTGAACGGTCAGATTCATCTCGTAGGCGACCATGCCCAGATTCGCGGTCGCGCTGGCCTGCAGGGCGATGCACGCGTTGTTCCCGGCCGCCGTCACGAACAGCACCGCGTTCTCGAGCTCGATGACCGCCTGGCGAACGCCGCCGCCCTTGAAGCGGGCTCCGGCGCTGCGTGCCAGCCCGTACAGCGTGGCCGACATGGCGCCGAAGTGTTCGGCGTCCTCGCGGCTCATGGACGTCGACCGGCCGAGCAGCAGCCCGTCGGTGGAAAGCACGACCGCGTAACGCACCCCGGCAAGACGATTGACCAGATCGTCGAGAAGCCAGTTCAGTTCACCCGAGTGAGAAGTCGTCACGTTCACCTTCCTTCGCCTTCCGGCTCGTCCTTGGTTGCGTACCCGGGTCCGGGTTCCGCCTGGCGACCCTGCTGGGTACCGTACGCGATGGCGGACATGAGATCTCGAGCTTGCTCGGCGGATCGCGGCGGCTGCTGTGACTCGACCTCGACCGGACGATCCTCCGCCAGCTCGGGCGCCAGATTGGCCTGCCTGCGACGGCGCGGCAGGCTCGGGCGCTGGTCACCATTGTTGTCGGTGCGCGGTTGCCGAGCACGATGGTCCGGTTCGGCCGCCCGAGCGGGCGGCTCGTACGACGGGGTCACCGCAGTGGGTTCGGCCCGTGCCGCGCTGTCGGAACGCTCGAAGTTCCACGCCTCCAGCTCGGGCACCGGCTGCTCGGCGGGAGGTTCCGCCGGCGCGGGCGCGGGTGTTGCGACACCACCTGCAGGCGAGACCGATCCGGCGGAATCGAGTTCCCGCTGCGCGCCCGCGGCCGGATTCGCGGGCAGGCCGCCGGGGGATCGATTCGGCAGGTGGCCGTTCGCGGGTGTGGCATCGCCTGCGACCACCGAGTGCGGCAGCAGCACGATGGCGCGCACGCCGCCGTACTCGGATTCGGAGAGCTGGATCCGGATCTCGTGCCGCGCGGCCAGCTGCGAGACGATGAACAGGCCGAGGCGGGACGTCGCCGAGAGAGTTTCGACCGTGAAATCCGGGGGAGTGCGCAGCATCTCGTTGACGCGCGCGAGTTCCTCGGCGGACATTCCGATGCCCTGGTCCGTGATCTCGAGCGCCACTCCCTTGCCGACAACACTGCCGCTCACCTCCACTCGCGAATCGGGCGGGGAGAACGCCGTCGCGTTGTCGACAAGTTCGGCGAGCAGATGGATGAGGTCGGCGACGACGTTGCCGACGATGAACACCTGGGGCGTGCGACGCGTGTACACCCGCGTGTACTCGAGGCTCTCACCGATCGCGCTGCGTACGAGGTCGACCAGAGGAACCGGGCTCCGCCACTGGCGGCCGGGCTCGCCACCGCCGAGGATGATGAGGTTCTCGGCGTTGCGGCGTTCACGGGTCGCCAGATGGTCGAGTCGGAAGAACGTTTCCAGCATGGCGGGATCCTCCTGGCGTTGTTCGGCCTCGTCCAGGACCTCGAGCTGCCGGTGTACCACCATCTGGCTTCGATGGGCGAGGTTCAGGAACACGGCACGTACGCCCTCGCGGGTGCGGGCCTCGGTGACCGCGGCGGAGACCGCCGCCTCGTGTGCGCGGTTGAAGGCTTTTGCCACGGAGCCGATTTCGTCGGTACCGAAGTCCAGGTGCGCGGCCTTGAGATCGACAGGATCGCCGGCGGCGAGTTTGCGCATGGTGTCGGGCAGTTCGACCTCGGCGAGATCGAGGGTTTCCTTGCGCAGGCGCTTGAGCCGCCCGATCAGTCGGTTCGCGAGCCACGTCGACAGCAGGAGCGCGAAGAGCGCCAGCCCGACAACGGCGCCGGCCACCCAGGCCGAGTTCCACGCCGTGCGCTGACCCTGGTCCGCGGCGAGCGCGTTGGCGCGGTCGTTCACGTCCTTCCAGGCGTCCATCACGCCCACGTACAGTTGCTCCTGCGCCGCAGTCCATTCGGCGAAGGTCATCGGCGCCGGCGGGACGTCACCGTCCTTGTCCTCCTCGGGCGGATTGATGAGGTAGTCCTCCATCGCCGCCACCTGCTGCCAGGCGGGCGACGCCATCACCGCCTTGATCTTCTCGGCCGCCGGGTCGGTCCCCAGGTCGGCGGCCAGCTGAGGAAGGGCGGTTCGGTAGGAGCCGACCAGGTTTCGATACTCGTCACGCAGTGGACCGCCGGCGAGCCTGTCCTCGGCCTTGGCTGCGGTGAGCGCCGAGGAACGCGAGATTCCCTCCATTGCGTGGAGGAGTCGAACACCGTTGATCAGCGCGACGGAGGTCTCCGCGTCGGGTGCGTTGGACGTGACCAGGTTCGTGCCGAGCGCGACTGCGTCGAGAATCGTGTTGTACAGGCCGTACGTGTCCGGGAGCGGCATTCGTCCCGCATCGATCTGGCCGCGGATCTGGGGCAGGCTGGCCAGCAACGTGTCGAATCCACCCGTGTCGGCACCCATGGCGCCCTGTGACACGTCCTGCATCTTCGCGGAGTAGGGGGCCAGTTCCGCGAACGCGGTGTCGAGGTTGTTGCGCGCGGCGGCGAGGGCGGCGGGATCGATCCGCTCACCGGCCAGCTGCCACAGGGACAGCATGCGCTCCTGTTCGACACCGGCCACAACCGCACCGGCGTGGCCGACGGCTTCCAGGTTCGCGTCCGCCCACTGTTCGGCCTGACGGCCCTCACGAATCAGGTACCCCGCGGTGCCGACACCGATACCGAGCAACGCCAGGCTGGGAACCAATGCGATGGCCAGAACCCGGGCGCGGATACCGAGGCGCTTTTTCAGCATCGGGGGAATATAGCCGGTCGAAATGTCCGCTGTGTAATTCGGTCCCGGATCTCGGACTTTCTCGATTCAACAGGGCCGCTTCGTGTTTTACCTTATGGGCAGTCGGGCTGGTGATGATGCGCACGGCTAACGAACTCGCCACCGTGGCGCCGACCGCAGCGGGGTTCGGCTCGTGAACGAGGTTCAGGAGGAGTCGCCGGTGTCAGCGGACGCCACCGCCTCGGCCCTGCGCGAGCGTCATGCACAGCCGGGTGCACTGATCGGCGAGCTCGTGCGGAGTCTCGTCCTGATCGGCCAGCCAGTTGTCGATGAGGTGGTTGACGCCACCGGCGACGAAGCGCGCCACCCGCCGCCGGTCGACGTCGGGGCGGGGATCGAAGCCGGGAGCGTCCGCGCCGTACCGGAGGATGAGTTCCGCGACCATGTTGAGGCTGTCCACGCGCCGGGTCTCGAGTCCGGGCACGCCGGCGAGGTCCGTCCGCATGATGTGGTGGATGTCGGGGTCGTCCGCGATCACGCGCAGGAAGGCCGTCAGGGCGGCGCGGAGTGTGTCCTCGATGCCGCCGTCCGCGCTACGACTGGTGTCGACGAGTGCCGTGAACAGTTTGTCGCGCACCTCGTCGGCGACGGCGACGATCAACGCGTCCCGGTTGGCGAACTGTTCGTAGAAGTAGCGGGGTTGCAGGCCCGCCTCGGTGCACACGCCTCGGACGGTCACCTCGCCGAGTCCGGCGCGTCCCCAGGCGTGGCGGCCGGCGTCGAGGAGCCTGCGGCGGCGCTCGGCGCGGCGATCGTCCGCACTCACCCCGCCGTAGTCCCGCACCGCCTGTCCACGCGCCATTGACAGCACTCTACCGTCGCCCTATCTTTTGGAACACAAGCGTTGCCCAAATGGGTGGCCGATCGAGGGGGTGTTCCGTTGACGTCTGCGATTCCCGCGCGTCACCCGTCCGAGCCGTGTGCGGTCCCTCCCGGGATCCGGCTCTTCAGCCTGATGATGGGACTGCGGAAACCCGACGCCACCCAGTTCCGCCGCCTCGGTGAGTGCCTCACCATGGGCGACCCCCTGGCGGATCGGCTCGTCGAATGGATGTACACGGTCGGATCGGGCTCGGCGCGCCCGCTGTTCGAGCGCGCCCTCGCCGACGGCATCGACACCGTCGACGACGCTCCGGAACCGTTGCGCGCGTTCTTCGACGAGGTGGAGGCGACCCCGGCGTGGGTCGACCGGGACAAGGTCGCCCTCGGGGCGGAGGTGATGCGGGGCGGCGGCGCCGACGGCCTGTACATCGCCCGCGACGTCGCCCTGCTCGGCGGCTACATGTTCGCGGGCTTCAACCAGACGTTGCTGCGCACCGGCGCACTGGAGAAGGGGTCGAACGCCCGCTTCGCGGAGACGGCGCAGTGGGCGCTCGACGTCATCACGGAGCACGGGCTCGACTCCCGTGGAGTCGGCTATCGCTCGACGGTCCACGTCCGGTTCATCCACGCGATGGTCCGGCGTCACGTCGGGAACCTCCCCGACTGGGACGCCGACGCCTGGGGTGTGCCCGTCAACCAGACCGACATGGCCGCAACGCTTGTCGGAGCACTCGTGGCCCCGATCATGGGCGGTGTCGGGCTCGGGAAGCTGCACACACCGAAGGAGTACGAGGCCGTCGCCCACCTGACCCGCTACGTCGGATGGCTGATGGGCGTGCAGGAAGAGTTCCTGCCCAGGGACTTTCGCGATTCGATCCGGGTCCTGTTCCACACGTCGTGCGCGCTCTCCACGCCCGACGAGACCACGAGGCAGCTCTCGCTCCCGATGATCGACGACCCGCTCCGCTGGCACTACGAGACGCTGCCTGGCCTTCGTCGCCGCATCGCTCGGTCCCAGCACCTGTCGATCACCGGGACGTTCCTCGGCCCGCACGCGATGCGGACGCTGGGGCTGCCCGCGATGGTGGTGCCTTGGTACCCGCTGCTCAGGTTCCCGGTCAACGCGGTCCGCTCGGTGGCCGCCCTCCGTCGGGGTGGCCGGGCTCGCGCGGCGGTCCGCGGTATGGCGGAGCACGAGAAGTTCATGCGCACGATGATCGACAGCGACGCGACGATCGGTCACGCCGCCGCGGGGATCACTCACAACGCCGCGTGAGTCTGCCCTGGCCCTGCCTGTCGGATGGCGCAGTGCTCACGCTCCCTGCGGCGGCACGTCCGGATCGGGTGCACCTCCGCTGCGGACCTCGATCGCCGCGACGGATTCGTGCAGCTTCTTCCCGAGAACGCGGCTCCCGACGACGGTGAGCACCCCGGCGAGTGCCTTGCCCTTGAGGTTCTTGCCGTCGCGGACCACGTCGACGTCGACGTCCGTCCTGCCCCCGGGTTGCCGCGTGAGGGTGTAGGTGTGGCCGGATGCGCCGCCCCACAGGTTGGAGTCGGTGGTCGTCATCACGATGCGATGCGGATCGGTCCAGTCGTAGTGCAGGCGCTCCCAGATCCCGTTCGAGCCCTCGGTGACGTCGGCGTCGTGGTCGCCCATCTGGTGGACCTGCAGGTACTCGTCCTTGCTGTTGCCGAACAGCTTGCCGCGGCCCGGCCCGAAGTCGGTCAGGCCGGCGAGGATCTGCTCGGGTGTCGCTGTGGTCGTCTCGTGAAGGTGGATCGTGGTCATGGCGTCTCCCAGTCGGTGAGCCGGTTTCCGTCCGATCGAGGACGGGTGACCCATCCAGCACATCACGCGTCCGACGACGATGGAAGAGGGTTCCCAGGTCGGCGCCAGGAGTCTCGCAGGGGAGGTGCACTGTCTTCACAGGGTTCTGGGAGGTTCGCAGCGCAGCATCGAAGTCATGGCACCCAGGAACTTCCCCGGATTCATCCCGCTCACATCCCGATCCCGCCGGATGGCGGCGATGTCGATGGTGCTCGCCGGCGGGCTGGTCCTCGGCGGATGTGCTGCAGGAGCCGTCGATTCCGGTATTCCGTCCACCGGAAGCGCCGTCACCGTGTCCGACGGCGTCGCAAGTTCGGAGCCGGCTGTTGCGACGACGACGGCCGCCACCATCGTGGACACCTCGGCCGCAGTGGAGAGCTTCCTCGGCACGCTCTCCGACCATCAGCGCGAGCAGGTCGTGTACGACTTCGACGACGAGACGAAGAGCACGTCCTGGTCCAACTTTCCCGTCACCTTCGTCGACCGGGCGGGACTCGACCTGACCGGTCTGACCGACGAGCAGCGGGCCGCGGCGATGGAGGTACTCGAGGCCCTCCTCAGCGACGACGGCTACGCGACGGTCACCGGGATCATGGGAGGTGACCAGTTCCTGAACGAGAACAGCTCCTCCACGGAGGATTCGCTCGGGCAGTACTACATCGCCTTCTTCGGCGAACCGTCCACCACGGGTGAGTGGGCGATCCAGTTCGGCGGCCATCACGTCGGCATCAACGCCACCGTCGACGGAGCGGACGCGTCGATCACGTTCGCGCCGACACACCTCGGCGTCCAGCCGGCGGTCTACACGGACGCCGACGGCAACGAGGTGCAGCCCATCGCCGGGATGTACGAGACTGCCTTCGGCTTCTACGACAGCCTCACCGAGGAGCAGCGGACACGCCTCTACCAGGGCGAGAACGTGCAGAACCTGGTGTGTGCCCCCGGTGACACCTGCGACTTCCCGACCGGTACCGGGATCGCGGGCTCGGACCTCACCGACGAGCAGAGGCAGCTCCTCCTGGACGTGATCGCGAACTGGGTGGGTCTGGCCGACGACGAGACGACCTCCGAACAGCTCGCCGCGATCGAGGCGACTCTCGACGAGACGTACGTGAACTGGTCCGGCGCGACCGAATACGACATGACCCGGGGCGACGGCATCTACTTCCAGATCTCCGGCCCGAACGTCTACATCGAGTTCTCGAGTCAGCAGGGGTCGGCGGGTGCCGATGTCGCCGGATACACCACGGCCGGATGGGGACACGTGCACACCATCTACCGGGATCCGTCGAACGACTACGCGGGCAGCGTCACGCAACAGGAGGCGGCCGGCACGAGCGGTGGCCCGGGTGGCGGAGCGCCCGCCGGCGGATTCATCGGCACACCCCCGAGCGGCCCGTGACATCCGGGTCGGAGTGACCCACGACACGCACTGGTCCGGGTGGCGGAGCTGCCCGCCGCGGATCGGTGACCGGCTTGTCGACCCGAAACGGGCCTTCCATATGCTGGTAACCGCGCACGCCTGTTTCCGTGCCCGGCGCGGACCGGTTCACACCGATCCGGAACGCTCCGACGCGGTGATGTGCGCCTCATCAAGTCGGCATCCAACCCACGGACCGCCGCATGAGCCCAGTAAGGACAGAGGAGCGCAGTGAGCACAGCGGAACTTACCCAGTGGAACTCCGAGGAGGCTCTTGCAGAAGCGATGATTCCGATCATCGGCGGTCTGCACCGTAAGCACTCCGTGACCGTGCTGCTCCACAGCCGCTCGCTGGTGAACCGGTCGGTCATCCAGATTCTGCGCACCCACCGTTTCGCTCGGCAGATCCGCGGTGACGAGCTGTCCGTCGAGGAGACGTTCCCGTTCCTCCAGGCTCTGACGGATCTCGATCTGCGTCCCTCGAAGATCGACCTCGGACTGCTGGTGTCGGCGTACCACGCGCACGGCGAGGGAACCTCGATCCCCGAGTTCGTCGCGGAGCGCCTCACCGATCTGGTCGGCGGCGCGCAGACCAGCCCGGCGAAGCCCCAGGACGTGGTCCTCTACGGCTTCGGCCGCATCGGCCGCCTCGTCGCACGGCTGCTCATCGAGAAGGCCGGCTCGGGCAACGGACTGAACCTGCGGGCCGTGGTGGTCCGCAAGGGTGGCGACGACGACCTGGTCAAGCGTGCCTCCCTGCTGCGCCGCGACTCCGTGCACGGGCAGTTCAACGGCACGATCAAGGTCGACGCCGAGAACAGTACGCTCATCGCCAACGGCAACGTCATCAAGTTCATCTACAGCAACGATCCGACGACGGTCGACTACACCGAGTACGGCATCGACAACGCCATCCTCGTCGACAACACCGGCATCTGGCGCGACCGCGACGGGCTGTCGAAGCACCTGCGTCCGGGCATCGCCAAGGTCGTGCTCACCGCGCCCGGCAAGGGCGACGTCCCGAACATCGTGCACGGCGTCAACCACCGTGGCCTCGACCAGGACGAGAAGATCGTCTCCTGCGCGTCCTGCACCACGAACGCCATCGTCCCGCCGCTGAAGGCCATGGACGACGAGTTCGGCGTCTCGCGCGGACACGTCGAGACCGTGCACTCCTTCACCAACGACCAGAACCTGCTGGACAACTACCACAAGGCCGACCGCCGTGGTCGTTCCGCGCCGTTCAACCTGGTGCTCACCGAGACCGGTGCCGCGTCGGCCGTCGCCAAGGCCCTCCCGGACCTGAAGGCCAAGATCACCGGCAACTCGATCCGCGTTCCCACGCCGGACGTGTCCGTCGCGATCCTGCACCTGCAGCTCAACCGGGAGACCACCAAGGACGAGGTGCTCGAGCACCTGCGCCAGGAATCGCTCACCGGTCCGCTGAGCCGGAACCTCGACTTCACGGCGGCGACCGACGCCGTGTCGAGCGACTTCATCGGCTCGCGCGCGGCGTGCATCGTCGACGCGAACGCGACCATCGTCGAGGGCGACACCGCCATCCTCTACGTCTGGTACGACAACGAGTTCGGCTACTCCTGCCAGGTCGTGCGCACCGTGCAGTACCTGTCCGGCGTCGAATACCCGATCTACCCGATGGTCGAGGCGGCGGACCTGGCGTCCGTCAACTGACGACACCCGTGAACACCGGCAACGCCCGGGAGGAGCAACTTCCTCCCGGGCGTTGCCGCGTTCGGAGGGTGTACGGAGGTCGGGCTCGGACGGGCCCTCGGCGCGTCCGGGGGCGGTGACCGCGGCGCCGTTCCGGGATCAGGACCGGATTCGGTCGAGGTAGTCCTTGCGCTGCCCGGAGTCGTAGGCGCCGTACTCGGCGCCGCCGACGAACCGTTTGAGTCGCCACATGATCGCCGTCGGCAGTGTCTCCTCCAGGATGCCGATCGGGGCGAGACAGCGTGGGACGGTGACCTCACCGCGGCCGTGGCGCGCGCTGTCGACGATGGCGGCGGCGACAGCCTCCGGCTGCAGGGTGGGCTGCAGTCGCAGCCGGACGCCCGCGGTCAGCTCGGTCCGCGTGGCCGCGGGCAGGACGGTGGTGACGGTGACACCGCTGCCCGCGAGTTCCGCGCGGATGGCGCGGGTGAGTGCGACAACGCCGAACTTCGACGCGCAGTACGTGGCGATGCCGGGGGTGGTGACCTTGCCTGCCATCGAGGACACGTTCACCACATGCCCGCGGCCGCGTTCGAGCATCCCCGGCAGAACCAGGTGCGTGCCGGTCACCACCGCGCCCAGGTTGATCGCCAGCTCACGCTGCAGCGCGTCGAGATCGAGTTCGGCGAACCGTCCCATGTGCTGGATGCCCGCGTTGTTGACAAGCATGTCGAGCGGCCCGGATTCGGCTGCGGCGCCGAGGAAGCCCCGGAAGGATGCCTCGTCGGTCACGTCCAGGTGATGGGCGTGCACCCGCGGACCGAGGCTGTCGGCGGTGGACGTGGCGGCGGCGAGGTCCCGGTCGCCGATGTGGACGACCGCGCCGCGTGCGGCGAGCGCGGTCGCCGTCGCCCGGCCGATCCCGCGGGCGCCACCGGTCACGCAGACGGTGGCGCCGTTCAGGGTGATCACAGCGCACCCCCGACCGGGTGACGCAGCGCGAAGTACGCGATGAGGCGGGGCGCAGGCCTGCCCTTGAGGAGCAGTGCGCGGCCGAGGTAGACGCCGGGAGTGAGCTGCACTATCTCGTCGCGGGTGTGGCGGATCGGAAACGTTCGCACGCCGGGGTTCCGGTAGCGCGGCACACCGTAGTCGAGGGCGCACACCGTCACCTTCGGTTCGATCAGTCCTGTGTCGGTGGCGAAGTCGAAGTGGAATCCCTCCATCTCCCCGTCCTTCTTGCGGAGCCCGAGGTAGCCGGCGGTCACGACGGGCATGGCGATCCGTGCGATCGGGGACAGCCTGTTGAGTCCGGTGCCCGAGGCCTGGTCGAACGACTTGCCACGCCAGGTCGGATCGATCTTCATCAGCTGGTTCGCCAGGACCGCCTCCGGGATGCCGAAGAGTGTGCCCACGATCAGTCCTTCGAGTCTGCCGTCGAGGCCCACCGGCTCGGTGCCGGCGCCGAACAGCGACGACAGGGCCGCGCGATCGTCCCGGCCGCCGAGTTCCCGCAGGTAAGACCACGTTTCCCGGCGGGCCCGGCCGGGACTGTGGTCGGCGAGTGCCCGCAGTTCGCGCAGCACGTCGAGCGTCGGAGTGCTCACGCCCTCGGTGACGTCGCCGGCTCTGGTGTCGGATGTCATGGTCGCCCCAATCTGGTACCAAGTCGTACCTGAATAATGTGGTACCAGACTGTGCCAAATTGCGGCGATGCCTGTCAACGGATCGGAGGGCGGAGCCGAGTGGGAAGCTGTCTGGCATGAACCCGTCGATCAACGATCGAAGCTACGGGGGCGAGCCCGCCGCCGAGCGGATCCGCCGACGCCGCGCGAGCCTGCTCGACGTCGCGCTGACGGCGATGGCGGAGGACCGTTGGCGTTCGGCGACGGTGGCGGGGATCTGTGCCGAGGCGGGACTGAACAAACGCTACTTCTACGAGAGCTTCCCCGACCTCGACGCGCTGTCGAGCGGGGTGATCGACGAGATCGCCGAGGAGGTGGGAGGAGCGGCGGTCGCGACGTACCTCGCCTCGCTGGACCGTCCGCTCGACGAGCAGGCGAGGGCCGCCGTCGACGCCGTTGTCGGTGTGCTGGGCACCGACCGGCGCAAGGCGCGCGTCTTCCTGGGCGGAACCGCCGGTGCTCCCATCGCCCACGCCCGGCGAGACGACGCCATCCGCGGTCTCACCGGCATCCTCGTCGACCATGCCCGCGCCATCCACGATGTCGAGCTGGAGGCCGATTCCCTCGCCTCGACGGGCCCCGCCTTCGTCATCGGGGGCACCGCTCACACCATTCTCGCGTGGGCGGAGGGCACCATCGACATCACCAGAAGGCAACTGGTGGAAGACATCACGGACCTGTGGCTCGCGCTCGGCGCGAAGGCGGCCGATATCGCCGATGCGCGACGATCCGCGCCGGACGCCGGCCGCGCGTCGCAGCAGTAGTGGCGCGCCGGATTCGTCAGCCGGCGTCGACCGCGGCACGTACCGCGGCGCGCACCCCGAGCCCGGCCGCGAGAAGTGGCTCGGTCGAGCGCAACGTCCGGCTCAGCACGAAGGCGCCTTCGAGGGAGGTGAGGGTGACGAGCGCCAGCCGGCGGCACTGTTCGTCATCGAGATCGAGCTGCCCGAACCACGACGCGAGGCTTCCCAGCCAGCTCTCGAACACGCCCGCTGCCTCGAGTCGCAGGCGCTCGTTGGTGCTCGCCACCTCCAACGCGATCGTCTCGATGGAACACGCCTCGGCGTAGTCCTGTGACTCCAGGAGTGTGCCCGCGTTCTCGAACAGCTGTGGGATACCGTCGAGCGGGTCGGTCTCCGCGAGCTGTGCACCGACGAATTCGCCGTAGCGGATGCCTTCGAACCGGATCACCTCGACGCTGATGGATTCCTTGCCGCCGGGAAAGTGGTGGTAGATCGAGCCGAACGGCGCGTTCGCGGCCGCCGAGATCTGCTTGAGCCCGGTGGCGGGCATGCCCTGGCGCCGGTACAGCTCCGCGGTGGCCTCCAGGATTCGCTCGCGGGTGTTCGGCTCTGCCATCGCTTCTCCTCTTGCAGGTCGTTCCCGGCCAGTCTACCGTGACTGAGTAGAACGATCTATCTAGGAGGATGACGTGCGATCTGTCGAAACGACCTCCGGCCCGATCGCGTACGGGGACACCGGCGGCGACGGACCCGTTCTCGTGTTCGGTCACGGTCTGCTCATGGACGGCAGGCAGTGGCGCAAGGTGATTCCACAACTGCCCGAATACCGTTGCATCACACCGACGTTGCCGATGGGTGCGCACACCGCGCCGATGAACGAGGACGCCGACCTCACCGAGACCGGCGTCGCGAACATCCTTGCGGACTTCCTCGACGTCCTCGAACTGGACGACGTGACCCTCGTCCTCAACGACTGGGGCGGAGGACAGTTCGTGATCCCGGAGGGCCGGGACAAGCGGATCGGAAAGCTGGTGCTCGCATCGTGCACCGCGTTCGACAACTATCCACCCGCACCGGCGCGGCCCGCCGCGATGCTGTGCCGGCTCCCCGGGGGAGGCTGGCTGGTGACCAGGATGTTCGGCACCCGCTTCTTCCGCCACGACAAGCGCGCGTACGGGGTGCTCGCGAAGCGGGGGCTGCCCGACACCCTGTTCGACGAGTGGTTCCGGCCGGCGGTCGAGAACCCCTCCATCCGAAGGGATCTGGTCAAGTTCGCGACCGGGGCACCGTCGAAGCAGCGGCTGCTGGAGCTGTCCGAGCAGATGCGCTCTTTCGACCGGCCGGTGCTCGTCGTCTGGGCGCGGGAGGACCGGATGATGCCGCTCGCCCACGCCGACCGGCTCGTCGAGCTGTATCCGAACGCGTCCAAGGTGGTCGTCGACGACTCGTGGACGCTCATCCCCGAGGACCGGCCCGAGGTGATGGTCGAGGTGCTGCGCGGGTTCGTGGGGTAGCTTCCTGCGCAGGTCAGCGCGCTCGATCGAGCACCGCCGCCGCCTCCTGGGCGGCGGGACCGGTCGGCGGGTCCGCCAGGTGGGACAGATGGCGTGGCGGGATCACACCACGGTGGGCGAGAGCTCGAGCCCAGAGCCGCCCGGCACGGTACGAGGACCGCACCAGGGGACCGGTCATCACTGCGGGAAAGCCCATGGATCGAGCAGTGTCGGAGTGGTGGACGAACTCCTGCGGCGTGACCCAGCGCTCCACGGGATGATGGCGCGGGGAGGGTCGCAGGTACTGCGTGACGGTGAGGATGTCGCATCCCGCGTCGCGCAGGTCCCGCATCGTTGCGACGACCTCGTCGGGGTTCTCGCCCATGCCGAGGATGAGATTGGACTTGGTCACGAGTCCGTGGTCGCGCGCCGCCGAGATCACGTCCAGCGAGCGGTCGTAGCGAAACCCGGGTCGGATTCGCCTGAACAACCGGGGAACGGTCTCGACGTTGTGCGCGAGGACCTCCGGCCTGGAGTCGAAGACGGCATCGAGTAGGCGGGGTCGGCCGTTGAAGTCCGGAACCAGATTCTCGACTCCCGTTTCCGGGTTGTACTCGTGGATCTTTCGCACGGTCTCCGCGTAGAGCCACGCTCCGCCGTCCGGAAGGTCGTCTCGCGCGACACCGGTGATCGTCGCATATCGGAGGTTCATCGAGTGCACGCTGAGCGCGACGCGTCGTGGCTCGTCGACATCGAGGGCAGTCGGCTTGCCGGTGTCGATCTGACAGAAGTCGCACCGCCTCGTGCACTGGTCGCCGCCGATGAGGAAGGTCGCCTCCCGGTCCTCCCAGCATTCGTAGATGTTGGGACAGCCCGCCTCCTGGCACACGGTGTGGAGGCCTTCCCCCTCGACGAGAGTGGCCAGTTCCTCGAACGCGGGACCTGCCTTTGCCCGGGTGCGGATCCAGGGCGGCTTGGTCTCGATGGGCGTCTGTGCGTTTCGCACCTCGATGCGTAGCAGCTTTCGGCCCGCCGGGTCGACCGGCGCGGCCTGGTCGTGGATGGCGGAGTTGCACGGAGACACCATGATGGCGAGTCCTTTCCGATCGATCGTGTGGATCCGGGTGCAGTCGGATCGAATGCGAGCGCAGTGAGGTGGCGGGTGGAGTCGGGCTCGACTACGAGCCGATGGTCGCGTCGACTGCACTGCGCTTGCGAAGCTCGGTGGTGGCGACGACCATGCGGTGGACTTCGTCCGCTCCGTCGATGAATCGCATCGTGCGTGCCTGCGCCCACAGCATCGCCAACGGATGGTCCTGTGTCATGCCACCGGCCCCGTGAACCTGGATCGCCTTGTCCACGATCCACTCCACGGTGTCGGGCGCGGCGACCTTGATCGCCGAGATCTCGGTGCGTGCGGCTCGCGCGCCGACCGTGTCGATCAACCACGCCGCGCGAAGCACGTACAACCGGAGCTGGTCGATGCGGACTCGGGACTGCGCGATCCAGTGCTGGACGGTTCCCTGCTCGGCGAGGTGCTTGCCGAACGCCGTGCGTTCGTTGGCGCGCCGGCACATCAAGTCGAGTGCCCGCTCCGCCATTCCGATCATCCGCATGCAGTGATGGATCCGTCCGGGACCGAGACGAGCCTGTGCGAGAGCCTGACCGCGGCCGCGGTCGCCGAGAAGGTGTGACTTCGGAACGCGGACGTTGTCGAAGTGGATCTCGGCGTGGCCTCCGTGAGCGCCGTGCACGAAACCGAAGATCTGCAGTCCCCGCTCGACGGTGACCCCGGGCGTGTCCCGGGGGACGAGCACCAGACTGTGACGGCCACGGGCATCGGCGTCCGGATCCGAGACACCCATGACGATCAGGACCCGGCAGTCGCTGCTCATCGCGCCGGTCGACCACCACTTGCGGCCGTTCACGATCCAGTGGTCACCGTCGTCCGTGACGGTCGTGACGAGATTGGATGCGTCCGAAGACGATACGTTCGGCTCCGTCATGCAGTAGGCCGAGCGGATGTCGCCTGCGAGGAGTGGTTCGAGCCATTCGCGCTTCTGATCGGGCGTACCGAACATCGCCAGCAGTTCCATGTTGCCGGTGTCGGGCGGGTTGCAGTTCAGCGCTTCCGGCGCGATCTCCGGGCTCCATCCGGTGATCTCGGCGAGGGGCGCGTACTGCAGGTTGGTCAGTCCGGCACCGTGTTCGTCGTCGGGTAGGAACAGATTCCACAGACCCGCAGCCCGGGCCCGGCGCTTCAGGGTCTCCATGACTGCGGGCCGTTCCCACTGTGCGGCGCCCGCGGCGGGCCGGTCGTGGAAGTGATGCTCGACCGGGTACACCGCGGTCTCCATGAAGGTGAGCAGCGTCGCCCGAAGGGCTTCCGTCGTGGCGTCGGGGGTGAAGTCCACCTGAGATCGTTCTCCTGTTGTCGTGTCCGTGGAACTCTGGCGGTCGCGCCTCACGAGGCGAGCGCGGCCAGTCCGCGCTCGGTCAGGGGAGCGACCATCGCGCCGATGTGGTCGAATCCGTCGCCCACGGTCTCCCCGCTCAGGAATCGGGTGTGGATTCCCTCCAGGATGACGGCCATCTTGAAGAATGCGAATGCGTTGTACCAGGACTGGTCGCTCAGGTCCGAGCCGGTGGCGGTCGCGTAGCGATGCGCGAGCTGGTCGAACGACGGATATCCCGACTGGGAGACGGGCGTGCCGGCGATCGGGTTGTCGATGCCGTGCCAACCCTCCCAGAACAGGTGAACCAACCCGAGGTCCGTGAGCGGATCGCCGAGGGTCGACATCTCCCAGTCCAGGATCGCGGCGATGCGTGGCTGCGGTTCCAGCTGCACGATCATGTTGTCGAACCGGAAGTCTCCGTGAACGATCGACTTCGCCGCAGAATCGGGAACCGTGTCGGCGAGAGCCGACGCGAGACGGTCCAGTTCGGGAAGCTCGCGGGACCGGGACGCGGCCAACTGCTTCGCCCAGCGACGCACCTGACGTTCCGAGAACCCTACCGGACGTCCGAATGTCGAGAGCCCGACCGAGTCGACGTCCTGTCGGTGCAGAGCCGCGAGCGCATCGATGTACCGGTGCGACAGGGCTTCTCGGGCCGAGTGCGGGACGGCGGCGAAGTCGTCGTCGGTTCGTAGCAGCGTCCCCTCGACCTTGTCCATGAGGTAGTACGAGCCGCCGGCGTGAGGTGCGTCGGACGAGAAGAAGACGATCCGGGGAACCGGGATCCCGCTACCGGCGAGAGCCGACTGCACGACGACCTCGCGGCCCATGTCGTGAGCCGTCTCGAGGAGCTCGCCGGCCGGTGGCCGCCGCAGCACCCACGCGCGGTCGGGGCTCGACACCTCGTAGGTGAGATTCGAACGACCGCCGGCCAGCAGCCGCACCTCGAGCTGGTCCTCGGGGCGTATCTCACCGAGTTGCCGGAGCCGCGTGCGAACTTCGTCGAGGTCGAAATCCGAGGTCGGCAGGAAGGTGTTGCTCATGTGCTGGATGGTCCTGTCCTTGATCGGGCGAGGGCTGCGTCGGCAGTGAGGCGCGTCGCCGGGTGGCGCGGCCGGGTGTGACGGGCTGTGGCGTCGGACCCTCAGCCTAGACGAATCACACGATTCAATCAATCGATCGGTTACAGTGGTCCGGCGCGGCGCGGGATCCGGGAAGTCGGTGAGTTTCCCTCCCCCGCCGTGGTTGTCGACGAACGACGGTGGATGAGTCGACTCTCGTCATTTCGATTTGTGTGTAATGGGAGGCGCCTACATGGCAGTGGATCAGACGATCGGCGGTTCGCTCGAGTCGAAGGGTCCCGGCGATGTCGGCGACCCGACATCCGGCCGGTTGAGATTCATGATCGGGTTGATGTTGGTCTCGTCCTTCGTGGTGATCCTCAACGAGACCATCATGAGCGTCGCCATCCCGAAGCTGATTGTCGAACTGGACGTCACCGCGTCGGCCGCCCAGTGGCTGACCACCGGGTTTCTGCTGACGATGACCGTCGTCATTCCGATGACCGGAATCATCCTGCAGAGATTCACCACACGTGCCGTCTTCACCGCGGCGATGACCGCGTTCTCGCTCGGCACCTTCCTGGCGGCGAGCGCCACCGGGTTTCCGATGATCCTGGTCGGCCGGGTTGTCCAGGCGTGCGGTACGGCCTTGATGTTTCCGCTGTTGGTGACCACCGTGTTGACTGCGGTGCCTGCAGCGCGCCGCGGTCGAGCGATGGGATTCATCGCGATCGTCACAGCGGTGGCGCCCGCGGTCGGTCCCACCTTCGCGGGACTCGTCCTCGCGGTTCTGCCGTGGAGGTGGCTGTTCCTGTCGGTCCTGCCGATTGCATTGGCGTGCCTGGCTCTCGGGGTGGTGTTCGTGAGGAACGTCGGGTCCACCAGGCATGTGGGATTCGACGGTTTCTCGATCCTGCTGTCGTCGTCCGGTTTCGGTGGGTTGATATACGGACTGAGCAGCTTCGGCGAGGGCGGAGGCCACACCGTGGTGCCACCCGTGGTGCCGATGGTCGTCGGGTTGGCGTGCATGGTGGCCTTCGTCATTCGGCAGGTTCGCCTACAGCAACGAGACGCCGCGCTGTTGGACATGCGGCCCTTCGGTCGGAGACCGTTCGTTGCGGGGGTCACGGTCCTGGTCGTCTGCATGGCCGCCCTGTTCGGCAATCTGATTCTGCTGCCGATCTACCTGCAGAACGTGCGCGGTATGACCGTGCTCGAAGCGGGGTTGCTCTTGCTGCCCGGAGGTTTGACGATGGGCCTGATCGCACCGGCGGTCGGCCGCGTGTTCGACAGGTTCGGGCCGCGCCCGCTCGTCGTTCCGGGAACAGTGCTGATCGCCTGTGCGCTGGCGTCGACGGCCACGTACGACGCATCCACCGGGGTGGGCGTCGTGGCCTCCGTTCACATCGTGCTGAGTGTCGGGGTCGGCCTGGTTCTCACTCCCGCGATGACATCGGCACTGGGTTGCCTGGACACATCGCTCTATTCGCACGGCAGTGCGATCGTCAACACCCTCCAGCAGTTCGCCGGTGCGGCGGGCACCGCGTTGTTCGTCACCGTGATGTCCTCTGTCGCCGCCGCGAGCGCGGCGGCGGGGATGCCCGAAGTCGATGCGGAGCTGGCGGGCATCCGAACTGCGTTCGTGTGGGGCGCGTGCATCGCGGCGACGGCGGTTCTCGCGGCGTGCTTCCTCTCGAGTCCCGACGACGAAGCCCGGACCCTGTCACCGCATGAGAACGACGTGCACGGGATCCGTGGGTGATGCGCCCTGCCGCCCTGCCCGAGGTGCGCGTCAGACGATTGAAACAGACGATCGGTCGAGTGGATAGGATCGACCGATGACCACCAAGAAGAAGCAGTCGAGGGTGCGCGACGGGGAGGCGACCCGTCGCGCGCTGATAGACGCAGCCGCCGAGCTCTTCGCCGACGAGGGAGTCGAGGCGGTGTCCATCCGAGCGATCAATGCCGCAGCCGGCTACGGACCCGCCGCTGCGCACTATCACTTCGGAGCCAAGGACGCGCTTCTTCACGCCGTTCTCGTCGACTACGGATCCGACGTGCTCGCTCGAATCCACGCGATGGCAGGGGAACTCGCGGAACGCAGGAAGGCTCCCTCGGCGGTCGAGATCGTCAGCGTCCTGGCGATTCCCTACCAGCAGTTTCTGAAGGAGGACCCCGTCCGGGCCGAGCGTTGGCTGACCATCTGCGGGCAGTTGAGCCTCGTGAACGACGAGCGCCTGTTCTCACCCATGGAGGACGACGACACCGCTCAGCTGCTCGGGACGCTGCTCGAGCGGGTCTATCCGGATGTCGAACCCGACGAACGCGACCGCAACTGGTCTCTGGCGGCGAACACCCTGATCGCGATGGCCGCAACCTGGGTCGGCGCCGCGGATCGTTCCGGAGAAGCGTCCACCGAGGGACTCGACTCGCTGGCATGGTTCATCGCCGGCGGAATGACGGCGCTGATGGAACGCCGGCGCGCCTGAGCTCGACTCGGGCGCGCCGACGTCGTGCTCAGGTGTGGGCGTGCAGCGGTTTGCCGGCGAGAGCGAGGGCGGCTTCGCCGATCGATTCGTTCTGGGTGGGGTGCGCGTGAACGATGGACGCCAGTTCCTCGGGGTGCACGTTCAACGTCACGGCGAGTGTGGCCTCACCGATCTGCTCGCTCATCCGGGCCCCGACCATGTGCACCCCTACGATCGGTCCATTCTGCTTCCTGACGATCTTGACGCTGCCGGCCGTCCCCAGGACGAGGCTCCTGCCGTTACCCGCGAGGTTGTACTCGACCGTGTCGACGGCCCCGAATGCCTCGCGCGCTCGGCTTTCCGTCAGGCCGACCGAGGCGATCTCGGGATCGCTGTAGGTCACCCGAGGAAGGTTCGTGTCGACCACCGGTGCCGGGCCGAGCCCCGCGATGTGCTCTGCGACGAAGATGCCGTGGGCGAATCCACGATGCGCCAGCTGCGGACCCGGCACGAGGTCCCCGACCGCGTACACCGAAGGAATGTTGGAACGCAACCGATCGTCGGTGCTCACCCAACCTCGATCGAGGGAGATGCCGGCCTCCTCCAGGCCGAGACCGGAGGACACGGGTTCACGTCCGACAGCCACCAGGACGACGTCCGCTTCGAGAACCCTCCCCGAGTCGAGGGTGACGCTCGCGACGGACTCCGTCTGGGAAACCTCGACAACCTTGGCATTGGTCGTGAAGCCGATCTTTCGCTTCCGAAAGGCGCGCTCCAGCTTCTTCGACACCGAGGGGTCTTCCTGTGGAACCAGTGTTCCGAGAGACTCCACGATCGTCACCTCGGACCCGAGCGACCGCCACAGGCTGGCGAACTCGACGCCGATGACGGATCCGCCGATGACGACCGCGCGCTTCGGAACCTCCGCCAGCGCCAAGGCCCCGTCGCTGGTCACGATGCGCCCGGTGATGTCGACTCCGGGGAGCGTACGCGGCCGGGAACCCGTGGCGAGGACCAGGTTCGCGCCGGTGTGCTCCGCGTCGTCGATACGGACCGTGTGGGCGTCGACGACGGTGCCCGTTCCGTGTACCACGGTGACATTGGGTGCGGCGTCGACGAGACTGCTCAGCCCTCGGTGCAACCGGTCGACGACGCCGTTCTTGAAGGCGTGGACCTCGTCGAAGGCGATGGAGTTCACGGCGGCGTCGACGCCGAAGCCGGCTCCCGCTTTCACCGTGTCGACGACCTCACCGACGTGCAGGAGTGCCTTCGTCGGGACACACCCGCGATGAAGGCAGGTGCCGCCCAGCTTGTCTCGCTCGATCAGGGCGACGGAGAGTCCGAGCTGCGACGCGCGCAACGCACAGGCGTAGCCGCCGCTGCCGCCGCCGAGGATCACGATGTCGTAGGTGTGGCCTGTCATGGTCGGCATTCCTTCCGGTTCACATGCCGGCGGTACCGTGTGTGCCGCCGGCATCAGGTCAGTACTTGACGAGGGCCCGTGCGGTCTCGACGATCTGATCGGGCGTGGGGCGCATCATCGCCTCGAGCCTGATCGTCTGAGGTGCGGGCACATCGGGTGCGCAGACCCGGGCCACCGGCGCGGCCAGCGAGCCGAACATCTCCTCGTAGATGCGCGCCGCGATCTCCGACGCCGGGCCGGCGGTCAGGGCCGCCTCGTTCACCACCATCACGCGCTTGGTCTTCGCGACGGATTCGAAGACCGTCGGATAGTCCAGCGGCACCAGGCTCTTCAGATCGACGACCTCGACCGAGATGCCCTCGGCCGACAGTCGTTCGGCGGCGGCGACGCTCTCCTTGCGCATGTGACCGTAGGTCACGATGGTCACGTCGTCGCCGCGGGTGACCACCTCTGCGACGCCGATCGGCACGATGAAGTCCGGATCGGTGGGGACCTCTCCCTTCGTGAAGTTCAGTGACCGGACTTCGTGGAAGAGAACGGGATTGGGATCGCGAACGGCGGCCTTGAGGAGCCCCTTCGCGTCGGCCGCGGTACCGGGGACGACAACCTTGAGCCCGGGCATGTGCATGCCCAGAACCTCGTAGCTGTTCGAGTGTTCCGGACCGGCCGCGTCCTGGTGGCCACCGGGGAGCCGGATGACAGCCGGAAGTTCGAACTTGCCGCCGTGCATGTACCGCCACTTGGCGAGCTTGTGGTAGATCTCGTCACCGGCGATGAGGGAGAACCCGGCGAAACCCATCTGAATGATCGGCCGCATCCCGACCATGGCGGCGCCCGCCGCGCATCCGGCCATGAACGCCTCCGTGATGCCGGAGTCACGTACCCGTTTGGTCCCGAACTGCTCGGCGAGTGTCTTCTGCCCCTTCTTGCCGAAGAATCCGCCGATGCTGACGCCCTGGCCGAGCGTGAAAACCGTGTCGTCGCGTTCCATTTCCTCCCAGATGGCGGACTCTATCGCCTCGATGTAGCGCATGCGCTTGGTCGCGCGGACCGTGGAGTCGGTCGTGAGGTCGGTGCTCATGCGAACACGTCCTTCCAGAGAATGTCGGGGTCGGCCACGGGTGCCCGGAGCGCGGACGCGTATTCCGCGCGGACATCGGCGTCGGCCTGCTGGATGATTCGGTCGGCATCGGGAACTCGCGCTGCAAGAACGTCGATCGGATCCCGGTACGACGACATGTCGGCCCTGTGGAGGTCGCCCTCGTAGTGGCCACGCGCTCGGGTGACGTGAGCCTCGACGATGGTGGGTCCGCCACCTGCCCGAGCACGGGCGACGGCGACGCTCATGGCCTCGTGCACGGCGACGGCATCCTGTCCGTCGACCTCGAGTCCGGGAACACCGTATGCGGCACCGCGTTCCGCGACCGTCCGGGTCGGACTCCAGGCCTCGAAGGGTGTGGCGACCTGCCAATGATTGTTCTCGCAGAAGTAGATCAGCGGAAGGTTCCACACCGCGGCCTGCAGGAGGGTCTCGTGAAAAGTGCCTCTCGCGGACGTCGCGTCGCCGAACGCGGCGACCGCGACCTGGTCCGTGCCGCGGATGTCGATCGCCAGAGCTGCGCCGCCTGCGACGACGAAGGCGCTGCCGAGAGTGCCACCCTCGCCCAGGAGTCCGATGGCGGGATCGGCCCACTTCGGAGAACCTGCGCCCTTACCGCCGGTGGAACCGGTTGTGCGACCGAAGATGTCGCCGACCACCGGTTCGAGAGGCATGCCCTTGCCGAGCGCCCAGGCCGAGCCCCGGAAGTGGTAGGCCAGGTAGTCGTCGTCTCGAAGGGCTGCGGTGGCGCCGATCGGCGCGGCCTCCTGGCCCTCCCCGGGGTGCCAGTAGCCGTCGAAGCGATGTTCTTTCGTGTGCTCGGTGATGATCCGGTCGATGGCGCGGGCCTGCGCCATCCGAGCCAGCATCGTCCGGAGCTGCTCGTCGTCGAGCTTCCCCATCGAAGGTCTCCTGTTCGTGGTAGTTGCGCGTGAGTCGAAACGTGTGCGCCGCGCCATGCCCTGTGCCCAAGGTAGGGCAGATCACTCGATTGAGTCAATCGATTGAAACAACTGATCGGTCCAACGCGGCGGCGAGGCCACCCGCCAGGAAGGTGACCATGAAACGCAGTTCCTCGCGGGCGTCGTTCCGGCTCGACTCGTCGTGGGAGTCGAGCCGGTGCACACGCTCGGCCAACGCGCCGACGTAGACCCGGATCGCCAGGGTGAGGGCCTGGCCGATCTCGTTCTCCCGCGCGTGTGGGAAGCCGCGTCGAACGGCGGACGCCGCCTCGGCGGTCGCGCGCGGATCGGCAACGCGCGCGGGGTCGCCGGCCAGGTACCGGTCGACGAGTCGAATCCAGCTCCGTACTTCCGGGCTCCGGTCGAGCAGGAGATCGTCGTACGCCGTCGAGAACATCTCGATCAGCTCGTGCGGCCGAACGGGGTCGCTCCGGCTCGTGAGCGTTCGTGCCGCCCGGACGATCGTCTCGACCACCCGGTCGCCGTAGCGGCCCAGCGCTTCGTCGACCAGCGCGTCCTTGGTGCCGAAGTGGTAGTGCACCGACGCCGGGCCCAGGCCGGCAGCCCGGTTGACGGCGCGGATCGATGTCGCGTCGACGCCGTGATCAGCGAAGAGCGCAAGGGCGGCGGCCGTGAGACGTGCACGTCCGTCGGTGTCGGGTCGTCGGCCCATCCGGTGACCTTTCGAAAAGTGGCTGCCGTGAGTACGGATCGTTTGATTCAATCAATTGACCGAATCAAGTGATTCACGTTACCGTCTACCGACGAACGAGCAACGCGTCACCCGGTTGTCGGTGATCGCGAGACGAACGGAGGCGGCATGGCCGAGATTCTCGAAGTGAAGGTTCCGCACAGCGGGTCCGTGGAGAACGTCGAGATCAACGAGTGGTTGGTCGAAGTCGGAGCGGAGGTCGGCGTCGACGACACGCTCGCCGACGTCAGTACCGACAAGGTGGACACCGAACTCGTGTCGCCGCACGCCGGCCGTGTGGTCCGCCTGCTGTTCGGTGACGGTGACGAGGTGGCCGTCGGGACCGTGGTGGCCCTGATCGTCGCGACGGAGGTGGCCGAAGCCGAGGCGGAGGACGCGGTTCGGCGCTACCTCGATGCGTCTGCAGGACAGGATGGGCGATGAGCGGCCAACTCGCGACGAGCGATCTGCCCGCCGGCTACCACGACGTCCCCTACGTCGCGGAGAGGCTTCGGCCACGGCGCCGGGCGATCGCGCGCAACCTGACGGCGGCCGCCGCGGTGCCCTCCCTGACGGCGGACATGCGAGTCGACCTGACGCAACTGCTCGCCGTCCGATCGCAGTGGGTGGGGCGTGAGCCCTCGGTGCTCGCCTTCATCGCGAAGGCTGCGGTCGCAACCCTCGCGGACTTTCCCGGTCTCAACGCCAGTTACGGGGACCGGCAGCTCATCCGGTGGTCGACGGTGAATCTGGGTGTGGCGGTGGACTCGCCGGACGGGCTGATGGTGCCGGTCATCCGTGACGCCCAGACGTTGGGCGTCGACCGCATCGCCGAGCGTATCGCGGACCTTGCACGGCGGGCTCGATCCGGCGAGCTCGAGCTCGCCGACCTCGCAGGCGGGACGTTCACGATCAGCAACCCGGGCGCGGTCGGGCCTTCGCTCCGTGCCGAAGCTCTGCTCAACGTCCCGCAGGTCGCGCTCCTCGGACTGCCCGGACTCAGGCGTGAGCCGGTGGTCGTCGGGGAGGGGCAGGAAGAGAACGTCGCAATTCGGACAGTCCTCGATCCGTCACTCACGTTCGATCACCGGGCACTCGACGGCGGCGAGGTCCTGCGGTATCTGACATCCCTGCGTGACCGGCTCGAAAGCTGGTCTCTCGCAGAGTATGCGGCCGGAGAGTAGGCTCGCCGGACCGATCGTGAGCACCGGCGAGCGCCGGTGCTCACGTCGTCTGTGAGGGCAGTCCGACGCGCGCCGTTGATCCCGATCAAATGTTCCGATCAAATGATTGACTAATCGGATGGGCTGTGTGACAGTTCTCGTGTGACCTGAGTCTCCTCGACATCCTCGGGTTGCCCAACGCACAGCCGCGCTCAGAGCGCGCGCCACACTTCTCTCGATCAGAGGTTGACCATCAATGGGTATCAACGAATCGGCTCTGACGGCCACCGACGAATCCGGGCCGACCGGCAGACGAGCGACGCGGCCGGAACCGGGCCGAACCGGAGACCGGGGACGCTGGATCGCCGCGATTGCAGTCCTCGTCCTGCTCACCGAACAGTCCGCGCTCGGGTTCCAGCTCATCGCTCCCGCTCTCGGTGGTCTCGCCGCCAAATACGAGACGACTCAGGTGATCTGGACGATCACCATCTTCACCCTTGTCGGCGGGGTCGTCGCCCCGCTGATCGGCAAACTCGGTGATCGCTTCGGCAAGCGGCGGGTCCTGGTGTACGCGGCCGTCGTCTCCATCGTCGGATCGGTCGTGAGTGCAGCCGCACCCAGCTTCGAGATACTTCTCCTGGGACGGGCGCTCACCGGTGTCAGCGCGGCCTTCCTTCCGATCACGATCGCACTGATGAGGGACGTGTTTCCCGCGACGATGCGGGACCTCAGCATCAGCATCGCGACGAACGGCGTCGGCGTTGTCACCATCGCCGGTCCGTTCATCGCCGGCTTCTTCATCGACAACGTCTCGCTGGAATCGGTCTTCTGGTTCGTCGCTGCGCTCTCGCTGGTCGGCGCGGCCGGAACGATCGCCCTGATTCCCGAATCGACGGTGCGCAACAATGCACCCATCGACTTCGTCGGTGCCGCCGGACTTGTCGCAGGTGTGTTCGCGCTACTGTTCGGCATCTCCCAGATCTCGTCCTGGGAGCTGGTCGACCCACGCACGCTCGGCATACTCGGCGCCGGCGCGGTGATCCTGGGCCTGTGGTGGCGCTGGGAGAAGCGAACGGCCGACCCCTTCATCGAGCCCGCCATCCTGACCAGCAGAACCACTTCGACCGTGCTGCTCGCCTACGCTTTCGGTGGCGGTGCCATCACGGTGATCGCCAGCTACCTACCCACGTTCCTTCAGACACCCCGCGAACTCGGCGGCACCTACGGCTTCGGCCTCGACGCGACCGGCGTTGCCCGGTACCTCGTGGTGCCGGGACTGGCGACCATCGCCGGTGGCCTCGTCGTCGGATTGCTGGCCAAGCGCTACGGCTTCAGGTTCTTTCTCGTTCTCGGATCCGGACTGATCGCGCTGGGTTCGGTGGGACTGAGCATGTTCACCGAGCACGCATGGGGGCCGATCCTCATGTACGGCATCGTGGGGTTCGGGGCGATGGTCTACGCGGCCGGACCCAATCTGCTCATGGCGGTCGCTCCTGCAACGCAACGAGGCGTGTCCGCCGGTGTGCTCAGCGCCATGTCGGCGATCGTCGGCAGTCTGTTCGCTCAGCTCGGCGGTGTCGTGCTGAGCAGGAACACCACGGAGATCGTGGGTGGAGTGCCGGTGTACAGCGGGAGAGGGGTGGTCATGGTCTTCGCCATCGCCGCGGTGATGGGAGTTGTCGCACTGGTGATTTCGCTCTTCGCTCCGCGCAACTCCGACTCGCTGGATTCTTGACACACATCCCGACGAAACTCACAGAGAGGCACCTGCCATGCGTGCTGCCGCGCTCCTGAACGGCGTGATCACGGCAACCGACGTTCCCGAGCCGCCCGAACTCGGTCCCGATCAGGTGCTCGTCGCAGTGCACAGTTGCGGTATCTGCGGCAGCGACCTGAGCCTGTGGAAGGACGCGCAGACGTTCGTCGACGTCTCCATAGCCGGGCAGAACACCTTGTCGGTGTTCGATCCGACCCGCCCCGTCGTGCCGGGCCACGAATTCGCGGGAACGGTGGTCGGTGTCGGCACGGACGTCGAGGGATTCGGGCTCGGAGACCGGGTCGCCGGGATCGGTGTCGCAACCGACGTCGAGACCGGCGAGATGACGATCATCGGATACTCGAACAAGTACCCGGGTGCGTTCGCCGAGAGGGTCGTCGTCGACAGCGGGTTCCTCCGGCTGCTCCCGTCCGGGCTGTCGTTCGACGCCGCGGCGCTCGCGGAGCCGCTCCACGTCGGTGAGTCCCACGTTCAGCAATCGGGATTCCGGAGCGGGGAGGCGGCCCTGGTCGTCGGAGCCGGACCCATCGGACTCGGTGTCGTCATCGCACTCGCACAACGCGGCTGCGAGTCGCTGGTCGTGGTCGAGCCGTCACCGACGCGACGACGGATTGCGGCCGGTTTCGGTGCCACGACCGTTGCAGCACCGATGGCCGGTGGTCCCGTCGCGGCCGTACCGGGTGACACGGGTGGTTCGTCGCTGGTCGTCTACGAATGCAGCGGCCGACAGGGGGCGCTCGACGAGTTGATCAGGACCCTCCCGATCGGCTCCCGGATACAGGTCGTCGCGTCACCGTTCACACCGGAAGTGTTCGTTCCCGTGATCGCGCAGTGGCGTCAGATCGTCGTCAACTTCGGTTCGGGACCGGTCGAGGATCCGTACGGCGTGACGTTGGGCCGTCTCGCGCGAGGCGAGATCGACACGACCGAGCTGATCACCGGTCGGGTGTCGATCGAGGAGGTCGGTTCGGCGTTCGAGTCGCTGCTCGATCCGGAGGAGCATTTCAAGATCGTCGTGCACCCTCAGGGCGGACCCGGCGAATGAAGATTCGTGACACAGCGCGAGGCGTACCGCTCCCCCTCGACCGGGAGGACCGGCACCTGCTCGACTTCGCCTGCCGCTGGCTCCCGTTCGGCGGCGCGAGAAGTGGTGACGTGCTGGTCGAGTTCGGACTGACGCCGGCCGGCTACCGGGCGCGAGTGGCCGGTCTCTTGAGCAACCCGGAAATACAGGCGATGGTGCCCTCGCACATCGACCTTCTCCGCCGGTCGTTCGGCGACGCGCGATCGTCCGGTCACTGATCGCAGGCGGTACACCTGCCGTCGAGGCAGTGCCCGTCGTCGTGTGACGCGGGTTGGTTCGATCTGCTCGAACCTCTCGGGCAGAACAGTGAAAGGAGCACGAACATGGGTTCGACGACGGAGGAGCTCCAGCTTCTCGGCACGGTTTCGTCGGTTGTCGGAATGGCCGCAGGCATCCTGGGCGGTATCGGCGCAGCGGTCGGTTTCGCGGCGTTCGTCGGTGGTGGGGGGATCCAGAGCTGACGAACCGCCGGCGCGAGGTTGTCGAGGCACGGCGGTACCGGGTGTCCCCGGTGCCGGTCGGCAGTCGGTGACCGTGGGCGCCTTCGCACAGCCGGTGCGAAGGCGCCGTCGCGCTGCGGCGGGTCGGACCGGCTCGCACACGCAACAGTCGGGTTGCCGCCCGGCGATGAGTTTGCGGTACTCGAACGGTCTACAGGTCAGTTACCCGACAACGAGGAGATGCAGAATGACCGCCACCGTCGACACCCGCACCGTCACCGTCCCCGGCGCCGCCGTCACGTACGACATCCATCCCGCTGCCGGTGACCTGCCGCCACTGTTCATCTTCGGTTCGCCGATGGAGGCCGAGGCGTTCGGCACCCTGCGCGGACACTTCGCCGACCGCACGGTGATCACGTACGACCCGCGTGGCGCCGGACGCAGCACGGTGGACGATCCCACCTCCCAGACGACTCCCGACGATCACGCCGCGGACCTGCAGGCGGTGCTCGATGCCACCGGTCTCGGGGAGATCGACGTCTTCGCGACCAGCGGTGGTGCTGTGAACGCGCTCGCCTGGGTCGCGACTCACCGCCCGAATGTGCGGATCCTGGTCGCGCACGAGCCTCCTGCCACCCAGTTCGTCCCCGACCGCGAGATCGCCGAGGCGGTGGTCGCGGACATCGCGGACACGTACCAGGTTGCGGGCGAGGGACCCGCGATGGCGAAGTTCATCACCCTCGTCTCTCACGAGGGGCTGTTTCCGGGCGACTACCTCGACGCACCCGCGCCCGACCCGGCCGTGTTCGGCATGTCGGCCGAGGACGACGGCTCGCGCACAAGTCCGTTGCTGGGCCAGAACATGCGGACCTGCTGCCCGTTCGTGCACGATGTCGACGCTCTGAAAGCGGCCCCGACCCGGATCGTCGTCGCCGCCGGCGCGGCCTCGGGTGAGCAGTTCGCCGCACGAGCTGCGCGGGCCCTCGCCGCCGCGGGCGGGTTCGAGCAGGTGGTGCTCCCCGGTGACCACGCCGGATTCCTCGGCGGCGAGTACGGGCAGGTCGGTGAACCCGACGCGTTCGCAGCCGCGCTGCACGGCGTCCTCGACAACTGACGGGAGCGCGGCAGCGTGGCGGGATGGGCCCGCCGACCCGGGTGACGGATGATCGACGGATGCCGTCCGCACAGACTCGATCGACCACCGTCCGGGACTCGTACGCGGAACGCTCCCGCGAGTACACGGACCTCTTCGGGACGATGGAATCGGTGCATCCGTCCGATCGGGCGCTGGTTCGGAGCTGGGCGGAATCACTCACCGGCCCGGTGCTCGACGCGGGGTGCGGGCCGGGGCAGTGGACGGATTTCCTGGCGTCGACCGGGCTGGCCACCCGGGGCGTCGACCTGGTGACCGAGTTCGTCGCGCGGGCGCGACGGGAGTATCCGCACCTAGCCTTCGAGGTCGAGAGTGTCGACGACCTCGCCGTCGCGGACGGATCGCTGGGCGGTGTGCTCGCGTGGTACTCGCTGATTCATCATGAACCCGAACGCATTCGGACACCGTTCGCCGAGTTCGCCCGGGTGATCCGGCCCGGTGGCGGGCTGCTGATCGGGTTCTTCGAGGGCGGCCGGCTCGAAGCCTTCGACCATGCGGTCACCACGGCGTACCGGTGGCCCGTGGCCGAACTGGCGCGGGAACTGCACGCGACCGGGTTCGAGGTGGTCGAGACCCACACGCGTACCGCGGCCGGAGCGCGCCCACACGGTGCGATCGTCGCGCGCCGCCCCGTGTGAACCTGCGAGTGCAGGGTCGGGGCGCACTACGACAGCGCGCCGTCGTGGCGGGGCACCCGTGATCGGCGTGTGATCGGCGGCGGACGCGGAACCGAACGGGCGGACGGCCAGGCCGGTGCCCGGCGAAGTCCGTGCCGGTGACGCTACGCTGGCCCCGTGGCCGCGCACGACGAGCGCAAATCCGACCTCATCGGGCGACTTCAGGTGCTCCGGGAGTCGGTGCTGTGGAAGCTCGACGGGCTCTCGGAGTACGAGACGCGACGCCCGATGACGCCGACGGGGACAAACCTCCTCGGCCTGGTCAAACACCTCGCCACATGCGAATTCGGCTATTTCGGAATCACTTTCGGGCGTCCGCCGCCGATCGATATGCCCTGGGCGTTGCCAGGGGCACTCGACGCCGCAGACATGTGGGCGACGCCGGAGGAGTCGACGGAATTCGTGGTGGACGGCCTGTACCGCCGGTCGTGGGAACACGCGGCGCGGACGTTCGAACTACTGGACCTCGACTCGCCCGGACACGCGCCGGGGTGGCCGCAGGCGACGGTGTCACTGCATCAGATCCTGGTGCACATGAACATCGAAACGGCGCGTCATGCGGGCCACGCGGACATCGTGCGCGAGCTGATCGACGGCGCAGCGGGCATGACGCCCGGCGCCGCGAACCTCGAGATCGCGGGCACCGACGACCAGCGTGCGCATTACGAACGTGTCCAGTCCGCCGCCGACACGTTCCGCTGAGTCACGCAGGCGCGGAACGCGGCATCGGCAGCCACACCGGTTCCGCGGGGATCCGTTCGAGGACTCCACCGGCGAACACGTCGTACAGCGGCAGCTGCTCGGCGTGCACGTAGCCGATGTGGCAGTCGCACACGTCCAGCGGGCAGCCCCTCGGTTTCAAGGCGTCCCGGAACGAGCCGTCGTACAGATTGCCGAGTCGCTCGGCGACGAAGTGGCAACGTCGGACGTTACCGTCGCCGTCGACGGACACCACCGATTCGCCTGTCCGGCATGCGCGGCCCCGGGTGCGGTGCGGATGCCTGCTGTACTCGAAGAGCGGGTCGATCGAGGTCCAGTCGGCGGCGTCGGAGTCGCTGTAGGTGTGTCCGTCGGCGGCATTGACCCACAGGTACACGGAATCGGGGAGCTCGGCCCGTAGGCCGCGCGCTGCGTCCAGGTGGTCCGGCAGTCCGACGACGCCGACGCTGAAGCGCACACCGAGTTCGGTGAGTTCCGCTGTCTTGCCGAGGAACCGGTCGTGTGGTGTCTCCCCGGGATGGTACGTGCACCACAGCGCGATCGTGTCGCGGTCGGCGTCGTCGAGCCAGCCGGTGCGGCACGAGAGGTTCGTCTGGATCGCGACTCGCCGCACGTGCGGCAGCCGAGACAACGCGACGAGTGCGCGCCGGTACCAGGACCGCACCAGACCCTCGCCCCACGGCGTGAACAGGATCGACAGGTCCTCGTCCTGATCCGCCACCCATGCACAGAAGCGTTCCAGCGCGGCACGGTCCGCCCGCAGTTGCTCGGTGCTGTCCCGGCGTTTCGCGAAGGGGCAGTACGGACAGTCGTAGTCGCAGGACGCCAGCGGGCCCCGGTAGAGGAGGGTCAGCACCGTCAGCGGCCCTCGTACTCGGCCATCGCGGCCCGCACCCGTGGCGAGAACAGTTCGGGACCGAGGGCGTCGGAGTACGCCATGCCCAATTCCGTCAGCTGCAGCCGGTCGCCGCCGGAACGAAGCCAGCCGCGGTCGGCCCAACGGTCGATCTCGCCACCGAAATGATCGCGGGGATCGGACCCGAAGCGGGCACGATAGTCCGGCAACGGCATTCCCGCGGCCTGCAGTACCGACTGCAGCAGGTGCCGACGCCGGGCCTCGTCCTCGGTCATCGCGTGACCCACCACCGCCCGCCGGAAGTCGTCGACCGCGCCGGACACGTAGTCGTCGATGATCGCCCGCACCTCGTGCGCGCCAACGGCGTAGTCGAAGGAGTAGTGGAGGTCTCGCGTGTACGAACGCGCACCGCAGCCGAGCCCGATCATGCCGTCGGTCTGGCAGGCGTAGTCGTCGGGCCCGACGAGCGGTGCGTCGGCTCGGCGGAACATCCGCATCGACTCCTGCACGTAGCCGGCCGAGAGCAGGTGATCCCGGCCGCGACGGTAGAGGTCCAGCCGTTGCGTGTCCCATTCCGGGTCGGGACCGCCTGCGCGCCGCGCCAGACCCGTCAACGGCCGGACGTACAGCGGATACAGGTACAGCTCCTCGGGGCGCCATGCGAGCGCGGCATCGAGGGACGCGGCCCAGGACTGCGGGGTCTGCCCGTCGATCCCGTAGATCAGGTCGATGTTCAGCACGTCGATCCCGGTGTCCCGAACGCGCTGCAGCGCAGCCTCCACGTCCGCACGCCGCTGCGGCCGGACCGCCGCCCTGGCCTCGGTGTCGTCGAAGCTCTGCACACCGAGGCTGAGCCGGGTTGCCCCGCGCTCGGCGAGGACCGCGAGCCGGTCGGCGGTGGCCGTCGAGGGGGAGGCCTCCACCGACAGCGGGACGGCCCGCAGGTCGGCGCCCATGCTCTCGGCGATGTCGCAGAGCCGCTCCAGTTCCGCCGCGGTGAGGTAGGTGGGGGTGCCGCCTCCGAACGCCGCCGTCGCGAAGTGCGCGGTCGGGACGAGGGCCTCCCGGGTCGCCTCGGCCTGGCGTTCGAGCGCGTCGAGATAGCGGGTGGTCAGCTCGTCCGGCGCGCCGACCCGGGTGAAGAGGTTGCAGAACCCGCACCGCACCTCGCAGAACGGGATGTGCAGGTACAGCGACAGCGAGTCCTGCGGTTCGTCCGCCCACAGGTCGGTCAGGGCCGGCCGTGGGTTCAGTGGCCGGTACGCCGTCTTGTGTGGGTACGCGTACACGTAGTTCTGGTACGGCGCAACATGTTCCGGCGCGACGGCCGGCGCAGCGGTGGGCATGGGCAGAGAGGCGATGGTCATTCCGGTCCCTGGAGGAAGAAGTGGGCGTAGGGCACCGTCCACACGACGGGATGCCCGAGGCGGTGCCCGGTGTATCCGTCCTCGCCGTAGGCGGTGCCGTGATCGGAGCACACGATCGCGAAGCATCGCCGCCTGCTCGACATGGCATCGAACAACCGGCCGATGTGCCGGTCCAC
Organism: Rhodococcus triatomae BKS 15-14; assembly: GCA_000341795.1. GTDB lineage: Bacteria > Actinomycetota > Actinomycetes > Mycobacteriales > Mycobacteriaceae > Rhodococcus_G > Rhodococcus_G triatomae_A. The sequence continues at coordinate 139,487 of AODO01000069.1, read as the reverse complement.
GTACTCCAGTGCCGCGGCGTGCGTGGCGCGACTGTCGCCGGCCTCGACGGTGCCGCCCTCGGTGTGGAACCAGTTGGGCTGGTGCAGTGCGGAGACGTTCACGAACAGGAACAGCCGGCGCTCGGCGGGGAGATCGCGCACGATGCGCTCGGCGAGGTTCACCTGTGACTCGAAGGACGTCGGTGACGTCACGCCGAGCTCGGGCGACCAGTGCGCCTCGGCGAAGAGACCGGGGAGCACCGACCCCAGCGCGCCGCGCCGGTTGAAGAATCCGACACCGCCGATGCACGCCGTGTGGTAACCGGCACCGTCCAGTCCCGCAACGAGATTCGACTCGGAGAAGACGAACGTGCGCTCGGCGGTGGATTCGCTGCCGCCGAACTCCGCGGCGAACAGGCGCGGGTGCGGTCCCTGCCCGACCGGGGTCGGCAGGAATCCGGCGAGGATCGCCTGGTGCGATGCGTACGTGAAGCTGCCCGGGGCGTGACGTTCCTCCCAGCAGCCGCCGGGCAGGTGCCGCGCCAGGTTCGGGATCCGTCCGGCCGCGGCGAGTTCGCGGGCCACGTCGTAGCGCAACGTGTCCAGGGTGACGAGGAGGATGTCGTCGGTGCCGACGACCGCACGCATGTCCGGTTGGGTTGTGGTCGTGTGGGGTGGATCGATGGTGGATCGGTCAGGCTGCGGCACTATCGGTCCATTCGTCGAGCGCGGAGAGTTGCGCCTCGTAGGTGTTCAGCCCGTCGGCGCGACCGGGTAGCCCGGTGAGACCGGGCAGCAGATCGCCGAAGGCGTTGACCTCCCCGACGGCGGCTCCGCGCCAGTCGGCGGCGGGGAGCAGGTCCACCCCGACGCACAGGGTGCGCGGGAAGGCGGCGGCGGCCCGTTCCGCGACGGACAGGGCTCTCTCCCAGCCGAATCCACCGGAGTCGAACGCGGCCATCGCGGCGGCGAGATCACCTCGACTGCCGCCCAGGTGCAGGTTGGTCATCGGATGGGTACTGGTGCGCAGCACCGCGTGGGTCGCCCGCCCGGCTACGACCACGACACGCAGGTCGGCGGCGCGTCCCCCGGCCGTCGGTTTCGGCAGCCACGCCTCGATGTGCAGGCACTCGCCTGCCAGGGCGTCGATCAGCGCTCCGACCTCCGCCTCGCCCGTGACGCGGCGGACGCGTAGGGAGTTGTGGACACCGTCCGCGGCGAGCTCCACGCTGCTGCGCGCCTGCACCCGGCCGCCGGACGCGGTCTCCACCGCGACCACCCCTGCCGCCGACGATCCGTGTGCCGGTTTCACGAAGAATCGGCGCAGGCCCGATGAGCGCGCCAGCTCGCGAACATCACCCCAGCATGCCGGCGCGGGTGCGCCGGCGCCCGAAGTGGGTGAGAACGGAACCGGGACACCGTCGTTCACCAACCGTTCGTGGCACAGACGTTTGTCGAACAGCACGCCCAGCTCGCCCGGATCGGTCAACAGGCGCCCGCCCCGCAGGGTTGCGGTGGCCCCGACCAGCGCCGCGTACCAGCGTGGGCCGTCGGCGATGCGTGTCGGGGCACCGGGGCCGCGGAGGAGCGCATCGACGGCGGCGTTCTCCCCCGGGGAGTCGAGACGAACCACCTCGTCGGCGCCGAACCGGGCGCCGCCTGCGGTGATCACCTCGTACCACGACAGCACCCGCGGCGTGGGCAGCCCGCGGGTGGCCGCCGCGTCGAGGAACATCGTGACGCGACGGTTCTCCGGGTTGCCCACCACCGCGAGGCGGGGACGCGTCATTCGCCGACCGCAACCGATCGGTAGATCGTTCCGTCGTAGTCGTCCTCGTCGGCGTCCCCGAGATCTAGGTCGAGATGTGCGACGGACGGTGCGAGCGCCGCCTGCAGCCGTTCCCGCATGCCACTGCTGAGGTAGTTGTGGTGCAGGTCCAGCGATTCGAGGTGCGTGAGCGACTGCCCCGCGAGGAGCGACTCGGCACCGGTGTCCGTCAACACGCCCTTCGACAGGTCGAGTGCGCGCAGCTGCGGCACGACGGCCGCCGTGGCGACGGCGGACGCGATGGCGTCCTGGTGATCACTGTTCGCCAGGGCCAGGCGCGTCAACTTCGGGAACTTCTCGCCCGACAGGATCGGGGCGACGTCGTCCACGGACGAGTCGCCGCCGTACTCCTCGGTACCGAGCCACAGTTCCAGGTCCGTCAGCGCCGGAAGATCCGACGCCGCCACGGCCCGGACCAGGTCGGCGGGCAGGCCACCCGACTCGATCACGAGGCTGCGCAGGTTCTCGTGCCGCACCGGCGACAGGGCCAACTGGGTGCCGCCGCGCACACCCAGGCGCTCGAGCCGGGGAAACGCGGTCAGCAGGGCGGTGAGGTCCGACTGCACGATCCAGGAGATCTCGCAGTCCTCGACCGTCATGTCCCCGATGAACAGGGCCCGCAGTGCGGGAAGCTCGTCCGCGGCCGCGACGAGGGCGTCGACCACACCGGCGGAACTGTTCTCGTACGGCTCGGACCAGCTACCGACCACGATGGCGGTCACGCTCGCCGGGTCGACCGCGGCGCGGAACTTCGCGAACGCTTCCGGCCACTCGATCTCCGCGTCGTAGGTGTCGGCGGAGATTCGCCACGCGACAGGGCCCTCGACGGTCGGCGTCGGGGTGGCGTCGTCGGTGGGAAACTGGACGACGGGAAGGTCGTGGAACTCGTTCTGCAACTCGCTGATCACCGTGCGCTCCTGGTCCTCGGGGGGTCGGTGGGCAGTATGCCCGATTGCGGTGACACGAATCGATCGCGCCCGCCCACCGACCTCGAAACCCCTTGTCACACACCGATCAGGACGTCGTCGTCGCCTCCGGTTCACCGATCCGCACCTCGCCCCGCGGGGTCGGCCGCGCCACCGTCACCGGTCGTCGGCCACCGGGTACCCGCGTCGAGGTCACGCGGCCGTCAGCGGACGCCGGCGCTCCGCAGCACGTCGCCGGTAGGGCAGGACGAACAGGTACAGGCCGCTGAACAGGAGGACCGCGAGCGGGAGCAGCGGCAGGTACGAGAACCACAGGGCCGCGTCGACGGAGACGGCGACCGTGGCCAGGACGACGGTGACGGTGAAGACGATCGAGGTCCAGCGGTGGAGCTGACGAATCGGGCGGTTCGAGTTCATGGGTGTGTCTCCTCGGGTGGTGTGTGTCAGCGGTCCTGGACGAGGCCGAGGACGTTGCCGTCGGAGTCGGTCACGGTGGCCACGAGTCGACCGGCGCCGACCTCGTGGGCGGGCTCCTTCACCGCGGCGCCGGCGGCCGTCACCTCGGCGACCTTCGTCTCGATGTCCGCCACGTGCCAGTACGCCACAGGTGCCGCCATGCCCCGGGATCCACCACCGGGCACCAGCCCGATGTGCTGGCCCTCGGTGTCGAAGCCCACGTAGTACGGCGAGTCGGTCTGCGGCTCGACGCCGAGCAGTGCGGTGTAGATCGTCTTCGCGGTCGCCAGGTCGGACACGGGGTGCAGCACCGTCTTGATGCCCTGGGTGGGAGAGCTGGTCATGAGGACTCCTGGGTTCGGATTCGGTTGTCCGTGAATCGGACGTGACACAACCATCGCGTTCGGCGACGTCGGCCACATCCGTGGTGACCACGGAACCGTCCACCGATCGGCGTCACGGAATCCGTACGTACATCGAGTGGTACAGAATGGGGTCATGACGGCGTCGGTGGACATCTCCGCTCGGGAAGCCGAGGTGCTCGCGCTGGTGGGCGAGCACCTCACCAACGCCGAGATCGCGGCGAGACTGTTCATCTCCGTGCGCACCGTGGAGAGCCACGTGTCCTCGCTGCTGCGCAAACTGGCGGTTCCGGATCGACGGGCACTCGCACTCTCCGCGGCTGCGTCCGCGTCCGCACCCATCGATCGGGCGACGCGGCCGGCGCCGGTCCTGCCGGCCCCGTTGACGTCGTTCGTCGGCCGGACGCGGGAGCGGGCCGAGTTGGCCGAGATGATCCGACGCGAACGGCAGGTGACGGCCGTCGGACCCGGTGGCGTCGGAAAGACCCGACTCGCGCTGGCCGTCGCGGCGGAGGTCGCCGACGAGTTCCCCGACGGGGTGTGGTTCGTCGATCTGGTGCCGATCACCGGCTCGCATCTGGGCCCGGTCGCCGACGCGGTGGGTCTCGCGCTCGGCCTCGGCGAGCAGCCCGGCCGCGGCATGGACCAATCCGTCCTGGCCGCACTGGCAGATCGTCGCGTCCTGCTCGTGCTGGACAACTGCGAACACGTGCTGGACGGGGTGGCGCCCTTCATCGAGCAGGTGCTCGCGGAGTGCCCACGGGTGACGGTGCTGGCGACGAGCCGTGCCCGGCTGATGGTCCCGTTCGAGCGGGCCTGTCCGGTGCCACCGATGTCGCTGGCGGGCGACGGAGCGTCGGACGCGGTGGAGCTGTTCATGGACCGCGCCGCGGCCGGGGGATGGCCGCCGAATCATGCACTACGGGAACAGATTGCGGAGTTCTGCCAGGGACTGGACGGAATGGCGCTGGCGATCGAGCTGGCAGCGGCCCGGTGGACCACTCTCGGCCTCGATGGTCTCACCGACGGCCTGTCCGATCAACTGCGCATGCTCGCCGGCGGTGCCCGCACCGACGACCGGCACCGCTCGGTCCGCGCCGCGCTCGACTGGAGTCACGCCCTGCTCGACACGGACGACCAGGTGCTCCTGCGCAGGGTGTCGGTGTTCACGAAGTCGTTCACGACGAAGGCCGCCGCGGAGGTCGTCGGAGTCGGGAAAGGCTCTGTCGCAGACGGTTTGGCCCGCCTGTCGGAGCAGAGCCTGCTCGTGGTGCTGGCCACCCCGGCCGGGACGCGCTACCGCGCGCTGGAGACCATCCGCCAATACGGGAGCGAGAAGCTCGCCGAGGCGGGTGAGCTGAACGAGGTCCGGTCCCTGCATCTGCAGTGGTGCCTGGCGCAGGCCGACGACCTCGCCGCGGTGGCAGGGGAGTGGCGTGCGCGATTCGACGCGGTGGCCGACGACCTCCGCGCGGCACTGGCGTGGGCAGCCGAGCGGCCGGAGCTGGGCGCGCAGGCGTACGACCTCGCCCGGCGGCTTGCGGAACTGACCTTCACCAGGCACCTGATCGGAGAATCGCAGCAGCGGTACGAGCAGGCCGCTGCGCTGGCCGCCGACGCCGACACCGCCCCGATGCTCCGGCAGGCGGCAGCCGTGGCCGGGTGCCGGATGCGCGGTGACGACATGTACCGCCTGAACCGGGAGGCCGCGGATGCCGCCCTGGCCGCCGGGGACACCGCTGGGGCGGCCACCGACCTCGCGACCGCCGCCGCGAACAGCTACCGGTTCGCGAGCAAGTTCGTCCGAACCTTGCCGCCGGGTGAGGGGGGCGGGCTCGTCGCCCGGGCGCGGGAACTGGCGGGTGACGACCCCCGTGCCGGCGTCGCGATGGCGTTGGCCGAGGCAGGACGGGTACTGACCGAGGCGTTCGAGGCCACGGAAGGCCTGTCCGGCGGTGCCGTCGCGGAGGCGGTCGCGCACGCCGAACGGGCGGTCGCGCTCGCCCGCCGTGCGGGGAACCCGCTCGCGGAGTCCGCTGCCCTCGACACGCTGTCGGGCGCGCTGAGCTGGGCGGGTGACCCGTTCGCCGTCGCCGACACGGCACGGCGCCGGGCGGCGCTGCTCGCGGCCGTGCCGCACGGCCCGATCGCCGCGCACGAGCTGATCGACGCGCTGGGCGAGGCCACGGAGGCAGGACTCGGCGTGGGAGATCTCCAGGGCGCACGCGGGTGGGCGCGGCAGCTGGCCGATCACCCGATGCTGGCGGAGGTCGGGCACCGGGCGACGGGACCGCTCCTGGTGACAGACGCCTTGGCGGGCAACGTCGACGAGGTGCTGACCCGCAGCACCCGATTCCTCGACGCATGGCAGAGAGCAGGCTGCCCGGCCGGTTCGGCGCTCGGGCCCGCGGCCGCGGGCGTGGAGATGATCCACGGACTGCGGGGCGACGACGATGCCAGGCGGGAGTGGGCCACGGTGCTCGGCCGGCTCGATCCCCCGACCGAGCAGGCCTACGGCTATCGCGCCGTGTTCGACGCGATTCTGTTGTTGCACAACGGAGATGTGCGGAGTGCGCGGGAGAGGATGGCGGCGGAGCCGGACGAGGTGTGGCGATCGGTCACCTGGCTCTGGCTGCACTGGTACGTGGCGTTGCGCGCCGAGGTCGCGGTGCTCGGCGGGTATCCGGACGCCAACGAACTCGTCGCGCAGGCCCGGACCGTGGTGGCCGGAAACCCCGTCGCCGGCGCCATCGTGGAGCGCGCCGCGGCGCTTCTGGACGACCGGCCGGAACGACTCCTCGCTGTAGCAGCGGCGTTCGATGCCGCGGGCTGCCACTACCAGTCGGCGCGAACGAAGGCGTTCGCCGGTGGTGACGCCTCGGGGTTGGCCGAACTCGCACTGGCGCCGATGGTCGTGCGCCGCGCACCCTGACGGGGATCGCCGGACGGTGGGAAAGCCGGGCTGGAACGCGCGACTTCCTGCAGCGGCGCGACGTGCAGGCGGCGACCGGGAAAGACCTGAGTCATGCGAACAACCGCCGCTCGCGGTCTGCGAATGCGGGAAGTGAAACTCTCTTCGCCAGAGTGGGTTTAGAACCGTCTGGGGCGGGGTACAACGCCGATGTGAGGTCGGCCGGACCGGCGTTCGCCCGAGGTGGGCGACGGAATCGGGCGAGCGTTGTCGGTTGACGTGCGGCACGTGAGTGCACGCGTCGAGTTATGGATGGAGAGAACGATGATCGTGCTCGGATTGATCCTGCTGCTCGTGGGATTTCTGACCGGAATCTCGATTCTGTGGACGATCGGCATCGTCCTGGTCATTGTCGGTGCCGTCCTGTGGATCCTGGGCGCCACCGGGCGCGCGGTGGGCGGCCGGAAGTATTGGTATTGAGTCCGTAACTGCATCCGCCCGGGTGGGCGCGGTTCGGCCGACGGTCGCTTCGGCACCGTCGGCCGTTCGGCGTCCAGGGAGGTTTCTCCGTCCCGCTCGAGCTGCGACCGGCCGGGTCGCGTGCCGCGTCAGTGCGCCGGCGCGTCCTTCTTCTTCCGCTTCGGAATCAGGTGCAGGACGAGCACGACGAGAGCGCCGAGGATCAGGCCGACGACCGCGGAGGCGATCGTGCCCGCGGTCCAGGACAGGAAGCCACCGAATCCGCCGCTGACGAGGTCACCGAACCAGTGCTCGACGTCGTGCAGACGATCGGCCGGCCAGTGGAACCCGGCCTCGCCGACGTTCACCAGCAGGATGTGTCCGCCGACCCAGAGCATCGCGGCGATCCCGACCACGGTGAGCACCGACATCACCTTCGGCATCGCGGCGACGAGGCCGCGGCCGATCCGCTGACTGAAGGCCGAATCACGCTGGGCGAGAGCGAGACCCACGTCGTCCATCTTCACGATCAGCGCGACCACGCCGTACACGAGGGCGGTGATCAGGAACGCGACCACGACGAGCACCAGCAGGCGCGTCAGGAACGGCTCGTCCTCGACGGAGGCCAGTGAGATCACCATGATCTCGGCCGACAGGATCAGGTCGGTGCGGATCGCGCCGGACACCATCGACTTCTCGAACTCGGGTCCACGCTCCCCGGCGGGCTCGTCGGCGTGGGCGTCGTGGTGACCGCCCCCGAGCGCCTCGTAGACCTTCTCGGCGCCCTCGTAGCAGAGGAAGAGGCCGCCGGCGATCAGCAGGTACGGCAGCGCTGCCGGAAGGAACTGGCTCAGGATCATCGCCACCGGCAGGATGATCAGGAGCTTGTTGCGGATCGACCCGATCGCGATCTTGCGGATGATCGGCAGTTCGCGGTCCGGAGTGAAGCCGTGCACGTACCGGGGGGTGACGGCGGTGTCGTCGACCACCACACCGGCTGCTTTGATGCTCGCCTTGCCCGCCGCGGCCCCGATGTCGTCGATGGACGCCGCGGCCACCTTCGCGATCGCCGCAACGTCGTCCAGCAGGGCGACGAGACCACCAGCCAACGGAACCTCCCCAGTTCGGATGTGCGGGGCCGACCGCACGACTGCGGCCGCGGGACCCACACTGATTCGGCGGCCGCGCCGCTCGATGTACTCGAACGGTACCGAACACGACCTGCCGCCCGCGCGGGCAGCGCCCGGTTCACCGCCGGGTGCGCGAGCCGAGCCGTTCCCGCTGCGTCCACACGCGGCCGTCGGCTTGTGCAACGAGAACCGGCACCTGCCCCCGACGAGTGATTCCACTTACGGTGTCAGGGTGAGCAGCTGCATCTTCTGTGCGATCGCCCGCCGCGAGGCCCCGGCGGAGCGGGTGTACGAGGACGACGGCCTTCTCGCCTTTCTCGACGTCCGCCCGATCACGCGCGGCCACACCCTGGTCGTGCCGAAGATCCACGCCGCCGAACTCGGGGATCTCGACGCGGACACCGGCGCCCGGATGTTCAGGCTCGGGCACCGGCTGGCGCTGGCACTGCGGCGCAGCGAACTCGCCGCGGACGGCGCGAACCTGATGCTCAACGACGGCCCGGCCGCGTTCCAGACCGTCGCCCACGTGCACCTGCACGTGGTGCCACGCCGGCACGGCGACCGACTGCGGTTCGCGACCGGCCTGCTGCTGCGTCGCAGTGCCGAACCGGCCGCGACGGCGGCCACGATCCGTGCGGCTCTGGACGAACCGGACCCTGCGCCGTGACCGCGGGTCAGGCGCGGTTGACGCCGGGCACCGGGATCTGCGCGCCGGTGACGGCCGCGGAGGCGTCGCTGAACAGGTAGGCGACGACCTGAGCGATGTCGGCCGGACTCACCCAGTTCTTCCGCGACGAATCCGGCTGGGACTCACGGTTTCCGGGGGTGTCGATCACCGACGGCAGCAGTGCGTTCGCGCGAATCCCCGCGTCCGCGTACTCGACGGCGAGCGCGCTGACGAACGCCCACACCGCCGCCTTCGACGTGATGTACGCGCTGGCGCCGGAGAACGGGGCGAACGCGGACTTCGCGGACACCGCGACGACCGAGCCGCCGCCGGCGTCGACGAGATGGGGAAGCGCGGCCTGCGTGGTCAGGTACAGCGGACGCAGGTTCAGGCGCATCAGCCTGTCGAAGTCGTCGATCGGTGTCTCGTGGACCTTGCCGCCCATCGCGAATCCGCCGACGAGGTTCGCGACGCCGGCGAGCGGGGCCTCGGGGTCACTGCCCGCGATCCGCGCCACCTCGGCGACGCTGTCGGGGTCGAAGAGGTCGGCCTGGACGAGCTCGAGACGCGGATGGGCGTCGAGGCGGGAGAGTTCGGCTTCGGCGATCCACGGGACCACGACCCGCCATCCGGCATCGAGGAGTGTGGTCGTCACGGCGGATCCGAGTCCACCGGTACCACCGGTCACGAGGGCAGTCTTCGTCATGCATTCCTGTGTATCACCGCCGTCGCGGTCGTGCCGGAGCTTGCCGAGTCGGTGTCGGATCGTGTACTCGACTAACTGTCGGTGTCGAAGCAATAGTTGGGGGGTCGCCGTGAGCGGCGCGAGAGTTCCGGTCCTGATCGGTGTCGGAGAGGTGCGGGGCAGTGGCACCGGCACGGAGCCGCGCAGCCTGGTCGTGGAGGCCGCCCGGAGGGCGCTCAAGGGTCTCGACCTGCCCGGCGGGGTGGACGGCATCTCGATGACGAACACCGCCAGCTGGCGCTACGACGACCTGGCCGCGCTGCTCGCGCAGGACCTCGGCGTCCGCCCCCGGCACCTGTTCAACGCCCCGGTCGGCGGACACTGGCCCACCCGGTTGCTCGACGCCGCCGCACAGCGGATCGCGACCGGGCGCAGTGTGGTGGAGATCGTCGCGGGGTGCGAGGCACAGGCGTCGACGACGAAGGCGATGAAGTCCGGCATCGATCCGGTGCGTGACTGGGGATGGTCCGCGGCGCCCGGCGGACCACCCGCGTTCGATCCCGATCAGCTCGGGTCGGCGGCGATGCAGGCCGCGGGACTGATCGCGCCGTCCCGCGTCTATCCGCTCTACGAGTCGGGGCTGCGGAACCGGCGCGGGCTGACGGTCGAGCAGGCCGACCGCGAGTCGGCGGACCTCTACGCCGCGATGTCGACGATCGCGAGCGGCAATCCGGTTGCGTGGCTGACGAATCCGTCCGACGCCGACACGATCCTGGCGGTCACGGACCGTAACCGGATGGTGTGCGAGCCGTACCGGCTGTCGATGAACGCGATGCCCTTCGTCGACCAGGCCGCCGCGCTCGTCGTCACCGATCTCGACACGGCGCGGTCCCTCGGCGTCGCCGACGAGCGCATCGTCCACATCTGGGGCGGCGCGGGAGCGGAGGACGACCCCGACGTCCTCACCCGCCCGGGATTCGACAGGTCACGGGCGCTCACAGCCGCACTCGACGCGACGCTCGCGGCATCGGAGATCACCACCGCGGACCTCGATGTCATCGACGTCTACAGCTGCTTCCCGGTGGTCCCCAAGCTGGTCGTCGAGCACCTCGACCTGCGGGAAAGCAGCGGGACCGGGCCCGAGGCCGCGACCGAGACGGCCGTGCCCAGCGTCACCGGCGGCCATTCCTCGTTCGGTGGGCCGTTGAACAGCTACTCGGTGCACTCGCTCGCCGCCGTCTACCGCCGGCTGTCCACCGGCGGCACCGACGACCTGGCTCTCGTACACGCCAACGGCGGCTATCTCACCTACCAGCACTGCACGGTGCTGTCGCGGAACCCCGCGCCACGGGGATTCGTCGGCGAACCCGAGCCGGTGCGGATCGCGGGCACCGAGACACCCGTCGCTCCGACGACGGGCACGACACTGACGGTCGAGGCGGCGACCGTCGAGTACGGGCGCGGCGGCACCGCACAGCAGGCGTTCCTCGTGGCCCGCGCGGAGTCCGGCACGCGGGTCGCCGCGCAGACGGAGTTCGGTGACGCGGCGAGTGCGCTCGCGCTGTCGGTCTACCCGCCGGGTGGCGCGCGCGAGGTGGTCGGCCGCCGGGTTCGGGTGGACGTGCGGGACAGCGGAGCCGTCGCCGTCACCGAACTCTGATCGTTCGATCGACCCGTCCTCGGCGAAAACCTCCCGGCTCCGACACTCGTCTTCGCTAGGGTTCGGGCCGTGACGTCCACGGATGCGGTGACCCAGCGGGTGTTGCTCGAGGCGATCGAAGGCGGCGGCATCGCGCACTGGGCGCGGGTGGAGGACTGGGACGGCGAGCGGAGCGCGACCGTCGTCGAGCCGGGAGGAGTGCGGCATCGGCTCGACCTCGAGCACGCCGGTGCCGCGGTCGCCGAGTTCCTCAGCCGCAATCCGGAGTTCGATCCGCTCGACGTCGACGGCGATCTCGCCGACGAGATCGTGCAGTTGTCCCTGTTCGGAAGCGTCGTCTACCTCGAACGCCACCGCGCCGAACCGCCCTCCGAAAAATAATTCCGGGCCGTTGTCGATCCGCCCGCTTTCCGTTCGACGTGCTGAATGAGAGGGTCGGAACGCGACCCGGACGAAGGAGCGAACCATGAAGTACATGCTGATCATGCGTGCGACCGACGAGGCGATCGAGGCGTCGAAGAATGTTCCGTTCGAGCAGGTCATCGAGGAGATGGGCCGCTACAACGAATCCATGGTGAAGGCCGGTGTGCTCGTCGGCGGCGACGGACTGTCCGACGCGGAGGAGGGCTTCGTCGTCGACTTCTCCAGCGACACCCCGCTCGTGACCGACGGGCCGTACGGGGAGACCAAGGAGCTGTTCAACGGCTTCTGGCTGCTGGAGGTCTCGTCCAAGGAGGAGGCGGCCGAATGGGCGAAGCGCGCCCCGCTCGGTCCCGGTTCGAAGCTGGAGGTGCGGCGCGTGACCGGACCCGAGGACTTCCCCCAGGACAACGAGTGGATCCAGAAGGAAGAGGGCTGGCGAGAAGAACTCGACGCCCGGAAGAGCTGACGGCGTGCCCCCGGCCGAGCGCCGCGCGGACCTCGTCGAGTCCGCGCGGCGCTCCGTCGCGGCGGTCTGGCGCATCGAGTCCGCACGGATCGTCGCGACCCTGACCCGTACCGTCGGCGACTTCGCTCTCGCCGAGGACCTGGCGCAGGAGGCGCTCGCCGACGCGCTCGCCCAGTGGCCCGAGACCGGCGTCCCGTCGAATCCCGGGGCCTGGCTGACCTCGGTCGCGAAGCGCAAGGCCATCGACGGGTGGCGTCGGCGGGAGCGCTACGACGACCGGATCGCCGTGATCGCCCGCGACCTCGAAGCCGAGGAACGCCGCGCCACCGACGAGACCGACCTGCCGTGGGACCCGGGCCGGATCGACGACGACGTGCTCCGACTGGTGTTCGTCGCCTGCCATCCGGTGTTGTCGCGGGAGGCGCGGGTGGCGTTGACGCTGCGGGTCGTCGGCGGTCTGTCGAGCGAGGAGATCGCACGGGCGTTCCTGGTGCCGACATCGACGGTGCAGCAACGGATCGTGCGGGCCAAGAAGACGCTCGGCGCGGCGAAGGTGCCGTTCGCGGTGCCCGCGCGGGAGGAGTTCGCCGAGCGTCTCGGCGCGGTGCTCGGCGTCCTGTATCTCGTGTTCAACGAAGGGTATTCGGCGAGCGCAGGTGACGACTGGATGCGTCCGGATCTGTCCCGTGAGGCGTTGCGCCTCGGCCGGATCCTCGCGCAGCTCGTGCCGGACGAACCGGAGGTGCACGGCCTGCTGGCCCTGATGGAGCTGACGGCGGCCCGGTTCCCGGCACGACTGGACGCCGCGGGTGATCCGGTGCTGCTGGCGGATCAGGACCGGCGGCGGTGGGACCGCGCCGCGATCGTGCGCGGCCGGGCGGCACTGGCCCGCGCCGACGACCTCGGCCGCGGCCGCGGCGCCTACGCGCTGCAGGCCGGGATCGCCGAATGCCACGACCTGGCCGCGTCCGTCGACGACACCGACTGGGATCGCATCGTGGTGCTGTACGAGGCGCTGGGCCGGCTCGCGCCGTCGCCGGTGGTCGAGCTGAACCGGGCCGCGGCGGTCGCGATGGCGGACGGTCCGGCCGCGGCCCTCGAGATCGTCGACGGCCTCGTCGCCGGTGGTGCCCTCGCCGGGTACCGGTTCCTGCCCGCGACCCGCGCCGAACTCCTGTCCCGCCTCGGCCGCACCGACGAGGCCAGGGCCGAATTCGAGGCCGCGGCACGGCTGACCGGCAACGACCGCGAGCGCAGGCTGCTGCTGGAACGGGCCGCCGAGCTCGAGTGACTTTTGTTCTCGCGAGCCAATCTCGGCGGAGAATTTGAGCTTGCTGGGCCGTATCTTTCGCCGGGAACCCCTCTTAGTGTCGTAGATCACAGCGATCGGGAAGGGTGATCCACCGCATGTCAGAAATCGGCTATCTCGCTTGGGAACTCGGAGCAGTGCGGTCCGACGATCCGTGCATTCGCGACGACCGCGTGAACCTGTCGTACGGGCAGTTCGCGGAGCGGGTGGATGCGTTCGCGGCGCAACTGACCGAGGCGGGTGTGAGCGGCGGCGACGTCGTCGCGGTGATGCTGCCCAATCGGGTGGAGCTTCTCGTCGCGATCATGGGGGCGTGGCGTGTCGGTGCCGTCGCAACCCCGATCAACCCGGCGTTCACGGAGCTCGAGGCCCGGTACCAGATCGACGACTCCGGCGCGGTGGTTATCGTGTCCGAGGGTGCGGACACGCACCGATGCGGACGCCCGGCCATCCCGGTGGAGTCGATGGCCACGGCACCGCCCGCCGCGTGGCCGCGGCATGGAGCGCCGGCGAGTTCCGACACCGCCCTGCTGATCTACACCTCGGGATCGACCGGGAGGCCGAAAGGTGTTCAGCTCACGCACGCGAACCTCCAGTTCATGGCGGAGACGTTCCGTGATCATTTGCAGCTGACCGAGACCGATCACTGCTTGCTCATCCTCCCGCTGTTCCACGTCAACGCGATCTGCGTGAGTTTCCTGGCGCCGATGCTCGCCGGTGCGCAGCTCAGCATCACCGGCCGCTTCTCGCCCGCTCGATTCCTCGCCGATGTCGCCCGCCTGCGTCCGACCTACTTCTCCGCGGTGCCAACCATTTACGCCCTGCTGGCCTCGCAACCGCTCCCCCCGGAGGCCGACACGTCGTCGCTGCGTTTCGCGGTCTGCGGTGCCGCGCCCATCTCCAAGGAACTTCTCGACCGGGTCGAGAACCGGTTCGGTGTGACGATCGTCGAGGGCTACGGACTGACGGAAGGCACCTGCGCGTCGGCCTGCAATCCGGTGACCGGGGTGCGGAAACTCGGCACGGTCGGTCCGGCGTTGCCGGGTCAGCAGCTCGCCATCGCCGGTGTCTCCGGTGAACACCTCCCGGTGGGCGCAACCGGAGAGGTGATCATCAAGGGCCCCAACGTGATGCGCGGATATCTCGGTCGGCCGGAGGAGACCGGGCGCGCGGTGGTCGACGGGTGGTTGCACACCGGCGACGTCGGCCGCCTCGACGAGGACGGCTATCTCACCCTGGTGGACCGGATCAAGGACATGATCATCCGGGGCGGGGAGAACCTCTACCCCAAGGAGATCGAGAACGCCCTCGCCACCCACGACGCGGTGCTCGAGGCCGCCGTGGTCGGGGCGCCGCACGAGACGTACGGCGAGGTACCCGTCGCCTACGTCGTCGCCTATCCCGACCGCGAGATCACCGGACCCGAACTCCTCGCCCACGTCGCCGAACGCCTGACGAGGGTGAAGGTGCCCGAGTCGGTGCACGTGGTCGAGGCACTTCCGCGAAACCCCGTCGGGAAGATCGACAAGCCCGGCCTCCGAAAGAGATCGACGGTCGGCGTCGACCAGATCTGAGCAGCGCGACCCACCCGAACCCAGGGCGCGACCGGGGACCCGATGGTCGCCGTGTCGGTGCCCCCTGCCCTCATATCGTCGTCAGGAGTGATCCCCATGGGATTCAAGACCGGGAATTTCCCCGAAGTCGACCCCGCCACCTTCGGTGACCTGCCCTTCTTCGACCGCATCCGTGCCATGTCCACGCACTGGGTCGACCACGGGTTCGGGACACCGAAGATGGTGCACACCATCTACGTTCTCAAACTGCTCGTCCTGTATGTCGGAGCAGGCACCGCGATCGCGACCCTCACCTCGGGACTGTCGTGGCTCGACGTGGCGTCCTGGTGGAACCAGCCGGTCGTCTACCAGAAGCTCGTGCTGTGGACGATGTTGCTGGAGATCCTCGGCCTCGGCGGATCCTGGGGTCCACTCGCCGGCCACTTCACGCCGATGACCGGCGGATTTCACAACTGGCTCAAGCCCAGGACCATCAGGCTTCCCCCCTGGCCGGGAAAGGTGCCGGGAACTGCGGGCGACACCCGAACCGTCTTCGACGTGCTGGTGTACGCGGCGATCATCGTCAATCTGGTTGTCGCGATCGCACTTCCGGGTGTCGGCTCCGCGTCGATCGACTCCGTTCTCGGTGACAACGCGGGTCTGGTGCGCCCCGAGGTGCTGTACTCGGTCATCGCGCTGTACGTCGTGATCGGGCTTCGCGACAAGGTGATCTTCCTGGCCGGCCGGAGCGAACAGTATCTGCCCGCGGTGGTGTTCTTCACCTTCCTGCCGTTCGTGGACATGATTCTCGCCCTCAAACTCCTCATCGTCGTGGTGTGGGTCGGCGCCGGCGTCTCGAAGTTCGGCCACCACTTCTCGATGGTCATCCCGCCCATGATCAGCAACACCCCGTGGCTGGGTGCGAAGAGAGTCAAGCGCGCCCACTACCGCAGCTTCCCCGAGGACCTGCGTCCCTCCAGGCTCGCCGGGGGCGTCGGGCACGTGCTGGGCACTCTCGTCGAGATCGCCACGCCGCTGGTGCTGCTGTTCTCCACCAACCGCACCCTCACCCTGCTCGCGGTCCTGCTGATGGTGGCGTTCCACCTCTTCATCGCCTCGACGTTCCCCCTCGCGGTGCCCCTCGAGTGGAACCTGCTCTTCGCCTACGCGACGGTCTTCCTGTTCTGGGGTTTCCCGAGCTGGGACGGCTTCGCCCTGGCCGACGCGTCGTCGCCGTGGCTGATGCTCGCGATCGTCGCCGCGCTGTGCTTCTTCCCGATCCTCGGGAACCTGCGACCGGATCTGGTCTCGTTCCTGCCCTCGATGCGGCAGTACGCTGGAAACTGGGCATCGGCGATGTGGGCTTTCGCTCCCGGCGCAGAGGACAAGCTCGACACCCACATCGTCAGGGGCGCCGAGAACACGCGTACGCAGTTGCTCGAGAGCTACCCACCGGAGGTGGCGGACGTGGTCATGCACCAGTTGCTGGGGTGGCGGTCACTGCACAGCCAGGGACGTGCCCTGCTGTCCCTCATGTCGCGGCACCTGGGGGACGACATCGACCACTACGCCCTGCGCGAAGCCGAGTTCTCGTGCAACTCGATCGTCGCCTTCAACTTCGGCGACGGGCACCTGCACAACAAGCACCTCATCGACGCCATCCAGAAGCGCTGCAACTTCGCACCGGGTGAGTTCGTCGTCGCGTGGATCGAGTCGCAGCCCATCCACAAGGCTGTCCAGCAGTACCTGGTGATCGATGCGGCACTCGGCGTGATCGAATCCGGAACCTACAGGGTGTCCGATGCCGTCGCCGAGCAACCGTGGTTGCCCAACGGCCCCATCCCCTTCGACGTCGAGTGGTCCCTCGCGGCGACCGACCGGAGTCCGGCGGTCGACTCCGGCTCGCCGGTCGCGACGGTCACACGCGGCGCCGTCGGCGACGGATCCCTCGACAACTCCGGGACCCGGCAGTGAGCACCGCGGTCGTCGTCGGCAGCGGGCCCAACGGGCTCGCTGCCGCGGTCCACCTCGCACGCAACGGCGTGAACGTCGACGTGTTCGAGGCGGCCGACGAGATCGGGGGCGGAACCCGCTCCGGAGAACTGACCCTGCCCGGCCTGATCCACGACCACTGCTCGGCGTTCCACCCGATGGGTGCCGGATCGCCGTACCTGGCGACCCTCGACCTCGAGCGATACGGGTTGCGGTGGCGGCATCCGAAGATCGACGCCGCCCACCCGCTGGACGGCGAACCCGCCGCACTGCTGTACCGCTCACTCGAGACGACCGCTGCGGGCCTGGGCGTGGACGGACCGAGGTGGCAGCGTGCCCTGTCGGACCTCGCCGCCGGTTTCGACGACCTCGCCTCGGATCTGATGCGCCCCGTCCTCAACGTCCCGAGACATCCTGTGCGGCTGGCGATGTTCGGTCCACGGGCGCTCCTTCCCGCAACCGTCGCTGCCCGGTGGTTCCGCACGCGTCGTGGGCGCGCCCTGTTCGGAGGCGTCGCCGCCCACGCCTACACCCGGCTGGATCGACCGGCGACCTCCGCCGTCGGGTTGATGATCGCGGCGGCCGGACACCGGTACGGCTGGCCCGTGGCCGAGGGCGGATCGGGTGCGATCGCGCGGGCGCTGGCGGCGCAACTGGCGGATCACGGTGGGAAGATCCACACGGGAGTGCACGTCCGCAGTCTGGCGGACGTCCCGGACGCCGACACGGTGCTGCTCGACGTCGCGCCGGATGCGGCGCTGCGCATCGTGGGGGATGCCGTCCCGTCGCGAGTTGTGAAGGCGTACGGGAAATTTCGTCATGCACCCGGTGCGTTCAAGGTGGACTTCGCGATCGACGGCCCGATCCCGTGGACGGACCCGGAGTGCGGTCGGGCCGGGACCGTCCATCTGGGGGGCGACTTCGACGAGATCACCCGTTCCGAGCGGGACGTCACGCTCGGGCGCCTTCCGGAACGCCCGTTCGTGCTCCTCGGGCAGCAGTACGTGGCCGATCCGAGCAGGTCGGAGGGCGGCGTCAACCCGGTGTACGCCTACGCGCACGTCCCCGCGGGCTACACCGGAGACGCGACCGAGGCGATCGTCGGGCAGATCGAGAGGTTCGCACCCGGTTTCCGCGACACGATCGTGGCGACGGCGGTGCGGGGCCCGTCCGGTCTGGCGCAGGACAATCCCAATCAGGTCGGTGGAGACATCATCGGGGGCTCCAACTCGGGACTCCAGGTGGTCTTCCGTCCGCGAATGGCACTGAATCCGTACAGTATCGGCGTTCCCGGGGTCTACCTGTGCTCGGCCTCGACTCCCCCGGGAGCAGGTGCGCACGGAATGTGCGGGCACAACGCCGCCGAGTCCGCCCTGCGCCACCTGCGAAGGAAGGGACGTCTCTGATCATGGGCAACGCGGAGCCACGAGACCGGAAACGCGTCGAGACCCGCCATCTCGCTCGCGTCCCGGTGGCCGCTCAGCTGGAGGTCCTCGACGTCGTCGCCGGCATTGCGCGGGACCTCTCCGAGCACCGCGACGATCTCGTCCGCTCCATGTCGGGTCTGCTCGCCGGGGAGATCGATCAGCTCAACGCGGATCCGCAGCTGGTCTCACTGCTCGAAGCCAGTGTGCACGGCAACGTCTCGACGATCCTGCACGTCCTGAGCAACAACATCTCGGTCGAGCACCTGCAGCCCACGACCGCTGCGGTCGAGTACGCACTGCGGCTCGCGCAGCGGGACGTGTCCTCGCACTCCCTCGTTCGTGCCTATCACATGGGCCAGGACGATCTCATGAAGGTGTTCTATCGGAAGGTGGAGGAGCTGAATCTGCCCGGCGCCCAGTCCATGGCAGTGCTCACGCACATCTCCGACGTGGTCTACAGCTACATCGACTGGATCACCCTCTACGTCTTCGATGCCTACGAACAGGAGCGGCAGCGGTGGTTCGGGGCGAAGGGCAACGTCCACTCCTCGACCATCCACGGCCTGCTCAACGGAACCGACACCCGGGCCGAGGCGTTCGAGAACGAGGTTGGTTACGTCCTGGACCAGGCGCACGTGGCGGTCATCGCGTGGATCACGGACTCGGGCCACACGGCGGACCTGAATCATCTGGACCGGGCCGTGCACAGCATCGCCCGCGCACTGCACGCCGACGGCGCACCCGTCGTGACGGCGATCGACCGGGGCACCGTGTGGGCGTGGCTGCCGTTCGGCCGGCGACACCCGTCGATCGACACCGAGGCACTCGCGTCCTCCGTCCCGGCCGACGTCCGTGTCGTCATCGGTCTGCCGGGGCAGGGGATCGCCGGCTTCCGTCGCTCCCACGAACAGGCCCGCACGGCGTACTCCGTGATCAGTCGCCTCCCCTCACGCCGGCAGAGGGTGACGAGCTTCGGTGATCCCGGTGTCGCCGTGGTGGCCCTGCTCGCGGACAATCTGGACTCCACGCGCGCCTGGGTGGGGGACCTGCTCGGACCGCTCGCGGACGACACCGACCAGGCCGCCACCCTCCGCACGACGCTGAGCGTCTACTTCGACACCGGGGAGAGCCACCTGCACACGGCTCAGCGGTTGAACCTGCACCGCAACACCATCAAGTACCGCATCAACAAGATTCTCGGTGACTCGTCGACCGGGCTGTCCCGCCACAGCAAACTGGATCTCGCGTTGGCGCTGCTGGTGTGCGAGTTCCTCGGAACACAGGTTCTGCGGGACCCGAACGAGTCGGCGTGACACGGGGACACTGTCCGGCGGTGTCCGCTCACTCCGCCTGCTGATCCGCCTGCGTCAGGATCAGGTACTGCGCCGAGATCAGCTGGTGCACCTCGGTCTGGTCCCCGAGGCCGACGGCGTCGCCGATGTAGCGTCCGACCCGCACCGAGCACTGGAACTGCTCACCGGACTGCGACGCCTTGCTCAGGCACGTCGCCGACGGAAGTCCCGGTGGCGTCGGGGAGGCCGCCCAGCCGCTCGAGAGGGACGACGTGGTGAACGTGTCGAGCAGTTCGCGTGCGTCCTCGTCGGTCGACGCCCGGAACACGGTGGTCTTGTCGATCGCGTTGTGCACCGATCCGTGCTCGGTCAGCGCGCGGTACACCGTCTCCGGCGGGTAGTAGAAGTGCGACATGCCGCGGGGTCCGTAGACGCCGCTGAGGATGTCACCCATCGGATCGTCCTCGGCCGCGGGAACGGCGTAGATCAGGATGTCGTTCTGATCGACCTCGAGCGGGACGTGGCGGCCCTCCGCCTGCACCTTCGTCGGCAGTCTCGGGAACTGGTCGATGAGCGGGCCCTGCAGTTCGAGGGCCTTCACCACGGCCGGCTCCAACCGGTCGGCCTCCGCCACCGGCGCGCTCGCCCACGTGTAGATCACGTAGTCGTTGTGCGCCGTGAACGACTGCAGTGTGAGGCTGCCGTTCGGCTGCGTGCCGCGGATCGTGTGCGAGTCCGGCAGCGCCGCGACGACCGTCGCCGTCGACCCGTCGAGCGCCGCGGACGCCTCACCCATCTGCCGGGCGGCGTCGGCCGCTGCCACGGGATCGGAGTAACGCATCACCAACTGGGTGAGGGCGCGACCGGTCGTGCCGCGGTCCACCGGCGCGGACACCGTCGCGGACGTCACGAAGCCGTACACCGACGACGAGGCGTTGGCGGGGACGTTCACGACCGACTCGTCGAACGTCCCTTTCAGCTGCTTGTAGCTGCGCAGCACCATCGTCGGGAGGGTGGGATCGTTCAGTTCCCGGTCCACCTCGAAGGGCGCGATGACGAACTGGGCCATGCGCTGGGCGTCGACGGCCGCGCGGTCCTCGGGGGCCGCCTCGCCGAACGGTGCGGCCGGCGTGGTCGGGTAGTCGCCCGTGTCGAGCTGTGCGACGTCGACCTCCGCGACCGTGTCGATGTCGGACCCCGAGACGGTGCTCGTCGCGTTGGCCTCGGACTCGGGTGTGTCTTCTGCCGCGCAACCGGATGCCGTGCACACGGCCATCACGGCGGCCGCCGCGACCAGTGCCCTCGTACGGACTCTCATGGTGATCCCCCTCGAGATCGAAGTTCTGCCGACCGGACTGTCGGGTGTCGTCCTGTTCGATGCCGCCCGGGCGTGGAAAGTTCCCGACCGGTGCTCACTGGTCACCCCCCGGTGATCGGCGGTTAGTGTATGGCGCGCACACCGAAGCCGGCCGTGAGGGGGGAGGGGACGTGGGCGACACCGCAGTCGACGTCGCGGGCACAGCGACCGGAACCGGCGCTGCCCGGGCGCCGGGGCAGCCGGCATCGGCCTTGGAGGCCAACGCCAAGGTGCTGCGCGCCTACGGGCTGGGCGACCTCGCGGACCTCGCCGCTCGCAAGAGCGACCCGGATCGGCAGGCCCGGACGGTCGTGGTTGTCGGCGAGGTCAAGCGCGGCAAGAGTTCGCTGGTCAACGCCCTCGTCGGGGCTCGCGACCTGTGCCCCGTCGGTGTCGAGGTGACGTCCTCGGCGACCGTCAGCATCACTCCCGCGCACGCGTCGGACGACCCGTCCGCGACGCTGCTGTTCCCGGAGGGCGCCCGGCGGGTTCCCCTCGGTGAGCTCGCCCAGTGGGTGAGCGTCGACGGCGAACACGTCCGCGATCCCGCGGCGGAGTCCCTGCCGACGGCGGCCGTCGTCACGCTGCCGGGCAGCGCGCTCGGGGATGCGACCGTCGTCGACACCCCCGGTGTCGGCGGACTCGACCCCGCGATGGCCGCAGCTGCCGTGGCGACGTCGGCTCAGGCGTCGGTGCTCGTGCTGGTCTGTGACGCGTCGACACCGATCACCGCACCGGAGATGGCGTTCGCGCGGTCGGCCGCAGAATCGGTGGACGCGCTGATCGTCGCGGTCACGAAGACGGACAAGAACATTCGCCGCTGGCGAGCGATCGTCGACGAGAACCGCCGTCTGCTCCGCGAGCACCTGCACCGCGACATCGCCGTCGTGGGGGTCTCGAGCCTGCGCGCGGTCATCGCAGGCGAGGAGACCGACCCGGACCGTCGCGCGCACCTCGAACAGGCATCCGGAATCACGGTGCTGCGAGAGGAGATCCACCGACGACTCGACGTCGCAGCAGCACTACCCGGCATCGACGCCCTCCGCACCGGACTCGAAGGACTGCGGGTCGTGGCGGCCCGCGTCGACGCGGAACTCGCCGCCGTCGACGCGGGGGAGGCCGCACTGCCGGACCTCACCGCCGAACGCGACCGGCTCACCGAACTCAAGGAGCACTCCCGTCAGTGGGAGCAGTACCTGGCCCGCGACATCACCCTCGCTCGGCAGCGTGCATCAGACGATCTCGATCGCAGGCTCGACGAGATCCGCGACCGGTGGACCACCTACGTGAATTCGCACGGTATGCAGGTGCTCCGGCGCAGTCCGCAGAAGTTCACCGCGGACATGCAGACCGACCTGCAGGCGGCGATGGCGGAAACCCTCGCCGGGTTCCTCCGAACCCTGCACGACGACGTGGTCGCTCCCCGTCTCGGGGACAACCCGGTGATGTGGGAACAGCTGTGCGGCGGCATCGTCGAATCGATGCGGGACAAGAGCATCGACGCCCAGCAGGTGGCGAGCAGGAGCCAGGGTCTGATCGACCCGACCCTGCTGACGATGGGTGTGGTCGGTTCCTCCACCCTCGGCGGTCTCATCGGCCTGTCCGCGATCGTCGGTATCGGCGCGATCGTGGGAACGGTGTGGGTGGGAGTCAACCTGGGGCACCGGGCAATTCGGTCGGGAAAGACGAATCTGCTGGCCTGGCTGAGGGAGACGGTGTCCACGACCCGTGTCGTGACGGGACGGCTGCTGGACGGCGCCGTCGCGCAGGCCCGGCCGGATGTCGTCGTCGGGTACCGCGAGCACCTGCGCGAGGAGTTGGAGGAGTTGCAGCGGGCCATCGCGGCGGCGGAGAAGTCGGCGGCGTCCGATTCGGCGACCCGCGCCAAGACCCGTGAGCGGCTCACCAACAATCGACGGATCATCGGGAACCGCATGACCGAGACGGAGAACCTGTTGGCGGAGTTGGCTTCCGGAAAGGCGGCACGGTGAACGCGCCGGCGGTCGATCCGGTGCACGCGGTCCTCGATTCGGGGCTGCGTCAGCTCGCGGCGTTCGGTGGTGACCTCGTCGACCACGCCAACCGGATCGGTGCGATCCTGTGGTCCCCGCCGCGGGTGGTGATCGTGGGCCGACTGAAGGCGGGCAAGTCCACCCTGGTGAACGCGTTGATCGGGGCACCCGTCGCCGAGACCGCGGCACTCGAGGCGACCAACGTGGTGACGGTCTACCAGGACGGCGCGCCGTCGCGAGCGGAGCTCGCCACCCTCGACGGGCACCGCCGCGGACTTCCCGTCACGGCAGGCATGCCGGTCGAGTTGCCCTGTCCGGCAGCGGAAATCGCGTACGTGCACCGGTGGTTGCCGTCGGCGGCGCTACGTGATCTCACGCTGGTCGACACGCCGGGACTGGCGACGCTCACCACCGCGAACGAGGACGCGACCCGCCGCGCGCTCGTCGACGGATTCGACCAGACCCGCACCGCATCCGTGGATGCCGACGCCGCGGTGTTCCTCTTCGACGCCACCCCGCGCGCCGACGAACTCGACTTCCTCGCGCAACTGCCGTTCACGCCGCTCAACACGCTCGGGGTGCTCTCCCGTGCGGACGGTTTCGGGGAGGGCGCCCTCGGCAGGCAGGACCCGCTCGAGCACGCCGGCCGGCACGCCGCCGTCCTCGGGGCCCGCCTGCGCGGCACGGTGTCGGCGGTGACGCCGGTGTCCGGGCTGATGGCGCAGACCAGCCACACCGGCGCACTCACCGAACGCGACGCGCAGGCCCTCGCGCAGGTGAGTGCGCTGTCCGCGCTCGACCTGGCGGAGCTGCTGGAATCCTCCGATCCCGCGCCGCTGACACCCGAGCAGCGGGACCGGCTGCTCGACCTGCTCGGTGAGTACGGGGTGCTCGCCGGCCGGCACGTGGCAGCCCGAGGTGCGGCCGCGCTCAACCAGTGGCTCGCGGAACGGTCGGGGGTCGCGGAGCTGCGCCGGGTGCTGCACGCGTCCATCGGACGGTTCGCGGTGCTGCACCGCGCGCAACGGATCCTCGACGAGCTCGATCGACTCGCCTACCGGCACGCCGCCCGGGACGGTATCCGCACGATCGTGCACCGGATGCGGGTCGATCCCGCGATGCGTCCGGTGACACTGCTCGCGGATCTCGCCCGGCTGCACTCCGACGATCCGCGCTCACCACTGGTGGACGAGCTGCGTGCGCTGCTCGAAGGCCGAAGCCCGGCCGAGCGGCTGGGCCTCGATCCGGCGGCGGGGCCCGACCGGATCCGGGCTGCGGCGCAGGCCAGACTCGGTGAGGCGCAGAGCCGAGCCGCGCTGTACACGCACACCGCCGCCGAGGACACCGCGCTCGTCTCGCTGGTCGCCGCCTACCAGGAGATGGCCGCCTTCCGATGACCGCACTCCACGACACGGCACGAATCGGGAACCTTCCGTCGCGCCGGTGCATCGCACAGCACAGGAACACCGCCCAGCACAGGGAGATCTCATGAACACGACCGACTGGTGGCTCAGCGTCGACTTCGGCACGTCCAACACCGCCGCCGCGCACTCCGGTGCGACCAGCGGCCGCGTGGAGGTACTGCCACTGTCGCACCGCAGCAACCTGATGCCGTCGGCGGTGTACGTCGACGCGCCGGACCGGATCGCGGTCGGCGACGTCGCCGCCAACGAGGCGCAGCGCAATCCCGCCGGCTACCTGCCGGCACCGAAGCGGCTCGTCGGACCACCGACCCTGACGGTGAACGGGTTCACCCTGCCCACCTCCGCGCCCGTGGCGGCGGTGCTGCGGAGCGTCGTGGCTCGCGCCGTCGCCGCACACGCGGGCACGGCCCCGGCCGGGGTGGTCCTCACGCACCCCGAGGCGTGGTCGCCGGAACAGGTTCAGGTGCTGATCGACGCCGCGGTCGCCGCAGGCATCGACCCGGTCACCGTCACCACCGTCTCCGAACCTCGCGCCGCCGCACAGTATTACGGCCGGTCCCACGCCCTGCAGCCGGGCGCCCGCATCGCCGTGTTCGACTTCGGCGGCGGCACACTGGACGTCGCGGTCCTCGCCGTCGACGAGGACTCCTCGTTCCGGGTGATCGCGGCCCGCGGCGACAACGGACTCGGAGGCAAGAACCTCGACGGCCTGGTGGCGCGGTGGGTCGACGAGCAGCTCGACGACCGGAACCCGGACCTGCGTGAGTACCTGCGGCGAGGCGCGCCCCTCGACGTCAGGCAGGCGCTCGACGAGTCGATCCGGCAGGCGAAGGAACTGCTCTCCGAGGCGCCGTCCGCCACGATCGCAGTGTCCGGGAACGGGGAACGGGAGACGCTGCACCTGACGCGAGGCGAGTTCGAGGAGCTCACGGCGCCGGTCCTCGACCGGGCCGTGACGTTGGCGCGGGAGACGCTCCGCGACGCGGGAATCTCCGCGCCCGACGAGCTCGCCGCGCTGTACCTGACCGGCGGCACGTCCCGGATCCCCCTCGTCCACGAGCGGCTCCGGGAGCTGGGTCCGGTGGCGACACTGGACGATCCGAAGACGGTGGTCGCGCAGGGTGCGCTCGCACATGCCGGGTCCGTCGCGACGGCGCCGGCGACGTCGGCGGCCGCTGCCGGCCAGGTCGTCCCGTCGGTCGCGGAACTGACCCCGAACTGGCGTACCGCCCCGCAGGAGACGGGAACGACGTCGGGACGCGGCCGCATCGTCGCAGCGGTGGCGGTGCTCGGCGTCGTCGCGGCCGCCGTCGCAGTGGGGCTGGCGCTCAAGGGCGGCGGTGACGATTCGGCGGAGGCGAAGGAGACCGCCGCGACCGGAACGGTGGACGGTGGTGCGAGCTCGGGTTCGTCCGGCTCGGCCTCGAACACCCCCGCGAGCGGGAACGCCCTCGCGACCACGTCGGAGCAGGCGGTGGCGGTCCTGCCGCCGGCCATGCAGGACCAGCTCGTCGACTGCACCGACTCGAATCTGCGCACCGACCAGTCCGCGATGATCGTCTTCTGCGAGCTCGACACCTCAGGTGAACTGGCGGCACTGACCAAGCCGCCGTTCAACTCGGTGTCGATCTACCGCGACCAGACGGAGGCGAAGCAGGACATCTTCAGTGTGCGCAGTGGGGGCTTCGAGGGTCCGAACAGCACTCTCGTCGAGAGCACCGACCGGATGGCGGCGGCCGACATCTCGGCGCCCGACCCGAACGACGGGCTCGTCGACTTCACCTACGTGAACATCAACACCGGTGTGAAGGTGACCGTCCACGACCTCACCGACGTCGCGAGCGCCAAGTCGTTCCTGACCCGTTCGGGCCTGCTCACCTGACCCCTCGAGTTTCTTTCGCGGGCCGGGAACCTTTCCGCGTCCCGGGTGCATCTCACTGTCGACAGCGCACGACGGAGCACGCACACCGACGGAAGGGACCGACCCCATGAGCAAGTTCGACGCCACCACCGCCACCACCGCGCAGGCGGGCACTGCCTCCACCGCGCAGGCGGGCACTGCCTCCACCGCGCAGGCGGGCACCGCCTCCACTGCGCCGACGGGGACCACGAACGACCACCCGGCCGGCTACCCCGAGACCGTTGCCCGGGACGTCGACTTCGACGGGTCCGTGGACGTGATCCACTCCTCCAACGCGGCAGGCGGCGCGGTCATCACTCATGTCGACGAGGCAGGCCAGGTCACCCTGGTCGAGGAGGACAGCGACGGCAACGGCACCTTCGAGACCGTCTACGCGCCGCAGGGCGACGGCACCGCCCTCGTCGGCGAGGACCGTGACGACGACGGCTCCATCGACGTGGTCGCCCACTACGACGCGACCGGGCAGCCCGAGCGGGTCGACGTCCTCGAGGACGGTCTCGTCGTGGAATCGACCTTCGACACCGACGGTGACGGCCGGCCCGACACGCTGATCGCGGACACCGACCGCGACGGCGTCGTCGACACCATCGCGGTGGACACGGACGGCGACGGCTACGTCGACACCGTCTCGGCCGACACCGACGGGGACGGCGCACCCGACACCGTGTACGTCGACCGCGACGGCGACGGCGTGGTGGACTTCGAGGTCACGCCCGACGCGGACTCCCACGGTCCGGGCATCGAGTCCATGTCCTACGGCGCGGACTCGGGGTACACCGGCTACGAGACCGGCGGGGGTGCGAGCAGTGCGTCGTACGCCGACTCCTCCTACGCCGATTCGACCGACGCCGGGTGCTACTGAGCCGGCACATGACGCGCCTGCCCCGACATGACGGACGGCCCGCCGCCACCAGCGGTGGGCCTCCGGCCGTGTGTGCACCGATACGATCGGGCGTCATCGCCCCTTGCCGATCCACACCCCGGGAGACACCCCATGCAGGATGACGACGCGGTCGACGCGCTGTTCGACGCGGTGCGGTCCGATGTCGCGGCACAGCCACCCGCCGGTGTGTGGGAGTCCGCGCTGGAGGCGGCCTTCTCCGCGGCGCCGACCTCGGCGGACGAGGCAGGCGTGCCCGAGATGGACGACGACCCGGTGTACCCCGACGACGAGATCGTGCTCGAGGACGGTGTCACCGACGTCGACGATCAGGACGAGATCGTGCTGGACGACGGTGCCGAGGGGATCGTCTTCGACGACGGTGACGACGGGATCGTCCGCGCGGACGGCGACGACGGGCTCGTCTTCGACGACGGTGTCACCGACGATCTCGACGTCGGTCCGGAGGAGCACCCGGCCGACGATCGTGGCGGCGCCGGTGACGTCGATCCGCCGTCCGACGACCCCGGTGACAGCGGCTGGTGAGCGGCTTCGGCTTCCCGCGCCGGGAACGTCCCTCTCACTAGGTTCCGGCCCCCGTTAGGATCAGCGCCGGACTGCGACAGGGGGCGATGATGGACGACGTGACGCTGCTGGCGAGGGCGCGTGAGGGCGACCAGCGCGCGTTCGCGCAGCTGGTCGAGGCACACCGCAATCACGTGTGGGCGGTGTGCCTTTCCACGACCGGCAACGCCCACGACGCCGAGGACGCCCTGCAGAACACGCTGATCGCGGCGTGGCAGCACCTCGACCGGTTCCGCGGTGAGTCGCGTTTCGGGACATGGCTGCACCGGATCGCTGTCAACAACGCCCTGATGGTCGTACGCAAGCGGAAGCCGGACACCGACCTCACCGACTTCACGGACGACGACGCCCGGACGGTGACGCTGACCGACGACGGGCCCCGCTTCGACGACAGGATCGCCGACCACGACGCGCTGCGTGCGGCGCTCGCCCTGTTGCCGGAGGACTTCCGGACGGCGTTGGTCCTCCGCGAGCTCGGCGATCTCACCTACGCGGACATCGCCGAGCACCAGGGTGTCGGTGTGGCCACGGTGAAGTCGCGACTCAATCGCGCCCGAACCCAGCTCGCCAGGCACCTTCGAGAGAGCGCCGCCTGAGCGCTTCCGCGCACATCCCGACGGGATGTCTGTAACGTCCCGTCCCGGTTCCACGACAACCACCGTGACGTCACGCGAGTGCGCGGGACGGAATGTCCGCTCGTCGGGCGGGATTCAGGGGAGTAGAGGTAACGGCATGGAACTTCGTGGGTTCTTCGCGCGACACCGGATCGTGGCGGCGGTGGCCGCACCGCTGGCACTGGGTGTGGCGGCAGCAGGCACCGCGTGGCTCGCGTTCGAGTCGCCGACGTCCATCGAGACCGAGTTGACGGCCTCGACCACGGAATGCCACGACATGGTCACCGTGTCGATCGCCGGTCGCAACGACACCCCGCCGGACACCGTGCCCCGCCTCGTCGACGAGAACGGCAACCCGCTGCCCGCCGCGCTCTCCGACGACTACAGCAGCCACTGGGTCGACCCGGTCTCCAACGCGCCTGCCGCGGTGAACAACCTCAAGCCCGGCTCGTACGCCAACCTCTACATCGCGTACCCCGCGAACATGGACAGCTACGAGAACGCGGTCTCGACGGGTGTCGAGAACACCCAGCAGGTGATGCGCGAGATCCGCGAGTCCTGCCCGAACACCCGGTTCTCGGTGGTCGGGTACAGCGAGGGCGCCGACGTCGCGCGCCGCGTCGCGATGAACATCGGTCACCAGGACGGCACCGACGGGTACGACATCGTCGATCCCGCGAACGTCGTCGGGGTGGTCATCTTCGCCGACGCCGGACGCTCGTACGAGCAGGGTCCGTTCCCCGGCGCGCAGAACCCGTACACGAACCCCGACGGCTTCGACACCGCCTATCAGGACCGCGAGAACACCGCGGGCGGCGCGGGCGCCGTCACCGGCACCGGCGGCTCCGACTTCGGGGCACTTGCGGGCAGGGTCGCCGCGTTCTGTTCCGACGGCGACCTGACGTGCGCGGCCCCGCAGAACATCTCCCTGCTGCAGCTGGCCGTGAACGTCGGCCGCCAGCTCAACATCGACTCGCTCGAGAAGAACGGCCTCACGCCGGAGAACGGCATCGGCGTCGCGACCGTCATCGGCCGGGTCGCGTACGACGCCTTCGCGGTCATCTCGTCGCAACCGAACTGGATGCAGAGCGACCAGACCTTCCTCGACGTACTGCTGCAGGTCTCCGACCCGGCGTACAAGCCGAGCGAGACAGACGGCGCCCTCCCCGTGACGCCGGTCGCCGACGACATCGAGGCCGAGAAGCTGTCACCGCTCGCGCTCCTGCCGGAGAAGCTGTTCAAGGAGGTCGTCAACCTCATCGTGACGAACCAGAACACCATCCCGGTCGTGATGAACGATCCGTACCAGCTGACGCTCGGTGAGGGCACCGGCCGGCACTTCGACTACTGGCGCGACACCGCCGACGGCAAGCCGCTGAGCTCCGCCGAGTACGCGGCCGCCTGGCTCACCCAGCTCGCCGAGGACGCGCGGAACGGCAAGCCGCTGCCCACCACCACGACCACGGCACCGCCGACCACGACGACGAAGGCGGGCACCACCGCGGCGGCGACCACCGGCGGCGGCGAGGCGGCCGCGGTGTCGGCGGTCCCGACCACGACGGTGCCGGTGCCCTCGGCCACGGCCACGGCGCCGCTGTCACCGGTGGTCGAGGCTCCGGCGACCTCGGTGCCCCCCGTGACGGAGACCGCCCCGGCGACCACTGCCGAGTCGTCCGCCACGACGACGAGCGCGGTTCCGACCAGCGTGTCCGCCACGCCGACCCCGGTCTCCTGACGGAGGTCGCCGACTCGACCGAGCACGACACCCATACCGGCAACCCTGCCGGTATGGGTGTTTTGTTCTGTTCGGTCGTGAGTTCGACCTCAGCGGCCGCTCTGGATGGGGTCGGCTGCACCAGAATTCGTTAGCGTCGGCACTCGTGCCGGAGTTCGGATCCGATCGAGTCGAGACCCTGCCGATCCCGGTTCCGGCGTCGGCCTGGTCGGCGCTGCTGTCGGCGCCCAGCCAGGGGCGGAAGTGGCCGGGTGTGGCACGCGCCGCGGCCACGGTCGCCCTGCCGGGACTCGGTGGGCTCGCGTTCGGTTCCGGTTCGGTGAGCGCCGTCGCCACACTCGGAGCGTTCGCGGTGGTCTACGGCGAAAGCCGCCCGTACCGGGTGCGCTGGCGGGTCGTCGCGCTGGTCGGAGTCGTCCTCGTCGTGCTGGCCGGCCTCGGCGCCTCGGTGGGCGCTCTCGTGCACGCCCTCGACGCGTCACCCGGCTGGTGGCTGCTCATGATCGGAGTGATGACGGCGGTCGTCGCCGTCGGCGCCTACGCCGTCGACGCCCTGCGCACCGGACCACCTGGTGCCTTCCTGCCGTTGCTGTGCGTGGTGATCGCCTCCACCCTGCCCTCCGAGGGCGTTCCGGTGCCGTCCGTGTTGGGGTGGACGACGCTCGGCGCCGTGTCCGCACTCGTGGTCGCGATGTCGGGGTTCCCGTTCCGGCCACGGACCCCCGAGCGAACCGCGGTCGGGGACGCCGTTCGCGACGTCGAGGCGATGCTGGCCGAGAACACCCCGCACCGGCGCCGCGACGCCGTCCGGTCGCTGCACGGCGCCTGGCAGTGCCTGAACGATGCGGGTCTGGTCCGCACGGTCCCCGGGGAGCCGCCGCACGCTCTCGTCCGGACGCTCCACGCCGCGCATCTGCGGTGCGCGGCAGCCCTCCACGGAGTCCCTCACGACGCAGCGTCGCCGGAGGACGACCTGCACGCGCACATGCCGTTGCGGCGTCCGCAGGCGGGCCATCTGCTCGCCCGGGCCTGGAACCCACACGGCAGGACCGCCACGATCCTGGTGCGTCTGCTCGTCGCGTGCCCGGTGGCCGGCGTGCTCGCGCTGGTGCTCGGCACCGGGCGCCCCGACTGGGCGGTGATCACCACCGCGATGATCCTGCACCAGGGGCCCGACCGGGTGCTCGGCACGCACCGCGCCGCCCACCGGTTCCTGGGGACGGTTGCAGGGCTCGTGCTGCTCGCGGCCCTGTGGTACCTCGAGCCGCGCGGTGCTGCGCTGGTGCTGGTTCTCGCCGCGCTGATGGCAGCGATCGAGGCGTTCCTGGTCCGGCACTACGGGATCGCGATGGCCGCGATCACCCCGCTCGCGATGATCCTCGGCGGCACGGGCCTGCCCGGCGACCTCGGCCCGGCGATCCGGGACCGGATGATCGAGACCGTCATCGGAGTCGCCGTCGCGCTCGCCGTGATGTGGGGAGTGCTTCCCCGAGCCCACCGCCGGATCCTCTCCGACGCCGACGCGCGGGTCGCCGCAGGCGTCGCGAATCTGGCCCACGAAACCGGCGAGACGGAGCGCCGCCGGCTGCGGCGTGACCTCGCGTTCGACCTGCAGGCCTCCACCGCCGCCGCGATCGGTGCCGCGCACACCGAACCCCGGTGGACCGCCGAGAGGTGGACCGAGCATCACGCTCTGCACGAGCAGGGCTATCGGCTGCTCGCCGCGCCGTCGGGTTCCGACTGATCCGGTGCCGTCGGGGTCCGACCGATACCGGTTGGTGATGTTCTGCGGGCCGTCCTCGTGGTTACGTGGAACGGAGTCGACAGTGGGAGACGTCATGACGGATTCGAGGAGACGACGCATCGGTGCCGGCCTGGGGGCGGCGGCTCTGGCGCTCGCGCTGGTGACGGCGTGCACTTCGACCGACGAGTCGCAGACGCCGTCGGAGCCCGAGGCGCCGATGACCCAACACGATCTGCACGCGAACACCGACGAGGCCACTCGACCTCCGGTCGCGTCCGGTGACGAGGCCACGGCGATCACGATCCGGAACTTCTCGTTCGGCCTGCCGGACCGTGTGTCGCCCGGTGAGACGCTGACCGTCGTCAACGAGGACGCCGTCGAGCATTCGGTCACCGCGGACGGTGATGACCTGTTCGACGTGGACGTCGAGGCGGGTGCCACGGCAACGGTCTCCGTGCCCGACGACCCCGGTACCTACTCGTTCCACTGCACGTACCATCCCGAGATGACCGGAGTCCTGACCGTCGAATGACGGTCCGCGCGCCGATCCTCCTCGCCGCACCGCCGTTCGGTACCCGAGGTCCTGCCCGTTCGACCCGGGCATGGCAGGCTCGCGGCCATGACGCTCCCGATCACGCTTCCGCATCCACAGGACATGGCCCGGCGATGGGCGGTGGTCTCGGCAATCCTCGCCGCGCGGGACGCACGCTGGGCCGACGGTGCCCACGCGACGTCGGACACCTGGCACTACGACGACGGCGGCGGGAACTGGGCCGATCTGCGCCTGCTCGGTGACGGGAGGGCGGTACTCGTCGGGCACGATCACGAGTACTCCGAGACCTACCACGGCGCGGCCGCGGAGTATTTCGGGGAGGACGAGACGGACCTTCTGGCGGGTGTGCCCGACTGGTGGGCCACGGCGATCGCGGACCATCTGGACCGTGTCGTGACGCAGGGGATGTGGATCGGTTTCGTGTACGGGTTCGACGGTTCGAAGTGGTCGCGGGCGGAGTACTCCCCGGACGACGGGTTCACCGCTCTGAACCCGCCGTTCCTGAGCGACGAGGCCGCCGTCGACTTCTGCACCGAGCACCTCGACGGTTACGCCGAGGACGACGGGCTGTCCGTGTCCGTCGACGTCGCAGCGCTCGCGCGGGCCCTCGCCGAGGGGCCGGGGCTGACTCGAGAGACCGCGGAGTCGATGTTCGCCGGCCGGGCACTCGACGTCGACGCCGCTCTCGCGGCCGCGCACCGATTCGTGCGCTGAGCCGGAATCCCGCCAAGACCTGTACACCTGTCCACTCGCGTGTCTAGTCTGATGTCGATCCATGTCGACGGACGAGAGCAGGTGGGTTCAGGTGAAGACCAAAGGCGCGCTGATCTGGGAGTTCAACCAGCCGTGGTCGATCGAGGAGATCGAGATCGGCGATCCTCGAAAAGACGAGGTGACGGTCCAGATGGAAGCGTCGGGTATGTGCCACTCCGACCACCACCTGGTCACCGGCGGCATCCCGATGGCCGGGTTCCCGGTCCTCGGTGGCCACGAGGGTGCGGGCATCGTCACCGAGGTCGGTCCGGGTGTCGAGGACATCGAGGTCGGCGACCACGTCGTCATGTCCTTCATCCCCTCGTGCGGCAAGTGCCCGTCCTGTCAGGCGGGGTTGCGCAACCTCTGCGACCTCGGCGCCCACCTGCTCGGCGGCGCCTCCGTCAGCGACGGCTCGTTCCGCATCCAGGCCAAGGGCCAGAACGTCTTCCCGATGACGCTGCTCGGCACGTTCTCGCCGTACATGGTCGTGCACAAGAGTTCGGTCGTGAAGATCGACAAGTCGATCCCGTTCGAGGTGGCCTGCCTCGTCGGCTGCGGTGTCACCACCGGCTACGGGTCCGCCACTCACACTGCGCAGGTGAAGCCCGGTGAGGACGTCACGATCGTCGGCCTCGGCGGTGTCGGCGTCTCGGCGCTGCAGGGTGCCGTCAACTCCGGTGCCCGCTACGTCTTCGCGATCGATCCGGTCGAGTGGAAGCGTGAGCAGGCCCTGAAGTTCGGTGCCACCCACGCCTTCTCGAGCGTCGAGGAGGCGGCCGGTCGGATCGCGGAGATCACCGCGGGTGGAATGTCGAAGAAGACCATCGTCACCGTCGGTGAGGTGCACGGCGAGGACGTGGACCTGTGGATGGGGATCACCGCCAAGGCGGGAACGGTGGTGCTGACCGCGATGGG
Source organism: Rhodococcus triatomae BKS 15-14 (assembly GCA_000341795.1). Classification (GTDB taxonomy): domain Bacteria; phylum Actinomycetota; class Actinomycetes; order Mycobacteriales; family Mycobacteriaceae; genus Rhodococcus_G; species Rhodococcus_G triatomae_A. Next base: position 105,466 of record AODO01000069.1, on the reverse strand, counting down.
CAGCCTCCTCGACAACCAGGTGACGCTGAACCTGTCGATGCTGACCCTGCTGCAGAAGAACCTGCAGGGCAGCATCTTCGGCGGCGCCAACCCGCACTACGACATTCCGCAGCTGCTGTCGATGTACAAGGTCGGCAAGCTGAACCTCGACGACATGGTCACCCGCCAGTACCGCCTGGAGCAGATCAACGACGGCTACCGTGACATGTTGGAGGGGCGCAACATTCGCGGTGTGATCCGGTACACCGACGCCGACCGGTGAACCGGGATCGGTGCCGGGCCGGGTGACGAGGCCCGGCGCCGGGGGTGTGTCTCCCAGCCCGGAGGCACACCCTATTCTCCGTCGCGGCCTTCCAGCTCCCGGATGCGCTGAGCGGCCTCCTCGAGCCGCTTGCGACGCGCCCGCTCGTCCGACTTCTTGAGCTGCTCGTACGTCTTCTCGTCGGCGTCGCTGTATTTCAGGACCATCCGCGGCAGGCTGAGCGTGAACACCAGTGACGGCCAGACGATCCAGGCGTAGTCCCAGCCGACCACCAGTTGCAGGATCAGGAACGTGATCAGGGTGACGCCGACGATCGCCCAGTCGAGATTCTCGACCATGCTCCCGCGGGAGCGCAGCGACAACAGTTCGGCCTCCGCGGACGCGGGCTCGGTGGCGGGCGGAGCGGTCGGCCGGGGCACCGGCAGGGCGTCGTCGGTCAGTTTGCGGATGCGGCCGTCGGTCCCGTCGAGTGGCACCCCGCCCGGTAGGCCGAGGAACGGCCCCCGGACGGCGCCGAGCGTGCGTGCCGAGGCGACGTCACCCGAACGCTCGTAGAACTCGCTGCTGTCCAGCCTGCCCGCGGCGTAGTGATCGCCGAGGACGTTGAGCGCATGCAGTCGCTCGTCGTCGCTGAGCAGCAGGTCGTCGTGGTCGCCCGTCCCGTTCAATCGAATCAGCCCCCGTGTGTCTACGTCTCAGGGTGCCGATTCTAGGTGGACGGGTGCACCGCCGAGCGGCACAGCAGTTCGAGCTCGTCCACGACCGCATCGAGCGGGTCCGAACTCTCCTGTGCCTGAGCGAGAATCAGCGCTCCCTCGAGCGACGACACGATCAGGACCGCGATGGAGCCGGCGCGTTCCTCGGGCACCTGTTCGCCGGTCAGCTTGGTGGTGAGCAGCGCACACCAGGAGTCGAAGGAGGTGCCCGCGATGATGCGGGCGCCGCGCTCGGTGCCGAGCGCCGCCGCTGCGATCGGGCAGCCCTGCTCGTATCGGCTCGACTCGAGCCCGCTGCGCCAGATGTCGACCAGTGCGCGCAGCGCGCCCACCGTGTCCGTGGCCTCGAGGATGCGCTCGATTCCGGTGCCGACCCACCTCGAGGCGGACGTGGTGGCCTCCTCGATCAGCTGCGACTTGCCGTTCGGGAAGTGGTGGTAGACGGAACCGCGGGGAGCGCCGCTGCGTGCCAGGACCTCGGCGAACGACGTGGCCGCGACTCCGCGCTCGCGCATCAGGGTGATCGCGCCGTCGATCATCGCCGCTCGCGGCCCTCTGGTGGGATCCTGCCGTCGTGCCATGTCCGCCCTTCCCCGCACGCTGGTGTTCTATGTAGAGTGTCATACATAGCTGCCGACCGCCAGGAGTTGTCGTGACCCGCACCGCCACATCCGCCCACCCCCTCGACGTCGCGCTCGAACTCGAGCCTGTCGGTGACGGAACCGTCACGGGTCGCACCACCGCGGCCTACGCCAACATGGTCGGCCCGTTCGGCGGGATCACGGCCGCCACCATGCTCAGCGCCGCCCTCCGGCATCCCGAGCGGCTCGGTGACCCGGTGTCGCTCACGGTCAACTTCGCGGGTCCGGTCGCGGACGGCCCGTTCACCATCGACGCGCGCCCGACGCGGACCAACAACTCCACGCAGCACTGGACGATCGAGATGACGCAGGACGGAGTTGTCGCCACCACCGCGACGGCCGTGTTCGCGCTGCGCCGCGACAGCTGGACGTCCACCGAGGTGGCGCCCCCGGCCGCACCGGGTGCCGAATCCGTCGAACCGACGCCGGGCCCCGAGTTCATCCGCTGGATGAGCAACTACGACATGCGTTTCGTCGACGGCGGACTGACCGACATCGACGGCGAACGCGGCGACTCCACCACCACGCTGTGGATCCGCGACAATCCCGCTCGGGCACTGGACTTCCCGGGACTGACCGCGATGTGCGACTCCTTCTACCCGCGGGTGTTCCTGCGCCGCGGGCAGATGTGCCCGGCGGGTACCGTCTCGCTCACGATCTACTTCCACGTCGACGCCGACACGCTGTCCGAGCAGGGTGACGACGCGGTCCTCGCCACCGCCCGCGCCCAGCACTTCGGCCGGAGCTACTTCGATCAGTCGGCAGAGCTGTGGGGACGCGGCGGAGCGCTGCTCGCCACCAGCCACCAGGTGATGTACTTCAAGGTCTGAGCCGCTCGGGCGCCAGGCGCGGCGGCAGTGTCCCGTGTGGGATGTTCGGGCCCACCGCGACTTTCGATCCCGGAACCCGACCCCTGCCCCAGCCGATGTCGGCGCGGTAGCGGCCGACCTCCTGGTCGGGAACGGCTGCCGACGGCGGCAGCGGCTCGGACAACGGATGCACGTACAACGCGTCGGTGGGGCAGTGCGCCTCGCACATGAAACAGGTCTGGCAGTCCGACTGCCGGGCGATCAGCGGGATCCCGGACCCGGTGCGGTCGAACACGTTCGTCGGGCAGACGTCGACACACCGGTCGCACCCGATGCAGGCGTCCGCGAGCAGCTTCTCGATCACGACGCCGCTCCCAGTGCCGCCGCTCGCCGGGGTGCGGGACGCGTCCACACCTCGTCGAGCCCGCCGGTGAGGATGTGGTGGTGCTGAGCCGGATCGAGGTCCGGGTGGTCGTCCCGCTTGCTCATTCCGCGGCTTTCGGTACGCGCCAGCGTCGAGTGGTACATCCACCGGCCGACCGCCGCGATCGCCGCCGCCTGACGGTTGCGGATCCGATCCGCCCCGTCATCCCCGCCGAGTCCCAGTGTCACCGCGGTCCACAGTGATTCGAGTTCGTCGAGAGCCGATTCCACCCGGGGTCCGGCGCGGAGGAAGTTCTTCTCGTACGGCACCAGCTCCCGCTGCGCGGCCGCCACCACCGCGGAAGCGTCCAGGGTCGTCCGCCCGCCCGGCCGCAGACCCGCCCGTCCGGCCGCGTGCAGGTCGCCGGCCGGAACCCGGCCGGCCCGTCGCGCGAAACGTGCTGCGCCCGTTCCCGCCCAGCTGCCCGACGACATCGCCCACGCCGCGTTGTGACTGCCGCCCCCGGTGAAGCCACCGCAGATGCGTTCGCGGGTGGCCGCGTCGCCCGCCGCGAACAGCCCGGGGACGGTCGTTGCGCAACTGTCGTCGACCACGTCGAGGCCGCCCGTCCCGCGGACGGTGCCCTCGGCGAGCAACGTCACCTCGAAGCGGTCGGTGAACGGGTTGATGCCACGACGATCGAAGTGCAGGAAGAAGTTCGGCTGCCCGAGTCGCATGAGCCGCTGTGTCGGGACGTCGGCGCGATCGAGTTGTGCGTACACCGGCTCGGACAGCAGGGTCTGAGCGATCACGGACCGTCCCTTCGACGATCCCGCGCCCTCGACGACCCGCCCGTCGGCGTGGAAGAACGTGGCGTACCCGTAGTAGGCGGTCTTGGTGATCGGGGATCCGATCGGCGCGATGCCGTAGGCGTTGGAGAACTCCATGCCGGAGAAGGCCGCTCCCACCTCGGCGGCCATCAGCGCGCCGTCCCCGGTGTCGACGTTCGTGCCGAGGGCGCCGGACAGGAACGCACAACCGCCGCTGGCGATCACCACGGCGCCGGCGGTGACCAGGTAGTCGCGGCCCTCCTGACGCTGACGACCTGCCGCGCCGCGGACCTGGCCGTCCACGTCGACGAGCAGTTCCAGGGCGGGGGAGTGGTCGAGGATCCGGACCCCGGCCCGCCTGATCCAGGCGCGCATCCTGCGCATGTACTCGGGGCCCTGCACGCCGGTGCGGATCTGTCGTCCGGTGTCGGGATCGACCGGGAACGGATAACGCCCCTCGTCGGCGAGCAGGTTCATGTTCTCGAACGTCTGGTCCAGGACGCGGTCCATCCAGCGGTGGTCCGCCAGGTATCCACCGAGTGCCTCCCGATCGGCCTTCGCGCGTTCCCGCTCGGCGCGGTCGGGTGCGACGTACCAGACCCCTGTGCCCGCGGGTGCGGTCGCACCGCTCGTCCCGCAGTAGCCCTTGTCGACGAGGACGACGTCGGCGCCGGCCTGCGCGGCCCGTAGCGCCGCCCACGTGCCCGCGGGGCCGCCCCCGATGACGAGGACGTCGGTGTCCAGCTCGATCCGTGCACCCATGTGTCACGCTCCTGTCGACGCACTACCCGGTCACGGGTAGAGGTTTCCGCAGTCGGAGCGGAAAGGCGCCGGTTGGAATCAGCGTGAATCGAGGGCCGGGCCCCGAACGCGCGTGAGCCCGGCGTCGACAGGCGACGCCGGGCTCACACGCGAGGAGATCAGGCCAGCTTGGCCAGGAGATCGGCGCGCTGACGGGCACCGAGACCGGCGACGCGACGCGTCTCGGCGATTCCGACGGACTCCGCGATGTCACGGGCCTTCACCTTGCCGACCTTCGGCAGGGACTCGAGCAGGTAGAGCACCTTCGTCTTGCCGACGAGTTCGTCCGTCTCCGCCTTGTCGAGGACCTCGACGAGCGTGACCTTTCCGGACTTCAGTTCCTCCCGCAGTTCGGCCCGGGCCTTCCGGGACGCGGCCGCCTTCTCGAGGGCGGCGGCGCGCTGTTCGGGGGTCAAGGTGGGCAATGCCATGAGATGTGCCTTTCTCGCGGTTCCCTGGGAGGAGCCCCAGGGTGGTCCCGGGTGAGAACCCCAGGCTAGAGCGGTCGCGACCGGGAATCACGGTACTCCCGCCCCGCGTGTCGTCAATCCTCACGCACCGCGCCACACTGGCGGACGCTTCTCCAGGAACGCCGTCATGCCCTCCTGGGCGTCGCAGGTCACGGCGTTGGAGGCCATCGTTTCGGCCATTGCGGAGTACGCCCGGTCCTGGGGCAGGTCGATCTGCCGGTAGAACGCCTGCTTGCCGATCTGCAGGGTCAGCGGACTCGCCGAGGTGATCCGAGTCGCCAGCGTCCTGACCTGGTCGTTCAGTTCCTCGGGGGGCACGACGAGGTTGACCAGTCCCCAGTCCGCCGCGGTCGCGGCGCTGATCGTGTCACCGGTCAGCAGCATCTGCATGGCGCGCTTGCGGCCGACGGCCCGACTGAGCGCCACCATCGGGGTCGAGCAGAACAGCCCGATCCGCACACCCGGTGTGCCGAACACGGCAGATTCCGATGCGACGACGAGGTCGCAGGACGCGGCGAGCTGGCAACCCGCGGCGATCGCCGGTCCCTGGACAGCCGCGATCACCGGCTGCGGGATCTGTTGTACGGCGTCCATCATCTCGACGCACACGTCGAAGACGGCCTGCTCCTCGTCGAGGGTGCGGCCGATCATCTCGGACAGGTCGTGACCGGCCGAGAAGACGGGCCCCTCGGCCGTGATCACCACCGCCCGGACGGCCGGGTGCGTCGACAACGACCGCAGGGCGCCCGTCACCTGACGCATCACGGTGCTCGACAACGGGTTTCGTTGTCCCGGCCGGCTCAGGACGATGGTTCCGATCCCGGTGTCCGAGTCGATCTCGGTGCGGACGGCGTCGTTCATGTGCGCACACCTTCTTCCGTCGATGGTGAGTCGACAGTACGACCCGGAACCGGGTGGCGGTGCCCCCGAAAAGGGGAGGAGGCGTCAGGCGGCCGGCTGTTCCTCCTCGACCCGACTGCGCAGCGGTGCCTTGAGCACCTTGCCGGACGCATTGCGTGGCAGGGCGTCGACGATCACGACCCGCGTCGGCTTCTTGTACGACGCGAGTCGGTCGCTGGTGAACGCGATCAGCTCGTCGGCGACGGGTGCATCGTCGGGGTCGCGGGGTACGACGACCGCGACCGGGGTCTCGCCCCACTTCGAGTGCGGTGCCCCGACCACCGCCACCTCGAGGACCTTCGGATGGTCCGCCAGCACGGCCTCGACCTCGGCGCAGTAGATGTTCTCGCCGCCCGAGACGATCATATCCTTGAGCCGGTCGACGACGAAGAAGAAGCCGTCCTCGTCGACGCGAACGAGATCACCCGAGTGGAACCAGCCGCCTTCGAATGCATTCCGGGTCGCCTCCGGATTCTCCCAGTAGCCGATCATGGTCTGTGGTCCGCGGTAGACGATTTCGCCGACCTCCCCCTGCGGTACGTCGTTCATCTCCGCGTCGACGACGCGGACGTCGACCAGGGGGACCGGCTTGCCGACCGACCCGATCTTCCGGATGGCGTCCTCGCCGTCGAGAATGGTTGTGATCGGCGACATCTCGGTCTGGCCGAAGGAACACACGTTCGGGACGGAGGGGAACGCCTCCGCCATCGCCCGCAGCACCGCCGGGGTTGCGGGAGCCGCGCCCCACGACATGTGCCGCAGACTCAGCGTGCGTTGCGGAATGGTCGGGCTGGCCGCCACCATCTGCCACTGCGTCGGCACGAGGAACGACGAGGTGACACCCTCCGACTCGATGAGGTCGAGAAAGGTCTCGGGATCGAACGCACCGGTCGGAACGATCACGTTGGTGTATCCGAGGATGACGTTGGGCAGCATCGCCCCCGTCCCGGCGATGTGGAACAACGGCGCCGTCAGCGCCGCGACCTCGTCGTCCGCCAGCCGGAACGCGCGCACGATCGTCATCGTCTGCGCCAGCAGATTCTGGTACGACAGCATCGCGCCCTTGGGCAGACCGGTGGTGCCCGAGGTGTACATGATCATCGCGCACGACGAGAGATCGCTCGGTCCGCTGCCCATCCGGGGTTCCGCGCCGGCGAGAGCCGTCTCGTAGAGGTGCGCGGCCGGTCCGGCCGACACCGCGTCGTCACCGACCACCAGGCACGTGGGGAGGAGACCGTCACCCCGGAGGCCCGCGACGAGGGGCGCCAGCGCCTCCTCCACGACGACCGCGCACGATCCGGAGTTCTCCACCAGGAAGGCGACCTCACTCGCCGCGAGGCGGAAGTTCACCGGGACGGCGATGGCTCCGAGACGGTTGATCGCGACCATCGCCTCGAGGAACTCGGGCCGGTTCGTGAGCAGGATGATCACCCGGTCACCGGCGCCGACACCGCCGTTCTCCAGAACGGTGGACAGCCGGCGGCTGCGGTCGTCGAGTTCCCTCCACGTGGTCGTCACGCCGCGGAATCGCAGCGCAGGCTTCTCCGGCATCGCCCTCGCATGCTTGGCGATCTGATCCACCCAGGTCAGGGGGGTGCTCGGGTTGCTCGTCGAAGTCGTCACGTGGTGCCTTTCGTCGTCCGGGCCGACAGCAGCGGAGTGTCGTGCGTCACACTTTCACGAAACGTAGCCACCCGCCTGCTCCAGGGGAAGGCCCAGCGACGGAATTGGCCGCGACGGTCGGGATTGGCCGATTACGCCGCACCCGTCGGCGCGATCCGATGCGGCGACGGCGGCCGGTTGCTCGGCCCGGCCCTCGTACCGTCGGCCCGGTCCTCCACCTGCGCCGCGGCCCGGTCGACGCCGAACCTGGCAGGATCGGACGGGTGAGCACCGCGAACCTGACCCGTGCCGAGACCGCTGCGCGCGCCGCATCGGTCACCGTCCGCTCCTACCGCGTCGAACTGGACCTGACGTCCGCGCCCGAGCACGGCGCGCCGGGGTTCGGGACGGTCACCACCGTGGAGTTCGACGCGACGACCGGCGAGACCTGGCTGGACTTCCTGGACGGCACCGTCGACTCGGTCACCGTCAACGGCGCGGCCGTCGCAGTCGAGCACGACGGCGCCCGGATCGCGGTGCGCGGGCTCGCCTCCTCCAACACCGTCGTCGTTCGCGGCACCGGGCTCTACAGCCGTTCCGGTGAGGGACTGCACCGGTTCCTCGACCCTGTCGACGGCCGGACCTACCTGTACACGCAGTACGAGCCGTCCGACGCTCGCCGGGTCTTCGCGTGCTTCGAGCAGCCGAACATGAAGGCCCCCTTCGTCTTCGTCGTGACCGCCCCGGCGGAGTGGGAGGTGATCTCGAACCAGTCCGCCGCCTCCCGCGCCGTGACGGACGATCGTCAGGTGGTGGAGTTCGCGCCGACCCTGCCGATCTCCACCTACATCACCGCGGTCGCCGCCGGTGCCTATCATCGTGTCGACTCGTCCTGGACGCGGGACGATCTGACCGTGCCGCTCGGCGTTCTGTGCCGGGCGTCGCTCGCGCCGCACCTCGACGCGGACACGATCCTCGAGGTGACCCGGCAGGGGCTCGGATTCTTCGCCGACAACTTCGAGTTCCCCTATCCGTGGGGCAAATACGACCAGGTGTTCGTTCCCGAGTACAACCTGGGCGCGATGGAGAACCCCGGCCTGGTGACCTTCACCGAGGCGTACGTCTTCCGCGGCGCCGCCACCGACGCCCAGTACGAGGCGCGAGCCAACACGATCCTGCACGAGATGGCGCACATGTGGTTCGGTGACCTCGTCACCATGAACTGGTGGGACGACCTGTGGCTCAAGGAGTCGTTCGCCGACTACATGGGTGCCCTCGCCAGTGCGGAGGCGACCCGGTGGACGGACGCGTGGGTGGCGTTCGCGAACCGACGCAAGGCGTGGGCGTACTCGCAGGACCAGTTGCCCACCACTCATCCGATCGTCGCGGACATCGTCGACCTGGAAGCCGCGAAGTTGAACTTCGACGGCATCACCTACGCCAAGGGCGCGAGTGTGCTCAAGCAGCTCGTCGCGTACGTGGGGCGGGACGCGTTCTTCGAGGGTGCCCGTCGCTACTTCCGTGAGCACGCCTACGGCAACACCACCCTCGACGACCTCTTCCGGGAACTGTCCGCGACCTCCGGGCGCGACCTCGATGCCTGGGCGTCGGCATGGCTGCAGACCACCGGGATGTCCACGCTGACGCTCGAGCGCCTGCGCGGGGGCAAGGGCCACCACATCGTGCAGACCGATCCGCGCCCGCACACCCTCGGCATCGGCCTCTACGACTTCGACGACGCGGGCTCGCTGGTGCTCGCGGAACGGATCACCGTCGACATCACCGCCGCGCGAACGCCGGTCGAGGTCACCGAGACTCCGCTGATGTTGCTCAACGACGACGACCAGACCTATGCGAAGGTGCGGCTCGGCGGCTTCTCCGTCCGTACGGTCGAGGAGTCGCTCGACAAGATCGTCGATCCGCTGGCGCGCGGGCTGGTGTGGTCCGCGCTGTGGAACGCCACCCGGGACGGCGAACTCGACCCGCGCCGCTATCTGGAGGTGGCGCGCCGGTTCACCCCGACCGAATCCCACACCGCGTTGCTGACGGCGGCGACCGCCAACGCCGCCTTCGCGATCGGGCACTACCTGCGTCGCGCCGAGCGTGACCAGTGGCGCCACGAGTGGCTCGAAACATGCTGGGCGACACTCTGGTCCGCGGAATCGGGATCCGGCTCGCAGCTGGTGTGGGTGCGCGCGACCGCGGCTGCCGCGACCGTCGACGACTCCCGCGCCGCCGACATCAGGGCACTCCTCGACGGCACCACACCCGCGCCGGACGGGCTGTCGCTCGACCCCGATCTGCGCTGGTCGCTGTGGACAGCGCTGGCCGCGACGGGTCACGCCGGTGAGGCCGAGCTCGACGCCGAACTCACGAGGGACGACACCGCGTCCGGGCGCACCGCCCGTCTGCGTGCTCTCGCCGCCCGCCCCGACGAGGCCGTCAAGGCCTGGGCCTGGGAGTCGGCACTGACCGACACCACCCTGACCAACGACCACCTCGACGCCATGATCGGCGGGTTCCGTGCGGGGGAGCGTCGCGACCTGATCGCCCGGTACGACTCCGCCTACTTCGCGACCCTGACCGACATCTGGTCCGGTCGCAGCATCGAGATCGCGCGGCGTCTCGTCGTCGGACTGTTCCCGGCGAAGGACTCCACCGAGCCCGTCGACAAGTGGCTGACCGCGAACGAGGACGCGCCGGCGGCGCTGCGCAGACTCGTCGTCGAGCAGCGCGACCACCTGGCGCGGGACCTGCGGGTGCGTTCGCGCGCCAGGTGACGGCCGTCAGTCGACGTTGTCGAGGGCGAGGTGGTCGGTCCAGATCTGCCCTGCCCGCGGCAGTTCCGCATGGGCGCCGCGCGCGTCGGGCCGCCACAACCGCGAGGCCGTCAGTCCCGGGTCCGGTCGCAGGTCCGCCCTGTCGACGTCCACGACGACGACCAGCTCCGGCTCGGCGAGCCCGGCCGCGAGCAGTGTCCGGAGGCCCGGATCGTCCGTGATCGTCGCGCGGCCCCGCACGTGCAGCACTCGGTCGTCGCCGGTGACCATCGACAGCAGCGCCACCTCGGGGTGCTGCAACAGATTTCGCAGGGTGTCGGTGCGCCGATTCCCGGGTCGGTCGGGGAACGCAAGGGTCCGGGGGTCCAGCGGAACCGCGAAACCGGCCTCGTCGCCGCGGGGACTGACGTCCGTGCCGCCGTTGGCGTCGGTGCTGGTGACGGTCAGAAACCGTGACCGCGTGAGGAATTCGCGAACCGCCGGATCGTCGAGGCCGGCGCCCGACCGCACCGCATCGGTGGCCTCGACGGTGTCCCACAGGCCGGAGCGGGTCACGCACCGAGCGCAGTGCAGGTACGCCTCGTCGACCCGGAGCACGGCTGCCGTGCCGTCGTGGTGCAGTCGGCCGTTGACGCGCAACGTCTCGCCGTATCCCGGTACCAGCGAAACCAGGCCGGCCGGCACGCCCTCGCCCGGAGAGTCCGGGAGGCCGGGGGATTCGATGCGGAGCGTGTTCCGGTCGACCACCTCGACCACGCCGGCCGCGCCGCCGACGACCAGACTGCGCTGGGTGCCGTCGGTGCACTGAGCGCCGAGCACCGCGAACGGGGATCGCTGGAGGAACGATCGGCAGTGGTCGTCGAGAAACGGAATCGCCTTCACCATCGTCACCGGTGGACGTTCGCCGTACAGTGCCTCGAGTTCGCCGACGGTCGCGATCCGGTGGCGCGTGGAGACCTCGGTCATCCGACTGCCGGAACGACCGTGGCCGGGTCGTCGTCGGTGGCCGCCGTCAGCGCCGGCAGCGTCGCGTCGAGCAGGTACGGCTGGCTGAGGGGGCTCGCGAAACCGAGCGCGGCGGGCACGTCGGTCCCGAACTCGCCGAGGTAGACGGTGCGGTCCTCCGCGACGACGGGCAACTGCGCGAACAGCGGGTCCGCGAGCAGGTCCTCCTTGGTCGCGCCGACGACGACGAGGGACTGCTGGTTCAGCAGGTCGTACCGCTCCGCGGTGATCGAACCGGTCTGGGCCGGGGCGGCGAACCCGAGCTCTGTGAAGAACGCACCCCGCGGGTCCTGCGGCTCGAAGATGTAGAACCCGTCGGCCATCTTCATCGCCACCGCAACGGTGCGGCCGGCGAACTGCGGGTTCGCGGCGATGGCGGCGTCGAAGTTCGCGCGCACGGAGTCGCGGACCTCCTGCGCCTCGGCCTGCTTGCCGAGCGCCGTGCCGATGGTCGAGAGCTGATCCTCCCAGGTGGGGTTGTCGCCCGGGAGGTCCGCGATGGTGGGTGCCAGTTCGGACAGCGTGGTGTAGTCCGATTCCTCGAGCACGGAGTAGGTGCCGACCAGCACATCCGGGTCGGCCGCCGCGATCTTCTCGAAGTCGAGTTCCATGCCGCCGACCTCGGGGAGGTCGGTCGCATAGCCCTCCGCCCACGGGCGATTCCGGTAGTCGTAGCCGGTGAACGCCCGCGTCGCGACGGGCGTCTCACCGAGGGCGAGGACGAAGTCGAGGTCGTTGAAGCCGACGGTGACGACCCGCTCGGGGTCGGACTCGATCGTCGTCGACCCGAACTTGTGCTCGACGGTGACCGGGAACGCGCCGTCCGAGCTGTCGGACGCGGTGTCGGCGGTGTCGCCGCTGCCGCACGCGGTGAGCGACGCGACACCCACGAGGGCGACGGTGGCGGTGAGGACGGACGCCCAGCGGGGTGATCGCACTGTTCGGACCTTTCGTGTCAGGCTCTGGTAAACCTAACCTAACCTAGCCGAACCGGGTCGAGGCGCCGGTCCTCGGCTGAAGGGCACCTTCACGCGCGTGATGCGCACGAAGGTGCCCTTCAGCCGGATGGGGGGTAGGGGCGGGCCGCGAGCGGGCCGGGCGTCACCGCCAGCTCAGCGCGAGGTCGTCCCGCAGCGCGGACTTCAGGTCCCGGACGTGGCGTTGATCGCGCTGTTCGGGGCTCAACGCCGCGGCGAGGAGCGAGAGGAACCTGGACCGGTTCACGCCGAACGTGACCAGCAGGTCTTCTCCCGGAGACCCGCCGAACGGTGCCCACATGACCGCGAACGTCACGAGGGCGCGACTCGGAGGAGGTAGAGCGTGGACGGATTCGAGGAAGCGGAGGACGCCCAGCGATTTCTGGACCCAGACCGCATCGAACCGATTCGCCCCGCGGGCCGAATCGGGGGCGGTAGCCGGCGCTCGGTGGATCTCGTTCATCGTCGTCACTCGTTCACGGCCGTGGCGGATGCGAGTGCCGTGGATGCGTCCACGGATCTCCACAAGGCGTCGTAGCGCCGGGCGGTCACCTCGTCGGCGTCTCCGAGCAGGGCGTCCAGCAGCGCGCGCGGATCGTGGCGCCAGGCCCGCGCGGCGTTCGCAACGGCGAGGTTGCTGAACAGTCCCGACCAGGCCAGCGCGCGAATCCACTCGCCGATCTCACCGCGGTGGATACGTTCGACGGCGACTCTCGTGACCCCGTCCTCGACGAAGCCACGGGAGAACATCGCGGTGACGAAGTCACTGCAGGCGTGGAGGTGGTCGTTCATCTGTGTTGTCGCCTTCCCTGAGGTCGACGCACGAGGACCACGGGGCCGACTGCTTGCGGCGAGCGAAGGCGGGGCGTCGATACCCGGGTTCGCGCTGTGTGGTGTGTCACATCTTGCGGGTTTCCGGGCGGGTGGACATGCGTGGTTCCACGCGGTTTCCACCTGTCTTCCCGTCGTCCACTCCCTGGTGCCGACGTACCGAACGACCGGTCTTGTCGGGGTCAGCCGTCGACGGGTTCGCGTGCACCCGTGGCGTCGCGGCCGGGCGGGAGTCCTCCGGTCCGGCGGATGCCCGCGCCAGCGCGATCGTCGCCGCGAGCATCGCCGCCACCGCGACCGCGAGCACCGCCATCGCCTCGTGGTCCGCGTCCAGGTACTCGCCCAGCACCACGAACCCGAGCAGTGTCGCGACCACCGGTTCCATGACGGTGCTGGCGGGCAGCGACGCCTGCAGCGACCCGGTCTGGAACGCCGACTGCTGCACCGACGTCGCCACCACTGCCACCACGACGAGCACGTAGAGCTCCAGTGACGTCACGAGCGCGACCGGCCCCCGCCCGACGAGGTGGACGACGCCCTTGGTCAGGACTGCCGCGAGCCCGAAGAGCGAGCCGGCAGCGACGCCGAGCAGGAGAGCGCGGACCGGACCGGTCCGCCGATTCGCGGCGCGATGCAGAGGGCGGCCCCGATCGCGAGGAGCGTGGCGAGGAGGGAGTCGGACACGGGCCCACCCTGGCACAGTCCGGCCGGCGTCGTCGGTCGAGCGGGGCCGCCAGCAGCGCGCCGCGGCTGATGGCGGCCCGGCGGGAGGCTTTTCCGGTTCTGCGGGGTGACCGTGGAGAATCCATCGGTGCCCCAGAACCGGATTCTCGTGATCGCCCGAACCAGGGCGCGCCGGCTCGGCGCACTCGCGCGGAGGGTGTCGTCGTCGTTCGGCCGTTCCAGCCTCGCCCTGACAGGGCACCGTGAGAGCTTCGATCCGGTCCATCCCTGGCTACTCAGTGCCGCTGAACGGGCCAACGAGGACACCCGGATCCAGCAGTGGACCGAGGGCAACGACGTCACGCCGCTGATCCACGGCGCCGTGTACTTCGCTGCCCTGGCGGATGCACTGCGTCGCGCGGGACGGAACGACCTGGTGTTGTTCACCGACTGGCGCGGCGACCACGATCAACAGCTCGTGGAGGGCGTGACGGTCGGCGACGCGTTCGCCGGCGCAGCACGCCGCGGCGCGGTGGTCAAGGGAATCATGTGGCGCTCACACATCGAGACGCTCGGCTACCCCGGCCGCCGCAACCGCAGGCTCGCCGAGATCCTGGAGGAAGCCGGCGGCGAGGTGATCCTCGACCAGCGGGTTCCGACCTTCGGCAGCCATCACCAGAAGTTCGTCGTGATCCGGTACGCCGACCCACACACGCCCGACGTCGCGTTCGTCGGCGGTATCGACCTGGCACGAGCACGGCGGGACGACGCCGACCACTTCGGGGATCCGCTGAGCCGACCGTTTCCGCCCGAGTACGGGGAGACCCCGGCGTGGCACGACGCACAACTGCAGATACACGGCCCCGCGGTGCGCGACGTCGAGGACGTGTTTCGCGAGCGCTGGGAGGATCCGGCTGCGCTCTCCCGGCTGCCGTGGCACGCCGTGCCCGACATCCTGCGGGGTCTCACCCGGGAACCGTCCGAGCTGCCGCCGCAGGCGCAGGCGCCGGCCCCGTGCGGGACGTGTTCGGTCCAGCTGCTCCGCACCTATCCACGCCATCGCCCCGTGTACCCGTTCGCGAAGGACGGTGAGCGGAGTGCCGCGAAGGCCTACGCGAAGGTGCTGCACCGGGCTCGGAATCTGGTGTACGTGGAGGATCAGTACCTGTGGTCCGTGGACGTGGCGCGGGTGTTCGCGGAGGCCCTGCGCCGCGAACCGCACCTGCGCCTGATCGCGGTCGTTCCCAAGTTCCTGGACGACGACAGCCCCATCACGATTCCGTCCGCGCTGCTGGGACATTCGGCCGCCCTCGACACCATCCGAGAGGCAGGCGGTGACCGGGTGCTGGTGCTCGACCTCGAGAACGATCGCGGCATCCCCGTCTACGTGCATTCCAAGGTGTGCATCGTCGACGACGTGTGGGCGGCGGTGGGAAGCGACAACTTCAATCGACGTTCCTGGACGCACGATTCCGAGCTGACGGCCGCCGTGGTGGACTCCGCGCGCGATCCGCGCGAGCCCCTCGATCCGGCCGGACTCGGTGACGGTGCACGCCGGTTCGCCCGCGAGTTGAGGCTCGAGCTGGCCCGCGAACACCTCGGCCGGGCCGACGGCGACGACGCCGACCTGATCGACCTCGGCGCGTTCTTCGCCGCCGTCGAGCGCAGTGCCGACGACCTGGACCGCTGGCACGAGGCGCCGCGGGCGGGGACCAGACCGGCGGGGCGGCTCCGGCGCCACCGCATCGACGCTCCACCGCGTTGGCAGCAGCGACTCGCCGCCGTCGTCTACCGGCTGGTCGTGGACCCGGACGGGCGGCCGCTGCGGAAGCGCCTGCGCCGCATCTACTGACCGCGCTCGCGGTTAGGGTGAACGGCGTTGCGTCGTCTGCTCGGCGCAGGAACGAGTGAAGGGTGGGGGCGAGCGAGTTGGCAACGGCGCGCACTGTCGACTTCTCGGAGCGGCGAGCCAGGCTGGCCCGGCGTCACCGCCTGACCGGGACGAACCCGGCCGGTGACCCGGTCGAGGCGGCACGCAGTCTCGTCTGCCTCCACGCCACCGACCCGTCCACGGTGTATCTGTCGGCGCGGGCGAGAGTACCCGGGATGACGATCGCCGACCTGGATCGTGCTCTCTACGAGGACAGGTCGCTCGTCAAGCACCTGTCGATGCGGCGGACACTGTTCGTGTTCCCGCGTGAGGCGATGCCCTACGCGCAGGCGGGTGGCAGCAACCGCGTCGCCGAACGGGAGCGCAAGCGACTCGTCTCCGAGGTGGAGAAGGCCGGACTGTTCACCGACGGTGCGCGCTGGCTCGACGAGGCCGCCGACGCGGTCCTGGGCGCCCTGGCAGGCGGTGAGCCGGCGTCGTACTCCGAACTCCGCGACGAGCTTCCGGTGCTGCGGGGGGCGATGACCTACGGCGAGGGCCGCAGCTGGGGAGGCCACGTGTCGATCGGCCCGCGGGTGCTGACCGTCCTGTCCGCGGAGGGTCGCGTCGTGCGCGCCACGAACGACGGGCCGTGGCGGGTGTCCCGGAACCGTTGGGCGACAACGCAATCGTGGCTGGGGGATGCGATCGAGCCCCTCGCCGAGGTGGACGGTGTCACGTGGCTCGTCGAGCAGTGGCTGCGCTCCTTCGGGCCCGGCACCGAGAACGATCTCAGGTGGTGGCTCGGCTCGACGCTCACGCTCGTGCGAAAAGCCCTGTCCGCGTTGGATGTCGTCGAGGTCGATCTCGACGGGACGATCGGGTATCTGATGGCCGACGACGCCGAGCCCGTCGCGGAGGTCGAACCCTGGGTCGCGTTGCTGCCAGGGCTCGACCCGACCACGATGGGCTGGAAGGACCGCGACTGGTATCTCGGTCCGCACCGCGAACCGCTGTTCGACACCGCCGGCAACGCGGGGCCGACCCTGTGGTGCGACGGCCGGATCGTCGGCGGCTGGTGGCAGAACGACGCAGGGGACGTCGTCAGCCATCTGCTCGAGGACGTGGGCGCCGACGCCCGCCGAGCACTCGATGCCGAGGCGGAAGCCCTGAGCGAGTGGCTCGGCGGTGTCCGGGTGATGCTCCGGTTCCCCTCACCGCTCTCCAAACGGATGGGATGACGCGGTCAGTCGGCCGGCGGGTCGGCGTTCCGGAGCGGCGTCCGAGTGAGACGACGACCGTCCCGGTCCTGGTGGCCCGGCGGCCCGGGCGGGGTCAGGAGATGCTGCGGAGGAAGGTGCGAATGTCGTCCGCGAGCAGCTTCGGCTCCTCCATTGCAGGGAAGTGACCACCCTCGGTGAACTCGCTCCAGTGGCCGATCGCCTTCCACGGGTCCATGGTGCGGCGCACGAGCGGGTGGGCGTCGAACACGGCCCACCCGGACGGCACACCGGAGGGCATGGCGAACTCGAGTCCGGAGTGCTCGGCCTCGTAGTAGAACTGCGCGCTCGCCGTGCCACTGCGCGTGAACCAGTACAGGCTGACGTTCGTCAGGAGCTGGTCGCGGTCCACGGATTCCTCCGGTGTCCGGCGGTCGCCGTCGGCCCTGGACTTGAATTTCTCGGCGATCCACGCGAGCTGACCGACCGGTGAGTCGGTGAGCGCGACACCGATCGTGTCGGGGCGGTGGTTCTGCATCTCGAGATACCCGCGATCGGCCGCATCCGCGCTGTGCACCGCCTCGAGCTGCGCGATCTCGTCGGCTGACAGACCGTCGGGGATCGGGAACTTCTCGCCGACCAATCCGAGGTACCGGGGATCGGCGCCGATGTGTGTGCCGATGACACGCTCCGGGTGGAGCGCTGCGAGGCGGCCGGTGATGCCCGAACCGATGTCGGTGCCGTGGGCCGCGAACCTCTCGTAGCCCAGGCGCGTCATGATCTCGGCGAAGGCCTCGGTCGTCCGCGCCAGCTCCCACCCGGTCCCGGACAGCGGTGTGGAGAAGCCGAAGCCGGGTGGCGACAGCACGACCACGTGGAACTCGTCGGTCAGCAGCGGGACGAGTTGCTGGTACTCGACGAACGAGCCCGGCCAGCCGTGGTTCAGCAGCAGCGCGGTGGCCTCCGGATTCGACGAGCGCACATGAACGCCGTGGAACCTCTGCCTGTCGACGATCGTCGTGAAATGTTCGTACGCATTGAGTTTCGCCTCCTGAGCGCGCCAGTCGAACTCGTCGCGCCAGTAGTCGGCGAGCTCCTGGAGGTACACCGGCGGAATGCCTCGGCTGAAGTCGGTGCGATCGGCCAGGCCCGGCACGGGTTCCGGCCAGCGCGTGTGCGCCAGGCGAGCACGCAGGTCGTCGAGATCGGCCTGCGGGATGTCGATGCGGAAGGGTATGAGTGCGGTGTTCTCGTTCATGAGGCCCAGCGTCTCCGGTAATGCGGCAGGATTCGTTCCGCAATTCCGGAAAGGATCGAGAACATGTTGGAGACCTCGGCCCGGCTGCTCGAACTGCTGTCGCTGCTCCAGCTCAAACGGGACTGGACGAGCGCCGAACTCGCAGGCAGGCTCGACGTGAGCACGCGGACGGTGCGTGCCGACGTCGGCAAACTCCGGTCGCTCGGCTATCCCGTGGACGCCCGCCCCGGCGTCGCGGGCGGATACCGGCTGGCCGCCGGGACGGCGATGCCGCCGCTCCTGCTCGACGACGACGAGGCCGTCGCCGTCGCGGTCGGACTGCGCGCGGCCGCGACCCAGAGACTCGGAGTGGAAGAGACGTCGCTCACCGCGCTCGCGAAGCTGGAGCAGGTGCTGCCGTCGCGCCTGCGTCGGCGCGTCGAGTCGGTGCGCGAGGCGACGAGCGTCGTTCCGGGAACGCAGCCGCCGCTCGATCTCTCGGCTCTCGGCGCGGTGGCCGCCGCGATCCGCGGCCACGAACGCCTCCGATTCGGATACACCAAGCCCGGGAGCAGCGACGCGGCACGCCACACCGAGCCACAACGGCTGGTGAGCTGGGGGCCGATCTGGTACCTGCTCGCGTGGGATCTCGACCGCGACGACTGGCGGGTCTTCCGGGTCGATCGCATGGTTCCGCACCCACCGACGGGTGCGCGGTTCCGGCCGCGGACGATCCCCGAGGACAAGGTCGTCGAGTACGTCGTCGGACGCGTCAGCAAGGCGTCCTGGACGTACCGCGCGCGGGTCCTCGTGCATGCACCCGCCGCGACGGTCGCCGCGAGGATCACCTTCCCGGTCCCGGTCGACATCGAGGTGGTCGACGAGTCCACGTGTCGTCTCGAGTTGGGTGCCGACGATCCGGACCGGCTCGCACTGTGGTTGACGCAGCTCGACGTCGACATGGAGGTGATCGACGGAGACGCGCTGGCGACGTCGTTCGAGCGCCTCGCGGCGAGGTTCCGGCGCGCGGCGGGTGGTGCGGCCACGAGGTGAATCCCGGCGGCGCCGGGCGCTCGATCGGCGTCAGATCACCGTGACCGACCTGGTGTGCCACCCGGTGGCGCCGTCGGGGACCGGATCGGCGCGGTCCTCGGTCTGGACCTCTCCGTCCGCGTCGGTGGCGCGCACCTGCAGCGTGTGGGTACCCGCGGTCGCCTGCCACTGCCACGTCCACTGCCGCCAGGTGTCGATCGAGTACTCCGTGGCGAGGGTGGCGTCCTGCCACGGGCCGTTGTCGACTCGGATCTCGACACGGGTGATGCCGCGGTGCTGCGCCCAGGCGGTACCCGCGACCGTGACCGTCCCCGCGTCGACCCGGCCGAGCGAGGCGGGGACGTCGATCCGGGAGGCGGTCTTGATCGGTGCCTGCTCCGCCCAACCGCGCCGCGTCCAGTACGCCTGTGCGCGGTCGAATCGCGTTATCTCCCAGTCGACCACCCATTTGGTCGCGGAGACGTACCCGTAGAGGCCGGGGACGACCTGCCGGACGGGATAGCCGTGCTCGAACGGAAGCGGTTCACCGTTCATCGCGACCGCCAGGATCGCGTCCCGGCCGTCCCGGAGCGCCGCCAAGGGGGTTCCGGCGGTGAACCCGTCGGAACTGGTGGACAGCAGCATGTCGGCGTCGGCCGACACACCGACCTCGTTCAGCAGGTCCGCGATCGGGTAGCCGATCCAGACGGCGTTGCCCGCGAGGTCGCCGCCGACCTGATTGGAGACACAGGTGAGGGTGACGGCCCGCTCGACGGGGGTGCGGGCGACGAGATCGTCCCAGCGGAGGGTGATTTCGCGATCCACCATGCCGTGGATCCGCAGGCTCCACTCGTCGGTGGTGAGCGTCGGCACCCGCAGGGCGGTGTCGATGCGGTAGAAGTCGCCGTTCGGGGTGACGTACGGCGTCGCACCGGAGACCGCGACGTCGGCGCCCGCGGGAATCGCCGGTGCGCGGTCGGATGCGGCGACGGTCGGCAGCATGAAGCCGAGCCGGTTGCGGACGCTCCCGGCGACCGTCTCCGCGAGCTGTCTGCCCACCGCGGCCGTCGTCACCGCCACCGCCGCCGCCGTGCCCGCAAGAACGAGAAAACGCCTGCGGGACATGCCCTCGGCGCTCGGATCGCGCTCGTCGCCCGCCCGATAACGCCGAGTCAGGAGGCGCAGGACCGCGATCCCCGCGGTGACTCCGACGATCGTCGGCAGCGCGTCGGCGGCGGTCGCGTCGGGACGGGTGAGTGCCGCGTACACCCCGACTGCGCCGAGGGCGACGAGGATCGCGCTCCCGTACGGCCGATGGGTGCGCTCCACGATTCCCGCGACGGCGGCGAGCACGCCGATCAGGATGCTCATCCCGATGAACAGCGCCGGCTTGTCGGAGGTGCCGAACGTGTCGATGGCGAATTCCCGTGCCCACGCCGGACTGTGGTCGACGGTCGTCGATCCCACCGCGAGGAAGGGCGACGACGACGGTCCGACCGCCACGGC
Source organism: Rhodococcus triatomae BKS 15-14 (assembly GCA_000341795.1). Lineage (GTDB taxonomy): Bacteria > Actinomycetota > Actinomycetes > Mycobacteriales > Mycobacteriaceae > Rhodococcus_G > Rhodococcus_G triatomae_A. The sequence continues at coordinate 84,950 of AODO01000069.1, read as the reverse complement.
GAGGAGTTCGCCGAGGCCGAGGGTCACCCCGGCGGCGAGGATCCCGGACGCGGCACGACCCGCGATCTCGACCAGGTGTGCCCGCGCCTTCGCGTTGCCGCGGCTGTCTTCGTCGGCCATACCGTCCATCCTCGTCCTCGAACGCCGGGCAGCGTGATCGCCGCGGTTCCGTATCGACTGTCGAGAGTTCGACGCGACTTCCGGTTCGGATGGGTCGAGAGATTTCTGCGGATCCCACCCATCCGCCTCGGTGACGGCTCCGAAGCACCGGTGACATCGAGAGCCCGGCCACATGTGGGCTCGACACTCACAACCGAGAAGGTGGAACCGAGATGAAGACGAACCGCACAGCAGCAGTCGCCGGCCTTGCCGCAGTGGCGCTCCTCGGGCTGTCCGCGTGTTCTTCCGACGACGACACGTCCTCCTCGACGTCGGAGACGTCGGTGCAGAGCGCCGAGACCACCTCGGATGCCATGACCTCGGCGATGGCCGATCCGGCCGCCGACCTCGTCGGACCGGGTTGCGCGGCGTACGCAGAGCAGGTCCCCACGGGCCCCGGATCGGTCGACGGCATGGCGCAGGAACCTGTTTCCGTCGCGGCGTCCAACAACCCGATGCTCACCACGCTCACGCAGGCCGTGTCGGGCCAGTTGAACCCCGACGTGAATCTCGTCGACACCCTCGACGGCGGCGAGTTCACGGTGTTCGCGCCGGTCGACGAGGCATTCGCGAAGATCGACCCCGCCACCATCGAGTCGCTGAAGACGGACTCGGCCACTCTGACCTCGATCCTCACCTACCACGTGGTGCCGGGTCAGCTCAGCCCCTCGGACGTCGACGGCACCCACACCACCGCCCAGGGCGCGACGCTCACGGTCACCGGATCCGGTGACGACCTGAAGGTCGACGAGGCGGCGGTCATCTGCGGTGGAGTGAAGACCGCGAATGCGACCGTCTACCTCATCGACGGCGTGCTGATGCCGCCCGCCCAGTAGGAACCGTCCCTTCCCCGAATCTCCGCTGCCGGGCGTCTGTGCGCCCTCGCAATCACCAGGCGCACGGCGGCGGGGTGGCGACCCGGGAGACCGGCACCCCGACACGGTCTCCCGGGTCCGGCCACACGCGGGGCGCACCGTTCTCGGCCGGCCCGGACTGTGCCGAATTGTTGCTGAAACCGGACCGTGGACGTCCTCCGTCGTGCGAGCATCGCTCGACGAAACTGGAGGTTTGCCCATGGGGACCGCTCTCGCCCGGAAACTCGGTGCCGCCTCCGCGACGACGCTCACGGCGGTCGCGCTGAGCGGGTGCCTGGCGCCGGACACCCCGGACGGCTGGTCGAGCTACACCATCGAGCCGGGGGCGCACAGCGCCTCGGTCGCCCGACCGGCCGGGGCGACGGGCCCGCTCGCGGGATGGATCAGCCCGGGTGGGGCCTCCCGAACCTACGATTTCATCCTCACCCCGACAGCCGAGTACGAACTCGTCTCGCCGACGCAGCCGGAGGACCAGTTCGACTGGAACAAGCTTCCCGGGTTCTCGGACTGCGGGGACTTCGACCTCGCCCGGAACGGGGCGATGTTCGGCTGGCGGTGGCGGATCGACACCACACCCCGTGTGCTCGAGATCGTGCCCTACGCCAATGCCGACGGCGTGCACCAGTATCCGAACACCGCGCTCGTCGTCCTGGATCACGACGATCTCGACGCGAAGCAACCGCTGCGCTACTCGATCGAGATCGACGGCTCCGAGTACCGGTTCGCGATCGACGGCACGATTCGCGGTCGGGAGATCCACGAGACGGCGACGTTGCCCCGCTCGTGCCCGACCACACCCGTCGGTGCCGGGAAGTGGTACGCCGGCTTCTACTTCGGTGGCACCTCCACCGCCCCGTCGACGATCCACGGGTACGTGCGTGAACCGGCCGAGACCCCGGGCACCGGAGATGCCGCCGGGTCGGGTTCCGCCGGGTCCTCCGGTCTGGCACTGGGCGGGTGACCACCGGCCGAGCTCGTTGTGTTGAACGAAAAGAAGACCTCGCCCTCGCCTGGTGTTGTGGGTTGGGTCACAATGGTGCCCGACCGCCGGAAGTTGAGGAGCAATTCATGTTGAGCACCATGCAAGACGCACCCCTGTCCATCGCCCAGTTGCTGCGCCACGGCAGCACCGTTCACGGCGGAGCAGAGGTCGTCACCTGGACCGACGCCGGTCCGCAGCGCCGCAGCTACGCCGAGGTCGGCCGACGGTGTGCAGCGCTGGCGCACGCCCTGCGCGGACTGGGAGTCACCGGCGACGAGCGCGTGGCCACGTTCATGTGGAACAACGCCGAGCACCTCGAGGCCTACCTGGCGGTGCCGTCGATGGGCGCGGTTCTGCACACCCTCAACATCCGCCTGTTCCCGGAGCAGTTGGTCCACGTGGCCAACCACGCCGAGGACCACGTGATCATCGTGGACCCCACCCTCATCCCGCTGCTCGCGCCGCAGCTGCCGCAGCTGACCACCGTCAAGCACGTGATCGTGACGGGCGACTCGACCGCCGGACTGGAAGTGCCCGAGGGCGTGCAGGTGCACACCTACGAGGCGCTGATCGCCGACCAGCCCACCGAGTTCGACTGGCCCGAGGTGGACGAGCGGTCCGCCGCCGCGATGTGCTACACCTCCGGCACCACCGGTGACCCGAAAGGTGTTGTCTACTCGCATCGTTCGATCTACCTCCACTCCATGCAGGTCTGCATGACCGAGGGTCCGGGGCTCAAGCAGGGCGACCGCGCGCTCGCGGTGGTGCCCCAGTTCCACGCCATGTCCTGGGGTCTGCCGTACGCGGCCTTCATGATCGGCGCGTCGCTGATCATGCCGGACCGGTTCCTCCAGCCCGCGCCGCTCGCCGAGCTGATCGCCGCCGAGCGCCCGACCTTCGCGGCCGCGGTGCCGACCATCTGGCTCGGACTGCACCAGTACCTGGAGCAGAAGCCGCAGGACATCTCCTACATGAAGGAGGTGCTGATCGGCGGGTCGGCGGTGCCGCCGTCGCTGATGCACGTCTTCGAGAACGAGCACGGGGTGTCCGTGCTGCACGCGTGGGGCATGACCGAGACGTCGCCGCTCGGGTCGGTCGCCCGGCCGCCGGCAGGTTCGGAGGGCGACGACCGCTGGCGCTACCGGTACACGCAGGGCCGGTTCCCGGCCTCCGTGCAGGCGCGACTCGTCGACGACGCGGGGGAGGTCGTCCCGAACGACGGCTCCAGCATCGGCGAGCTCGAGGTCCGCGGCCCGTGGATCACCGGCTCCTACTACGGCGTCGACGCGCCGGACAAGTTCGACAACGGCTGGCTGCGCACCGGTGACGTCGGCTCCATCACCCCCGACGGCTACCTGACACTCACCGACCGCACCAAGGACATCATCAAGTCCGGTGGCGAGTGGATCTCCTCGGTCGACCTGGAGAACGCGGTCATGGGTCACCCGGACGTGCTCGAGGCCGCCGTCATCGGCGTCCCCGACGAGAAGTGGGACGAGCGCCCGCTCGTCGCGGTCGTGCTCCGTGAGGGATCCGCGGCCACCGTCGACTCGCTGCGGGATTTCCTGTCCGACAAGGTCGCCAAGTGGCAGCTGCCGGAGAACTGGACCGTGGTCTCCGAGGTCCCGAAGACCAGCGTCGGCAAGTTCGACAAGAAGCGGCTGCGGTCGCAGTACCACGACGGTGGACTCGACGTCACCCGAATCTGACCGCCTGCCGCCTGCCGTGCCTCAGGGGGCGCGGCAGGCGGCGCCGGTAGCATCCCCGGCGTGACCGATCATCCGCCCCTGCGCGTCCTCGTCTACAGCGACGACGCGACCACCCGCAGGCAGGTCGTCACGGCGCTGGGAACCCGTCCGCATCCCGACCTCCCCGAGATCGCGTGCGTGGAGGTCGCGACCGCACCCGTGGTGGTGGGGCATCTCGACGACGGTGGTGTCGATCTGGCGATCCTCGACGGCGAGGCCACCCCCGCAGGCGGCATGGGGCTGTCCAAGCAACTCACCGACGAGATCGAGAACTGCCCGCCGATTCTCGTCCTCACCGGCCGGGCCGACGACGCGTGGCTCGCGAAGTGGTCGCGGGCGTCCGCTGTCGTCCCGCATCCGATCGATCCGATTCTGCTCAGCCGAGAAGTCGTGGCGCTTCTGCGTGCCCGCCGATAGCGGGCACTCGCGCATCAGGTCACGCCGACGTCCGGGCGATCTCCCGGCCGACGATCTCCTTCATGATCTCGGTCGTGCCTCCGTAGATGGTCTGGATCCGGCTGTCCACGAAGGCCCGCGCGATGGGGTACTCCATCATGTAGCCGTACCCGCCGTGGAGCTGGACACAACGGTCCACCACCCGCTTCTGCAGTTCGCTCGCCCACCACTTGGCCTGGGCGGCCTCCACGGCGGTCAGCTCGTTCCTGTTGAGCGCGCCGACCGCGCCGTCGATGTAGGCCTGGGTGACATCGATCTCCGTGAGGATCTCCGCGAGGACGAAACGGGTGTTCTGGAAGTCGCCCACCGGCTTGCCGAACGCCGTGCGCTCGAAGACGTGGCGTCGGGTCCACTCGTAGGCGGCACGCGCGCCTGCGAGTGCACCGACCGCGATCGACAACCGTTCGCGGGGTAGACGTTCCATCAGGTGCGACAGTCCACGACCCTCGGTTCCGAGCAGGTTCGCCGCCGGCACACGCACGTCGACGAACGACAGTTCGGCGGTGTCCTGGCCCGCGAGACCGACCTTGTGCAGCTTGCGTCCGCGGGTGAATCCGTCCATTCCGTGCTCCACGACGAGCAGGCTGTATCCGCGTGACCCTGCTCCGGGATCGGTGCGTGCGGCCACGATGACGAGATCGGCATGAATCCCGTTGGTGATGAACGTCTTCTGTCCGTTCAGGATCCACTCGTCGCCGTCGCGGACGGCGCTGGTCGTGATGCCCTGCAGGTCGCTGCCGGCGCCGGGTTCGGTCATGGCGATGGCGCCGATGAGTTCGCCGCTCACCATGCCGGGAAGCCAGCGCTGCTTCTGCTCGTCGGTGCCCAGATCGTCGATGTAGGGGATGACGATGTCGTCCTGGGTGCCGAGCCCGGCACCCAGCGACGTGGCGCCCGCGTTCGCGAACTCCTCCGCGACCACGCATCGGTAGCGGTAGTCCGTGTCACCGGATCCGCCGTACTGTTCGGGAACGGCCAGACCGATGATGCCGGCCCGGCCCGCGGCCAGCCACGCTGTGCGGTCGACCAGGCGTTGCTCCTCCCACCGCTCGTAGTGCGGCCGGACCTCCCGTGCAAGGTATTCGCGGACGGTGGCGCGATATGCGTCGTGGTCCTCGGTGAAGATGTTGCGGCGCACGCTGTCTCCTTGTTCTGCCGCGGCCGGATGGGCTCAGTCGGTGAGGAAGATGGACTTGGTGGTGAAGTAGGCGGTCATGCCCTCGGGTCCGAGTTCGCGTCCGATGCCGCTCGCCTTGACGCCGCCGAACGGCGCGCCGAAGTCGAGCGTGTAGTTGTTGACGCCGAACGAACCGGTTTCCACCTCGCGCGCCACGTCGATTCCGTGCGCGGTGTCCGCGGTCCACACCGTGCCGCCGAGACCGAACTCGGAATCGTTGGCGATGGCGATCGCCTGCTTCTCGTCGACGTACGGAATCACCGACAGGACGGGGCCGAAGATCTCTTCGCGGGCGATGGTGTGGTCGAGACCCACTTCGCCGAACACCGTCGGCTCGACGAACCATCCGCGGTCGCGGTCGGCAGGACGCCCACCGCCGGTGGTCAGCTTCGCGCCCTCGCTTCGGCCGGTCTCGATGTAGGACTCGACGCGGGCCCGCTGGTTGGCGCTGACGAGGGGGCCGATGAAGGTGTTCGGATCGAGCGGATCGCCGACGGGCAGGGAGGACACCATCGCAGTGACCGCGTCCAGGATCTCCGCATAACGACTTTGCGGAGCCAGGATTCGGGTGGACGCGTAGCAGGTCTGACCGGTGTTGATCAGCGATGCGGTCGCCAGCCCCTGCATGGTGGCCCCCAGATCGGCGTCGTCGAGGATCAACGCGGCAGACTTGCCGCCGAGTTCGAGCGAGACGGGCCGAAGCAGCCGGCCGCATGTTTCGGCGATCTGACGGCCTGCCGGAGTGGACCCGGTGAAGGCCACCTTCTGCACGCCGGGATGCGCGACGAGGTGCTTGCCGATCTCCGGTCCGCCGGTGACGATGTTCAGGACGCCCGCGGGCAGTCCCGCCTCGGCCGCCGCTTCGGCGAGAACGAACGAATCGAGAACCGTCTCCGGTGACGGCTTGAGCACCACGGTGCAGCCCGCCGCGAGCGCGGGCGCGATCTTCATCATCGCCAGCAGTGCCGGGAAGTTCCACGGTGCGATGGCTGCGACGACGCCGATCGGCTCCTTGCGCACGAGCGTTGTGCCGTTGCCCGCCAACGCCGGTCGTCGCTCTTCGAGCTCCGTGGCGCGAGCCAGCGCGGCGTAGTAGCCGAGCAGCCCGGCGGGTCCCTGCCCCTCGGCGACGGTGGAGATCGAGATCGGCATCCCGTTCTGTTCACTGACCAGCCGGGCGGACAGTTCCGCGCGGCTGCCCAGTGCTGCCGCGAAGCGCTCCATGACATCGGCGCGCTCGGCGGGGGTCGAGGCGGACCAGTCGCGGAACGCGCGCCCGGCGGCCGCGACGGCGGCATCGACGTCGGCGGGCGTGCTGTCGGGTACCTGGCCGATCTTCTCCTCGCTCGTCGCCGAATGCACCTCGATCACGTCGGGCGACGTGGGTGCGCGCCATTCGCCGTCGATGTACAGGGCAGCGTGAGTGTGGACCATGGGGCCTCCTCGGGCCGTCGGGACCGTGTTGCACCGCGGCGTCGACACGCGGGCCCGCACGTCGATCGACGTGGGCTGTATAACGATCGTTAAATAACCTAGGTTCGGTCGCCGCCGCTGTCAACGGCAGGCGCGTGACCGTGCGCCGCCGCGGTCACCTCCGCCGCCGCGGCCCGGACCGCCTCGCCGAGGGCGAGCACGGTTCGCCCCGGAACGGGTTCCGGGGAATCGACCAGGCACAGGACGATGACCGGTTCACCGTTCGGCCCGAAGACGGTCGAGTTGATCGAGATGGGCTGGTAGTCCAGATCGGCGTCCACGTCGCCGATCGGGACCTCGGCCGACAGGAGGTTGCGTGCCTCTCGGAGCGCGAAGGTGGAGCGACTGCCCCCGATGCCGGGCCTGCGGAGCGCCGACACCGCGTCGGCCAGTGAACGGTCCCGCTGCAGCAGGCATTCGACGGCGAATCCGCGCTCGCGGACGACCTCGAGGACCGGGCCGTAGCGAGCTCTCAGGGTGTCGGCGTCCACGCCGAGTTCGCGCTCGCCGAGCGCGTACCACTGGTCGAGGCGTTCCTGCTGGTACCAGGTCGCCAGCCCGGCGCCCAGCGGTGGGGCGAGCACCACCTTGTCGCCCAGGCGCAGGCCCAGTGTGCCCCGGCGGCCGCCCACCGGTTGGACGATCTCACCGACCACCAGGTCGTCGCCGGACGGGAGGAATCCGACGCAGGCGAGCTGGGCCTGGTCCGCGAGGCGGTGCATGGCGGACCGGGCGAGGTCCACGATGTCGGTGGCCTCGTCCGCTGCCCGTCCGATCGACACCAGGGACGGGCCCAGTTGGTAGGTCTTGCGGCTGGGGTGCCGAATGAGCCACCCCGACTCGGTGAGGGCGACCACCATCGGATAGCAGGTGGCCTTGGCCACGCCGAGGTGGCGTGCGATGTCGGCGAGGCTGCGCCCGGTTCTCGGGTTCTCGGCGAGCAGTTCCATGAGCATCACGATGCGATCGGTCTGCGGAGAGTGTCGTGCCATGTGTTCGCATAATGCCACTCTGGCGTCGCAGTGTGATCGGCGCTACGTTTCTGTGTAACGCTCGATATACAGATCGGTGCGGATCTGCGGAAGGAACCTCGATGGCAATCAACGGTGGTCAGTTGCTGGCCAAGGCGCTCGCACAGGCCGGAACGACAGATGTGTTCACCCTGCACGGAGGTCACCTGGACTCCTTCCTGATCGCCTGCGGCGACGAGGGAATCCGGCTCACCGACACCCGGCACGAATCCAGTGCGGGGCACGCCGCCGACGCCTACGCCCGCACCACGGGTGGACTCGGTGTCTGCGTGGTGACCTCCGGCCCCGGATTCACGAACGTGTACACCGCGATCGCCAACGCGTACCTCGACCGCACTCCGGTCCTGTTCGTGGTGGGGGCACCGCCGCTGCGGGAGACCGAGACCAACCCACTGCAGGGTGGCTTCGATCAGATCGCGGCGGCGACACCGGTGACGAAGTGGTCGCACCGGATCACCGATCCGGCCCGCGTCCCCGAACTGGTGTCCCTCGCAATCCGTAAGGCCACCACAGGAATTCCAGGACCGGTTCTGCTCGAGGTGCCCATCGACGTGATGTTCGGCGAGGCCGACGAGGATGCGGTCCGCTACCCGAGCGCCTATGGTGTCGATGTTCGGCCCGCGCCGGCCGCCACCGCGGTCTCGGCCGCGCTCGACCTCCTCCAGACGGCACAGAATCCCGCCATCGTCATCGGCGGAGGCGTCACCTTCTCCCGTGCGGCGGACGCACTGGTCGCCTTCGCCGAGACCGTCGACGTTCCGGTCTTCTACCCCGGCAAATCCGACGGTGCGATCCCCGCGAGCCACCGGTTGGCGGGAGGTGGTCTGCTCGCGCTGGGAACCCTTCCCGCACTCGGTGCGCCGACCCCGGACGTCGTCCTCGTCGTCGGTGCCAGGGCCGGCATGTTCACCGGCGGCCGTGCCAGCCTCTTCCCCGGCGCCAAGCTGATTCAGGTCGACATCGATGCCTCGGAGATCGGCCGGATGCACGACGTCGCGGTCCCCGTCCTCGCCGACTGCCGGGAAGCGCTCCTCGCACTGACAGCCGCCGCCACCGACCGCACCTGGCCGGACTGGTCCGGCTGGGTCGAGACGGCCACCAGCGCGAAGGACGCGCACCGCGCCGGATTCCTCGACGAGACCACCCAGTCGGGTAAACCCCATCCGTATTTCGCTGCCCGGGCCATCGTCGAGGCCTGCCCGCCCGACACGATCTTCGTGATGGACGGTGCCGAGGCGCCGTCCTGGGGTGAGTTCTTCGTGACCACCGAGACGATCGGTGGAGTCCTGCGCCTCGGGTACCTCGGATGCCTCGGCGTCGGACCCGGTTTCGCGATCGGAGCGCACCGCGCTCGCCCGGACGCACCCGTCGTGATCATCACCGGTGACGGCGCCGCCGGATTTCACATCCAGGAGTTCGACACCATGGCCCGGCACGGAATGCCCGTGGTCACCGTTGTTTTCAACAACGCGGTGTGGGGAATGTCGATCCACGGTCAGGAAGCGGTCTTCGGGGACCGCGGCGTCGTGGTGTCAGAACTCGCCGACAGCGCCTACGAGAAGGTTGCAGAGGCGTTCGGCGGCTACGGCGAACGTGTCACCAGCACCGCCGACATCGCCGACGCGATGAAGCGGGCCTTCGACTCTGGCGTCCCCGCCTGCCTCAACCTCGAGGTCGACCCCAACGTCGTCCACCCGATCACGACGATGATGCTCGGCGACGTGACCAGCACCAACGAGATCGTGGTGCCCTACTACGAGAACATTCCCCGATGAGCGCCGTGTCGGGACGGATCGCGGTCGTCATCGGAGGCGCATCCGGAATCGGCTGGGCCAGTGCACAACTGCTTGCCGCCGAAGGTGCCACCGTCGTGATCGCGGACATCGACGCCGACCAGGCGGCAGCGCGTGCCGGTGAACTCGGTGGCACCGCCCGCAGCGTCCGTGTCGACGTCACCGACGAGGAGTCGGTTCGCGCACTGTTCGAGGGGACGGCCGCGGACCTGGGGTCGGTCGAGATCACCCTCAACTGTGCCGGGGTCAATCTGCCGGGGATGATCACCGAACTCGACGCCGCCTCGTGGCAACGGACCCTCGACCTCTGCCTGACCGGGGCGTTCTACGTGATCAAGCACTCCGCACGCGTCATGGGAGCCGGTGCGGCCATCACGAGCATCGCCTCCCTCAACGCCCGCCAGCCCGCGGCCGGATTCGCGGGCTACTGCGCTGCGAAGGCAGGTCTGGCCATGCTCACCCAGGTGGCCGCACTCGAACTCGGAGAGCGGGGTGTCAGGGTCAACGCCATTTCCCCCGGGTTGGTGGAGACCCCACTGGTGACCGGGTTGACGTCGATTCCGGCAATCCAGGACGACTTCACCGACAACACGCCGCTCGGCCGCAACGGTCAGCCCTCCGATGTCGCCCAGGCGGTGCTGTACCTCTCCTCCGACGCCTCGTCCTGGGTCACCGGTGAGGTGCTCGACATCAACGGCGGGTCCCACCTGCGGCGGTATCCGGACGTCATGAAGCGGCTCGCCGAGCACACCGGGTAGCCGCGCATCCGCGGTGGCGGCAGCCGAATTCCACTGGCAACACGAAGCAGGAGAGCACCCTCGATGACCTACCGTCTCGCCGACGAACCTCGTCGGCACGCCGTCGAACGTCCCGATTCGGTCGCTCTGACCGGCAGTGGGACCTCGGTGACGTACCGAGAACTCGACGACCGCACCAACCGCCTCGGGAACGTGCTCGCCGGGCTCGGTGTCGAGCCCGGCACGCGCGTTGCCGTTCTGGATCGAAGCACGCCGCAGGTCGTCGAGGTCGTGTTGGCCGCCGCCAAGGTGGGCGCCGTGACCGTCCCGGCCAACTGGCGCCTCGCCGCCGCCGAGCTCGCCGAGGTCCTCGCCGATGCGGAGGTGCGGGTTCTGTTCCACCGCAGCACCTTCGACGCCGTTGTCGAGGAGATCCGGGCCGGCGTGCCGTCGTTGCGGCATGTAGTCCGGATCGACGGTGACGGCGACGACGGATACGAGGCACTGCTGTCGTCCGCCGACGACAGTGACCCCGGCTGGACCGGCGGCGCCGACGAGACGGTCCTGCAGCTGTACACGTCCGGCACCACGGCCAAGCCGAAAGGGGTGCTCGGATCCAACGCGAACCTGGGTGCGTGCACGCAGACCGGTGGGCCCTGGGGGTTCGACGAATCCTCGGTGAGCCTGTGCGCCATGCCCCTGTTCCACATCGGTGGGCTCGGTTGGGTGCTGGTCGGGTTGGCCAACGGCGCCCACAACGTCATCGTGCCCGAGTTCACGCCGGCCTCGCTGCTCGACGACCTCGAGCATCATCGGGTCACCAACACGTTCCTCGTACCGTCCGTCATCGGCATGCTCGTCGAGGTGCCCGGTGCGGCCGACCGCGACCTCGACTCGCTGCGATCTGTCGCCTACGGATCGTCCCCGATCACTCCCGCGGTGCTCAGGCGGGCGCAGACGACCTTCGGACGGCCGCTGTTCCAGGTGTACGGACTCACCGAGACCCACGGTGCGGTGACGCAGCTGGACGCCGCCGACCACAGCGTCGACGGCGACCGGGTGCACCTGCTGCGCTCGGTCGGCAAGCCGTATCCCTGGGTGCGGATCAAGCTGGTGCGACCCGAGTCCGGCGAGCGCGCCGGGGCGGGCGAGGTCGGGGAGATCTGCGTGCACTCGCCGCAGAACACGAGGGGCTATTTCAACCGGCCCGACGAGACGGCGCTGGCCGTCGATGCCGACGGCTGGTTCCACACCGGCGACGTCGGGCGGTTCGACGCGGACGGATACCTCTACATCACCGACCGGATCAAGGACATGATCATCAGCGGCGGCGAGAACGTGTATCCGATCGAGGTCGAGTCGGTGATCGCCGAGTTCCCCGGCGTCTCGCAGGTGGCCGTCATCGGGGTACCCGACCCGACGTGGGGGGAGGCCGTCAAGGCCGTGGTCGTCGCCGGCCCGGGGGAGTCGATCGACTCCCGGGAACTGTCCGCCTTCCTGCGGGAACGCCTCGCGGGTTACAAGTGCCCGAAGACCATCGACGTTGTCGAGGCCCTGCCCCTGGGGGCCACGGGGAAGATCCTCAAGCGCGAACTGCGCGACAGGTACGCAGCCGATCCCACGAGGACGTAGCGGGGAGCCCGACGCGAGGCGCCTACCTGGCGCGCTTCGCGCGAGGACGCCTTCTCGGATCGGCGGTCGAGACGTAGCCGACCGTTGTCAGGGCGATCTCGACGTACTTTGCGGCGACGATCGCCGGGGACATCCGGCCCTCGGCGTGGAACCACCGGGGGATCGCCTGGCACATCGACAGCACCGCACGCGTCGTCTCCGCCGTGTCCGACGTGTAGAACAGTCCCTGCTCGTTCCCGTCGACGACGATGGTGTGGACGAGGTCCTCGATCTCCTTCCGGATGACGCGGTAGCGGAGCCGGTTCTCCGGACTCAGGTACCGGACCTCTCCCTCCAGGGCCGCGAGGCGTGCCCTCGTCGTCATCCGCAGCACGATCGCCTCGACGACGTTGGACATCCGCTGCACCGGGTCGCCGCCGCCGTCCGCGTCCGCGGCGTGGGCCCGCGCCAGCATGTCGCTGGTCGAGTACTCGAGCAGTGCGAGGAGGACACCTTCCTTGTTTCCGTGGTGGTAGTACAACGACGGGATGGCGACCCCGACCCTGCCCGCGATGTCGCGCACCGACGTGCCGTGGAAACCGTTCTCGTAGAAGAGGTCGAGCGCGTGGGTGAGCATCGGGGACAACTCGGGCGGGTCCATGCGCCGCCAGCCGGGATTGCCGACCACGCCGTTCTCGGCCGCAGGGCGCCCTGATTCGGACATCGGCCCGCCTAACTATCGATCACTACAGTGGGCGACCAGTGTATCGGCGCCGGCGCCCGGCGCTCCACCCCACGGCGTCGTCGATTCGGCGCCCGTCGGCGTCCGCTGTCATTCTGCAGCCGGTCCAGGAGTGTCGTGGCTCACACGCATGCGCGGCCGGGGGTATGTTCGGCTCCAAGGAGCGGACGTGCCCGGAGCATGTCGGCCGATCACTCCGCTCCCGCGGTTGCTGGACCGCTCAGTGCATGCGTCGGACCAGGGAGCAGGTCATGAGGCGGATCGAGCAGGACGGACGGCAGGGTCGGCGGTTCGCCGGCCGGTGCCCTGCTGCCGCCGGTTCCCGTTCGGTTCGGCCGGCACTCCCGCCCGGATGGGAGAGCGATGAACGTCTACATGCCGATCCTCGTGCTCGGGGCGATCGCGGTGGTGTTCGCGGTGTTCTCCGTCCTGGTGGCGTCCGTCGTCGGGCCGCGACGCCACAATCGGGCGAAACTGCAGGCGTACGAGTGCGGGATCGAGCCGACCTCGCAACCGGACCGGCATGGCAGCGGGATCGGTGGGGCCACCGGGCAGCGTATTCCGGTGAAGTACTACCTGACCGCCATGCTGTTCATCATCTTCGACATCGAGATCGTCTTCCTGTACCCGTGGGCGGTCCACTTCGACGCGCTCGGCGCCTTCGGCCTCGCGGCGATGGCGCTGTTCATCTTCAACGTGTCGGTGGCCTACGCCTACGAGTGGCGGCGGGGCGGTCTCACCTGGGACTGACGGCGCCGCGGGCGCCGGATCACCCCGGAACACGCTGCGGTACCACCGAATCGGGTCGACACGGGAGCTGAGGTCACGGCATGGGTCTCGAAGAGAAGTTGCCGAGCGGGTTCCTGCTGTCCACCGTCGAGGGGCTCGCAGGCTACGCGCGGAAGGGTTCGTTGTGGCCCGCGACGTTCGGTCTCGCGTGCTGCGCCATCGAGATGATGGCCACCAGCTCCGGACGCTACGATCTCGCCCGGTTCGGGATGGAGGCGTTCCGCGCCTCACCGCGGCAGGCCGACCTGATGATCGTCGCCGGACGCGTCAGCCAGAAGATGGGCCCGGTGCTGCGCCAGGTCTACGACCAGATGGTCGAACCGAAATGGGTTCTGGCGATGGGGGTCTGCGCTTCCTCGGGCGGGATGTTCAACAACTACGCAATCGTGCAGGGCGTCGATCACCTCGTGCCGGTGGACATCTACCTCCCCGGCTGCCCACCGCGACCCGAGATGCTCCTCAACGCGATCATCGCGTTGCACGAGAAGATCCAGCAGATGCCGCTCGGCGTGAACCGCGACGAGGCGGTGCGTGCCGCCGAGCAGGCGGCGCTGGCCGCGACCCCCACCATCGAGATGCGGGGGCTGCTGCGATGACCAGCGAGTTCGAGAACGAGGCGACGGCGGGCCCGGAGGGGTGCCCGCCGCCGGACGACAGCGGGGTGGCGGACGTGATCGACGTCCGGCGCGGCATGTTCGGCGTGCGGGGCACCGGGGACACCTCCGGCTACGGTCGCCTCGAGCGACCCGTGACCCTGCCGCCGAGCAGCACCCGCCCGTTCGGGGGATGGTTCGACGAGGTGGCCGACGAACTCGACGCGGTGCTCGATGCGGGGGGAGTGCCACCTGCCGAGGCGGTCGAGAAGGTCGTGGTGTTCCGCGGCGAGATCACGTTCCACGTCCGGGCCCGGCACCTGGTGGCGGTCGCGCGGGCGCTGCGCGACTCGCCCGCGCTGCGGTTCGAGCTGTGCCTCGGCGTCAACGGTGTGCACTATCCGCAGGACCCCGGACGCGAGCTGCACGCGGTGTACCCGTTGCAGTCGTTGACCTGGGGGCGCCGGATCCGTCTCGAGGTGTCCGTCCCGGACGACGATCCGCACGTGCCGTCGCTGTACCCGGTGTACCCCACCAACGACTGGCACGAACGCGAGACCTACGACTTCTTCGGCATCGTCTTCGACGGGCATCCCGCGCTGACCCGGATCGAGATGCCCGACGACTGGAACGGGCACCCCCAACGCAAGGACTACCCGCTGGGCGGTGTCCCGGTCGAGTACCGGGGCGCGCAGATCCCGCCACCGGACGAGCGGAGGGCCTACAACTGATGAACTCCGCACAGGGTGACACCGCCGAGACGGTCTACAGTGCCGGCGGCCAGGACTGGGACGAGATAGTCGCCGCAGCAGCGGAATCCGGAGACGAACGCATCGTCGTCAACATGGGCCCGCAGCATCCGTCGACGCACGGCGTGCTGCGTCTGATCCTGGAGATCGAAGGCGAGACCGTCACCGAGGCGCGGTGCGGCATCGGCTACCTGCACACCGGGATCGAGAAGAACCTCGAGTACCGCAGCTGGACGCAGGGCGTGACGTTCGTGACGCGGATGGACTACCTGTCCCCCTTCTTCAACGAGACCGCCTACTGTCTCGGCGTCGAGAAGCTGCTCGGCATCACCGATCTCGTACCGGAACGGGCGACCGTGATCCGGGTGCTGCTCATGGAGCTCAACCGGATCTCCTCGCACCTGGTCGCCCTCGCCACCGGCGGAATGGAACTGGGCGCCGTCACCGCGATGCTCTTCGGGTTCCGCGAGCGGGAACTGATCCTGGACGTCTTCGAGAAGATGACCGGCCTGCGCATGAACCACGCCTTCATCCGGCCGGGCGGGCTGGCGAACGACGTCACGGACGACGCGCTCGCCGCCGCGCGGGAGCTGCTGACGGTGTTGCCGGGCCGTCTCCGCGACATGGAGCGGATGCTGAACGAGAACCCGATCTGGAAGGCGCGTACCTCCGGAATCGGCTACCTCGACCTGACCGGGTGCATGGCGCTCGGCATCACCGGCCCGATCCTGCGGGCCACCGGGCTTCCGCACGACCTGCGCCGCGCCGAACCCTACTGCGGCTACGAGACGTACGAGTTCGACGTCGTCACCGACTCGGGCAGTGACTGCTACGGCCGCTACCTGATCCGGGTGCGCGAGATGAGCGAATCACTGAAGATCGTCGAGCAGTGCCTCGACCGGTTGCGGCCGGGACCCGTCATGATCGACGACCGCAAGATCGCCTGGCCGGCGGATCTGAAGCTCGGCGCGGACGGGCTCGGCACGTCGCCCGAGCACGTCGAGCACATCATGGGTACCTCGATGGAGGCATTGATCCATCACTTCAAGCTCGTCACCGAGGGTTTCCGCGTCCCCGCCGGGCAGGTGTACGTGGCGGTCGAGTCGCCCCGCGGCGAACTGGGCGTGCACATGGTCAGCGACGGCGGCTCCAGACCGTACCGCGTGCACTACCGCGACCCCTCGTTCACGAACCTGCAGGCGGTGTCCGTGATGTGTGAGGGCGGCATGGTCGCGGACGTCATCGCGTCCGTCGCCAGCATCGACCCCGTGATGGGAGGGGTGGATCGGTGAGCGAGTACCCACAGGAGACGTTGGCACGCCTCGAACCGGACGCGAAGGAGATCCTGGCCCGGTATCCGCAGCCCCGGTCGGCGCTGTTGCCGCTGCTGCACCTGGTCCAGTCGGAGGACGGCTGCATCACCGCCTCCGGTGTCGAATTCTGCGCCGCCCAGCTCGATCTCACCGCGGCGGAGGTGTCCGCGGTCGCGACCTTCTACTCGATGTACCGCCGTACCCCCACCGGCGACCATCTCGTCGGAGTGTGCACGAACACCCTCTGCGCCGTGATGGGCGGCGATGCGATCCTCACCCGTCTGCGTGAGCACCTCGGAGTCGAACCGGGGCACACCACGCCCGACGGCGCCGTCACCCTCGAGCACGTCGAGTGCAACGCCGCCTGCGACTACGCACCGGTGGTGATGGTGAACTGGGAGTTCTTCGACAACCAAACACCGGACACGGCAACCGAACTCGTGGACACCCTCCGGTCGGGTGGCACCGTCACCCCGGTCCGGGGTGCGCCCCCGTGCACGTTCCGCGAGACCGAGCGCATTCTCGCCGGGTTCCCCGATCCTCGCCCGGGCGCCGTCGACGCGGGCGCACCCGGTGCCGCCACCCTCGCGGGCCTCGAGGTCGCACGGAAGCGAGGCCTGACGGCGCCGCGATTGCCACGGCCGGAAGGGGGCGAGTCGTGACGCTGACGCCGGTGCTGAGCCGCTACTGGGACGAGCCGCGGTCGTGGTCACTGGACACCTACGAGCGCCACGACGGATACCGGGGACTGCGCACCGCGCTGGACATGACACCGGACGCCGTCATCGACACCGTCAAGGCGTCCGGGCTGCGCGGGCGCGGCGGCGCGGGCTTCCCGACCGGCACGAAATGGTCCTTCATCCCCCAGGATCCGCCGGACGCGCCGGAGGCGGGGAAGCCGCACTACCTCGTCGTGAACGCCGACGAATCCGAGCCCGGCACCTGCAAGGACATGCCGCTGATGCTCGCGACACCGCACGCGCTCGTCGAAGGTGTCGTGATCGCCGCCTACGCGATCAGGGCGCACCACGCGTTCGTCTACGTGCGCGGCGAGGTGGTGCCGGTGTTGCGGCGCCTGCAGAACGCCGTCGCGGAGGCGTACGCCGCCGGATACCTGGGCCGCGACATCCTCGGCAGCGGCTACGACCTGGACGTCGTCGTGCACGCGGGCGCGGGCGCGTACATCTGCGGCGAGGAGACGGCCCTGCTGGACTCGCTGGAGGGTCGCCGCGGGCAGCCGCGGCTCCGGCCGCCCTTTCCCGCCGTCGCCGGTCTCTACGCCAGCCCGACCGTCGTCAACAACGTCGAATCCATCGCCAGCGTGCCGCCGATCCTCGCCAACGGACCCGCGTGGTTCCGGTCGATGGGCGGCGAGAAGTCGCCCGGGTTCACGCTGTACTCGCTGTCGGGCCACGTCACGCGCCCCGGACAGTACGAGGCGCCACTCGGCATCTCGCTGCGCGAACTGCTCGACTACGCGGGCGGGATCAGGGCGGGCCACCGGCTCAAGTTCTGGACACCCGGTGGGTCGTCGACGCCGATCTTCACCGAGGAACACCTCGACGTGCCGCTCGACTACGAGGGTGTCGCCCAGGCCGGTTCGATGCTCGGCACCAAGGCACTGCAGATCTTCGACGAGACCACCTGCGTGGTGCGCGCCGTGCTGCGCTGGACGCAGTTCTACGCCCACGAGTCGTGCGGGAAGTGCACGCCGTGCCGGGAGGGCACCTACTGGCTGGTGCAGGTGATGGAGCGGATGGAGGCCGGGGCGGGGACCCCCGCGGACCTGGAGTTGTTGCTCGACATCGCCGACGGCATCGCGGGCAAGTCGTTCTGTGCGCTCGGTGACGCCGCCGCCAGCCCGATCATCTCCTCGCTCAAGTACTTCCGCGGCGAGTACCTCGCCCACTTCGACGGTCCGCACGACACGACCCGAGCGACCCGCGGGGGTGGCTGTCCGTTCGATCCGGCGCTGTCGGCGCTGACCTCGGAGGTGAGCGGTACGTGACCGTCCAGGAGAACGTGTCCGCGCCGGCGGATCTGGTGACGGTGACCATCGACGGCGCCGAGGTCGCCGTGCCGAAGGGCACCCTCGTCATCCGGGCCGCCGAACTGGTCGGCATCCAGATACCCCGGTTCTGCGACCACCCGCTGCTCGACCCGGTCGGCGCCTGCCGCCAGTGCCTCGTCGAGGTGTGGCTGCCCGGACGGGAGCCGGGCGCGCCCGCGGCGCGGTTGCCGAAGCCGATGGCGTCGTGCACCACCACCGTCTCCGAGGGCATGATCGTGCACACCCAGCTGACCTCGCCCGACGCCGACCGCGCGCAGCGGAGCGTGATGGAGATGCTGCTGATCAACCATCCGCTCGACTGCCCGGTCTGCGACAAGGGCGGCGAGTGCCCGCTGCAGAACCAGGCGATGTCCAACGGCCGCAGCGAGTCCCGCTTCGACGGCGTCAAGCGGACCTACCCGAAACCGATTCCGCTGTCCACGGAGGTGCTGCTCGACCGCGAGCGGTGCGTGCTGTGCGCGCGGTGCACGCGGTTCTCCCAGCAGGTCGCCGGTGACCCGTTCATCGAGTTGCTCGAACGCGGCGCACTGCAACAGGTCGGAATCGGGGAGGGTGAGCCGTTCGAGTCGTACTTCTCCGGCAACACCGTGCAGATCTGCCCCGTCGGGGCGTTGACCGGCGCCGCCTACCGGTTCCGGGCCCGCCCGTTCGACCTGGTCTCGAGCCCGAGTGTCTGCGAGCACTGCGCGTCCGGGTGCGCGCAGCGCACCGATCACCGCCGTGGAACCGTGTTGCGCCGCCTCGCGGGTGACGACCCCGAGGTGAACGAGGAGTGGAACTGCGACAAGGGCCGGTGGGCGTTCGCCTACGCCACCGCCGACGATCGCCTGACCACCCCACTGGTGCGCGGAGCGAGCGGGGAACTCGAACCCGCGTCGTGGTCGGAGGCGCTCGCGGTCGCGGCGACGGGACTGCGCGCGGCGGACGCGGCCGGTGTCCTCACCGGCGGTCGTCTCACCGTGGAGGACGCCTACGCGTACGCGAAGTTCGCCCGAGTGGCGTTGGGCACCAACGACGTAGACTTCCGCGCCCGCCCGCACTCGGCCGAGGAGATGCAGTTCCTCACCGCCCGGGTCGCGGGTCGCCGGATGGACGTGACCTACGCCGACCTGGACAGGGCGTCCGCGGTGCTGCTGGTGAACCTCGAACCGGAGGAGGAGTCGCCGATCGTCTTCCTGCGGCTGCGCAAGGCGGTGCGCCGGCGCGGCCTGACCGTGCGTTCGGTCGCGCCATACGCGAGCCGGGGGCTGGAGAAGCTCGCCGGTCGGCTGCTGCAGACGGGGCCCGGTGGCGAGCCCGCGGCGCTGCAATCGCTGCGTGACGACGAGGCGATGCGGGAGCCGGGAGCGCTGATCCTCGTCGGTGAACGGGCCGCGGCGGTTCCCGGAACACTCAGTGCGGTCTGCGAACTCGCCGACGCGACGGGCGCGCGGGTCGCGTGGATCCCGCGCCGGGCCGGTGAGCGAGGCGCCGTCGAGGCGGGCGCGGCGCCGTCGTTGCTGCCCGGCGGGCACCCGGTCGCGGTCGCCGATGCCCGCAGCCGCGTCGGGGCCCGGTGGAAGACCGACCTGCCCGCCGCCCCCGGCCGGGACACCGACGGCATTCTCGCGGCGGCACGGGCCGGAACGATCGGTGCCCTGGTGATCGCAGGTGTCGAACCGGGCGACCTGCCCGACCCGGCTTCCGCGCGCGAGGCGGTGCGCACGGCGGGATTCGTGGTGTCACTGGAGGTGAGGCACAGCGAGGTCACCGAACTCGCCGACGTCGTGTTCCCGGTGGCCCCGGTCGCGGAGAAGGCAGGCAGCTTCCTCGACTGGGAGGGCCGCGACCGCACCTTCGGCGTCGCCCTCACCGGCACCGGCGCGATGCCGGATCTGCGGGTGCTGCACGCACTCGCCGCCGAGATGGGCGAACCCGTGGACCTGCCCGACGTGGCCGCAGCGCGGGCCGAACTGGCCGTCGTCGGGCACTGGGACGGCGCCACCGCCGCCGACCCGTCGACCGCGCCCCCCGATCCACGCACCCCGGGTCCCGGGCAAGCGGTCCTCGCCGGGTGGCGAATGCTGCTCGACGCCGGCCGGATGCAGGACGGCGAACCACACCTCGCGGGCACGGCGCACCGTCCGGTCGCGCGGATCTCCGCGGGCACCGCGGACGAGATCGGGTGCCCGGACGGAGGAGCCCTCGTCGTGAGCACCGACCGCGGATCGGTCAGCTTCCCCGTCGTCGTGACCGACCTGCCCGAGCGGGTGGTGTGGCTGCCACTGAACTCGCCGGGCGGTGCCGTGCACCGTGAGCTCGGCGTCACGGTCGGCGCGCTCGTGCGGATCAGGCCCGCACGACCCGGCGAAGGGGTGACGTCGTGACCTCCGGTCTCGTTCTCGCCGCAGGCACCGACCTGTCCGCGTTCGGCCACGACCCCTGGTGGCTGGTCGTCGTGAAGGCTGTCGCGATCTTCGCCTTCCTGATCCTGACACCGCTGATCGCCCTGCTCGCCGAACGCAAGATCATGGCGTGGATGCAGATGCGCGTCGGTCCCAACCGGGTCGGGCCGCGCGGCACCCTGCAGTCCCTCGCCGACGGCATCAAGCTCGCGCTCAAGGAGGGCATCGTCCCCGCAGGGGTCGACAAACCCGTGTACCTGCTGGCCCCGATCATCTCGATCGTCCCCGCGATCATGGCGTTCGCCGTCATCCCGTTCGGCCCGGAGGTGTCGATCTTCGGGCACCGCACCCCGCTGCAGCTCACCGACCTGCAGGTCGCCGTCCTGTACGTCCTGGCCGTCACCTCCGTCGGCGTGTACGGCATCGTGCTCGCCGGCTGGGCCTCCGGATCGACGTACCCGCTGCTCGGTGGCCTGCGTTCCACCGCGCAGGTCATCTCCTACGAGGTCGCGATGGGCCTGTCGTTCGCGGCGGTCTTCCTCGACGCGGGCACCATGAGCACCTCCGGGATCGTCGAGTCGCAGGTCGGAACCTGGTACGTCTTCCTGCTGCTGCCGTCCTTCCTGATCTACGTGACCTCCATGGTCGGCGAGACGAACCGGGCGCCGTTCGACCTGCCCGAGGCGGAAGGCGAACTCGTCGGCGGCTTCCACACCGAGTACTCCTCGCTCCGTTTCGCGATGTTCATGCTCGCCGAGTACATCAACATGGTCACCGTCTCCGCGCTCGCGACGACCCTGTTCCTCGGCGGATGGCACGCGCCGTGGCCGATCAGCCTCTGGGACGGCGCCAACAGCGGATGGTGGCCGGTGCTCTGGTTCGTCGCGAAGGTGTGGGCCTTCCTCTTCGTGTTCATCTGGCTGCGCGCGACCCTGCCGCGACTGCGCTACGACCAGTTCATGAACCTCGGCTGGAAGGTGCTCATCCCGGCGTCCCTGGTCTGGGTGATGCTGGTGGCCACCGCGAAGGCGTTGCGCATGGAGGGTCACGACGCCCGCGCCGTCACCCTCGTCGTCGGTGGCGTGATCGTGGCCCTCGGCCTGGCCGCACTGGCATGGAACATCCTGCGGCGGAGGCGAAGCGGTGCCGTCGTCGCCGAAACGCCGGTGGGCGAGCAGTTCGATCCCGCAACGGCGGTGCCGTTCGATCCCATGGCGGGCGGGTTCCCCGTGCCCCCGCTGCCGGGCCAGAGCCTGCCCACGTTCGAGCGAGTGTCGGGAGGTCCGTCATGACCAGATTCTTCGATTCGGTCTCCGGGTTCGGTGTCACGTTCTCGACGATGTTCAAGAAACCGAACACCGAGATGTATCCCGAACAGCGCCCGCCGACCGCACCCGGCTACCACGGGCGCCACCAGCTCAACCGGTATCCCGACGGGCTCGAGAAGTGCATCGGGTGCGAACTGTGTGCGTGGGCGTGCCCGGCCGACGCGATCTACGTCGAGGGCGCCGACAACACGGAGGACGAACGCTACTCGCCGGGTGAGCGGTACGGGCGCGTCTACCAGATCAACTACCTGCGATGCATCGGCTGCGGGTTGTGCATCGAGGCCTGCCCCACCCGGGCCCTGACCATGACCGACAGCTACGACGAACTCGTCGACGACAACCGCGCCGACCTCATCTTCGGCAAGGATCGACTGCTCGCCCCGCTCGAACCCGGCATGGCACCGCCGCCGCACGACATGGCGCCCGGCGCCACCGACGAGGACTACTACGGGGGGCGGATTGCTCCGCAGGCGTCCCGGACCGACGGTGTCGAGCGGGGTGAGGAGCCGTGACCGTCGACCTTCTCGCCCAGGAGCTGACCCGCACCAGCACCGGTGAGGCCGTGCAGTTCTGGATCCTCGGGACACTCTGCGTGATCGGTGCGCTCGGTGTCGTGTGCGCTACCAAGGCCGTGTACTCGGCGATCTTCCTCGCGATGACGATGATCCTGCTCGCCTTCTTCTACATCGCGCAGGACGCGCTGTTCCTCGGTGTCGTGCAGATCGTCGTGTACACCGGCGCGGTCATGATGCTGTTCCTGTTCGTACTCATGCTCGTCGGTGTCGACTCGTCCGATTCCCTGGTCGAGACACTGCGCGGACAGCGGGTCGCGGCCGTCGTCGCCGGAGTCGGCTTCGGCGTGCTGCTCATCGCGGGGATCGGCAACGTCACCGTGGCGTCCTTCGCGGGCCTGCCCGACGCCAACGCCGCGCCGGGCCCGGACGGAACCCTCGGCAACGTGCCCGCGCTCGCCGAGCTGATCTTCCTGCGCTACGTGTGGGCGTTCGAACTGACCGGCGCGCTGCTCATCGTCGCGACGATCGGGGCGATGGTGCTCGCGCACCGGGAACGGCTCGAGCCGAAACCCGACCAGAAGGCCATGTCGCAGCGCCGTTTCCGGGACGGTGAGCAGGTCACCCCGCTGCCGAGCCCCGGCGTGTACGCCCGCCACAACGCCGTGGACATGGCCGCGCGACTGCCCGACGGATCACCCGCACCGCGGTCGGTGAGCAGCATCCTGACACCCCGCCACAGCGACGACACGGCGCCGCACCGTGGCGGTGGGGTCGAGAGGGGGGAGCGGTGAACCCGGAGAACTACCTGTACCTGTCGGCGCTGTTGTTCACCATCGGCGCCGCAGGTGTGCTGTTGCGACGCAACGCGATCGTCGTGTTCATGTGCATCGAGCTGATGCTCAACGCGACGAACCTGGCGTTCGTGACCTTCGCCCGCATGCACGGGAACCTGCACGGTCACGTGTTCGCGTTCTTCACGATGGTGGTCGCCGCCGCCGAGGTGGTCGTCGGCCTCGCAATCATCATGGCCCTCTTCCGCTCCCGTCGATCCGCTTCGGTCGACGCCGCCAGCCTCCTCAAGTTCTGACATGGGCGGGGGGATCGGGCTTCTCGTAGCGCTACCACTGGCCGGTGCCGTGGTGCTGCTGCTCGCGGGTCGGCGCAGCGACCGGTGGGGACACCTCCTCGGCTGCGTGACGGCACTCGCCTCGTTCGGAGTCGCGGTCGCGCTGTTCGTCGGGATGCTCGGGCGCGCGGACGACGACCGCGCGGTCCACGAAACTCTGTTCAGCTGGGTCCCCGTCGCCGGGCTGCAGGTCGACTTCGGGCTCCAGCTCGACCAGCTGTCGATGTGTTTCGCGCTCCTGATCACCGGGGTCGGCTCGCTCATCCACGTCTACTCGGTCGGGTACATGCGAGACGACCAGGACAGGCGACGATTCTTCGCGTACCTCAACCTGTTCCTCGCGGCGATGCTGCTGCTGGTGCTGTCCGACAACTACCTCGGCCTGTACGTCGGCTGGGAGGGCGTCGGCCTCGCCTCATACCTGCTGATCGGATTCTGGCACCACAAGCCGTCGGCCGCGGCCGCCGCGAAGAAGGCGTTCGTCGTCAACCGCGTCGGCGACATGGGTCTCGCGGTGGCGCTGATGATCATGTTCGCCACCTTCGGCACCGTCTCGTACTCGGGGGTGTTCGCGGGTGTCGGGCAGGCGCAGGAGGCGACGGTGACGGTCCTGGGCCTGGTGCTGCTCCTCGCCGCGTGCGGCAAGTCGGCGCAGGTGCCGCTGCAGTCGTGGCTCGGGGACGCCATGGAGGGCCCCACGCCGGTGTCGGCGCTGATCCACGCCGCGACGATGGTCACCGCCGGTGTCTACCTGATCACCCGTTCCAACGCGATCTTCGATCTCGCGCCGACCGCGCGCGTCGCCGTGGTGGTCGTGGGTGCGGTGACGTTGCTGTTCGGCGCGATCATCGGCTGCGCGAAGGACGACATCAAGAAGGTGCTCGCCGCGTCCACGATGAGCCAGATCGGGTACATGGTGCTGGCCGCAGGCCTCGGGCCCGCCGGGTACGCGTTCGCGATCATGCACCTGCTCGCCCACGGGTTCTTCAAGGCGGGACTGTTCCTCGGTGCCGGGTCGGTGATGCATGCGATGGACGACGAGGTGAACATGCGGCGTTACGGCGGTCTGCGGACCCTCATGCCGATCACGTTCGCCACCTTCGGGTTCGGCTACCTCGCGCTCATCGGGATCCCGCCGTTCGCCGGGTTCTTCTCCAAGGACAAGATCATCGAGGCCGCTTTCGGAGCCGGCGGGGTCGAGGGCTGGATCCTCGGGATCGTGACGGTCCTCGGCGCCGGGATCACCGCCTTCTACATGACGCGCGTGATGCTGATGACCTTCTTCGGTGACCGGCGGTGGGCAGGAGCGGCCGAACCGCCGCGTCGTTCCGCCGGCTCCACTCCTGCCACGGAGCGGCCGGAAGGCGGTCCGCCGCACCCGCACGAGGCGCCGGGGGTGATGACCTGGCCGATGATGATCATCGCCCTCGGGTCGATCGGCTCCGGCTTCCTGCTGGCCTACGGCGGCGCGCTGCAGAACTGGCTCGAACCCGTGGTGGGGGAGCACCACGACGAGTTGCCGATGCCGGTGTGGGCGATCACCGCGATCACCCTCGTCGTCGTGCTCGCCGGTGTCGGGGTGGCGTACCGGCGGTACGCGGGCGTGTCCATCCCGGAGACCGCTCCGGAACCGGTGACGGCACTGACCGCCGCGGCACGACGCGACCTCTACGGCGACGCCCTCAACGAGGCGGTGTTCATGCGACCGGGTGACCGCCTGACCCGCGGCCTGGTCGTCGTGGACGAGCGCGGCGTGGACGGTGCGGTCTCGGGTGTCGCCGCCGGCGTCGCGGGCGCCTCGACGCGGATTCGTAAGTTGCAGAACGGTTTCGTACGGACCTACGCGACCTATGTGTTCCTCGGTGCGGCCGCCGCGGTCGCGATGCTGGCGTTGGTGAGGTGAGCGTGGACGGCTTCGCATGGTTGAGCGCACTGTGGCTGGCACCGGTGGTCGGTGCCGGCGCCGTCGCCTGTGTGCCCGCGAGTGGTCGCGCTGCCGCCCGGTGGGTGGCGCTCGCCGCGTCGATCGTGACCCTCGCGGTCGCGGTGGTGGTTGCCGTCGGGTTCGACCCCGGCGGTGAGCGCTTCCAGTTCGTCGAATCCCGTTCCTGGATACCTGCGTTCGGCACCCGGTACGAGCTCGGTGTGGACGGTGTCGCGCTGGTGCTGGTGCTGCTGACCACCGTCCTGGTCCCGGTCCTGCTCCTGGCGGGCTGGCGGGACGCTGACAGCGACTCGGGGCAGCGGCCCGCGGGGACCCGGGGAAATCGTCCCGTGCACGCGTACGTCTCGCTCGTCCTGATCGTCGAGGCGATGGTGCTGATGTCGTTCCTCTCCCTCGACATCCTGTTGTTCTACGTGTTCTTCGAAGCGATGCTGATCCCGATGTACTTCCTGATCGGCAGCTTCGGCGATCGGCGCGGCCCCCGCGCAGCCGTGAAATTCCTGCTGTACAACCTGTTCGGCGGCCTGATCATGCTGGCCGCGGTGATCGGGCTCTATGCCGTCACCGCGGGTGACGCCGGCCCGTTCGAGTCCGGCACCTTCGACTTCCGCGCCATCGCGGGCGCGGTCTCGTCCGGCGACCTGGTTCTCGACGCGCCCGTCGCGAACGCGCTGTTCCTCGGGTTCATGTTCGCGTTCGCGGTCAAGGCGCCGCTGTGGCCGCTGCACACCTGGCTGCCCGATGCCGCCGTCCACTCCACGCCCGCGACGGCCGTGCTGATGATGGCCGTGGTGGACAAGGTCGGTACCTTCGGCATGCTGCGGTACTGCATCGAGTTGTTCCCGGACGCCACCCGGACGTTCGCTCCGCTGATCATCACCCTCGCCGTCGTCGGCATCGTCTACGGCGCCCTCGTGGCGATCGGGCAGACCGACATCATGCGGCTGATCGCGTACACGTCGATCTCGCACTTCGGGTTCATCGTGCTCGGCATCTTCGCGCTCACCAGCCAGTCCCAGGGCGGGTCCGCGCTGTACATGGTCAATCACGGCCTCTCCACTGCCGCACTGATGTTGATCGCCGGTTTCCTCGTCGCCCGCAAGGGTTCTCGCGTCATCGCCGACTACGGCGGAGTGCAGTCCACCGCCCCGGTCCTGGCGGGAACCTTCCTCGTCGCCGGGCTGGCGACCCTGTCGCTTCCCGGTCTCGCGCCGTTCGTCAGCGAGTTCCTCGTCCTGATCGGCACCTTCACCCGGTACCCGGCTGCCGCCGTCGTCGCGACGACGGCACTCGTGCTCTCGGCGGTGTACGTGCTGTGGCTGTACCAGCGGGTGATGACCGGGCCCGCGCGCGAGGGTGTACGTGACCTCGGCCGCCGCGAGATCGCGGTGGTGGCGCCGCTGATCGCACTGCTCCTGTTCCTCGGGCTGTACCCGAAACCGGCGCTCGACACGATCACGCCCGCCGTCGACGCGACGCTGACGGCGGTGCACCAGGAGGATCCGGCGCCGACGGTCCCGGTGATCGAAGCGGAACAGGGAGGTGGGCACCGGTGATTCCGGAATGGTCGTCGGCGGTGGTGCTCGCGCAGTCGCCGCTGCCCGCACCCGACATCGAGTACAGCCTGCTCCTGCCGATGCTCCTCGTCTTCGGTGCCGCGGTCGCCGGGGTCATCGTCGAGGCGTTCGCACCCGCGCGCGCCCGCTACGGCAGCCATCTCGTGTTGTCGATCGGCGGGCTGGTCGCGGCCTTCGTCGCCGTCCTGGCGCTCCGCGACACGCGGGGGACGGCGGTGGCGGGGGCGGTGGTGATCGACGGGCCGGCTCTCTTCCTGCAGGGCTCGATCCTGTTGGTGTCACTCCTGTCGGTGCTGCTGATCGCCGAGCGTCGGGTCGACCGGGTCGCCGCGCGAGCCGTCACCGCCGACGCGTTCACCCCCCAGGCGTCGGTGCTGCCGGGGAGTGTCGCCGAGAAGGAGGCGATCGCCGCGGGTGTGACGCGGACCGAGGTGTTCCCACTGGCGCTGTTCGCGGTCGGCGGGATGATGTTGTTCCCCGCATCCGGCGACCTGCTGACGATGTTCGTCGCCCTGGAGGTGCTGTCCCTGCCGCTCTACCTGCTGTGTGGGCTCGCACGCAGGCAGCGGGTGCTGTCGCAGGAGGCGGCCCTCAAGTACTTCCTGCTCGGGGCCTTCTCGTCGGCGTTCTTCCTCTTCGGTGTGGCCTTCCTGTACGGCGAGGCGGGGACGGTGCGGCTCACGGGCATCGCCGAGGCCACCGCCACCGGCGGCACCACGTTCGCGCTGATCGGCACCGGCCTGCTCGCGGTGGGTCTGCTGTTCAAGGTGGGAGCCGTCCCGTTCCACTCCTGGGTGCCCGACGTCTACCAGGGCGCACCCACCCCCGTCACCGCGTTCATGGCCGCCGCGACGAAGATCGCGGCGTTCGGCGCGATGCTCCGGATCTTCTACGTCGGTGTGCCCGGCCTGCGCGACGACTGGCGCCCGCTGCTGTGGGTGGTGGCGATCCTGACGATGGCGTTCGGCTCGGTGCTCGCGGTGACGCAGACCGATGTCAAGCGGATGCTCGCGTATTCGTCTGTCGCGCATGCGGGTTTCATCCTGGTCGGTGTGGTCGCGGCGGACCGGGCCGGGCTGTCGTCGACGCTGTTCTATCTGGTCACGTACGGCTTCGGGACGGTCGCAGCCTTCGCGATCGTCGGGTTGGTGCGCGGACCGGCTGGGGAGGCGACCCACCTCTCGCGCTGGGCCGGGCTGGGACGGCAGTCGCCACTGATCGCGGGCACCTTCGCCCTGTTGCTGCTCTCGTTCGCCGGAATCCCGTTGACGGCCGGGTTCGTCGGGAAGTTCGCGGTCTTCTCGGCGGCGGCGGGCACCGGGGCGTGGCCGCTGGTTCTCGTCGGTGTGGTGTCCAGTGCGATCGCGGCGTTCTTCTACGTGCGAGTGATCGTGTTGATGTTCTTCACCGATCCACCCGCGGACGCGCCGGAGGTCGTCACGCCGAGCCCGCTGACCACCGTGGCGGTCGCCGCCGGTGCAGGTGTGACCGTCCTGCTCGGGATCCTTCCGCAGCCGCTACTCGACCTGGCAGATCGGGCAGCCGAGTTCCTGTGACGGAACACGCTGTTTCGCAACCGTTTTCGTGCTGTTCGACCGACCATGCCACAGTCCCCCGCTCTTGTTACCGGCAAGTAGGTTTGTCCGATCACACATGATCACAGGTGGGCTGTCGAGCTCAACTCGAATCCCGCAAAGTGTGACCCGATTCATACGACCGTGAACCGTGGATCACTTGCGATACAACATCATTCAAAGGTCAACAACTACGACGGGCGGTGGTCGGCGGCGAGATCGACCGCGCTGAGGGGTGAATCTCCTGGCAGCCGCGGCGACGCCGCAGACCGACCGTTCACTGCGCGAGTCCCGTGGTCGGCGTCCCCGCCGGCCGGGGGCCGGTGCCGGAGTCCGTCGACCACGGCCGGGCGGCTCCCGACAATTTGCCGTTGCACGCCATCGACACCCGGCTTCGCTGCTACATTCCCTGGGACACAGGAGCGACTCGACGCCAGACCGCGAACAGCGGCGCGGCCACCCCCCTGTGGAGATCGGTACGAATTGTTCTTGGTGACCACCCGATTCCGCTGCCCGGGATCCCGCCCGCGGGGGCGGTTCCGGCGTCGCACGGGACCGACCGGAGGAACTGCAGTGATTCACTCACGATTCGAGGCGATCGGTGCGTATCTGCCGAGCGCCGTCCAGACCACCGACGAGTTGATCGGCCGCCTCGCCGAGCCGCCGTCGTTCGACTTCGAGGCCGTGACCGGCGTTCGGGAACGGCGAGTGCGCTCGACCTCCCCCGACGACTTCGAGGACTCGTTCGCACTCGCACTGAAGGCGGCACGCGACTGCCTCTCCCGCTCCCGCTATGCGGCGGACGAACTCGACGCGATCATCTCCGTGTCGATCACGCGCAGCAAGGAGCAGTCCAGGATCTACTTCGAACCCTCTTTCGCGGCGATGGTGGCCAAGGAACTCGGCGCCCGCCGAGCGATCCACTTCGACCTCTCCAACGCCTGTGCCGGGATGCTCACCGGCACATACATCCTCGACCGCATGATCCGGGCCGGCACCGTCCGCAACGGCATGGTGCTCAGCGGTGAGGCGATCACCCCCATCGCGGAGACGGCGGCCCTGGAGATAGCCGGCGGGTACAACCCCCAGTTCGCGTCCCTCTCCGTCGGGGACTCGGGGTCCGCGGTCGTGCTCGACCGTTCGGAGGACGAGAGCGACCGCATCCACTACGTCGAACTGATGACCGCCGCCGAGTACGCCGATGCGTGCCTCGGCATGCCCTCGGACCGGACCCAGGGCGTGGCGCTGTACACGGACAACCGCCGGATGCACAACGAGAGCCGGTTCCTGCTGTGGACGGACACCCAGCGCAACCACCTCGCGGCACAGGGCCGGACGTTCGCCGACGAGGAGTTCGACTTCGTCATCCACCACCAGTTCGGTGCCTCGGCCATCACGGCCATGAATGCGCTCGGTGAACGGGAGTTCGGAACGCCGATGCCCGAGTCCCCGGGGGTCGTCGACAAGTACGGAAATACCTCGACGACAAGTCATTTCGTCGTCCTGCACGATCAGCTGGGTCAGCAGCGGATGCCGGCCGGTTCGAAGGTCCTGATGGTCCCCGCGGCGTCCGGGATCGTCACGGGATTCCTGTCCACCACCATCTCGTCCCTGGAGGTCTGACCGTGGGTGTCGTCATCACCGCGACGGGTGCCGTGCGCGGCGCCGGGAACGCCAGCGCCGTCGAGGGCGCGGCCCGCGCCGCTCGAGACGCACTGACCAGTGCGGGTGCCGCCCCGGAGACGGTCGGAGTGCTCGTCAACGCCGGGATCTACCGGGACTCGAACATGGTGGAACCCGCGATGGGCGCGTTGATCCAGAAGGCCGCGGGTATCGGCCTCGAATACCGTGCGGACGACCCGCGGTCGTTCTCGTTCGACCTGATGAACGGGGCCTGCGGCGTCCTCAACGCCGTCCAGGTCGCGTCCGCGATCCTCGTCACCGGCAGCACGGGCCGGGTCCTCGTGGTCTCCGGTGACACCCACCCCGCCCTCACCGGCACCGACGCCACCGAGGACTTCCCCTATGCAACCGCGTCGGGCGCACTGCTGCTCGAACTCGTCGAGGGGCCGGCCGGATTCGGGCCCGTCCACGTCGAGCTGGCCGACGGCCCGGTCGCGGTCGAGGGCTTCGTCGACACCGCGACGATGGGTACGACCGGCCGGTCCGCGATGACCGTGATCAGGGCCGACGACGCCGAGCGTCGCATCCTCGACGCGGCCGTGACGGCCGGCGCCCGCGCGCTCGCCGACGGGGTCGACCCGCTCTCCACGGTGCTGATCTCGTCGCGGCCGACGCCGGGGTTCGCCGCCGCGCTGTCCGCGAAGCTCGGTGTCCCGCTCGTCGCCGCTGGTGGTGAGGACACCGCCGACGTCCACACCGCGACGATCCCACTCGACTACCACCGCGCCGTCGCCGCGGGCCTGCTCGACGATGCCCGGACCGTCCTCATGGTCGCGGCCGGTGCCGGACCGAGCGCGGCGGCCTGCCTGTATCACCTCCCCGAACCGAACACTCGATGAGCACGCCCGTGGGTACCAGGTGGTTCGACGGCGTCGACGATCATGCCCGCAGGCGCCCCGACGCCCCCGCGATCAGCTACGCGGGAGCGTCCCCGAAAGGAGCGCTCCCCGAGTACACCGACATCTCGTTCGCGGAGCTGTCGCAGTGGTCCGACGTCCTGGCCCGGCGGTTCGCCGAGTCCGGAATCGGCCGCGGGGACCGCACGATCGTCCTGATCAACCCCGGCCCGGAGCTGTACGCGGTGCTGTTCGGCCTGTTCAAGGCCGGCGCGATCCCGGTGGTGATCGATCCGGGCATGGGCGTGCGTGCGATGTTGCGGTGCCTGGCGGCGGTGAATCCGCAGGCCTTCGTCGGCATCCCCGAGGCGCACGTGCTGCGGGTGCTGTTCCGCCGCTCGTTCCGTCGCGTGCGGGTACCGGTCACCGTCGGACGCCGCTGGTTCTGGGGCGGGCACACCCTCGCCGCGTTCGGTCGGGGCGGCGCCGCGGGCGGCGAGCATCCGGTGACCGCGGACGATCCGCAGCCGGTGGACGTCGCGGCCCCGGCGATGATCGCGTTCACCACCGGTTCCACCGGTCCGGCGAAGGCCGTCGAACTCACGCACGGCAACCTCGCATCGATGCTCGACCGGACCCAGGCACTGACGGGTACGACCGCCGGGCAGACGGCGTTGGTCACCCTGCCCGTGTTCGGTGTGCTGTACCTGCTGCTCGGGACCGGAATCGTGTTGCCGCCGCTCATCCCGAGCCGCGTCGGATCGACCGACCCGGCACACGTCGCCGACGCCGTCACCCGGTTCGGGGTCGAGACCCTGTTCGCGTCCCCGGCGGTGCTGGCGCCTCTGCTCGCGTACTGCCGCGAGCGGGCGGTTCGACTGCCCACGATCCGGGCCGTGTTCTCCGGCGGAGCCCCGGTCCCGAACGCCGTGATCGTCGGCCTGCGCGAGATCCTGCCCGGCGATGTCGAGATCCATGCCGGATACGGTGCGACCGAGTCCATTCCGATGTCGTCGATCGAGTCCCGCGAGCTCGCCGCCGGCCCGGCGCAGCGGGCAGGCGAGGGAGCCGGCACGTGCATCGGACGACCCGTCGACGGCATCGACGTCCGGCTCCTCGCGATCACCGACGACCCCGTGCGGTCATGGGCGGACGCGGGGGAGCCACCGGACGGCCCGGGCGAGATCGTCGTGAGCGGACCGAACGTGAGCAGCCGATACCACTGGCCGGACGAGGCGAACCTGCTCGGCAAGATCCCGGACGGCGACAGGGTCTGGCACCGGACCGGCGACGTCGGATGGATCGACGACGAGGGCCGGATCTGGTTCTGCGGCCGCAAGTCCCAGCGGGTGGAACTCGGCGACCACACCCTCCACACGGTGCAGGTCGAGCAGGTCTTCAACACCGTCTCCGGGGTGGCACGGACCGCGCTCGTCGGAGTCGGTTCGCGTCCACGACAGCGCCCCGTGCTGTGCGTCGAGCTCGTCTCGGACGCCGACGCCGGGGACGTCCTCGCGCGGCTGCGGGCGCACGGTGCGGACAACGAGCTCACCGGCGCTGTCGACACGTTCCTGGTGCATCCCGGGTTTCCGGTCGACATCAGGCACAACGCGAAGATCGGCCGAGAGCAGCTCTCGGTGTGGGCGGGCAAGCGCCTGGACGGCAGACGTCCGGCGGGCGGACGACTCGGAAGGTGGCATCGATGAGGACGACGGCGCTGCGGGCGATACCCGTTCTCGGCTGGATCTACGTGGCGTACGGGTTGATCGCCGCAGCGAACGGCCGCCCGCTCCGGAGCCGGGTGGCGCGCGGAGTCTGGTGGATCGACGTCTTCCTCAGCGTCGTCGTCCACGCGGCGCAGATCCCCGCCGCACTGCGCAGTGCCGGCGCGAACCGGTCTCCCGCCGCGACTGCCGCTCTGACGATGCTGTTCGGAATGACGTGGTGGAGGACCCAGTCCGGCAAGGGGGACGTGTCGTGAAGATTCTCGTGACCGGCGCCTCCGGATTTCTCGGGGGTCGCCTGGCTCGGCGTCTCGTCGACGACGGTGAGCACGACGTCTCGATTCTCGTGCGTCGCACCAGTGGCCTCGCCGATCTCGGTGACACCTCGGCGATGCGCATCGTGTACGGCGACCTGAACGATCCCGAGTCGCTCGCCCTCGCGACCCGTGGCATCGACATCGTCGTGCACAGCGCCGCCCGCGTCGACGAGCGCGGCCTCCGGGCCCAGTTCGAACGGGAGAACGTCGAGGCGACCCGCGTGCTGCTGGCGGCCGCCCGGGACAACGGCGCGGTGCGGTTCGTGTTCGTCTCGAGCCCGAGCGTCGTGATGGACCGCGACGGCGGCGACCTGATCGGAATCGACGAGTCGGCGCCCTATCCGACGCGTTTCCTCAATCTGTACTCGGAGACGAAAGCCGCTGCCGAGCAGGCGGTTCTGGCCGCGAACACCGACGGTTTCGTCACCTGTGCCCTGCGCCCCCGGGCGATCTGGGGGCCGGGGGACCGCACCGGCCCGATCGTGCGCCTGCTCGGCCGGGCCCGGTCCGGGCGGCTGCCGAACCTCTCCGGAGGCCGGGACGTGTACGCCTCCCTGTGCCACGTCGACAACATCGTCGACGCATGCGTCAAGGCTGCGGCGTCGGACCGGGTGGGTGGGCGCGCCTATTTCGTCGCCGACGCCGAGGTGACGAACATCTGGCCGTACATGGCCGAGGTGACCCGGGACTTCGGGTTCGAGATGCCCGACCGCACACCCGACCTCCGCGTCGTCACCGCGCTCGTCCGGGTTCTCGACACGGTGTGGAAGATCCCGTACCTCGCGACCCGCTGGTCGCCCCCGCTGTCGATGTACGTGCTCGCTCTGATGTCCCGCTCCGCGACCTTCGACACATCCGCCGCCGCAAGGGATTTCGGATACCGTCCGGTCGTCGACCGTGCCCGTGGAATGGACGGGTTCCGCACCTGGGTCGAGGAGCAGGGCGGACTCGCCGAACTCACCCGCCACCACGCCTGACCTCGCCGCCGCCTCCACGAAGGACTGCCGTGACCTCCACCCTCGCTCAGTTCGAACGACCGATCTCGGCCACCGAGTGGCTCTACCTCGCCGGCAGGCCGCTCGCGGAACCCTTCGCGATCCAGCTCGTCGTCGCGGGAGACGGTGTCCTCGACGCGGACCGACTGGTCGACGCCGTCGCCGCGGCGAGCGCCGCCTGCCCGGGTGCGCGACTGCGTCGCCGGGGTGAACGGTGGGTGGACTCGGGGATCGCACCCGCCGTCACCGTTCTCGCCGGGCCCGGTGTCGACTTCGCCGCACCGGATGCCGACCCGGTGCTCACCCGCGGTCTCGGTGACGGCACCGCGGAGGTGGTGCTCGTGCGCGACCGGGACACGTCGACGGTCGTGTTCCGGGTGTTCCACGGGGTGATGGACGCGCGCGGGCTCGCGCTGTGGGCGGCGGACGTGTTCCGTGTGCTGCGCGGCGAGGAACCGATCGGGGCGCCGGACCCCACGGCGGATCACGACCTCGTCGCCAGGATCGGGTCGAGTGGAAAGCCGACGACCCTGATGCCGACGCGGCGGTCACCGCTCGGCGCGAGCGGAAGCCCACCGAAGCAGGGCCCGTTCCTGTGGCGGCACCGCAGCGTCCCCGGCGTCGCCGCCGCCTCGGTGGCCCGGATCTCGGCGGTCCTGGCCGACGTCGTCGGGGAGCGGATCCGCGTGATGATCCCCGTCGACCTGCGCAGACACGACCCGGCCCTCCGGTCCACCGCGAACCTCGCGCTGCCGCTGTTCCTCGATGTCGCTCCTGGCGAGCCGTGGTCGAAGACCCACACGCGAATCCTCGTCCACATGGCGGAGAAGCGGGAGCTGGCCGAGATGGACAACGGCGGGCTCGCTCGCCTGCCCGCTCCGGTGGCCCGTGCGGTGCTGCGTGGCGCGCACCGGCTCGGCGCCCACGCGGACCGGAACGTCGTGTCGGCGTTGGTGTCCCATGCCGGTCAGGTGTCGACCCGTGACCTGTCGGTGCCGGGTTTCCGGGCCACCACCGTGCGAGCGGTGCCGGTGCACACCGGGCTGGTACCGGTCTCGTTCGTCGTCCTCGAATGCGACGGGACCACCGAGATCACCGTGTCCTGCCGCGCGGGCGCCGGCGTCGACGATCGCCTGGGCGCCGTCCTCGACCGGATCGCGGCGGCGTTGACGGCCCCCGGCGAGAGCGCCGCGGCGACCGCTCTCGCACCCGCCGCCCGGGGTGGGCCGGCATCGAGCACGGGCACCGCCGACTCGCGGTTCCGGGACCACGCCCGGGCCACACCGGAGGCGGTCGCGGTGACCTCGCCCGGCGGTGAGCACTCGTACGCCGAACTCGACGGTCGCGCCGACGCGATCGCGACGGCACTGCACGACCACGGGGTGCGGCACGGCGACGTCGTGGCGGTCCTCGCCGGTCGCAGCGTCGCCGCGGTCGCCGCACAACTCGGGGTGCTCCGTGCCGGAGCGGCCTTCCTCGCGCTCGACCCGAAGCACCCGGTGGAGCGTCACGCGGGCATCGTCGCCGACTCGGGTGCGGCGCTGGTGCTCGCCGAACGGGACCGAGCCGCGTCCGTGCTCGCGCCGGTGCCGGTGCTGCTGCTCGACGATCTGCCGGACTCCGCACCCGAGCCGGTCCGCGTCCCGATCACGGGGGACGACATCGCCTACGTCACGTACACCTCCGGCTCGACCGGGCGCCCGAAGGGCGTGCGGGTCTCGCATTCCGGTGTGGTGCACTTCGTGGACGGCGTCACCGACTGGTACGGGCTCGGTCCGCGGACCCGGTTCGCCCACCACCACACGCCCGCCGCCGACATGGCGTGCGCGGCATTCTTCTCTCCGCTGCTGACCGGAGGTGCCGTCACCCTCGTACCCGACGACACCTCGCACCTCTCGCTGCGCCACATGCTGTGCGAATCCGGAGCCAACACTTTCCTTTTCACACCGAGCCTGTTGGACGTGGTGCTCCGCCTGGAGCTCACGCCCGGCCCGGTGCGGACCGTCGTCGTCGGCGGCGAGCAGCTGTCGCCCGCACTGGCCGCCCGTGCCCGGGACTTCTTCGGTCCCGACGTGCGGCTGCTGAACAGCTACGGTCCCGCGGAGGTGAGCGTGGTGTGCACGAGCCATGTCGTCGACGCCGTGCCGGATCCGGTGGCCGCGACGGTGCCCATCGGCAGGCCAACCGCAGGCACCGATGCGTACCTGCTCGACGAGGGCGGCGCGCCGGTGGCGCCCGGCGAGGTCGGCGAGCTGTACTTCACCGGACCGCAGCTCGCCGGCGGCTATCTCGGCCGTCCGGACCTGACCGCGGATCGGTTCGTGCAACTCGCGGATGGTGTCCGGTCGTATCGGACCGGGGATCTCGCTCGTCTCCTTCCCGACGGCTCGCTCGACTTCGCCGGACGGGTCGACGGGCAGGTCAAGGTGCGTGGCAATCGGGTCGAGCCCGGCGAGGTCCGGGCCGCGCTGGAACGGTGCCCGGGTGTGTCCGCCGCAGCCGTCGTCGGGAGGCGCACGGAAACCGGCGGTGTCCTCGACGCGTACGTCGTCGCGGGTGACGACGTCGACGACGCGGCGGTCCGCGCGTTCCTGTCGGAGCGGTTGCCCGCCTACATGGTGCCCACGCACATTCGTCGGGTGGCCGAGATGCCCCTGACCGGGAACGGGAAACTCGACGTGTCCCGGTTGTCCGGCGCCGACGCGGACCCGGCCGTGGACACCGTCGTCCCCACGCCGCCGGACACCGACCCCGCCACCTCGGACACGGTCGACGCCGACCTCGACCGGATCGCCGCGATCTGGGTTGCGGTGCTGTCCGTCGATCCGTCCGCGGTGACCCCGTCCGCGGACTTCTTCGCCCTCGGCGGAGATTCCCTCGCCTCACTGGAGATGCTCGCCCAGGTGTCGCGGACGGTGGTCGGGCGGGCCGGTGAGGCCGGATTCGTCGCGCGGCTCGAGGGACTCGTGCAGCAGATGACGCTGGCGAAGGTCCGTGCGGCGGCGGTCGCGGCCCGCGACGGCGCGGAACTCCCGTGATCTTCATCGGCCGGGGGGCGCTGTTGTGGCGGGCGGTGCGCAGTGCACAGGCGGCCGGTCACCGGATCGACCTGGTGTGGACCGACCCGGACGAGACGGTGCCCGACGGGTTCCCGGTGCGGCGCGGACACGACGTGAACAGCGCGTCGGACTCGGTGGTGGCGGCATGTACCGACGGCGTCGTGTGGTCCGTCAACAATCCGACGATCCTCCGCGCGCAGATCGTCGAATCGGGCCTTCGTGTGCTCAACATCCACAACGGGCCGCTGCCGGCCTACCGGGGACGACCGGAGATCGCCGTCGTCCGGGCGCTGCTCGCCGGTGAGAATCGTTATGCTGCAACGCTGCACGAGGTCGATCTCGGAGTCGACACCGGTGCGGTCCTGGCCGTCGAGGAGTTCGGGATCGGGCCGGAGGACACCTTTCAGGACGTGATGATGTCGGGGCTTCGTGCGTGCCACTCGCTGTTCGAGCGCACCCTCCCCGCCGCGGTCGCCGGGACCTTGACGCCGGTGCCGCCGTCCGGCGACCGCCCCGGCTATCACGGGCTCCGCGATCTCGCCGACATCGCCGCGCGCCGGGACGATCCCCGGTACGCCCGGGCGAGCGCGCTGGGTGTCTTCGCCCCGCACTATCCGGAACTGGCCGCCGCACTCGCGGCGGAGCCGCAGCCGTGACCCGATGGTCGGCGGTCGTGCTGCGGCGGCCCTGGCTCGTGCTTCTGCTCGCCGCCGGTGTGGTCGTGGTCGCGGGCCTCTGGGGTTCCACGGTCGGCGACCGGCTCGGCGCCGGTGGCTACGCCGATCCCGGCAGCGAGTCGATGCAGGTCGAGGAACTGGTCGACGAGCACTTCGGCCGGCAGAGTCCGGATGTCGTCGCCGTGTACACCGCCCCGCCGGGAGCGAGTCTCGACGACATCGGCCCGCGGGTGCAGGAGCAACTCGACACCCTCGACCCCGCGCTGCTGAGCCGTCCCGCCGTCACCCCGTGGAACACGCCCGCGGCGGGGCCCTACCTGCGTTCCGTCACCGGGGATCGGGCGTTGGCGCTCGTGTTCGCGGCCGGTGACGAGAACCAGCGCCTCGCGTCCTATCCGGCGATCGCCGACCGTCTGAACGTGGCGGGTGTGCCGACCGAGCTGACCGGATTCGCCGCGGTCGCCGATTCGGTGAACACCCGCTCGGAGCGTGACCTGCTGCGCGCCGAGGCGCTGTCGCTGCCGCTGACCCTGCTCGTCCTGGTCCTCGTCTTCGGTGGCCTAGTCGCGGCCGCGTTGCCGGTCGCGGTGGGTGTCCTCGCGATCCTCGGTGCGCTCGCCTGTCTCCGGCTCGTGGCCGCGTTCACCGAGGTGAACGTGTTCGCGGTGAACATCGCCACGCTGCTGAGCCTCGGTCTGGCGATCGACTACGGACTGTTCGTCGTCAGCCGTTACCGGGAGGAACTGGGCAGCGCGGATCCGGTGACCGCGCTGTCCCGCACCCTCGCCACGGCGGGCCGCACCATCGCGTTCTCCGCCCTTCTGCTGGTGTGTGCGTTCGCGGGCACCCTGGTGTTTCCGCAGGCCTCGCTTCGGTCGCTCGGCTTCGGGGCGATGGCGGCGGTCGTGACGGCGGCGACGATGTCGCTCACGGTGCTGCCGGCCGCGCTCGCCCTGCTCGGTCACCGGATCGGGGCGGGCAGCTGGCGCCGGGACGCCTTCGGGCGGGGGCAGGCCCGCGCGGCGAGGTTCTGGGGTCGGGTGACCCGGATCGTCCTGGCCAGGCGTGTGCTCGTCGCCACGTCGATCACGGGCGTCCTGCTGATCCTGGCCGTTCCCGTTCTGGGCGTGAAACTCACCGACATCGACCACACCGCACTGCCCGCCGGGGACCCGGCCCGCGTCGCGGTCGAACGGGTCGCAGCGGAGTTCCCGGCCGCGGGCAGCGGTGTCGTCGTGGTCGCCCGGGGAACCGGCGGCCGCGCACCCGCCGCGGTGGCCGTCGAGGGTCTGCGGCGCGAGATCGCCGCGGTCGTCGACGTGGCCGCCGTCGTGGTCGCCGGGACGCGCGACGACGTCACGCTCCTGAAGGCGCAGCTGTCGGTGCCGGACCGGTCACGAGCAGCGATGACGGTGCTGGACCGGATCCGTGCGATCGACGGCCCGGACGGGGTGGAGGTGTTGCTCGGAGGCGAGAGTGCCGTCACGTCGGACGGGGTCGACGCGATCGTGGCCCGGTTCCCGCTGATGGTCGCGATCATGGCTCTGGCGACCTTCGTACTGCTGTTGATCGCGTTCGGGTCGGTGCTCCTGCCGGTCAAGGCGGTGCTGGTCGCGGCTCTGAGCCTCGGCGCGACCTTCGGGATCCTCACCTGGGTGTTCCAGGACGGACACCTGGCCGGGGTGCTGGGAGTGAGCACGGGGCCCCTGGCTGCGGGAATGGCCGTTCTGGTGGTCGCGGTGGTGTTCGGCCTGTCCACCGACTACGAGGTCTTCCTCATCTCGCGGATGGTCGAGGAGCATCGGCGGGGCGGCGACACCGAGGGCGCGGTCCTGGCAGGCGCCGTCCACACGGGGCGGGTGGTGACCGCGGCGGCCGCACTGCTGATCCTGGTGACCGGCGCGTTCACCCTGTCGTCGTTGACGCCGATGCGGTTTCTCGGCATCGGCATAATCGTCGCGCTGGTGATCGATGCGACCCTGGTCCGGATGCTGCTCGTGCCCGCGCTGGTCGCGCTGATGGGACGCGCCAACTGGTGGCCGTGGGCCGGGCCCGCCGCCGCGCCGTCGCGGCCCCCCGATGCAGTGGGGGCGCGGAGCCTGCCGTGACCTTCCCGAGATGCCACAGCGCTGTTGCGCTTGAGTACGCAAGCCCGACAGGCATGGAAACGCCGACCTACGCTGTGATCTGACTCACAATCACGTAACGGTAACGCGATAGTTCGCGATGCTTACATTCCGGTCTCGACCAGCGAGAATCAACTGTACGAAAGCCGGGAGTTGGACGGCCGACACGGAGTGCGACACCGAAAGTGCCTGGTTTCCAACGCTGCTCACCCTCCGTACTGTCGATGACGGCTCGAGGAGATCACGAGCCACGGCTCGGAGAAAGTGCGAGCAACGGGCTCGTTCAGATCACGAGCCGCCGCCGGTCCGATACCGAGACTGCCCCCGGACCCGGCACCCGAGAACGAAAACCCCAGGGGCAGCGTCGAGGCCATCGCGACCGGATCGCGGTGCCGACCCCCAACACCCTGTGCACGGCCTCGACCGCGGCCAGCGAAAGGAACACATCTCGATGACCACCACCCGTACCTCCACCACCACCGCCACCACGAAGACCAGGAAGGCCCTCGGCTGGATGGCAGTGACGGGCGCGCTCGTCGCCGTCCCGATGGGTCTGGCCACCGGCACCGCCAGTGCCTCAGGCCACAACTGGGATGCGGTCGCACAGTGCGAGAGCGGCGGAAACTGGTCCACCAACACCGGAAACGGCTACGGTGGCGGCCTGCAGTTCACCGACAGCACCTGGGCCGCGTACGGCGGCACCGGATCCCCCGAGAACGCTTCGCGCGCAGAGCAGATCGCGGTCGCGGAGAACGTTCTCGCCGGACAGGGCCCCGGCGCATGGCCGGTGTGCGGCCAGTACCTCTGAGCCGCAACCTGATCGAGTCACGACCGCACACCTGATCCGACAAACGACGCGACCGCTGCACCCACGTGGGTGCAGCGGCCGCGTCGTTCCTGTGTCAGGGTGCTCGGGAGACCGCCGTGGACAGCGCGTCCGCCACCCGTTCGGATCCCCACGGCAGGGAGATCGGCGACGGAAATCCCAGTGCATTCGGCACTCCCGCGTTGCGGGCGATCGACACGATCGACCCGCGCTGGACCATCGGCATGGTGCTCCACTGCGGGTTGCCACGCATGTAGTCGATGTCGCCGGCGGGGGAGATCACCACGGCCACATCTGTGTCCAGGTTCCCGACGAGTTCGTAACTCACCACGCCGCGCCCGTCCGCGTCGGTGGGCACCGTTCGTGCCCAGTCGGACAGCTGGAACCCGAGGTCCTTCATGACCATGCCGATGCCGCGATCCTCACCGGAGAGGATGTACAGCTGGCCGGCGAGATCGCCGATCACCGCGTTGAATCGCACGCCCTCGAATTCCGGGTGGGCGGCGCGGACTGCCGCCACCGCGGACTCCGCGTCCTCGATCGCGGTGTCCGCCTCGGACTCGCGGCCGAGGGCCTTCCCGATCTTGCGAGTCGAGTCCTGCCACGGCTCGACGTTGGCCTGCTGATCGAAGTGCACGATCGGTGCGACGGACGAGAGCTGACGGTACATCTCCTCGTTGAGGTTCCACTGGCCGGTGGCGACGATGACGTCGGGCTTCAGGGCGACGATGTGCTCCATGTAGCCCTGCGCATCGCCCTCGAACAGCAGAGTCGGAATCTCCTTGGCCCCCAAGGACGTCAGGGCTTCGATCCCGCCGTCGGGGTCGGGCGGCAGTACCTCGTAGCCCATCTCGGTGAGAGCGTCCGCCTGCCACGGCCACACGCCCGTGCCGCCGGTGGCGACGAGGGTGTTGGTGTCCGACGGCAGCGCGATGGGCGCGACACCGGTCGCGATGACCATGTCCGCGTCCTGTGGCGACAGCGGTAGCACCCGGCCGGCGTCCGCCGGAACCTGCGATTCACCGAACTTGCCGCTCACGGTGACGGTTTCACCGTCCGAGGAGGAGAGCGAGTTCCCGCCACACGCGGTCAGGACGAGTGCCGCGACCGTGGTGAAGCCCACGGCCAGTGCGCGCCTCATGCCGGATGTCCGTTCGGTCCGCCGGGGTTGCCGGGCACCGTGCAGCTGACCATGGCGCGGTACGCCATGAAGCAGAGGCTGTCGTTGCTGAGTTTCCACTGACCGTCGATCCAGTACCACTTGAGGGTGGCGCGCCCGGGTGCTCCGCCCATGAGCGAGGTGCTGAGCTGGGCGCGAGCGATGTCGCCGTCGACGGTGACGGGGCCTTCGAGGTTCCACTTGTAGACACCGGAGGCGAGGTTCAGTGCGTTGCCAACGCCGCGCACGGTGGGCACGCCGGCCGAACCGCCCTCGAGGCCCGAGGCGAGGTCGGTGTCGCTCGTGCTCGGGGCGAGGCCCTGGACGAGCAGGTTGTTCAGGGTCGAGAG
Source organism: Rhodococcus triatomae BKS 15-14 (assembly GCA_000341795.1). Lineage (GTDB taxonomy): Bacteria > Actinomycetota > Actinomycetes > Mycobacteriales > Mycobacteriaceae > Rhodococcus_G > Rhodococcus_G triatomae_A. The sequence continues at coordinate 42,450 of AODO01000069.1, read as the reverse complement.
CTCGGGTGTCGTCGGTCCCGTGCTCACGGCCGCAGCGGGCGCCGCCGCGGGTGCCGCCGCCGGGGGTGCCGCCGCAGCCGGGGCCGGAGCAGAAGCCGGGGCCGGGGCCGCCGCAGCAGGTGCCGCCGGTGCCGCCGGTGCGGGCGTTGCCGCGGGAGCCTGTGGTTCGAGAACGCTGACGCCGCTGTCGGCCGCGCGGGCCGACAGGCCGGGCGGGGTCTCCATCGTCACCACGACCTGCTGCTCCTCGTTGCCGAGGTGCATGCCGAGCAGGACCAGGCCGGGGACGGCGGCACCGACGACGACCGCCGCGCACGTGGACACCAGCACCGTGGGCCAGTGAATGCCGCGCCGCGCGGATGTCCACCCGCGGTCGTCGTGCTCCTGATCGTCGAGGCCGGGATCGTCGTAGCCCGTGTGAACGCTCATCGCGTCGTGCCAGTCATGCGTACTTCGTCTTCCTGTGGTGAGCGCTCCTCTGCGGCGCGCCAACTATCGTTAGGCTAAGCTAACACCACTGTCCGGAAGTCGAGATCACGGGTCGACGCGAGCGGCGGACTCAGGTCGCGTCGGAGGAGTCCACCGCGCTTTCGCCGAGAAGCGACGCGAGAACGCGCCGCTGTTCCCGCCGGTAGGCACGCGAGACGGCACTGCCGGTCTCGATCATGTCGAAGCCGTGATAGGCGCCCGGCACGACGTGCAGCGTGGTGGGAACACCCGCCGAGACGAGCCGGGCGGCATAGGCGACGTCCTCGTCGTGGAACAGGTCATGGGTGCCGACGCCGATCCAGGTCGGCGGCAGACCGGTCAGGTCCTCGTACCGGGCCGGCGCGGCCAGCGGCGGAACCTCGTCCGTGGCGGCGCCGAGGTAGGACCGCCACCCGAATCGATTGCTCGCCGGACTCCACACCCGGAGGCGTCGCGGGTCGACGTCGGTGCGGTCACAGGTGCGGTCGTCGAGCATCGGGTACGACAGCACCTGCATCGCGGGGGAGATCTCGCCGCGGTCGCGTGCCAGCAGCGTCAGTGCCGCCGCCAGGTTCCCGCCCGCGCTCTCGCCCATGATCGCAATCCGGGTGGAATTCACATCCGGTTGCGCGGCAAGCCAACTCAGCGCGCGATAGCAGTCCTCGAGCGGTGTCGGGTACGGGTGCTGCGGGGCAAGGCGGTATTCGACCGATGCCGCCACCATGCCGAGTTCCGACGCGATCCGCCGACACAGGCCGTCGCCCATGGCGGCGCTGCCGATGACGAAGCCGCCGCCGTGGACGAACAGCACGGCGGGCGCCGCGCCGCGGGCGCCCGCCGGTCGGAACACCCGCACGGTGACGTCGTCGTCGACGTGGACGAGCTCCCCGCCGGCCGGGCCCTTGCGGGCGGGCAGCCCCGTCAGCCGGCGGATCGGCCCCGCGGTGTGCCTCGTGACGAGTGTGCGGGGCAGGAACCGTGCCAACCGCAGCTCCGGATCGAATTCGCGCACCGGCGCCCCTTTCCTCAGGTGATCCGGAGTGTAGGACGCGAGCCGGCTGTTCGGCGGCGAACTACGGAAGCATCGAGCCGGTGGCGTTGAACCTCTCGTGGAACGAGAACGCCTCGCCGAGCAGGTGCGGGGTGTGGCCGGCCCCGGACCGTGCCTCGGCCCGCGACAGGTAGTCGTGCAGCAACGGCCGGAACTCGGGGTGGGCGCAGCGGTCGACGACGACCCGTGCCCGTTTGCGGGGCGACAGTCCGCGCAGGTCCGCCAGGCCCTGCTCGGTGACCAGGACCTGCACGTCGTGCTCGGTGTGGTCGACGTGCGGCACCATCGGGACGATCGACGAGATGGCGCCGCCCTTCGCGGTGGACGGGCTGAGGAACATCGACAGGTAGCCGTTGCGGGCGAAGTCGCCGGAGCCGCCGATGCCGTTCATGATCTTCGTGCCCATCACATGGGTGGAGTTCACGTTGCCGTAGACGTCGGCCTCGAGCATGCCGTTCATCGCGATGATCCCGAGCCGGCGCACCACCTCGGGGTGGTTGCTGATCTCCTGCGGGCGCAGCGTGATGTGCGTGCGGTAGAAGTCGATGTTGTCGGTCAGTTCCGCCAGGCCCTTCGCGGACAACGCGAGGGAGGTCGCCGACGCGTGCGCCACGGCCCCGTCCTTGATCAGCCGCAGCATCGAGTCCTGGATGACCTCGGAATAGCAGGTCAGATCCTTGTAGCCGCCGCGGTCGAGGCCTCCCAGCACGGCGTTGGCGACATTGCCGATGCCCGCCTGCAGGGGGAGGAGCGAGCCGGCGGGCAGCCGTCCCGCCTTCACCTCGTGGGCGAAGAAGTCGAGGACGTGTCCGGCGATCGCCAGGCTCACCTCGTCCGGTTCGGTCAGCTCACTGGCGCTGTCGGGGACGTTCGTCTCGACGACCGCGACGACCTTCGACGGGTCGACCCGGAAGGTGGGCTGCCCGATCCGGTCGGCCACGCGGGTGAGTTCCAACGGCGTGCGATTCGGGGGCAGGGCGGTGCCGTAGTACACGTCGTGCATCCCGGCCATCGCCTCGGGAACCCAGGAGTTCACCTCGAGGACGATCCGGTCCGCGACGTCGAGCCAGGTCTTGTTGTTGCCGATGGATGCGGACGGGATCAGTTCGCCGGACTCGGTGATGCCGGAGATCTCGACGATCGCGACGTCGACCTTCCCGTAGTAGCCTTCCCACACCTGCTGGGCGACGTGCGAGAGGTGGATGTCGACGTAGTCCATCCGCCCGTCGTTGATCCTGCGGCGCGCGGTCGGCTCCGACTGATAGGGCATGCGGAGGGCGATTCCGTCGACTTCGGCGAGGACCCGTTCGGCCTCCGCCGACACGGATGCGCCGGTGAGCAGGTTGATCGTGAAGTCTCCACCCGCGGCACGGGCCCCGCGGATTCGGTCGGCGAGTGCGGGGATCACCGCCTTCGGGGTCCCCGCGGATGCGAATCCGCTGATTGCGACCGTGTCGCCGGTGTTGATCACCGCCGCGGCGTCCCTGGCCGAGGCCACCTTGGAGGCGAGGGCGGTGTTCTTGATCCTGCTCACGGCTGTGTGTTCCTTCGGCGTCCATCCATTTAGCAAAGGCAATGTTATCGGTGGCCCGGCGAGGGCAGGCCGGTGGCCCGGCCGCGTCGCCGCGGCGATCGTGTGATCAGGCCGGTCCGTGCTGCCGGTGCAGATCCGATCACGGTATCCGGGAACTACGCTCGAACGCGGCGCCGATCGCGGCGACCGGCGTGCGGGAGTGAGGAGATGGACGTGACGGACGACCTGCTCGGTGAACTCGGGGTCTTCGCCGGGTCGTGGACCGGCACGGGCACCGGCCACTACCCGACGATCGAGAGCTTCTCCTACGAGGAGGAGATCGAGTTCACCGAGATGCCCGGCAAGCCGTTCCTCGCGTACCGCTCCCGTACGTGGTCCCCCGCACGCGAACGGCCACTGCACACCGAGAACGGCTACCTGCGCCGCAGCGGTGGCGCCGTGGAACTGCTGGTGAGCCAGCCGACGGGATTCGTCGAGATCCAGCGCGGCGATCTCGTCGACGGCGTACTCGATCTCACGCTGCTCTCGTTCGCGCGCTCGCCGGACGCCAAGCCGGTGCACGAGGTGCGTAGGCGCCTCGTCGTCGGCGGGGACACCCTGACCTACGACCTGTGGATGGCCCACGCCGAGACGCCGCTGACACACCACCTGACGGCACGGTTGCAGCGCGCCTGACCGGCGGTCCGTGGACGTCGTCCGCGGGGGCGAGACGACCGTCCGCGACCTTTCCCGGGCAAGTGACCACATGTGTTGGCCCACAACGGCTTTCGCGGCGACGACATGCACCTGGTCGAGCAGGGTGATGAACGACTGTCCTCCGGGCACGCAGAGCACGCTCCCACCGGTTCCTTCAACTGGTCTAAACCGGCCTGGGCGACGTGGAACGCGCCGAGCAGGCCGATGTCCACGACGGCGCGAAAACCGTTGGTCGAATCGAACCGGATCCGGAAATCACCCGGTCAATGGGAACGTTTCTCGATGGGAACGGTGCGACGCACCTACCGTGACCGGGTGGCCGCCGTGCATTCCGGCGCGTCGGCCCGTGTCGCGAAGGGAAGTCAATGGGTACCTACGTTCTGACCGGATCCGCCTCGGGCATCGGCGCCGCCACCAAGGCTCGCCTCGAGTCGGACGGGCATCGCGTGATCGGGGTCGACATCAGGGACGCCGACGTGATCGCCGACCTCCGAAGCCCGCAGGGGCGTGCGCAGGCCGTGGCAGAGGTGACCGCACTCGCCGGCGACTCCCTCGACGGGTTCGTGCCGTTCGCCGGGCTGGCCCCCGCCGCGGGACGGCCCGCCGCCGACGTCATCGAGCTCAACTACTTCGGCGCCGTCGAACTGCTCGAGGGACTCCGTCCCCTGCTCGCCGCCGGCGACGGAGCATCGGTGGTGCTGATCAGCTCGAACTCGACGACCACCTCGCCCGGCTGGCCCGTCGAGGCCGCGGAGGCGTGCCTCGCCGGTGACGGGCGGAAGGCCGCCGAGATCACCTCGGAGTTCGGGGACCTCGCCTCCGTGCACGCGTATCCCGTCAGCAAGGCCGCCGTCGCCTGGTACGCCCGCACGAAGTCCGCGGAGTACATCCGCGACGGCATCCGGCTCAACGCCGTCGCCCCCGGAATCATCGAGACCCCGATGACGGTGGTCGGTCGCGAGGATCCGCTGGTCGGCGAAGCGATGAAGGGCTTCGTCGGGGCGGTCCCGGCCGGGCGTGGGGGCAAGCCCGAGGAGGTCGCCGCCCTCGTCGCGTTCCTGCTGGGGCCCGAGTCGACGTACGTGGTGGGCTCGGTGCTGTTCGTCGACGGTGGCATCGACGCGGCGTTCCGCGGCAAGGACTGGCCGGCGGTGTGGCAGGTGGGCTGAGTCTCCGGGGTGCGATGAGTTTTCGTGACCGTGTCGGTCTGTACATCCGACATCCTCACACCGAGGATGGAATTCGAGTCGTACGCACGGAAACGGAGCCCACGATGTCCCGCATGATGTTCCCCAACCTTCCGGTCACGGATGTCGCCGCGACACGGAAGTTCTTCGACGGGCTCGGATTCGAGTTCAACGACCAGTTCTGCGACGAGCAGACGGCGTGCATGGTGATCAACGAGCACACGATGGTGATGCTCCTCGAGACGCCCCGGTTCCAGGATTTCATCGCCGACGAGATCTGCGACACCGCGAAGGCGCGGGAGGTGCTGCTCTGCGTGTCGGCGGAGAGCCGGGACGAGGTGGACGGTCTCGTCGATGCCGCGATCGCCGCGGGTGGAAGTCAGTGGATGCAGCCACAGGACCACGGCTACATGTACGGCCGTGCGTTCCGCGACCTGGACGGGCACGTCTGGGAGGTCATGTGGATGGATCCGGCCGCCAGCGGCCAGGCCTGACCGGCCCGGGTCGGCCGGAATCGACCGACCCGGTCGAGGCGCACTTCGTCGCCGCCGTCGGGGAACTGACGGCGGCGACGCTCCGTGCCGACACGATCCGGCCCGGCTCGGAACTCACCACGGCCCGCGCACTCGAACTCTTCGACGCCCAGCTCACCAGCCGCCACCTCGACCTCGCGGCGCGGCGGCTGCGCGCCCAGGGGCGCGGCTTCTACACGATCGGTTCCGCCGGGCACGAGGGCAACGCGGCCGTGTCCGCTGCCGTGCGAGTCACGGATCCTGCTCTGCTGCACTACCGTTCGGGTGCCTTCTTCGTCGAACGCGCGTTCCGTGCGGGTGGCCGCGATCCGGTACGCGACGTTCTCCTCGGGGTGGTCGCCGCCGCGCAGGACCCGGCGTCCGGCGGACGGCACAAGGTGTTCGGCAGGCACGACCTCGCGGTGATCCCGCAGACCTCCACCATCGCCTCGCACCTGCCCCGGGCGGTCGGGGTTGCGTTCGCGATCGAGCGGGCCCGCCGCATCGGGGTCGGTTCGGAGTGGCCGGGCGACGCGGTCGTGGTGTGCAGCTTCGGGGACGCATCGGCCAATCATTCGACCGCCGTCGGTGCGGTCAACGCGGCGACCAACCTCGCCTACCGGCGCCTGCCGCTGCCGGTGCTGTTCGTGTGCGAGGACAACGGCATCGGCATCAGTGTCCCCACCGCGCCGGGCTGGATCGCCGCCGCGTACTCGGGTCGGACGGGACTGGAGTACTTCGCCGCCGATGGGTGCGATCTCGCCGACGCTCACGACACCGCAACGCGGGCAGTCGAATTCGTACGTGCGCAGCGCCGGCCCGCATTCCTGCACCTGCGCACGGTGCGGTTGATGGGGCACGCCGGGTCGGACGTGGAGTCCGCGTACCGCTCGCGTGCCGAACTCGCCGCCGACCTCGAACGGGACCCGCTCGTCGGGAGCGCCCGCCTGCTGGTCGCCTCCGGCGCCGTGACTCCCGAGGAGGTGCTCGCCCGGTACCGGGAGGTCGGGGACCGGGTGGACGACGCCGCCCGCGCCGTACTCGGGGAGTCGCCGCTCACCACCCGCGCCGAGGTCGTACGCCCGCTGGCGGGCCCGTCGGCGGCGATCGTCGCCGGACACGTGCAACACGTCTCCGCGCTGAAACCGGGTCGGACGGAGCACGAGGCCGGACTGACGGTGGCGAAGGCCGTCAACGCCGCGCTCGCGGAGGCGCTCGACACCGACCCGACCACGATCGTCTTCGGTGAGGACGTCGGCCGCAAGGGCGGCGTGTACGGCGTGACCCGGGGACTCGCCGAGCGGTTCGGCTCGGCGCGGGTGTTCGACACCCTCCTCGACGAACAGGCGATCCTCGGGCTCGCCGCCGGCGCCGGACTGTCCGGACTGCTGCCGGTCCCGGAGATCCAGTACCTCGCCTACCTGCACAACGCGGAGGACCAGATACGTGGGGAGGCAGCGACACTGGGCTTCTTCTCGGCAGGCCAGTACCGGAACCCGATGGTGGTGCGGATTGCCGGGTACGGCTACCAGGAAGGATTCGGGGGACACTTCCACAACGACGACGCCGTCGCCGTGCTGCGAGACGTCCCGGGGATCGTGGTCGCCTCCCCGTCGCTCCCCGACGACGCGGCCGCGATACTGCGTACCTGCGTCGCCGCCGCCCGGACGTCGGGGACGGTGTGCGTCTTCCTCGAACCCATCGCCCGCTATCACACACGGGACCTGCACGAGCCTGGAGACGGAGGCTGGCTGGCTCCGTATCCGGGGGTCGGCGAGCACGCTGCGATCGGCCGTGGCCGGGTGCACGGCGACGGCCGCGACCTCACCGTCGTCACGTTCGGGAACGGCCTGTACCTGAGCCTGCGCGCAGCGAAGACGTTGGCGAAGAAGGGGATCCGTGCCCGCGTCCTCGATCTGAGGTGGCTCGCCCCCCTCCCGGTCGGCGACCTGCTGCGCGAGGCGAACGCGACCGGGCGGGTGCTGGTCGCGGACGAGACGCGCGCCTCGGGTGGGGTGTCCGAGGGAGTGCTCGCGGCACTGGTCGACGGCGGCTTCACCGGACCGATGGCCCGCGTCGCCAGTGCCGACAGCTACGTCCCGCTCGGGGACGCGGCGCGGCTGGTCCTGCTGTCCGAACACGACATCGTCGCTGCCGCAGTCGGCCTGGCCGCCCGCGGCTGAGGACGCGGACCACCGGCGCCGAGACCGGGACGGTTCGAGCGGGCCGAGGTCCGGAGGTGCGTCACCCGGTCGTTCTCGATGGCCGGGTCCGCGCTCGGAGGGCCGTCATCGGATTCCACACGCCCTCACGGGAGCGGGTCAGCGGCCAGCAGGCGAATCCGATCAGCGCGGCGCTGAGATGCCCGACGTCGGTGAAGGTCTGGTTCGTCAGTACCGGCACGAGGAAGAACACCACCACCCCGGCCGCGTAGACGTACCGCCACGGCGTCGCTATCCGGTACGTCAGGACGGCGACGATCCCCGCCAGGGCGTAGCTGACACCCACGTCGAGGGTGAACGTCGCGGAGGCGGGTGCGTCACTGTGCTCGATCGCCCAGTGGAGGGCGCCTTCACTCAGGTAGGTGGCGCCGACGTGCGCGAGCACGCACACCGCCACCCACCGCAGCGTCCCGAGCCACCGCTCGGCCGGCACGTGGAAGATGTTGTACAGCAGCGCGTAGCCGATCCACGGTCCACCTGCCAGCCAGAACGCGCTGCTCACCAGCACCCGGACCGGATCCTCCCGGAGATGGTGCAGGTTCGTCGACCGGTTGCCCAGCACGAACTGCAGCTCGCCGGGGGACAGGTGCCGGGCGACGATCGTCGTCACCAGCAGGACCGCCAGCCAGACGAACGTTCCCGGTGCACGGCGAACGTACGTCCACGCCGCGGACGCCCACAGGTGGAGCCGGTCCCGGACACCCATGGACTCCAGTGTGGTCCCTGAATCGGTCGTCCGCCGATGTCGTCCGAGGGACGAGGAACCCGACCGAGCGGCAGTCAGGGGGGCACGGAGTGAACCCGTGCTGCCCGCGCGCAGCATCAGGTGATGGCGTTCTCCTCGTCGGCAGCCCGGCCCGCGCGGTCCGGGTAGGTGTTGGTGAAGTGGATCATCCACGCGATCACGGAGATCGGGACCACCCAGTTGAGGACGAAGTCGATCAGATGCGGGCTGCTGGTGTCCGTGGCGTTGGCATCGAGCGCGGTGACCAGCACCGCAGCGGCGCCCATGACGGCGATGGCGACACCCCATGTCGCGGACAGCACCAGATTGATCCGCCGGAAGAGGGCTGAGTCCCAGTACTCACGAGGGGTCGTCCTCTTCGCGTACTCGGCGGTGAAGGGCCTCGTGGACGCTGTCACGAGGATGGTTACGCCGAGGAGCACACCGACCAGCGGCCGGCCCCACTCGTACAACCACTGGTCGACGTTGTGGTCGCCGACGAAGCCGATCACCGCGATCGCGGTGAACAGGGTCAGCGAATAGATGTCGAGTTGGGTCGGACTGCCCGTTCGGCGCCCGTGGACGAGGAAGACGAGGCTGATCAGGGCGGAGAGCGCCGCGCTCCATGCGACTCCGTCAGCGGCCAGTCGCCGAGCGACGATCGCGAACACGATCCATGGGATGAAGCCGACGAAGATCGAGAGCGGATTCAAATTCTTGTCTGCGGAATCGGGCATCGGTGTCGGACCTTTCGAAATGTGGGAGGTTCCCCCCCGTCGGTGTGTGCCGAGTCACCGCGGCAGGACGGCGTCCAGCCAGCCGAACATCCGGGCGTCGGTCAGCTGACGAGCCATGGGCTGGCAGTGGAAGTTGGCGCCCTCGGCGGCGGTGAAGCGGGACAGCTCGGTGGGACCGCTGACGCCGGCCGCCAGTTGCTCGGACTGGCCGGGCCAGAACTGCTCGTCCTCCGGGTCCGTGATCAGCAGGGGAGTGGTGATCCGGGTGGCCTCGTCCTCGGTGAGGGTGTACCGGTGCACCTCGGTGAGGGTGTCGAAGTAGCTGTCCCTGGCGTACGGACGCGCCCGGAACTTCCACGTCCGCGCCGTGCCGGGTGAGAACTTCATGCCCAGCGCCATGTCCCGGTCGAAGGCGTCCTTCTTGCCGGCGTGGAACAGCTTCACCAGGCTGGACGGAAGGTTCTTGTTCCACGATGCCGCGACGTCGACGACGCCGGGGTCCGCGATCGCCGCGGCGAATCGATGTTCGTACGCCAGCGCCCGCGCGATCCAGAAGCCACCCTGGCTGATTCCGTACAGCGCGAGCCGGCCGGTATCGACGTCGTCGCGGTGCAGCAGGAAATCGACGACCGGGGTGAGCACTGCCTCCCAGTCCGGACGGAACCCGATGCCGCGCTCGAACAGCATCGACTGCTGGCCGGGCCCGTCGAACAGCAGCACGTTGTATCCGCGGGCCAGTGCACCGGCGGCACCGGAGTTCCACAGTCCGCTGACAGCTCCGTCGCTGCCGTTGACCATGACGAGGGTCGGGCGGGTGCCCGCGTCGTCCGACGGCCGGAAGAACCAGCCCGGCAACGTCTCCTGCGCGTACGGGATGTCGACGCGCTCCACCACCCGGTCCACGGTGTCGACGAATCCCTCCCAACTCGACCGGTGCAGCCGGAATGTGGGGACCAGCAGGTCGTCGGACTCGAGTCCACTGACCGCGTTCACCGCGACACCGAAGTATGTCGCGGCCCGCAGATAGGCGGACGACGCGCCCACCGCATCTCCGGCCTTCACCTCCTCGTCGGCGAGTGCGCGGACGCGGCTGCCGGTGTCGTGCCAGGCCTGGAACCAGTGTTCGTGATCGCCGTCGGAGACGCCGTCGATGGTTGCCAGCACCTCACCGGCATCGGTGTTTCCGTGCGACGCGGCGCCGAGCAGGCCGCGCACCTCGTAGTCGAAGTCGGCGCTCTTGTAGAAGCCCTTGCTGAACACCCGGTGCGGGCGCGGCGAGAAGAACTCGGTCATTGTGTGATCCCTTCGCAGGTGGGGGTGTCCGTGATGGTCAGGGCACGGGGGTGGGTGCCAGGTCGTTCCCAGGACCCACGACCGCGCAGTTCGAGGTGGGCGCGGCGCCGGCGAACCTGTCGGTGAAGAACTGCGCTGTCTGCGCCTGGAAGGGTAGGAACGCCTCGCTGTGCGACATGCGGGCGTACCGCGCATAGGTGACGGCGACACCTCGCTCGCAGTACTCGTGCGCGAGACCCTCGACGTCGGCGGTGACCATCACCGAGTCACCGGTGCCGTCGACGTCACCGGCCGCCAGCAGCATCGGGACGCGAGGTGTCCCCGCCGTGCCCATGATGTTGTCGTTGATCGACTCGACCACCGACGGGACGTCGAGCAGTGAGGTGTAGGGAGCACGCACCATCTCTCCATCGGTCAGGCCCGGATACCTGGATGCGAAGGCGTTGATGCACTGCGAGCTCACCGTGTCCACGATCTGCCGACCGTGCTCGGACAGGAACGCGCCCGTGTCGAGGTCGTACGTGCGCTCGTAGGAGACGATCAACGCTGGGATCACACCGGCCCAGCTCGTGCTGCCACTCACGTACGGCAGGTTGTGCGCGAGGTTCACGGGCAACCCGCCGGCCGCGGCGCCGACGACGTTCAGCTCCGGTGCGTAGGTGGGAGCGACCTCAGCACCCCACTGGGTGGGCACCGAGCCACCCGAGTAGCCGGCGAGACCGACCGGTGTCGACGCCGGGAGTTCGAGGACCGATTCGGCGGCGCGGACCCCGTCGAGCGCTGCGTAGGCCGACTGGCGGCCGATGGTCCACTCCAGGTCGGGGCCCTCGTAGTCCGGGACCACCACCGTGAATCCGGACGCGAGGTATCCGGTGATCACGCCCTGCTCGAAGGTGCCCGCCTGGCTGTAGGCGCCGTTGCCGGTCAACGTGTACGACGGGTCGCATTCGGATCCGAGCGCGTCGTATGCCATGTGATACGAGAGGATCTTCGGCGGCCCGGGGACGAGTGGTCGCAGGATCGTCGCGACCGTCGTTGTCGGACGGTCGAACTGGTCGGTGGTCCGGTACAGCACCTGGGTGCTGGTGATCGGGGTCGCGAGCTGGTGGAATCCGTACGGCATCGTCCGCGTGCCGAGCACCGCCCCCGGAGCGTGCCGGTCCAGCGGTCCGTCGTACGTGTAGAACGGGTCGGCCGTTGGTGGCGGAACCTCCGGCGGTGCGGACGACTGTGCATCGGCCGTGCCCACACCGGCGACCGACGCGGTGGCGAGGAGGGCGGTGGCACAGGCCGCGAGGGCGCGGATCGGTCTGACGGAGAATCGGGCTGGGATCATCGCGGGAAACCTCATTCGGATGGGGCCGACAGGTCAGTGAACGATGTCGTGCGGAACGAGATCGCCGATGTCCACCGGCGGAAGCAGGCGAACAGCGACCATCAGGGCGTCGCAGACCGGTGCGGTGGGCGCCCCGGTCGTGCATACATAGTTGTCGAGTTTGTCCCAGTTATCGCAGTATCCCTCGAAACAGTAGGTCAGTCCGTCGTGCGACACGCTCCACGGCGGTCCGCTCGGCTTCGGCATGTCGACGTGGTCTGCGGACGCGGTGCCGGTGGCGCCGAGTACCGCCGCAGCCGCGGCACCACCGACGGCGAGGGCTCGAAGTGCGTTCTTCCTCATGGGGATTCCCTTCTCGAGTGGGTGGGATCGGTGCGAACGGGTGGAGCGGTGACGTCGCGGAGACTCATGCCGAGGACCGGCCGGCTCGATTGGTGGCGTGTTCCGTGTAGCGGCACGCGATCAGAACCGACACGGCGGGAACCACCCAGTAGAGCGAGAGTGTCAGGTACTGCTCCGTCTCGCCGGCGGCCGGACCGCGCGTGACCGCGGTCGCCGCCGTGACGCCTGCCGCCGCCAGCGCCGTGCAGCCGAACCACACGAGGCTGAGCCGTCGGTTGACCGTGTGCAGGTGTGGTGACTGCCAGTAACTCTCCGGCAACGACCGGCGTGCGTACCGCTCGGTGAACGGCACCGTCGCCAGCGACGTCGCCATCACCGCGGTGAGTGCCCACAGCGTTACGGCCGGGGCGTACACGCGCAACCAGTCGTGGACGGACGGGGTGCCGAACAGAGCAAGAAGGATGAGCGCGGCGAACGTCGGAATCGCGGCCGCCTCGAGCGTCGTCGCGCACAACCGGGACCGAGCCCACAGCGTCAGGGCCACCGCGACCACGGTCGCGAGGGCTCCCGCGTACACGAACGCCCCGTCGCCGGGGACGCGGGGCATCACCAGGAACAGCGCCCAGGGGGCGAAGCCGACGGCCAGACCGGGCATGCGCACGATGAGCTCCTCTCCGAGGGTCACTGGGTCGTCTCGTCACCGATCCTGCGGGACCGGGCGGTGGCGAACATCGGTGCCGACACGTAGCTATTGCTGCCGTCGACGTCTCGTCCCGCTGCGGTCCCTGTAACCGTCCACTACCCTTCGCTGCATGCACTCGCCGCTCCTCGGGGCCCGACGAGCGGCGATCGACGACATCGCGGCGGCGCTGACCCTCGCCCTCGACGGGGTCGGACCCAGCACGCTGGTCCTGACCGCAGGCCCCGGCAGCGGAAAGACCCACACCTTGCGTGCACTGGTCACCTCCGTCGACGTCGCCACTCGCTGGGCAACCGCGGACGAACTGTCATGGCGTCAGCCGTACGCAGTGGCGTCCGCGCTGTTGGGCGTGGAGCTGCCCGCGACGGTTCCTGCCCGGTACGACGACAGGCTCGACGAAGCACTCGAGTCGCTGGCCGCGCGGGAGCCGCACCTCGTGGTCATCGACGACGCGCACAACGCCGATGCGGGCAGCCTGGAGTGCCTCGGTCGACTCGCCTCTGCCGCAACGGATCTTCCAGTGGTGCTCCTCGTCGCACGCCGGCACCTGCCGGCTCGAGAGTTGTTGACACGGTTGGTCTCCCGTCGCTTCGTGCGGGAGTGGCAGCTCCCGCCGATGGATTCCGCCGACCTGGAGGTGCTCGCACACGAGATGCTCGGGGCGTGGCCCGACGACCGGCTGTCGAGCCTGCTCGCCGGCTCGGGAGGCAACCCGATGCACGCCCGTGCGCTGATCGACGATCTGCGGTCGCAGGGGCATCTCGTGGTCGCGGGCGACCGCGCCACCACCAGAGGCGTCGACACGGCGGCGTCGCCGGCCTCGCTCCACGCCGTCATCCGGGACCAGCTGGCGCTGCTCGACGACGGTTCTCGTGCACTGGTGCAGAAGCTCGCGGTGTGGGGTGGGCCCGCGACGCTCGACGACATCGCCGTTCTCGACGACGTTCCGCCGTCGGCCCTCGTCGGCGCCGCCCAGACCGGCATCGACAGCGGTGTACTCGTCTTCTCGCGTGACGGGACGATGGTCTTCACGCACGACGTGTACGCCGACGTCGCCTACGAGGCACTCGACCCGGCGCTGCGCAGCGTCCTGCACGCCGCGATCGCACGCAGCCACGAGGCGGCAGGCAACCATCAGCTGGTCGCTCACCATGTGATGGAGGCAGGCGTGGGTGACAGCGCCGCCGCAGTCACGCGCGCGCAGGAGGAGCTGGAGCACGTTCCGGCGGTCGTCGTCGATCTCCTCGACACCGCCGCGAGCAAGGCGGCGACCACCGGTCCGCCGGTGCGGACACTCGAACTCGACCTGGCCACGGCTCTGGCCCGCTCGGGACAGCTGGCTCGAGCCGCCGACGTCGCGAAACAGGGGCTGACGAACGCGGCGGATCTCGACACGGTCGCCCGGCTGCACCGCATCCTGCTGTTCACGTTGATCGCCCAGGGGCGGACCGCGGAGGTGCTGGAACTGACCGACGCGACACTGCGACTGCCCGTCGACCCCCGGACCAGGGCGGCGCTGCTCGACATCCAGCGCTACGTCGCGATACTCGCAGGATCGGCCCCCGTCCCCAGAGAGCCGTTCGTCCTGTCCGAGGCCGCCACCCCGAGCGAGTTGGTGACCGAGTCGCTGCGCCGATTCCTCGCCGGGCACGGGGCCGGTGGGCTGGAACTCGCAGTGGAGGCGTCACGTCGCGAGGGTGAGGCGGGGGACGGCCCGGTGCTCAGCACGTCAGCCGATGTGTGGCCGCCGTTCATCGAACAGTACGTGCACGGACCCGTGGCCGCGGAAGCATTGCTGGACAGGGCGACTCGGCTGCGGACCGATCGTGGCGCCGCGTGGATGACCGCGTATCACGACTTCATCCGCGGTGGTGTGGCGATGTCGCAGGGCCGGCTCGACGACGCCGCGGCATCCTTCGATTCCGGTCTCGAGCGCGCCGCGGACGCCGGGCTGGGATGGACGTCGATCGCCGAGGGATCGAGGGCGATGATCGACGTGTTTCGAGGCAACTTCTCCTCGGCAGCAGCACGATTGGAGAAGTTTGCCGAATCGGGCGCGCTGAACCAGTTCGGCCTGCCGGTTCCGGCGCAGTCGGAGATGTTGCTGCTCGAGGCGCGACGAAAGCTGCGGCTCGCGGTGGCGATGGCGCATGCGTGTTGCACCACGGCAACCGATCTCGGACTGTACGGGTGGTTTCCGTCGATCGCGGTCGACTGCGCCCGTATCGCGCACCGTACCGGCGACGACGCTCTCGCGGAGCAGATCGTCGCGGCGCTCGCCGAGATGTCCGAGCTCGCACCCGAAGCCCGCCTCGGCCCGATCGCGCTGTCCCGTGCACTGTGTTCGGGCGACGGGGAGTTGATCCTCGCGGCGTCGGTCGAGTGCGCCGGGGCGGCCCACGAACTGGGTGACGCCGTGACCGAGGCTGCCGGCTGGGAGGAGGCGGCCTGTGCCGCGGCCACCCTCGGTGACAGGGCCACGGCGCGTGAACACGCCCATTCGGCGCTCGTCATCACCCAGAACATGGGCGCGGACGCGTTGTCCGTCAGGATCACATCGCGGCTTCGGGCGCTCGGGCCGAGGCTCGACCCGCGTGCGGTACGGGATCGGCCGCGCACCGGCTGGGACAGCCTGACCCGAACCGAAGCCACCATCGCCGAGCTCGTCGCAGCCGGATTCAACGGGACCGAGATCGCCCGGAAGATGTACATCTCCCAGCGCACCGTGCAGACCCACGTGTCCCATGCACTCGCCAAGATGGGGCTGCGCACCCGTGTCGAGCTCGCTGCCGCCGTGGCCCGCAGAGATCCCGAGCCGGTTCTCTGACGTCAGTCCTCGGGCAGGACGACGCCCAGCTCCTCCGCGCGTCTCGCGACCTCGTCGGGGAACACGTTGCGGAACAGATACAGGTCGGTTCCCATCACCCAGCCCGGCGCCATCCGCGTCGCGTAACGCTCGAAGTAGCCGAGCTGCTTGCCGAACAGCACCAGTTCCTCGGGGCTCGCGACCCCCCACTGCCTGCCGATGGTGACGAGAGCGCCGATCAGGGAGCTCAGTTTCAGCTCGCCGAGGTCGTTCGCGAAGACCGGCGCCAGCACGGCACCGACCTGAGCGCCGATCTCGGCGTCGGACGCCTCGAGGTCGGCGGTGAGCCCGAGCGAGCGGATGCCGCGCGCGACGGCCGAGTAGTCGCCGTCGATCAGCGTCGCGTGGAACATGTCGCGCAGGATCGCCCGCCACACCTCCGGTAGTTCGCCGACGATGCCGAAGTCGAGGAGCGCGACGCGGCCGTCGTCGAGCAGCCACAGGTTGCCCGCGTGCACGTCGCCGTGGAACGGGCCGTGGATCGTGATCGCCTCGATCCAGGCCTTCACACCCCGCCGGATCAGCAGCCGGGTGTCGATGTCGGCGTCCGAATCGGTGCCGCCGGGCTCGATCCGGTCGAAGGGGATGCCGTGCATCCGCTCCATGCAGATGACGCGCGGACCGCAGTACGGCCAGTACACCTCCGGGGCGGTGACGCCCTTGTTGTCCCCGAACGCGCCCAGGGCGTCGCGGAACCGGGTCTGCCGGTCCGCTTCGACGGCGCTGTTGAGCTCGGTCATCGTCGCGTTGTGCAGGTCGCGGATGATCGCGGTGGCGTTCGCGATCCGGAAGAAGTCGTGCAGGCGTTCCAATCGGCGCGCGCCCCAGTACGCGGTGCGCAGATCCAGCAGCATGCGGTGGCGGATGCCGGGGCGCTGCACCTTGATGACCGCTTCGCGGCCGTCGGGCAGGACACAGGCATGGACCTGCGCGACCGACGCCGCAGCGAGGGGGCGATCGTCGAACTCGGTGAACAGTTCGCCGATCGGATGCCCGAGATCGGATTCGATCACCGCCCGCGCCTGGGCGGCGGGGACGGGCGGTACGTCGTCGAGGCAGCGCAGGCAGGCGTTCGCGAGCGGCGGCGGGAACATCCCCGACGACGACGCCATCAACTGGCCCAGCTTCACGAACGTGGGGCCCAGGAACTCGAAGCCGTTGACGACACCTTCCGATGCGGCGTCGGCCCAGCCCATGTTCCGGCGGGTGAACGGCTTCGTGACGGTTGCGAACAGCGCGCACGATGCGATCACGACACCGACGACCAACGCACGCCACAGCTGCGCGAGGCCGAAACGGTCCAGGTCGGGGATGTGGACCGTCAGGGAGTCGGCCGGCGGACCCGAAGAGTACGGGCCGATCGGGCGGGTCGGGGAGTCGTGCACGGTCACCTCACTTCACGTTCAGCCCGATCAGAGTAGGAGACGGACGGGGATCCGTCGATGGTCCACCGGTCCAGGCGTCTCCCGGGCGGCCGCCGGTTGCAGTTTCGCCGCGATGCCGCCGGGACGGCGCGTCCCGGCGAGCGGAGACCCCGTCGTCGGGCACGCTGATGCGATCGGAGGAGGTGGCGATGCCCGTGCGGGTGGTGACGGCGGCGGCGATCGTGGCGGTGGTCGCGGCGAGTGGGATGATCGGCGGCCCCGCGGTGGCGGCACCGGTGGTCGGTACGGGACCGTGTGCGTCGGACCCGCCGGTGGAGCACGAGTCGGTGATCCCGGAGAAGCTGGACATCCCGATTCCCTATCCGTGGATCGAGCCGGTGCCCTTCCCGGCGCCCGAACCGGCACCGGTCCGCATCACCCCGGAACCGCTGCCCGCGGACCCGTGCCGGAACCCGTGCCCCGACCTCACCGACCTGCCCGACCCGATCGGCGGGTTGTCCTCGCGTATCGGGATCCCGGAGATCGGACTCGACTTCAACCCGTTCGTGTTCGGCATCCCGGTCCCCGGTCCCGAGCAGGAGGTCCCGCCGCCACCCGAGCCGGCGGACCCCGACGTCGAGCCCGCACCCACCGTGGCGAAGCGGCCCACCCCGAAGCTCGGTGAGGTGAGCATGGTCGCGAAGGTGACCGGCGCGAGTTCGACCAACCGCACCGACAAGCGATGGCAGGTCAACGGCACCGACCTCGGCATCATGTGGGAGTCGAAGCCCGGGGAGGTGGCCGTCGCGTTCGGCGACACCGTCGGGCGCGGCTTCCATCCGCCCGGCGGGCAGGGTGACGACTGGAGGTCCAACGTGCTCGGCTTCAGCACCGACACCGACCTCGCCGACGGCCTCACCATCGACACCTTCGTGCAGGACGGTCGCTGTCACGCGGCGGAGGTGCTCGGCAGCCGCAAGATCGACAACGTCGAGATCACCACCATCCCCACGTCCGGGTTCGCGATCGGGTCGCGGCAGTACATGAGCTACATGTCGATCCGTACCTGGAACAGCATCCCGACGACGTGGTTCACCAACCACGGCGGCATCGCGTACTCGGACGACGGCGGGCAGACGTGGACGAAGGACCCGTACGCGCGCTGGGACAACATCTTCGGCCTCGGCCGGTTCCAGGTCGCCGCGATGGTGCCCCAGGGCGGCTACGTGTACATGTTCGGGACCCCCAACACCCGGCTCGGCGAGGTGGCGCTGGCGCGGGTGCCGGAGGCCGACGTGCTCAACAAGTCCGCCTACCAGTACTGGAGCGACGGCGAGTGGACCCCGGTCGGCGGGCCGCGCGCGGCCACCCCGGTCATCCGGGGTACCGCGGGCGAACTGTCGGTCGATTACGACGAGGCGCGGGGAGTCTGGCGGATCAGCTACCTCGACACCCTGCGGACCGGCATCACCCTGCGTGAGTCCGACGCCCCGCAGGGTGCCTGGTCGGACCCGGTGCGCATGGTGGGCGTCGAGTCGTACCCCGAGTTGTACGGTGGGTTCATCCACCCGTGGTCGACGGCGGAGGACCTGTACTTCACGCTGTCGACGTGGTCGGACTACAACGTCTTCCTGATGCGCGCCGAACTGGACTGAGCGCGTCGCCCGAGTAGAGGAGTACCGCTGTGCAGCAGTGGCCCGCGGACTGGCCGCGTCCCGCGAAGGACATCGCGACCGGCACGTCCGACGCCGTCGCCGCGGCGGCGGCCGGTGACGCCGACGCGTACGCCGCCGCCGTCGACGGCCTGCTCACCGCGGACGCCGATCAGGTCCGATCCGTGCACTCGGCCATGGTCCGGGAGCTCCTCGAGGACACCCACGCGGACGGGCTGTCCGGGGAGGCGGTGCAGGAGGTCCTCGAACGTTGCGCCCGCGCCGCGGCGGTGTGGCTGCCGACGCTCGACGTCGGCGCGCTCGCGGTGGTGCTCACCGGGTCGCTCGGCCTCACCGACTACGACGAGGACACCGTCCGCGTCGGCTGGCCCGTGGTCCTGCGGCAGGCACTTCTGGTGATCGCGGACCTGCTCGCCGTGGCCCAGGCGCCCGTGGACGGCTACCTGGGCCGCGCGATCGGTGAGATCGCCCGTGCCGAGACCGTCGAGATGCCCTGACGTCGGGGTGGGTCAGGCGACGGCCTGCTTCACCAGCGCGCGGAGCCGCTTCTCCACCGCGTCCGTGACCGCGACGACGGCGAACGACGTCGGCCACATGTCGCCGTCGTCGAGGTTGGCCTTCTCGTCGAAGTTGACCGTCGGATACCGGGTGTCGAACTTGGATTTGGGCTGCACGAACATCACGACCTTGTCGTCGGCGTCGGCGTAGGCCGGGAACCCGTAGAACGTCTTCGGGCGGAGGTCGGGAGCCTCCTCGGCGACGACGCGGTGAAATGTCGTCGCGACCTCACGGTCGATCCCGGCGAGTGCGTCGATCGCGTCGACGCACGCCTCGAGCTCGCGGGCCTGCTTCGCGGCGCCCTTGAGACCCTTGGTCGAGCGCAGCTCTGCGGCGCGCTGCTTCATCGCGGCCTTCTCGTCGGCGGAGAATCCATTGCTTTCGCTGGTGGTCATGATTGCAACGCTACGACGGGTCGGGCGGGGCCGCTTCTCGATTCCTGATCGGTTCGTCGGCACCCGCACGGTTCCCTGATGTCACATCGGGTCACCTCACGACCCCCGATGTGACATCAGGGAACCCGGGGAACCCGGGAACGGCAGGCTGTGCGGGCGGTGTCAGCCGCCGTGCACCGGGACGACCTGCGGGTCCTCCTCGATCGGGCCGGTGAACTGGCTGACGTACAACTCGCGGTAGGCGCCGCGCGCGGCGAGCAGCTCGTCGTGGGTGCCCTGCTCGACGATGTGCCCGTCCTCCATGACGACGATGACGTCGGCGTCACGGATCGTCGAAAGCCGGTGCGCGATGACGAAACTCGTACGGTCGGTGCGCAGGTTCGCCATGGCCTGCTGGATCAGCAGCTCGGTGCGGGTGTCGACGGAGCTCGTCGCCTCGTCGAGGATCAGGATCACCGGCTTGGCGAGGAAGGCCCGGGCGATCGTGATCAGTTGTCGCTCACCGGCACTCACGCCGCCGCCCTCCTCGTCGAGGACCGTGTCGTACCCGTCCGGCAGCGCCCGGACGAAGTGGTCGACGTGGCTCAGCTCGGCGGCCTCCATCACCTCGTCCCGCGACGCCGTCGGGTCGCCGTAGGCGATGTTCTCGTAGATGGTTCCGCCGAACAGCCACGAGTCCTGCAGCACCATGCCGGTGCGTTCGCGCAGGTCGTCCCGCGTCATCGCGTGCGAGTCCACCCCGTCCACGCGGATGGTGCCGGAATCTACGTCGTAGAACCGCATGATCAGGTTCACCAGCGTCGTCTTGCCCGCGCCGGTCGGCCCGACGATCGCCACCATGTGCCCGGGCTCCGCGGTCAGCGTCAGGTCCTCGATGAGCGGCTTGTCGGGAACGTAGCGGAAGGACACGTCGTCGAATTCGATCCGGCCGCAGTTCGTGTCCGGGGTCTGCGGGTGCACCGGGTCGGACGTCTGCTCGTCGGCGTCGAGGATGTCGAAGATCCGCTCCGCGGATGCGACACCGCTCTGCAGGAGGTTGAACATCGCGCCGATCTGCGTGAGCGGCATCGTGAACTGACGTGAGTACTGGATGAACGCCTGCACCGAACCGAGACTCAGCGAGCCGGACGCCACCTGCAGGCCGCCGACCACGGCGATGGCCACGTAGTTGAGGTTGCCGAGGAACATGATCGCCGGCTGCACCATGCCGGAGATGAACTGCGCCCGCCAACTGGAGTTGTAGAGCTTCTCGTTGCGCTCGTCGAACTCCTCCTCGACAGCCGCCTGGCGGCCGAAGGCCTGCACCAGCTCGTGCCCGGTGAAGGCCTCCTCCACCTGTGCGTTGAGCTTGCCCGTCGACGACCACTGCGCCAGGAAGTGCGGTTTGGATCGCCGCGCGATCAGCGCGGTCGCCACGACCGCGAGGGGAACGGTGGCGAGCGAGATCAACGCGAGCAGCGGGGAGATCCAGAACATCATCGCCAGGATCGCGACCACGGTGAGCACCGAGTTCAGGAGCTGGGCGATGGTCTGCTGCAGGCTCTGCGACAGATTGTCGAGGTCGTTGGTGACGCGGCTGAGCAGATCGCCGCGTGGCGTGGTGTCGTAGTAGCGCAGCGGCAGCCGGTGCAGTTTCGCCTCGACATCCGCGCGCAGACGCCGGATCGTCCCGACGACGACGATGTTGAGCAGATAGGCGCCGATCCAGGACAGTACCGACGCACCCACGTACAGCCCGAGAACGACGAGCAGCGTGCGCCCGACGGCCGTGAAATCCACGCCGACACCGGGTGTGACGTCCATCGAGCTCACCATGTCGGCGAACGTGCCCTGGCCCTGCTCGTGGAGCGCCGTCACCGCCTGGTCCTTCGTGACGCCCGCCGGGAGCATGCTGCCGATGACGCCGTTGAAGACGAGGTCGGTGGCGTGCCCGAGGACGCGGGGCGCGAGCGCGTTGAGGACCACCCCGACCACCGTGGCCGCCAGGATGGTCACCATGAAACCGCGGTAGGTGAGCAGCAGCCGTGCGAGCCGTTTCACGGACGGACCGAACGACCGGGCCTTCACCTGCGCCGGGGCGCCCATCGGCCCCCGTCCTCCCGGGCCCGTCACGACTGCTCCTGCACGGCGAGCTGGGATTCGACGATCTCGGCGTAGGTCGGGCAGGTGTCGACCAGTTCGTCGTGTCTGCCCAACCCGACGACATGACCGCGGTCGAGGACGACGATCTGGTCGGCGTCCATGATCGTCGACACTCGCTGCGCGACGATGATCACCGCCGACTCGCGCGTCTCGGGACGCAGCGCCGACCGCAGCCGGGCGTCGGTGGCCAGGTCCAGTGCGGAGAACGCGTCGTCGAAAAGGTAGACGGCCGGCCTGCGGACGAGCGCGCGGGCGATGGCGAGGCGCTGCCGCTGCCCGCCGGAGACGGTGGTGCCGCCCTGAGCGATCGGCGTGTCCAGTCCCTGCGGCATGGCGCGGACGAAGTCCTCGGCCTGCGCGATGCGCAGGGCGTCCCACACCTCCTCGTCGGTCGCGTCGGGGCGACCGTGTCTCACGTTGGACCCGATCGTGCCGGAGAACAGGTACGCGCGCTGCGGCACCAGTCCGATCGAGGATCGCAGGACGGCGGCGTCGAGGTCGCGGACATCGGTGCCGCCCACGAGGACCTGTCCTGCGGTGGTGTCGACGAGCCGGGGAACGAGGCCGATCAGGGTGGTCTTCCCGGATCCGGTCGACCCCACGACGGCGGTGGTCGTGCCGGGGTCGACCCGGAAGGTCAGACCCTCCAGCACGGGGGTGTCCGCGCCCGGGTACCGGAACTCGGCCCCGCGGAACTCGACGCGCGCCGGATCGCCTGCGAACCCGACGGGATCGGTGGCCTGCGCCACCGAGGTCCGCGTGCCGAGGACGTCGGAGATCCGCTCCGCGCACACCGCGGCGCGCGGGGCCATCATTGCCAGGAACGAGGCCATCATCACCGACATCATGATCTGCATGACGTAGGAGATCATCGCGGTCAGGGACCCGATCTCGACGGTGCCGTCGGACACCTGGTGCCCGCCGAACCAGATGATCGCGACGATGGTGACGTTCGAGATCAGCATGACCGCGGGGAACATCAGGGCCATCATCCGGCCGACCCGCAGCCCGGCCTCGGCGAGGGAGTCGTTCGCGACGGCGAACCGCTCGATCTCGTGCTGCTCGCGGACGAACGCGCGGACCACCCGGATTCCCGTGATCTGTTCGCGCATGATCCGGTTCACGTCGTCGAGGCGCGTCTGCATCGCCCGGAAGCCGGGGATCATGACCCGGATGATGAGCGCCATCACCACGCCGAGGACGGGGACGGCCACCACCAGGATCCACGACAGGCCCGGTGCGACGTGCACGCCCATCGCCACGCCTCCGATGCACATGATCGGTGCCATCACCAGGATCGCCGCGCTCATCACCAGCAGCAGCTGGATCTGCTGGACGTCGTTGGTGGCCCGGGTGATCAGCGACGGCGCTCCGAACGTCCCGACCTCACGTGCGGAGAAGGTGTTCACCCGGTGCAGCAGGTCGTGCCGGATGTCGCGTCCCACCCCGAGCGCGGCGCGGGCACCGAAGAACTGCCCCACCACGGTGCACATCACCTGCACCAGCGCGACGGCGAGCATCCACCCACCGATCCGCACGATGTACTCGGTGTCGCCCTTCGCGACGCCGTTGTCGATGATGTCGGCGTTGAGAGTCGGCAGGTACAGCATCGCGGCCGTCGCCACGAACTGCAGCGACACGATCGCGACGAGGTGGCGACGGTATCGCGACAGGTAGGTGGTGACGAGCCGGGTCAGCACGACTGCTCCGCGAGGTCGCGAACGCCGATCGGTCTCTTGCGGCTAGTCACGAAGCCCCCACACCTCTGTCCGATTTGGGCGATCCACGGCCACAACGACTTCGGTGGCGCGTGGACGGTCATTGCGCGAGTGTATTCCCGGCGTCGGATCGGGACCAGTGAGTATCCGGGCAGTCATCGCCAGACCGCCCTGACCACGGCCTTGCGGAACTCCTCGACGACCACGATCGACGCGGCGACGGCGATCGCGAACGCCCACTGCTCGGCCGTCAGCGCGGTGGTGTCGAACAGGTCCTGGAGGAATCCGACGTTGACCACGGCCACGTGCAGCACGACGACAGCCACCAGCGCCACCCAGATGGTCTGGTTGGTGAAGGTCTGTGCGGAGAACACCGAGCTGCGGTCGGAGCGCACGTTGAGCAGGTTGAAAACCTGGTAGAAGACGAAGGTGGTGAACGCGAGCGTCGTTGCGAACAAGGGATTGTCGGCGTCCCCGGGAAAGACGTCGTCGGCGAACTCGAGTACCAGGATCGTTCCGACGGCCATGACGACGCCGAGCGTGAGGATGCGCAGTATCCGGTTGCGGGTCAGCAGGGGTTCGTTCGGACGGCGCGGCTTCTCCTTCATGATGTTCGGGTCGGTCGGGTCGACGCCGAGGGCGAGGGCGGGCGGGCCGTCCATGATGATGTTCACCCACAGGATCTGCAGCGCGGTGAAGGGTGCGCCGCCGGCGATGCCGAACACGCCGGCGGCGAGGAAGATCAGCACGAAGCCCCACGCCGTGGTGAGCTGGAACTTCACGAACTTGACGATGTTCTCGTAGATTCCACGCCCCTCGCGGACCGCGGCGACGATGGTGGCGAAGTTGTCGTCGGTGAGGATCATCTTCGCGGCGCCCTTGGACACGTCGGTTCCGGTGATGCCCATGGCGATACCGATGTCGGCCTGCTTGAGTGCGGGCGCGTCGTTGACGCCGTCACCCGTCATCGCGACGACGTTGCCGCCGGTCTGCAACGCCTCGACGTACCGGATCTTGTGCTCCGGTGCCACCCGAGCCAGCACCCCGAAATGCGCTGCCCTGGTCTGCAACTCGTCGTCGACGAACCCGTCGAGGTCGGCGCCGGAGACGGAGTCGCCGGTGATCCCGAGGTCGTGGGCGATCGCGGACGCGGTGGTCAGGTGATCGCCGGTGATCATGTGCACCTCGATCCCGGCAGCGTGCGCGATCTCGATCGCTTCGCGCGCCTCGGGCCGCGGCGGGTCGAGGATGCCGACGACCGCGTACACGGCGAGGTCGGTGACGGTCTCGTGCAGCACGTCGGTGTCGGCGGGCAGGCCGTCGAGGGTGCGGCCCGCGATCATCAGCGTGCGCAGGCCTTCCCTCGCCATCGCGTCGACGGCCTCCGCGATCGTCGCTCGGTCGTCGTCTGTGAGCGGGCGGTCGGTGTCGCCGACCCGGACCCGATCCGCGCGGGCGAGCAGGACACCGGGGGCGCCCTTCGCGTAGCACCGGACCCGCTCGTCACCCTCGGGAGTCGTGGTGGTGTGGAAGGTGGCCATGAACTTGTAGGCGGAGTCGAACGGGACCTCGGCGAGCCGGGGATGTGCCCGCCGCGCGCCGGGGACGTCGATTCCACCCTTCTCCGCGAGCACAACGAGGGCGCCCTCGGTCGGATCCCCGACGAGTGTTCCCTCGGCGACGGACGCGTCGTTGCACAGTGCCATCGCGAGGAACCCGCGCCGCATGTCCGGTACGGGTTGCTCGCCGTCGGAGAGGAAGGTGCCGTTCGTCGAGTAGCCCTCGCCGGTGATGCGGAAACTCTGACCCGCCGATTCGAGGCGCCGCACGGTCATCTCGTTGAGAGTCAACGTGCCCGTCTTGTCGGTTGCGATCTGCGTGGTGCTGCCCAGCGTTTCGACGGCCGCGAGCTGTTTGACGATCGCACCCCGTTTCGCGAGCCGCGAGGCGCCCATCGCGAGTGTGAACGCGACGACCGCGGTCAGTCCCTCCGGGATCGTGGCGACGGCGAGGGACACGGCGGTCAGCAGCAGGTCCGACCACGACTCGCCGCGGGCGAGACCCAGGACGAACACGATCACGACCACCACCAGGGCGATCACCGTGAGCAGTGTCGCGAGCTGGTCGATCCGCCGCTGCAGGGGTGTCTTGTCGGTGCCTGCGTCCCCGAGCAGCGTGGCAATGGCGCCGATCTGGGTGTCCATACCTGTTCCGGTGACCACCATGGCGGCCCGCCCGCGGGTGATCTCGGTGTTCATGTACAGCATGTTGGCGCGGTCCCCGATCGGCAGATCGGGGTCGTCGAGCGCGTCGACGGTCTTGTCGACCGGCTGCGATTCACCGGTCAGCGCGGACTCGGCGACCTGCAGGCGCGCGGCGTCGACGATCCGGCCGTCGGCCGGGACGGCATCGCCTGCCTCCAGCAGCACGATGTCTCCCGGCACCAGTTCCGTTCGGGGAATTTGCTGTTCACGACCGTCGCGCCGGACCCGGGACTGTGCGACCGACATGTCCCGCAGCGCCTGTAGACTGTCCTCCGCGCGGGTCTCCTGCACGTAGTTGAGCACGGTGTTCAGGGTGATGACGGCGAGGATGACGACGGGTGTCTCCCATTCCCGGGACACGAGCGCGCTCACCGCGGCCGCGACCACCAGCACCAGCGTCATCTTGTCGGCGAGCAGTCGGACGATCTTGCGCAGTGGCGACTCGCCTGCCTCCTCCTGCAGCACGTTCTCGCCGTGCTCGCCGCGACGGCGTCCCACCTCGGCCTCCGACAATCCTCGGTCGGCAGCGACTTCCAACTCGGCGAGAAGCGCGGGGACGGTCGCGGTGTGAACCTCGCCGGACGTGGTCACGGTCATGAGTGCTCCTGCCGAAGTGCCTGCACGGATGAATCGGTGGGTGCCGATCTCACCTTAGGAGCGGGTGACCCCGGGCGCAGGCGGAGTGGGTCCGCGGGCGCGCCGCAGTCGTCGCGCCTCAGCCGTGGAGCAGGTTGGCGCCCGCGATCATCGCCTCGATCGACGACTCGGTGGCGTCGGAACCGAATCCGATCGCCCAGTGCCGCTGTCCGTCGTGTTCGCACAGCAGCACGGTCGCGGTCCGGTCCGCGGTGATCCGCAACTGATGGAAGGAGAGGATCTCCATCTGGCAGCCGGCCTCGTACAGCATCGAGGTCAGCGCCGACACCGGCCCGCAGCCGGTCGCGGTGGCCTGCGTGATGACGTCCCCGATGCCGAGCGTGGCCCTGAATTCGCTGTTCCCGGCGCCGAGCGGCGTCGACGACCAGCGGCCGAACCTGATCGGACCGCCGGAGGGGGAGTAGGTCGAGAGGAAGGTTCGCCAGCTCATCCCCGCGCACTCGGCGCGCATCCCGGCCGGTAGCGGCATGCCGAAACGGGCCGAGAACGGATCAGCGGCGGTGGCGAAGGCGTGGGTGGTGTTCGACGAGGCATTCATCGGGGGTGGTCTTCCTGTGATGAAGGGAGGACCAACGCGTAGCTCGACGACCCGCAACGAGGGGTCGGTCCGGATCAGACCCCGCTGCGGCGGCGAACTACGAGAATGCGCGTCATGGGCGCCACCATAGGCGTGATCGTGAGGCTGTGCAACAAGCGTGTCGCATTAGCAAACTGGACGCTTGTCCGATATAAACGCCTGTGAAGGTGGCGGAAGTCTGGCATTTCTCCAGCAAACCGCCGTGCACGCTTGTTTCACGTCATCTGGAGGATCTGAATGTCACGCAAGTCGATGCGCCGCGCCGCATCCGTCGTCACCGCTACGGCCCTGATCGCAGGTGGTCTTCTGGCCGGCTCCGGTGCCGCAACGGCCGCCGGGTCGTCCGACCCGGCCGGCGGTGGGTCCTCCGAGGCTGGCGTCGCGCAGAAACCGCACGCCGCTACGAAGACCGCCAGCAACATCTCGGTAACCAAGCGGGTCGTCGGCGACGGCACGGTTGCTCCGGGGCAGAAGGTGACATACCGGACCACGTTCACGGTCCCGAACGGACTCGACCGGTACATCACCAGGATCAAGGACGTCCATCCCGCCGGCTTCCAGTACGTGCAGGGCAGCGCCACGATCAACGCCTGGCACCTGATCGGCGGGCAGAAGACCGAGAGCGTGACGCCGGAGCTCGACGTCGAGGGCAACTACATCCGGGTGGCGAACCCCGGAGGCTGGCTGATCTCGCCCACCGGCGCGAAGACCCTGACGTTCGAGGCCACGTATCTGGTGCCCTCCGACGCCCGGGTCGGCGACGCGCTCGACAGCGGCCTGGCGTTCGACGTCCAGTTCTTCCAGACCAGCCAGGGCTGGGACCCGATGGGCGTGTTCGCGACCATCCGCACGCCGAACCTCGGTGAAGGCGTCGCGAGCGGATCCGCCGGCCTCGGCCTCGGGTCGTCCGACGGCGAGGGTGGCACCACCGGCTCGGCCGGTTCGGCGATCATCGAGGACCCGGCCGGGTTCGTCGCCGACGTGATCAGCGGCGTCGTCGCCAACGGCAGCTGACGATCCGAGGGAAATAGGGGCCGCCCGGCACTCGCCGGGTGGCCCTTTCTCGTCGGAAGCCACGCCACCCACTGCGGCGGTGTGCGATTGTCAGGTGAAACGGAATCACGAGACCGCACGATTGTCCTGACGAGGCTGCTCACGTTCAGCAATCTGCCGCCCATGGAAGGGTGAAATCGACAGTCCTGCAACATTTTTGATTCTCCAACGGGGATCGGAACGTCTCCTTACGATGACCCGACGCGCGTCGGGACCGGGGACCCACGCGCGGCGCGTCCACAGGAATGGCGCGTCCACCCGAATGAATGGAGACCCTGAATGTCCCGTACCTCGTTGCGCCGTGTCGCATCCGTTGCCGCCGCCACCACCCTGCTCGCCGGTGGTCTCTTCGCCACCGCGACCACCGCCTCGGCGCAGTCCTCGATCCTGGGCGACTTCGGTTCGTCCGCGAGCCTTCCGGACATCCCGGCCTCGGCCACCGTGAAGGTCGACAACCTCTCCATCACGAAGTCGATCGTCGGGAGCAACTCGATCGCGATCGACGGAACGGTCACGTACCGCACGACGATCTCGGTCACCGACGGCCCGGACCGCCTGATCAAGCGTCTCGTCGACCTCAACCCCATCGGGCTCGTCTACGTGGAGGGCAGCGCCACGGTGACGGCATGGCAGAACGGTGAGCTGGCGACCGCGTACGTCGACGCCTCCGCGTCGGCGGATGTCGGAGTCGCGCTCGACAACGCGGCCGGATGGCTGGTGTCGGCCATCGGGAACAAGTCCGTCACCTTCGAGGTCACCTACTCGGTGAAGGAGTTCAACTTCAATCCCGGCATCTTCGACAGCGGCCTCGCCATCGAGGTGGACGGCATGGCCGAGCTCGAATGGCCGGCGATGGGTGTCAAGCTCAACCTCGTCGGCTCCGGCAACTCCATCTTCTCCAGCTGAGCACCGGACGGGCCGTTGCCGGGGCAGTCGCCGAGTGCGATCCCGGCAACGGTCCGTTCGCCTCGAACGCGAGGAGTCAGGCCAGATCCTCTTCGTCCCCCGGCTCGACGTGCCGCAGTCCTCGATAGGCCTCCTCGGGGGTGCGGCGTCCGGCGATCACCGCCTCGACCTCGGACGCGATGGGCATCTCGACGTCGTGGTCGCGGGCGAGTTCCATCACGGTCGGCGCGGTCTTCACGCCCTCGGCGACCTGCCCGAGCTCGGCGACGGCCTGCTCGGTGGTGAGGCCCTTCGCGAGATACTCGCCGACCCGTCGGTTCCGGGAACTCGGGCTGATGCACGTCGCGATGAGGTCCCCGACCCCGGTCAGTCCGGCGAAGGTGCGAGGATGTGCCCCCATCGCCTCCCCGAGCCGGATCATCTCGGCGAGGCCGCGGGCGAGCACCATCGCGCGGGTGTTGTCGCCGACGCCGAGACCGTCTGCCATCCCCGACGCGATCGCGACGATGTTCTTCAGGATGCCGCCGAGCTCGCAGCCGAGCACGTCGGTGTTGCGGTACACGCGGAACACCGGTGACGCGAACAGGGGTTGCAGCGCGCCGGCCACCCGCTCGTCCTGCATCGCGACGACCGTCGCCGCGGCCATGCCCGCGATGATCTCCTTGGCGAGGTTGGGACCGGCCATCAGTCCGACCGGATGGCCGGGCAGACATTCGGCGATCACCTCGGTCGGGCGAAGCCGTGTGCCCGGTTCGAGTCCTTTCGCCAGTGACAGCACCGGCACCCAGGCGCGCACGTCGTCGGCGATCTCGCTGAGGGTCTCCCGCACCGCGTGGGACGGCACACCGACGACGAGGACGTCGGCCTCGTGCGCGGCCTCGACGATGTCCGAGGTGGCCCGCAGGTCCTTCCGTAGCAGAGGGTCGCCGAGGTAGCGGCTGTTGCGGTGATCGGTGTTGATCTCGTCGGCGGTGTCGGAGTCCCGCGCCCACAGCAGGGTCGGGGTGTTCCGTGCGGCCAGCGACGCCACGGTCGTCCCCCACGACCCCGCCCCCAGGACGACCACCTGTACCGGCCGAGCCATCAGTGATCACCGCGACGTGCGTTGGCAGCCATGATCTCAGGCTGCCATCGGTGTTCGCGGCGCCGCTGACGATTCACCGAATCGAGACCGCATCCGGATGTTGCCGTGCACGGTCAGAACGGTGCGACCACCCCCGCGACGGGGATCCGGCCCGCGACCGCGGTGCGGAAGTCGACCATCGCGCGCTGCAGATGGTCGGGGGAGGTGACGACGACGGCGCTCGTCGCGCCACGTCCGGCGAGGATGCCGTTGGTGTTGCGGGCGTTCTCGACCGTGGATCGGGAGGTGTTCTCCTCGGTGATGCGGAACCAGGGGATGCCGTTGGCGATCAGCCAACCGCGCATGGCGCCGGCCTCGGTGACGCCGTTTCTCGGCACTCCGCCCGAGACGATGATCGGCGACAGCGGGTAGCGGCGGGCCACCTGGAGGGCAGCCTGCAGGCGGGAGATCAGCACGGGACGCATCGTGCCGTCGGGGAACAAGCCGGCACCGAGGACGACGATGTTCGTCCCGAGCTGGTTGATGTCGAGGACGACGGGGAACTGGGTGGTGAGGGTTTCCAGGCGGGTGCAGCCGACGATGGCGTCACGGACGGGGCTCTGGCAACCACCCACGGTGGAGAGGACTCCGTTGACAAGGGTGGTCGGGGTGATGTCGGCGCTGGCGGTGGCGGGAACGGTGACGGCGGCGGCGGAGGCGAGAAGTGCGGAGAGAGCTGTCAGGGTGAGGCGTCTGAGACGCCTCGATTTCGAATAGTGCTGCATGACACTCCTTTTCGTTTGGAAGTTCCCCGACGGAAGGTGGTGACAGCCTTCGAGTGTGCCTCAGTGGCCGGGGTTGCACACGGCCTACGGCCGTGACCGGCGCGTCGCGTCGGCGTGTCGTGCGGCGGAACGCTCTGGACCGGGCGTCCGGTCTGTTTCTCAGCGTCGGCCGCGAGCCAACGCGGACGGCCACCAGACCGAGCGCCCGATGTCGTGGGACAGCGCAGGCACCAGTACGCTGCGCACGACGATCGTGTCCAGCAGGACGCCGAACGCGACGGCGAAACCGACCTGGGCCAACGGCACCAGCGGAAGGACGCCGAGGACGGCGAAGGTCGCGGCGAGGACAATGCCTGCCGAGGTGATGACGCCACCGGTGACTGCCAGTCCTCGCAGCACGCCGGAGCGGGTGCCGTGCTCGACCGCCTCCTCGCGGACCCGGGTCATCAGGAAGATGTTGTAGTCGATGCCGAGCGCGACCAGGAAGACGAACGCGAACAGGGGGAAGGACGCGTCCGCGGCGGCGAAGTGGAAGACGTGGGTGAAGAAGAATCCGCACACTCCGAGGGTCGCGGCGAACGAGAGAACCACCGTCGCAATGAGAATCACCGGAGCGAGCAGCGCCCGCAGCAGCAGCGCGAGGACGACGAAGATCACCGCGAGCACGATCGGGATGATGACGTTGCGGTCCCGGACGGACGCGGCCTGGACGTCCGCGGTGGCCGCCGTGTTGCCGCCGACCAGGGCGTCGGCGCCGGGCACTGCGTGGAGGTTCTCGCGTAGCCGTTCGACGGTGGCGAGCGCCTCCGGGGTGTCGTAGCCGTCGGCGAGGGTCACGTTCACGACGGTCCGGCCGTCGATCGGCTGGACGGTGAGAATCTCTGGTGGGCAACCGGTTTGGGACGGTGCCCCGCCGGCGCCGAGGCGTGCCAGGTCGGCGAGCTTGGCGTAATCGACCTGCAGGCACACCGATCCGGGCCCGGTCGCGACACCCGGTGTGGCCTCGGCGGCCGCGATCACCGCGTCGACCTGGTCGGCGTTCGTGACCACGACGGCCGGAGCGCCGGTGCCGGGATCGAAGTGCTCGTCGTAGATCTCCTGGCCCTCCACCGCGTCGGGCTTGGTGGTGAAGTTCTCGCCGGCCGTCAAGCCGCCGGTGTTCAGGCTCCCGATGCCGATCGCGCACAACACGACGAGCAGGGCGGTCGCGCCGATCCACGCGGGCCGGTCGCGGCGCCCGACGGCGGTTGCGATCCGTCCCCAGACGCCGTGGGTGGCGAGGTCCGCGGTGTGATCGGGGTGCGGGACCCGCGGCCAGAACACCCACCGGCCCGCGACGGCCAGGGCGACCGGCAGGAAGGTCATCATGACCAGGTAGGTGCAGCCGATGCCGATCGCCGCGACCGGCCCGAGGCCCCGGTTCGAGTTCAGCTCGGAGAATCCGAGGCAGAGAAGTCCGAGGACGACCGTCGCGGCGGACGCGGTGATGGCGGGGGCGGACTCCCGCCACGCCCGGATCATCGCGTCGAACCGGTTGGGGAACGCGTGCAGCTCCTCGCGGTAGCGGGCGATCAGCAGCAGCGCGTAGTCGGTACCGGCACCGAGGACGAGGACCATCAGGATGCCCTGGCTCTGTCCGGTCAGCGTCACGACCTCGGCCTTCGCGAGGAAATAGACGATCATCGAGGACAGCCCCAGTGCCAGCCCCGCCGAGAGCAGCGGGAAGATCCACAGCACCGGCGAGCGGTAGACCACGAGCAGGATGGCGATCACCACCAGCACCGCGGCGAGCAACAGGGTGCTGTCGAGGCCCTCGAACGCCTCGATGAACGCGACCAGGATGCCGCCCGGCCCGGCGGGGAGGACCTCGAGCTCCGCGGTCGCTGTGGCCTCCGCGGCGTCCATGACCTGCCGCTCGGTGGCGGCGAGCTCGTCGCCGCCCACGGTGGTGCCGTTGGACTTGGCGACCAGTGGGACGTACAGCGAGGCGGTGGTGCCGTCGGCCGAGTACTGCGGAGGAGTCATCCCCGCCGCGTCCACTCCGTCCACCTCGGCGACCGCCTTCGCGGCCGCGGTGACGGCGGCGCGGTCGCTCTCGGTCAGCGGTCCGTCGCGGTGGAACACGACGAACCCGGGGATCGTCTCGACGGACAGGAACCGCGCCGCCTCGTTCGCGGCGATCGTCGACTCGGCGGACTCGGGCAGGAAGGAGGCGTTGTCGTTCTTCTGGACCTCGGCGAGCCTGGACTGGAAGCCGCCGCCCGCGCCGCCGACGAGGAAGACGAGGACCGCGAGTGCGATGACGGTGAAGACCGGCCAGCCGCGGCGCGGCGCGGTCGGCTGTGGTCCCTCGGCCGAGTCGGTGTCCGGCTTCGCGTCGGTCATCGGGTGTTTGGCGCGGATACTCCCTCGTTCACGGGAGAGTGAAAGCGCCATCCTCCTGTCTGTCGGTGGCCTCCGTTACGTTGCCGCGCATGGGGGAAGAGGTCGTTCGGTACGCGTTCCGGCTCCGACCCGGCGCTCAGGCGGAGCATGCCCTGGTCGCGGAGTGGAATCGATGCCGATTCCTGTGGAACGAGGCCGTCCACCAACAGAAGTCGGGCACTCGGCCGGCGTTCGGGACGCTGTCGAAGATGTTGACGGAGGCGCGTGCGCGGAATGCGTGGTTGCGGGAGGGGTCGCAGGTCGCGCAGCAGCAGATGTTGCGCACGTATGCGCGGGCGCTTGATCAGTCGTTCACGGTGAAGGGTCGTGGCCGACCGACATTCAAAGCCCGCAAGAAGGCGCTTCCGACGTTGGAGTTCACGCGTCGTGGGTTCCGGATCCACGATGGCCGGCTGGTGCTGCCGAAGGGCGTCAGTGTTCCGGTGGTGTGGTCGCGGGAGTTGCCGTCGGAGCCGTCGAGTGTCCGGATCACGCGGGATTCGTTGGGGCATTGGTATGCATCGTTCGTCGTCCGCCGCGAGCTGGAACCGGTTCCTGAGGCTGTGGGTGGGATTGGCGTCGACTGGGGTGTCTCCACGACGGCCACCACCACCGACGGAGACTTCGACTTGCCGCATCTCGGCCACCGGAAACGGTGCGCGGCGGAGGTCGCGAAGGCACAACGGACGATGGCCCGTCGCCACAGCGGTAATCGGGGTCCGCAGTCCAAGGGGTACGGGCGGGCGAAACGCCAGGCTGCGAGGTTGCAGAAGAAGGCCGCCCGGCAAACCGCACACGATTCGCGAGTGTGGGCGAAGCGGGTTGTCGACAGCCACGCTCTGATCGCGGTGGAGGACTTCACTCCGACGTTCTTGGCCAAGTCGACGATGGCGCGGAAGGCCGCCGATGCTGCGATTGGAGCGGCGAAGCGGGAGTTGATCGAGCGTGGTGTGCGGGCCGGCCGGAGGGTGGTGTTGGTGCGGCCCGCGTACACGAGCATGACGTGTTCGAGGTGTTTCGCGAGAGCCAAGCAGCGCCTCGGGCTCGGTGAACGAGTCTTCCGATGCTGGTCCTGTGGCCATGTAGAAGGTCGGGATCGGAACGCTGCCGGGGTGGTCCTGGCTGTGGCAGAGCGCGGCCACACACGTGTCGACGATGTCAGTCAATCTGATCACCTCCCTCCAGGGGGTGGTCGGGTTGCGGTCTGAGCGTGGAATCTCCTGCCTTCGGCAGGCGAAGCGCTAACGGGCTCCTCGAATGCGGGTTCGGGCAACACCAATGCACTCGAGTACACCACGGTGGCAGGCCCGATGGTGGTCTGACGCGACGCCCGGGAGCAGTTTCGATACCAGTGGCCTTGAAATTGTTCTATCTTGTCCGGCATGACCTCATCGGACCTGTCCAGGCGGAGCTTCCTCGCCGCGGCCGCGGGCGCGGCCGCGCTGACCACGGTCGGCTGGACCCCCGCCCACGCCCTGTCCTCGGACGACCCGCGCGTGACCCTCCCGACGCCGCCGTCGTTCCCCGACGGCATCCCGCTGTTCCAGCAGGGCTACGAGAACTGGGTGCAGGAGATCGTCTTCGACCAGGTGTGGACCTGTACCCCAGCCGACGCGAAGGACGTCGTGCGACTCGCGAACTGGGCGCATGCCAACGGCTACCGACTGCGCCCGCGCGGCACCATGCACGGCTGGAGCCCGCTCACCCTCGTCCCCGGCCAGGACGTCGAGAAGGTAGTCCTCGTCGACACGCTGACCCGGCTGAACCACGTCGCCGTCGACGCCGCCGCCGAACCCGGCCGCGCCACGGTGACCGCAGGCGCAGGTGCGATGCTCGCGGCCGTGCTCACGGCGCTCCAGGACCACGGTCTCGGCTGGGCCAACTCGCCCGCCATCGGGGAACTGTCGATCGCCGGCATCCTCGCGATCGACGCCCACGGCGCAACGCTGCCCGCCGACGGCGAGACCGTCCTGCCCGGCGCCTCTTTCGGCTCCGTCAGCAACCTGATCACCCGGCTGACCGCCGTCGTCTGGGACGACGGACGCGGCGAGTACGTGCTGCGCGAGTTCACCCGCGCCGAGGACGCGATCCGGCCGCTCCTCACCCACCTCGGCCGCACCTTCGTCACCGAGGTCACCCTTCAGGCCGGGCCGAACTACCGACTACGCTGCGAATCCAGCACGGACATCCCCTGGTGGGAACTGTTCGCCCCCGCCGGATCTCCGGGACGGACCTTCGAGAGCTTCGTCGCCCGCTCCGGCCGGGTCGAGGCGATCTGGTTCCCGTTCACCGACACCCCCTACCTCAAGGTGTGGACCCCCACCCCGACGAAACCGCCGCAGTCGCGGGAGGTGACCGGGCCGTACAACTACCCGTACTCCGACTCGATCCCGAAGCCGCTCACCGACCTGCTCGGACAGATCGTGTCCGGAGTCGGATCGGCCACCCCGCTGTTCGGGCAGACCCAGCTCGCGACCTTCCAGGCCGGGCTCACCGCCACCGGTGGCCACGACCTGTGGGGCTGGTCCAAGGACGTCCTGTTCTACCTGCGTGCCACCACCCTGCGGATGACGGCGGGCGGCGGCGTCGTCCTGACCGAGAGGTCCAACATCGCCCGCGTGATCAACGAGTTCGTGACCTGGCACCACGCCCGCCAGCAGGAACTGCAGGCGCAGGGCCGCTACCCGATCAACGGCCCCTTCGAGGTGCGGTTGTGTGGTCTCGACGATCAGTCCGAGGTGACGGTGGAAACGTCCGGCCCGCCGACGATCTCGGCGCTGCGGCCCCGGCCCGACCATCCGGAGTGGGACACCGCGATCTGGATGAACGTCGTCGGGGTACCCGGCACGCCCGGGATGTCCGCGTACTTCCGGGAGATGGAGCGGTTCATGCGCGCCAACTACAGCGGAAACTACGCCACCTTCCGGCCGGAATGGGCGAAGGGCTGGGCGTTCACCGACGACGCCGCGTTCGAGGACGCCGAGACCATCGACCACGTCATCCCGGACACGTACCGCGCGGGTGTCCCCGACGGTGACGACTGGGACGCCGCCCGGGCCGAGTACAACGCACACGACCCGCACCGGATCTTCTCGAACCCGTTGCTGGACAGACTGCTTCCCTAGCCTGTCCGTCGGCGGCGAGGAAGATCGTCGCCGCGCGCGTCGTCCGATGCGCGCGGTGGCGTCGCGGGGTCATACTGAGGGAGGAATCGTCCACGCGGCCGCCCGAATTCGAGGTACCCGAGATGAGGATCGGAATCCCCCGCGAACTCAAGGACCACGAGTATCGCGTCGCCCTCACCCCGGCCGGGGTGCGTGAACTCGTCGCCCACGGGCACCGGGTGCTCGTCGAAACCGGGGCCGGCGACGGGTCGTCACTGCCGGACGCCGCCTATCACGCGGCGGGCGCGGACATCGCCCCGGACCGAACCGACGTGTGGGCGGACAGCGAACTCGTCCTGAAGGTGAAAGAACCGATTCGCGAGGAGTATTCGTTGCTGCGGGCGAATCAGGTGCTGTTCGCGTACCTCCATCTCGCCGCGTCGCAGGAGTGCACCGATGCGCTGCTCGCGGCGGGCACCACCGCCATCGCCTACGAGACGGTCCGCGGGCCGGGTGGTTCGCTGCCGTTGCTGGCACCGATGAGCGAGGTGGCGGGGCGGCTCGCGCCCCAGGTCGGCGCCTACCACCTGATGTCACCCGCAGGCGGAGCAGGCGTCCTCATGGGCGGCGTGCCCGGCGTCCGGCCTGCGGACGTCGTCGTGCTCGGGGGTGGCGTGGCAGGCCGGAACGCGGCCGCGATCGCCACAGGCATGCACGCCTCGGTCACGGTCCTCGACATCGACCCGGCCCGGCTACGGGAACTGGACACCCTCCACCAGGGACGCGTGCGCACGATCGTGTCCACCGCGCTCGACGTCGAGCGTGCGGTCACCCGGGCCGACCTGGTGATCGGGACGGTGCTGATCCCGGGGGAGCGCGCACCGAAACTGGTGTCGAACGAGACCGTGTCGCGAATGCGGCCCGGATCGGTGCTGGTGGACGTGTCGGTCGACCAGGGTGGCTGTTTCGAGGACACCCACCCCACGACCCACGCCGATCCCACCTACCGGGTGCACGGCAGCGTCTTCTACTGCGTCGCGAACATGCCGGGAGCGGTGCCGCACACCTCCACCTACGCGTTGACCAACGCGACGCTGCCGTACACCGTCGCGCTCGCAGATCTCGGGTGGCGGGAGGCGACCGCCGCCGATCCCGGTCTCGCCGCCGGTCTCGCCACCCACGCCGGTGCGACGCTCGGCGCGCACTCCTGGTAGTCCGGGCGGTCGGCGCGCACATCTACTGTGAGGGCATGAGCGACGCGATCGAGATCAGCCGGAACGGCGACATCGTCACCTGGACCCTCAACCGGCCCGAGACCCGCAACGTCATCTCCGAACCGGACATGGTGCAGGCGTTCGAGGACGCCATCGCGGCGGTCAACGCCGACGTGACCGTGCGGGTGGTGGTGCTCGCCGCCAACGGCCCCGCCTTCTCCTCCGGCGGCAACGTCAAGCACATGCGCGACCGGGTCGGCATGTTCGGCGGTGCCCCCGCCCAGTTGCGCGACGGCTACCGCCACGGCATCCAGCGGATCCCGAAGGCGCTGTACCACTGCGAGGTTCCCGTGATCGCCGCCGTGGGCGGGCCCGCGATCGGCGCGGGCTGCGACCTCGCCCTCATGTGCGACATGCGGGTGGCGTCCACGGCGGCGAAGTTCGCGGAGAGCTTCGTCAAGCTCGGCATCGTCCCCGGCGACGGCGGCGCCTGGCTGCTGCCGCGTGCCGTCGGGCTGGCGCGGGCCGCGGAGATGGCGTTCACCGGCGACGCGATCGACGCCGAGACCGCTCTCGAGTGGGGACTCGTCTCGCGTGTCGTCGAGCCGGACGAGTTGCTGCCGACCGCTCAGGCCCTCGCCGCGCGGGTCGCGGCGAATCCGCCGCAGGCGCTGCGGATGACGAAGAAGCTGATCCGCGAGGGGCAGCACCAGAGCCTCGAATCGCTGCTCGAACTGTCCGCGGCGATGCAGGCGCTGGCACATCACACCCGCGATCATCACGAGGCCGTGGCGGCGATGCTGGAGAAGCGCCCGGCGGTGTTCACCGGGGAGTGACGTGACGCGCGAAACGCGTGGTGGGAGATTGGCCACGTCCGCACCTTTTGTCGTCCCGTCACCGTAAAGTGTGCGTCCGTGATCATCGTCAGTACGGACGGCTCCTGCCTGCGGAATCCAGGTGGCGCGATCGGCTGGGCTTGGGTCAACCATCACGGACCGAGTCGGTCGGGTGGTGAGCGGTCGGGCACCAATCAGATCGCCGAGTTGCGTGCGTTGCTCGAGGCGATCCTCGCCCATCCGGGCGACGAGCCGCTGCTGATCGAATCCGATTCCCAGTACGCGATCAAGTGCGCGTCGGAATGGGTCACCGGCTGGAAGAAGAAGGGCTGGCGGACCTCCTCCGGCGACCCCGTCAAGAACCTCGACCTGATCCGCGACATCGACGCGGCGCTCGCCGCCCGGTCCGGCCCGGTCCGGTTCCGGTGGGTCCGGGGTCATGTCGGCAACCACTACAACGAGGAAGCCGATCGGCTCGCCGGCGAGGCCGCTCGCGCGGTCGCAGCGACGGCATCGCACACTCCGTCGCCGCGGCCGGTTACGGACCGCGACGCCGCCTCGGCCGGTGCCGCCGGCTCTCCGGCTGGTGCGACCGGCTCCCCGGCGAAGAGGACCCGGCAGATTCGTCGCCGGCCCGCTCGCGTCGCCGA
This sequence comes from Rhodococcus triatomae BKS 15-14, assembly GCA_000341795.1. Lineage (GTDB taxonomy): Bacteria > Actinomycetota > Actinomycetes > Mycobacteriales > Mycobacteriaceae > Rhodococcus_G > Rhodococcus_G triatomae_A. Next base: position 3,399 of record AODO01000069.1, on the reverse strand, counting down.
GCCGGAACCCACGCTGTTCGATCTGCCCGCGGACTCGAAGGAACTCACGCTCTTCTGACGCGCCGAGCCCGCCGTCGCGGCGGGCGCGGCACGTCAGAGGCCGAACACCCGCACCGCGTTGTCGTGGCAGACGGCGCGCACCCAGTCGTCGCCGATGTCGAGGCGGGCGACGGCGTCGAGAGCGTGGACGTACGGGTACGGGATGTTCGGGAAGTCGCTGCCGAACAGGATCCGGTCACCGAGGTCGCGCAGCCGCGCCGAGTCGGCCGGATCGGACGGAGCCATGTCGCCGATGAAGTCGGTGAACGCCATCGTCGTGTCGAGCAGAACGGACTCGTACCGGCCTGCCAGGTCGAGGAACGCGTTGTACTCCGGCATACCCATGTGCGCGACGATCAGCGGCAGTCGCGGGTACCTGGCCATCAACTTCTCGATCCGGTCCGGTCCGGTGAACCGTCCGGGGGCGGGGCCGGAGCCGCAGTGGATGACGACCGGGACTCCCGCGTCCTGGATCTGACCCCACACCCCGTCGAGGAGCGGGTCGTTCGGGTCGTAGTCGCCAACCTGGATGTGTGACTTGAACACTCGGGTCCCCGCCGTCAGTGCCGCGGCCACGTAGCCGGGCGCGTCGGGCTCGGGGTAGAAGGTGCTGGTGTGCAGACAGTCGGGGTTGCGGGCGGCGAACTCGACTGCCCACTGGTTCAACCATGCCGCCATGTCGGGCCGGTGCGGGTAGATCATCGACGTGAACGCCTGCACCCCGTACGACCGCAACCGGTCCAGCCGGACGTCCTCGTCGTGCCGGTACTGGATCGGCCACACCACACCGGTCAGCGGACCGGCGGAGTCGAAGTACGCCCAGACCTTGTCCATCACGCGTTTCGGCATGAAGTGGGTGTGGACGTCGACGATCCAGTCGAGTCCGTGGTCCTCGCGGAATCGGACGACGGCCTCGACGTCGGCCCGACGGTCGTCGTCCGAGGACACCGATTCGAGGTCGTTGGGTTCGCACATGGGACCCACCCTGTCATGTTGCTCCGAACGGCCGTCGCCAGGTCGACACCCGCACCGCTCGTCAATACGGTGACATGTGGCCTCTCGTTCGCTCCGGGGCCGATGATCATCATGAAAGGAATGCTCATGCTCACGAACGCGATCAACTGGATTCTCGGTGCGGTCGGCAACGTCGCCGCAGGCAGCAGCGGCTACCAGATCGAGCCGGGCACCCTGCCGTTCGGCAGCTGACGACGCGCCGCCACCGCCCGGGCTCGGGCGGTGGCGGGAGGTCAGAAGGCCCCGGCGACCCGGACCACGGCGCGGCCGGTCTGACCGCCGGCGCGGATCCGGTCCAGCACGGCGGGGACGTCCCGCACCGCGACCTCGTCCGCGAGGGCGTCGAGGTGCCGGGGCCGCAGATCCGATTCGATCCGGGCCCACAGTGCGCGCCGCCGGTCGTTCGGCAACTGCACCGAGTCGATGCCGAGCAGGTCGACGCCGCGCAGGATGAACGGCAACACCGTCGTGTGCAGGGCGGCGCCGCCGGTGAGGCCGCTCGCGGCGACCGCGCCGCCGTACCGCACGGTGCTCAGCACGTCCGCGAGGGTGGCACCGCCGACGCAGTCGACGCCGGCGGCCCACAGTGCCTTGCCGAGCGGGCGCGGCTTCGCGTCGGGATCCTCGGGCAGGCGCCCGACGACGCGGGCGGCGCCGAGCGAGGTGAGCAGCTCGCGCGCGGATTCCTTGCCGGTGGACGCGACCACCTCGAACCCGGCGGCGGCGAGCAGGTCGACGCTGACGCTGCCGACACCGCCGGACGCGCCGGTCACCACGACCGGGCCGTCGCCGGGCGTGAGTCCGCGGTCGAGCAGCGCCTGCACGCTCAGCGCGGCGGTGAACCCGGCGGTGCCGACGAGGGCGGCTTCGCGTGTGGTCAGTGCGGTGAGCGTGACGACCTGGTCGGCGGGGACGCGCGCGTACTCGGCGTAACCGCCGTGCCGGGCGGTGCCGACGTCGAAGCCGTGCACCACCACCTTCGAGCCGACGGCGACGTCGGGGGAGTCGGATGCGACGACCTCGCCGGCGATGTCGATGCCGGGAACGATCGGGTACTCGCGGACGACGCCGCCGCGTGGTGTGACGGCGAGTGCGTCCTTGTAGTTGACGCTGGAGTACTCGACGCGGACGAGCACCTCGCCCGGGGGCAGTGCGCTGTCGTCGAGGGTGTCGGTGGTCAGGCTGATGGCCCCGTCGGACTCGCGGGCGACGAGGGCGGAGAAGGTGAGGGTCACGGAATCGAGACTAGGACGTGGGGTCGGTCGATGCGTGCCCGACGGGAACGCCGAGCAGGGCCGCGGCGAGTTCGGCGTACTGCTCGACGAGGACCTCGGGGTCGGTGCTGCGGCCGGGTTGGTACCAGCGGGCCACGTCGATCCCCATCGACAGGATCGCGCGTGCCGCCGTCGCGACGGCGGGTACGACGAAATCGCCCGCGTCCACCCCGGACCGGATCTCGCTGCGGACGAAATGCTCCGTCTCCCTGCGGATGTCGGCAATCTCCCGGTAGTGCTCGTCGGTGAGCGCGCCGATCTCGTACTGCGCGACACGGCAGACTGTGTGGTAGCGGATGTGCCAGGCGGTGAAGGTCCGCACGAGCGCGCGCATCCGCTCGGAGGGGGTGTCCGACTGCTCGGCCGCGCCGCGGATGGCGTCGAGGACGCCGATGTGCCCGATGCGGCTCACTTCGTACAGCATCGCCTCCTTGGAGGGGAAGTGCACGTAGAGCGCGGCCGGGCTGAGGCCGGCGCCCTCGGAGATGTGCCGGGTGGTGGTCGCGTGGTACCCGCGGTCGGCGAAGGCCGCGACAGCCGACCCGATGAGACGGCGCGCCACGTCCGAGGTGACGCCGGTGAACAGCACGTCCACTTCGGGCGTGTCACTGTCGAGAGAACTCGCGGATGCGGTGGGCTTGCTCATGGGAGCCTCTCTGCGGGTCGTGCGATGCCTTGACATCATGCACCACCGACGGTCTACTAAGTGAGCGCTTAGTAAAGGAAGGTGTCCCGAATGACCACCGCACCGCTGTCCCGCCGTGACCTCGACTTCCTGCTCCACGAGTGGCTCGACGTCACGTCGCTGACCGAACGCAAGCGATTCGCCGAACACTCCCGCGAGACGTTCGACGCGGTCCTCGACCTGAGCGCCGACATCGCGGTCAAGCACTTCGCCCCGCACAACAAGAAGGCCGACGCGAACGAGCCGCACATGCGCGCCGACGGCACCGTCGAGATGATCCCGGAGGTCGGCGAGGCGCTGAAGGTGTTCGCCGACGCCGGGCTCGTCGCCGGTCAGTTCGACGAGTCGCTCGGCGGCATGCAGCTGCCCGCGGTGCTGGCGCGCGCC
>AODO01000068.1 GCA_000341795.1 Rhodococcus triatomae BKS 15-14 | reverse complement strand
TCCTCGCCGAACTGAAGTAAGCAGCTGCGCTGCCTGTGCGCGTTTTTGGTAGCTTCGGCTACCGAACTCGCGCACAGGCACGAAGGGCCTACCCTTGGTGACATGGCCGAGCTCCCCGACACCCGCATCGGGACGTTCGAGCGCGAACAGGCGGTCGAGCTGCTGACCAGGCATCTCGGCGAGGGGAGGCTGTCCCTCTCCGAGTTCGAGGATCGATGCGCGCTGGTGGCGACGGCACACACCAATCGCGATCTCGCCGTCCTCTTCACCGATCTCCCGGCGCTCGGCCCGCCCGCCGCGGAGGGGCGCCGATTCGGCTGGATTCTGCTGCCGATCGTGCTTGTCGCCGGATACCTCGCTTTCGCCGCCGCGGATATCGCGTTGTGGTTCGTGCCCGTCGCCCTGGTCCTGGTCGTCGGTGCGGGGCTGCTGTACCTCGGCACCCGGCGCCGGCGGACCCGGGCACCCGAGTTCCTGAGGGCCGCCGCGCCCGACCTCCCCGGTCCGGTCACGACGCGTGCGCCGGGACGCTTCGGGTTCGTCCCGTACGCCCTCATCCTGCTGGTACCCGCGTTGATGCTGCGGCAGCCCGTCGTGGTGCTCGCGGCGGCTGCCTTCCTGATCTTCGCGGTTGTCCGCGGCATCGAGTAGAACGTAGTTCTGCCGCCCGGAGAACTCGCTAGTGACACGGACCCGGGTGCGGCCGTAATGTCGGTGGTCAACCGTGACAACAGTTTTCACGGCGACGACATCAGGGAGTAGCCATGGCGGTAATCGCAATTCTGCAGCTGACCTTCAAGCCGGAGGCGGCCGACGCGGCACGCGAGGTGATGACCCGCGTCCTCAAGGAGACGCGGGCGTTCCCCGGTTGCGTGGGCGTGGACTCGGTGGTCGACGCCCAGGACCCGAACACCTGGCGTTTCATCGAGACCTGGGAGTCCGCGGAGCACGACGCCGAGTACCGCAAGTTCCGCGCCGGTGAGGGCGCCATCACCGATCTCGGCCCGCTGCTTGCCGGTGCGCCGTCCCTCTCACTGGGCACCGTCGACGCCGACGTCTGACGAGCGTCACAGGTCGACTGTCGCGGCGACAGCGCATCGGGTCCGGCCCGGGCGCCGTCGTCGTGCGGTCACTCCTTCGCGCCGACGGCGACCGGACCAACGGACTCGATCACTCGACCGTGAGCGCCCGGTCGCTCGAAAGGACCCGACACATGCCTCGTCTTCTCCACATCGATTCCTCTGCCGCCGCCGATTCGTCGGTGTCTCGCGGTCTCACCCGGCTCTTCGCGGACACCTGGCGCACCCGAGGTGCGGAGTTCACGGTGACGGAGCGCGACCTGCACCGCGACCCGTTGCCTCACCTACCCGATGCCGAGTTGCACTACGCCCCGCGGCTGCGCGCCGGTGGAGCATCCGACGCTGCCACCGACCGGTACCCCGCGGCGGAAGCGCTGCAGGGTGAGTTGATCGAGGAGGTTGCCGCCGCGGACGTCGTCGTGATCGGTGCACCCATGTACAACTGGTCGCTGCCGTCGGCGCTGAAGGCGTGGGTCGACCACGTGCACGTGCTCGGCACGACGGTCCCGTTCGACACCCCCGACCAGCCCTTCGCGGGAAAGCCCGTGGTGGTCGTCTCCAGTCGGGGCAACACCTACGCCCCGGGAACGCCGGGAGCGGGCACGGATTTCGCCACGCCTGCGCTCCAGCAGGTTCTCGGCCAGTCGATGGGGATGGCCGTGACGGTGGTGCCGGTCGAGCTGACCCTGGCGTCGAGGATCCCGGCGCTCGGCGCGTTCGTCGACCAGGCCGAGGCGAGCCGGGCCGCAGCGCGGGCAGCGGTGACGGATTTGGCTCGCGTTCTCGGATCTTGATCCACGACAACGGGTCTCGTCATTGGATGCCGGATCCCACTGCGATGTCCGTGAGGAGTTCGGCCGCACCGGCTCGGTCCACCCTGCCCGATGGTTCTCGCTTCGATCGTTTCGTGACACGTGGATGAGATCCGGGTGATCTGGCGACGGGCCGTCACCGCCCACCGCCGACTATCCGCACTGCGAGTTCGACGTATCGCAGGGCGAGAACGTCCGCGTCGGAGTAGGCCTGGGACGGGAACCACCGGCTGACGTCGACGCACAGTGAGCCGATCGCCAGTGTCGCCGCCTCGATGTCGATGGTGTCGAATTCGCCGGAATCGTTGCCGTCGTTGATGATCCGCTTGAACACTCGCGACGTCGATCGCCGGAGCACGGCGATCTCGTCGAAGTGCTCCTCGGTGAGCGAGTGGAGTTCGTACTGGACGACCCGTGCGAGGTCCCGGTTCCGCGCATGCCAGGTCACGTAGGCGGTGACCGTCGCGACGAGCCGGTCGCGGGCCGATGTCGTGTCGTGGTCGGCCGCCTCGACCGCCGCGAGTGCATCGGTGTGACCCTCCAGGCTGATGGCGAAGAGCAGTGACTCCTTCGTCTTGTAGTGCGGGTACACCGCCCCGGGACTCAGGTCGAGACTCGCGGCGATGTCGCGGGTGCTGGTTGCTCCGTATCCCCGGGCGGCGAAGGCCTCGATCGCGGCGACTCGAATTCGTGCGGCGGCCTTGGACATTCCGGGCGGACCTCCATCGTGGGTGGTTGACAGTGACTTGTCGGGGCGTCAGTATATGCGAACGCATAGAAAGTATGCGATCGCATATTTCTTGACCACCATCGACCTCGGCCCGCGACGCATCGGGGCCGATTCAGGAGTACTCATGCCCGAGGCAGTCATCGTCTCCGCCGTGCGCTCGCCGATCGG
>AODO01000067.1 GCA_000341795.1 Rhodococcus triatomae BKS 15-14 | reverse complement strand
GGTTGTCCACAGGTCGTCGTGAGTTGTCCACAGGTTGCGCCGGGATGGTTCCGCGGAGCGGGTTGCGGCCGGATACTGCATTCATGCGACGGGGGCGTTGGGGCGCGGTGGATTACGAGGAACTGTGGGCGTGGAGCGATTCCGGGATCGTCCGGGTCGCGGACCTCCGCGCCGCCGGAATGTCCGGCTACGCGATCGACCATCGCTGCGCGCCCGGCGGGCCGTGGCAACGAATCCTCCCGGGACTCGTACTGTTGCACAACGGTTCTCCAACCCAGCGACAGCGCCGCAGGGCCGCACTGCTCTACTGTGGTGAGGATGCCGTCCTCACCGGTCGCGCTGCTCTCGCCGAGTTCGGCTACAGCAGTTCCGAATCGATCAGCGACGTGCACGTCCTCGTCCCGCATTCCCAGCGACTGCAGTCGGTGCGATTCCTCACCGTCTAGCGGACCCGCAGGTTGCCGGAGCCCGTGGACCGGAGTGGACTGCCGTGCAGCCCTCTTCCTCGTGCGCTTCTCGATGCGGTACGCCGGATGTCGGACACCCGGAGCATCCGTGCGCTGGTGTCGGAAGTCGTGCAGAGGGGAGATGCGCGGCGCGGTCCCGGCCCCGGCCGGACGTCCGAATTCGCCTCGACCCCGAGGGGTGAGGGGAACCCGCAGCTGCACTGGTCCCCGGAAGTTGGACTGAGAAATTCGGTTCCGACTTCTTGGGAGC
>AODO01000066.1 GCA_000341795.1 Rhodococcus triatomae BKS 15-14 | reverse complement strand
GCATGAACGGAACCGTTCAGTCGATCAGATCGACTGAACGGTTCCGTTCATGCCGTCGTGCCGGGTGCGGTCAGCGGGTGGCGCGGAAATCCGGGCGGCGCTTCTCGACGAACGCGTCGACACCCTCACGGCCGGTCGGGCCTGCCGCTGCGGCGGAGATGGAGGCGGCCTCGGCGTCGAGCTGATCCGACAGCGACGAAGCGCCGGACCTGGCGAGCAGTGCCCTGATGCTCGCGTACGAACTGGTCGGGCCGGCCGCGAGTCCCGCCGCCACCCGCAGTGCTTCCGCCTGCACCTCGTCGTCGGCGACGAGCCGGCTCAGCAGTCCGAGTCGCACGGCCTCGTCCGCCTCCACCACCGCGTCGGTGAGGATGAGCTCGCTCGCCCTCCGAGTGCCGACGATGCGCGGCAGGTTGAAGGACATGCCGCCGTCGGGGGTGAGGCCGACGCCCGGGTACGCCGCGCGCATCCTGGTCGACTGCCCGCCGATGGCGATGTCGGCCGCGCACACCAGGCTCATACCCGCGCCCGCCGCCCAGCCCTGAACGGCCGCGACGACGGGGACGGTCGTCGCGGCGAGCAGCCGCACGAAATCGTGCAGGCGGTGGGCGACGCCCAAGACGTACGCGCCGCGATCGGAGGCGCCGGCGAAGTCGCGGACGTTGCCGCCGGCGCAGAAGTTCGCGCCCTCTCCGACGAGCAGCACCGCGCCGGCGCGGATCTCACCTGCCGCGAGTGCTCGCAGAGCCGCGGTGCCCTCGTCGACGCAGTCGAAGTCGAGTGCGGTGCCGTTGCCTGCGGTCGCGACCGCGATCCGGAGGACGTCGCCGTCGAGGCGGACGTAACTGTAGGTCTCGAGTGAAGTCACCCCTAGCACCTTATCCGTGCGCCGGAATCGTTTGTGCCACAGCCTCCCACGGGCTGGGACGACGCCGAAAAGACCGATGCCCCGGCACCGTGGGGTGCCGGGGCATCGGTGAACTTCGATACGAAGATCAGGCGCGAACGACCTTGCCTGCCTTGAGGCAGGAGGTGCACACGTTGAGCTTCTGACGCGTACCGGATCCGACCTGGGCCCGGACAGTCTGAATGTTCGGGTTCCAGCGACGGTTGGTACGCCGGTGCGAGTGCGAGACCGACTTACCGAAGCCGGGTCCCTTGGCGCATACGTCGCAGACGGCAGCCATAGTCGCGAACTCCTTGATGTGATGCGGATGGATTCAGTCGCGGGCACGGAACACTGTTGTGACCCGTGCCGGGCAACCGTGCCAGATTAGCCGGAACACTGCCGAATGACCAAACCGGTGGTGAGAGACACTTCGCGGTGAGCGGACCGAGGGCCCCTGCAGCTAATCTTGCGGCACCGAGAATACCGAAGAAGGGCGGAGGGACGGAACCGAGGTGCTCGAGGCGCTGCAGAAGGTCGACGGTGAGGCGCTGCGTCGCTGGGCGGGCATCTGTGTCGACGGCCTGACCAGCCGCTGCGACGACATCAATCGTCTGAACGTCTTCCCCGTGCCCGACTCGGACACCGGCACCAACCTTCTGTTCACCATGCGCGCGGCCGCCGAGTCGGCCGCCTCCGCCGACGGGTCCGTCGCCGACGTCGCGACCGCGCTGGCGCGTGGAGCGGTGGCGGGTGCCCGGGGCAACTCGGGAGTCATCCTGTCGCAGGTGTTGCGAGGAATCGCCGACGTCGCCTGCCTCGGCCACCTCGATGCGACATCGGTGCGTGCCGCACTTGACCAGGCAGTCGTGCTGGCGACGGACGCGATCAGCATCCCGGTCGAGGGCACCATCGTCACCGTGTTGCGCCACGCCGCGGCGGCCGCCGCGGCCTGCCCGCGTGACACGGATCTCGCCGGGGTCGTGTCGGCCGCAGCAGCGGGTGCGGTCGACGCCCTCGCCCGGACGCCCTCGCAGCTCGCCGAACTCGGTCGGGCCGGGGTGGTCGACGCGGGCGGACTCGGACTGGTGGTCATCCTCGACGCCCTGGTCGGGGTGATCACCGGGGTGGCGCCGGACCGCTCGGGTCTCGTACTCGTCGCACAGGTCGAGGTGGACCCCGGCCCCGAGCGCGAACCTCACCGGCACGGTGGCCACGACTGCGAGGACGGCCACGCCGCGCGCGACGGGTCCCAGCACACACTCGACTACGAGGTGATGTATCTCGTGGCCGACACCGACGAGACCCGCATCGCGGCGCTGCGCAGGCGCCTCGGCGAGGTGGGGGACTCGGTGATCGTGGTCGGGGACGGTGACGGATCGTGGTCGGTGCACGTGCACTGTCACGATGCGGGTGCCGCCGTCGAGGCCGGGCTCGCCGCCGGGCGTGTCCACGGAATCCGGATCGACTGCTTCGCCCTCGACCTGGTCCGTGGCGACACCGGTTCGTCCATGTCGGTGCCGGGCCGACGCTGCGTCCTCGCCGTCGTCTCGGGGGACGGTGCCGCCGAACTCTTCGCGTCCGAGGGTGCGGAGGTGTTGCGCAGCGACGAACAGGTCACTCCCGAGCAACTGCTCGACGCGATCCGCAGGCTGAGCTGCACCGAGGTACTGGTGATGCCGAACGGAGCCCTGCCCGCCCAGGAACTGCTGACGGTTGGTGCCCTGGCACGCGAAGACCACCGTTCCGTGCTGCTGCTGCCGACCTCGTCGATGGTGCAGGGCCTGGCCGCGCTCGCCGTGCACGACACGCGGCGTCCGGCCGTCGACGACGGGTTCGCGATGTCCGAGGCGGCGGCGTCGACACGGTGGGGGTCGGTGCGGGTCGCCGCAGAACGCGCACTGACTCTCATGGGGACGTGCGAGGCGGGCGACGGTCTCGGGCTGATCGGTCACGAGGTGGTGGTCATCGCGGACGATGCCGCGGACGCCGGCCGCCGCCTCCTCGACCAGGTGCTCGGAGTGGGCGGAGAGCTGGTGACGCTGCTGCTCGGTGCGAAGGCGACCGACGCCCTCGCCGACGCGCTCGCGGATCACGTGGCACGCCGTCACCCTGGCGTCGAGGTGCTGATCTATCCCGGCGGACAGGACACCGATCTCGTCCAGGTCGGTGTGGAGTGACCGTCGCGACGGCGCCGGACGGTCGTCGGCGCCGCTGAACGTCGGTGCCGGGGAGTAGGACTGTGTCTGTGAACGGAGAAGCGAACCCATGGCATCGCTGAGCGACCGCCTCGATCACCTGCTCGGGGCGAAGGCCGCCGAGCCGTTGGCGGCGGATTTCGACATCCACACGGTCGAGGATCTGCTTCGGCACTATCCGCACCGCTACGCCACGCAGGGTGCTGAGCTCGGTGACACCAGGCCCCCCGAGGGTGCCCACATCACCATGGTGGCGACCGTCGTGAAGGCGGACGTCGTCTCGTTCAAGAGTCGCAGCGGCAAGATGCTCCGCACGGTGCTCTCCTCGGACACGCAGCGCGTCGAGGCGACGTTCTTCAACCCGCACAAGGTCGCGCACGCGATCAAACCCGGGGTCCGGGCGATGTTCTCCGGGACCGCGAAGTACTTCCGCGAGCAGTTGCAGCTCACCCACCCGAGTTACCTCATCCTGCCGACCGGTGACGGGGAGCCGACCGTCGGTGGACGCGTCCGCGGGTCCGGCGAACTCGCAGGCATGGCGCGCAGCGCACAGGGCGCCGATTCCGGAATCGACATGGAGATCTTCGACCGGGAGCTGATCCCGATCTACCGGTCGACGCGGGACGTGGAGACCTGGACGATCGCGCGCTGCGTGCGGCAGGTACTCGACCAGCTCGACGTGGTCCCCGACCCGCTGCCCGAGGCGACGCGCCGGGACATGGACCTGATCGACCTCGACGAGGCGCTGCGCCTGGTGCATCAACCCGAGTCGAAACTGGACGTCGAGCGGGCACGGGAGCGACTTCGATTCGACGAGGCGCTGGCATTGCAGCTGGTCCTCGCGCAACGCAGGCACGTCGTCGACGAGCGTGTCGCCCCGTCCTGCCCGCCGCGAACGGACGGGCTGGCCGCGGCGTTCGACGCCGAGTTGCCGTTCACCCTGACCGAGGGCCAGCTCGCGGTCGCGGAGGAGATCTCGGCCGACCTCTCCCGTCCGCACCCGATGAACCGCCTGCTGCAGGGCGAGGTGGGTTCGGGCAAGACCATCGTCGCGTTGCGGGCGATGCTCCAGGTGATCGACTCGGGGCGGCAGTGCGCGCTGCTCGCGCCCACCGAGGTGCTGGCCGCCCAGCACGCCCGCTCGATCCGGAAGATGCTCGGTGGCCTCGCGACGGCAGGCGAGCTCGGCGCGGCCGACCACGCGACCCGCGTCGCGCTGCTGACCGGGTCGATGACGGTGGCGCAGAAGCGTGCCGCGCTGAACGAGGCGCTGATCGGCGACGCTGGCATCGTCATCGGCACCCACGCGCTGATCCAGGACAACGTCGAGTTCTTCGACCTGGGCATGATCGTCGTCGACGAGCAGCACCGATTCGGTGTCGAGCAGCGTGACGCGCTGCGGGGCCGGGCGCGCGACGGTTCCAGCCCGCACGTCCTGGTGATGACCGCGACCCCGATTCCCCGCACGATCGCCATGACCGTGCTCGGTGACCTGGAGACGTCCACCCTCCGGGAGCTGCCGCGGGGCCGGTCACCGATCGTCAGCACCGTCGTGTCCGCGTCGGAGAAGCCTGCCTGGGTGGACCGGGCGTGGGCCCGGATCTGTGAGGAGGTCGCCGAGGGGCGGCAGGCGTATGTCGTCTGCTCCCGGATCGGCGACGGTGACGAGGACGGGGACGGTGACCTGGCCGACCTCGACCTCGACGACTTCTTCGCCGCCGGTGCGGAACCCGAGGCGGCCCCTCGGCGGAACGCGGCGAAGGAGTCGGGCCGGGCGAAGGGCAAGGGGAAGGCGTCGGGTAAGGCGAAGCAGGGTGAGACACCGCAGACGGCCGCGGCCGTGGCGGTGTACGAGCAGTTGCAGGCGGGACCGTTGGCGGCGGTTCGGGTGGGGCTGCTGCACGGCAGGCTGCCGGCGGACGAGAAGGACGCGGTGATGGCGGCGTTCAACGCCGGTGACATCGACGTCCTGGTCTGCACGACCGTCGTCGAGGTCGGCGTCGACGTGCCGAACGCGACGGTGATGGTGATCCTCGACGCCGACCGGTTCGGTGTCAGTCAGTTGCACCAGTTGCGTGGCCGCGTCGGCCGCGGCGCCCACCAGGGGCTGTGCATTCTCGTGACGGCAATGCGGCCGGAGTCGCCGCCGCATCGGCGGCTGAGTGCGGTCGCCGCCACGAACGACGGATTCGAACTCGCCCAGCTCGACCTCGCGCAACGGCGTGAAGGCGACGTTCTCGGTGTGGCGCAGTCGGGCACCGCGACGACGTTGCGCCTGCTGTCGTTGCTCGACCACGAGGACGTCATCGAGACCGCGCGGGCGTTCGCGCACCGGATCGTCGCGGAGGATCCGGCGCTGGCGAACCATCCGGGACTGGCGTCGATGGTGACCGCCGGTCTCGACGCCGAGGGTGTCCGATACCTGGAGAAGTCCTAGGCCGGGTGGGGTCTCGGCGGGCCGCACCCGTGCGGCGCGAGCGCTCCGGTCGCCGGTAGCGTGCGGACCGCCGTATCTCCTCGAGCGGAGGCAGGCCGAGTGAAAGGTGAGCGAGTCGTGAGTGATGACCTGTCCGATCTACGCGCCGAACTGGCCGCGATCGAGAAGCGGGTCACTCGCGAGGTCGCGGTGGGCCGTCGGGGCCGCGCGCTCGCCGCGATGATCGCGGTGCTCGCCGTCGGGCTGTTCCTGCCGCACGCCGGACCGGTGTCGGGGTGGGCGGCGCTGGTCGGCGGGACGGCGTCGGGACAGGTCCTCGCACCGGTTCCGCTGCGGCTGTTCGTTCTCTTCGTGCTCGTGTTCGGCATCGTCGCGTCGACCGTTGCGCTGCTGACACGGCGCTGGATTCTCGCCCAGACAGCGGTGATGGGGACGGCGGTGGGTGCGGTGTTCGGCATGTTGGGCCTCTGGTCGCAGCAGAGCCTGCCCCCGGCCCTGCGGCCCGACGGAGTCGAGTACGGACTTCTGCTGACCTGGCTGTCGATGACGGCGCTCAGCGTGTTGTGGATTCCGGTCGTGGCGGGGCGGTCCAACATCATGTCCGGTCCGCCGAGGTAGGCCGTCGATTCGGGGTTCGCGCCACGTCCCCGCAGCTCACGTGGGGTGGCGTCGGGATGTGAGGCGGGCCCCGGTAGCGTGCTGCATCGTTACAGGTGGTCGTTTGTGCGGGAATTTCCCGAATACTGGTACGCCACGCCCCGGACGGCGCGAACGCAAAGGTAGTTTTCAGGAATGTTCTCAAAAGTTCTGGTTGCCAATCGCGGTGAGATCGCCATCCGCGCATTCCGTGCCTCCTACGAGCTGGGCGCGGGAACCGTTGCCGTTTTCCCGTACGAGGATCGCAATTCGGTCCACCGGTTGAAGGCGGACGAGTCCTACCAGATCGGCGAGGAAGGGCACCCGGTTCGGGCGTACCTGTCCGTGAACGAGATCGTGGCCGCGGCGAAGAAGGCCGGCGCCGACGCGATCTACCCCGGCTACGGCTTCCTGTCCGAGAACCCCGACCTCGCCGCCGCGTGCGCGGCGGAGGGCATCACCTTCGTCGGTCCGTCGGCCGAGGTGCTGGAGCTGACCGGTAACAAGGCGCGGGCGATCGCCGCGGCGAAGGCCGCCGGGCTGCCGGTGCTGGCGTCGTCCGAGCCGTCCTCCGACGTCGACGCGCTGCTCGCCGCCGCCGAGGACATGGAGTTCCCGATCTTCGTCAAGGCGGTCGCCGGTGGCGGCGGGCGTGGCATGCGCCGGGTCGCGGAGCCGGAGCAGCTGCGTGAGGCGATCGAGGCCGCTGCGCGCGAGGCGGAGTCGGCCTTCGGCGATCCGACGGTGTTCCTGGAGCAGGCCGTGGTGGATCCGCGGCACATCGAGGTGCAGATCCTCGCCGACGGCGAGGGCAACGTCATCCACCTGTTCGAGCGGGACTGCTCGCTGCAGCGCCGGCACCAGAAGGTGATCGAGCTGGCGCCCGCCCCGAACCTGCCGGAAGAACTGCGGCAGAAGATCTGCGCCGACGCCGTCGCCTTCGCGAAGCAGATCGGCTACTCCTGCGCCGGCACCGTCGAGTTCCTGCTCGACACGCGCGGCAACCACGTCTTCATCGAGATGAACCCGCGTATCCAGGTCGAGCACACGGTGACCGAGGAGGTCACCGACGTCGACCTCGTGCAGTCGCAGCTGCGGATCGCGTCGGGTGAGACCCTCGCCGACCTCGGGCTGTCGCAGGAGTCGATCAAGCTCCGCGGTGCGGCGCTGCAGCTGCGCATCACCACGGAGGATCCGGCGAACGGGTTCCGCCCCGACACCGGCCGCATCACCGGCTACCGCACCCCCGGCGGTGCCGGTGTCCGGCTCGACGGCGGCACGATGGTCGGCGCCGAGGTCGGCGCCTATTTCGACTCGATGCTCGTCAAACTGACCTGCCGCGGCACCGACCTGCGCGCCGCCGTGGCGCGTGCGCGGCGCGCGGTCACCGAGTTCCGGATCCGCGGCGTCGCGACGAACATTCCGTTCCTGCAGGCGGTTCTCGACGACCCCGAGTTCCGGGCCGGCAACGTCACCACCTCGTTCATCGAGCAGCGCCCCGAGCTGCTGACCGCGCGTCGCCAGGCCGACCGCGGCACCCGGATCCTGTCGTACCTCGCGGACGTCACCGTCAACAAGCCGCACGGTGAGCGGCCCACCTCGGTGTACCCGCACGACAAGCTGCCCGACATCGACCTCAAGGCCGCGCCGCCCGCCGGTTCCAAGCAGCGGCTCGTCGAACTCGGACCCGAGGGTTTCGCCCGGGCGCTGCGCGACCAGTCCGCGCTCGGTGTCACCGACACCACCTTCCGTGACGCGCACCAGTCGCTGCTCGCCACTCGCCTGCGGACCCGCGACCTGCTCACCGTCGCGGGACACGTCGCGCGGATGACGCCGGAGCTGCTGTCCGTGGAGGCGTGGGGCGGTGCCACCTACGACGTGGCGTTGCGGTTCCTGCACGAGGATCCGTGGGAGCGGCTCGCCGCGCTGCGGGAAGCGATGCCGAACATCTGTCTGCAGATGCTGCTGCGTGGCCGCAACACCGTCGGGTACACGCCGTACCCGGAGACGGTGACGCGCGCCTTCGTCAAGGAGGCCACGTCGACGGGTGTCGACATCTTCCGCATCTTCGACGCGCTCAACAACGTCGACCAGATGCGACCCGCGATCGACGCGGTCCGCGAGACCGGTACCGCGGTCGCCGAGGTCGCGCTGTCGTACACGGGGGACCTGGCGAACCCGAACGAGAACCTCTACACCCTCGACTACTACCTGAAGCTGGCGGAGCAGATCGTCGACGCCGGTGCGCACGTGCTGGCGATCAAGGACATGGCCGGACTGCTGCGGGCGCCCGCGGCAGCGAAGCTGGTCACGGCGCTGCGCAGCAACTTCGACCTGCCGGTGCACGTGCACACCCACGACACCCCCGGTGGTCAGCTCGCGACGTACCTCGCGGCCTGGCAGGCCGGCGCCGACGCCGTCGACGGTGCCAGCGCCGCGATGGCAGGCACCACCAGCCAGCCGGCCCTGTCGGCGATCGTCGCGGCCGCCGCGCACAGCGAGCGCGACACCGGCATCGACCTGCAGGCCGTGTGCGATCTCGAGCCGTACTGGGAGGCGCTGCGAAAGGTGTACGCGCCGTTCGAGTCCGGGCTTCCCGCCCCGACCGGCCGCGTGTACACGCACGAGATCCCGGGCGGACAGCTGTCGAACCTGCGGCAGCAGGCCATCGCCCTCGGTCTCGGTGATCAGTTCGAGGAGGTCGAGGCGAAGTACGCTGCCGCCGACCGGATGCTCGGACGTCTGGTCAAGGTGACCCCGTCGTCGAAGGTGGTCGGCGACCTCGCGCTGCACCTCGTCGGTTCCGGTGTGTCGGCGGACGAGTTCGCCGCCAACCCGGCCGGATTCGACATCCCCGACTCGGTCGTCGGGTTCCTCCGCGGCGAACTCGGTACCCCGGCCGGCGGCTGGCCGGAACCGTTGCGCAGCAAGGCACTCGAGGGTCGCGGCGAGGCGAAGCCGGAGACGTCGCTGTCGGCCGCCGACGAGGCGTCGCTCGACGGCGACGCCGCCGAGCGGCGCAGCACCCTCAACCGGCTGCTCTTCCCCGGCCCCACGAAGGAGTTCGCCGAGCACCGGGACAAGTACGGCGACACCTCACGCCTGTCGGCGAACCAGTTCTTCTACGGGCTGCGTCAGGGCGAGGAGCATCGCGTGCAGCTCGCCAAGGGTGTCGAACTGCTGATCGGGCTCGAGGCGATCTCCGAGGCCGACGAGCGTGGCATGCGGACCGTGATGTGCATCCTCAACGGCCAGTTGCGGCCGGTGTCGGTGCGCGACCGGTCCATCGCCAGCGAGATCCCCGCCGCGGAGAAGGCCGACCGCGCCAACCCGGGCCACGTCGCCGCCCCGTTCGCGGGTGTCGTCACCCTCGTCGTGGCGGAGGGCCAGAAGGTCTCGGCGGGCGACACCGTCGCCACCATCGAGGCGATGAAGATGGAGGCCGCGATCACCGCGGCTCGGGGTGGCACCGTCAGCCGGCTCGCGATCAGCCCCGTCCAGCAGGTCGAGGGCGGCGATCTGCTGACCGTGATCTCCGTGGTGGCAGCCGAGGAGGACGCCCCGCAGTGATCGGCTTCGTACCCGGGGCACTGACGTGACCCGGATCGTGGCCGGCGCCGCGGGCGGGCGCCGGCTCCGAGTCCCGCCGCAGGGCACCCGCCCGACGTCCGAGCGGGTGCGGGAGGCGTTGTTCAGCGCGCTGTCCGCGCGAATGGACCTCGACGGTGCGCGGGTGCTCGATCTCTACGCGGGCTCCGGCGCGCTCGGGCTCGAAGCGCTCTCGCGCGGTGCGGGTTACGTGCTGCTGGTCGAGTCCAATGCCCGTGCGGCCGCGGTGGTGCGGGAGAACATCTCGGTGGTCGGGTTGCCGGGCGCGGTCGTCCAGACCGCGCCCGCGGCCACGGTGGTCGCCGGGACCGCCGACGGCGAGTACGACATCGTGATGCTCGATCCGCCCTATGCGCTGGACTCGGCCGAACTCGGTTCGGTGCTGGCCGATCTCGCTGCGAAGGGATGGATCGGGGAGGGATCTCTCGTCGTCGTCGAGCGTGGCGCGCGGTCCCCGGAAACGGTGTGGCCGGACGGATTCGACGTCGAACGGGTGCGCCGGTACGGCGACACCCGCGTCGAGATCGCCTGTTACGGTCTGCAGTCATGAGCAAGGCGGTCTGCCCCGGATCCTTCGACCCTGTCACCAACGGCCACGTGGACGTGATCGAACGGGTCGCCGTCCAGTTCGACGAGGTCGTCGTCACCGTCGTCGTCAACCCCAACAAACAGGGCATGTTCAGCATCGAGGAACGCCTCGACATGCTGCGGGTCGCGACGAAGGACCTGCCGAACGTCCAGGTGGACTCGTGGCAGGGCCTGCTCGTCGACTACGCGACGGCCAACGGCGCCACCGCGATCGTCAAGGGATTGCGCGGCGCCAACGACTTCGACTACGAGCTGCAGATGGCGCAGATGAACCACAAGCTCACCGGCGTCGACACCCTCTTCGTGGCCACCAACCCGCGGTACAGCTACCTGTCCAGCTCGCTGGTCAAGGAGGTCGCGACCTACGGCGGCGACGTCGAGGACATGCTTGCGCCGCACGTGCACGAGGCGCTGCTCGCTCGGATCGCCGAGCGCAAGGCTGCGAAGTAGCGGCACTGCGGTTCGGCAACATCCCAGTTCAGCGCCACTGCGAACCGATTGGTCCCCGACACACCGGTCGTGGCGCGGTGTCGCCACCGCGCCCTGCGGCAAGATTGACCGTGTAGTCGCTGTCGGAGGATTGGGGTTGGCGTGTACCGGGTATTCGAGGCGCTCGACGAGCTCGTCGCGATCGTGGAAGAGGCCCGCGGTGTGCCGATGACCGCGGGTTGTGTCGTTCCTCGCGGAGACGTGCTCGAACTGCTCGACGACGTTCGGGACGCGATTCCCGGTGAGCTGGACGATGCCCAGGACGTCCTCGACCACCGCGACAAACTGGTCGGCGACGCGCGGGAGCACGCGGGACAGATGGTGTCCACCGCGACCGCCGAGGCGGACGAGACGCTGTCGAGTGCCCGGAGCAACGCCGACCGGATCCTCGCGGACGCGAAGGACAAGGCGGACCGCATGGTCGCCGAGGCGCAGGCGCACGCCGAGCAGTTGGTGGCCGACGCCGAGGACGAGGCGGAGCGGACCGTGTCGGACGCGCGCCGCGAGTACCAGGACGTCACCGACCGGGCCGCCGCCGAGGCCGACCGCATGGTCGAAGCCGGGCGCAACGCGCAGGAGCGGGCGATCGCGGAGGGCCAGGCCGAGCAGGAGCGACTGGTGTCCGCGACCGAGGTCGTGCAGGCCGCGCACGCCGAGTCCGCGCGGGTGATCGATGCCGCGCACGCCGAGTCGGATCAGCTGCGGACGGACTGCGACCTCTACGTGGACAACAAGCTCGCCGAGTTCGAGGAGTTTCTCACCGGCACGATCCGGTCGGTCGGCCGCGGTCGCCAGCAGTTGCGGACCGGGTCCGGGGTGCCGACTTACGACGATCCCGAGGATCGCCGCTCGAACCGTCGCTGACCCTCACCGCGCGCGAGCCGGGACGAGCGCCTCCGACGTCGTGATCGTCTCGGGTGCACCAGCGATCCGACGGCGGCGGATCGCCTTGTCGGCCTCGACGACGAGCGGGACGATCAGCGCCCATCCGAGGCAGGTCAGCCACTGCGCGCCCGACAGGGACGTGGTCATCAGGAGGTCCTGCAGGAAACCGAGCTCGACCGCGCAGACCGTGACGACGAGCGGGATGGTGAGAACCTTCAGCGCGCCGAGGACCGGTGCGGTGAGTCCGG
This sequence comes from Rhodococcus triatomae BKS 15-14, assembly GCA_000341795.1. Lineage (GTDB taxonomy): Bacteria > Actinomycetota > Actinomycetes > Mycobacteriales > Mycobacteriaceae > Rhodococcus_G > Rhodococcus_G triatomae_A. The sequence goes on along the minus strand of AODO01000066.1, from coordinate 169,940 downwards.
ACTCGGGATCCCGACGCATGACCAGGCCCGCCATGATCGACGCCAGTGACATGACGACGAACGCCATCGTCATCGGGACGTTCGCCTCGTCGGGACTCAGTTCGCCGGGCGCGAGCAGCATGGCGGCGAGTGTGATGGCGAACTGCAGGATGCCGTAGGCGAGCCACTGCGTGAACGACGTCCTGTTGGCTATCGGCTGCCGGGGGTCGCGTGGCGGCTTGTTCATCAGGTTGGGTGGGGCCGGGTCCCGCATGATGGCGATCACCGGGAACAACGTGATGAAGAAGTGCTGGAACAGCACCATCAGCGGGGTCAGGGCCACCCCCTCGTTGATGTCGAAGATGCTCGCGGCGAGGAACAGCAGCACCAGCGAGAACAGTTTCGCCATCTGGTACCGGATGTAGGAGACGATCTTGTCGTAGATGCTGCGGCCCAGCCTGATCGCCGTGACGAGGGTGCCGAAGTTGTCGTCGGTCAGCACCATCTTCCCGGCCTGCTTCGTCACCTCGCTGCCCGAGCCCATGGCGACACCGATGTCGGCCTTCTTCAGAGCCGCAGCGTCGTTGACCGCGTCACCGGTCATCGCGACGACCGCGCCGCCGCGCTGCATGACATCGGCGAGCCGGAGCTTGTCCTGCGGTGTGACCCGCCCGAACACGTGCAGGTTCGGGAGTGCGGCGGTGAGTTCCTCGTCGCTCATGGCCTGAAGTTCGGTACCGCCGACGGCGCCGCCACCGAGCCCGAGCTCGGCGCCGATCGCGGAGGCGGTGATCGCGTGGTCGCCGGTGATCATGCGCACCTCGATGCCCGCCTCGTGGGCGGTGCGCACCGCCTCCACGGCCTCCGGACGCAGGGGGTCGATGATGCCGACCATTCCGATGAACGTCAGTTCGCCGACGAACGACATCGGGTCCGCCGTGACGGCGTCCTCCGCGCCGTCGAGGTTGCGCGCCGCGAAGGCGAGCACCCGCAAGCCCTTCTCCGACATCGACCGGTTCGCCGCCGCGAGTTCGTCGCGCAGCTCGTCGAGAGGAACGCGTTCCCGATCCGGCCGGAAGGCATGGGTGCAGCGGTCGAGCACCACGTCCGGCCCGCCCTTGACGATCTCGACGAAGCGGGTGCCGCCGTCGATCTCGAGGTGGTGGAAGGTCGCCATGAACTTGTACGCCGAGTCGAACGGCACCTCCGCGACGCGGGGGTACCGCTGCCGGGTCAGTGGCGCGTCGACGCCGACCTTCGCGGCGAGCACCACCAGCGCCGCCTCGGTGGGATCGCCGACCACCTCGCCGGCGTCGGAGACCGTGGCGTCGCTGTCGAGGCACAGGCCGTACGCCAGCATCGTGAAATCGGGCATGGGCTCACCCGCGGCCTGCGTGATGGCACCGGTCTTCGCGTAGCCCTCGCCGCCGACGGTGTACCAGCGGGTGTGGAAGTACAGCGACCGCACCGTCATCTGGTTCATGGTGAGGGTGCCGGTCTTGTCGGAGTTGATCGCGCTCGTCGCGCCGAGCGTCTCGACATCGGTGAGGTTCTTCACCACCGCCTTCGCGTCGGCGAGCTGGCGCGCTCCGTACGCGAGCATCGCCTGCACGAAGGTGGGCAGGCCGGTCGGGATCGCGGAGATGCCCATCGAGATGCCGAGCAGGAGGACCGTCGTCAGGTCCTGACCGCGGACGAAGCCGATGACGACGATGACCGCCACCGCGAGCCACGCGATGAGACCGAGGATCTTCGTGAGGGTGTCGAGTTCCCGCTGCAGCGGCGACTTGCTCGGCGCCACCGCGGACAGCATCGACGCGATCCGCCCCATCTCCGTGTGCATCCCGGTGTCGGTGACGACCATCGTCGCGGTGCCGCGGGTGATGGAGGTGTTCTGGAACACCATGTTGCTGCGGTCGCCGAGGGAGACGTCGGGGTCGGGCAGCGTCGACGGATCCTTCGAGACGGGTGCACTCTCACCCGTCAGCGCCGCCTCCTGCGATTCCAGGGTCGCGGTGCGAAGCAGCCGTCCGTCCGCGGGCACGATGTCGCCCGCTTCGAGTTCCACGACGTCGCCCGGAACGAGGGTGGTCGCGTCGACCTGGCTGAGGGTGCCGTCACGAATCACCCGGGCCTGCGGCGTCTGCATCTTCGCGAGGGCATCGACACTCGCGCGCGCCTTCAGTTCCTGTTGGGTGCCCATCACGACGTTCAGCAGCACCAGCGCCGCCACCACGATCGCGGTCGGGATCTCGTCGATCACGATGCTGACCACGGCCACGGCGATGAGCATCAGGTTCATCGGGTCCCGCAGCTGGCGCAACGCCGTCGCCCACATCGAGGGGGCCGGTTCGGCGGCGATGACGTTCTCGCCGTATCGCTGCGCCCGCGCGCGAGTCTCGTCGGTCGTCAGCCCGGTCCTGGCATTGGAGGACAGCGCCGACAGAACGGCGTCCGGGTCCTGCGCATGCCACGGAGCGGGCGCCGACGGGGGAGTGACGGGTCGATCGGTGACGGACATCCTGGTCTCCTCGGGACTGGAGAGTGCCGCAGACGGCGGTGGGACCGGAACGGTGCGATCAGAACGGTGTCGGGATCCAGTGCAACGGCTGGCGCGGCGGCACGTAGTCGCCGGCAGGCTGCCGATCGGGGAGGCGCACCTTGCGGCGTTCGAGCGGTTCGTACGGCACCTGGTCCAGCAGGTGCGAGATGACGTTGAGGCGGCCACGCTTCTTGTCGTCCGTGTTCACCAGGAACCACGGCGCCCATCCGGTGTCGGTGTGGCGGAACATGTCGTCCCGGGCCCGCGAGTAGTCGTACCAGCGGCTGTACGAGGCGAGATCGAGATCGGAGAGCTTCCACACCTTGCGGGGGTCGTCGATCCGGCTCTGGAGGCGCCGCGTCTGCTCCTCCTCGCTCACCTCGAGCCAGTACTTGAGCAGGATCACCCCCGACTCGACGATGGCACGCTCGACCTCGGGCACCGTCTCGAGAAACTGCACAGCCTGGTCCTCGGCGCAGAAGCCCATCACGCGTTCGACGCCCGCGCGGTTGTACCAGCTGCGGTCGAACACGACCACCTCTCCCGAGGCGGGCAGGTGCGGGATGTACCGCTGTATGTACATCTGGGACTTCTCGCGGTCGGTCGGGGCGGGCAACGCGATCACTCTGAACACCCGCGGGCTCACCCGCTCGGTGATCGCCTTGATGACGCCGCCCTTGCCCGCGGTGTCGCGGCCCTCGAACAGGATGCAGACCTTCGCGCCGGACGTCTTGACCCATTCCTGCATCGCGACCAGCTCGGCCTGCAACGGCTCGATCAGGCGGCGGTACTGCGTGAACTTGAGGCGTTCGACGGGTCCGGTGGAGTCGGGGTCGAGAAGTTCACCGTCCCGGGAGGTCCGACCGCCGTCCGGCCGTGGCCGGTCGTGCTTCTTCCCGTGACCGTGTCCGTGCTTCTTGCCCACCGGGACCACCTCTCCACCTCGCCGTGCCGCGGATGAATCGACTGGCCGACATTGTGCTCCTGGCAGACCGGTTGCGCAGCACGGACACGCGGTGTCGGCGGGGACGTGGATTTCGTGCCCGGCGACGGATCGCGTACCCTGGTGTGGTTGCCCCGATGTGGGCCCGCCCCCGGTCGTCGCCGCGCACGAACGTGCGCCGCACACAGAAAGAGTGTCGAGTGTCCTCCCACCGCTCCGCTGCGCCCCGTCTGCACGACGGTGGTTTCGTGCTGGACACCCGCAAGCTGGGTCGCCGACCCGGATCGATGGTCACCGTCACTCGGACGGTCCAGGCCCCGACCCGGATCGGCCTCGATCTCATCGCGGTTCCGGTGGGCACGGACGTCGAGCTCGACCTGCGCCTGGAGGCCGTCTCCGAGGGCGTGCTGGTCACCGGCAGCGTCCACGCCGACATGACGGGGGAGTGCTCGCGCTGCCTCGAACCGTTCGACGACACCCTCGATCTCCATCTCACCGAGCTGTTCGCCTACCCGAACAGCATCACGGAGGAGACCACCGAGGAGGACGAGGTCTACCGGATCGTCGACGACCTGATCGACCTGGAACCCGTCATCATCGACGCGGCCGGTCTCGAACTTCCGCTGCAGCCGCTGTGCAGCGAAGACTGCCAGGGACTGTGCCCCGAATGTGGCATTCGCCTGGCGATTGCAGAATCTGGGCATGGGCATGAGATACTTGATCCTCGCTGGGCTGCCCTCGCGGGGAAGTTGGCTGACGCCAACAGTGTCGATGCCGATGCCGAGTCCAGCACGAATCGTGTGAACACCGAAGCCGAGGAGAAGTAGAAGTGGCTGTCCCCAAGCGCAGAATGTCGCGATCCAACACCCGGTCGCGGCGCAGCCAGTGGAAGACCACTGCGCCCACCCTCGTGACCTGCCCGAACCGCGGCTGCGGCGAGAAGACCCTGCCGCACATCGCGTGCCCGTCCTGCGGCACCTACAAGGGTCGTCAGGTCACCGCTGCCGTCTAGTCGCAGTGACAAGCAGTACGAGCCCCACGGCTCCCGCCGGCGGCGAGGAGGGCAAGCACGCTTCCCTCCTCGCCGCTCTTGGCGTTGATCTGGACGATTCGCTCCTGACCCTGGCATTGACGCATCGCTCGTACGCGTACGAGAACGGTGGACTGCCGACGAACGAGCGACTCGAATTCCTGGGCGACTCGGTGCTCGGACTCTCCGTCACCGAACGGCTCTACACCGCGCATCCGGACAAGTCCGAAGGCGAGCTGGCGAAGATCCGCGCGAGCGTCGTGAACATGCACGCCCTGGCCGAGGTCGCGCGTGGCCTCGGTGAAGGCGGCCTCGGTGCGCACCTTCTGCTCGGCAAGGGCGAGGAGATGACCGGCGGCCGGGACAAGCCCAGCATTCTCGCCGACGGCATGGAGTCCCTGCTCGGTGCGGTGCACCTTCAGCACGGCATCGACGTCGCCCGGTCCGTCGTCCTGAAGCTCTTCGCGGACCTGCTCGAGCGCGGACCGCGCCTCGGTGCGGGACTGGACTGGAAGACGAGCCTGCAGGAACTGACCGCGGAACGTGGTGCCGGAGTCCCCGTCTACGAGATCACCTCGACGGGTCCCGACCACGACAAGGAGTTCACGGCGACCGTCCTCGTCGCGGGGGCTCCCTTCGGCGTCGGCGTCGGCCGCACCAAGAAGGAAGCCGAGCAGAAGGCGGCCAGCAGTGCCTGGCAGACCCTGACGGACGGACAGTCCGGGTCGGCCTCCGTCGACTCCTCCGACGGTGGATCGGCTGTCGGCTCCACCGCGGACGTCACCGGCGAGTAGCCTGCGGTGCCCGAGCTTCCCGAGGTAGAGGTGGTCCGGCGTGGGCTGACCGCGCATGTCGTGGGCTCCCGGATGGACGCGGTCGAGGTGCTGCACCCACGCGCCGTCCGCCGGCACCTTCCCGGCGGGGACGATCTCGTCGCCAGGCTCACCGGATTGTCGGTGACCGCCGCGCAGCGACGCGGCAAGTACCTGTGGCTCGAAGTGGATCCCGGCGACCTCGCCGTCGTCGTGCACCTCGGCATGAGCGGGCAGATGCTCGTCCAGACACCCGACGTCGCACGGGAGAAGCACCTGAGGATTCTGGCCGAACTCGACAGCGGCGCGGAGCTTCGATTCGTCGACCAACGCACCTTCGGTGGATGGGCGCTCGCTCCGCTCGTCGAAGTGGACGGGACGGCCGTTCCCGAGCCGGTCGCGCACATCGCCCGCGATCCCCTCGATCCGCTGTTCGATCCGGACGTCGCGATCGCGGCGATCCGACGCAAGCAGTCCGAGGTCAAGCGCGTGCTGCTCGACCAGACCGTGCTCTCCGGCGTCGGCAACATCTACGCCGACGAGGCACTGTGGCGCAGCAGGATTCACGGGAACCGCCCCGCGGACCGACTGACGCGGCCGCAGGTGCGCCTGTTGCTCGACTCCGTGACCGAGGTGATGACGGAGGCGCTCGCGCAGGGTGGTACGTCCTTCGACGCGCTGTACGTCAACGTCAACGGTGAATCCGGCTACTTCGATCGCTCGCTGTCCGCGTACGGACGTGAGGACGAGCCGTGCTCCCGGTGCGGTGCACCGATCCGGCGGGAGAAGTTCATGAACCGCTCGTCCTACAGTTGTCCCCGTTGTCAGCCACGGCCTCGACTGCCGCGGTGACGACCGCCGGCGGGCGATCCGGACCGGATGCAACGGCGTACCGGGAAACGTTGCGCGTGGCTACGGTCGCCGTGTGCACGACTTCACCCGCCTCGACAGCGCTTCGGGGCCGGCAGCGATCGGCTACTGGATCGCATCGCTCTCCGGGCCGAGCGCACGGTCGGATGAGCAGCGTGGGAGCGGCGTGTCCGGACGAGAGTTCGCACCCCGCACCCGGACATCCGATGTGATCGTCGCCGACATCGCGTCGAGACGTCCCTACCGCCCGCTCCCGAGTCGTTCGCGGATCGCATCGGCGATGGCCCGTGCTGCGGCGTCTGCCTTCGATTCCGGCAGCCGCGCGTAGCCGCACAACAGCCCGCGCGGGCCGTCGGCGTCGACGCGGTACGCGGCGAGTGCTCGAACGGCGACCCCTCGACCCTCCAACAGGTCGGCGATGGCACGGTCGTCGCTGCCGTCGGGCAGTCGCAGTGCCACATGGAGACCGGCCTCGACCCCGAGGGGGTCCACGTCGGGCAGATGGAAGCTCAGGGCGTCGACGAAGGCGTGCCGGCGCGCCGCATATGTCCGGTTCGACCGGGCCAGATGTCTGGTGAGCGAACCGGATTCGACGAATTCGGCGAACGCGTCCGCGGTGATCGCACACACCGACTCGCCGCCGGCCGCCAGCACCTCGTGGACCGCGGGCAGCAGCGGTTCCGGCGGAACGAGCCAGGCGAGGCGCAATGCCGGGGTGAGAATCTTCGACGCCGTGCCGACGTAGGCGACGGTCTCGCGGCCACCCCAGGCGGCGCGCAGTGCGGGCAGCGGCGCCACCCCGTACCTGAATTCGCCGTCGTAGTCGTCCTCGATCACCCATCGCCGCGCCGCGACTGCCTCCGACACCAGGGTCGCGCGCCGGCTCGCCGGCATCCGGGCGCCCATCGGGTACTGGTGTGCCGGTGTGCAGTACACGGCGGCGTCCTCGGGCCGGACGGCCGCGGGATCGAGTCCGTCGGTGTCGACCGGGACCGGGCGGATGCGGGCGCCCGCCCCGGCGAGGGCCACCCGGGCTTTCGCGTACCCGGGGTCCTCGAACGCGACCTGCCGGCCGACGAGTCCTGCCGCGGTGACCAGGGTTCGCAGCGCCGATGCGACTCCCGGCACCACGACGATCTCGTCCGAGTTCGCGACGACGCCGCGGGTTCGGCGCAGGTGCGCCGAGAGCGCGTCGCGCAGTCGCCGGTGAGCGTGCGGTCCGGGCACGGTGTGCGGGACGGGTCCCGCGGCCGCGGCCCGCCATGCCGATCGCCAGTCGCGGCTCGAGACGAGCCCGGTGTCGGGCAACCCGGGTGTGAGATCGAGTTCCCGTGCACCGGGTCCCGGACCGACCGGCGCCGTGGGCGGTTCGCCGGCGCTCACGTGCGCCGTGACGCCGGCGCGGGCGGCGGTGCCCGCGCCGGTGGCGACACGTGTTCCGGATCCCGGCCGAGATTCGACGAATCCCGCGGCGGACAGTTCGTCGTACGCGTCGACGACCGCGGTCCGCGACACCTCGAGATCGGTGGCGAGTGCCCGGCTCGACGGGAGGAGGTCCCCGGGGCCGAGTGCTCCGGCCCGCAATGCGTCGACGACGGCCGTGGCGATCCGGTGCCGAAGTGGTTCTCCGGTGTCGGCGAGGGTCAGGTGCAGGGTCTGCGCGGGGGCGGTGCGGGCCACACGGCGATCATACTGGTCTGCGATTTCTGGCAGAACTGGATCTGGAGTGTAAACCGGTTAGAGGTCAGGGTGGACGTATGAGTTCCGCAACCCACCTCGCCCGTATCCGCCGCATGCCCGAACGGTCCCGCAGCGACCGCGCCGGCCTCGATGCCGTCCTCGACGCCGCTGTCGTGGGCACGCTCGCCACCGTCGTCGATGGTCAGCCATGGGCGGTGCCGATGCTGTACGCCCGCATCGGCGACCGGATCCTGCTCCACGGTTCGACCGGGGCAGGGGCGTTGCGGCACGTCGCGGCGGGCGCACCGGCGACGCTGTGCGTGAGCATCCTCGACGGAATCGTCCTCGCCGACAACCTTTTCGACTCGTCGGCCAACTATCGCTCCGCCGTCGTCCGGGGACACCTGACGACTGTCGACCGGACCGAGGCCGACGGCGCACTGACCGCGCTGTCCGACGCCGTGATCCCGGGTCGCAGCGCCGAGGTGCGGCCGTCGACCCGCAAGGAACTCGCCGCGACGCTGACGATCGCACTGCCGATCGACGACGGGCAGTGGACGGTCAAGGTGCGCGACGGGCCGCCGAGTGAGGGAGATGCGAACCCGCGCGTCTGGGCGGGCGTCGTGCCGATCGGAGCCGTCGCGGGCACGCCGGAACGGGCGCCCTGGGTGGACGCGGACGTGCCCGAGCCGCCGTCCGTCGGGCGGCTGCGCCACCCGTGAGTCCGTGCGGTCCGCCGACGGGCCGACAGGACGGACCCGGCGGCCCGTAAGGACCGCGTCAACGGCGCAGGTCACGACGTCAGCGAATCGTAAAGGAGGCCCGATCCCGCGCGTTCGGGGAGCACTCTGCACTGTGGCCCGGAAGCGGGCCGGTCCCGCCGAGGGTCGGCGGGACGTGTGCAGTGTGAAAAGGAATGGGTGATGGCTGATCTGGTTTACCTGGCGGTGACAGTCGGGGCGTTCGCCGGCTGCGCGGCGGTGCTGCGCGGCCTGCAGACGAAGAAGATCCGATGACGGCGGCCGGTGTCGCGAGCGTCGCACTCGTCGCACTCGCGGCGGCGCTGGTGATCTACCTGCTCGTCGCCCTCGTCGACCCCGAGAGGTTCCAGTCGTGAATCCCGCACTTGCGGCGGGGCTGCAGATCGCGCTCGTCGTCGGCGTACTGGCGTTGCTCTACGTCCCGCTCGGCGACTACATGGCCAAGGTCTACGGCACCGACCCCGACCACCGACCCCGAGACCTCAGGGTCGAGACGGTCCTGTACCGGCTCTGCCGGATCGATCCCCGATCGGAGCAGACCTGGTACGGCTACGCCGCATCGCTCCTCGGTTTCTCGGCTGCCGGCGTCCTCTTCCTCTACGTCCTGCAACGCATTCAGGGGGTGCTGCCCCTCGGTGGTGACCTTGCGGGCGTGAGCCCGTCGGTGGCCTTCAACACGGCCGTCTCCTTCGTCACCAACACCAACTGGCAGTCCTACGTGCCGGAAACCACGATGAGTCACCTCACCCAGATGGTCGGGCTCACGGTGCAGAACTTCGTGTCGGCAGCCGTCGGCATCTCGGTTGCCGTCGCGCTGATCCGCGGCTTCGTCCGGGTTTCGCGAGGCGGCGAGATAGGCAACTTCTGGGTGGACCTCACCCGCGGGAGCCTGCGCATCCTGCTGCCGCTGTCCCTGCTCGTCGCGCTGATCCTGCTGAGCCAGGGCGTCGTCCAGTCGCTGCGGTCCGGTTTCGACTCCACGGGACTCGACGGCAGCTCCGTCACCACCGCGCTTGCGCCGGTCGCCTCGCAGGAGGCGATCAAGGAACTCGGCACCAACGGCGGCGGCATCCTCGCCGCCAACTCGGCGCACCCGTTCGAGAACCCCACCCCGATCAGCAACATCGTCGAGATCATCGCCCTGTTGCTGATACCGGTGTGTCTGACGCGCACCTTCGGGACGATGGTGGGGAATCGGAAGCAGGGCCTGAGTCTGTTGGCGGTGATGGGCATCCTGTGGGCCGGCATGCTGGCCGTCGCGATGGCTGCCGAGTCCGGAACGCGGGGCGTCGCCGCCACCGCCGCCGGCGCGATGATGGAAGGGAAGGAGGTCCGGTTCGGTGTCCCCGGCAGCGTGCTGTTCGCGGTGAGCACCACCGGAACCTCGACCGGTGCCGTCAATTCCGCCCACGACAGCATGTCGCCGCTCGGCGGCGGCACAGTCCTGCTGAACATGCTGCTCGGGGAGATCGCACCCGGCGGTGTGGGATCCGGTCTGTACGGACTGCTCGTGCTCGCGATCGTCGCCGTCTTCGTCGGTGGTCTGCTCGTCGGCCGCACCCCGGAGTACCTCGGCAAGAAGCTCGGACGAAGGCAGATCACGCTCGCGGCGCTGTCGGTGCTCGTCATGCCCGCGCTGGTGCTGATCGGGACGTCGATCACCGTGATCCTCGCGTCCACGACCGGCTACATGGGCAACTCCGGTGACCCCGGAACGCCGCAGGCGATCCACGGATTCAGTGAGGTGCTGTACGCGTTCGCGTCGGCCGCCAACAACAACGGCAGCGCGTTCGGCGGGCTCACCGTCACCAGCGACTGGTTCCAGTCCGCACTCGGAGTCTGCATGCTGTTCGGCCGGTTCCTGCCGATCGTCCTGGTGCTGGCCCTCGCCGGCTCCCTGGTCACCGAGCGGAGGACCGCGCCGACCGCGGGCACCCTGCCGACGACCGGGCCGATGTTCGCGGGGTTGCTCACCGGCACCGTCGCGCTGGTCGCCGCCCTCACCTTCTTCCCTGCCCTCGCACTGGGCCCGATCGCGGAGGCTCTCCAGTGACAGTCCGCAACTGTGTCGAAACAGCCCGTCGAGTACCCGAGCACGACCGCCCGGCCACCGACCGGCACCCGGCAGGCGATCACGCTCCCGGCCCCGTCCAGGCAGGATTCTTCGATCCGCGTCACCTCGTGACGTCCATGCCCGGCGCGGTGCGCAAGCTCGACCCCCGGCACCTGGCGCGGAATCCGGTGATGTTCGTCGTGTTCGTCGGGTCCGTCGTCACGACGCTCCACGCGATCGCGGATCCCTCGGTGTTCGCATGGGTGGTGACGTGCTGGCTGTGGTTCACCGTCCTGTTCGCGAACCTCGCGGAGTCCGTCGCGGAGGGTCGCGGTAAGGCGCAGGCGGCGGGGCTGCGAAAGATCAAGCAGGACACCACCGCTCAACGGATCGGATCCGGTGGTGCGATCGACTCCGTTGCCGCCACCGACCTTGTGATCGGCGACCGTGTCGTCGTCACCGCCGGTGGGGTGATCCCCGGCGACGGTGACGTGGTCGAGGGCATCGCCAGCGTCGACGAATCCGCCATCACCGGCGAATCCGCGCCGGTCGTCCGCGAATCCGGTGGGGATCGGTCCGCGGTCACCGGCGGCACCGTCGTACTGTCCGACCGGATCGTCGTCCGGATCACCGCGGCGCCGGGACACACCTTCGTGGACCGGATGATCTCCCTCGTCGAGGGTGCGCAGCGGAAGAAGACACCGAACGAGATCGCGCTGAACATCCTGCTCGCCTCGCTCACGATCGTGTTCCTGCTCGCCGTCGTCGCGATCGGGCCGATGGGCAGGTACGCGGGCGTCGAGCAGGACCCGATCAAGCTGATCGCGCTCCTGGTCTGCCTGATCCCCACCACGATCGGTGCGTTGCTGTCCGCGATCGGCATCGCCGGCATGGACCGGCTGGTGCAGCGCAACGTCCTGGCCATGTCCGGCCGCGCCGTCGAGGCCGCCGGGGACATCGACACCCTGCTGATGGACAAGACGGGGACCATCACCTTCGGCAATCGCCGCGCCACGGCGCTGTATCCGGCGCCGGGCGTGGACCCGGAGGACCTCGCCGAGGGCGCCTGGCTGTCGAGCCTCGCCGACGGCACACCCGAGGGGCGCAGCATCGTCGAACTCTGCGCCGCCGAGTTCGGGATGCCCCATGAGGCGTCGGAGGTCGAGCGGAACAGCGAGTTCGTCCCGTTCACCGCGCAGACCCGGATGAGCGGACTCGACCTGGCATCCGGTGACCGAATTCGCAAGGGCGCCGGCGACGCCGTGCTGCAGTGGGTGCGGGAACTGCGCGGCAACTACCCGACGGAGGTGACGGACACGGTCACCGAGATCGCCGCGGCGGGCGGAACGCCCCTCGTGGTCGCGACGTCGGGGCCAGGCGGAGTGCGTGTGCTCGGCGTCGTCCGACTCTCCGACGTCGTCAAACCAGGTATCGCGGATCGCTTCGCCCAGTTGCGGGCGATGGGCATCCGGACGGTGATGGTAACCGGGGACAACCCGCTCACCGCCAAGGCGATCGCGGCCGAGGCCGGTGTCGACGACTTCCTCGCCGAGGCGACCCCGGAGGACAAGCTCGACCTGATCCGCCGGGAGCAGAGCGGCGGGCGGCTCGTCGCGATGACCGGTGACGGCACCAACGACGCCCCCGCGCTCGCGCAGGCCGACGTCGGGGTCGCGATGAACACCGGCACCTCCGCCGCGAAGGAGGCGGGCAACATGGTCGATCTCGACTCCGACCCGACGAAACTCATCGAGATCGTCGAGGTGGGCAAGCAGCTCCTGATCACCCGCGGCGCACTGACGACGTTCTCACTTGCGAACGACCTCGCGAAGTACTTCGCGATCCTGCCCGCGCTGTTCAGTGCCATCTACCCGCAGCTGGACACGCTGAACATCATGCGGCTGGCCACTCCCCAGTCCGCGATCGTCTCGGCCGTCGTCTTCAACGCGCTGGTGATCGTCGCGCTGATCCCGTTGGCGTTGCGGGGCGTGCGGTACCGGCCGGTCGCCGCGCAGGCGCTGCTGGGACGAAACCTGCTGGTGTACGGGCTGGGTGGGGTGATCACGCCGTTCGTCGGAATCTGGCTGATCGACCTCGTCGTCCGACTGATTCCTGGAATGGGTTGAGTGGCAATGCGATTCACGATCGGTTTCCTGCGTCAGATGTGGGCGGGGCTGCTGGTGCTCCTCGCGCTGACGGCCGTGCTCGGCGTGCTGTATCCCGCGGTGGTCTGGGGAGTCGGACGGATGGGCTCCGACTCCGCGGAGGGCTCACCCGTCCACGACACCAACGGCTGCCCGGTCGGCAGTGCCCTCGTCGGCGTCGACCCGGTGGCGCCGGCCGACGGACCGGACCCGTTCTTCCACGCCCGCACCCCCGGTTCGGTGGCGGACGCGGATCCGTTCGCTCCCGGTGATCCGGCCGCCGCACTGCCCACCAACCAGGGGCCGAGCAGCGAGGTGCTCGCCGAGTTCGTCGAGGCACGCCGCACGGCGATCGCCGAACGCGAGGGCGTGTCCCCGTACGACGTTCCGGTCGACGCCGTCACCGGGTCGGGGTCCGGGATCGACCCGGACATCAGCCCGGCGTACGCGGCGATCCAGGTGCCGCGCGTGGCGGCGGCCACCGGACTCGGCGAGTCCCGAGTGCGCGAGCTCGTCACCGAACACACCGAGGGACGTCAGCTCGGTTTCCTCGGCGAGGAGCGGGTGAACGTGCTCGAACTGAACGTGGCACTGGGACTGACGGCGCCGGATTGCGGCACCGCTGGTGGATGATGGCGAGGTGAGTGCGGCAGAGCGGAGCCCGCGGAGCGACTCGGGACCCGAGCGGGGTGCCTCCGGCGTCACGCGTCGCGGAGAACTGCGCATCTACCTCGGCGCCGCGCCCGGCGTCGGCAAGACCTACGCGATGCTCGAGGAGGCGCACCATCGGCGTGCTCTCGGAGCCGATGTCGTCGCGGCCGTGGTGGAAACCCACGGCCGCGACGCCACGGCCGCTCGGATCGGTGACCTCGAGACGGTGCCGCCGCTCGTCGTCGAGTACCGGGGCACGCGGATGCCGGAGCTCGACGTCGACGCGGTGCTGCGTCGCCGTCCCGGTCTGGTGCTCGTCGACGAGCTCGCGCACACGAACACGCCGGGCAGCCGGAACGAGAAGCGTTGGCAGGACGTGGACGCAGTGCTCGAGGCGGGCATAGACGTGCTCACCACGTTGAACGTCCAGCACCTGGAGTCGTTGAACGACGTCGTGCACCGGATCACCGGTGTGGCGCAGCTGGAGACCGTCCCGGACGAGGTGGTCCGCTCGGCCACCCAGATCGAGCTCGTCGATCTCACGCCGGAGGATCTGCGGCGCAGGCTCTCTCACGGCAACGTGTACGCGGCCGAGAAGGTGGACGCCGCGCTGAGCAACTACTTCCGCCGCGGCAACCTCACCGCGCTCCGGGAGATCGCCCTGCTGTGGCTCGCCGACCAGGTGGACGCGGCACTCGCGAAGTACCGTGCCGAGAACGCGATCACCGACACCTGGGAGGCGCGGGAGCGGGTCGTCGTCGCCGTCACCGGTGGGCCGGAATCGGAGACCTTGATCCGCCGGGCGCGGCGCATCGCCTCGCGGGCCTCCGCGGATCTCATGGTCGTGCACGTGGTTCGGGGTGACGGTCTCGCCGGTGTGTCCGCGGCGGACATGGGCAAGGTGCGCAAGCTCGCGGCGAGTGTCGGGGCGAGCCTGCACAGTGTCGTCGGCGACGACGTGCCCGGTACGCTGCTCGACTTCGCGCGGTCGTCGAACGCGACCCAGTTGGTGCTCGGCACGTCGCGACGGTCGCGCTGGGCGCGGATCCTCGATCAGGGGATCGGTGCAACCGTCGTCCAGCGTTCCGGCGGCATCGACGTGCACATGGTCACGCACGACGAGACCGCGCGGCAGCGCCGCTGGTTCCCGTCCGGGTCGCGGCCGAAACGTGCTCTGTCCTGGGCGGCGGCGTTGCTCGTCCCCACCGTTGCGGCGGTCCTGATGGGGGTTGTCAACTCGCACTGGGACGTCGGCGGTGAGGGCGCTCTGTTCTTCGTGGTGGTGCTCGCCGTCGCGCTGACGGGCGGAGTCGTGCCGGCGGCCTTGTCGGCACTGATCTCCGGACTGTTGCTGAACTACTTCTTCACGCCACCGGTCCGCAGTCTCACGGTCGCCGAGCCGGACAACTTCATCACCACCGTCGTGCTGCTCATCATCGCGGTCGCCGTCGCGGGCCTCGTCGACGCCGCCGCCCGCGGCGCGGTGGAGGCTCGTCGGGCGTCGCAGGAGGCCGAACTGCTCGCCCTGTTCGCCGGTGCGGTGCTGCGTGGCGCCGACCTCACCACACTGCTGGGGAAGGTCCGGGAGACGTACGGTCAGCGCTCGGTGGCCCTGCTGCTGCGCGGCGACGGGGTGCTCGGTTCGGTCGGCGACGACCCGCCGCACGATCTCGTCGAGGCGGACACCGTGTGCGAGGTGGGTGACGGGGAGTACGCGCTGGCACTGTGTGGCTCGGAGGTGGCGGCCCGTGACCGGCGGGTGCTGACGGCCGTCGCGAACCAGGCGGTCGGGCTGATCCGGCAGGAGCAGCTGGCCCGGGAGGCCAGCGACGCGAAGGCCCTCGCGGAGGCCGATCGGCTTCGGCGGGCACTGCTCTCGGCGGTCAGCCACGACCTGCGCACTCCACTGGCCGCTGTGAAGGCGGCCGTGTCCAGCCTGCGCAGCGACGACGTCGAGTTCTCACCGGAGGACACCGCGGAACTGCTCGCCACCGTCGAGGAGTCGACCGACCAGCTGACGAGCCTGGTCGGCAACCTGCTCGACTCGTCGCGGCTGGCTGCCGGGGTGGTGCGGCCGGAGCTGCGGCCCGTCTACCTCGACGAGGTGGTGCACCGGGCGCTCGTCGGGATCGGAGGTGCCACCGTCGTCGCCGACCGGATCCACGTCGACGTCGGCGCGCAGGCCGTCCTCGCAGACGGTGGCCTGCTCGAACGGGTGATCGCGAACCTCGTCGACAACGCGATTCGCCACGCCCCGGAGTCGCCCGTGCGGGTCGCGGCCGCCGCGGCGGGGAACCGGGTCCTGATCACGGTCGCGGACAGCGGGCCCGGTGTCCACCGTGACGCCGAGGACCGGATGTTCGACTCGTTCCAGCGGCTCGGAGACCGCGACACCACCACGGGCGTCGGGCTCGGGTTGTCCGTTGCCCGAGGGTTCGTCGAGGCGATGGGCGGCACGGTGTCGGCGACGGAGACGCCGGGCGGTGGGTTGACAATGGTCGTGGAACTGGCCGGTATCGGATCCCGGGAGGAGGACGCGTGACCCGGGTGCTGGTGATCGACGACGAGCCGCAGATCCTGCGGGCGCTGCGGATCAACCTCAGCGTGCGCGGCTACGAGGTGATCACCGCGCACAACGGCGCTGCGGCGCTGCGGGCCGCCGCCGAGCGGAAGCCGGACGTGGTGGTTCTCGACCTCGGGTTGCCGGACATGGACGGCATCGAGGTGCTGGCCGGGCTGCGAGGATGGACGACCGCGCCGGTGATCGTCCTGTCGGCGCGGACGGACTCCGCCGACAAGGTGGAGGCGCTGGACGCGGGCGCGGACGATTACGTCACCAAACCCTTCGGGATGGACGAGTTCCTCGCCCGACTGCGGGCCGCGGTCCGGCGCGGGGCTGTCGCCGCCGACACCGATGCACCGGTTGTCACCACCGATTCGTTCACAGTGGACCTGGCCGCGAAGAAGGTGACCAGGGGCGACGCCGAGGTGCACCTCACGCCCACCGAGTGGGGCATGCTCGAGATGCTGGTGCGCAACCGCGGCAAGCTCGTCGGGCAGAAGGAACTGCTCCGGGAGGTGTGGGGTCCCGCCTACGCCACCGAAACGCACTATCTGAGGGTGTATCTCGCCCAGTTGCGGCGGAAACTGGAGGACGACCCCTCGTCGCCCCGGCACCTGATCACCGAACCGGGCATGGGATACCGCTTCCAGGAATGAGGCCGGGCGGGGCGGAGGTGGCCCGGCGCGGGTGGCAGGATGGGCGGCATGGCTGAGCAGACCCCCGAGACCACCCCTGCCGCGACCGAACTGTGGGTCGAGCGAACCGGCACCCGCCGCTACACCGGTCGGAGCTCGCGTGGCGCCGAGGTGCTGGTCGGGTCCGAGTCCGTCGAGGGCGTGTTCACTCCGGGCGAGTTGCTCAAGATCGCGCTCGCGGCCTGTTCGGGCATGGCATCCGACGTCCCGCTCTCGCGGCGGCTCGGGGACAACTACGACGTCACGGTGCGGGTGTCCGGCGCGGCGGATCGCGAGACCGAGGTGTACCCCTTGCTCGAGGAGGTCATGGAACTCGACCTCAGCGAACTCGACTCGGATGCGCAGCAACGCCTGCTGACAGTCGTGGAGAAGTCGATCGACAAGGTGTGCACGGTCGGACGCACCCTCAAAAATGGCACCGTCGTTCGCCTTTCGATCGAAACCGATTCGTGATCTGATGGTCGCCATGACCCTGTCCCGCGTTGCAATGGTCGGCGCGGTGCTCCTCGGCGTGGTCGCCGGGACGCCACTTGCGGCTGCGCAGTCCGTTCCGGTCACGCCGTCTGCACCGGTCACGCCGCCTCCCGGCCCGCCGGTGGAGCCGATGCCGATGCCGACCGTGGTGCCGGGTGCGCCGCTGTCGTCCGACGTTCCGGCACTCCTTAGGTCGGCGCCGGTGGTCGAGACGGTGCCTGCGGCCGAGGCCGCGCCCGCATCGACGCCGGCCGCCGCGCCCGAATCGACGGCACCCGCGAATCCGCCTGCGTGCGTGCCGTGGAAGGTCAGCACGGTCGCGGACGGATTCGGTGTTCTCGAGAACCTCGCATTCGACGGTGACGGCACGATGCTCCTGTCGGAGTCGATCCCGTTCGGGGACGGGGCGATCCGGACGCTGACGCCGTCGGGCGAGGCGGGCACGCTCGTGTCCGACGTGCAGTCGCCCGGTGGCATCGTCGTCGACGGCGATCGCGTGGTGTTCACGACCGGCAACAACGTGATGGCCGGACTGTGGGGGAGCGCCAACGGCACGGTCGACGCGGTCGACCGCGACGGCGGCAACCACACCACCCTCACCGAGGGACTGAGCATGCCGAACGGTCTCGCCCTGCTCGACGGCGGCGATCTGCTCGTCACGCACGCATTCGGTGACGAGCCCGGACTCACGCGGATCCCCGCCTCGGATCCCACGTCGGCCGCGACGGTGCGCACCGACGTCGGTTCCGCCAACGGCCTTTTCAGCACGCCGACCAGCGTCTACGTCGGGAACACCGTCGATCGGTCCACCGAGGTGCACGTCCTCGACGCCGGCGACCTGACCGGTGAGGTCACCACCCTCACCCTCCCGGGCGGCGGAGCGGCCAACGCCGGCGACGACCTGACCGTCGACGCGGACGGCCTGGTGTACATCGCGTTGAACGGGGCGGGCAAGGTGGTCCGCGTCGACCCTGCCACCGGTGACACCTGCGAGATCGCCACGGATCTGCCGATGACGTCGTCGGTTCGATTCGGATCCGGCACCGGGTGGGACTCGACGTCGCTGTACGCGACGAGCTTCGCCGGGACGGTGCACCGTCTCACTCCGCCCGGGAACTGAGGCGACGTGACCGAGCGCGACGTCCGCCTCACGGCCTGGGTGCACGGCCGTGTGCAGGGTGTCGGCTTCCGCTGGTGGACTCGTTCGCGCGCACTCGAACTCGGTCTCGTCGGGCACGCCACGAACAGGCCCGACGGCCGGGTACTCGTGATCGCCGAGGGGCCCCGCTCTCGGTGTGAGCGCCTGTTGGCACTGCTCGAATCCGGTGCGACACCGGGTGTCGTCGACCTCGTGGTCGAGAGCTGGTCGGACGCCGCTGGCGGGCTCGTCGGGTTCGTAGAGCGCTGACGGTTCGAATCGCCACCCCGCTCCGCTGGGCGACGGGGGTGGCTGGTGCCGCACGCCGTGCGGTGTCCTAGGGTCTGGTCCGATGTCGACACATGAGGGGGTGGGTTCGATGGGGCCCGAGGAACAGCACCCGGAAACGGCCGGCGGGAACGATTCCGGTTCGGGTGCGGTGCGGCCCGGGCGGATCCGCCGCCAGGAGCCCGGCGAAACCACACCGCGTCAGCCCACCGTCGCCGAGGCCCGCGCCCGGGACAAGGCCCGCCGGGCTCGCGAGGAGCAGGAGCGTCTGGCGGCCGAGCAGGCGGAGAAGGACGAGGCGAGGCGACGGACGCGGCGCAAGGCGATGATCGGCACCGTCGCCGTCGTCGGTGTCGTCGGGCTGGTCGCGCTCGGGTACTCCGCGTTGTCCTCCGACGAGGTTCGGGCCACCTGCATCGACCCGGACACCGAGGTCGTGGTCGACGACTCCTACTGCACCAGCGGCTCGCCCAGCGGCGGCGGCATGTTCATCTACGCCGGGTCGTCGTATCGCTACTACTACGGCGGTACCGCGGGGCCGGTCGGTACCAAGGTGTCCGGCGGCACCGTCGTCACGCCGAAGGGCGCGACCATCACGACGAAGTCGGGCACCACCGTCCAGCGGGGTGGCTTCGGCAGCAAGATATCCGGAAGCACGGGGTCCTGAGATGAAGCGAGTACGGCACAGTCCCCGGCGCGACTGGGAACAGATCGTCGCCGGCCAGGGCATGATCTTCGGCACCCCCGCCCGGCTCGCGGACGGCAGCGACCGGCCCTACTGGGACGAGTCCGTCCACTACGAGTTCGACATGGACGAGATCCTCGCGCTCGAAGCCGATGTGGAGCTGCTGCACTCGATGTGCCTCAACGCGGTGGAGCACGTCGTCCTCACCGAGCGCTACCGCGACTTCGGCCTGCCGGAGTGGACGTGGGAGCCGATCGCCCGCTCGTGGCAGCGGGGCGATCCGCACGTCTACGGTCGCTTCGACCTGCGGTACGACGCGCGGCGCCCGGCGAAACTGCTCGAGTACAACGCCGACACGCCGACCACGCTTCTCGAGGCGTCGATCCTGCAGTGGCACTGGCTGACCGACACCCACCCCGGTGACGACCAGTGGAACTCGCTGCACGAGAAGCTCGTCGCCCGGTGGGCGCACATCCGCTCGCAGCTGCCCAGCAGCGAGCTGCACCTGTCGTGGTCGAGCGCCGACCTCTCCGGCGAGGACAACGTCACCGTCGCCTACATGCAGGAGTGTGCCGCCGAAGCCGGCCTCGACACCGTCGCCCTCGCCGTCGAGGAGATCGGTTTCGACACCGATCTGCATCGGTTCGTCGATCTGGAGGAGGCACCCATCTCCTCGCTGTTCAAGCTGTACCCGTGGGAGTGGGTCCTCGACGACGAGTTCGGCAGGCGCGCAGTCGAACTGCTGCCGGAGACACTGTGGATCGAACCGCTCTGGAAGGCGATCCTCAGCAACAAGGCGATTCTCGCGGTGCTGTGGGAGATGTACCCGGGGCACCCCAATCTGCTTCCGGCCTACGTCGACGACCCCCACGAGCTGACCGAGTACGTGCGCAAGCCGAAGCTCGGACGCGAGGGCGCGAACGTCTCGATCGTCGGCGCCGGCATGGACACCTCGACCGGCGGCATCTACGGCGAGGAGGGGTACGTGTACCAACTCCTCGATCCGCTCCCCGAGTTCGACGGCATGCGGCCGGCGCTCGGTGCATGGATCGTCGGCGACGAGGCCGCCGGACTCGGTATCCGAGAGACCGCGGGTCTGGTCACCGACAACGGCGCCGCGTTCGTCCCGCACCGCATTCCCCAGCCCTGACCCCGAACACCCGGTGACCTTCGGCCCGCGGGGCGTCCCGGCGCGCGCGGTCCACACCCCGATGTCGAACGAACGGAGCAAGTTCCATGACCACTGAGGTCGTAGCCCTCGCCAGCGACTACTGGTCCACCCTCGGACGCGGTGTGTCCGCGATCCTGCTGTACGCGATCCTCGGCCTGGCACTGATGGTGCTCGGCTTCTTCGCCATCGACTGGACGACCCCCGGGAAGTTGCGCACCCTGGTCCGGGAGGGCCGGCCGAACGCCGCGATCGTCACGGCGTCCGGCATGGTCAGCATGGCCCTGATCGTCGTCCTGGCGATCTACGCGTCGTCCGGTCGGCTCGTCGAGGGTCTGATCTACAGTGCGGTGTTCGGCCTCGTCGGCATCGCCGTGCAGGTGATCTCCGTGCGGCTCATCGAGCTCGTCAGCGCGATCGAGATCGGTGACGTCCTGATGCGGGAGAAGTTCACGCCCGAGGTGCTGGTCGTCGCGGCCGCCCACCTCGCGCTCGGCCTGGTCGTGGCCGTCGCGATCCTCTAGGGCTCACACACCGTGACCGGATCGGGAAGCCTGCGTTCGACGACCTCACCGTCGAAGAAGGCGGGCTCCCGGCGCCGGCACCACCACATCAGCGGGTAGCCCAGCAGCATCGACCCGACACCCAGGATGAAGACGCCACCGACCTGCCAGTGCGGGGCGAACGGCAACGTCCAGTACGTCTCTCCGTACTCGGGGTCGAACGAGGTGACCGCGGTCCACCCGGCGGCGAAGAGCAACATCAGTCCGCCGGTGAGCGGCAGGGCGCCGCGCAGCCACCACGTCCGCGCGTTCTCGCGGAGGGTGCGGCGGTACAGCCACGTGCACGCGACACCGGTCATGCCGTAGTAGAAGCCGACCGCGATCCCGATCGCGGCGACCGAGTCGTAGATGAGGTCACCCGCGGCGATGAAGTTGAAGACGATGTAGATGAGCGCCGACACCCCACCCATCGCGAGGGTCGACACCGTCGGCGTGCGGAAACGCGGGTGCACGGACGCGAACGCGGCAGGCAGCGCGCGGAACACGCCCATCGACAGGGTCGTCCGGGCGGTCGGCAGGATCGTCGTCTGCGTGGAGGCGATCGCCGAGGTGAGGATCATCAGCAGCAGCACGTGCACCAGGACCTGACCCAGGGCCCCCTCGCCGAAGACTGCGGTACCCAGTGCCGCGAAGAAGTCGTCGAAGTGCTCGGGGTTGGCCAGGCCGCTGCCCTCCTCGGAGACACCTGCGAACGACTGTGCTGCCACCGTGACCAGCACGTACAGCGACACCAGCACGATCGTCGAGATGATCGCGGACCGGCCGGGAGTGCGGCGTTCGTCGACGGTCTCCTCGTTCACCGAGACGACCGAGTCCCAGCCCCAGTAGATGAACACCATCAGCAGCATGGCGTTCACGAAGGTGGAGAAGGACCCGATCTCGAACGGGTTGAACCAGCTCCACTGCGGACTCAGTGCGGCCTCGCCGGCGGCGCCCAGCCACACCCGCACCAGCGCGACGATCGCGAAGACGACCAGTGCCACGAACTCGACCGTCAGCAGCACCGACTGGACGCGCGCAGACAGTTCGATGCCGCGGAAGCACAGCCACGTCATCACCAGCATGAACGCCACGCCGAGTGCGAGGACCGCGACGTGCGTCGGGTCGTCGCCGATCCCGTCGGCACCGAAGAACAGGAAAATGTACTGACCGGCGACCTGCGCCATGCTCGCCATCACCAGCACGTCGGCGACGACGATCGCCCAGCCGGACATCCAGCCCCAGGTCGGGCCGAAGGCTCGGGTCGCCCACACGAACGTCGTGCCGCAGTCCGGGTCGGCCCGGTTCAGCTGCTGGTACCCGAACGCGGCGAACAGGATCGGGACGAAGGCGAGCAGAGCGATCGCGGGTGCCTGCAGTCCGACCGCGGCGACCACCAGTCCGAGGGTCGCGGCGATGCTGTAGGCCGGTCCGGCGGAGGCGACGCCGATCACCACACTCGACGTCAGCGTCAGCGCGTCCTTCGCCAGCCCCTTCGCGGGCGGGGCCGTCGTTCCACCCGCGGGCGACGCCTCGTTCGCGCCGGTCACGTTCTCGATCACGGGGGCAATGTAGTGCACGGCCCCTGCAGTTCCGGAATCGGCGACCGGTGGGCCTCGGCACCGGCCGGAAGGTGCACTCGATCGTCGCACCGGGATGTGCTTCGCGCCGTGAGGTGGCAGAGTCGAGTGCGACGACCGCATCCGCACCGTTCGAGGAGCAGTGATGAGCGCAGTCACCACCAACCAGCCACTCGGCACCCCGACCTGGATCGACCTCGGCATTCCCGACCTGGACCTCGCGATGTCCTTCTACGGCACGGTCTTCGGATGGGAGTTCGACGTGGGCCCCGAGGAGTTCGGGCGCTACACGATGTGCCTCCTCCACGGGAAGAAGGTCGCGGCGCTGATGCCCGTCGACGCCTCCTCCACCGCCCACTGGTGGAACGTGTATCTCGCCACCGACGACGTCGACGACACCGATGCCCGTTGCCGAGCGCTCGGTGCGGAGTCCCTGGTCGATCCGATGCAGATCGCCGACCAGGGTTCGATGTCGATCCTGCGGGACCCCTCGGGCGCCCAGTTCGGTCTGTGGCAGGGCGCGGCCCACGTCGGCTGTGAGCTCGTCAACGAACCCGGCACCCTGCTGCGCAACGACCTCGTGACGACCGATGCCGTGGCTGCTCGCACCTTCTACTCGACTGCGTTCGGGTTCACGCTCGACGGCAACGACGAGCTGCCCGGGGTCGACTTCACGTTCCTGCGCCGCGCCGACGGCCACGAAGTCGGCGGCATCGTCGGCGACCCGCGTGCCACTGCGTCGAGCTGGGGCACGTTGTTCATGGTCGACGACGCCGACCGGGCGGTTGCCGCCGTCCGTGAGGCGGGTGGCACCGCGGACGATGCGACGGACATGCAGTACGGGCGCACCGCGGACGTCACCGATCCGTTCGGCGCGACGTTCACCGTCGGGGCACCCTCGGCGGGTGCGGGGGACTGAGGACACGCCGTCCGGCCGGGTGCCCCGGGATGTGACCGGTCGACCGGTCGGATCACCGACATCGTCGGTGCGGTGCCGTAATCTCATCGTCTGTGCATCTCAAGAGTCTGACGCTGAAGGGGTTCAAGTCCTTCGCGTCGTCGACGACTCTGCGGTTCGAACCGGGCATCACGTGCGTCGTCGGGCCCAACGGATCCGGCAAGTCCAACATCCTCGACGCACTGACCTGGGTGATGGGCGAGCAGGGCGCGAAAGCGCTGCGTGGCGGCAAGATGGAGGACGTCATCTTCGCCGGCACCACGGGCCGCGCCGCACTCGGCCGCGCCGAGGTGACGCTCACGATCGACAACTCCGACGGGGCACTGCCGATCGAGTACTCAGAGGTGTCCATCACGCGGCGGATGTTCCGCGACGGCGCGGGCGAGTACGAGATCAACGGGACCTCCTGCCGGCTCATGGACGTGCAGGAGCTGCTGTCCGACTCCGGCATAGGCCGCGAGATGCACGTGATCGTCGGGCAGGGCAGGCTCTCGGCGATTCTCGAATCGCGCCCGGAGGATCGCAGGGCGTTCATCGAGGAGGCCGCAGGCGTTCTCAAGCACCGCAAGCGCAAGGAAAAAGCCGTCCGCAAGCTCGACTCGATGCAGGCGAACCTGGCGCGGCTGACGGATCTGACCACCGAACTGCGGCGCCAGCTCAAGCCACTCGGTCGGCAGGCCGAGGTCGCACGCCGAGCCGCGACCGTGCAGGCGGACCTCCGCGATGCGCGTCTGCGTCTGGCCGCGGACGACCTGGTGACCAAGCGGGCCGAGCTCGCCACCCAGACCGAGAACGAGGCCGTCATCCGGGCCCAGCAGGAGCACGTGCAGGCCGAGCTGGAGGCTGCGTCCGCCGAACTCGGCGCCCACGAGCAGGCCCTCGCCCGCCTCAATCCGGGGGCGGAGGCCGCCGGTCAGACGTGGTTCCGACTCTCCGCCCTCGCCGAGCGCGTCGGCGCGACCGTCCGGATCGCCACGGAACGCGCCCGCCACCTCGACAGCGATCCGGTCGCGCAACGCGGCCAGGACCCCGATCAGCTGGAGGCGCAGGCCGATCGTGTGGCCGCCGAGGAACTCGAACTCCAGGAGGCGGTCGAGATCGCCCGAGCGACCCTCGACGCCGCGAAGGAGCAGCTGGCGGAGTACGAGGAGGCCGCGTCCGCCGCGGAACGTGCCCATCTCGCCGCGGTCCGGGCCGTCGCGGACCGCCGCGAGGGCCTGGCCCGGTTGTCCGGCCAGGTCGACACCCTCCGTACCCGGGCCGACTCCGTCGACGCCGAGGTCGCGCGGTTGACTCTCGCGATCGACGACGCCAGGGCCCGGGGCGATGCGGCTCAGGCCGAGTTCGAATCGGTACAGGAGAAGATCGACGAACTGGACGCGGGCGAGCTCGGCCTCGACTCGCACCACGAGCGGTCGGTCGTTGCACTGGACGCCGCGAAGGCCCGCGTCACGGAACTGCAGGACGCCGAGCGGACCGCGGGGCAGGACGTCGCGTCGCTCCGGGCTCGCATCGAGGCACTGTCCATCGGCCTGCAGCAGAAGGACGGCGCGGGATGGCTGCTCGAGCACCGCGCAGGGGACGGGCTGTTCGGTCCGCTCGCGAGCCGGGTGAGCGTGACCGCGGGCTTCGAAGCGGCGATCGCCGCCGCTCTGGGTCCCGCCGCGGAGGCGATCGCGGCGGAGTCGATCGCGGCCGCACACGCCGCGGTCGCGGCGTTGGGCGAGGCAGATGCCGGGCGTGCCGCGGTCGTCGCGGCGGGTGCCCCGGTCCCGGGTGCCTCGGGCGCGCAGTCCCTGCCTGCGGGCGCCCGGCCGGCGCTCGACGTGATCACCGTCCCCGACTCCCTGCGGGGCGCGCTGGTGGCGCTGCTCGGAACCGTTGCAGTCGTCGACGATCTTGCCACTGCTGCGGAAGTCGTTGCCGCGTCACCGCAATGGCGTGCGGTGACGCGTTCCGGCGATCTCGCCGGCGCCGGCTGGGTGATCGGCGGATCCGATCGCAAGCCGTCCACGCTGGAGGTCCAGTCCGCGATCGAGAAGTCGACGGTCGAGCTCGCGGCCGCCGAGCGTCGCTCGGAGGACCTCGCGGCCGCACTCTCGGGTGCGCTCGCCGAGCGTGAGGATCGCGCCGAAACGGCCGAGCAGGCACTCGCAGCACTGCACGAGTCGGACGCCGCGATGTCCGCGATCTACGAGCAGCTCGGACGACTCGGTCAGGTGGCTCGCGCCGCGCACGCCGAATCCGACCGGCTCGCAGCGCAGCGCACCGCGGCGGAGACCGGCCGCGAGGACGCGGTCACCGCCCTGCGTGAACTCGAGGAACGGCTCGCCCTGGCCCAGCACGAGCAGTCCGGTGTCTCGGCGGACTCGGGCACCGACAGCGCCGAGCGTGAGGCCGCCGCTGCCGCACTCGCCGAGGCGCGCGCCGTGGAGGTGGAGTCGCGGCTGACGCTGCGCACCGCGGAGGAACGCGCCGAGTCGGTGCGCGGCAGGGCCGACTCCCTGCGGCGCGCCGCCCACGCCGAGCGGGAGGCCCGGGCCCGCGCCGAACGTGCGCTCGCGGCCCGTAGGAACGCCGCCGCGGTCGCCGCCGCGGTCGCCGAATCGGGTACGAAGGTCGCCGCGCACCTCGACACCGTCGTCGCCGCCGCACTTGCGCACCGCGACGAGCTCACCCGGCAGCGCACCGAACGGACCCAGCAGGTGGAGGCCGTGAAGGAACGGGTCCGCCAGTACTCGGGGCAGCTCGCGTCGCTCACCGACGCCGTGCACCGCGACGAGGTCGCCCGAGCTCAGGCCGCGACCCGCATCGAGCAGCTCGAGGCGGCGATCCTCGAACAGCACGGCATCGCGCTCGACGACCTGGTCGCCGAGTACGGACCCGCTGTGCCACTGCCGCCGTCGGCGCTGGAGATCGCCGAGTACGAGCAGGCCCGCGACCGCGGCGACCAGGTGTCCGCACCGACGCCGATGCCCTATGACCGCGCCACGCAGGAGCGGCGGGCCAAGCGCGCCGAGAAGGATCTCGCGACGCTCGGCAAGGTCAACCCCCTCGCCCTCGAGGAGTTCGCGGCGCTCGAGGAGCGGTACAACTTCCTCTCCACCCAACTCGAGGACGTCAAGAACGCCCGCAAGGACCTCCTCGGCGTCGTCGCCGACGTCGACGCCCGCATCCTGCAGGTGTTCACCGAGGCGTGGCTCGACGTCGAGCGCGAGTTCGTCGGGGTGTTCTCGAAACTGTTCCCCGGCGGCGAGGGTCGGCTCGTGCTCACCGACCCGTCCGACATGCTCACCACGGGTATCGAGGTGGAGGCCCGGCCGCCGGGCAAGAAGGTCAAGCGACTCTCCCTGCTCTCGGGCGGAGAGAAGTCCCTGACGGCCGTGGCGATGCTGGTCGCGATCTTCCGGGCCCGGCCGTCCCCGTTCTACGTGATGGACGAGGTCGAGGCGGCGCTCGACGACACCAACCTGCGCCGGCTCATCGGCCTGTTCGAGCAGTTGCGCGAGAAGTCCCAGCTCATCGTCATCACCCACCAGAAGCCGACGATGGAGATCGCCGACGCCCTCTACGGCGTCAGCATGCGTGGGGACGGCATCACCCAGGTGATCTCGCAGCGGTTGCGTGGTCAGAACCTGGCCGCTCCGACTCCCGTCGCGGAGTGACCGGCCCGGCGAAACCGTGACAGGGGCCGGTGCCGCGACACAGAATGAGGCATGGCGAAACGCACCGTGCTGCGCACCTGCCCCCTGTGTGAAGCGGTCTGCGGACTGAAACTCGAGCTGGACGACGCGGACCGCGTCGTGTCGGTGCGGGGTGACCGAGACGATCCGTTCAGCCGCGGGTTCCTCTGCCCGAAGGGCGCCAGTCTCGGAAATCTCGACGCCGACGCGGACCTGCTCGACGCGCCGCTGATCCGGACGGGCACCAGTTGGCGCGAGGTGACCTGGGACGAGGCGTTCGACGCGGTCGCGGCCGGGCTCGGTGGGGTGATCGAGCGGCACGGTCGCTCCGCCCTCGCGATGTACGCCGGAAACCCCAACGCGCACACCGTCGCAGGCGGGCTGTACCTGCCCGCCGTGCAGCGTGCACTGGGGACCCGCAACTTCTTCTCCGCGAGCACCGCGGATCAGATGCCGAAACATGTGTCCGCGGGTCTGATGTTCGGCGACCCGCTCGCGATCCCGGTTCCCGACCTCGACCGCACCGACTACCTGCTGATGCTCGGCGCCAACCCGCTGGAGTCGAACGGGTCGCTGTGTACCGCACCCGATTTCCCGGGACGGATGAAGGCGATCCGGGCGCGCGGCGGCACGGTGGTCGTGGTCGACCCCAGGCGAACCCGCACCGCGGACCGCGCCGACGAGCACGTCTTCATCCGTCCGGGCACCGACCCGTTCCTGCTCTTCGCGATCGTGCACACGCTGTTCGCCGAGAACCTCACCGACATTCGCGTGCCGGTGCAGGGGCTGAGCGAACTGCGCACGGTCGCCGCGTTCTTCGACCCCGAGGTGGCCGAGGAGCAGACCGGGGTCGCGGCGGACACCGTCGTCCGGATCGCTCGTGAACTCGCCGCCGCCCCCACCGCCGCCGTCTACGCCCGAATCGGCACCTGCACCGCTGAATTCGGCACACTCGCACAGTGGCTCGTCGACGTGATCAACGTGCTCACCGGAAACCTGGACCGGCCCGGCGGCGTCATGTTCGCGACCCCGGCCATCGGCCGGATACGGCGCAGCAGGCCCTACCGCACCGGCCGCTGGCGCAGCCGTGTCCGGGACCTGCCGGAGACCAACGGCGAACTGCCGGTGGCGACCCTCGCGGACGAGATCGACACTCCGGGGGAGGGGCAGGTCAGGGGACTGGTGACCGTTGCGGGCAATCCGGTCCTGTCCGCGCCGAGCGGGGCCCGGATCGACTCGGTCTTGCCGCAGCTCGACTTCATGGTCAGCGTCGACCGGTACCTGAACGAGACGACCCGGCACGCGCACGTCGTGCTGCCGCCGCCGCGGACGCTGCAGTCCCCGCACTACGACTTCGCGCTGCTCGGGTTCTCGGTGCGCAACTACGCCCGGTACTCGCCGCCCGCGGTGGCTCTGGACGGACGGCCGTCGGAGGCGGACATCCTCGCGCGGCTCGCGATGATCGCCGGTGGGCAGTCGGGCGATCCCGCGCTGCTCGACGAGATGATCATCGGGCAGACACTGCAGCGGGCGGTCGGGGTCGCGGGCTCCCCGGTCGAGGGACGCGACGTCGGCGGCCTCCGCGCCGACCTGCGCGGTGCGACGGGCGCCGAACTCCGCCTGGACATGATGCTGCGACTCGGTCCGTACGGCGAGTGGAACGGCGGCACGCTGAGTCTGCAGACGCTGCTGGACCATCCGCACGGCGTCGACCTCGGACCGTTGCAGCCGCAGCTCGACGAGCTCGTCCGCACCGAATCGGGTGCGGTCGACCTGGCGCCCCCGCAGTTGGTCGACGACGTCGCCCGGATGCGACTGCGCTTCGCGAACTCGAGGCCGGATGTCGTGCTGATCGGCCGCAGACAGCTGCGGTCCAACAACAGCTGGATGCACAACGTCTCGACCCTGGTCGGCGGGTCGAACACGTGCACCCTGCACGTCAACCCGGCCGACGTGGACCGGCTCGGGCTGGGCGATCACGCGGTCGTGAAATCCGCTGTGGGCGAGCTGATCGTGCCCGTCGAGCCGACCGACACGATCATGCCCGGCGTGGTGAGCCTCCCGCACGGATGGGGACATGCCGGGGGTGCGCAGTCGGTCGCGTCCGAGCACGCGGGGGTGAACGCCAACGTCCTGACCGACGACTCGACCGTCGACGTGCCGTCGGGGAACGCGGTGTTCAACGGGGTGCCCGTGACGGTCGGCCCCGTGACGACCTGACGAGGCCATTCGGGGCTGCCGCCGGGTCACCCGGCCCGGAGGAAGCTCCCGGTACGGCGGGCGCCGAGCACGGGGTCCGCGACACCGCCGCCGAACACGTACTCGCCGCCCACGAACACCGCGGTCACCGCGTCGTCGTTGCGGTTGACCATGCGGGAGAGGTTGTCGTACTCGGCGACCGGGCTCTCGGCGTACGCGTCCAGCGTCGCGTCGAGATGCTCGGGGTCGATCACGACCAGGTCGGCGCGATCACCCACACGCAGGTGTCCGGCGTCGAGGCCGTACCAGTCGGCCAGTTCGCCGGTGAGACGATGCACGGCCTGTTCCACCGACATGAACGGTGTGCCCGCCTGCTCCGCATCGCGCACCCGGCGCAGCAGCCGGAGGCCGAAGTTGTAGAAGGCCATGTTGCGCAGGTGCGCGCCCGCGTCGGAGAACCCCAGCTGGATACCGGGATCGGATGCGAACGTGTCGAGAACCTCGGGCCGGTGGTTCGAGATCGTGGTGCGCCACCGGACCTTGGCGCCGTACTCGACGACGAGGTCGAGGAAGGCGTCGACGGGATGCACTCCACCCCGCTCGACTCCGACCTGACCGAAGGTCTTGCCGACCACCGACCCGTCCGGGCACTCGACGATCTCGGCGTCGAAGAAGTCGCGGTGCCAGACCCTCGGCCCGTACTTCTTGTCGTAGTCCTTGCGGAACCAGCGCCGGTAGTTCTCGTCTGCGAGCAGCGTCCGCCGCTCGTCGATCTGGTTCGACAGGTGCAGTGCGGCCGCCCCCGACCCGAACTCCTCGAACACCGGCAGGTCGATTCCGTCCGAGTAGACCTCGAACGGTACGGGCAGGTGCTGCCACCGGAAGTTGCCGCCGAGTCCGTTGATCACCTTCGCCATCGCCGGGAAGACGTGTGCCACAGCCGGTATCGCCTTGACGTCCGCCGCGGACAGCAGGCTCACCTTCAGTGGACGACGGAAGATCCCGAGGCTGCTCAGTGCCAGCGCGACCATGCTCTGCGGGCGGGCCACGTCCGGGCCTGCCTGCAGTGCCCGGCCGCGGCGGCGCAGGATCGCTCCGAGCCGCCGCCGTTCCTGCCGCGTCGAGTACGTCGACGGCAGCGTCCGGGACCGGCACACGTCGCCGTCGAGTTTGTCGAACAGCAGTTCCTGCGTGGACATCCCGATGAACCCGGCATCGAGCGCCTCTTCGAGAGTGGCTGCCATCGCGGCCAACTCGGCGGGGGTCGGCTCGACGTCCTCGCGGGTCGCCCGGTCCAGGCCCATCTGGGCCGCGCGGATGTCCGAATGGCCGATGAAGGACGCGACGTTCGGACCCAACGGCAGCGCCTCGATTGCCTCGACGTATTCGCGCGCCGAGGTCCAGGTCTTCGACTCGGTGAGGGTGTCGACCACGAACTTCCGTGGGATGGCTTCGACGCGGCCGAACAGGTCACCCGCGTCGGCAGGGTCGGCATGGACCGCAGACAACGAGCACGACCCCAGGAAGATCGTGGTCACACCGTGCCGCACCGACTCGGTCAGTCCCGGGCTGAGAATGACCTCGACGTCGTAGTGGGTGTGGATGTCGAGGATGCCGGGGATCACCCACTTGCCCGACGCGTCGACCACTCGCGGACAGCCTGTTTCGTCGAGGGGGTCGGCGGACACCACGGCGACCCGGTCGTCGCGCAGGCCCAGATGACGGATCTCGGACCTCGCTCCCGTGCCGTCGAACCAGCGGCCGTTCTTCACGATGACATCGAAGTTCACGGTGCCGGCTCCTCCTGTGTTCGTGGCGCTCACTGTGCGCTTCTGCTCGGCGGTCACAGGTCGATCCTGGTGCGGATGGTCTTGCCGGTGGCGTTGCGCGGCAACGGGTCCGTGGTGAACCGCCATCGCGTGGGGACCTTGTAGTACGCGAGCCGGTCGCCGACGAAGTCGCGCAGTTCGTCCTCCGTCGCCGTCGCACCCGACCGGAGCACCACGACCGCCGCGACCTCCTGCCCGAGGTCCGGGTGGGCCACACCGAGGACCGCGCACTCCGCGACCGCGGGGTGCTCGTCGACGACCTGTTCGATCTCGACCGGGTAGACGTTCTCGCCGCCACGCAGGATCAGGTCCGATCGGCGCCCGGTCAGTCGGACCATGCCGTTGGCCAGGGTCCCGAAATCGCCGGTGCGCAGCCACCGGTCGGTGTCGATCGAGGCAGTGGTGGCGGCCTCGTCGTTCCAGTAGCCGAGCATCACGTACGGGCTGCGGACGCAGATCTCGCCCTCCACACCGTCGGCGACGGGCTCACCGAACGGATCGCGGACCTGCACGGCAACCCCGATGATCGGTCGACCGAGAGTGCCGGGCGAGGCCGCGAGATCCATCGGTGTGGCCACCGAGACGGCGGTGCTCGACTCCGTCAGGCCGTAGCTGTCGGCGAGCGCGTCGCGAGCGAACGGCAGTGTGTCGCGTACCCGCTGCTGGAAGGCCGGCGAGGACGGTGCCGACGCGAGTGCGAAACCGGTGAGAGAGGACAGGTCGTAGCGTTCGAGGTCGTCGTGGTCCAGCAGCCGGCTCACCATCGTCGGGACGGCACCCCAGTTGGTGACCCGCTCCTTCTCGACGAGCCGCAGTACCCGGTCCACGTCGAACGAACCCTGGTGGATGACCACTGCGCCACCGGTCGCCAGCCGGGGCACGGCGAGATTGTGCAGGCTCGCTATGTGGAACAGCGGGGACGTCATCAGGTACCGGAGGTCGCTCGGCCCGTCGGCGGCGGGCCGGCCGGTGAACGCGGCGGAGAGCGCGTCGCTGTAGCGGTGGTAGTCGATGACGGCGAGCAGGTTTCGATGCGAGTGCACCACGCCCTTGGGTCGTCCGCTGGTGCCGCTGGTGAACAGGATCACGGCGGGGTCGTCCTCGTCGACCGGGGTGGTGGGCAGTTCGGCGCCTGCGTACTCGCCCAGCAGTCGCGGTAGGTCCGTGTCCATCCCGACGACGGGGACGTCGACGTCGAGGTCGTCGAGCAGCGCGGCCCGCTTCGCGTCGACGATCACGACCGTCGGTTCGGTGCGGTGGAGGGCGTACTCGATCTCGCGGGGCACCCACCACGCGTTGAATCCGACCGCGATCGCGCCCAGCGCCTGTGCCGCCCAGAAGCTCATCACCCAGTCGGGGGTGTTCGCGGCGAGGATCGCGATCCGGTCGCCCTTGCGGACCCCGAAGCGTTCGGACAGCGCGGTCGCCAGGGCGGCCACCGACTCGCCGTGCTCCGCGTAGCTCAGCCGCCGGTCCTCGGTGACGAGGTAGTCGCGGACGCCGTACGCGCGCGACGCCGCGAGGACGTCGCCGAGGGACCGGTCCCGGTTCCTCATCACCGGCATCTCGGTGCCGAGCACCTCCTCGGGCCCGAGTTCGAATCGGCCGCCGGGGCCGGTGAGCCCGGCCATCACGGATGCGATGTACTGCTGTGGGTCAACCGATTTCGTCATTGTCGCCTCCTTGGCGTCTGGTCGGGCGGTCACGGGACGAGCACGGCGCGACCGCGGATGGTCCCCGCGTCGAGCCGGTCGAGGGCGGTGCGGCCCTCGTCGAGGTCGAATCGCTCCACCGCGACGGTGAGCAGGCCCGCCTGCGCCAGCGCGATCGAATCGACCAGGTCACGTCGGGTGCCGCCGTAGGACTTGCGGATCGAGGCGCCCCACGGCCAGCCGGGTCCGCCTGCCGGTTCGGCCGTCACACCGGGGACCCCGCCGCCGAGCCCGACCATCCGGTACGCGCCGTTCGGTGCGACCGCTTCGACCGACATCCGCGCGGTGGCGTCGACCCCGACGAAGTCGAACACCGCGTCGGCGCCGCGGCCGTCGGTCAGGTCGAGGATCTGCCGGGCGGAATCGGGCCCGGATTCGAGTGCCAGGTCGGCGCCGCATCGTGTTGCGAGGTCGAGCTGTTCCGGGCCCACGTCGACCGCGACGATCCGGGCGGCGCTGGTCGCGCGGAGAATCTGTACGGCCACGTGGCCGAGGCCGCCGACACCGATCACGACCGCCGTCGATCCCGGTTGCAGTTGCTCACGGGCCCCGCGGATGGCGTGGTAACTGGTGAGCGCCGCATCCGCGATCGGCGCGGCCTGCAGGAAGTCCAGTTCGCCGATCGGGACGAACGACCGGGCCGGCACCCGCACGTACTCCGCCATGCCGCCGTCGGGACCGAGACCCGGGCACGGTGGCATCGCCGTCCGGCCGGCGGCCAGGCACACGTTCTCGTTGCCGGAGATGCACTCTCGGCACACGCCGCAGGACCAGCACAGGTAGATCACGCCGCGCTCACCGGCGTGGCGCCCGTCGACCTCGCTGCCGACCGCCTCGATGGTGCCCGCAATCTCGTGACCGAGGGTGAGCGGTTCCTCCCGGATCTTCACCGGGAAGTGCAGCAGATGGAGATCGGAGTGACAGATCCCTGCGGCACCGACCCGCACGAGCAGGTCCGACGGGCCGATCTCCGGAACCGGAACCTCACGGATCTCGACGACCCCGGCGTCGGTCAGTTGCAGTGCTCGCATCACGCCACCGCCCCGAAGGTTGCGGTGAGGTAGGCGTCGGCGCGATCGGACCCGATCAGCCCGGGCGCCATCCTGTTCATCGCATAGGCGAAGGTGATGCCGCGGTCGAGGTCGTTGACGACGAACGAACCCCCGACTCCGGCCCACCAGCAGACCCGGCCGTCGGGGACGGCGGGCGCGGTCTGTGGCTGCGGCAGCCCGTATCCGATCCCGAACCGCAAGGGCGTGAGCAGTGCCAGGTCGAGCCCGTTCGACTGCTCCCGGAAGATCGCGTCGACGGTGTCCGGGGACAGCCAGGTGCGACCCTCCAAAATCCCTCCGCCCGAGACGATCGACTGCAGTCGCGCGATGGAACGGGCGTTGCCGTGACCGTTCACGGCGCCGATCTCGGCCGCACGCCACTGCGGGTCCGCGGTCCGTTCGTAGTCGAGCAGCGGGTGGGTGAGGGTCTTGACGAGAACGCTGTCCTGATCGAGCGTGGCCAGGTCGAATTCGAGCGCGGGCGGGGGCACCAGCGGAGCGATCCGGTCGAAGTGTTCGGGGCCGGTCCCGATGTGGAAGTCGGCGCCGAGCGGTCCGGCCAGTTCCTCGGCGAAGAAGCGGCCGAGCGTGCGGCCGTCGATCCGCCGGACGACCTCGCCGATCAGGTGCCCGTAGTTCAGTGCGTGATAGCCGGAGGCGGTTCCCGGCTCCCACCACGGGGTCTGCTCCGCCAGGCGTTTCACCGCGGACTCGTGGTCGTAGATGTCGGCGAGGTCGAGGGGGAGTTCCCACCCGCCCACGCCGGACGTGTGCCCGAGCACCTGCCGGATCGCGATGTCGGCCTTGCCGTTCGCCGCGAATTCCGGCCAGTAGTGTGCAACCTTCTGGTCGAGGTCGAGCATCCCGCGCTCCACCAGCACCAGCGCCGAGAGGGCGGTCATCGTCTTGGTGATGGAGAAGACGTTGACGATGGTGTCACGTTCCCATTCGGTGGTCCGCTCGGCGTCGGTGTGGCCGCCCCAGATGTCGACGACGGGTTCGCCGTGGACGGTCACGCAGATGGACGCACCCAGCTCCTCGCCGGAGGCGAGCTGCACCTCGAGTGCCTCGCGAACCGGCTCGAAACCCGCCGCGCAGAGTCCCTGTGTCAGTGTCATCGAATCTCCCTTGTCAGGCGTTCTGCATGGCGCGAGCGGGAACGGGCAACGCGTTGCCGGCGGCCCGGGCACGCCTGCCGCCGACGGAGATCTCCTTCTTCAGGTTGCGCACGTAGGGGTCGAACTCGCACTGGATGGTGTGCCGCGGCGATGCGTAGTAGGGGCCGAGGTAGTACTTCTCGTCGGCGGCGAGGATCTCCTGCATCTCGCGCGGTGCCGGGGGCAGGTACTCGCCGGCGAGGTACGCGGCGACCAGCTTGCTCTGCTGTTCGGCGAAGTTCACGAGGGTCGGCATCGGCTGCGCGAGACCCATGAAGAACAGGTTGTCGACCCCGGGCTTCATCATCCGCTTGAACAGTGGGAAGCGGTTCTCGCTGTCGGGCAACAGGTTCGGATCGGAGAAGAACGGAAAGCTGATGTGGTAGCCGGTGGCACAGACGATGACGTCCACGTCCTCGGTGCTCCCGTCGGCGAAGCGCACCTGCCTGCCCTCCAGTGCGGCGATGGCCGGTTTGAAGGCGATGTCACCGGATCCGGCCTTGCCGAGGAACTCGCCGCTCGCGGACGGGTGGGCCTCGAAGGGCTGGTGGTCGGGTACGGGCAGACCGTAGCCCTCCATGGGCCCGAGGTTCTTGTTCAGGAAGCGTCGTTTGAGAGCCAGCCCGACGGGGCGGGGGATCCAGGAGGGCATCGTCATCTTGTCGCCCGCCACGCCCTTCAGGTACTTCGGCAGCACCCAGACGCCACGTCGGGCCGAGACCGTCAACTTCGCGGCGAGGAACCGCTGGGAGAGTTCGGACGCGATGTCGAGGCCGGAGTTGCCCATTCCCACCACCACGACGTTCTTGCCGCGCATGTCGATCGGATCGAACGGGTCGTTGTACTCGTGACTGTGGATGAGGGTGCCGTCGAACTGCCCGGGATAGTCGGGGATGTTCGGATCCCAGTGGTGTCCGTTGCACACGATCAGGGCGTCGTAGGCGCGGGTCTCACCGGTCGACAGGGTGACGGTCCACAATCCGTCCGCGCCGCGCTCGGCGTGGTCGACGGACGTGGTGAAGGTGATCGTCTCCCGCAGCCCGAAGTGGTCGACGTAGTCCTTGAAGTACTGGAACAGCAGCGAGTGGTGCGGGAAGTCGGGCCACTCGGCGGGGACCGGGAAATCCTCGAACGCCAGACGCCATTTCGAGGTGTCGATGTGGAGGCTCTGGTAGCACGCCGACATGCCGTTGGGGTTCTTGTAGTACCAGTTCCCGCCGACCTCGTCGGATGCCTCGAAGCAGTCGAACGGGATGCCGTGATCCTTCAGTCGCTTGGCTGTCGTGATGCCGGACGGGCCGGCGCCGATGATGCAGACCCTGGGCAGTTGCGTGGGGTTCATGACGATTCGCGTCTCCGTGCGTTGATGTGTGCCGGACTCGGCATCCGCTGGGTTCGGGATTCGTGGCCGCCTGCGGCACGCGAGTCGAACCGGGGCACCGACGTTGTGTGATCTGGGCCATACCCTAGCGTTCACTGACGCAGTGTCAAGTGAAATTCGGGAAGTCTTGTGAATGTCGATGTGCCCAGTGAATTGGTAGCGTTGCCCGCATGGTCGACACGGCGGGCACACCTCGACAGCGGCGGGGCACCCTGCGCGAGGAGCAGAAGCGGGCCACCAGGGCGAGGCTCGTCGAAGCCGCTCGCACCCAGTTCAGTGCGAAGGGATACGCCGCGGTGACCGTCGACGACATCGCGTCCGAGGTGGGCTGCAGCCGGGCGACGTTCTACCTGCACTTTCCCGCGAAGGTCGATGTGCTGCTGGCGCTGAGCGACGAGTACACGGCCGTCAGCACGCTGGCCGTGTACCTGGACCTCGATCGCGTGCTGGAATCGGGATCGCGGGCGGAGTTCACCGGCTGGGTCACCCGTGCCATCGACTGGTTCCAGCAGCACCGGGGCATGCTCCCGGCCTGGGACGAGGCGACCGTTCTCGAACCGGAGATGCAGGCCATCGCCCGGGAGGGCATGCTCGCGCTTCCCAACGTCATGACGGGCTACCTCGCCAGATGGCCGGAGGACCGTCGCGACGAGGCCCGGTTGCGCGTCGAGCTGCTGAGCACGCAGCTGGAACGGTTCTTCACGCGTTGGGCGATGCAGGGGACGATCGACGCCTCGGCCGAGCTGGCGGCGGAGGTCCTCACCGACATCTGGTTCCCGGCACTGGTGGCCCCCGACCCCGGCTGAGGGTCGGTGCACCGTGTGCACCGGGGGTGCCCGGCCTGAGAGTATGGGCCGGTGACTACCGGAGCCTGGATTGCCATCGCGGCCGTATTGGCCGTTCTCATCGTCGCGCTCGTCGTCGGCACGGTGCTGTACCGGAAGCGTCAGGTCAGCCTGACGTCGAAGGCCGACCAGCCCGAGGCCCTGGAGGAGACGAAGGACCGCTCGGGTGGATACAAGTCCGCTGGTGGCTTCAGCTTCAGCCAGGGGGCCGCGGGTGCGACCGAGGCCCCGCCGAAGCCGGAGCCCGTGGAGCCGCGGGTCGTCGAGAAGCCGATCGCTCCGCCGGTCGAACAGCAACCTGCCGAGGCGGCAGCGCCCGACGTTGCCGAGTCGGCGCTCGTCGAGCCCGAGGTCGTCGAGCCGGAGGTGGCCGAGCCGGAGGTCGTCGAGCCCGAGGCCGCAGCGCCGGAGGTCGTCGAGCCCGACACCGCCGAGCCCGCGGTCGCGCAGCCCGAG
Organism: Rhodococcus triatomae BKS 15-14; assembly: GCA_000341795.1. Lineage (GTDB taxonomy): Bacteria > Actinomycetota > Actinomycetes > Mycobacteriales > Mycobacteriaceae > Rhodococcus_G > Rhodococcus_G triatomae_A. Next base: position 132,070 of record AODO01000066.1, on the reverse strand, counting down.
ACGGTCGAGCCGGAGGTCGCAGAAACCGCGCCGACCGAGGCGCCTCCGGTCGAGCCTGTCACCGAGGAGCCCGCAGGCACGGTGACGCCGACCGCGCCGGTCGAGGCACCTTCACAGCCCGCTCCGGCCATCGAGGAGATCGCCCCCACCGCCGGCCGTCTCGGTCGACTCCGCGGTCGCCTCGCACGCTCGCAGAACGCGGTCGGCAAGTCGCTGCTCGGTCTCATGGGCGGCGGCGATCTCGACGAGGACTCGTGGGAGGAGATCGAGGACACCCTGATCATCGCCGACCTCGGTAGTGCCGTCACCCAGGAGGTGGTCGGCAAGCTGCGGGCGGAGATCGCGACGGGCTCGGTGAAGTCCGAGGAGCAGGCCCGCGCCACCCTGAAGAAGGTTCTGGTCGAGGCCCTGCACCCGGAGATGGACCGGTCGATCCGTGCGTTGCCGCACGAGGCGGCCCCCGGCGTACTGCTGGTCGTGGGCGTGAACGGCACCGGAAAGACCACCAGCACCGGGAAGCTGGCGCGGGTGCTGGTCGCGGACGGGCGGCGGGTGCTGCTCGGCGCTGCCGACACCTTCCGCGCGGCGGCCGCGGACCAGCTCCAGACGTGGGCGGAACGCGTGGGTGCGGAGGTCGTGCGGGGCGCCGAGGGCGCCGATCCGGCCGCAATCGCCTTCGACTCGGTGTCCAAGGGCATCGAGACCGGGGTCGACGTCGTCATCGTCGACACGGCGGGCCGGCTGCACACCAAGACCGGGCTCATGGACGAGCTGGGCAAGGTCAAGCGGGTGGTGGAGAAGCGGGCCCCGGTCGACGAGGTGCTGCTCGTGCTCGACTCCACCATCGGACAGAACGGACTCGTGCAGGCGCGTGTGTTCGCCGAGGTCGTGGACATCACGGGCGTGGTCCTGACGAAGCTGGACGGAACCGCGAAGGGCGGAATCGTCTTCCAGGTTCAGCACGAGCTCGGGGTCCCGGTGAAACTGGTCGGGCTCGGCGAGGGTGCGGACGATCTGGCACCCTTCGAACCCGAGGCATTCGTCGACGCGCTACTCGGATGAGATTTCCGAAACTTTTGCGAAACACAAACGGGCAATTGGTTCACGCCGACGAAACGGACAAGCGTCTCCGCTGAAACATCGCAGCAGCATTCTTCTTCCTGATCGCGCCGAAGAGCGCGCCCATGAGGAGGTTTCCAGTGGAGGAAGTGGTGAATACCGGCGACGCAGCGTGGATGCTCATTTCCGCGTCGTTGGTGCTGTTGATGACGCCCGGTCTGGCGTTCTTCTACGGCGGAATGTCACGCGCGAAGTCCGTGCTGAACATGATGATGATGTCGTTCGGCGCCATGGCGGTCATCGGTGTCATCTACGTTCTGTGGGGCTGGTCGATGTCCTACGGCACGGAGAACGTCGCCGGCATCTTTGCGAATCCGTTCGAGCAGTTCGGCTTGCAGGGCGCCATCTACGACGACGCCGGTGAGTTCCTCACCAGCACGCTCGGTGACTACCCGCAGATCATCGACATCGCATTCCAGGTCACCTTCGCCATCATCACCACCGCACTCATCAGCGGTGCGCTGGCCGAGCGCGTGAAGTACGGCACCTGGCTCGCCTTCACCGGGATCTGGGTCACCCTGGTCTACTTCCCCCTCGCCCACATGGTGTGGGGCGGCGGCCTGCTCTCCGGCGCCGAGGACGGCCTCGCGGCCAAGATGTTCGGCGTCAACGACGAGGGCACCGCGAACGTGGCACCCATCGACTTCGCCGGTGGCACCGTGGTTCACATCAACGCCGGTGTGGCGGCTCTGGTCCTGGCGCTGGTCGTCGGTAAGCGCACCGGATTCGGCAAGATGGCGTTCCGCCCGCACAACCTGCCGTTCGTCATGCTCGGCGCGGCACTGCTGTGGTTCGGCTGGTTCGGCTTCAACGCCGGTTCCGCCTTCGGCGCCAACGGCACCGCCGGCCTGGCCTGGGTGAACACGACGACGGCGACCGCCGCCGCGATCCTCGGCTGGCTCCTCACCGAGCGGATCCGTGACGGCAAGGGCACCAGCCTCGGTGCCGCGTCCGGCGCCGTCGCCGGCCTGGTCGCGATCACCCCGGCCGCGGGCGCACTCAGCCCGGTCGGATCGATCGCCCTCGGCGCGATCGCCGGCATCCTGTCGGCACTCGCGGTCGGCCTCAAGTACAAGTTCGGCTACGACGACTCGCTCGACGTCGTCGGCGTCCACCTCGTCTCCGGACTGTGGGGCACCATCGCGATCGGCTTCCTCGGAACCGAGACCGGTCTCTTCTACGGTGGCGACTACAAGCAGCTCGTCGTACAGATCGTGATCGCCGGTGTGGCGCTCCTCTTCACGGCCGTCCTGACCGCGGTCATCGCGTTCGCGCTGAAGCCGCTCGGCTGGCGGATCTCGCCCGAAGCCGAGGCACGCGGTGTCGACGAGTCCGAGCACGCGGAAACCGCGTACGACTTCGCTGCCGCACTCAAGTGATATGAACACTGCAGGGCTCAGGAGACTTGGAAGGATGAGGATATGAAGCTGATCACGGCAATCGTCAAGCCGTTCACCCTCGAGGACGTCAAGACCGGACTCGAGCAGGCCGGCGTGCTTGGCATGACCGTCAGCGAGGTCCAGGGTTACGGCCGTCAGAAGGGCCACACCGAGGTCTACCGCGGTGCCGAGTACTCCGTCGATTTCGTGCCGAAGGTCCGGGTCGAGGTCGTCGTCGACGACGCCGCCGTCGACAAGGTCGTCGAGGTGATCGTCGAGGCGGCCCGCACCGGCAAGATCGGTGACGGCAAGGTCTGGGTCAGCCCGGTGGAGTCTGTCGTCCGGGTCCGCACCGGCGAACGGGGCGGGGATGCGCTCTGACCCGACAGGGTCCGGATCCGGTGGCCCCGATCCCGTCGCACTGTCGGCGGGGTCGGGGCCGCCCTCGTCTCCGGGCCTGAACGAACACGCCCACGGCGTGGCGGCCGACGATCTCGTCCGGGCGCGGAAGCAGTTGCTGGACGGCCGCTCCCGGTCGCGGCGACTCGACACCTCCGCGCTGCGGCAGGCGCTGGTCGACCTCCACGAGTTCTGGCTGACGACGAAGGGCTCCGAACTCGGGATCACGGCCGACAGCGGTTTCGCGATCGTCGCGGTCGGCGGTCTCGGGCGGCGGGAACTGCTGCCGTACTCGGACCTCGACCTGGTGCTGCTGCACGACGACATGGACCCGGAGGTCGTCGGGGCGGTCGCGGACCGACTCTGGTACCCGCTCTGGGACGCGCACATCAAGCTCGATCACAGCGTCCGGACGGTGCCGCAGGCCCTGCAGGTGGCGGCGTCCGACCTGACCGCCGCCATGGGCATGCTGGAGGCCCGCCACATCGCAGGCGACGCCGAACTGACCAACCTGCTGATCGGCGGCGTCCGGCGGCAGTGGCGGACGGGCATCCGCTCGCGGTTCGACGAACTCGTCGAGATGACGCAGGCACGCTGGTCGCGCAGCGGCGAGATCGCGCACCGAGCCGAGCCCGACGTGAAGAACGGCCGCGGCGGCCTGCGGGACGTGCAGCTGCTCGACGCACTGGCCATCGCGCAGCTGACCGATGCCCATGCCAGCCTCGGGCCGGACACCCCGGGCGGAGGCCTGAAGTCCGCGCACGCCCGGCTGCTCGACGTGCGAACGGAGCTGCACCGCGTTGCGGGGCGGGCGCGAGACCAGGTGCGGGCGCAGGACGCCGACGAGATCGGTGCCGCACTGCGGATCGGGGACCGGTTCGATCTGGCCCGGGTGCTGAGTGATTCGGCACGCACCATCGGGTACTCGGTGGACGTCGGACTGCGGACCGCGGCGAACGGTCTGCCGCGTCGAGGACTGTCGCGGCTGCGTCGTGTGCCGGTGCGGCGTCCGTTGGACGAGGGCGTCGTGCAGCACGCGGGGGAGGTCGTCCTCGCCCGTGACGCCAAGCCGAGCAAGGATCCCGGACTGATCGTGCGGGTCGCCGCCGCAGCGGCGCAGACCGGAATGCCGATCGGAGCGTCGACACTCGGGAGGCTGTCCGACAGCGCACCCGAGCTGCGCGAGCCGTGGCCGCGGGAGGCGCTCGCCGATCTGCTGGTGCTCCTCGGCTCGGGGCCGCGGATGGCGGCGGTCGTCGAGGCGCTCGACCGCACCGGGCTGTGGGGTCGTCTCCTGCCGGAGTGGGGCGCAGTGCGCGATCTGCCGCCCCGGGACGCGGTGCACACCTGGACCGTCGATCGGCACCTCGTCGAAACCGCGGTGCAGGCGAGCGCGTTCACCACCCGGGTGACGCGCCCGGATCTGCTGGTACTCGGGGCGCTCCTGCACGACATCGGCAAGGGGCGCGGCGGAGACCACAGCATTGTCGGCGCCGAACTCGCCACGCAGATCGGAAACCGGCTCGGGTTGTGGCCGTCGGACGTGTCGGTACTGAGCGCGATGGTCCGGTACCACCTGCTCCTTCCCGACACCGCCACCCGCCGCGACCTCGACGATCCGGCGACGGTGCAGATGGTCGCGGATGCGCTCGGCCACGACGTGCTGCTGCTGGAGTTGCTGTACGCGCTCGCCGAGGCCGACTCGCTGGCGACGGGACCCGGGGTCTGGGGTGATTGGAAGGCGTCGCTCATCGGGGAGTTGGTCCGGCGCTGCCGTCTGGTGATGGCGGGCGAGGCCCTGCCGGTCCCGGATCCGATCGACCCGGAACACGCAGCGCTCGCCGAGGCGGGCGGCGTCCACGTGATGCTCGGTCCCGCCGAAGGGCAGCACACCTACACGGTGACGGTCATCGCGCCGGACGTGCCCGGACTGCTGTCCGACGCGGCCGGGGTGCTCGCGCTGCATTCGCTGCGGGTGCTGGCGGCGTCGGTGGGCAGCCACGAGGGGTCCGCGGTGAACACGTTCACCGTGTCACCTCGGTTCGGTGCGCCGCCGCAGGCCGGACTGCTCCGGCAGGAACTGATCCGGGCGACGGCGGGCGAGCTGGACCTCGTGACGATGCTCGCGGAGAAGGACCGCATCGCGACGGAGGAGCAGGCCCTCGAACTCGGGGTGACGGCGGTCCCGGTGCAGTACGCGCAGGCGCCGCCGAGGATCATCTGGTTCGAGACCGCGGTCGAGGGTCAGGTCATCGTCGAACTGCGCACCGAGGACCGGGTGGGTCTGCTGTGCCGGCTGGCCGCGGAGCTCGAACTGCACGGCGCCGACGTCCGGTGGGCGAAGGTCGCGACCCTCGGGAACTCCGTCGTCGACTCGTTCTGCCTGAACCTCGGCGCCGGTGACTCGAGGGTGACCCGGGAGGACCTGGAGTCGGCGATTCTGTCGGTGGTACCGGCTCCGCCGCCGCCGAAGAAGGACGGGGAGGAGGGGAGCGCGGCCGGGTAGCGGCTACGCTGGGCACAAGTGCCCGTAAGACCGCCACGCTCGGTATTCGCGTGGTCCGACTGCCGCGCCGGCTGACGCGCGGTCCCGACAGCCAGGAGCCCGATCGGTGTTCGAATCCCTTTCCGACAGGTTGACAGGTGCCCTCAAGGACCTGAGGGGCAAGGGCCGGTTGTCCGGCGCCGACATCGACGCCACCTGCCGGGAGATCCGGTTGGCGCTGCTCGAGGCCGATGTGGCGTTGCCCGTCGTCCGCTCCTTCATCGCGAAGATCAAGGAGCGGGCGAAGGGCGCCGAGGTCTCGGGTGCGCTGAACCCTGCCCAGCAGGTCGTCAAGATCGTCAACGAGGAACTCGTCGGCATCCTCGGCGGCGAGACGCGCCGGCTCCAGTTCGCGAAGACCCCGCCGACCGTCGTCATGCTCGCGGGTCTGCAGGGCTCGGGTAAGACCACCCTCGCGGGCAAGCTCGCGAAGTGGCTCACCGCCCAGGGGCACACCCCGCTTCTCGTCGCGTGTGACCTGCAGCGTCCGGGCGCGGTGAGCCAGCTGCAGATCGTCGGCGAGCGGGCGGGCGCAGCCGTGTTCGCGCCGCACCCCGGCACCTCCATCGGTGGCGGCGAGAACGCGCTCGGCGTGTCCGCCGCCGACCCTGTCGACGTCGCGCGTCGCGGTGTCGAGGAGGCCCGCGCGAAGCATTACGACGTCGTGATCGTCGACACCGCCGGCCGTCTCGGTATCGACGAGGAGCTGATGGGGCAGGCCGCGGGCATCCGGGACGCGGTGCAGCCCGACGAGGTGCTGTTCGTTCTCGACGCGATGACCGGCCAGGACGCGGTCCACACCGCCGAGGCGTTCCAGTCGGGTGTCGGGTTCACCGGTGTCGTCCTGACGAAGCTGGACGGCGACGCCCGCGGTGGCGCCGCGCTCAGCGTCCGGGAGATCACCGGCAAGCCGATCATGTTCGCGTCGACCGGTGAGAAGCTGGAGGACTTCGACGTCTTCCACCCGGACCGGATGTCGAGCCGCATCCTCGGCATGGGCGACGTGCTCACCCTCATCGAACAGGCCGAGCAGGTCTTCGACCAGAAGCAGGCCGAGGAGGCCGCGCTCAAGATCGGCACCGGTGAGCTGACCCTCGAGGACTTCCTCGAGCAGATGATGGCCGTGCGCAAGATGGGTCCGATCGGCAACCTGCTCGGCATGCTGCCGGGCGCCGGTCAGATGAAGGACGCGCTCGCTCAGGTCGACGACAAGCAGCTCGACCGGATCCAGGCGATCATCCGCGGCATGACACCGGCGGAACGCGCCAACCCGAAGATCATCAACGCGTCGCGTCGACTCCGTATCGCCAACGGTTCCGGTGTGAAGGTCTCCGACGTCAACCAGCTCGTCGACCGGTTCTTCGAGGCCCGCAAGATGATGACGGCGATGGCCGGCCGGATGGGCATGCCGGGTGCGCGCGGATCGCAGCGGTCGCAGCGCGGCAAGAAGGGCAAGAAGGGGAAGAAGGGCGGCAAGGGGCCGACGCCGCCGAAGATCAGGGGCGGCTTCCCCGGCATGCCGGGTGGGATGCCCGGCGGGTTCCCGGGACTGCCCGCCGGCATGGACCTGTCGAAGATGCCGAAGGGTCTCGACGAGTTGCCGCCCGGACTCGAGGGCCTGGACCTGTCCCAGCTGAAGTTGCCGAAGAAGTAGTCGGTGGCGTTTCGACTGGCCGGGCGCGGGCTGCCCGACGAGCAGGACGTCGAACTGTGGATCGGCGACGACGGACTGATCTCGCTCGACCCCGTGGCCGGGGCCGAGACGCTGACGGAGACCGGGTGGGTGCTGCCCGGCCTGGTCGACGCACACTGTCACGTCGGGATCAGGTTCGGCGGCGGTCACGAGGACGAATCCGGTCTGATCGCGCAGGCGGAGACCGAGCGTGACTGCGGCGTGCTGCTGGTGCGTGACGCCGGGTCCCCGGTGGACACCCGTTTCATCGACGAGCGGGTCGACCTGCCACGGATCATGCGAGCGGGCCGGCACATCGCGCTGCCGAAGCGGTACATCCGCGGGCTGCCGATCGACCTGGAGGACGAGTCGCAGCTGCCCGCCGCCGTCCGCGAACAGGCCCTCGCAGGCGACGGCTGGGTGAAGATCGTCGGTGACTGGATCGACCGGGAGATCGGCGATCTGCGGCCGCTGTGGAGCGACGCGGTGCTGAAGGAGGCGATGGACGCGGCGCACGAGGTCGGCGCCCGCGTCACCGCCCACGTCTTCGGCGAGGACGCACTGCCGGGACTCATCGGGTCCGGCATCGACTGCATCGAGCACGGCACCGGCCTGACCGATGCGACGATCGAGATGATGGTCGAGCACGGGACGGCGTTGGTGCCCACCCTGATCAACATTGCGACCTTCCCCGAGATCGCGGATTCCGCGGACCGGTTCCCGGTGTACGCGGCCCACATGCGTGACCTGCACGCCCGCCGCTACGCGACCGTCGCGGCCGCGTACGACGCGGGTGTCCCGATCTATGCGGGTACCGATGCCGGTGGTTCCATCCGGCACGGCAGGCTCGCCGACGAGGTCGCCGAACTGTCCGCCGCCGGGCTCGGACCGACGGCCGCGCTCGGCGCCGCGTGCTGGGATGCCCGCCCCTGGCTCGGGCATCCCGGGCTGGACGCAGGCGCGCCCGCGGATCTCGTCGTCTACGAGCAGGATCCGCGCACCGGTCCCGACGTGCTGTCCGCGCCGAACCTGGTGGTGCTGCGCGGCGCGGTCGTCACCCGCCGCTAGAGGCTTCCGCATCCTGTGGCGGCGGCGACTGGCGGCCACGGGTGAGGAAGTGGGATCGTGACAGCCCGGGCATCGTGGTCGACCGTCTCCGTGGGGTACCCGACTCCCGCTGTTCGGAGCGCGTCCGCAGTTGGCCATGTCGGTGGCGCCCGCTGGAACAGAGGCGCCCAGCGACCGCCACGGCGTCGCGCAGGGTGGGTGGGGATCACCCCCCTTGGGTGCCTGGTCCGGCGCCGAGAAGGATCCGACGATTGGTGCACAACGTCAGGAACCACCGAAGGATCAGACATGCGCCTGCGCACCGCTTTCGTCTCCGTCACCATCACCGCTGCCGCATTCGCGGTCGTGACCCCGCTGACCTTCGCCGGTGCGGCCAATGCCGAACAGGCGACCGGATGTGTCGTCGGCAGCGGGACGATGTCCAGCGGCGACTCCAAGACGACGAGCAACGGCACGTTCATCACGTGCAACAACGGGATGGTGTGCAATTACCGGCGCGCCAAGGGCGGCGGTAGCACCGAGGTGTGCCGCTGGGCCCCGGCGTCCATCAAATAGGTCGCGAGGACCCCGCACGGTGCGAGGCCGACCCACCCGAGGTGGGTCGGCCTCGGGTCCCGTCCAGGTCTGCGGTTCAGCACACCCGCACGGGTGCGCGGAAAGTTGTGGAACTCGGCAGTTCTCGGCTGTGCAGAGGCAGCGTCGGTGAACCGATCCCAGTACGGTCCCTGGTCGACCAGCTCGATCCATCCGGGCGGCAGCGGTGAACCGAAGTCGAGCGTGTGCCTCATCATGACGGCATCCTCCTGGGTGGGCGCGCTCTACCGGACGCAGGCGTCGCCGCCGTCGCCCTCTCGCGCGGTGAACCGGATCTCGCTGATCGACGTGACGTCGTTGAACGGCGCGGACTGCTGCCCCGCCCGATTCGTGACGGGTTGACCGTCGACGGTCTCGACGACCGTCAGCGTCGCGGTCCGGGCGGTCTGGTCGACGGGCATCGTCTGGATCCCGCGACGCGGTTCGAGTTGCTGCTCGACGGTGCTGCCGTCGTCGAACGTCCACTTGACCTCGGTGACCTTACGGTTCTGGGTGAACCGGTCGGAGCCGTCGGGATCGGTCTTGTCGTGCCCCGGGTCGATCCCGACGGTCGCGAGGTGGATCGAGCACGGGAAGCTGACCGCCAGGGTCTGACCGCTGGTTCCGGTGCAGCGCCAGGCCGTGCTGACGTCGCCGTCGACGGCGTTCTGCGCCTCGTAGCCGTGTGGGCGTCCGGTGGAGTCGATAGCCGGGGGAACCGGGGTGCAGGTCGGCAGGACCGCCGACGGGGTGACGGGGACGCTCGGTCCCGTGTAGTCGGTGCCGTCGCCGCCGGAATCACCGTCGAGGTCGGCCCCGCCACCGACATCGCGTCCACTCGCGTCGGCGGCGGGTTCGGCGCTGCCCGCGACCTCGGAGACGTTGTCGGTGAGCGCCCGATTGAGGAGATAGCCGCCGCCCGCGAGCAAGGCGAGGACCGCCGCGACGGAGGTGAGCACCACGAGCCAGCCGCGCCCCGACAGCGGCGGCCGGGGCTGGTCCTCCGGATCGGTGGGCGCGGGTGGGGTGCTGTCGGTCATTCGGTCTTCGCCTTCGTCGAGTCGGTCGTGGCCGGCCCGGTCTCGGCCGGCGCTGACACGCTCGGTGTCGTCTTGTCCGGTTCCGTCGTGGGCTGCTCGGTCTTGTTCGCCCCGGTCCGAACCGACGAGGCCGTCGGTCGCTCCGCGCCGGTCTTCCCGCCGCTGTCCGTGGACGTGGGCTCCGGAGGGAGGAACGGCTCGTGCACGGGTTCGGGCTCGCGCCGGGCCTGTGCCAGGCCGACGTCGTAGGCGAGGGCCGCGAAGGCGACCAACGCCTGCACCACCGCGAGCACCAGGATGGTGACCCCGGCCCAGCCGAGGCCCACGACGACCGACTCGGACGCGTCGGCGGCGCTGCCGATCAGATCGGCAGGCGTGGCGACGTTGCCGACGACGATGAGCAGGAAGACGGCGAGCAGGGTGGCCACGGTGGCGGCCGCGGTCGCGACGGCGTGCAGAACGGGTGTGGCGCCGCGGACGTGGGCGAGCCGGGGGAGCGTCGACGTGCCTGCGACGAGCCCGGCGAACAGCAGCGCGGCGACGATGGTCATGCCCTGCGGCAGCGCGTAGCCGCTGACCGTCACCACTCCCGCGGAGGTGTGTGCCGTGACGTACGGACCCAGACCGACCAGCAGGGCCGCGAGTCCCAGGACCAGGACCACGACGGCGAGGCCGATCGCCCGGCCCCGCTCGGGCGCCGGGGGGCCGTCGGTGAAACTGGGAAACGGAGACACGGCCCGCGGTGGCGTGGGCGGTGGTGAGTGCGGTGGCTGTGGCGAGGACGACAACGTCGAACCCCCTTCGAGTCGTCGAGCCGGGCCGCGCAGTTCGCGGTCGACCGCAGTGTAGGCAGACGACGGGCCGGTGCGCGGGCTGTCCGCTGCGGGCGCGTCGCCGACCCGCGACGGGCCGAGGATCCGGCCACGCGGACCGCGATTGGCACCGGGTCGGGAGGGTCTGGCAGAATGGACCGCTGTTCGCCCGTCTCCGGTTCCGTACCGCGCGGCGGTCACAACACCCCTTCAACGCAAAACCGGGTGCGCACGCCTTGCGCATCGCTGAATTGCGCCGTGACCATTCGAAAGGCTCCATCATGGCTGTCAAGATCAAGCTCACGCGGCTCGGCAAGATCCGCAACCCGCAGTACCGCATCATCGTCGCCGACTCCCGCACCCGTCGTGACGGCCGTGCGATCGAGACCATCGGCAAGTACCACCCGAAGGAAGAGCCGTCGCTGATCGAGGTCGACTCGGAGCGCGTCCAGTACTGGCTGGGTGTCGGCGCGAAGCCGACCGAGCCGGTCGAGAACCTCCTCAAGATCACCGGTGACTGGCAGAAGTTCAAGGGCCTGCCGGGCGCCGAGGGCACCCTCAAGACCAAGGAGGCCAAGCCCTCCAAGCTGGAGCTGTTCCAGGCTGCGCTGGCCGCCGCCGACAACGAGCCCGTCGCCGAGGCCATCACCCCGAAGAAGAAGGCCGCCAAGAAGGACGCCGACGAGGCTGCAGAGGCGCCCGCCGCCGACGCCGAGGCCGCCACGGATTCCGAGGCTGCTGACAAGTGAGTGCCGTTGTCGCCGACGCCGTCGAGCATCTCGTTCGTGGCATCGTCGCCAATCCCGAGGACGTCCGGGTCGAGCTGATCACCGGACGCCGCGGGCGCACCGTCGAGGTGCACGTCAATCCTGACGACCTCGGCAAGGTGATCGGCCGTGGTGGCCGCACCGCAACCGCCCTGCGGACCCTCGTCACCGGCATCGGTGGCAAGGGCATCCGCGTCGACGTGATCGACACCGATCAGTAGATCGGTGGAACTCGTCGTCGGCCGTGTGGCCAAGTCGCACGGCATCAGGGGCGAACTCGCCGTCGAGATCCGCACCGACGAGCCGGGGCTCCGCTTCGCCGTCGGTGCGGTTCTGCGCGGCCGCAAGCCTCGTGATCGGAAACTGACCGATTACACGGTGGAAGCCGCCCGGGAGCACTCCGGGCGGCTTCTGCTGCGTCTGAAGGGTGTCGACGACCGGAACGCGGCCGACGCGATGCGCGGCACGCTGTTCGTCGTCGACAGTGCGGACCTGCCTCCGTCCGACGACCCGGACGCGTTCTACGATCACGAACTCGAGGGCCTCGAGGTGCGGCTCGCGGACGGCACCGTCGTCGGCACCGTGAACGAGGTGCTGCACTCCGCGGCAGGCGAACTGCTCTCCGTGCGGCCGGCGGGTGCCGAGAGTGGCGAGATCCTCGTTCCGTTCGTCACCGCGATCGTCCCCGTCGTCTCCGTCGCCGACGGCTACGTGGAGATCGACCCGCCCGAAGGACTTCTGGACCCGGAGTAGCCGTGCGCCTCGACGTCATCACGATCTTCCCCGAATATCTCGAGCCGCTCCGGACGGCGTTGCTGGGCAAGGCCATCGACAAGGGACTTGTGTCCGTCGGGGTGCACAACCTACGGGACTGGACGCACGACGTGCACAAGGCCGTCGACGACTCCCCGTACGGCGGTGGCCCCGGCATGGTCATGAAACCCACCATCTGGGGTGACGCCCTCGACGCCGTGTGCCCCGACGACGCGCTGCTCGTCGTCCCGACGCCCGCCGGGGTGCCGTTCACCCAGGCCACCGCCCAGCGTTGGTCGCGGGAGAAGCACCTCGTCTTCGCCTGTGGTCGGTACGAGGGCATCGACCAGCGGGTGTTCGACGACGCCGCCCGCCGGGTCCGCGTCGAAGAGGTCAGCATCGGCGACTACGTCCTCATCGGCGGCGAGGCGGCGGTCCTGGTGATGGCCGAGGCCGTCGTGCGCTTGATGCCAGGCGTGCTCGGCAATCAGCAGTCGCACGAGGAGGATTCGTTCTCCGACGGTCTGCTCGAGGGGCCGAGCTACACCCGCCCGGTCAGCTGGCGGGGACTCGACGTCCCCGACGTCCTGCTGTCGGGCAATCACGCGAAGATCGAGCAGTGGCGGCGCGAACAGTCACTGCGACGGACGGCGGAGCGTCGGCCGGACCTGATGCCCGGCGAGCCCTCCTGACGGTCCTCACCCGATTCGCCCCTCCGGGAACATGATTCGCACGACTTCGGTGAGCGTCTCGCGTGCGTGCGCGGCGCTCGCGTCGTCGACGGCCGTGTCGAGTGATGTGTCGGGAAGGATCGAATTCCAGCCGGCGTCGTCACTCCCGGCCCCGAGATCCGCGACCGTCGTCGCTCGGGTCGCCGACTCGTAGGTCACCGTCTCGTGGGACACCACCACCAGCACGTACCGCGAATCGGGACCGACCACCGCCGTCGACAGGTGTACCCAGCGCCCCGCGACACAGCACATCCAGCCCTGTTTGAACGCGACGTCGCCGACCTCGAAGTCGAGGGCGTCCGGGATTCCGAACCACTGGTCGTATCCGTCGGCTGCGGTGGGGGTGGCGGCACGCAGATGCGCGAGGATTTCCGTGGCCGCGCCACCGCTCAGCCCGCCGGCGCCGCTCAGCAGCCCGGCGTAGTAGTCGACGAGGTCGTCGGGTGTCGTCGTGGTGTTCCACCAGTTGTCGTCCCACGGTGCGGTGGTCGCATGCAGCCCGTACCGGGCGACGACCGCGTCGACGATCGCGGAACCGCCGTACTCGAACCACAAGGCCGATGCTGCGTCGTCGTCGGACCGTTCCAGCATCCGGGTGACCAGTTCGAGATCGGGCGCGGACGGCGCCGAGGACTCGTGGAGCACCGCGTCGGCGATGAAGACCTTTGCCACGGAAGCGGTTTCGACGAGTACGCCGCCGTCGGCGACGATGCGGTCGCCGGTGGTGCGGTCCAGCAGGGACACGGCGACGTCGGCGCCGCGTGCGGCTGCCGCCGCACGCGCAGCCGTCACCCTGTCGGCGAGGTCCGCGGGGAGCGGACCGGATGTCGTCGCCGCGGGAGTCCAGCCGCCGGTGCCCGGCGCCGCCTCGTCGGAGGCACCTCCGGAGGCCGGGATCGGCGGCACCGCGCGTCCAGCCGGGATGTCCGCCCATTGCTCCGTGGGGTACCCGATGTCGGGGTCCGTGCCGCCCGTCGGCAGGGCACAACCGGAACCGGCGATCGCCGTTCCGACCGCGACGGCCAACGCCGCAACGTACCGACGCCTGTTCACCCTGCCGCCCTCGTGTCCGTGCACTCCTACCGAAAATCCTAGCTGTAGGGTCGATCGCCGTGACCTCTGCCCTGAAATCCGTGAACCAGCGCATCGCCGAGGAACTCGACGTTCGAGAGGAGCGGGTCCGCGCCGCCGTGGACCTGCTCGACGGCGGCGCGACGGTCCCGTTCATCGCCCGGTACCGCAAGGAGGTGACCGGTGGCCTCGACGACGTGCAACTGCGGCAACTGGACGAGCGCCTGCGTTACCTGCGTGAGCTCGACGAGCGGCGCGCCGCGATCATCGAGTCGATCCGCTCCCAGGACAAGCTGACGGACGAGATCGAGGACCAGCTGATCCTCGCCGACACCAAGGCCCGGCTCGAGGACATCTATCTTCCGTTCAAGCCGAAGCGACGTACGAAGGCCCAGATCGCGCGCGAGGCGGGGCATCAGCCCGTCGCCGACACCCTCCTGTCCGACCCGTCCGTCGATCCCGCGCAGTACACGGCGGAGCAGCTCGACGGTGCCCGCGCGATCCTTGTCGAGCAGTTCGCCGAGGACGCCGATCTCGTCGGCGAACTGCGCGACACCATGTGGCGGCGCGGCCAGGTGACCTCGTCGGTCCGCAAGGGCAAGGAGACCGAGGGTGCGAAGTTCGCCGACTACTTCGAGTTCTCGGAGCCGTTCGAGAAGCTGCCGTCGCACCGGATCCTCGCGCTGCTGCGCGGGGAGAAGGAGGAGGTGCTCTCCCTGAGCATCGACGCGGACACCGAACCACCGGCGCCCGGTGAGGCGACGGTGTACGAGGGCCGAATCGCGGCGCGCTTCGGTGTCGCCGACCGTGGCCGCCCCGCGGACCGCTGGCTGCTCGACACCGTCCGGTGGGCGTGGAAGACGAAGCTGTCCGTCAGCCTGGGCATCGACACCCGGATGCGATTGCGGCAGTCCGCCGAGCGTGACGCCGTCGACGTGTTCGCCATGAACCTCAAGGACCTGCTGCTCGCGGCGCCGGCGGGCACCCGCGCCACGATGGGCCTCGACCCCGGCTTCCGTACCGGCACGAAGGTCGCGGTCGTCGACGCGACCGGCAAGGTCCTCGACCACGCGACCATCTACCCGCATCAGCCCGCGAACAAGTGGGACCAGTCGCTCGCAACCCTCGCCGGGCTCGCTGCCAAGCACCGCGTCGACCTGATCGCCATCGGCAACGGCACGGCGTCCCGCGAAACCGATGCGCTCGCGGCGGATCTGATCGCGAAGTTCCCGGACGCGAAGCTGACCAAGATCATGGTGTCCGAGGCGGGCGCCTCGGTGTACTCGGCGTCCGCGTACGCCTCGCAGGAGCTTCCGGACCTCGACGTGTCGATCCGCGGAGCCGTGTCCATCGCCCGACGCCTGCAGGATCCGCTCGCCGAGCTGGTGAAGATCGACCCGAAGTCCATCGGCGTCGGCCAGTACCAGCACGACGTCTCCGAGTCGCTGCTCGCCCGGTCGCTCGACGCGGTCGTCGAGGACGCGGTGAACGCGGTCGGCGTCGACGTCAACACCGCCTCGGTGCCGCTGCTGTCCCGGGTGTCGGGCATCGCCGCGTCGCTTGCCGAGTCGATCGTCGCGCACCGCGACGCCAACGGCCCGTTCCGAACCCGCGCCGCGCTCAAGGACGTGCCCCGGCTCGGACCGAAGGCGTTCGAGCAGTGCGCGGGCTTCCTCAAGATCACCGACGGCGACGATCCGCTCGACTCGTCCGCGGTGCACCCCGAGGCGTACCCGGTGGTCCGGCGAATCGTCGACGCCCAGGGGTCGACGGTGAAGGAGATCATCGGCAACGCCTCGATGCTGCGGTCGTTGCGGCCGCAGGAGTTCGCCGACGACCGGTTCGGCGTCCCGACCGTCACCGACATCATCGCCGAGCTCGAGAAGCCGGGTCGCGATCCGCGGCCGGAGTTCAAGACCGCCACCTTCGCGGCGGGCGTGGAGAAGGTCGCCGATCTCGAGCCGGGAATGGTGCTCGAGGGAGTCGTCACGAACGTCGCCGCGTTCGGTGCCTTCGTCGACGTCGGCGTGCACCAGGACGGTCTCGTCCACGTGTCCGCGATGTCCCGCAGCTTCGTCCGGGATCCTCGAGAGGTCGTCAAGTCCGGCGACGTCGTGAAGGTGAAGGTGATGGAGGTCGACGTCGCTCGGCAGCGCGTCGGCCTGAGCCTGCGCCTCGACGACGAGCCGGGCGCGCCGAAGCAGTCGGGTCCGCGGGGAGGTGAGCGCCAGGGCGGCGGCAACCGCGGCGGTGGCAACCGCGGTGGGGGTCAGCGTGGCGGTCAGTCGTCGGGCGGAAGGCAGCAGGGTGGTCGCGCGGAGCGGCCCGCCTCCGGTTCCATGGCCGACGCACTCCGCAAGGCGGGGTTCGGCAACTGACCGGTACCGCCACTCGGTGACGGTCACCGCGCGAAAGGCGGTGCCGCGCGTGGGATGCTGGGCCGGTGGCAGTGGCTCCGAAGAACATGTCGTGGATCCCTGGTGGCACCTTCTGGATGGGCTCGGAGGATTTCTACCCCGAGGAACGTCCGGTGCACCAGGTACACGTCGACGGCTTCTGGATGGACACCCATCCGGTGACGGTGGCGGAGTTCCGGAGGTTCGTGAAGGACACCGGGCACGTCACCGTCGCCGAGACCGCGCCCGACCCCGCCGACTATCCCGACGCCGATCCCGCGGACCTGGTGCCCGGCTCGCTGGTGTTCACTCCACCGTCGGGACCGGTGTCGCTCGACGACTATCGGCAGTGGTGGTCGTGGGTACCGGGCGCGGACTGGCGGCACCCGGAGGGGCCGGACAGCAATGCCGGTGGACGCGAACGGCATCCGGTCACCCATGTCGCCTATTCCGATGCGCTGGCCTATGCCCGTTGGGCGGGCAAGGAGCTGCCGACCGAGGCCCAGTGGGAGTTCGCCGCCCGGGGCGGACTCGACCGCGCCATCTACGTGTGGGGCGACGAGTTCGCTCCGGGTGGCCGGCACCAGGCCAACACCTGGCAGGGCAGCTTCCCGTGGCAGAACCTCGTGGAGGACGGGTTCCCGGGCACGTCCCCGGTCGGGTCGTTCCGGCCGAACGGCTACGGACTCGTCGACATGGCGGGCAACGTGTGGCAGTGGACGACGGACCACCACACCGCCGACCACGGCGCGTCCGGCCGCAACGTGGCTCCCGCGAGTCCCTGCTGCATACCCCGCAACCCCCGCGTCGAGGCGGCAGTCCGTCGGGACGGCGAGACGTATCCGAGGAGGGTGATCAAGGGCGGCTCGCACCTGTGCGCGCCGAACTACTGCCTGCGGTACCGGCCCGCGGCCCGACAGGGTGACACCGAGGAGACCTCGACCTGTCACATCGGATTCCGCTGCATCTCCCCGGAGCCGAGGACGGACTGATGAGCCGCTGGTTCGAGCACGAGATAGTCGAGACCGGACGCCTGCCGTTGCTCTTCTTCCTGCTCGGGTTCATCGGTGGATTCGTCTTCATCCGGTTCAGCGTGCGGATGATCCGGGCGCAGGTGCGATGGTGGCCGGGCAACGTGACCCCGGGCGGGCAGCACGTCCATCACGTCGTGTTCGGTGTGGTCGCGATGGTGGTCTCGGGGGTCGCGCTGATCGCAACCTACGAGGACGGGACCAGTACGTCGGGCGCGGCGCTCGCCGCGTGCTTCGGGGTCGGGATGGCCCTGGTCCTCGACGAGTTCGCACTGATCTTCTACCTCAAGGACGTCTACTGGTCGGAGCAGGGGAGGGCCTCCGTCGACGCGGTGTTCGCGGCGGTGGCCGTCACGGGACTCCTGCTGCTCGGGGCGCGACCGGACGCGATCATCAGCCCGTCCGATTTCCGGGACAACCCGAATCCGTGGGTGCGCCTGGCACTGGTCGTGTCGGCGCTGATCAGCCTCGCGATCGCCGCCGTGGTGATCGCGAAGGGGAAGATCTGGACGGCGCTCTTCGGCCTGTTCGTCGCGCCGATGCTGTTGGTGGGCGCGATCCGGCTGAGCAGGCCCGGGGCGCCGTGGGCACGGTGGCGGTACCAGGAAAAGCCGAAGAAGATGGCCCGTGCGCTGGCTCGCGAGAAGCGCTACCGAAGGCCGCTGATCAGGGCGAAGATCTACGTCCAGGATCTCGTGGCCGGCAAGCCGAGCGTCGAGCACGCGGTGACGGCCACCGAAGCCGAGCTCGAGCGCACCGTGCGGCCCGCTCCCGCGCCGGTGTCACACGGGTGACCCGACCGATTTCCGGTCGCGGGCGCGATCTGGCACAATCGGGGGGTTGCCTGCACAGGCGCACCCCTTAATCGGAGTACGAACCAGCCGAGCGCTGTGAGAACGGTGCCGCTCGGGTCCTCTGCTCATGCGAAGAAACGCAAGGATGAATCAATGAACACACTGGACTTCCTGGACGCCCAGTCGCTCCGCAACGACATCCCGGACTTCCGTCCCGGTGACACCCTGAACGTGCACGTCAAGGTCATCGAGGGCTCGAAGGAGCGCGTGCAGGTCTTCAAGGGCGTCGTGATCCGGCGTCAGGGCGGCGGCATCCGCGAGACCTTCACCGTCCGCAAGATCTCCTTCGGTGTCGGCGTCGAGCGCACCTTCCCGGTGCACAGCCCCAACATCGCCCAGATCGAGGTGCTGACCCGCGGCGACGTCCGTCGCGCCAAGCTGTACTACCTGCGCGACCTGCGTGGCAAGGCCGCGAAGATCAAGGAAAAGCGCTGAGCTTTCGGCTCGGATCGGCACCGAGCCCTCGGCTCGCGTGTGCCTGAGCGTCATGCACGTCGGATCAGCCCGGCCCGGATTCTTCCGGGCCGGGCTGATCCGTTTCCGGAGGAGACGGGCGCCGGCGCACCCGGTGACACCCCGCGCCACGTTCGCGAACGCCAACGCCACGAGGGCCGGAGCGGCGAGACGCTAACCTGTTTCGGTGGCAGATACCCCGCAGGAATCGACGGTGCCGGACAACGGCGCGAACGGCCCCGACAGTGTGTCGGTGCGGCCGAAGAAGAAGTCCCGCTCCTTCTGGCGTGAGCTCCCCATTCTCATCGTGGTGGCGTTGCTGCTCAGCTTCGTGCTGCAGACGTTCATCGCGCGGGTGTACCTGATCCCCTCGGAGTCGATGGAACCGACCCTGCACGGGTGCCCGGGCTGCACCGGCGATCGGATCCTGGTGGAGAAGATCGGCTATCGCTTCGGTGATCCGGAGCCGGGTGACGTGGTGGTCTTCAAGGGACCCGATTCGTGGAACAGCGAGTTCGTGTCGACCCGGTCCTCGAACGTGGTGATCCGTGGCATCCAGGAAGTCGGCTCCCTGGTCGGCCTCGTCCCGCCGGACGAGAACGAT
This sequence comes from Rhodococcus triatomae BKS 15-14, assembly GCA_000341795.1. GTDB lineage: Bacteria > Actinomycetota > Actinomycetes > Mycobacteriales > Mycobacteriaceae > Rhodococcus_G > Rhodococcus_G triatomae_A. The sequence continues at coordinate 112,803 of AODO01000066.1, read as the reverse complement.
CTCGTCAAGCGCGTGATCGCGACCGGCGGTCAGACGGTCGAGTGCTGTGACGACCAGGGCCGGGTTCTCGTCGACGGGAAGCCCCTCGACGAGCCGTACGTGGTGACGGACTTCCCCTTCGTCCCGGGCACCCAGGCATGTGACACGCCGGTCCGGTCGGGCCGGTGCTTCGGCCCCTACACCGTCCCCGAGGGCAACCTGTGGGTGATGGGTGACAACCGCAGCAACTCGGCGGATTCGCGCTATCACGTCGGCGACGAACTCGGTGGCACCGTGCCGGTGGACAATGTGATCGGCAAGGCCGTCCTCATCGTGCTGCCGCCGTCGCGGTGGGGCACGATCGACTCGCCCAACCCGCAGACGAGCTGACGGCCCGGACCCGAGCGAAGTGAAGTAGTCGAAGTGGATCAACCGACGTGATCAAGTGGCCGCCGCGCACCGTGATCCGCAGGGCCTCGGGTCTGCGGACCATGGAGTCCGCGCTGATCCGGACAGGCCTCGGTCCCGTGGCCGGAGTCGACGAGGCCGGCCGCGGTGCGTGCGCCGGCCCACTGGTGGTCGCTGCGTGCGTGCTCGGCCCGAAGCCGCATCGGGCCCTGGAGGGTCTGGACGACTCGAAGAAGCTGACCGAACGGACCCGGGAGGAACTGTTCCCGGTGATCCAGCGGCTCGCCGTGGCCTGGTGCATCATCGAGATCCCGGCCGCCGAGGTCGACCGGCTCGGAGTGCACGTCGCGAACATCGAGGGGATGCGGCGGGCCGTCGCCGGTCTGGACAGGCCACCGGGCTATGTCCTGACGGATGGTTTCCGGGTCCCCGGACTCGCGGCGCCGTCGCTCCCGGTGATCGGCGGCGACGCGTCGGCGGCCTGTATCGCCGCCGCGAGCGTCCTTGCGAAGGTCTCCAGGGATCGCACGATGGTCGCGATGGACGGGGAGATCCCCGGATACGGCTTCGCGGGGCACAAGGGCTACAGCACCGCCGCGCACACGCAGGCGATGGCGCTGTTGGGGCCGAGTCGCGAGCACCGCATGTCGTACGCGAACGTGCGGGCCGCGGCGGATGGTGTGGCGGGTGCGATGTACACCGCGGCGGTCGGTGCGGGATGATGGGACGTCGACACCCGGCCCCGGGTTGTACGGCCAGGCGATATGCAGGAGGACGACCACACCGATGAGTGCCGAAGATCTCGAGAAGTACGAAACGGAGATGGAGCTGTCGCTCTACCGTGAGTACAAGGACATCGTCGGCCAGTTCGCTTACGTCGTCGAGACCGAGCGCCGCTTCTACCTCGCGAACTCCGTCGAACTGGTCCCGCACAACGCCGACGGCGAGATCTACTTCGAGGTTCGGATGGCCGACGCCTGGGTGTGGGACATGTACCGGCCCGCGCGTTTCGTCAAGCACGTCCGAGTCATCACGTTCAAGGACGTGAACATCGAGGAGCTCGAGAAGTCGGATCTGCGTCTGCCCGAGAACGGCCCCTTCGGAGGCTGATCTCAGCCGAGCCGGACGCCACCCTCGACGAGGGTGGCACGCAGCAGGAGCGCCGCCTCGGCGCCGACGACCCCGTCGACCAGGGTGAGATAGCGGTCCACGAACGGCGGTCCGTGCGGAGCCTCGTCGGAGCCGTCCGGCTCGAGGTGGTGCGCGAGCTCGTGGAGGATCACCAGCTCCCGCAGCGCCCACCGAGTGCCGCTGCCCGAAGTCGGGACGGCGAGGGTCGCGGTGCCGGGTTCGTAGTGGGCGGCGGCGGTCCCGGCACGCGGACGGACGGTGATCGGTGAGGCGGACCGCGGCCACTGCGCCCGGACCCAGTTCAACGCGAGGACACGGTCGGCGTAGTCCTGCACGGACTCGACCGAGGCGAATCGCCGCTCGACCGGCAGCGTGATCGACGATCCGTACAACTCCACCTGCCGGCCGGTTCCCCGGTCGGCGCGGTCGAAGAGGCGGCGGACCACTGCCTCCGCCTCGTACACCCGCGACCGCTGGGTGTCGCGGACCGTCACGCCAGCCGCTTCCGGGCGGACGGGAGTTCGGTGGAGCGGCCGATGCGGGCGTCGCGTCCGGCGCGGTCGCCGGCACGCCGCGCCTTGTCGGAGCGTGCGACACCGGACTGAGGACCGCGCCAGGTGCCGCGCGCCGTGGACGTCTGCGCGTAGAAGTCGCGGAGCTCGATCTGCTTGTCGCGCAACACGAGCGCGGTTCCCGTCGCATCGTCCGCGCCTGCCGCGACGGTGGCTTCGACGTCCCGCTTCGTCTCTGCGAGCCGTTGCCCGATCCGGGCGGCGAACGCCAGCTGGAAGTTCAGCCGAGCAGTGACGCCCGCCACGGGCTTGTGCGCACCGGACCGCAGGTACGCGTCGGACGCCCGAACCATCTGCATCAGCAGCGATGAGTACAACGCCTGGCAGGCGTCGATGTCCGAGTCGAACCCGTACGCGAACACCTGCGTCGAGTTGTGCGCGACGTCGCACTGCACGTCGTTGGCGGATGCGATCGCGACGAACAGCTGCACGTAGGTGCGCAGCCCCCTGCGGCCGGGTTCGCCGATGGAGATCGCCCGCTGTACCGGGGTGGCGCGCCGTTCCCGAGACGACGTGTGGGCGCGGGCCACCGCCAGGTCGATGGCGGTGGCGGTGGCGAGGCGCTGCGCGGCCTCCATGAACGCCTCCGCCTCGTGTGGGTTGTCCGTCGACTCGGCCTGCCGCAGCAGCCCACCGATGCGGACCAGCATCTTCTCCGAGCTCACTCGGCCCAGGGTAGCGGCTCCCACCGACCGCGCACGGCGGTCGTCACGCGCGGAGATAGGCGAGCACCGCGAGGACCCGCCGGTGACCCGCGTCCGACGCCGACAGCCCCAGCTTGGCGAAGATGTTGCCGATGTGCTTGCTCACCGCCGTGTCACTGACCACCAGCCGCGCGGCGATCGACGTGTTGTCCAGGCCCTCGGCCATCAGACCCAGAACCTCGGACTCGCGTGGGGTGAGGGACCGGATCGGGTCGTCGGCGCGGCGCCGGCTCATCAGCTGCGAGATGACCTCGGGATCCATCACCGTCCCGCCCTCGGCGACCCGGCGCAGGGCGTCGGTGAACTCGGCCACCCGGCCGACGCGTTCCTTCAGCAGATACCCGAGACCGTTCGCGCCGTCGGCGAGCAGTCCGCTGGCGTAGCGGTCCTCGACGTAGGCCGAGAGCACCAGAACGGGGAATCCCGGCCGGCGACGCCGAGCCTCCGCCGCCGCCTGCAGTCCCTCGTTGGTGAACGTCGGTGGCATCCGGACGTCGAGCACGGCAGCGTCCACCGAGTCGAGAACCTCGAGGAACGAGCCGGGATTGTCCACCGCCGCAACGACGTCGAACCCCTCGCTGCGCAGCAGCAGGGCCAGGCCCTCCCGCAGCAACGCATCGTCTTCGGCGATCGCTATCCGCACGGCAACTCCACTCTCAACGTCGTCGGTCCACCGACCGGGCTGTCCAGGGTCATTGTTCCTTCGAAGGCCCGGGCTCGGCGCCGGATGCCGGCCAGTCCACCGCCGTCCCGTTCCCGAGCGCCGCCGTCGCCGTCGTCGACGACCTCGATCGTGAGGATCTGTCCGGCGCCCTCCGCTGCGGTGCGTACGGTGACCTCGACTCGTGCCGCGCCGCTGTGCTTGACCACATTGGTCAGTGCCTCCGCGACCACGAAGTACGCCGCGGACTCCACCGCGGCGGGGACCCGCGCGAGCCCGTCGGCGTCGAGCACGCACGGCACCGCGCACCGTCCGGCCAACGCCGACAGGGCGCCGTCCAGGCCCAGCTCGTCGAGGATCGGCGGATAGATGTCGTGCACCACGGTCCGCAGGCCGGCGAGCGCATCCGCGGCGGCCTCCTGCGCCCGCGCCAGCTGCGGCAGCGCCTGATCGGGGTTCGTGGTCAGGGAACGCTCGGCGAGCCCGAGCATCATCACCACGCCGACGAGCCGGTTCTGGGCCCCGTCGTGCAGATCACGCTCGATGCGCCGCAGCTCGGCGGCGTGGGCGTCGAGCGCGGCGGCGCGGCTCTCGGTCAGCGCGCTCACCCGCGCCGCCAACTCCGCTTCGCGGGCGGGCGCCAGGAGCCTGCGGGTGAGCCCCGCCACGCCGTGAGCCATCGCCGGGACCAGCCACAGTGCCAGCGCCGCATAGAGCGCGCCGACCACCGGCATCGCCGCGGCTGTCCACCAGGACGTCACCGGGAACGGGTTCGTCACCGGTTCGCCGGGCGGCATCGTGGACCAGTAGGCCGGGACGAGCAGCGAATTCACCACCGCGAGTGGCAGACCCACAGCGAGGACGCCCGCGATGGGTGTGAGGAGCGCGTGCAGCAGCACCCACCAGGCGTCCCGCCGGGTCGACGATGCGGTCAGCAGCCGCCGCGCATCGGTGAACGTCGGGTCCGCCGGGATCACCGGATAGCTCTGGGACACCGACCCTCCGAGGAACCGGCCGGTGCGGGTCCTCGCCAGCGCCGCCCACCATCGCAGCATCTGCACCGCACGGGGTGCGATCAGCCATCCCGGACCGATCACGATGAACACGGCCATCAGCACGCCGACGGGCAGCAACGCCAGGGACACGAATCCGGCCGCCCCTTCGACGACCAGGAAACGGGTCGCCCGCCACCACCTTCGCAGGATCCCGGTCGTCGACATGGATCCCAGCATGCCGTATCGGACCGGGTCGGCCGGTACAGCCGGCTACACCATCGATCGGGTACCTCGGTGGATCGGAAACGCGCAGCGGCGTCAATAGCGTTGGGAGTCATGCAGACATCAGCAGTGACCGAAGTCCGGGTCCAGTCCGGCACCGCACTCCGGCTCGACTCGGTGACCAAGACGTACGGCTCCGGCGCGGCGGCCGTCACCGCCCTGCGTGGAGTGGACCTGCACTTGACGCGGGGTTCGTTCACCGCGGTGATGGGGCCGTCCGGCTCCGGGAAGAGCACCTTCCTGCACTGCGCGGCCGGCCTCGATCGCCCGACGAGCGGGTCGGTGTGGCTCGGTGGCACCGACATCTCGCGGTTGAAGCCGAAGGCGCTCACCAGGTTCCGCCGCGACCACGTGGGCTTCGTGTTTCAGGCCTACAACCTGCTGCCCGCGCTGACGGCCCTGCAGAACGTCACCCTGCCGTTGCTGCTGGCGGGCGAGTCCGTCGATCCCGCCTGGCTGGACTTCGTGGTGGACGCCGTCGGTCTGACCGACCTGCGTGGGCGCAGGCCCGCGGAGATGTCCGGCGGTCAGCAGCAGCGCGTCGCCATCGCCCGCGCCGTCGTCACCCGTCCCGACGCGGTGTTCGCGGACGAGCCGACCGGAGCCCTCGATTCGCGGACCGGCCGCCAGGTCCTCGACCTGCTGCGGCGGACCGCCACGGATCTCGACCAGACCGTGGTCATGGTCACCCACGATCCCGTCGCCGCCGCGCACGCCGACCGGGTGGTGTTCCTCGCGGACGGCGTCTTCGTCGGTCACCTGGACCGGCCGACGCCGCAGCAGGTCGCCGACCACATGACCCATCTCGGGGAGTGGTGACGATGAGGGCACTCGCACGGGCCGGTGTCCGCGAACACCGCGGCGGCTTCGTCGGCATGTTCGTCGCGGTCCTGTGCGCCGCGATGCTCGTCACCGGACTCGGGGTGCTGATCGAGTCCGGCATCCGCGGTGGGGTGGCGCCGCAGCGCTACGCCGGTGCGGACGTCGTCGTCGGCGCACCACAGCGCCTGGCCGTCCCGGAGGACATCGATCAGGCGCTGCCCGAGCGGGCCACGCTGCCCGCCGACGTGGTCGGGGAACTCGCGGCGCTGCCGGGGGTGGGCCGGGCGGTGGCCGACACGACCGTTCCGCTGTCCTGGGCGGGGCGGCCGGTGCAGGCGCACGGCTGGTCCGCTGGAGCGATCACCCCATACGAGATCCGGCAGGGCCGGGCGCCCGCGAGCGCCGACGAGGTGGTCGTCGACGACCGACAGCCGGCCCGGATCGGTGACCGGATCCCGCTGGCGCACGGCGGCACCGGCGCGGAGTACACCGTGGTCGGCGTCGCCTCCGCGCGGGACGGCGACACCCCGGACCGCGCGGCGCACGTCTTCGTCACCGACTCGCGTGCCGCGGAGTTGTCACCGCGCCCGGGCAGGGTGGACGCGATCGCGATCGATGCGTCCGACGGCACGTCCGTGCGGGTCCTGGTGGACGAGATCCACCGGGCCGCGCCGGAACTCGAGGTCCGCACCGGCGCCGCCCGAGGCGACGTCGAGTTCCTCGACTCCGGAGCCGCGCGAGGCGAACTCGTCATGATCGGAACGTCCTTCGCGGGCACCGCGGTGCTGATCGCGATGTTCGTCGTGGCCACCACCCTGTCACTGACGATCGCCGGACGGCGACGCGAATTCGCGCTGCTGCGCGGGATCGGCGCCACATCCCGGCAGATCCACCGGCTCGTCGGTCACGAGGTGCTGCTGGTCGGCACGGTCGCGGCCGTGGTGGGTACGGTGCCCGGCTACCTGCTGGCCGGGCTGCTGCGGTCCGGGTTCGCCGCCGTCGGGATGCTGCCCACCGACTTCGCACTGGCGTACAGCCCGCTTCCCGCCGTCGTGGCCGTCGTACTGAGCGTGCTGACCGCGCGGGTCGCCGCGGCGGTCGCCGCCCGCCGACCCGCACGGATCGACCCGGTCGACGCACTGCGAGAGGCGTCGGCGACCCCGGCCACCTTCGGTCGTGGTCGGCTGATCACCGGACTGGTCCTCGGCGCGCTCGGGCTGGGTACGTCGATGACGCCCGTCGTCGTGCACGGCGCGGCGGGCGTTGCGGGCGCAGCGAGTTCGGCGGTGCTGCTGATGATCGCGGTCGGGCTGCTGGGGCCGCGACTGGTCGCGGGGGCGGTCTCCCTCGTCGGGGGACCGCTGCGCCGGTCGGGCCGGCCCGCGCTGGTCCTCGCCGCCGCCAACGCAGGCTGCAATGCGCGTCGGCTCGCGTCCGCGATCATCCCACTGGCGCTCGCGATCGGGCTCGGGTGCGTGCAGGTGTTCGCCCAGACGACTGTCGCGGCGGAGGCGAACCATCAGACCAGGGAAGGCGTCACCGCCGACTTCGTCGTCACCGCACGCGGTTCCGGCCTCTCGTCCGACGTCGGCGCCGCTGTCGCCGCGATGCCCGGGGTGTCGGCCGCGAACCCGGTGGCCCGGAGCCAGGCGTTGATTCCGCACGGAGCGGGGGAGGAGTCGGTCATCGAGCGGTACGCACTGCAGGGCGTCGACCCCGGCGCGACCGCGGACACCCTGGACCTGACGTTGGTCGACGGCAGCCTCGGCGGGCTCGCCGTTTCGGATACCGTGGCACTGAGCACCGATGCCGCGCAGACGATCGGGGCTCGCGTCGGGGACGCCGTCGACCTGCACCTCGGCGACGGCACCCCCGTCGCCGCGACGGTCGTCGCCACCTACGGTCGCGGGCTCGGATTCGGCGACGTCACCATGGCGAACGAGGTCGTCCGGGCGCACACCTCCAGCGGGCTCGATGACTCGATCCTGGTCCGCACCGAACCCGGCAGGCAGGGCGAGGTCGGGCAGGCGCTGACCGCGGCCGGGTTCGTGGCGGTCGACCACGCCGCACTCGCTGCCGCCGGCGAGCAGGAACGGGACGCGCAGTCGTGGATAAGCCTGATCGCACTCGCCGTCATCCTCGGCTATCTCGCCGTGGCCGTCGTGAACACCCCCGTCATGTCGACAGTCGAGCGGGGCCGCGAGTTCACCCTGCTGCGGCTCGTCGGGTCGAGCCGGCGGCAGGTGCGGGCGATGATGCGCGCCGAATCGGTGATCGTCGTCGCGATCGCCGCGGTGGTCGGCACTCTCGTCGCGCTGCCACCGCTGGTCGGTGTGAGCATCGGGATCTCGGGGCAGCCGATCCCGGCGATCTCCCCGGCCGTGTACGGCGGAATCGTCGGCGCGACGGTCGTGCTGGGTGCGTTGGCCATCGCGATCCCGACGCGGATCGCCGTCCGGCGGTCCTGAAAAGCGCAGCTTCGCTACCTGTGCGCCTTTTTGGTAGCTCTGGCTACCAAGAAGGCGCCCAGGTACCGCAGGCGCCTCCGGTTGTCCACAGCCCGTTTTCATCCACAGGGTCCCCCGGAAGCCCAGGTGGGTGTCCGGGGTCGGGATGGCACGGGGTGCAGGGTCGGGGGCATGGCGCGAAATCTGGAGTTGGGGGCGCTCGGCGAGGACTTGGCCGTCGAGCATCTGGTGGAGCGGGGGATGTCGGTGCTGGCGCGCAACTGGCGGTGCCGGTACGGCGAGGTGGACGTGATCGCGGAGGTCGGTGACGCGGTGGTGTTCGTGGAGGTCAAAACGCGCACCGGGTGCGGTCACGGGACGCCGGCCGAAGCGGTGACGTACACGAAGCAGGCGCGGATCCGGCGGCTGGCGGCGCTGTGGCTGCGTGAGCAGGAGCGCGGGTGGCGCCGGGTGCGGTTCGACGTGGTGGCGGTGGTGCTGGCGCCGGGGTGCGCGCCGGAGCTGACGCATCTCGAGGCGGTGTTCTGATGGCGCTGGGACGGGCGTACTCCGTCGCGGTCCGTGGGGTCGAGGGGGAACTCGTGGAAATCGAGGCCGATCTGGGTCGCGGGTTGCCGGGCGTACATCTGGTCGGGTTGCCGGACAGTGCGCTCAAGGAGTCGCGGGACCGGGTGCGGGCGGCGGTGACGAATATCGGTGAGAAGTGGCCGGATTCGCGGATCACCCTCGCGCTGTCGCCCGCGACGCTGCCGAAGGGCGGCAGTGCCTACGATCTGGCCTTGTCGTGTGCGGTGTTGGCGGCGGCCGGTGTCGTTCCGGTGGGCGACCTGGACAAGAGCGTGCTGTTGGGGGAGTTGGCGCTCGACGGCCGGTTGCGGACCGTGCGGGGAATCCTGCCCGCGGTGCTCGCCGCGAAGAACGCCGGGTGGACGACCGTCGTGGTGCCGCACGTTGCGCTGGCAGAGGCTGGACTCGTCGACGGCATGGACGTGCTCGGTGCGCGGGACCTGCGCGAGGTGGTCGAGTGGCTGCGCGGGGAACTGGTGCTGGCGCGTCCGGCCACCGTGGATCGGGGCGGTGTGCGGGCGGTTCCGGACCTGAGCGACGTCGCGGGACAGGACGAAGCGAGGCTCGCCCTCGAGGTGGCCGCGGCAGGTGCCCACCACCTGATGCTGACGGGTCCGCCGGGGATCGGGAAGACGATGCTGGCGCAACGGCTTCCGGGGATCCTGCCCGCGCTCGGCGAGGAAGAGTCCCTGGAGGTGACGGCGATCCACTCGGTGGCCGGGCTGCTCACCGCGGAGCAGCCGTTGATCACGGAGCCGCCGTTCGTGGCACCACACCACACCTGTTCGATCAGTGCGCTCGTCGGCGGCGGCTCGGGCCTGGCGCGGCCCGGCGCGGTCAGCCGAGCACATCGCGGGGTGCTGTTCCTCGACGAATGCGCGGAGTTGGGCGTGAAGTCGCTGGAGGCACTGCGGACCCCGCTCGAGGACGGCGAGGTCCGAATCGCGAGACGCGACGGGATCGCCCGGTATCCGGCGCGATTCCAGCTGATCCTGGCCGCGAATCCGTGCCCGTGCGCACCGCCCCGTGCCGAGGACTGCGTCTGCGCACCGACCGCTCGCCGCCGGTACCTCGGCAAGCTGTCCGGTCCGTTGATGGACCGTGTCGACCTGCGGGTGCAGATGTTCGCGGTGTCCGTCGGCGCACTCAACGGCGATGCGGCGGAGAGCACCGCCGCGGTCAGAACTCGCGTCGAGGAGGCACGGGCGGCCGCGGTGGACCGCTGGTCCGAGTTCGGCTGGCGAACCAACGCGGAGGTTCCGGGACCGGCTCTGCGGCAACGATTCCGGCTCGGACGTTCGGCGTTGTCCGGCATGGAACGAGCGCTGCGATCCGGCGAGATCACCGCCCGGGGCGCCGACCGCGCGCTCCGGGTCGCCTGGACGCTCGCCGACCTGGCGGGGATGTCCGCGCCCGGCGGCGATCAGGTCGGTCTCGCGCTCGGCTTCCGGGACCGGTGGAGCGCATGAGCGCGCGGATGCTGGCGTGGGCGTATCTGTCGCAGGTGGCGCTCGGTCCGTGCGCGCCGCTCGTCGAGCTCGTCGCGTCGGTCGGCCCCGAGGAGGCGGCCCGCGCCGTTCGTGAGGCCGCTCTGCCCGAGGTGCTGCGCACCCGCACGGAGGCGCGCCGCGCCCTCGACACGGCAGAACGGGACCTGGAACGGCTGGACCGGCTGGGGGGTCGCCTGATCACCCCCGACGACGAGGAGTGGCCGGCCTGGAAGCTGCTGGGGTTCGAGGGCGTCGATGCGCGCCGCGACCGGGACGCGGCGGTCCCGCTGGCGTTGTGGGCGATCGGAGGCGGGACGCTGGTGGAGGTGACCGAGCGGGCCGTGGCCGTTGTGGGAACCCGGGCCGCGAGCGGATACGGCGAGCACGTGACGGCACGGTTCGTCGAGGACCTGTGCGGGGCCGGGTGGACGGTCGTCTCGGGTGCGGCATACGGCATCGACGGTGTCGCGCATCGAGCAGCCCTTGCGGCGGGGGCGCCGACCGTCGCGGTGCTCGCCTGTGGGGTGGACCGCGCCTACCCCGCGGGGCACGCCCGGATGCTCCGCGACATCGCGGATCGTGGACTCGTGGTGAGCGAGTACTCGCCGGGTGTCGCGCCCGCCCGGCACCGGTTCCTGGCCCGTAATCGCCTCGTCGCGGGCCTGTCCGATGCGGTCCTGGTGGTCGAGGCCGGGGCGCGAAGTGGGGCACGCAACACGGCGGCGTGGTCCGGTCGGCTCGGTCGGCCGGTGCTCGCCGTGCCCGGACCGGTCACCTCGGCGGCGTCGGTGGGCTGTCACCGCATGATCCGTGACGGGGACGCGCAGTTGGTGGCGCGGGCCGAGGACGTGATGGCGGCGGCGGGACCGATCACGCCGGGGGAGAGCGAGGCCGGTCCGGCGCGGCGGCTCGATTCGCTGTCGGCTGTCGAGTTGTCGGTGTACGAGGCGCTGCCCACGACGCGAGCGATAGGGGTGCAGGAGCTGTCGGAGCAGTCGGGCCAGCCGCTGGCCGCGGTGCGTGGCGCGTTACCGACACTCGAACTGGAGGGTCTGGTCGGTCGGGACGAGACGGGCTGGTCGCGGCGACGCTGACGCCGTACGACGGAAACATTCGCACATGAAACAGGAGGGGACAGTGGCTATTTCACGAAGCGATGTCGGATGCTGGGTCGTCAAGTGCAATCCGTCGGTGTGGGACTATTTCGGCGGTCGGGCGGAAACCGGACCGGATCCGCAGGTGCGCGAGAGCACCTGGAGTATGAGTCGGAGTTCGGCTCGTCCGGCTCTGGTCGGGAAGGGTGATCTGATCGCCCTGTGGGTGACCGGGCCGAAGACGCCGGGTGTTCACGAGATCGGGGTGGTCACCAGCGACGGTGTCGTCGACCGGCCCGAGGGTTTCGACGTCGAGCATGCTGTCGACCTGGAGAAGATCGCTGCGCCCTGTCTGGGCGTCGAGTTCACCGCGGTCCGGTTGACCCCGACGACGTACGTTCCGCGGTCGGAGATCGTGGCGGTGCCGGCGCTGCAGCGGTGTGAGCAGATCCGGGCGCCGCGGATGCCGAACCCCGGGTACCTCACCCACGACGAGACGGCGGCGCTGACCGAGCTGGTTGCAGCGCGCGTCGACACCGCCGTGCTCGCGCGGGTGGGGTGGGGTCCTCAGCCGGCGAACTGCGGGCAGATGTTCTCCAGCGCGGACGAGTACAGCAGCTTCGCGTCCTCGGAGTCGTCGCCGCGGGTCATCATCTCCACGTAGCCGGACCAGTCCGACCACGCCTCGGTGGACTCGGCGGAGGGCAGCAGCTGTTCGTAGGTGTCGCAGAAGGTGTGCCCGGCCGAGGCGATTGCGGCACGCTGCCCGCGCACACTCGGAACCTCGACACCGTCCGCGGTCGTTGCGGCGTCCCACCGAGGCTGGCCGCACACGGCGGTGACGAACGCGGCGTCGCCGCCCTCGGGCACGCCCGCGAAGACACTGCTCGACTGCACCCGCTCGACCTCCGCCGCTCTGCCCGCCTCGAACTGGGCGACGAGCTGACGGTACGTTTCGTCCTCCTCGCCGGTCGGCTGGGGCCGCAGGACGTCGACGATCTCGTCCGCGGTCGCGTTGGGAAGGGTGGCGTCCACGCACTCCGAGCCCGAAGCGGAAGCGTCCGTCGACTCCGTCGACTCGGACGAGCATCCGGTGAGAACGGCGGCGAGCGTGACGGCGGAGACCGCGGCGGCGGTGATGGTGCGGCGGGCGAGCTTCATGATCCTCCGGGTTTTCGATGGATGGGAATCCGACTGCGACCGATGGAGTATGCCTGGCAGCGGATCGGGGGGTGTCGGGAGTCGTGGGAGGCGCCGTGCGTTCGTCGCAGGACCGGCCGCCGCGAGCGGCGCGTACGCTGGCTTAGGTGAGCCTAATAAGTAGCGTGAAGAGACGAGGTCAGAACATGCCACGACCTTCCGTCGTGCTGACGGTCGAGCGAACCGAGCAGCTGACGCCGCATCTCGTGCGGGTGCATCTGGGTGGACCGGGATTCGACGACTTCGCGCCGAACGCATTCACCGACGCGTACGTGAAGCTGGTGTTCGGCACCGACGAGGAACCGGTGCTGCGCACGTACACCGTCCGTGCCGTCGACACCGTGAACCGTCGGATCGCGATCGACTTCGTGGTCCACGGTGACGAGGGCGTCGCGGGCCGCTGGGCGGCGAACGCGCGACCTGGTGACGAACTGGCGATGCGAGGACCGGGTGGGGCGTACGCACCGCGCGGTGACGCGGACTGGCACCTGCTCGCAGGCGACGAGTCCGCCGTTCCCGCGATCGCGGCGGCACTCGAAGCGCTGCCCGCCGGCGCGCGCGCCCAGGTCTTCCTCGAGGTCGCAGGGTCGGAGGACGAGATGGCGCTCGTCACGAAGGCCGACGCGACGGTCACCTGGGTGCACCGCGGAGCCGGGGCAGACGAGGTCGGTGACGACCGGGCCGGGGAGAACGCGCCGCTGATCGCAGCCGTCCGCGGTGCCGAATGGCTGCCCGGGCAGCCGCACGTCTTCGTGCACGGCGAGGCGCAGGCCGTGATGCACGGGATCCGGCCGTACATCCGGAAGGAACGCGGTGTCGGCGCCGAATGGGCGTCGATCTCCGGCTACTGGCGGCGTGGCCGCACGGAGGAGGGCTTCCGGGTCTGGAAGTCGGACTTCGCCGCGGCCGAGAACGCGGGCTGAGCGCGGTCACCCGGGCGGGCGTCGCTTCGCTCGGGTGCCGGGCTCCCGGATCGGCTGGTCGTCGCGGGGACGTCCCGGACTACGGCCGCGCCGGCTCCACATCGTCGGCGCGTGACGTCGCCGTCCGGGTGAGCGCGAACAGCGACAGCGTCGCGATCGCGGCGCAGGCCAGGATGCTGATCGCCATTCCGGCGGCCGACCCGCCGGCGAGCGGGGAGACCAGTGCGGCCAGTCCGAACTGCCCGGCGCCCATCACGGCGGATCCGGTTCCCGCGGCCTCGCGGACCTCGGACTGGGCAAGCGCCGTCGCATTGCCCATCGTGAAGCCGATCGCGACCGGTACCGCGAACAGGAGGGGCAGGAACACGGCTCGATCGGCCCCTCCGACGGTCGCTTCGAGGGTCAGTGCCACCCCCGCAGCCAGCAGAGTGAGCACCCCGACGCTCAGCATCTGCCGGGCGTGGAAGCGTCCGATCAGGCGCGTGTTGACGATGCTGCCCGCCATCAGTCCCAGCGAGTTCACCGCGAACACGATCGAGAACTGGCCCGGCGAGAGTCCGAGGACGTCCTGGACGACGAACGGTGACGCCGCGATGTACGAGAACAAGGCGCCGAATCCGAAGACGAAGGTCAGGGCGAAGCCGACGTACCGGCGATTACCGAGCACGTACCGCATGTTGTGGGCGTGCGCCGCCAACCCGCCGCCGTGTCTGCGCTCGGGTGCGAGGGTCTCGGGGACCACGGCCAGGACCGCGACCACCATGAGGATCCCGGTGCCCGTGAGCACCCAGAAGATGCCACGCCATCCGATGGGGCCGAGCAGCGCGCCACCGAGGACGGGTGCGAGGACGGGTGCCACGCTGCCGATGATCATCAGCATCGAGAGCAGCTTCGCGGCCAGGTCCCCGGTGGTCCGGTCGGTGATCACCGCGCGCGCCAGCACGATCGCGGCGCCTCCACTGAGCCCCTGCAGCAGTCGCGCGGCCACGAGCGACTCGACCGACGGCGCGATCGCACACAGCAGCCCGCTCACCGCGAACACCACGGTTCCGGCGAGCAGCAGCCGGCGCCGGCCCCATCCGTCGGACAGCGGCCCGACGATCAACTGCCCGAGGCCGAGTCCCGCCATGAACGTCGTCAGCGTCAGCTGCACCGAGGACGTCGAGGTGCCCAGGTCTTCCGCCAGCGCGGGCAGTCCGGGGAGGTACATGTCGGTAGCCAGCGGAGCGATCGCGGAGAGCAGTGCGAGCGCCAACAGCATCGGCAGTGGAATCGCGCGGGTCACATCCGAGAGCCAGCGGCGCGGATGCTTGATTTATTCCCTTGCCCCGGTGACCCTTCGACACATGCCTCCTGCCGAGCAGCCCGCATCCGGTGACCCCGCCGAACCGCTGCCACCCCGACTGGCCGAGCTGCTCGACTCGTACACCGACCATCTACGGCTCGAGCGCGGCCGGTCCGAGCACACGGTCCGGGCGTATCTCGGTGACGTGCGTTCGCTGCTCACCCACGTCGCCGCCGCCGATCCGGAGGTCCGGCTCGAGGACGTCGACCTCGCCACGTTGCGGGCCTGGCTGGCCGCCCAGTCCGCCGCGGGAGTGGCGCGCACGACGCTCGCGCGACGTACCGCGTCGGCGCGCACGTTCACCGCGTGGCTGACCCGCACGCGACGGATCCCCCGGGACCCCGGGGTCCGGCTCGCCGCCCCGAGGACGCATCGGACGCTTCCTGCAGTGCTTCGCCAAGGGCAGGCCGAGGAGGCGATGAGAGCGGCGGAATCCGGTGCGGCGCAACTCGATCCCGTTGCGGTCCGGGACCGGCTCGTGGTGGAGATGTTGTACGCGAGCGGGATCCGCGTCGGCGAGCTGTGCGGACTCGACCTCGACGACGTCGATCGCGAACGGCGCGTCGTCCGAGTTGTCGGCAAGGGGGACAAGCAGCGGTCGGTCCCGTTCGGGGCACCGGCGGCCGAGGCCCTCGACGCGTGGCTCGAGGTGGGCAGGCCGGCGCTCGCGTCACCGAAGTCCGGGCGAGCACTGCTGCTCGGGAAGCGCGGCGGCCGCCTCGACCAGCGGCAGGCACGGACCGTCGTGCACGAGGTGCTCGACGCGGTTCCCGGCGCGCCGAGTCTGGGGCCGCACGGGCTGCGTCACTCGGCTGCGACACATCTGCTGGAGGGCGGCGCCGACCTGCGGGTCGTGCAGGAGTTGCTCGGCCACAACAGTCTCGCGACGACGCAGCTCTACACGCACGTGTCGGTCGCGCGGCTGCGCGCGGTGCACGACCAGGCGCATCCGCGGGCCTGACCGTTCGAATCCGGCAGGAGACCCGGCCTGTCATCCGCGGAGCGGCTTGAGTCGCACGGGTGTCGCCCGGACCAGCGCCAGCGGATCGAGGTACTCGTCGCGGCCCCGGCGCACACCCCAGTGCAGGCACGTCCCGGCGCAGTCGGCGTGACCGGTCACCAGTGTCCCGATGCGTGCGCCGACCACCACGCGCGCACCGGTGTGCACCTGGGCCTCGACCGGCTCGTAGGTGGTGCGCAGCCCGCCCGGGTGGTCGATCGAGACCACCGGTTTGCCCGCGACGACACCCGCGAACGCGACGATGCCGTCTCCGGCCGCGAGGACCGGCTGGCCGACCGCGCCGCCGAGGTCGACGCCACGATGCCCGGGCAGCCAGTCGCGGGCAGGCGGATCGAAGGACGTCAGTACCAGGGGTCGGGGCCGCAGTGGCCAGGCGAATCCCGACGCGGAGGCCTGGGCTTGACCCACGATCAGGAGGGCCGCACACAGGACGAGGACCGAGACGAACCGCATCCACCCACGGTCCCGGACCGTGGGGCGGGGTGGAAGCCCGTGCGGCCGGTCTGTGGACGGTGAGCCGGCCCCGTCCACAGGGGAAACGGACCGATTGGGATCCGGGCCGGTGCAGGAAGTACACTCGTTGGGCGGTCTGTGCTCGCGCAGTCCGACTTCGCGCGCCCGCGCATTGACAACAGCTCTCGGCTGGTCCCGCATTCGTGCAGGGTCCGAGCGCTGTCGGGCGCCAGGGCAGGGGTCACCGACTCCTGCGACAACCGGCAATTGAAAGAGGTACAACAGCCATGGCTGTCGTAACCATGAAGCAGATGCTCGACAGTGGTACCCACTTCGGACATCAGACCCGTCGCTGGAACCCGAAGATGAAGCGTTTCATCCTCACGGACCGCAACGGCATCTACATCATCGACCTGCAGCAGACCCTGACGTACATCGACAAGGCGTACGAGTTCGTCAAGGAGACCGTTGCACACGGTGGCACCATCCTGTTCGTCGGCACCAAGAAGCAGGCGCAGGAGTCCATCGCGGACGAGGCCACCCGCGTCGGCATGCCCTTCGTGAACCAGCGCTGGCTGGGCGGCATGCTCACCAACTTCTCGACGGTCCACAAGCGCCTGCTGCGCCTGAAGGAACTCGAGTCCATGGAGCAGACCGGTGGCTTCGAGGGTCGCACCAAGAAGGAAATCCTCATGCTCACGCGTGAGATGACCAAGCTGGATCGCACCCTCGGCGGTATCCGCGACATGGCCAAGGTTCCGTCGGCCATCTGGGTCGTCGACACCAACAAGGAGCACCTCGCGGTCTCCGAGGCTCGCAAGCTGAACATCCCGGTCATCGCGATCCTGGACACCAACTGCGACCCCGACCTCGTCGACTACCCGATCCCGGGTAACGACGACGCCATCCGCTCCGCTGCGCTGCTGACCAAGGTCGTCGCCTCCGCCGTCGCCGAGGGCCTCCAGGCTCGTGCCGGCCGTGGCTCCGCCGACGACAGCAAGCCCGAGGCCGGCGCCGAGCCGCTCGCCGAGTGGGAGCAGGAGCTGCTCTCGCAGGCCGCGCCCGCCGCCGAGGCTCCCGCTGCCGAGGCCGCGCCCGCGACCGAGGCCGACGCACCGCAGGCCTAGTCTCTCCGGCTCCGACCCGACCGCAGTACGCGACGGGTCGGAGCCGTTCGACTTTCCACCACCCGAACTCATTCGAGGAGGCTCGCCCCCGATGGCGAACTACACCGCAGCAGACGTTAAGCGGCTCCGCGAGCTCACCGGCTCCGGAATGATGGACTGCAAGAACGCTCTGGCCGAGACGGACGGCGACTTCGACAAGGCCGTCGAGCTGCTCCGCATCAAGGGTGCCAAGGACGTCGGCAAGCGCGCCGAGCGTTCCACCGCCGAGGGCCTGGTCATCGCCAAGGACGGCGTCATGATCGAGCTCAACGCCGAGACCGACTTCGTTGCGAAGAACGCCGAGTTCCAGGCGCTCGCCGACCGGATCGTCGCGGCCGCCGCCGTCGCGAAGCCGGCCGACCTCGAGGCCCTCAAGGCCGTCGACGTCGACGGCAAGACCGTCGACGCCCTGGTCCAGGAGCTCTCCGCCAAGATCGGTGAGAAGCTCGAGCTCCGTCGCGTCGTCGCCTTCGACGGCCCGGTCGCGACCTACCTGCACAAGCGTGCATCCGATCTGCCGCCCGCCGTCGGCGTCCTGATCGAGTACACCGGCGAGGGCGACGCGGCTGCCGAGGCCGCCCGCGCCGCCGCCATGCAGGTCGCCGCGCTCAAGGCGAAGTACCTCACCCGCGACGAGGTCCCTGCGGACATCGTCGAGAACGAGCGCCGCATCGCCGAGCAGACCGCGAAGGAGGAGGGCAAGCCCGAGGCTGCTCTCCCGAAGATCGTCGAGGGTCGCGTCAACGGGTTCTTCAAGGACGTCGTCCTGACCGAGCAGTCGTCGGTCACCGACAGCAAGAAGACCGTCAAGGCGCTGCTGGACGAGGCCGGGGTCACCCTGGTCCGCTTCGCTCGCTTCGAGGTCGGCGCCAGCTAGCAGCAGGCAGATTCCGCAGAGCGGCCCCGTCACCGGAATCGGTGACGGGGCCGCTCTGCTGTGAGGTGACCGTGGGTCACAGGTCGGGAAGGCCGAAGTCCAGGTTCGGGGTCTGCAGGCCGCCGTCCACCTCGAGGACCTTGCCGGTCAGGTAGGACCCGGCCGGCGAGCACAGGTAGAGCACCGCGGCCGACGCGTCCTCCGGTTCGCCGATCCGGTGCAGCGGGGTCGCGGACTCCATCGCGGTCTTGATCTCCGGGTTCTGTGCGACCACGTCGAGCGCCGAGGTGAGCACCGAACCGAGCGAGACGCAATTGACCCGGATCCGCGGTGACAGGTCGGCCGCCGCGAGGCGCGTGTAGTGCGCGACCGCCGCCTTCGCCGTTCCGTAGGCGGCGTAGCCGCGGCCACCGACGCGTCCGACCACCGACGACACGTTGACGATCGCCCCGCCGCCCGCGGTGTCGAGGATGTGCGGCACGGCGGCCCGCACCAGGGCGTGTGCTGTCGAGACGTTGAAGTGGAAGGCCTCCTCGAGTTGCCGGGTCGAGGTCTGCTGCAGCGGCGTCGGCATCGCACCGCCGACGTTGTTGACGACGATGTCGAGCCGTCCGAACGCCGCGACGGCCGCGTCGGGGAGTGCGGCCACCTGATCGAGGTCGGACAGGTCCGCCGCGACGACGTGTGCCCGCCTGCCCGTGGACCGGATCTGGTCGGCCACCTTCTCCAGCTGGTCGGTGGTGCGTGCGGCGAGCACGACGTCCGCGCCCGCCTCGGCGAGGGCGATCGCGGACGCGGCACCAACGCCGCGACCGGCGCCGGTGACCACGGCCACCTGGCCGGTCACCCGGAAACGATCGAGAATCATGACACTCCCTTGTCGTCAGAGTCCTGGGACTCCTCGTAGTCCTGGCGCGCACCGGCGCGCGCCGCGCGAGCCTACGGCCCCGAAGGTGGTGCGCGGGCCGGTATAGGGCAGGATGGAGGGGTCATCTGTGGCTACACCGCCGACGATGGCCGATTCATGCTGGTCGCGTCACCCCGCGATCCGAGACGAAGGAGAGTCATGACCGAATCCGCCCCATCCGACTCCTCACAGTCCGACACGGGATCCCGGCGCGACGGTTTCACCCGCGTCCTGCTCAAGCTCGGCGGAGAAATGTTCGGTGGTGGCGAGGTCGGACTCGATCCCGACGTCGTGCAGACGGTGGCGCGGCAGATCCGGGCGGTCGTCGAGAGCGGTGTCCAGGTGGCCGTCGTGATCGGCGGCGGCAACTTCTTCCGAGGTGCGGAGCTGCAGCAGCGTGGCATGGACCGCGCGCGCTCCGACTACATGGGCATGCTCGGCACCGTCATGAACTGTCTTGCGCTGCAGGACTTCCTGGAGAAGGAAGGCATCGACACCCGCGTGCAGACCGCCATCACCATGGGTCAGGTCGCGGAGCCGTACCTGCCGCTGCGTGCGCGTAGGCACCTCGAGAAGGGGCGCGTCGTGATCTTCGGCGCCGGCATGGGCATGCCGTACTTCTCCACGGACACCACCGCCGCCCAGCGCGCCCTCGAGATCGGTGCCGACGTGGTCCTCATGGCGAAGGCCGTCGACGGCGTCTACACCGCGGACCCGCGGATCGACCCGACCGCGACGATGTACACCGAGATCAGCCACCGTGAGGTCATCGAACAGGGGTTGAAGGTCGCGGATGCCACCGCGTTCAGCCTCTGCATGGACAACCAGATGCCGATCATGGTGTTCAACCTGCTCACCGAGGGAAACATCGCGCGTGCGGTCTCCGGTGAGAAGATCGGAACGCTGGTGAGGTCGTGACCAGCACCACCACCCGAAGCAACCCCGCGAGCCTGGAGGACCACCGTGATCGATGAAGCTCTCTTCGACGCAGAGGAGAAGATGGAGAAGACCGTCGCCTCGGCGAAGGACGATCTCGGCGGAATCCGTACCGGTCGCGCGAACCCGGGCATGTTCAACCGGATCGCGATCGAGTACTACGGCGCGATGACCCCGATCTCGCAGGTCGCGTCCATCACCGTGCCGGAGGCCCGACTCGTCGTCATCAAGCCGTACGAGGCGTCGCAGCTCGGCCCGATCCAGAACGCGATCCGCAACTCGGACCTGGGCGTCAACCCGACCGACGACGGCACCCTGATCCGCGTCTCGGTCCCGCAGCTGACCGAGGAGCGCCGCCGCGAGCTGGTGAAGCAGTCCAAGGCCAAGGGCGAGGACGCGAAGGTCGCGATCCGCAACGTCCGCCGCAAGGCCATGGACGAGCTGAACCGGATCCAGAAGGACGGCGAGGCCGGCGAGGACGAGGTCGGGCGCGCCGAGAAGGAGCTCGATAAGACGACGGCGAAGTACGTCGCCCACATCGACGAGCTGGTCAAGCACAAGGAAGCCGAATTGATGGAGGTCTAGGCGGTGTCCACCGACAGTCCCACCGGCGCGGAGCGCCACGATGGGACAGACGGTCCCCACCCGGGCCCGGCGCCGGCCGCCACCGCCACCCAGTCGAAGGCGGGCAGGAATCTGCCCGCCGCGATCGCGGTCGGGGTGGCGCTCGGCGCGCTCGTCATCGTGTCCCTGTTCCTGGTGCCGAAGGTGTGGTTCGGGATCGTCGGGGCCGCGATCGCGATCGCAACGTGGGAGGTCGCGAAGCGACTCCGGGAGAGCGACATCCTCGTCCCCCGAATTCCCCTGATCCTCGGTGGTCAGGCGGTCATCTGGTTGGGATGGCCGTACGGGACGGCCGGAGTCCTCGGCGCGTTCGCTGCGACCGTGCTCGCGTGCATGGTCTGGCGGCTTCTCGACCAGGGCCTGCACACGGCGCCCCGCAACTACTTGCGGGACATCGCGATCACGGTGTTCGTCGCGGCGTGGCTGCCGCTGTTGGCGTCGTTCGCGACCCTGATGGTCACGCACGACGGCGGCAACAAGTGGGTCTTCGTGTTCATGATCGGTGTTGTCTGCTCGGACGTCGGTGGATACACGGCGGGCGTCCTGTTCGGCAAGCACCCGATGGTGCCCGCGATCAGTCCGAAGAAGTCCTGGGAGGGATTCGCCGGGTCGCTGGTCTTCGCGATCATCGGGTCGTTGCTCACGGTGACACTGATCCTCGACGCGAATCCGGTGATCGGTGCGCTCCTCGGTGTGGTGCTGGTACTGACCGGAACCCTCGGCGACCTGATCGAGTCGCAGGTCAAACGCGATCTCGGAATCAAGGACATGGGCACACTGCTGCCCGGACACGGCGGCATCATGGACCGTCTGGATTCGATGCTTCCGTCGGCGTTCGTGACGTGGCTGGTGCTCTCGGCCCTGCTGTGACCCGCCGACCGCGGCCGGGGGAGCCGATTCCCAGTCCCAACATCTGGCACTGGCCCCACATCTACGAGGTGGAGAACCGCGCACAGGACGTGGATGGTGCCGTCTTCGCCGTACTCCGCGAACTCGCCGACTGGACCGGCCGCGACGTCGTCGACGTCGGATGTGGCACCGGCTACCACCTGCCGGAGTTCGCACGCGACGCACGCTCGGTGATCGGGGTCGAACCGCACCCACCACTCGTGGCGCGGGCACGAGAGCGAACGGCCGGAACCGCCGAAGTCCGCGTGCTCGCAGGAACCGCCGAACATCTGCCGCTGCCGGATCGCAGCGTCGACGTCGTGCATGCGCGGACCGCGTACTTCTTCGGGCCCGGTTGCGGGCCGGGGATCACCGAGGCGATGAGGGTGCTGCGGCCGGGCGGCACCCTCGTGGTGGTCGATCTGGACGCGACGGTCGGTGGCTACGGGCAGTGGATGTGTGCGGATCTGCCGCACTACGACCCCGCGGTGGTCGAGTCGTTCTTCGCGGCGCAGGGGTTCGACCTCACCCGGGTCGCGACCCGGTGGGCGTTCGAGGACCGGAGGTCACTGCGCGCTGTCCTCGGCATCGAGTTCTCCGAGCGAACGGCGGATCGGGCGTGTGCGCAGATCCCAGGACTGTCCTTCGACGTCGGTTACCGCGTTCACACGCGACGTGCCCCGATCGGCCTCGTCGTCGGCTGACAGGCCGCGGGTGGCTCAGGGTTCGGGTTTCGTCGCCCGCTTCGCGAGCCGCCGGATCTGGACGATCCGGACGCCCCCGGCGAGCGCCATGACCAGCGCACCGGCGATCGCGGCCAGCAGGAGCCCGATGCCGAGGGGAACGGAGAACTCCCACCAGAACAGATTCAGGCTGACGCTGTCGAGGTTCTGGAGGATGAAGACGAGCAGCACGATCAGTACGAGGACGCCGATGACGAGGCCGGTCCACGTGGCGGCCGCCTTGGTGTGCCCCATGCTGGTGTGTCGCCGCACCGCCTCGGCGTCCGGGCCGGACACGGGGTTGGGGGGAACCGGGGGCTCCGCTGGCGGAGGTCCGCCGAGGTCGGCGTTCGGGTCCGTCGTGCTGTCGCGTTCGGGTCCGTCGGTGGTGGACATGCTGTGATCATCACGCACCCGTCGGGTGATTGCACGCACCGCGTGTGATAAGGGCGCGAACTGTGATGTTCGCGCGAATGCGCGTCGCGAATTCGCATGTGGTGGTCACCGGGTGGAACACTGGTGGACACTATGGCCGTTCCCGTACCCCTCGTGTTCAATGCTCCGCGTCGCGGCATGCCCCCGACGCACCTCGCCGACCTCGACGCGGACGGTCGCAAGGCCGCGGTCAAGGAACTCGGTCTGCCGGGATTCCGGGCCGACCAGCTGGCCCGCCAGTACTACGGTCGCCTCGAAGCCGACGTCGAGAAGATGACCGACCTGCCCGCAGCGATGCGGGAGAAGGTCGGCGAGGCGTTGTTCCCGACGCTGCTCACCCCGGTCAGGCACGTGGCCTGTGACGACGGGACGACCCGCAAGACGCTGTGGAAGGCGAACGACGGGACGTTGCTGGAGTCGGTGCTGATGCGGTACCCGGATCGGGCGACGCTGTGCATTTCCAGCCAGGCGGGCTGCGGCATGGCCTGCCCGTTCTGTGCGACCGGTCAGGCCGGTCTCACCCGGAACCTGTCGACCGCAGAGATCGTCGACCAGGTCCGTTCCGCCGCGGCCGCGATGCGTGACGGCGAGGTCGCGGGCGGCGAGGGTCGCCTCTCGAACGTGGTCTTCATGGGCATGGGGGAGCCGCTCGCCAACTACAAGCGCGTCGTCGCGGCCGTCCGCCGGATCACCTCACCTGCGCCCGAGGGGCTGGGGCTCTCGCAGCGGTCGGTCACCGTGTCGACGGTCGGGCTGGCACCTGCGATCCGGAAGCTGGCCGACGAGGGTCTGTCCGTGACGCTGGCGGTGTCGCTGCACACCCCTGACGACGAGCTGCGGGACACGCTGGTTCCGGTCAACAACAGATGGTCGGTCGCGGAGGTTCTCGACGCGGCCCGTTACTACGCGGACAAGACCGGCAGGCGCGTGTCGATCGAGTACGCGCTCATCAAGGACGTCAACGATCAGCCGTGGCGAGCGGACATGCTCGGCAAGAAGCTGCACAAGGCGCTCGGCTCCCTGGTGCACGTCAACCTGATCCCGCTGAACCCGACACCGGGCAGCGAATGGGACGCGGCGCCGAAGGACGTGGAGCGCGAGTTCGTGCGGCGCGTCATCGCGCAGGGCGTCTCGTGCACCGTGCGCGACACCCGCGGCCAGGAGATCGCCGCGGCCTGCGGGCAGCTGGCCGCCGAGAACTGAACGCCCGGACGAACGGCAACGGCCGCGCGGCTCCCTGCGGGAGCGGCGCGGCCGTTTCTCGTACGTCGTGTGGTTACCGCGGCTTGCGGCGACGGAGGATGTCGCGGACCAGCATGAAGACCATGAACGCGGCGATGCCGACGAGCCACACGTCCTCGACCTTGCCCTCGTGGTTGCCGATCGTGTAGACGAGCAGGAACGCGGCGAAGAACCAGCCGAGGAAACGGAAGAAGCGCGGGGCCTCGCCGCTCCAGCCCCATTCGGCGGAGGGCACCTCGGCGGTGTCGACGTTGGTGGTGACGGACTCACTCGCGGCCACAGCCGGTTCCTCCTGCTCGTGCGGTACGGGTCTTGCCCGCATATCGTGGCATACGACCCGGCGTCGTAGCGACCGGGGTGGACTTCTCCGAGGGAGTGTCGGATGCCTGCCACAGCGACCGGACGGCTGGTTCGCCGCGGCGACGGCGCCGACCTCCTGATCGACCGGCAGTTTTCGGAGCCGGCGGCCGAGATGTGGGCCGCCGTCACCCGATCCGAGCGCACCGCAGCATGGTTCGGCCCGTGGAGCGGCACCGCGGCGCCCGGCAACACGATCCACGTGCAGATGCGTTTCGAGGACGGTGAACCGTGGATGGACATGACCGTCGAGGAATGCGAGCCGCCCGATCGTTACGTGCTCTCGTCCTCGGACGACTTCGGGTCGTGGCTGATGGAACTGCAGGTCGCCGCCGCACCGGGCGGGTGCCGGGTGCGCTTGATCCAGCACCTCGACAGCTCGTCCGTCGCGCTGGCCGCGGACACCGGACCGGGGTGGGAGTACTACCTCGACCTGCTGGTCGCCGCCCGGTCCGGTGGACCGCGACCGGAGTTCGACGGCTATCTCGAACTGAAGGGGCATTACGAGTCCGAGGTTGCGCGGGTCGCCGGGGCCCGGTGACCGCGGATCGCGGATCGCGGATCGCGCGAGGATGCCGCCCGGTCGTGGCCTGTCAGGTTGCTCTCAGGTCCGATCGGGAACAATGGACGGGTGACAGAACCTACTCGCGTGCTCCTGCTGGGCAGCACCGGCTCGATCGGGACGCAGGCACTCGACGTCGTCGCCGCCAATCCGGACAAGTTCACCGTCGTCGGTCTCGCCGCCGGCGGTGGCAACGTCGAGCTGCTCGCCGAGCAGATCCGCGCGACGGGCGTGACGCGCGTCGCCGTGGCGGATCCCGCGGCAGCGGCCCGGCTCGACCTGCCCGGCGTGCTGTCCGGACCCGGCGCCGTCACCGAACTCGTGCGGTCCACGGAAGCGGATGTCGTCCTGAACGCGCTGGTCGGCTCCCTCGGACTGGAGCCGACACTGGCCACCCTCGAATCGGGTGCCCGTCTCGCGCTGGCGAACAAGGAATCCCTCGTGGCGGGCGGTCCGCTCGTCCAGGCCGCGGCCGCGCCCGGTCAGATCGTGCCGGTCGACTCGGAGCACTCCGCGCTCGCACAGTGCCTGCGCGGCGGCCGCGCCGAGGAGGTGGACCGCCTCGTCCTCACCGCCTCGGGCGGCCCGTTCCGTGGCTGGACGGCAGACGCCCTCGAGGGCGTCACCCCCGAGCAGGCAGGCGCCCACCCGACCTGGTCGATGGGCCCGATGAACACCCTCAACTCGGCATCCCTCGTGAACAAGGGCCTCGAACTGATCGAGACCCACTTGCTCTTCGGCATCGACTACGACCGCATCGACGTCACCGTCCACCCGCAGTCGATCGTGCACTCGATGGTCACCTTCACCGACGGCTCGACACTCGCCCAGGCCAGCCCGCCGGACATGCGGTTGCCGATCGCGCTGGCGCTGGGCTGGCCCGACCGGGTTCCCGGCGCCGCAGCCGCGTGCGACTTCTCGGCGGCGTCGACGTGGACCTTCGAACCGCTCGACAACGCGGTCTTCCCGGCCGTGGACCTGGCCCGCGCCGCAGGAAGGGCGGGCGGCTGCATGACCGCGGTCTACAACGCCGCCAACGAGGTCGCCGCCCAGTACTTCCTCGACGGTGTCGCATCCTTCCCGTCCATCGTGCGGACCGTGGAGAAGGTACTCGCCGGTGGCGGCGAGTGGTCGGCGGAACCGGCTACCGTGGACGATGTGCTCGCCGCGGACGGCTGGGCACGGGCACGGGCACACGAGCTCGTCGAGCGGAAGGGCTAGAACGGAATGTTGATCGTTGGCGTCATTCTGTTCGCGCTCGGCATCACCTTCTCGATCGCGCTGCACGAGGCCGGCCACATGTGGACGGCGCGCGCGCTCGGCATGAAGGTGCGCCGCTACTACATCGGCTTCGGGCCGAAGATCTTCTCGTTCCGGCGCGGCGAGACCGAGTACGGCCTCAAGGCGATCCCCGCGGGCGGTTTCTGCGACATCGCGGGCATGACCGTGCACGACGAACTCGCCCCGGACGAGGTCGAGCGCGCGATGTACAAGCAGAAGACGTGGAAGCGTCTCGTCGTGATGTCCGGCGGCATCGCGATGAACTTCGTGCTGGGTCTGGCGCTGGTCGTCGTCCTCGCCGTCGGGTGGGGCCTGCCCAACCTGAACCAGCCGCCCGAGACCCAGCTGGGTTCGACCAGCTGCGTGTCGGATCAGCTGCAGGACGGGACGCTGGCAGCGTGCGACGAGAACGTCCCCGGCCCCGCGGCCGCCGGTGGCCTGCGCGAGGGCGACCTCGTGACGGCGGTCGGCGGCGTGCCGGTCGAGACGTGGAGCGAGTTCCAGGCGGAGACCCGCGCACACGACGGCCCGGTGGACTACACGGTCGAGCGAGGCGGGCAGACCCTCACCGTGACGGTCGTACCCGAACCGGTGCAGCGCCTCGTCCAGAACCCGGACGGCACGACGAGCACCGTGACGGTCGGTGCGATCGGTGTGGTGCCCGACTACTACGGGCCGACGCAGTACAACGTGCTGTCCGCGATCCCCGCGTCGTTCGCGTTCACCGGCGACCTCATGGTCGAGTCGGTGAAGGGACTCGCGCAGCTGCCGAGCAAGGTGGGCGACCTGTGGACCGCGGTCACCGGGGGCGAGCGAGCGCAGGACACCCCGATCAGCGTGGTGGGTGCCTCGGTCATCGGCGGTCAGGCGGCGGAGCGCGGCCTGTGGGAGATGTTCGTGCTGCTGCTGATCAGCCTGAACTTCTTCCTCGGCATCTTCAATCTGCTGCCCCTGTTGCCGCTCGACGGCGGCCACATGGCGGTCACGATCTACGAGAAGATCCGCAACACCCTGCGGATCAGGCGGGGGCTACCGGCGGGTGGCCCCGTCGACTACATGAAGCTGATGCCGTTGACGTACGTGGTGATCGTGATCGGTGGCGCGTTCATGTTGCTCACGTTGACCGCCGACATCATCAACCCGATCAAGATCTTCTAGCCCGACTAGACTCTTCTGTACCGCAAAACGAAAGAAGGCAGACCGTGACCAGCCCCGTCGGTTTGGGCATGCCCGATGTTCCCGCCGTCCTCGCGCCGCGTCGCAAGACTCGTCAGCTCATGGTCGGAGGCGTCGGAGTCGGCAGCGATCACCCCGTGTCGGTGCAGTCGATGTGCACCACCAAGACCCATGACGTCAACGCCACGCTGCAGCAGATCGCCGAGCTGACGGCGTCCGGCTGCGACATCGTCCGCGTCGCGTGCCCGCGCCAGGAGGACGCCGACGCCCTCGCGACCATC
Organism: Rhodococcus triatomae BKS 15-14; assembly: GCA_000341795.1. Classification (GTDB taxonomy): domain Bacteria; phylum Actinomycetota; class Actinomycetes; order Mycobacteriales; family Mycobacteriaceae; genus Rhodococcus_G; species Rhodococcus_G triatomae_A. Next base: position 85,234 of record AODO01000066.1, on the reverse strand, counting down.
GCGAGGAAGAGCCAGATTCCGGTCATCGCGGACATCCACTTCCAGCCGCGCTACATCTTCGCCGCGATCGACGCCGGCTGCGCCGCGGTCCGCGTGAACCCCGGCAACATCAAGGAGTTCGACGGCCGGGTCAAGGAGGTCGCGAAGGCTGCCGGCGACGCGGGCATCCCCATCCGGATCGGCGTGAACGCCGGCTCCCTCGACCCGCGACTGCTGCAGAAGTACGGCAAGGCCACCCCGGAGGCGCTGGTCGAGTCGGCGTTGTGGGAGGCCGGTCTGTTCGAGGAACACGGCTTCGGCGACATCAAGATCTCCGTCAAGCACAACGACCCGGTCGTGATGGTCGAGGCGTACCGGCAGCTCGCGGCGCAGTGCGACTACCCGTTGCATCTCGGTGTGACCGAGGCGGGACCGGCGTTCCAGGGCACGATCAAGTCCGCGGTCGCGTTCGGCGCCCTCCTGTCCGAGGGCATCGGTGACACCATCCGCGTGTCGCTGTCGGCGCCACCCGCCGAGGAGATCAAGGTCGGCACGCAGATCCTGCAGTCGCTGAACCTGCGGCCCCGCCGGCTCGAGATCGTGTCGTGTCCCTCCTGCGGTCGCGCCCAGGTCGACGTGTACACCCTCGCCAACGAGGTGTCGGCCGGTCTGGAGGGCATGGAGGTGCCGCTGCGGGTCGCGGTCATGGGATGCGTCGTCAACGGTCCCGGCGAGGCCCGCGAGGCCGATCTCGGTGTCGCGTCCGGTAACGGGAAGGGCCAGATCTTCGTCAAGGGCAAGGTCGTCAAGACCGTTCCGGAGGCGCAGATCGTCGAGACCCTGATCGAGGAGGCGATGCGGATCGCCGAGGAGATGGGCAACGATTCCGACTCGGGATCGCCAGTGGTAACCGTGGGCTGAGCTGGCCACGTATCCTGTCGGCACGCCCACCGTGGTGGTCTCCGCGGTGGACGAACTGTCCTTATGGTTCGACGAGACCCGGGGGTGACTGGGTGCTCAAACTGCTCGGCGCCAGGCAACTCGGCGCGCGGGATCGCGCCGACGTGCTGCGGGTACTCGACGCCGACCCGATCGCCACGTGCATGGTCGCCGCACGCGTCCAGGACCTGGGTGTCGAACCACGGTCGATCAACGGGGAACTGTGGAGCCGCGGTGGCCCCGACGAGTCGCTGTGCTTCTCGGGGGCGAACCTCGTGCCCCTGCGCGGTGGACTCGGCGATCTGCGTGCGTTCGCGGATCGGGCGACGCGGTTTCCGCGGATGTGCTCGTCGCTGGTCGGCCGAGCCGAGCTGACCCTTCCGCTGTGGGAGATGCTGGAGTCGGACTGGGGTCCCGCCCGCGAGGTGCGGGCCGAACAACCGCTTCTCGCGCTCGCCGCCCGCCCGCTCGTCGAGCCGGACCCGAAGGTCCGGCTGGTTCGGATGGACGAGCTCGAGACGTACCTCGTTGCCGCGGTGGAGATGTTCATCGAGGAGGTGGGCATCGACCCGCGTGCCGGTGACGGCGGGCGAGGCTACCGACGCCGGGTCGCCGGGTTGATCGCGTCGGGCCGAGCGTTCGCCCGGTTCGAGGACGGCGAGGTCGTGTTCAAGGCCGAGATCGGGTCGGCGTCGCGTCAGGTCGGACAGATCCAGGGCGTCTGGGTGCATCCCGACCACCGGTGCGGGGGGCTCGGGGCGTCCGGGACGGCAGCCGTCGCCTCGGCGGTGACCGCCGCCGGACGGACGGCGAGTCTCTACGTCAACAGCTTCAACCATGCCGCCCGCCGCGCCTATCAGCGTGTCGGCTTCACCCAGGTCGCCACCTTCTCGACCATCCTCCTCGACTAGGTTCGCCTGACGGCTGCGCAGCCGTACGTGAATGTCACCGGTTCCGGCGTCGTGGGACGGCGAGTTCCGGCCGGTGCGCCCCTACTATGGGCAGCGATGAAATCGCGTCTCGTTCACGGTGTCCGAACTTCGCTCGCGCTGGCGGTGTCGAGCGCGCTCGCCGTGGGGCTCGCCGCCTGCACTCCGAAGCCCGACGGCCCCGAGTCGGCCGCCGGTGAGTTCGTGACCCTGCTGGCCGAACAGGACACCGCGGAGGCTGCGGCGCTGACGGACCGGCCCGACGCCGCGCAACGGGCACTCGACTCGGCGTGGGAGAACCTGCAGGCCGAGTCGATGACCGCGACCGTGGGATCGGCCCGTGTCACCGGCGACACCGCGACGGTCGAGTACACCTACGAATGGCACCTGCCGAAGGGTCGGGTGTGGACGTACAGCGGTGACCTGCAGATGGGCAGGCGGGACGGTGACTGGGCGGTTCGGTGGAGCTCGACGGACCTGCACCCGAAACTCGGTGACACCCAGACCATGTCGCTGCGTTCCGTGCCCGCTCCGCGGGCGCGGGTGAACGAGCGGTCCGGCACCGACGTGCTCGTTCCCGGCAGCGTCGAACGGATCAAACTCGACGCTCGCGAGGCGGGGAACCTGGGCGCGGTGTCGGCCACTCTCGCCGGACTGCTCACACCCTTCGTGCCGTCCCTGACGGCGCAGTCGATCGCCGAGTCGGCGTCGAGTGTGAACGGAACGTATCTGGTGGCCAGCCTGCGCCAGGACGACTACGAGACGATCGCGGCCTCGCTCACGGAACTGCCGGGTGTCACGGTCGACGAGGAAGCCGACCTGGTCTCCACCGACCGGAACTTCGCCCCGGACCTGATCGGGCAGATCAAGAAGCGGGTCATCGACGAGGTGGACGGGACCGCGGGCTGGAGCGTCGTCACCGTCAACCAGAACGGTGTCGACACGGACGTGTTGACGGAGGCGAAACCACAACCGGCGCCGTCGTTCTCGGTGACCCTCGACCGAAACATCCAGGTCGCGGCGCAGAACGCGGTGAACGCGCGCACGGATCAGGCGATGATGGTGGTGATCCAGCCGTCGACGGGTGCGATCATGGCGGTCGCGCAGAACGAGGCCGCGGATCGGGACGGCCCGGTCGCGTCCACGGGGCTGTACCCGCCCGGGTCGACGTTCAAGATCGTCACGGCGGGTGCCGCGATCGACAACGGACTCGCCGAGCCGGACACGATGGTTCCGTGTCCGGGGCGGATCGTGATCGGCGAGCGGTCGGTGCCGAACTACAACGAATTCGCGCTGGGGACGGTGTCGATGAGCACGGCGTTCGCCCGGTCCTGCAACACGTCGTTCGCGAAACTCGCCAGCGAGATGGACGCCGACGACCTGACCGTGGCGGCTGCGCAGTTCGGCATCGGCCCGGACTACGACGTCCCCGGCCTGCCCACCGACTCCGGGTCGGTACCGCCCGCCGAGGACCTCGTCCAGCGCACCGAGGACGGCTTCGGTCAGGGCAAGGTGGTCGTCAGCCCGTTCGGGATGGCGCTGGCCGCGGCGACGGTGGCGAACGGGTCGACTCCGACGCCGCACCTGATCGTCGGGGACGAGACGACCACCTCCGGCGATCGGACGGCGATCACACCGGAGATGGTCGACGGTCTGCGCGGCATGATGCGCGAGGTGATCACCTCCGGCACCGCGTTGCGCATCGCAGGGGAGGGCGAGGTGTACGGCAAGACGGGTGAGGCGGAGGTCGAGGGCGGCTCGCACGCCTGGTTCGTCGGTTACCGGGGCGACCTGGCATTCGCGAGTCTGGTCGTTCGCGGTGGCAGCTCGGACAACGCCGTCGCCGTCACCACCGACATGTTCGCCGCCCTCCCGGAGGGCTACCTCGCCTGACGGTGGTCGCGGACGACCGGCGGGTCGGCCCTGTGGTCGCGCACCTCGGGTTCCGGCTCGACGGTCTCGACGGTGACTCCGCCACCCTGGACGGCGTCCGGGCCACGGTGGTCGCGCACCACGGGGTCGGGGGCCGGGTCGGTGACGACGGGCCCGGGATCGATGACGTCGTGCGGTGTGGTCACCCGCGGGTCCGACGGGCAGACGTCGGCCTGGACGGTGCCCGGCTCGATCTCCGGCATCACGCACGGATCGGATTCGGCCGGAGCTGGTTCGACGGGTTGGGCGGGCGGGGCGACGACCGGGTCCGTGCCGGGAACGCCGGCCGACGCGAGGCCGGTGGCGCCGAACGTGAGGCCTGCCGACACGGCGAGGACGGCGAGGACGGCGCGGGTTGCACGACGGTGGCTCATGGGATCTCCTTGGGGTGGTTTCCTGACTGCCACTCCAGAGTCCCGCTCCGGACGCCGCGCCGGGACCCACCCCAGGTGGGCGATCGGCACCACCCGGGCGGGTGTTCGTCGGCCCGGACGCCTACCCGACCGCCAGAGCCAGAAGTGCCACGAACGGTGGCCCGGCCTGGCCCACCGAACCCCACAGTCCGGCCCCGCGCTCCCTGCCGAGTGCCATCCGATCCGCGACGAGCAACACGAGGCCGGACAGGAACATGAAGATGCTCAGGTAGATCACGAGCGTTCGGCCCGGTGTCTCGTGTCCCGACCACCAGAGCACGAGGCCGACGACCATGCCGGCGCCGATGAAGAGGTTGTAGAAACCGACGCCGAATGCCCACAGGCGTACCGCGGGCACGTCGTCGGTGGGGACGCCGAACACCCCACGGTGCACCGACGGACGGGTGAAAACCAAAGCCTCCAGGGCGAACACCACGATGTGCACGATCGCTGCGATCACGGCTGCGATCTGCGCGACGCCGATCACGGCGCACCGACCTGGTCGGGGTTGTGCAGAATGCTGGTCACGACTCGACGGTATGGCCCGGGTCGCCGGCGTCCCATCCCCGGAACGGGGGATGTGTGGTTCCTGCCGGCCAGCGCATACTGACTTCATGTTGTCCGTCCGAGCGGAGCGGGTGTGCCGGGAGGTCACGGCGCTGGCGGGGTCCGGCGTCGACGTCGCGCGACTGCACCGGCAGGCCATCGAACTCGTGGGGCGGACGGTGGACAGCGAATTGACGTGCTGGGCGCTCATCGACCCGGACTCACTGACGATCTCGTCGATGACCAGTGGTCCGAACCGCGTTCCGGCCGACTGCGAGCCGTTGCTCGCGCAATCCGAGTACGGCGGCCACGATCCGTGCACGTTCGCGGCACTCGCGCGGAGTGGGCAGACGGTCGCTCGCGCATCGGATCTGCCGGGGGACGTCCTCGCGGGCAGCTTCCGGCAGGGTGAGGTGTGGCGGCCACTCGGGCTGGACCGGGAAGTCAGGGTCGTGTTCACGGTCGACGGGATGTGCTGGGGTGGAGCCGGTTTCGTGCGTTCCGGGCCGGATTTCACCGATCGGGAGGTCGAGTTCCTGTCGAGGGTGGCGCCCGCACTGGCCTCGGCGACCCGGTCCGCGGTCCGTGACGGCGTCCGGCCGCCTGCCGTCGCCGGGGAGCCTGCGGTGGTGGTGACCGACGCCGCGGGCAATCCGGTCGCCCTCACCGCGGCCGCGCGACGCTGGCGTGACCTGCTGGGCGAGGCCGATCCCGGCAGGCTCCCGGTGCTGCTGAGAATCGCCACCGCCGGTGTGCGGTCGAACGCGTCCGGCCTCTTCCGAGCACGGGTCCGGGACGCAGCCGGCGGCTGGGTCCTCGTGCGTGCGACGGCGTTGCTCGGCGGTGAGGAGGACAGGACGGTGATCACCCTCGAGCCCGCCACGGACCGCGAGCTCACAGATCTGGTCTTCGCCGCCTGCGCGCTCACGACTCGGGAACGTGAGGTGTGCGCGGACGTGATGACCGGACACTCGACGAGCGACATCGCCGAGCGCAGGGGCATCACCCCGAACACCGTCCACGACCACCTGAAGTCCGTGTACGCGAAGACCGGTGTTCGCAGTCGCGCGGGACTCGTTGCGCGGCTGCGGCCGGGTGCATCGGATCGGTGAGGGTCGGGCGGGAACCCGTCGTCGTGACAGTGCGTCACCAGGTGGTCAGGTGGTCAGGACCATGCGGTAGCGGGCACGTCCGGCCTCCGTGGTCGCGTACGCGTCCGCCGCGTCGGCCAACGGGCGTTCCTCGACTCGGGCCCGTACGCCGCTGGACAGGGCGAATCGGAGGGTCTCCTCGACGTCGCGCGCGGTTCCAGACGGATGCCCCCGCACACTCAACCCGGGTGTGATCAGCTGAAGCGGGCTGATCGGCAAGGGGTCGGGCGTGACTCCGATGACCACCAGCTCGCCCTGGGGGAGCAGGCCTCCGATCGTCTCGGCCATCGCCGCCGAGTTCGCGGCCGTCGCCAGGACCACCGACACCCCGCCGAGCGCGCGCAGGGACTCGGCGACGTCGCCGTTGGTCGAGTCGACGTAGTGGTGGGCGCCGAGGGCGAGCGCGTCGTCCCGTTTGGCGGTGCCGCGGGCGATCGCCGTCGTCTCGAATCCCATCGCGCGAGCGAACTGCACCCCGAGGTGTCCGAGTCCGCCGAGCCCGAGGACGGCGACGGGGTCGCCGGGTGCTGCCCCGGTCTTGCGGAGGGCGTCGAAGGTGGTGACACCGGCACAGCTCATCGGTGCGGCCTCCACGAAGGACAGCCCGTCCGGAATCCTGGCGAGCGCGTTGCCGGGGACGGTGACCGACTCGGCGTAGCCGCCGGGATACTGCCAGCTGGGCACCTGGAGGTTCTCGCAGTGGATGAAGTGGCCCTGGCGGCAGGGACGCAGTGGTTGCAGTGACCGCCGAACCATCCGACCGCGACGCGGTCCCCGACCGCGAAACCCTCGACGCCGGTTCCCAGTTCGGCGATCGACCCGGCGATCTCGTGCCCCGGGGTCAGCGGCCACGAGGTTCCGGGGAATCCGCCGTTCACGAAGCCGTGGTCGGTGCCGCAGATCCCGCAGGCGGCGACCGTGATCCGGACCTGGTCCGGTCCCGGCGACGTCGTGTCGACGTCGACGAGCGTCGGCGTCCCTCCCGCGGCCGCGACCTGCACTGCTCGGTGGGTGGACATCGGTGTCCTCGCTCTCCGTGTCGTGGGGCGCGGGTCGGGCGCCGCGACAGGTCACAGGGTCTCGACCGGCCCCGCCGTCGACGGGTGACGTCGGCACCGGGGATGTTCGCGGTCCGTCGGTCCTGGTGACGGGTCCGACGGTGCTCACCGGTCGGCCGAAGATCCGTGGAGTCGACCCTCTCTCGGAAGCCGAACGCGGCGGTGAGCGAATGGACGCGATGTCCACGATCCCACCGCCGATTGCCGGATGTCCAGAACGCATCGGGATCCGAGCCCTGCCGCTCAGGGCCGAACGAGCGCCGGTCAGGCGTAGACGTCGGCCCGGACGACGCGCAGGGAACTGCGGTCGAGGTAGCAGCACAGCAGGGCGGGGGAGCCGTCGACCGTGCAGGAGGCGGTGACGGTGTCGCCGGCGGCGATGATCTTGGTGATGTCGCCGACGACCCGGCCACCGAGCGTGTCCAGCGCATCCGAATCGCCCCGCGTGGCGGCCTCGACCAGTCGGCGCACCGCCGTCTTCCCGGGCTCACCGACGCTGCGAACGGCGGCACCGAACGCGACCGATCCGCCGAGGCCCAGGTTGCGCAACATCCGCGTCGCCATCGACGTCCCCACCGCGAGCTTCGCCGGACTGACGCCCGCCACCTGGGCGAACATCGGCGCCACCTCCCAGTGCGCGGCGATCCGGCGGATCCGAGGCTCGCCCTCGTCGAGAGTGGCCTCGTACAGCAGGTGCATCGGTGCGTGGGCGACGACCCCTCGGCCGAGCCGAGTTTCGATCGTGACGTCGCGGACCACGGTGAGTCCGTCGACGATGTCGTCACGCTGCACGTGGAAGCGAATGTCGTTGGGCGCGATGAAGGTGTCCCAGAAGCGGGCGAGGGGATCGCGGCCACGGCGCCTGCGGCGGGGGTCGTAGAGGCCTCCGAGGACGGGACGGCCGCCGACCGGGTCCTCGACGACGTGGTACCGCGAGAAGAGGCCGAGCCACGCCTCCTTGTCGTGCTCGGCCACCGCCGCGGGTGAGGCGTGCGCGAGCGTGAGCAGGTCGGCGGGGTCGGCAAGCATGTCGCGGAGTATGCCAGATCGCCTGGAACGTGTTCTAGAAAATCAGTTGGAGGGGCCGTGGGGCGTCGATGGGTCGTCGTCCGTCAGGTACTCCGGATGCAACTCGCCCTTGACCCCCAGCTTGGTGTTCACGAGGTGGTTGACGCCCCACAGCACCACACCGATCGCCAGCAGCACACCCGCGATCGCGTACTGGTCCGGATTCCGGTCGGTGAAGGGGGTTGCCAGGAAACCGCACGCCAGCGCGCCGACGACCGGCAACGCCGTCGGCGCTCGAAAATGCTTGTGCTCGACCGGGTTCTTCCGCAGCACCAGCACGGCGACGTTGACGATGGTGAACACACACAGCAACAACAGGGCCGTGGTACCGCCCAGTTGCGGCACCTCGCCGACGAAGGTGATCAGGCCGAGCGCCAGGAAGGTGGTGAACCCGATCGCGATGTACGGAGTGCGCCTCGTGCGGTGCACCCGCCCCAACTGCGGCGGCAGCACGTGCTGACGGCTCATGCCGTAGAGGAGGCGGCTCGCCATCAGCATGTTGATCAGTGCGGTGTTCGCGACCGCGAACATCGTGATGAACGCGAAGATCCCGATCGGGAAGCCGGGAGCTCCGGCCTGAACGACCTTGAGGAGCGGGGTGTCACCCTCGCCGAGTTCGTCCGCGGGGACCAGCGCGATCGCCGTGACGGACACGAGGACGTAGATCAGGCCGGTGAACAACAGGCCCGTGAGCAACACCTTCGGGAAGATTCGGCTCGGATCCTTGGCTTCCTCCGCCATGTTCACCGAGTCCTCGAAACCCACCATCGCGTAGAAGGCGAGTGTCGTCGCGGCGATGACACCACCGACGGCACTGCGTTCGCCGGTGTCGAACGTCATCGCGCGGGAGAAGTCGCCCTCGCCGATGCCGAGTGCCCACATGCCGATGAAGACGATGATCAGCAGCCCCGACAGTTCGATGCAGGTCAGGACCACGTTGATCCGCACGGACTCGCCCACACCGCGGAAGTTGACCGCCGCCACGATCAGCATGAACGCGATGCCGAGCAGCGTGATGCCGATCCCGGTGCTCAGGTCGATCTCGAAGGCCTCCGCGAAGTTCGCGGCGAAGGCACGCGAGGCGGTCGCCGCCGACGTGATGCCCGAGCACATCACCGCGAACGTGACCATGAACGTGAGGAACTGGATCCCGAACGCCTTGTGCGTGTACAGCGCCGCACCGGCCGCCTGTGGGTACTTGGTCACGAGTTCGAGATAGCTGAAGGCGGTGATGAGGGCGACGGTGAACGCCACCAGGAACGGGAGCCACACGACGCCGCCGACGTCGTTCGCGACCTGGCCGGTGAGGGCGTAGATGCCGGTGCCGAGGATGTCGCCGACGATGAACAGCAACAGGAGCCACGGCCCCATCACCCGCTTGAGCGTCGGCTCTCCGCGGTGCTCGCCGCCGGTTCCCGACGCCGATCCGCCGGTCTCGGACGATCCGCTCATGGCCCCTCCTCGCGCGAGAAAACCGATGGATCTACGGAAGCAAACCCAGTCGCCGGGCGGTGACGACCGCTTCGTGCCGGGACCGGGCGTCGAGCTTGCCCATCGCGCTGCGCAGGTAGCTCTTGACCGTTTCCGAGCCGAGCGAGAGGCGGTGGGCGACTTCGTTGTTCGTGCAGCCGAGTGCGATGTGCGACAGGACGTCGAGTTCTCGCGGGGAGAGGGCGACGGCCGACGGTGCGGCGTCCTCGACGAGCAACCCGGCGAGCTTGTCCGCCACCGCCCGCAGGCGCCCGCGCAGGGCGCTGTCGGACACGTCCTGCGCCAGACCGCGCAGCTCCGCATGCGCCTCGCGGATGCCCTCCGACACGGCGGCGTCACCCGGACCGGTGGTGTCGCGAGTGTCGAGCATGCGCAGCCGCCGGTCCACCTCGTCGCGGATCGCGATCTCCGCCGCGAGTCGCCGACCGGACAGGGTCAGCAGATCCGCGGTGCGGTCACCGATCGGGGTGGCCTCGCGGACCGCCGCGTAGAGCACGGCGCGCGAGACCCCGTCGACCACGACCGGGACCGCGATCACCGAACGCAGGCCCTCCCCGATCACCGGGGCGTCGAAGTGGTGGGTGATGTTCAGTGCGGTCCGGTAGTCGGGCACGGACGCCGGCCGCCGCTGGTGGGCGACGCGGCCGCCCAGCCCGGATGTCGACGGCACCGTGAGGCCCTTGAGGCCGTTCGTTCGGGTCCCGATGAACTCGCTGAGCAGCAGATTTCCGGCGTGCACCTCGCCGCCGAACAGCACGGGAACGTCGGCGAGGCTCGCGGTGTGTCGCAGCTCCGCCCGGAGCGCATCGCCGTCGCGGGGGCGGAGCAGCGCCTCTCGGGGGTTCGTCGGCATGGGCATCGGTGCGGCTACCCCTTTCCGGGGGTGGTGGTTGTGTCTTGTGAGCTAGATCATAAGGCGAGTGAAGTGTCCGGTGTCATGCCGGAGTGAAGTGGGAAGGAACCTCCATGGTCGACAACAGTGCCACGGCGACCCTCGCAGCGGATGCGGCAGCCGGCCGAGCCCGAAGCGCGGCCCGTGTGGACGAGCTGCTCGGGCAGTACGACACCGCCGACGCCTGCGCGGCCGAGTTGCTGTGCGACCGGCACCCCTCCGACGCCGTCGCGTTCACCGTGATCGAGAGCGACCTGTCGTCCCGCGACCTCACCTACGGCGAGCTGCGCGCCGAGTCGACGAAGTTCGCCGCCGCCCTCGCCGATCTCGGTGTCGAGCCGGGCGACTGCGTGGCGACGCTGATGGGCAAGTCCGTCGAGGTGGTCGTCGCCCTGCTCGGCATCTGGCGCCGGGGCGCGGTGCACGTCCCGCTCTTCACGGCGTTCGCTCCACCCGCCATCGCGTTCCGGCTCACCGCGTCGCGCGCGAAGGTCGTCGTCGCCGACGCCAATCAGCTCGACAAGCTCGCGCCGGGCGACGACATCCCGGCCGACGCGCCGTGGTCGGTCGTGGTCGCCGGTGGCACCGCCGCCGAGGGACGGACGTCCTTCGCGGACCTGCTCGCCGCGCACGACGCCGACGACCCGAAGGGCGCCGCGGTCGCCGTCGGTGCCGACGCACCGATCGTGCAGCTGTTCACCTCGGGCACCACGGGCACCCCCAAGGGAGTTCCGGTCCCCGTGCGCGCGCTCGCGTCGTTCCACGCCTACATCGAATTCGGTCTCGACGTCCGCGACGAGGACGTGTTCTGGAACGCCGCCGACCCGGGCTGGGCGTACGGGCTCTACTACGCGCTGCTGGGCCCGATGGCGGCCCGCCGCCGCAGCCTGCTCCTGCACGCCGGGTTCTCCCCGGCACTGACGTGGCAGGTTGTCGAGAAGTTCGGCGTCACCAACTTCGCGGCCGCGCCGACCGTCTATCGCAGCCTGCGGGCCGACACCGGACCGGTTCCCGAGGGCCTGACGCTGCGCCGCGCGTCGTCTGCGGGCGAGCCGCTGACCCCGGACGTCGTGGCGTGGTCGAAGTCCGCCCTCGGCTGCGAGGTGCGTGACCACTACGGGCAGACCGAGCACGGCATGTTCATCGTCAACGCCTGGGCCGACGAACTCCGCGAGGAGGTCCCGGCGGGGTCGATGGGCCGTGCGTTGCCGGGGTGGTCGTGTGCCGTCCTGCTCGACGACAGCGACGACGTCGCCGCACCCGGCACGGCGGGTCGCGTCGCGATCGACACGCACGCCAGCCCGCTGATGTGGTTCCGCGGCTACGTGGACGCCCCCGAGAAGACCCGGCAGCGGTTCACCGAGGACGGTCGCTGGTACGTCACCGGCGATGCGGGCAGTGCGGATGCGGACGGGCACTTCTTCTTCAGCTCGCGCGACGACGACGTCATCATCATGGCCGGCTACCGGATCGGCCCGTTCGACGTCGAGTCGGTCCTGGTGATGCACGAGCACGTCGTCGAGGCCGCGGTGGTCGGCATGCCGGACCAGTTGCGCGGCGAGGTGCTCGAGGCGTTCGTGGTGCTCCGTGAGGGCGTCGAGGGCACCGACGAGCTGGAGGCCGAACTGCAGACTCTGGTCAAGCGGAAGTTCGCAGCGCACGCCTACCCGCGGACCGTGCACTTCGTTCCGTCCCTGCCCAAGACACCGAGCGGCAAGGTGCAGCGGTACATCCTGCGCCAGGGCTGACCGGCCGGCCGGGGCCTCCGGTGGTCGCGTCGTCGGCCACCGGAGGCTCCAGTCACCGGCTCTCGGTCAGCCGCGAGGCGAGGAACGCGAGAATCTCGTCGCGGGCCGCGATCGTGGGCTCGCCCGCGGCGTCGACCAGGTGGGCGGTCACCACGCTGTGCGGGCTCGCCACCACCTCCGCGAAGAACGGTGGCGGTGCGGGATCGGCCGCGTCGTCGGGGAGCACCGTGCCCACGAACCGGTCGCCGAGCGCCGACGCGTAGGCGGCGAAGCGCTCCGCCCGGCACCACGCGTCGCCGGCGAACCGGTAGGACAGCACGGTCAGGTCGTCGCGATCGAGGCGGTCGCGCACCGCGCGCAGGTCCTCGGGCGAGATCTCCAGGCCACCCGGATCGTCGAGCGGCAGGGACGGCTGGCAGAGCACGGGCGCGAGCACCGACGCCTCGAGTGTCATGGTGAGCGCGAAGTTGCCGGTGAAGCACATGCCGACCGCCCCGACCCCGGGACCGCCGCACTCCTCGTGGGCTGCACCCGCGAGCGCGCGCAGCCACCGGGTCACGGGACTGGTCCGGTTCGCGCCGAACGCTCGGAACTCGGCGCTGACGCACGCCCGCTGCATCACGTCGCGTCCGTCCTCGACGGTGGGCACCGCGCCGTCCCGCCCGAACAGCGACGGCAGGTACACGGTGAACCCGGCGTCCCGAACCCACCGCGCGAACCGGGCGACATGCGGGCTGATCCCCGGCATCTCCGGCATGACGACGACCGCCGGCCCGGCCCCCGAGACGAGCACGACCTTCTCGATCGAATCGAAGGTGAACTCGCGGCGCGCGAAGTCGTCGAGCGGGTCGTCCGCGGTCGGGCGCTGAGATGCCATGGATGGACTCCTGTTGGTCGGCGGGCACTGACGACTCGAGTCTCGTGACCCGGCACCCTCGGCGCGAGGGGCGTGACCGCCACGTTCCGGGCCGATCCGGCCACGTCCGCGCGGTGGCTCGCTCAGCGCGTGCGGAACCGGCGGCGGTACTCGGCGAGTCCGATTCCGACGCGTTCGACGAACATCCGCCGCAACGTGCCCGGATCCCGATAGCCGACGCGCGGTGGGATGTCACCGACGGGAACGTCGGTGTCCGAGAGAAGTCTCTTGGCGGCGGCGATCCGGGCGTCCTGCAGGAACTCCAGCGGTGGGCGGCCGACGTCGTCGCCGTACCTGCGCAGCAGGGTTCGGGAACTGATGTGGAACGCGGCGGCGAGTCGCGGCAGGCTGTAGGGCTCCGAAAGGTGATCGACCAGCCACCGCTGGACCGCGGTGGCGAACGGCCCGGTCGCGGGCGTCACCATCGACTCGACGACATACGGGGCCTGGCTGGTCCGGTTCTCGGACACCAACGTGATGCGCGCGGTGGCCCGCGCGACGGCGCTGCCGAGGTGGTCGCGGACGATCGTGGTCGCGAGGTCGAGCGATGCGCTGAAGGCGGCGGTGGTCGTGACGTGCTCGTCGGTGACGACCAGCGACTGCGCGCACACCGTCGACAGCGGATAGCGGCCGGCGAGCTGCGACGCGAACAGCCACGACGTCGTCGATCGTCGCCCGTCCAGCAGCCCCGCCTCACCGAGCAGGAACGCTCCGACACACACCGACGCGACACGGACGCCCCGTCGTCCGGCCTCACGGATCAGGGCGATCTCGCGGTGGCGGTCGCCGAGCCTGGCATCCAGGTCCTCCGTGGGGGAGAGGTCGAACCCCGGCACCACGAGGAGATCGTGGTCGCGGCGCCAGCGCCGTGCGCCGATGCCGAACCCGCCCGCGGCGGTCACCGGTTCACCGTTCACCGAGACCACCGAGGTCCGGAACGGGTCGGCGGAGACCGTGCCGTTCTCCCGCGCGACCCGGTTCGCGATGCGGAGGATGTCGGACACGGCGAACACCTCGGTGGCGAAACAGTCGTCGTACGCGAGGATTCCGATCCGCATGTCACCCACTCCCGAGGCGGCTGCTCGGGCAGGGCCGCCGGTGCGCCAGGCTTCCGTCACGGGTGCTGCGCTCGACGGCTTCGAGCTGGGGGACACCGGGCGCCGGGCCCTTGACGCTGTGGCCCGGCGCCGGTGCGGACTGCCACGACCGGCCGGAGAACGAACCGGCGACGCCGGCGAGACGGCCGGCTCCGGTCGCGACAGGTTCTCGGACGCGAGGCCTCCGACGCGTCAGAGGCCGAGCTGCTCCGCGGTCTGCTCGGCCAGTGCTGGTCCGAGCGTCATGCCGCGACCGCCGGGTCCTGCGACGATCCACACGTTGTCGGTCGCCTCGCCCCGATGAACGAGTCGTGTGGGATCGAGGTGTTGGCTGTAGACGCCGGCCCAGCGTCTGACCACCGGAGGGATTCTGCGGCCGAGCAGCTTCTCGGTGAGAGCCTTGAGATGCTCGTACGGAGCCTCGTCGACGTCGAAGTCGAAGGGTTCGTCGTACTCGTGGGTGTCGCCGATGGTCAGACCGCCGTGCAGGCGCTGCACGCACAGCAGTTGCATGCGGTGGGCCGCCGCGATCGGGGCCTGCGGCTGACGCGCCTGCAACTCCTCGAGGGCCTTGCCCGCGAAGCCGGGGTAGTAGCGGAGGCTGTCGCCGTCGGCCACAGCGGTCGTCAGGTTCTCGCCGAGCGGTGCCGTCTGCATCATCTGCAACCGCACCCGCCGCAACGGGAGGTCTCCGGCGAGTTCCCGGGCCAGGCCGCCGAGTGCGGCGCCGGGGCACACGATCGCCAGGTCCGCGTCGAACGTGCGCGAGTGGTCGTCGCGGACGTGCACCCCGGTCGAGTCACTGGTCACGTCGCGGGCCTCGGTGGCGGGGTGGTAGGTGTACCGCCCGGACTTCGCGAGGTGAGCGCGGACAGCGGGCAAAGTGACCCTGGACTCGACCGCGCCGTCGAGACGGCAGTGCAGTCCGGCGAGGTACTCGCCACGCAAGGCCGGATTCGTCGCACGTACCTGCTCGGGGTCCAGCAGCGCGAATCCGCGGGTGTCGGCGTCGGGTCGGGCCAGGACTTCTTCGGCGACGGCGACTTCCTCGGGGGTGCGGAGCAGGGTCAGCGACCCGGCGGGACGGAACCCGATCGCGGGGACGCGAGCGGCCAGATCTGCCCACAACTCCCGCGACCGCAGAGTGGTGGCGAGTTCGTGTTCGGCTCGCCCCGACACCCACACCAGACCGAAGTTGCGGACCGTCGCGCCTCGCGCCTCGGGTTCGCGTTCGAGATGGATCACGTCGTGTCCGCGGCGGATCGCTTCGTCGGCGTGCGCCGTCCCGAGGATCCCCCCACCAACAATCACTATTCGCATGGGACCAGTGTGGCGTCTGGTCTAGACCAGACGTCGTCAGGAACGCAAACGTCAGGTGAACAAATGGTATAGACCAATGTGGCACAGTCTGGTGCCGTGAACGAGGACGTGGTGGTCGAGACCGGCGAACTGCTGTGGTCGCTGCGCGACGTGTTCGACGGAGAGGCGGTCGACGAACTCGACCACGCACTGCAGGCGGCAGGCCATGCGATGGCAGCCGGTGCCGACGACCACCTGGTACTCGCTGCCGCGCTGCACGATCTCGCCCGGAGCCCGCGGGTCGGCGAGGATTCGTCGGCACCGCACGACCTGATCGCGCGGCAGTGGCTCACGCCTCGATACGGGGAACGGGTCGGGTGGCTCGCCGGGGCCCATGTCGCCGCCAAGCGATACCTGGTGGCCACCGATCCCGGTTACGCCACACGACTCTCCCCGGAATCGGTGACGACCCTGCGCCGTCAGGGCGGTGCCGCCGTCGATCCGGCGTGGGTGTCGCACCCCTGGTGGCGGGATGCGGTGCGGCTGCGTCGGTTCGACGATCGGGCCAAGACTCCCGGTGCGCCCGCGCCGAGCGTCGACGACGTCCTGGTGGTCGCGCGGAGGGTGCGGGCGCTCCACCTCGGCGAAAGGGAGCGCCCCTAGCCGTGCCCACGGAAGTGGGGTCCCCGTGTCGTCCGCGACACGCCACGACTCGGGGCTGTTGCCGCGGCGCCCGCCGACGGACAATGGGTGCCACCTGATCATCACCGACGAAGGGTTGAGCGGCATGGATCGGTTCGAGCTCCCACAGACGTTGCGCCGATCGTCGAAGGAGGTGCAAGAGGTCTACGCCACCGCCCACGAATCCGCGGTGAAACGGTTCGGGGCAGGCGAGGAAGCCGAGCGAGCCGCCTACGGGGCCGTCAAGGAGAGTTACGAACTCGCCGTCGACCACTGGGTACCCAAGCAGGACTGACGCGGGTCAGGCGTGCGCGCTGCCCTGCAGCGCGCCGCCCGCCGCCCGCCAGTCGATCAGCCCCTTGGACATGTTCCTGGCCTCGAACCCGTACTCGATGAGCATGTTCGCCGCGCCGTACGAACGCAGGCCGCCGGTGCAGAACGTGATCAACAGGCGATCGTCGGGCAGTTCCTCGCACCGTCGCGGCAGGTCCTCGAGCGGGATGTGAACCGAGCCCGGAATGTTGTTCCGATCCCATTCGAACTGCCGGCGGACGTCGACGATGAGTGCGCCTTCGGCGGCCAGTCGGATCGCCTCCGTGGCCGTCACCGACGGGGCGCCTTGCAGATAGTGGCGGATCTTCATGGCAGCAGCCTCTTCCGTACAGTTTCAGTTAGTCTGAAACTGGTGAAGGGGGATTGTCAACATGACCGATGCGGGCCCACCGCCGAGTGCGGCATTCCTGGTGATGGCGCTGGGGCGGCGAATGCGCGAGCGGGTCGAGCACGCGCTTCGCACGGAGGGCATCACGATGCGTCACCTGTCCGCCCTGGGGCACCTGTCCCGGGACTCGGGCATCTCGTACAGCGAGCTGGCTCGGCGGGCTTCCGTGACGCCGCAGAGCATGCAGGCGACGTTAATGAGGTTGGAGGAGCGGGGCGCCGTCCAGCGGACCACGGATTCCGGGAGGGGCCGGACCGCGCGACTCGTCGTGACCGACGAGGGCACGCGACTGCTCGGCCTGGGGCGGGACGCGATCGCCGAGCTGGACCGCGTCCTGGCCGACGAGGCGGGTGCGGAGGACGTGGGCCGTCTGACGCCGGTGCTCCTGCGGGCGCTCGTCGCGCTCGGTGCACGCGCGGACGGCTGACCACCGCCGCTGCGGCGCGGTTCAGGTCGCGAGCACGCCTGCACCGAGCGCCGCGCAGACCAGCATCAGCAGGAACAGGGCCCAGCCCGCGCCCTGCCACGCCGGCCAGGTGCCGCCTCGCTTCCACACGGCGTACGTTTCGCCGAACGCGCCGAGGCCCCCGAGCATGAGGACGGCGGCGGGCACGATCGCGAGGAGGTAGCGGTCGGCGGTTCCGCACACCGGGGCCGTGGCGTCCGTGCAGTTGCTGCGGCCGAGGTAGGCCCACAACCCGAGCAGGGCGGCGGAGACCAGCGCAACCGCGAGCACCCACACCGTGTAGCGGGTGGCCCGGCGGATCTCCGATGGGTCGTCCCAGCGTTTCTCGATGTCGCGTCGCTCGGGTTCGTGACCGCCGGTGTCGTCGAACATGGCGCACCTCCTCTCGGCGAACTCGACCAGGAGGAGACCCCGCGCGCGCTCGGCGCCGCATCGCGGTCGACCGTTCGAGGCCGAGGACCGACCTCAACGCTACGCGTGCCGCCCGGGGACGTCAGCGGGCCGCGGCCAGGGGTGTCCGGTCCGGCTCTCGATGTCGTTGTTGAACCGCTGGAGGAGTTCGGCGAAGGTTTCGCGGTCGGCCGGATCCCAGTCCGCGATGACCGCGCCGAGCCCGCGCACGTGGCCCGCGCGCTGCAGTTCGAGCCGGGTCCGGCCCTCGTCGGTGATGCGGAACTTTCGTGCCATTCCGCCGTCCGGGTCCGGGATGCGCTGGACCAGACCGGCCTTCATCATCGCGGTGGTCTGACGGCTGATGGTCGAGGTGTCGAGTTCGAAGGCCTCGCTGAGTTCGCCGACCGACATCGGTCCTTCGATGCTGATGCGGCTGAGCAGGAGGTAGGCGCTGGATTCGAGGTTGCCGTCACCTCGCCGGGGGCGGGCGAGATGACGCGCGAGGAGCATCGTCTCGAATTCGATCCGGTCGGGGGTCCCGTCCACGCTTGCTTCCTCTCGATGTCTCCGAGTGTGGCGCCGGGATTGTCCGGGTTGGGACAACCCTGTGGCGTGCATCATACACAACCTTTGCATGAGCCATTCTCATTGCATGATACAAGTAATGTGTATCGCACAAATGTGGTGCACCCGGCGCCGGGGGGCCGCCGCTGGTGAACAGTAATGAGGAGTTTGCGTGAGAAGTAGTAGTCCTGCGAACCCGAACGTGGTGGTCGCGGTGTTGGCCTTCGCGGGGATCGTCGTCGCGATGATGCAGACGCTCGTCGTCCCGCTCATCGGTGACCTGCCGAGGCTGCTGGACACCTCTGCGTCGAACGCGACCTGGGTCGTCACCGCCACCCTGGTCGCCGGTGCGGTGTTCACGCCGATCACCGGCCGCCTCGGCGACATCCACGGCAAGCGCCGGATGCTGCTCGCCTGCTCCGTGCCGCTGATCGCCGGCTCACTGGTCTGCGCGCTCGCGACCTCTGTCGTGCCGATGGTCGCGGGCCGTGCCCTCCAGGGGCTCGGCATGGGCATCATTCCTCTCGGCATCGCGGCGCTGCGCGAGCTCGTCCCGGCCGACAGGCTGCACTCGTCCATCGCACTGATGAGCGCGTCGATGGGCATCGGCGGCGCCGTGGCCCTGCCGCTCGCCGCAACGGTCGCGCAGAACGCCAGCTGGCGGGCGCTGTTCTGGAGCGCGACCGCTCTCGCGGTGGTGATCGCGGTCCTGATCTGGACATTCATCCCCGCGACCCCCGTCGACCCGCATGCGGGCACGTTCGACCCCCTCGGCGCAATCGGCCTCGGTATCGGGCTCGTCTGCCTGCTGCTGCCCGTGTCGAAGGGCGCCGTCTGGGGCTGGACCGACGCCACGACCGTCGGCCTGTTCGCCGTCTCGGTGCTGGTGTTGCTCGTCTGGGGCTGGTGGGAACTGCGGACAACCGATCCGCTGGTCGACCTCCGCACCACCGCCCGGCCGCAGGTTCTGCTCACGAACGTCGCTGGCCTCGTCATCGGATTCGCCATGTACGCGCAGTCGCTGATCCTGCCGCAGCTGCTCCAGCTGCCGGCGGCCACCGGCTACGGCCTCGGCAACTCGATGGTCGTGATGGGTCTGTGGATGCTGCCCGGTGGTTTCGCGATGATGGCCGTCGCACCGATCGGCGGCAAGCTGTCCGCCGCCCGCGGTCCCAAGGTGACCCTGATCGTCGGCGCCCTGATCATCGCCGCCGGGTACGGCTCGTCGATGATCCTGATGGGGACGTCCTGGGGCCTGATGACCGTCGCGATCATCTGTGGTGTCGGCACGGGATTCGCCTACGGCGCGATGCCCGCCCTGGTGATGGGTGCGGTTCCGCTGTCCGAGACCGGGGCCGCGAACGCCTTCAACACGCTCTGCCGCTCGCTCGGCACGTCCATCGCCGCGGCCGTCGTCGGCGCCGTGCTCGCGCAGATGACCATGCAGGTGGGCGAGCACACCCTGCCCACCGAGGCCGGTTTCCGCACCGGATTGCTGATCGGCTGCGGGGTCGCGCTCGTCGCGGCCGCGGTCGCCGCGTGCATTCCGGCGCGCCGTTCCGCAGCCGTGGAGTTCGACGACTCGGAGTTGGTGTCGGCGCGCCGCTGACCGCCGCGAAGCTGCCGAGCCCGGTGGACGTTCCCGCGAACGTGCACCGGGCTCGGCAGTTCCGGTGGGGGCCCTGCGCGTAACCTGGAACGCATGTCTGTGCGCGCGCCTCTCGTCCCCGGTACCGTCTCGCCGACCCTTGCGGTGCCCGCGAAGATCGAGCGGCCCGAGTACGCGTGGAAGCCCACCGTCAACGAGGGCAACGAACCGTGGGTGCAGACCCCCGAGACGATCGAGAAGATGCGACTCGCCGGCCGGATCGCCGCACAGGCGCTCGAGGCCGCGGGCAAGGCGGTCGCGCCCGGTGTCACGACGGACGAGCTGGACCGGATCGCGCACGAGCACATGATCGACAACGGTGCGTATCCGTCGACGCTGGGCTACAAGGACTTTCCGAAGTCCTGCTGCACCTCGCTGAACGAGGTGATCTGCCACGGCATCCCGGATTCGACGGTGATCCAGGACGGCGACATCGTCAACATCGACGTCACCGCCTACATCGACGGCGTGCACGGCGACACCAACGCGACCTTCCTCGCCGGGGACGTCGCCGAGGAGAACCGACTCCTCGTCGAGCGCACCCGCGAGGCGACCATGCGGGCGATCAAGGCCGTCAAGCCGGGGCGTGAGCTCAACGTCATCGGTCGCGTCATCGAGTCCTACGCGAACCGCTTCGGCTATGGCGTCGTGCGTGATTTCACCGGCCACGGCATCGGCGAGACCTTCCACAACGGACTCGTGATCCTGCACTACGACCAGCCGAACGTCGACACGATCATCGAGCCCGGCATGGTGTTCACCATCGAGCCGATGATCAACCTCGGCACCGTCGACTACGAGATCTGGGACGACAACTGGACCGTCGTCACCCAGGATCGCAAGTGGACCGCCCAGTTCGAGCACACCATCGTGGTCACCGACTCGGGGGCGGAAATCCTCACGCTGCCGTGACCGGGTCCGGTGGCGCGCTGCTCGTCGCAGGCACGACGTCGGACGCGGGCAAGAGCGTCCTGGTGGCCGGATTGTGCCGGCTGCTCGCGCGGCGTGGCGTCTCGGTCGCGCCGTTCAAGGCGCAGAACATGTCGAACAATTCCGTCGTCACCCTCGACGGCGGGGAGATCGGGCGGGCGCAGGCGCTGCAGGCGCGTGCGTGCGGACTCGAGCCGAGCGTGCGCTTCAATCCGGTGCTGCTCAAGCCGGGCAGCGACCGCACCTCCCAACTCGTGGTGCGCGGCAAGGCCGTCACCTCGGTCGGCGCCCGCGACTACATGACGCACCGGCAGTGGCTGCGCGGGGTCGTCGCCGACGAACTGGCGTCGCTGCGCGACGAGTTCGACGTCGTGATCTGTGAAGGCGCCGGGTCGCCCGCCGAGATCAACCTGCGTGCAACCGATCTCGCGAACATGGGGCTGGCGCGGGCGGCACACCTGCCGGTCGTCGTGGTCGGTGACATCGATCGAGGGGGAGTGCTGGCGCACCTGTTCGGCACCGTCGCCGTCCTTGAACCCGAGGACCAGGCACTGATCGCCGGCTTCGTGATCAACAAGTTCCGCGGCGACGTGGGGTTGCTCGAACCGGGGCTGGACCAGTTGCGGGAGCTGACCGGACGCCCGACGCTCGGGGTCGTCCCGTTCGCCGACGGTCTGTGGATCGACGCCGAGGACTCGCTGTCCACCGTCGTGGACGCGCCGGTGGGCAGGCCCGGACCGCCGATCGGCCGGGACTGGCTGCGGGTGGCCGCGATTCGGCTGCCCCGGGTGTCCAACGCCACCGACGTCGAGGCCCTCGCCTGCGAGCCCGGCGTGTCGGTGCACTGGGTGAGCGACCCGTCGCGCCTGACCGAGGCCGATCTGGTGGTGGTACCCGGCAGCAAGTCCACGGTGGCCGATCTCGCCTGGCTCCGGCAGTCGGGGCTCGCGGACGCGTTGTCGGCCCGTGCCGCGGCCGGCGGTCCCGTCCTCGGCATCTGCGGCGGTTATCAGATGCTGGGCCGACGGATCGTCGACGACATCGAGTCCGGTGCGGGCGCCGTCGACGGGCTCGGCCTGCTCGACATGGACGTCGAGTTCGCCGCCGACAAGGTGCTCGCGCAGTCGGCGGGGACGGCAGAGGGAATCGCGGTGTCCGGCTACGAGATCCACCACGGCCGCGTCACCCGCACCGGGGACGTGCCCCTGCTGCACCACCACGACGGCACCCCGGAGGGCAGTGTCCGCGGACCTGTGATCGGCACGCACTGGCACGGTCTGCTCGAGACCAACGACTACCGGCGCCGGCTGCTCGGTCGGGTTGCGGCCGTCACCGGCCGCGACTTCACGGTGTCGCCCGACACCTCGGTGGCGGCCGAGCGGACCGCCCAGCTCGACCTGCTCGCCGACCTCGTCGAGCAGCACGTGGCCGTCGACGAGGTCATGGAGCTGATCGAGCGGGGCGCGCCGTCGGGACTTCCCGTCGTCGAAAGCGCGCTGACGAGTCCCTGACCCGCCGCCCGGTCACGGCGTCGCGCGGCGCAGCCCCACCCAGCTGCCGGCGAGCGCGGCCGCCGCGATCACCAGCGGAAGTGCCGCCATCGGCACCGCGCGGGGAGAGTCGGCGAACCACGACCCGATCTCCGGCCACCAGCGTGCCCACGTGATCCCGATCGCGGCCAGGCCGAGACCACCGAACAGTGCGACTCCCGCGGCCAGCAGACCGGTCGTGCGCCAGCGCTGGTAGATCGCGCCGGCCAGCATCGAGATGCCGGTGGTCGCCAGCAGAATCGCGAACAACGACAGCAGTTCGACGATGCGGCTGTCGGTGAGGTACCGAGCGAGACCGAACATCCGCATGTGGACACCCCAGCCGCCGGTGGCGGTCTCGATCGCGGACAGTGCCTGCAGCACGAGCGCGAACACCGCGGACTGGCCGACCGCCATGATCACCGTGGCGCGGTGGAACTCCCGGCGGGTGACGCCGAGCCCCAGCGCGAACGGGAAGCTCTGGTTCATCGCCTGGAGGTAGAAGGCGACGACGAAGCCGAGCAGTGCGGTCACCGCGCCGGTGAACCCCTCGCCCTCCTCGTTCTGCACGAGGAAGTAGATGGTCCAGCAGATCGCGAACGACACCGCGAGTATCCCGACCGGCCAGGCGACGAGCAGCGGCCAGGCGACGGTGTGCAGGCGCAGCACCCCACCGATCCGGGACGGCGTCGGCGTGGGCGGGGGCGCCGTGACTGCGGTGGCGGTGGTCATGACTTCGACTCCTGACTCGTGTGCGACGTTCCGTCGTGAGGGAGGCTGGTCGTGCGGATGACGAACTCCTGCAGCGAGGCCGGTTCCACGGTTCCGCCTGCTGCGACGAGGCGGCTGTGGTCGGGCACGTCCGGGCCGGCGGTGCGGATCGTCGCCCTCGTGGTGGTGCCGAGCGTTTCCCGGTGCAGGACGGCGCCGTTCGCGGCGAACCCCTCGACCGCCGCGGTGGGCCCCGTGACGACCACGGCGCTCTGCCGGAGGGTGTCGGCGTCGTCGTCGACGACGATCCGGCCGCGGTCCACGACGAGGACGTGTTCGAGCAGGTTCGCCACCTCGTCGATGAGGTGGGTGGACAGCACGACGGTCCGAGGGTGTTCGGCGTAGTCGGCCAGGAGGCGGTCGTAGAAGAGCTGTCGTGCGACTGCGTCGAGGCCGAGGTAGGGCTCGTCGAAGAGCGTCAGAGGTGCGCGTGACGCCAGGCCGATCGTCACGCCGAGCGCCGAACGCATGCCCCTGGAGAGCTTTTTGACCCTGCGTCGCCGCGGCAGCTCGAAATCGTCGAGGAGTTGTTCCGCGAAGGCCGCGTCCCAGTGTTCGATCAGATGCGAGGCCGCGGTGAGGACGTGCCCGACACACAGGTCGTCGGGGTAGGTCTGACTCTCCTTGACGAAACAGACGTCGCGGAGAACGTTCGCGTTCTCGAACGGTGACTCGCCGAACACCGTCGCCTCACCGTCCGTTTGGATCGCCTGGCCGGTCAGGATCGACATGATCGTGGTCTTGCCTGCACCGTTGCGCCCGAGCAGGCCGTGGATCTTGTTCCGCTCGATGTGGAACGTGACGTCGCTGAGGGCGTCGACGTCGCCGTAGGTCTTGGTGATTCCCCGCATCGACGCGACCACGTCGGTGTCGGTCGCGGGTGGGGCGGTGATCTTCGTGAGGCCGCTGGTCATCGGGCCACCTCCCTGTTGTCGAATCGCTCGGCGTCGAGCATGGACTTGAGTTCGTCGAGTGGAATGCCGAGCCGGGTGGCCTCCGTGACGAGGGGTTCGATGTACTGCTGGGCGAACGCCTCTCGGCGCCGGAATCGGAGCGCCTCACGCGCTCCGGCGGTGACGAACATTCCGATTCCCCGTTTCTTGTAGAGAATTCCTTCTGCGACAAGCTGATTGAGGCCCTTGGCCGCCGTGGCGGGGTTGATGCGGTGGAAGGCTGCGAGTTCGTTGGTGGACGGGACCTGCCCTTCCTCCGGCAGTGACCCGTCGATGATCGCGCCCTCGATCTGTTCCGCGATCTGCTGGAACAGCGGCCGCCCGTCGTCGATCACCGGGACCGTCCGAGTCGGGTCGCTGGTTCATTACTCATGTAACTAACCATAGAACCGATCCGTGACCTTGGCAACCGTTCCCGTCGCCGTTCCGGCTTCCGATCGCGTCCCGTGTACGGTCCGGGCATGGAGTTGACGGAAGTGACGGTCGGACAGGTGACCCACAGTGTTCGGGTCGACGGCCCCGAGAGCGCCCACATCGTCGTGTTGCTGCCCGGCGCCGGCGAGGACGCGTCCGTCTTCGACGCCGTGTGCGAGCGTCTGCACGGCTCCGAGCTGCGCACCGTCGTCCCCGACACCGTCGCCGGGTTGGACGTGGCCGGCCTGCTCGCACTCCTCGACGGGCTCGGCCTCACGTACGTGAACCTCGCAGGCAACCGGGAGGGCGCGGAACTCGCCTGGCAGGCCGCCGCCCGCACCTTCGGACGCTTCAAGAGCCTCGTTGTCGCGGACGCCGCGCATCCCGCCGTTGCGGGGGACGACTGCCCGGCAGTGGAGATCCCGACCACCGTCCTCGTCGGCGCCGATGCCGTCCGTCCCGATGCCGCCGCCAGCGGCCGCCGCTGCTACTCCGACTTCCGTGTCGTCGAACTCGACGGAATCGGTTCCGTTCCCCGGGACGCGTCCGCCGCATTCGCGACCGAGATCTCGCTGCGCACGAGCATGTGGTGACGTCGCACTAGACTCTGCCGGTGCTCGACAACGTTTCCACGCCCATCGACGTCACCTCGGTTCGCGCAGCGGTACGGTCGCCGCGGCGGCTGACCACCGAGGTCCTCGCCGGTCTCGTCACCTCGCTCGCCCTCATCCCCGAGGTCATCTCGTTCGCCGTGATCGCGGGCGTCGATCCGAAGGTCGCCCTCTACACCTCGTGCATCATGGCCATGACGATCGCGGTCGTCGGCGGCAGGCCCGCGATGGTGTCCGCGGCCGCGGGAGCGACCGCGCTGGTGGTCGCGCCGCTGGTCGCCTCGCACGGCATCGACTACCTGATCGCCGCCGTCTGGCTCGCGGGTGCACTGCAGATCGCCTTCGCCGCGGCGGGACTCGCTCGCCTGGTGCGCTACATTCCGCGCTCGGTGATGATCGGATTCGTCAACGCGCTCGCGATCCTCATCTTCAGCGCGCAGGTGCGGCAGCTGGTCGACGTGCCGTGGTTGGTGTACCCGCTGGTCGTCGCCGGCATCGTGATGGTGGTCGCGATCCCGAGGCTCACGACCGTGGTTCCCGCGCCGCTGATCGCGATCGTCGTCCTCACCAGCGTGGTGACGTACTTTCACCTGGACGTACCCGACGTCGCGGACCAGGGGGAGCTGCCGTCCGGGCTGCCCACGTGGATGATTCCCGACGTCCCGCTGACCTGGGAGACGGTGACGATCATCGCTCCGTTCGCCCTCGGTCTCGCGCTCGTCGGGCTGCTGGAGTCGCTGCTGACGGCCAAGCTCGTCGACGACATCACCGACACGCCCTCCGGCAAGACCCGCGAGGCGTGGGGTCAGGGCGTGGCCAACATGGCGGGTGCCCTGTTCGGCGGCATGGGTGGCTGCGCGATGATCGGCCAGACGATGATCAACGTCAAGGAGGGTCGCGCCCGGACCCGCATCTCGACGTTCCTCGCGGGCCTGTTCCTCCTCGTGCTGTGCGTGACCGTCGGCGACGTCGTCGGTGCCATCCCGATGGCGGCACTGGTCGCCGTGATGGTGGTCATCGCCGCCACCACCTTCGACTGGCACAGCATCGCACCGCGCACACTCCGGCTGATGCCGCGCAGCGAGACGCTCGTCATGCTCGTGACCGTCGTCGGCACCCTCGCCACAGAGAACCTCGCCGTCGGTGTGATCGCGGGAGTGCTCACCGCGATGGTCGCGTTCGCGCGGCGGGTCGCGCACATGGCGGACGTGGCGGTGCTCGACCGCGAGGACGAGCGCGTGTACCGCGTCTCCGGCCAGTTGTTCTGGGCGTCGAGCAACGATCTCGTGCACCGCTTCGACTACGTCGGCGACCCGAACGAGGTCGTCATCGACCTCACCGACGCGGAGGTGTGGGACGCATCGACCGTCGCGACACTCGACACGGTGCAACACAAGTACGCGGAGCGCGGAAAGTCCGTGCGCATCGTCGGCCTCGACGGTGCGAGTCTGGATCGCCTCCAGCGGTTGTCCGGACGACTGGGGTGACCGGCCCCGCGGCGTAGCCTGAGGTCGAGCACGACGCGAAAGGAGCCCGGGCCGATGGCTGCTCATTCTCGTCCCGCCTCGTCGCTCCCGATCGTCGATCTGGAGGACCTCGACCTCGATGCGCTGCGGACGGTGACGCACGAGATCGGGTTCTTCCATCTCACCGGCCACGGGATCGATCAGCGTCTCACCGACGAACTGATCGCGACCGCGCGCACCTTCTTCGCCCTGCCCGAGGCGGAGAAGCTCACGATCGAGAACACCCACTCACCGCAGTTCCGCGGATACACCCGCGTCGGGGGCGAGCGCACGCAGGGGTACGTCGACTGGCGCGAGCAACTCGACATCGGTCCCGAACGCGTCGCCGTCGACCAGGTCGATCCCGACCGTCCATGGGAGGTCCTCCACGGTCCGAACCTGTGGCCCGAGCGCGTCCCGCAACTTCGGGGCCTGGCGCTGGAGTGGATGGCCCAAGCCCAGGACGCCGGTCTGCGGCTGATCCGCGGATGGGCTTCCTCGCTCGGGGCCCCGGCCGACTTCTTCGACGCCGCGTTCGCCGACCCGGACCCCTTGTTGAAGATCGCTCGCTACCCGGGCCACGACGGCTCGGTCACCGGGCAGGGCGTCGGCAGTCACAAGGATGTCGGTGCGCTCACCCTGCTCTACCCGGAGGCGACGAGCACCGGGTTCCAGGTCGACATCGGTACCCCGGACGGGGGACCGGCGTGGCTCGGCGTCGACCCGATCCCCGGACATTTCCTCGTCAACATCGGCGAGTTGCTCGAGGTGGCGACGGGCGGCTATCTCCGTGCCACCGTGCACCGGGTCCTGCCGCCCGCCGCGGGCACCGACCGCGTTTCGCTGCCCTTCTTCCTCAACCCCGGCTACGACGCGGAGCTGCCGACGGTACCGCTGCCGCCCGAGCTGGCGGCAGCGGCGGTGGGCGTCGGTTCGGACCAGCACGGCGGCACCCTGCACGCGCGATACGGGCTCAACGCCCTCAAGTCCCGCCTGCGCGCGCACCCCAACGTCACGGAGCGCTACCACCGCGACCTTCTGGACCTGCCGGTCCTGAAGGGTTGATCAGCGCGTCGTCAGGCAGTTCGGCTCGGGAGGCGGCCGGTGGTCGCGGTGCCCAGGACCGACCTGAATCCGGCCGTCACCTCGTCGGCGATCGCCTCGTCCTCGCCCGCTTCGAGAGCGTCCAGGATGCGGCCGATGACGATGGCGGCGTCAGATTTGGGAACGTCGAGATGCGCGATCATCGGTGTGTCGGTGTACGCGAGATGCGCCCCGAGCACCTGAGTCCCCTGCGCGGCCAGTTCGAGACGAAGCGCATTCGTCACGCCCCACAGCGCCGCCTTCGACGGACTGTAGGCGCCGGGTGTGGCCAGCCAGCTCAGCACCGAGTGCACATCGACGACCGCCCCGCCGCCTGCCCGCGCCAGGGCGGGGGCGAATGCGCGGACCAACTCGATCGGGGCGAAGACGTTCGTCTCGAACGTGCGCCGGATCTCCTCCATGGGGGAGTGGAGGAGTGACGCCGCACCGGTGATTCCGGCATTGTTGACGAGGACGTCCACATCGCCTGCCGCCGCTGCGGCGGAGGCCACCGACGCGGGGTCGGTGACCTCCAGATGCAACGGCACGACGCGATCGTCGTTCCAGTCGTGGTCCCGGCGCGCTGCGGCGTACACCAGGCGGGCGCCCCGTGCGAGGGACTGGCTGACGAACTCGCGGCCGAGGCCGCCGGTGGCCCCGGTCACGAGAACGGTTCGTCCGTGGAGATTCATCGGTCTGCTTTCTGTCGGAGTGGGGGAGCTGCCGGTGCTCGTCGTCACAGGCGTTCGATGATGGTGGCGTTCGCCAATCCGCCTGCCTCGCACATGGTCTGGAGGCCGAATCGGCCGCCGCGCTGGTGCAGGGCATGGGTGAGCGTGGTCATCAGGCGTGCGCCGCTCGCGCCGAGCGGATGGCCGAGCGCGATCGCGCCGCCGTGGACGTTCACCTTGTCCAGATCGGCGCCGGTCTCCTTCGCCCAGGCGAGCACCACCGACGCGAACGCCTCGTTGACTTCGAACAGGTCGATGTCGTCGAGCGTCAGACCTGCGCGTTCGAGTACCTTGCGGGTCGCGGGGATGACGGCGGTCAACATGTAGAGCGGGTCGTCGCCCGCGACCGCGACACTGTGGATCCGGGCCAGCGGTCGCAGTCCCAACTGTTCGGCCCGCTCGCTGGTGGTCATCAGCAGTGCGGAACTGCCGTCGGTGACCTGACTCGCGTTGCCCGCCGTGACGTTCCATCCGATCTGCGGGAAGCGCTGCGCCATCGCCTCGCTGTAGTAGGCCGAACGCAGTCCGCCCATCGTCGCCAGTGTGCTCCCGACGCGGATGCCCTCGTCCGTTCGGAGTTCTCCGACCGTCCTGAGTTCGGCGTCGAACAGTCCGTTCTTCGTCGCGTCCGCGGCCTTGGCGTGGCTGGCGAGCGCGAACTCGTCCATCTGGGTGCGGGTGATGCCCCAGCGTGCGGCGATCAGTTCGGCGCTGATGCCCTGCGGGACGAGTCCGTCGGGATAGCGTTCCGCGAACGCGATGCCGCTCGGGTCGGTCGTCCCGAGCATGCTCGAGCCCATCGGCACGCGGCTCATGGACTCGACGCCGCCCGCGACCACTATGTCGTAGGCGCCCGAGACGAGGCCCTGCGCCGCGAAGTGCACGGCCTGCTGGCTGCTGCCGCACTGCCGGTCCACGGTGGTCGCGGGCACGGATTCCGGGTAGCCGGCGGCGAGCGTCGCCCGCCGGGTCATGTTGGAGCCCTGCTCGCCGACCGCGCTGACCACGCCTCCGATGACGTCGTCGATCAGGGTTGCGTCGATCCCGCTGCGGTCCACGACCTCACGGAGGCTGTCGGCGAACAGGTCCACCGGGTGTACGTCGTGCAGGGCGCCGGTGGCCTTTCCGCGGCCCAGGGGAGTGCGGACCGCTTCGACGATTACTGCGTCCCTCGTGCTGATGATGCTCATCGTGTGTCCTTCTCCGTCTGGAGGACCCGCTGGTCCTCTGGCAGTTCAAACGTTCTAGCTATGCAAAACCATACCCAGCTTGGACGCAGCTGGCTACATATTTACGAAGTCAGTAGGCTGGCCCCGTGGCGATGAAGTTGCAGGGGCCCCTCGCAGACCGTTCGAAATGGGACGCCGACGAACGGTGCTCGATCAGTCGTGCGATGGGCGTCGTCGGCACCCGGTCCGCGATGCTGCTGCTGCGTGAGGCCTACTACGGCACCACCCGCTTCGACGACTTCGCGCACCGCGTCGGCATCACCGACGCCGTCGCCTCCGCGCGACTCAAGGAACTCGTGGAGGCAGGTCTGCTCACCAAGAGTCCGTACCGCGAACCGGGGCAGCGCACCCGCTACGAATACGTCCTGACCGACATGGGCCGCGACCTGTTGCCTGCCGTGGTCGCGCTCATGCAGTGGGGCGACAAGTACCTCCAACGCGACGGCGCTCCACTGCAGGTCGTCGACGACGCCACCGGCGCACCCGTCAGCGTTCGCGTGCGCACCGACGCGGGCGACGATGTCGACCTGGACGGCCTGCGTCTGCGCGTGAACGCCGTCCCCGCAGCCACGGCCCCCGACGCACCCACCGGCTGAAGGTGGCCTTCGTGCCGTTGGTGCGCGTGAAGGTGGCCTTCAGCCGTTGTCGCCGCCGACCCCACCTTCAGCCCGGGGTGGGGGCGGTGTGGGGTCGGGTCAGTCGAGGCCGAGCAGGGCGTTCTCCACGACCTCGGTGAGCGCAGGGTGAATCCAGTACTGGCCCAACGCCATCTCGCGGGCGGGCAGGCCGAAACTCATCGCCTGGACGAGCGGCTGGATCACCGTCGACGCCTGGGCGCCGATGACGTGCGCGCCGACGAGCAGGCCGGTGTCACGGTCGGCGATCACCTTGCACAGGCCCTCGTCGTCCTCCATCGCCCAGCCGTAGGCGACGTCGGCGTACCGCTGCACCTTCACCGAGATGTTCAGTCCCGCGTCCCGCGCCTGCGCCTCGGTGAGTCCGACACACGCGATCTGCGGATCGGTGAACACGGCGGCCGGGACGAATCGGTGGTCGGTGCGGACCAGATCGGCGCCCGGACTCCAGGCGTCCCTGAGCAGATTCGCCTGCACCACGCGCGCTTCGTGATTGGCGACGTGCTTGAGCTGATGCGACGACGACACGTCGCCGAGGGCGAACACCCCCTCCGCGGTGGTGCGCTGGAATTCGTCGACGACGACGCGTCCGCGCTCGTCCACCTCGATGCCCGCCGCCGCGGCGTTCAGCCGGTCGCCGTTGGGGGTTCGCCCGGTCGCCACGAGCAGGGTGTCACCCGCGACGACGGTGCCGTCCGCGAGGACCACCTCGACGCGATCCGAGTCGCCGCGCACCTCGGCCACCGGGTTACCCAGGTGCACATCCCATTTCGCGCGAGCGAGGTCGGTGAACTGCTGCGAGATGTCGGTGTCGAGGTCGCGGAGCAGGCGTGGTCCACGCCCGATGATCGACACCTCGGTGCCGAGCGCGGAGAACACGTGCGCGAACTCGGAGGCGATGAACCCGCTGCCCACCACGACCAGTCGTTCGGGCTGCGTGGGGAGCCGCATGATGTCGTCGTTGGTGTGGAACGGTACCCCCGAACGGGTGATCTCGTCGGGGATCACGGGCCGCGACCCGGCGGCGATCACCACCTGGTCCGCGGTGATCTCCTCGCCGCTGCCGGTGCGGATCCGCTTCGGGCCGGTGAAGGTGGCGTAACCGGAAAACAGTGTGGTGCCGGGATTCCCGTCGCGCCGGTAGCGTTCGCCGCCCGCCGAGATCGGGTCGATGCGATCGAAGACCCGGTCCACGATGTCCGACCAGCGGACCTTCTCGATCCGGGCGTCGACGCCGTAGCGGGCCGAGTCCCGGATCGTTCGCGCCACCTCCGCGGCGAAGACGAACATCTTCGTCGGGATGCAGCCGACGTTCAGGCACGTCCCGCCGAAGGTGCCGCCCTCGCAGATCGCCACCTTCATGCCGGCGTACCGTTCGTCGAGAATCGTGTTGCCGGAACCGGATCCGATGATCGCCAGGTCGAAGTGCGTCACGCGCGCTGCCCCTCCGTGCCGACCGGACCCGCGACGGTGCCCGTCCCGGCCAGCCACGCCAGCCACTGGTCCACCTCGTCGAATGCCTCCTTGCGGGGCAGCTCCCGCGACAGGAACACGTCGTGACGGGCCCCCTCGACGGGGACGATGGTGGTGCGATCGCCGAGGCACCCAGACCATCGGGCGATCTGCCGCACGTCGAGCACCAGGTCGGCGGACTCCGACTTCTCCGTGTACCGCATCGAATAGTGCGTCGCCTTGGATCGGAGGATCAGCGACGGGACGCCGACGTCGAGTCCGCGGTGCAGGACGGCCTGCCCTCGCCGGATGGCACGTAGCCATCCGAAGGTGACCCCGAAGCCGCGAAGCGGCTTCCACTCCAGGTCGTAGTCCCATTCGCCGCCGTGGTCACGGTGCAGGGTGCGTCCGTAGACGTCGATCGGAGGCTGCTTCAACTGGAGATCGCTCTTCACCCGCCCGATCGTGCGGATCGCGACGGTGCCGACGTTGCGGACGTACCACGGGCCCTGCAGGTCGAACCAGGGACTGTTGAGGATCAGCCCGGAGACGCCTGCGCCGGCGCTGCCACCCGGCCGGCGATTCACCCGGTCCAGCCACAACGGCAGGATCAGTCCGCCCGTGGAGTGCGCGGTGAGGAGGACCGATCCGCCCTGCACCTGGTCTCGGATCGTCTCCAGCGCCCAGTCGAGTTCACGGTCGTACAGTGCGAGATCCGTCACGAAATGCGGCGTCTGACCGGGACGACGGGAGCGCCCGCACTTGCGCAGATCGAGCGCGAAGAAATCGTAGCCCTGTTCGTGGAAGTGTTCGGCGACGTGCTTCTGGAAGAAGTAGTCGGTGAAACCGTGCACGTAGAGCACGGCTTTGCGCCGCGGAGCCGAGCCGGCGGGCTGGTAGCGGACGAGGGTCGCGACGATCTCGCCCTCGCCGTCGGGGTCCTCACCGAGTGCGAGTGTGGTCTGCTCGTAGCCGTCGCCGAGGAGGTCGGGAGCCCAGGTAGTCACAAATCACAATCCTAGTGTGCAATCCTGGCCACTCGGAGGAGCACAATTGATGCGAGGTGAACTGCGCGGGTACGCGCGGGTAACCTATCCGCTTGCAGTCGGCGCGACTGCCCACTGCCAATGGACAAGGAAGTCGATTTTCCAGTGTCAGACAACACCGCGGTAAACAAGGCCGACGTAGTTCTCGTGGGAGCGGGCATCATGAGTGCCACGCTCGGATCCATCCTTCGGCAGCTTCAGCCGGACTGGTCGATCAGTGTGTTCGAGCGTCTCGACGCCGCCGCCGCCGAGAGCAGCGACCCCTGGAACAACGCGGGCACCGGTCACTCGGCGCTGTGTGAGCTGAACTACACCCCTCAGAACCCGGACGGTTCGGTCGACGTCACGAAGGCCGTGAACGTCAACGAGCAGTTCCAGGTCTCGCGGCAGTTCTGGGCCCACGCGGTCGAGAACGGCATTCTCGCCGAGCCCAAGGAGTTCGTCAACCCGATTCCGCACGTCAGCTTCGTGCACGGGGCCGACAACGTGAAGTACCTCCGGGCCCGCTACGACGCGCTCGCCGGCCACCCCCTGTTCGCCGGGATGGAGTACACCGAGCGTCCCGAGGAGTTCGCCAAGCGTCTCCCGCTGATGGCCGCCGGTCGTGACTTCTCCGATCCGGTCGCGCTGAACTGGACCGACGGCGGTACCGACGTCGACTTCGGTGCCCTCACCAAGCAGCTCCTCGGCCACATCGGGTCCTCGGGCGGCACCGTCCACTTCGGACACGACGTCAAGAACCTCACCCAGCAGTCGGACGGCAGCTGGATCGTCAAGGTCGAGAACACCCGGACCGGCGCGAAGAAGACGGTCCACGCCAAGTTCGTGTTCGTCGGCGCCGGCGGCGGTGCGCTGCACCTGCTGCAGAAGTCGGGCATCAAGGAGGCGAAGGGCTTCGGCGGCTTCCCCGTCAGCGGCCAGTTCCTGCGCTGCACCAATCCCGAGCTGATCGCCCAGCACAGCGCGAAGGTGTACGGCAAGGCCGCGGTCGGGGCCCCGCCGATGTCGGTTCCCCACCTCGACACCCGCGTCATCAACGGCAAGCAGGGCCTGCTCTTCGGTCCCTACGCCGGCTGGTCGCCCAAGTTCCTCAAGGAGGGCAAGGTCACCGACCTGCCCGGCTCCGTGAAGCCGAACAACCTGATGTCGATGCTCGGTGTCGGCGTCACCGAACTGGGCCTGACCAAGTACCTCATCGGCGAGCTCATGCAGGGCCCCGAGGACCGCATCGAGACGCTGCGCGAGTTCATCCCGCGGGCGACCGGTGGCGACTGGGAGCTCATCACCGCGGGCCAGCGCGTCCAGGTCATCCGGAAGAAGGGCATGGGCGGTGTGCTGGAGTTCGGCACCGCTGTGATCAGCGCCGCCGACGGCACCATCGCCGGTCTGCTCGGAGCTTCTCCGGGTGCATCGACCGCCGTTCCCGCGATGCTCGACGTACTCCAGCGCTGCTTCGCGGACCGCTGGGCGTCCTGGGAGCCGCAGCTCAAGCAGATGGTGCCCTCGCTCGGCGTGAAGCTGTCCGACAACGAGTCGCTGTTCCGTGAGGTCTGGGACTGGAGCAACAAGACGCTGCAGCTCGAGGAGACCGCGCCGGTCACTGCGGGCGCGACCGCCTAGATCCCGCGACGGGCTCCCACGGCCGTCACCACACCCGCACGGGTCGTGGTGGCGGCCGTGCCCTATTGTTCGGGTCGAACTTTCTTTCGTTCCCCGCCACGGGAAAGCCTGTGCGAATCAGGCACGGTCCCGCCACTGTGACGGTCGACGGCCACCCGCCGTCGCCGGAGTCAGATCGCCGCGGCGGGGACTCGACCACCGACCCCTGGCGCGGAGACCGGGGAGTGAGGGGACTGGCGCCGTGGCACACCAAGAGTCGGTGGCGGAACCGGATGCGAACCCGGGTTTCCCGTTCGGCGCGATCGTCGGGCAGGACCAGCTTCGGCTGGCGCTGATCCTCTGCGCGGTGCACCCGGGGATCGGCGGCGTCCTCGTCCGCGGCGAGAAGGGCACCGCGAAGTCCACGGTCGTGCGCGCGCTCGCCGCGCTGCTGCCGCCGACGTCGAGTGGCGCGGCGGCCCGGCTCGTCGAACTCCCCGTCGGTGCCACGGAGGACCGCGTCGTCGGCTCCCTCGACCTCGAGAAGGTGCTGCGCGACGGTGAGCGCGCCTTCCAGCCTGGACTGCTCGCGGCCGCCCACGACGGCGTGCTCTACGTCGACGAGGTGAACCTGCTGCACGACCACCTCGTCGACGTGTTGCTCGACGCAGCCGCGATGGGTCGCGTGCACGTCGAGCGCGACGGCGTCTCCCATTCGCACGCGGCCCGGTTCGTCCTCGTCGGCACGATGAACCCGGAGGAGGGTGAGCTCCGGCCGCAGCTGCTCGACCGGTTCGGGCTCGCCGTGGACGTCGCCGCGTCCCGGGACGTCGAGACCCGCATGCAGGTGGTGCGGCGCCGGCTCGACTTCGAGGCGGACCCGGTCGGGTTCGCCGCCCGGTACGCCGATGCCGACTCCGCCACCGCGGCACGGATCGAGGAGGCCAGGGCCGCTCTGCCGGGCATTGCGCTTCCGAACCGGGAACTGCGCCGGATCGCGGCGCTGTGCGCGTCGTTCGACGTGGACGGGATGCGCGCGGACCTCGTGCTCGCGCGCACCGCGACGGCGCACGCGGCCTGGCGCGGTGCGGCCGAGGTCGCCGAGGAGGACGTACGGGTCGCCGCCGAACTGACGTTGCCGCACCGGCGCCGCCGCGACCCCTTCGACGAGCCAGGTCTCGATCCGCAGCAGCTCGAGGACGCGATGCGTGACGCGGCCGAGCAGGCAGGGCAGGAGCCCGACCCCGACCCGGAACCCGATCCCGATCCCGATCCCGATCCCGACGGTCCCGGTGGCGGCACGCCGCAGCCGGAGAGCGACGGACACCCGTCCGCGTCGTCCTCGTCCCCCGAGGACGTGAGTGAGGGGTCGGTCCCGCAGGGGCCGGGCCGTGACCGGGAGATCGGTGCGCCCGGCGCGCAGTTCCGCACCCGGCTGCTCACCGTCCCCGGAGTCGGCGAGGGCGCACCGGGCCGCCGGTCGCGATCGCGTTCTCCCCGGGGCCGGACCGTGCGGGCCACGACGGAATACGGCCGGGGCCTGCACCTGGTCGGCACCCTCTTCGCCGCCGCCGAACACCAGGCGGACCGCGGCCGGACGAGCGGGCGGATGCTGTTGGCTCCCGGTGACATTCGCGGTGCGATCAAGGAGGGACGAGAAGGCAACCTGATCGTCTTCGTGGTCGACGCGTCCGGGTCGATGGCCGCCCGGGACCGGCTCTCCGCCGTCACCGGTGCCGTGGTCTCCCTGCTCCGCGACGCGTACCAGCGCCGGGACAAGGTCGCGGTCGTCACCGTCCGCGGTGCCTCCGCGGAGCTCGTCCTGCCGCCGACGTCGTCGGTGGACGTCGCGGTGCGGCGTCTGCGTTCCTTGCGCACCGGGGGGAAGAGCCCACTGGCACAAGGCTTCCTGAAGGCGCGGGAGGTGGTGCTGCGCGAGCGGGTCCGCGACCCGCAGCGCCGCGCGATGGTCGTCGCGCTCACCGACGGCCGGGCCACCGGCGGCATCGACCCGGTGCACCGGGCGAAGGTCGCGGCCGGTCTGCTCGCCGACACCTCCGTCGCGGGTGTCGTCGTCGACTGCGAGTCGGGGATGGTCCGCCTCGGCCTGGCGGCCGAGCTCGCGGTCGCCCTGCGCGGACCCTGCGTCCGCCTCTCCGAACTGTCCGCGGAAAAGGTCGCCGGCGTCGTCCGGGCCGCAGCCTGAATCCAGCCCGCCCGAAAGAGGAACACGACCATGCCCCAGGGAGTACCCGTCACCATCCCGGACGACGGACTGACCACTCGGCAGCGCCGGAACGCGCCGGTGCTCGCGGTCCACACCGGACCCGGCAAGGGGAAGTCCACCGCCGCCTTCGGGATGGCGTTGCGGGCCTGGAACCAGGGCTTCGACGTGGCCGTGTTCCAGTTCGTGAAGTCGGCGAAGTGGAAGGTCGGCGAGGAGGCCGCGTTCCGTGCCCTGGGCGACCTCCACGAGCAGACCGGTGTCGGTGGACCGGTGCAGTGGAACAAGATGGGCGACGGCTGGTCCTGGACGCGGAAGAAGGGCGACGACGAGGACCACGCGCGGGTCGCGCTCGACGGCTGGCGTGAGGTGGCGCGCCGGATCGCGAACGAGGAGCACCGGTTCTACGTTCTCGACGAGTTCACCTATCCGCTCAAGTGGGGCTGGGTCGACGTGGACGAGGTCGTCGACGTGCTGGTGAACCGGCCCGGCACCCAGCACGTGGTCGTCACCGGACGGGACGCGCCCCCGGCCCTGCTCGACGCCGCGGATCTCGTCACCGAGATGACGAAGGTCAAGCACCCGATGGACGCGGGACGCAAGGGCCAGCGAGGTATCGAGTGGTGACGGGGCAGGGCGCCGCGCCGCACGGCGCGGACACCTGCCCCGCGGTGGTCATCGCGGCACCGGCATCCGGTAGCGGAAAAACCACCGTCGCAACAGGATTGATCGGTGCGCTGCGGGCATCGGGGGACCGGGTCGCGCCGTTCAAGGTCGGACCCGACTACATCGACCCCGGATACCACGGCCTGGCCGCGGGACGGATCGGCCGGAACCTGGACCCGGTCCTCGTCGGGGGGGACCGCATCGGTCCGCTCTACCGCCACGGCAGCGCGGACTGCGACATCGCCGTCGTCGAGGGTGTGATGGGCCTGTTCGACGGCAAGATCTCCGACCCGGCCCCGGAGGGCGCCGCGGACGGCTCCACCGCGCAGGTGGCCGGTCTCCTCGGTGCGCCCGTCGTCCTCGTCGTCGACGCCCGCGGGCACAGTCAGTCGCTGGCGGCGGTGCTGCACGGATTCGCCACGTTCGATCGGTCCGTTCGGATCGGCGGTGTGATCCTCAACCGTGTCGGCAGCGCCCGGCACGAGCAGGTACTACGACAGGCGTGCGAGAAGGTCGGCATCCCGGTGCTCGGTGCGGTGCCTCGGCTCGCGGAACTCGCGGTGCCGTCCCGCCACCTCGGTCTGGTCACCGCGGTCGAGCACGGCGGCGCAGCGACGGCCGCGGTCGACGCGATGACCGAGCTGATCGCGCGGCACGTCGACCTCGACGCCGTGCGGGCGCTCGCCTCGGCCTCCGTCACGGCGCCGGCCTGGGATCCCGCTGCCGCGGTCGGCACACCGGTACCCGGTTCACCGCTCGTGGCCGTCGCGGGGGGCGCCGCGTTCACCTTCGGCTACGCCGAACACCGCGAGCTGCTGGAGGCGGCGGGAGCGCGTGTGGTCGTGTTCGATCCGGCGACCGACGAGTTGCCCGACGGGATCGCCGGCCTCGTGCTGCCGGGCGGCTTCCCCGAGGAGCACGCGCCCACACTGGCCGCGAACACCGCGATGCTGACGACGGTGCGGGAGCTGGCTCGTCGCGGGCTGCCGATCCACGCGGAATGCGCGGGGCTGCTGTACCTGACGCGTGCCCTCGACGGTCACGCCATGACCCGGGTGATCGACATCGAGTCGGCATTCGGCTCGGCGCTGACCCTCGGGTACCGCGAGGCCGTCGCGCTGGAGAACTCGGTGTTGTTCGACGCGGGACAACGCGTCGTCGGACACGAGTTCCATCGCACCGTACTGGCCGAACAGTCGGCGGCAGGCTGGGCGCCCGCGTGGGGCTGGCACGTCGGTGGGGCCGCGGCCAAGGAAGGGTTCGTGGGCGGGCAGGTGCACGCCTCGTACCTGCACACCCACCCCGCGGGCAATCCGGACTCGATCCGCCGATTCGTCTCGGCCGCAGGTCGATTCGTGCAGCGACATGGCTGACCTCGTCGCCGGTGCGGGGCTGCGGGAGGGTGTCGGAGCGGATGCCGTCGTCGCCGCGGTCCGGGCCGTGATCGCGGAGATCGACGCGGGACCGGTCGATCTGGTCGCGCTGGCGACACTCGACCGGAAGGCCGTCGAGCCCGCCGTCGTTCTCGCGGCCGCGCGACTCGGGGTGCCCGTGCTCGCCTTCACCGCCGCCGAGTTGTCCACCGCCCCGGTGCCGAACCCGTCCGTCCGCGTCGCCGCGGCCGTCGGAACGCCGAGCGTCGCGGAGGCGGCGGCGATCCTCGCGTCCGGGGGCGGCGAGCTCGTCGCTCGCAAGCGTGCCCGCGATGGCGTCACCGTCGCGCTCGCCCGTAGTGTTTGTGAATCCCGCCCCAGAATGGAGAAGTGAAGTGCCTGCAGACGAGACGAGTTACCTCGTCGGCCTGAACCTGACCGGCCGCCGGGTGGTCGTCGTCGGAGGCGGCACCGTCGCCCAGCGCCGCCTCGGCCTG
Organism: Rhodococcus triatomae BKS 15-14; assembly: GCA_000341795.1. Taxonomy (GTDB): domain Bacteria; phylum Actinomycetota; class Actinomycetes; order Mycobacteriales; family Mycobacteriaceae; genus Rhodococcus_G; species Rhodococcus_G triatomae_A. Next base: position 46,055 of record AODO01000066.1, on the reverse strand, counting down.
CTCGTCGCGTCGGGGGCCCGCGTCCACGTCGTCGCCCGTGCCGTCACTCCCGCAGTCGAGGGCATGGTGACCGGCGGACAGGTCACCGCGGAGCTGCGCGACTACACCGACGGCGACCTCGACGGCGCCTGGTATGCGATCGCCTGCACCGACGAGCCCGACACCAACGCCGCGATCGTCGACGAGGCCGAGCGCCGCCGGATCTTCTGCGTCCGCGCCGACAACGCCAAGCAGGGCACGGCCGTCACCCCGGCCAGCGCGTCCTTCGACGGTCTCGAGATCGGTGTCCTGGCGGGAGGTGCCCACCGACGGTCCGCCGCGGTCCGGACCGCGATCGTGGAGGCGCTGCAGTCGGGTTCGCTGACGGACGACGAGCCGCACGCGGCCGGTGTCGCGCTCGTCGGTGGCGGTCCCGGCGACCCGGACCTGATCACCGTCCGCGGCCGCCGGCTGCTCGCGCGCGCGGACGTCGTCGTCGCGGACCGGCTGGCGCCGCCCGAACTGCTCGCCGAGCTCGGCCCGCAGGTCGAGGTCATCGACGCCGCGAAGATCCCGTACGGCCGGGCCATGGCACAGGAAGCCATCAACGCCGCGCTGATCGACAACGCGAAGGCGGGCAAGTTCGTGGTTCGGCTCAAGGGCGGCGACCCGTACGTCTTCGGCCGCGGCTACGAGGAGTTGGAGGCCTGCGCCGAGGCGGGTGTCCCGGTCACGGTGGTGCCCGGCATCACCAGCGCCATCGCCGTGCCCTCCGCGGCGGGCATCCCGGTCACCCATCGCGGGGTCACGCACGAGTTCGTCGTCGTCAGCGGGCACGTCGCCCCCGACCACCCGGACTCGCTGACCGACTGGTCGGCGCTCGCGAAGTTGCGGGGCACGCTCGTGATCCTGATGGGAGTCGAGCGGATCGAGAAGTTCGCCACAGCCCTCGTCGAGGGTGGCCGGACCACCGACACACCCGTGACGGTGATCCAGGAGGGCACGACCCGTGGACAACGTGAGCTTCGCGCCGATCTCGGTACCGTCGCCGCCCGGATCAGGGACGAGGGCATCCGCCCGCCCGCGATCATCGTCGTCGGTCCGGTGGCGGGGTTCTCCGTAAACGGTGGGTAACGTGGGGTCTCGTGTCTGACTCCACCGCCATCAAGTATCCCGTCACGACGCGGGCGTTCGGGCTCGCGATCGTCGTCCTCAGCGGCATGCAGCTGATGATGGTTCTCGACGGGACGGTGGCGTCGCTGGCGTTGGCGCGCATCCAGGAGGACCTCGGTCTCAGCGATGCCGGCCGCAACTGGGTCATCACGTCGTACGCGTTGACCTTCGGCGGGCTGATGCTGCTCGGCGGCCGCCTCGGCGACGCATTCGGCCGCAAACGGGTCTTCATCGCGGGCGTCGCGATCTTCACCGTCACGTCGCTGCTGTGCGGGCTGGCGTTCAACGAGGCCACACTGGTCGCGGCTCGTGCTCTCCAGGGTGTCGGTGCGGCGATCGCGTCGCCGACCGCACTGGCCCTCGTGGCGACGACCTTCGCTCCCGGTCCGGTCCGTAATCAGGCGATCGCGATCTTCGCGGCGATGACCGGTGTCGGGTCGGTCACCGGCTTGATCGTCGGGGGCGCGCTCACCGAGGTGTCCTGGCGGTGGATCTTCCTGATCAACGTGCCGATCGGCGTGTTGATCCTGGTGTTCGCGTTCGGCTCGCTCGCGGAGACCAACGCCGAACGCCTCAAGCTCGACGTCCCCGGTGCCATCCTCGCGACCCTCGGGTGCACCGCCGTGGTGTTCGGCTTCACCGAGGGCCCGGAGATGGGATGGGGGAGCCTGCCGGTGCTCGCCGGCCTGATCGGCGGACTGGTCCTGCTCGGGGTCTTCCTGGTCGTGGAGCGGCGCGCCGAGAATCCACTGCTTCCGTTCTCCCTGTTCCGCAACCGCAACCGCGTCGCGACGTTCATCGCGATCGCCCTCGTCGGCATGGTGATGTTCTCGTTGGCGCCGTTCGTCGCACTGTTCGTCCAGGACGTGCTCGGTTACACGCCGCTGCGGGCGGGCATGGCGTTCGTCCCGTTCGCGTTCGGACTCGGGGCCGCCGCCTTCGTCGCGTCGAAGCTCGCCGTGCGGGTCCCGCCGCGCTGGCTCGTCGTCACCGGCACGGTGATCACGTTCGCCGGCCTGATGTACGGCTCCACCCTGGACGGGTCCGCGACCTACATGGGGCAGATGTTCGGCCTCGTCGTCGGTGTCGGATTCGGTGTCGGGCTCGCGGTGGTGCCGCTACCGCTGTGCGCGATCGCCGGAGTCGGTCCGCACGAGATCGGGCCGCTCGCGGCCATCGCGCAGGTCGCTCAGACGCTGTTCGGTCCCATCGGCCTCGCGATCGTCGGTGCGATGGCCACCTCGCGCACGCTGTCGCTCGGCGGTGTGTCGGGCATTCCGGTGGTCGACATGACCCCGGACCAGCTCGCCGCGCTGAGCGACGGGTACACGTTCGCCCTCCTCGGTTGCGCGGTCCTGGCCGCGCTGGCCGCGCTGGCCGCCCTGTTCATCCGGTTCACCCCGCAACAGGTGGCGCAGGCGCAGGCCGCCGAGAAGGCGGCGCAGGAGGCGTGACGGCCGGCCGCGGCCCGGGTCAGCCCGCACCTTCCGTGTCGTCGAAGAACGACCACTTCCCGTCGTGTTCGACTTCCATTCGCCACCCCAGTTCGGAATTGTCGGCCCGGTGGTCGACGAACCACGCATGGGCGTCTTCGGCGCTGTCGATGTCGCGAGTAGCGACGACGGCGCCCGTCGGATCGAGAACTCTGTAGACAGCCATGTCGGATCGATACCCCGATCGGCGCCGTGCAAACCTTCGCCCGCGTGTCGATCGCCCCGCCGGTACGCGCCGGATGCTGTCTCACGGTGACCACCGCTCGACGTCGGCTGTTTCGACGGCGTCAGGACGCAGGCGCTCGGTCGACGGGTCCAGGTGGGCTGGGGTGCCCTCACGATCGAACGTGGTCACGACTCCAACGGTGCATCGGCCTCGCGATCGTCGGCGCGATGGCCACCTCGCGCGCAATCGCCTTCCCCGAACACGTCCACGTGATCGACGAGGCGAGCGGTGTCATCGTCGCCAGGTGTGACAACGTGATGCGTGACCCGGTGCGGCGCATCGCTCCTCCCTTGCGCCGATTCCGGGCTTCGGCCGGTAGCGCAACCTCGGTGCGGGTTCCAGGCGTTCTCGATCTGTCCGAAACACGCTGGCGCTGTGCTGAAGTGGTGATCCAGGGGTGCGGGGGGATCGCCGTCGGCGCGGATCACTCGCGTGATCTCCCGCACAGCGGGAGACGGCGATCCGCTGGGGTCTTCACAGTCCTAGCGTGAGCGAATGGCCGACCAGAGGATCCACATAGTCGATCGCGTGACGACGAAAGCGGGGCGCGGGCGCGCTTTCGTAGACGCGTACCTGGCGGACTACGTGCCGCAGGCCGTCCGGATCGGGATGACACTCGACCGCGTGTTGGTGAGTCCTCCGGTGTGGTTGGAGGACGACGCGAACACGGTGACCGCGATCTGGACGGTCTCCGGGCACGAGCAGTGGTGGCAGACCGCGATCTCGCGCCGGTTCGATGCAGGCTTCGTCGACTTCTGGCATCGCGTCGAACCGATGGTGGCGCAGCGTTCGCGCTCGATGGAAGCCGCAGCGGAGAGCGTGGAGGACATGTGCCGTGTTTGACGTCACCCGTCTCGTTCACCTGACCGATCCGAATGACCCGAGTGCGGTGGACGCCGTCGTCGACCGGATCCGCGCGGCCGTGGATGCGACACCCCACCGGTGCGCACTGGTACAGCCGACGCTCGACGGTGTCCGCAACGGCGGCGACGTCCTCGTCCACCTCCGGTTCGCGACACAGGGGGAGTGGGAGGGTTGTCGGGCGGCTGTCGAGTCGGCGATCGGCGGACCGGACGTCCGGCACGTCGACGGCGCCGACTACGTTCCCGGCAGCGCGCGTGCGTCGTGGAGCGGGTCACGCACCGGTTCGGGAGCGCCCACGGTGTACCGCACCCTGCTCCTGCGGGTCGACGACTCCGCAGTGCCGGACGTCGTGGAGCGGTTCGAACGGGAGATGCTCAGGATGCCGCCGCACGTGACGTCCATGCTGTCGTGGCAGCTCAGTCGCGTCACCGCCGCGACCGGTGCGAGCGAGTGGACCCACGTCTGGGAGCAGTCCTTCATCGACCTCGACGGCCTCCTCGGCCAGTACATGGCCCACCCCGTGCACTGGGGCTACGTCGACAAGTGGTTCGACCCGGAGAGTGTCGAGTACATCGTGAAGGACCGTGTCTGCCACAGCTTTTGCGCCCTTCCCAGTCAGAGTCCCGCCAACCCGAAGGAGGACGGCGTGCGCCGATCCGACCTGCACCCCGACGTCGAGGCGATGCTCGCCGCCCTCGAGGCCGGGTTCCCCGACGTGACGCAGTACCCCGCCGCCGAACTGCGGGAGATCATCGCCTCGCGGCGTGCGCCGTTGACCCGGACGCCCGACATGCGGACGGCGCGGGACGTGGTGATCGACGGACCGGGCGGCGACCTGGTGTTGCGGGTGTACGTTCCGCACGGCGACCCCGCGACGCGTCCTGTGATCGTGTTCGCCCACGGCGGCGGTTTCGTGTTCTGCAGCCTCGACAGCCACGACGAGTTCTGCCGGTCGATGGCGGAGGCCGTCGACGTCGTCGTCGTCGCGGTGGACTACCGGCTGGCGCCGGAGCATCCGGCACCGGCGGCGATGGAGGACGTGTACGCGGCGGTGTGCTGGACCGTGGCCAACGCCGCGACCTACGGGGGAGACCCGACGCGGGTCGCGGTCGCGGGTGACAGTGCAGGAGGCAACCTTTCGGCGACGGTGTCGCTGGCGGCGCGGGAACGCGGTGGCCCGGCGATCGCGGCGCAGATCCTGCTGTATCCGGTGATCGGCGACGACTTCGAGACGGAGTCGTATCAGCGGTACGGCGTCGGTTACTACAACACGACGAAGGCGATGCGCTGGTACTGGGAGCAGTACGCGCCGGACGGCCGGGACAGCGAACTCGTCATCCCGACCCGAGCGACGACACTGGCGGGACTGCCGCCGGCGGTGGTGGTCACCGCGGAACTGGATCCTCCGTGCACCGAGGGCGAGGAGTACGCGCGGCGCCTCGCCGCGGATGGCGTTCCGGTGATCGAGCACCGCTTCGACGGCCTGTTCCACGGATTTCTGACCTTCCCGCAGCTGTCGCTGACCGCACCGGCCAGGCAGGAACTGTGGCAGCTGATTCGCCGGGTCCTCGATCCCGCCTTCGGTGCCTCGGGCGACGAGAGTTCGCACACGCACGCCGCGACCGGGGCATGACGAACCGGGGCACGGACCCGCACACGGACACGGCAGGGAACGAGATGCCACGGCGATTGACGTGGCCGCACCGCGCTCGTGACGGGAAGTAGCCGGGGGATCGGGAGGGCGAGCGCGCAGCGCCTGGCAGCGGAAGGCGCCACGGTCGTGGTGCCGCGCGGTCGACGACACCGTCGCGGTCGGTTCGGGAGGGACGAGAACACGTGCTCGAGGGCGCGCCGCCGCGGCCTCGGTGACGTGCGACGCGTCAGTTCCGAGACTCGCCGTCGGCAGGGTGCAGGTGTGCGCGTTCGCCGTCCCGGTCGAAGATCGAGAGGACCTCGACGGGGCCGCAGTGTGCGGTGATCGCGTGCGGAGTCATGGTGGAGAACTGGGCGGCCTGACCCACCTCGACGAGGATCGTGCGCTCGCCGAGCTGGAGCCGGACCGACCCGGAAAGGACCGTGAACCATTCGTGCCCCGGATGCACGCCCAGCTTTTCGATCGGGAGGGGGTCGCTGTCGGTGATCCGCAGCTTCGCGACGGTCACACCCGGCAGGCTCGACTCCCGGGACAGCAGCCAGGTGGTCGTGCCCTGCCTGCGCTGAGGCTCGGGACGGATCACCACGTCCTCGTCGTCCGGCGACTCGACCAGTTCGTCGAGGGTGGTGTCGAGGGCTCGCGCGATCGGAACCAGTTGATCGAGGGCGATGCGTCGGTGGCCCGTTTCGATGCGGCTCAATGTCGAAGGGCTGAGATGGCAGCGTGTGGCCAGCGTGTCGAGGGACCATCCGCGGGCGAGGCGGAGGCTCCGGATGCGCTGGCGGATGACGTCCTCCAGACCACGTTCTTGCGTCATACGCAAGAGTGTATGCGTCTGGTGCATAGTCGCGCTAGCGTGAAGTCATGGAGCACTCACACGCACACGGCCGAGATCATGCTCACGGCCACGGCCACGGCCACGGCCACGGCCACGGCCACGGCCACGGCCACGGCCAGCCGGACGCCGCGACCCTCGAGAGCCTGGCCGAGGTCCTCGACCTCGACGCCGAGGTCCTGGGATCCTGCCTCGACGACATCACCGCATGGGTGGCCGGGCACGGTCCCGCCGCCGTCCGCAGCGTGGTCGACATCGGTGCGGGTACCGGCACCGGGACGGCCGCCCTCGCGCGTCGCTTCGACGGTGCCGATCTGATCGCGATCGACCGGTGGCCCACGATGATCGATCGACTTCGGGCCTCGACTGCCGCACAAGGCCGCGACGGTCGGTTGCGGATCGTCGAGGCCGACCTCGACGCCGCGTGGCCGACGGACATCCAGGGCGTCGACGTCGCCTGGGCGTCGGCGTCCCTGCACGAGGTCGCAGACCCGGACCGTCTGCTCCGCGACGTGCACGGCGCACTCACCCCCGGTGGGGTGCTCGCGGTGGTCGAGATGGACTCGCTGCCGCGGTTCCTCCCGGACTCGGTCGGCGACCGGCTCGAAGAGCGCTGCCACGAGACGCTCACCGCGCAGGGCTGGAACTCCTACCCGGACTGGCGGGGGCATCTCGAGCGCGCGGGCTTCGCGGTCGTCGACCAGCGGTCGTTCGAGGTGGAGCGGCCCGCGACGGAGACGATCCGCCGCTATGCCCGACTCAGTGTCGAGCGGATGCGCAACGCCCTCGCGGATCTGGTGGGGGAGAGCGATCTGCGCGAGCTCGACTCCCTGCTGTCCGAGGGACACCCCGACTCGCTCCTGGTCCGTGACGACCTGACCGCGAGGGTCGGCCGAACGGGCTGGATCGCTCGGGCCTGAGCCGGCCCGAGCGACTCGCCGCACCGTGATCCGCTGTCGGGTCGTCACTTCCGGAGTGCCTGTCTGGTCAGACCCTCCGGCGCAGTGCGAACGCCCCGAAGCCGACTGCGGCGAGCACGACGACGCAGACGCCGATCACGAGGGTCGTCACCGGGGTGCCGGACTCGTCGGTGGCGGTGGCGGTGTCGGCGAGGGTGCGTACCTCGGGGCCCGCGGCGGCGGACGTCGTCACCGGCGCCGACGCGGACCCCGCGCCGAAGGTGACCGGTGTGCGGGTGTCCTGGCTGCGATCGGGTGAGCCGTGCGCGGCGACCGTGCGAATCGAGCAGGCGCTGCGGGTGCAGTCCGAATCGCCCGTCACCGCAGCCAGTTCCAGCTCGGTCGACCAGGCGCCGTCGACGATCCTGTCGGGCGTGAGGTAGGCGGTGGTCATCCACGCGGAGGCGTCGGTCGGCGAGTAGCGATCGTCCTGGACGAGTCCGACGTAGATTCCTGCCCCGCCTCCGGAGAAGCCGGTGCCGCTGACGGTGATCGTCTCGCCTGCGGCGTGGAGACCGTCGGCCTTCGACGCGGTCACCGTCGCCGTGCCGGCGGGGGCCGCGGTGGTGGTCGTCGTCGGGTTCGCGGTCCCGACGAAGCTGATCGGAACGACGGTGTCCTGGCTGCGGTCGGCGGATCCGTGTGCCGCGAGGGTGTAGACGGCGCAGGCGTTGCGGGTGCAGTCGCTGTCGCCGAAGGCGCCGGTGACGTTCAGGGTCGTCGACCACGATCCGCCCGGCATGTCCGAGGCGCGGATGAACTTCGCGTCCTGGAAGGCGGACGCGTTCGTCGTCGAGAACCTGTCCGACTGTGCGACGCCGACGTAGATGCCGGTTCCGGTCGTGGAGAAGCCGGTGCCCGACACGGTGATCGTGTCACCCGCCGCGTTCAGACCGGACGTCTTCGACGAGGACACCGCCGGGCTGCCTGCGGGTGCAGTCGTGGTGGTGGCGGGCGAGGCAGAGGGTGCGCCCGCGGGATCGAACGTGACCGGGGTGACGGTGTCCTGACTGCGGTCCGGAGAACCGTGTGCGGCGAGCGTGTAGATCGCACAGCTGCGGGCGAGGCAGTCGGTGTCGCCGCTGCGAGCCTGCACGGGCAGGTCGACGGACCATGCGCCGCCGTTGATCTCGGTCGAGCGGACGTACACGGTGGAGGCGAACGAGTCGGCGTTCGCCGGGTTGTAGCGGCCGGTCTCGGCGAGCCCGACGTAGATGCCGGCGCCCGCGGCGGAGAACCCGGTCCCCGACACGCGGAGCATCTCGCCGGCGGCGGCGACACCCGACGTCTTCGAGACGGTGGTGACCGGCCCGCCGGTTCCGGGTGCCGCGCCGGAGCCCTGCCGGCCGACCGCCGCGTCGGAGGCGAACGAGATCGGCACCCAGACGTCCTGGCTTCGGTCGGTGAAGATCGACGGGAAGGCAGCGAAAGTGGCGATGTAGCAGCCGGTCTGGAGGCAGTCGACGTTCTCGACGTTGCGGCTGGCCTCGATGTCGGCGGTGAAGCTGCCGTCGGCGCCGGTGGTGACCTTCGCCTCCTGCCCGTAGGTGGTGGGGAAGCCGACCGCGGGCTTGGCGACGGTCTGCGCCAGGTACAGGGGAGTGTTCGCCTTGAATCCGGTTCCCGTCACCGTGACGGTGTCGCCGGTGTGCAGGCCGTCGGCCCGCGAGAGCGTGATGGAGCCGGTGCCAGCGCCGAAGTCGACGTCGACGGGTCCGAGCGAGATACCGCCCGCGACGGATCCGCCGGCGGCCTGCTGCGCCTGCGCGGGTTGTGAGTGGGCGATGCCGAAGGGGATCGCAGCCGACATCGTGACGATCGCTGCCGCGAGCGCCACCCTTCTGATCACGCGCATTCCCCAACTCCCTGGCCGGGCCGCCGACGGCGACTCTCAACGAACGAGAGGTGAGGCTAACCTATCTGATGGACGGTCGTTCAGCCGGTCGGCACGTGGATCGACACGGCCGACCACGGCGAGGGGCTGGATCGCTCTCAGGTCAGGATGACGAGCTCCGTCGCGGAGGCGATCTCGACGCGCAGCCCCGCCTTCGACGCGACACGGGCGACGCCCCGCACGTCCGACGGCTCGGCGCGGGAGACGACCAGCGCCCGCGCGAGCAGACCCTTGTGGTGCTTGTTGAAATGGCTGACCACGGATCGGCTGCCGTCCGGCTTCTCGGTCAGAACACTCGCGGTCACCGCACCCGGAACCGGGCCGAGCTGCTGGTATGTGCCCGACCTCAGGTCCACCGTCAGGCCCGCGTCCTCCGCTTCGAGCGCCGGTGTGATCTCCGGCTTCCACAGCGACTGCAGGGTGCCCAGCCCCGGAAGCTTCGACCCGCCGGACAGACGGTAGGCGGGAATCGGATCCCCCGACCGGACGACGCCGAACAGCGCCGAACCGATCGCGATCCGCGCGTACGCTTTCGACTTCTGCACGCGGGTGAGGGATTTCGCGTCGAATGCGTCGAACAGCACACCGGTGTAGCGCTCGAGCGCCGGGCGGGTGGGCGAGGTCCACAGCTCCGCGTTGCGCGCGACCTCCTCGAACTGTCCGGCGCTCAGACCGAGCGCGACACTGGACGCCTCCACGTCGGCGGCGAGCGCGACGAGCGTGTCGACGAGCATCTCGCGGGTCGCGGTCAGCTTCGGGAACGACAACTCACCGAGATCGAGCGGGGCGCCCCTGCCGCCGTCGGACTTCGTTTCGGAGGGAGGCAGCAGTACCAGCACGGCCGGTAACGCTACCCCGGCGGTGCACCCTTCCTGCAACACGCCGCTGCCCCCTCGGTGCAGTGACACCGGTCGGGTCACCGAGGGGCCGAGGGGGCAGCAGCGTGTAGCGAGGATCAGGAGATGGTGCAGCCGGAGATCGGCTTGTCCGCGAGCCGGTCGAGCAGATACGTCACGACCTTGTCGCTCATGTAGCCGTCGGCGATCTGCGGGCCGAAGTGGTTCGGGATGGTCGCGCCCGACGCGATCGGCGGCAGGTCGTTCGTGTCGAACCTGACCGTGGCGCCCTTCGCGCACCAGTCCTCGGCCAGTTGCCGCGCCTGCCCGTACGGGACGGTGTCGTCGTTGCGGCCACTGGTGATCAGCACGGGGCTGGTCGGGGTCAGGCGGCCGAGGCGCTGAGCGTCGAGGGTGCGGATGGCATCGGGCATCTCACGGAAGTGGTCGAGGAGTGGCCGGCCGTCGACGGTCAGGGTGCTCGACTTCAGGAACGGGTGCTTGAGGATCACGTCACCGATGCACGCGTCCCGCATCTCGTCGAGGAACGCGAGTCCCCTGGGGTTGAGAACCTGCTCGGCCTGCGGCCGCAGTTCCGGCTGGCGGTCGAGGAAGCCGTTGAGGGCGAACCCGACCACACCGCCGATGAGGCTTCCGTCGACCTGGCCGAGGATCTCGGTCAGATTCGCGGTCGGGCCACCGGCCCAGGTTCCCTTGAGGTTCACCTCGGGGGCGTAGGTCGGCTGCATCTCGGCGGCGGCAGCGGTGGCGCCGCCGCCCTGGGAGTAGCCCCAGAGGACGATCGGCGTCGCTGTTCCGCCGGAGAGGTTGTTCGCGGCACGTGCCGCGTCGAGCACCGCGTGCCCGCTCTCCTTGTTGTTCACGTAGGTGTGGATGCCCGGCGTTCCGAGGCCGACGTGGTCGGTGACGAACACCCGCGCACCCATGGTGCTCCACGCGGCCGCCGAGAGAATCTCCTGGTTGGCGGAGAAGGACGCCTTGGCGATGTCGACGTACATCCCGTTCTGGAACGCCGCCGAGATCGCGCAGTGGTCACCCTGCCCCGAGGTGCCGGGCGCGATGACGACGGTCGGGCGCGCGCCGGCTCCGGTCCACGGGCGCGTGGTGTCGACGAAGGTGCCGCTGACGGCGACGGGCGTGCCGTCCTGGGTGGTCGAGGTGTAGAGGACCTGCCGACCGGCGGCGGGCCAGGCTCCGTCGCCGCCGGGCACGGTGGCGAGGATCGGCAGGGGCTCGTTCCTGATCACGGCGCCGGGGGTCGAGTCGAACCCGGCCGGCGGCACGTAGAAGGCGCTCACGGGATCTGCGACGGCGGGGCTCGTGCCGAGCGCCGTTGCGATTCCGAGTGCCAGCGCCGCGGCGAGCGCCGCCGAGCCTGCCCGTTGCGCCCGCCGCGCGCGCGGCCTGTCGCGTGTCCAACCCGGTCCGAGCACGTGCGTTCCCCCTGTGACTTCGTGTGATTCGTGAGGTGACCGAGCGCGGTCCCGTAGCGGGATGTGGCGCCGGACACGCCGAACTTACCCGACAGTAACCGCGTAAAGTGTCTAAATGTGTCGCCAGTCACACCCTCGGGGGTGCCGGGCAGTTCCGGCCGGAGCGTGGTCGCCGACTATCCTGACCGTCGTGATCACCCGCCTGTCTCAGCTGTTCCTGCGTACTCTCCGCGACGATCCGGCCGACGCCGAGGTTCCCAGCCACAAGCTGCTGGTTCGAGCCGGCTACGTCCGCCGCATCGCGCCGGGCGTCTACTCCTGGCTGCCGCTCGGCCTGAAGGTGCTGCGCGAGGTCGAGCGGGTCGTCCGGGAGGAGATGGACGCCATCGGCGCCCAGGAGATCCTGCTGCCCGCGCTGCTGCCCCGCGACCCGTACGAGACCAGCAACCGCTGGACCGAGTACGGCCAGGGCCTGTTCCGGCTCAAGGACCGCAAGGGCAACGACTACCTTCTCGGACCGACGCACGAGGAGTTGTTCGCGCTCACCGTCAAGGGTGAGTACAACTCGTACAAGGATTTCCCGGTCACCCTCTACCAGGTCCAGACCAAGTATCGCGACGAGGAGAGGCCCCGCGCCGGCATCCTGCGCGGCCGCGAGTTCGTCATGAAGGACTCGTACTCGTTCGATCTCACCGACGAGGGGCTGACCGCGTCCTACCGGGCTCACCGCGACGCCTACGAGCGCATCCTGCAGCGCCTCGGCGTCAAGTACGTCATCGTGTCCGCGACCTCCGGGGCGATGGGCGGCAGCGCATCCGAGGAGTTCCTGGCAGAGTCGGAGATCGGCGAGGACACCTACGTCCGGTGCCTGGAGTCGGGCTACGCCGCCAACGTCGAGGCGGTCAAGACCGTTGTCCCCGAACCGATCCCGTTCGACGGGCTGCCGGAGGCGAAGGTCCACGAGACCCCGGATACGCCCACCATCGACACTCTGGTCGACTGGGCCAACGGGGCAGGTCTCGACAGGACGGTGACGGCAGCCGACACGCTGAAGAACATCCTCGTCAAGACCCGCGTCCCCGGCGGAGAGTGGGAGCTGCTCGGGATCGGCATCCCCGGCGACCGCGAGGTCGACGCGAAGCGCCTCGAGGCATCGCTGGAGCCGGCCGAGTACGTGCTCCTCACCGAGACCGACTTCGCGAACAACCCCTTCCTCGTCAAGGGCTACATCGGCCCGAAGGCACTGCAGGAGAACGGTGTCCGCTACCTGGTCGACCCGCGCGTGGTCGACGGCACCAGCTGGATCACCGGTGCCGACGCGGAGGGCAAGCACGTCGTCGGTCTCGTCGCCGGACGTGACTTCACCCCCGACGGCACCGTCGAAGCCGCCGAGGTCCGTGACGGTGACCCCTCGCCGGACGGCGCGGGGGAACTCGTCTCGGCCCGTGGCATCGAGGTCGGCCACGTGTTCCAGCTGGGACGCAAGTACACCGACGCGTTCGAGGTGAACGTCCTCGGAGAAAACGGCAAGCCGGTGCGCCCGACGATGGGCTCGTACGGAATCGGCGTCTCGCGGCTGGTCGCGGTCATCGCCGAGCAGCAGCACGACGACAAGGGTCTGCGCTGGCCGGCGGAGGTGTCCCCGGCGAACGTGCACCTGGTCATCGCGAACAAGGACGACGCCGCGCGCGAGGGCGCCGAGGCGCTCGCCGCACAGCTCGACGGCGCGGGTCTGTCGGTCATCCTCGACGACCGCAAGGCGTCGCCGGGCGTGAAGTTCAAGGACTCCGAACTGCTCGGCGTTCCGTTGATCGTCGTCGTCGGTCGTGGTTACGCCGACGGGAACGTCGAACTCCGCGACCGCTTCACCGGTGAGTCCCGCGAGGTTCCCGCCGACTCTGCGCTCGACGAGGTCCTGGCCGCCCTCAGGAGCTGACCCGACGTCGGCCACGATGCTCGGCGCGTGCCCCTCGACCCACGGGACGAGGGGCACGCGCGCGTCCGAGGCTCGTGGCGTCCCGGCCTGTGAGCGCAGGCAGGGACAGCGGAGCGCACCGCCGGGGCGGCCGTCCCCCTGCGACGGCCGCGCGGCGGTGACCGACGGTTGCAGCGTCGGTGCTCCCGGTGAGCTACTTTTCCGGTGTGGCGGCCTCGCCCGCGATCCGCTCGTCGTAGGCGGACCGGTCGGCACCGACGTCGAGGAACACCCGGTCGAGACCGAACCAGCGTCGCATGACCTTGGCCGCGGGCCGTGGAAACAGTTGCCACAGCGCGCTTCCCCCGGACAGCCTGCCGGGGATCACGGCGTGCCGGGAACCGCGGTGCAGTACCCGCACCACCGTGTCGGCGACCTGCTCCGGTTGGACGGGCCGGGTCAGTGGACCCGGTGTGGTCCCGGCGATCAGTTCGGTGTCGGTGAAGGACGGCAACACGGTCGACACGCGGACGCCGCGGTCGGCGAGTTCCGCATCGAGGGCTTCGCCGAACCCGACCACCGCGAACTTCGTGCCGCTGTAGACCGCCATTCCCGGTGCGGGCATGCGGCCCGCGATGGACGCGACGTTGACGATGCGACCACCGGAACCCGCCACCATCCGACGGGCCGCGGCGCGGGCTCCGTTCATCACGCCGAGCACGTTGATGTCGACGGCGCGCCGCACCACGGTGTCGTCCTGGTCGAGTACGGGCCCGATGGGCATGATGCCCGCGTTGTTGATCCACACGTCGACGCGGCCGAGCATCGACTCGACTTCGTCGAGGAAGATCTCGACGGAGGCGGGGTCGGTCACGTCGAGGCGGACGCCGACGATGCCGAGTTCGTCCGCGGTCAGTGCGGTCCGGGTGGCGTCGATGTCGCCGATCGCGACCTTCGCGCCTGCGTCGCGGAGTGCGCGGGCGGTGGCCCGCCCGATGCCGCGGGCGCCGCCGGTGACGACAGCGACCCGTCCCTCCAGGTCGATTCCCTTCATGCGTGGGTCTCCCTCAACTGTTCGATGGTGTGGCGCAGGACTTTTCCGGAGGAGCCGCGGGACAGAGTGTCCACGAACACGATGTCGCGGGGCATCCGGGATCGCGGCAGCTCGGCCGCCACGTGCGCCCGGACGGCCGCCTCGTCGAGATCGGTTCCGTCCGCTCGGACGACGTACGCGCGCAGGCGCTGCCCGAACTCGGCGTCCTCGACCGGCGTGACGGCGGCGTCGGCGATGCCCGCGTGGGCGTGCAGGACGATCTCGAGTTCTTCGGGGAAGACGTTCTCGCCGCCGGAGACCACCATCGAATCCGAGCGGCCTGCGACGTACAGTCGCCCCGCGTCGTCGAGGTGTCCGCGGTCGCCGGTGTCGAGGAAGCCGTCTGCGCCGCTGCGGCTGGTGCCGTCGGTGTAGGCCTCGATCTGTCCGGGGGTGCGGACCAGGATGCGGCCCTCGGTCCCGGCCGGGACCGAGCGGCCGTCCTGGTCGGCGATGCGCACGGTGTTCCCGACCGGCGGGCGGCCGGCGCAGTCCGGTGCGATGGCGAGGTCGTCCGGGGTGGCGATGCTGATGTACGCGGCTTCGGTCGAGCCGTACAGGTTGTGCAGCACCGGCCCGAAGACGTCCTGCACCTGCGCGACGAGCGCCGGGTCGAGCCGGGCGCCACCGCTGGCGACGATCTGCAGCGACGCGAGGTCCGCCGAGCGGACCTCGTCACCGAGGGCGAGGACACGCCGGATCATCGTGGGGACCGCGATGAACGTCGAGCATTCGAGGCGGGCGAGATCGTCGAGTGCGCGCTGGGCGTCGAATCGGCGGTGCATCACGAGGGTGGACCCGAGCATGAGCACGAGGACCGCGACGAGCAGGCCCCAGCCGTGGAAGACGGGCGCGGACAGCAGAACCCGTTCATTTCCGCGGAGTGGAATGCGTTGCAGCAGACCGGCGGTGAGCATCAATGTCTTCGGCTCCCCGCGAGGTGCGCCCTTGGGGACGCCGCTCGTTCCGCTGGTGAGGATGACCAGCGCTGCGGCCTGCGCCGGACGGGGAGGCACGGTGTCGTCCCCGGAGGCGATGAGCCGCTCGAGTGCGTCCTCGGGCTGCTCGCCGTCGTACCAAGCGCACCACCGAGGGCCGTCGAACGCGGCGGCGGCCTCGGCGAACTCCTCGTCGTAGACGATCGCGTCGAGCTTCTCCCGCTCGGAGACCGCGGCGACCTGGCGGGGGCCGAAGTCCGAACCGAGCAGCACGACACGAGCGCCGGTCGCGGCGGCACCGCACAGGGTGACGAGGGCGTCGGCGTGGTTGCGGCACAGGATGCCGATGCTGGGCCGGCCGTGCTCACCGCGCAGTTCTGTGCGGAGGGCGTTCGCGAGTTTGTCGGTACGGCGCGCGAATTCGGCGAACGTCAGCTCGCCGCGGTCGTCGATGATCGCGACGCCGGAGTGGACCGCGGCGCAGTAGGCGGGCAGTCCGCCGAACGGGCCGAGCCGACCGACGCCGCGGGCGCCGGCGGCGAGGGCACGGGGGCTGTGCCGGAACATGCCGGACTGCCGGAGGATGCCTGCCGCGGTCACCTCGTTCCGCAGCCGGGTCGTCACTTGTTCGAGGTTCATTCTCGTCCTCACGATCGGTGGGGCAGCGCGAGGCGGACCCGCGTGCTCAGATTCATCGCGCCCAACAGCAGGGAGCGGAAGCGGTCGGGGTAGCCGGTCGGCACCCGCTGGGTGGTGACGGTTTGCGGCTCGGTGTAGCGAACGATCCCCTCGCGGCCGTGCCTGCGTCCGACGCCGCTGGTGCGCATACCGCCCATCGGCGCGTCGAGTGCGGCGATCGCGGACAGGTAGCCGTCGTTGACGTTGACCGCACCCGCGACGATGCGTGAGGCGATCTCGCTGCCCTGCTTGAGGTCTCGTGTCCAGACGCTGGCGCTGAGTCCGTACTCGCCCTCGTTGGCGCGGGCGATCGCATCCTCGTCGTTCGCGACGCGGTACACCGACACGACGGGACCGAACGTCTCCTCCGCGTATACCGCCATCTCCGCCGTCACCTCGGTGAGCACGGTCGGCTCGTGGAAGAACGGCCCGAGGTCGGGCCTGCGACGGCCGCCGGTCGCCACGGTGGCGCCCTTGTCGACGGCATCCGCGATGTGCGCGATCGTGACGTCGAGCTGTCGCTGCGAAGTCATCGAGCCCATGTCCACGTCGTACGTGTACGCGGATCCGAGTCGCATCGCCGCCGTCCGCTCGACCAGCGCCGCGACGAACTGCGGGTACACGGCCTCGTGGACGAAGATCCGCTCGATGCCGATGCACATCTGTCCGGCGTTGGAGAAGCACGCCTGAACGGCTCCGGTTGCGGCGGCGTTCACGTCCGCGTCGGCACGGACGATCATCGCGTTCTTGCCACCGAGCTCCAGCGACGCGCCGATCAGCCGGTCCGCGCAGCGTCGGGCGATGTCGCGACCGGTTGCCGTCGACCCGGTGAAGCACAGGTAGTCGACCGACTCGATCACCGCGGGACCGATCGACCTGCCCGGGCCTGCGACCACCTGCCAGACGTCTGCGGGAATTCCCGCGTCCACGGCCAACTTCCGGGCCAGCAGCAACGTCAACGGCGCCTGGGAGTCGGCCTTGCTGAGCACGGCGTTGCCCGCGACGAGTGCAGGAATGACGTCGCCGACGGCGAGGAAGAGCGGATAGTTCCACGGCGCGATGACACCGACGACTCCCTTGGGGCGGTATCCGACACGCGCGCCGACGACACCGGGCATCGCGGTCGTCGCGCGACGCTCACGCAGGTGCCTGGCGCCGTTGCGGCCGTAGTAGACGGCGACCGAGATGACGCCTTGGACCTCGATTGCGGCGTGCACGCGGGCCTTGCCCGTCTCCCACTGCATGAGGTCGCACAGGAGATCGTTGTGGTCGACGAGTGCGCGGGCGAACCGGCGCACGGCGGCTGCGCGCTCGTCGACCGGTGTGCGGGCCCACTGTTCCTGAGCGACCCGGCCCGACGCCGCGGTGGCGGCCACCGCGGCGGGATCCGACTGGGGGACACCGGGAAGTGGTGTGCCGGTGAACGGCGCGACGGCGCGGTGCAACTCGCCGCTCCGGGGAAGCTGCGCGCGCAGGTCGTCGATCAGCCGGGCGTCGACGGAGGCGGGGTACTCGGCGGCCGGCGGGTCGTCGGTCGGTCGGGTGGTGAGCGAGGTCACGGGAGGGCTCCTCGGCGTGATGTGAGGGCGGGGAGGTGGGGACGGCCGGACAGCATCGCCCGGCATGCGGCGGTGTCGACGCATGCGGTGAGGTGGATCCCGGCGGTCCGGGTGGCGGGTGCTACCAGACGAGGCGGGCGAGGAAGCGATCGGCATACTGCCGCACCGCATCCTGGTCCGAGATGTCTAGCTGCCCTTGAGGATTGAGCATCAACGAGACGGCGATGCGAACGAGCAGCTCGGACACTGCTGCCAGGTCCTCGTCGGACATCGTCGCGCCGCTGCGGCGCAGCGTGCTCGCGACCTGAGTGGCGGCCTGGACGATGGGCGCGCCGTCGGTCCGGTTGGTGAGACCGAGGATCAACTCCGGTTCGCTCTCCAGGATCCGCGCGACGAGCGGCATCTCCTGTGTGAGGCGAACACCGCGGGTGAAGCACTCCACGACGGCGCCACGCGGATCCCGGTTGGCAGCGACCCGGTCCAGTGCCGCGAAGAAGGTCGCGGTGTCGTGCAGGACCAGCATCTCCACGAGCGCGTCCTTGTTCGGGAACCGCCGGTAGAGCGTGCTGCGGGAGATTCCTGCCCGCCGCGCGATGTCGTCCATGTTGGTGCGCCGGATTCCGTACCGTTCGAACTCCTCGCGCGCAGCGTCGAGCATCATCGTCTCGGGGGAGACGGAGGTCGTCGCTGTCACGGTCGACTCGGGGCGTTCGGCTGGAGTGGGCATCGGAGGCAGCATATCGACAGGCGCCGGCCACGTCGGGAGCCACCTACAGTGCGCGGACGCGCACGGGCAGGCGGTCCTTCGGCACGGGCAGGGTCGAGTTGTCCAGCTTCCACACGTAGTCCTCGGGAACGGACCACTCGTAGCGCAGCAGCAGGTTGTGCATGACCGTCTTGATCTCCATCTGCGCGAAGTACAGGCCGATGCACTTGTGCACGCCGCCGCCGAACGGCATCCACGCATAGCGGTGCACCTTGTCCTCCGCGCGCTCCGGTGAGAAGCGGTCGGGATCGAAGTGCTCGGGGTCCTTCCACAGCGCGGGGTTGTGGTGGTTGACCAGGTTGATCGCCGAGACGTAGGTGCCCTTGGGGACGAAGTGGCCGTCGATCTCCGTGTCCTCGATCGCCTGCCGGGGAAGTCCGGGCACGGGCGAGTTCAATCGCAGCGACTCCTTCATGATCCGGTCCAGGACGGTGAACTCGTCGAGCGTGTCGTAGGAGATCTCGGCCGGGAGGCTCTGCGACTGCTCCCGGGCCTTCCGCTGCCACTCGGGGTGCTTGGCCATGTAGTAGACCATCGTGGTCAGCGTGATGGTGGAGGTGTCGTGCGCCGCCATCAGCACGAAGATCATGTGGTTGACGACATCCTCGTCCGTGAACGTGTCTCCGTCCTCGGACTTCGCATGGCACAGCACGGAGAACAGGTCGGGCGTCACCGCGGCACGCTTCGCCGGAAGGTGCTCGTGGAAGAACTCCTCGAGCACCTTGCGTCCGCGGAGGCCGCGTGCCCACTTGGTGCCCGGAATGTCCTTGCGGATCAGGGACAGTCCGGCGTCGACGCAGTCGATGAACGCCTTGTTGATCCGGTCGGCCTCGGTGCGGGGGAGGTCCATGCCGAGGAAGATCTCGAGCGCGAGGTCGAGCGTGACCTGCTTGAGCTCCTTGAGCATCCGTACGTCGTCCCCGACCGGCAGGCTCGCGACCCGCTCCCTGAGCATCGGCTGCATGTCCTGCAGGTAGCCCTTGAGGTGGGTGGGGGTGAACGCCTCCTGCATGATCCGCCGATGGTGACGGTGCTCGGAGAAGTCCATCAGGATGATGCCGCGTCGGAAGAACGGACCGATGAGGAAGCCCCACGCGGGTTCGTTCGCGAACGCCTTCTTCCTGTTGATCGCGATCTCCTCGGACCCGCCGGGGGTGAGCGGGATGACGAACTTGAGTCCGAACGAGTTCATGTAGGTGATGTCGCCGAACTGGGCGCGGCGCTGCGCGACCATGCCGATCGGGTCCTTGAAGAAGCGCAGCACCTCGACCACGCCGGGGTGGCCGGTGCCGTAGATCGGCTTCAGGTCGCTTCCCGCCGGCGGCGCTGCCAACAGCTTGCGGCTCATGTGGTGACTCCTGGTGTTTCGTTGCGATGCGGGGATGTCAGGCGGGGGAGTTGAACAGCGGCCGAGGGTCGACGCCGACCCGCTGCCACGCCTCACGGGCCCACGGGAGGTACAGCACTCGCATCGGCAGCCGGTTGAACACCGGGTTCAGCGCTCGCATGGTCTTCGCGAAACGCTGGAAGCGCTTCTCCTTGCGGCCATCCCACTCGAGTCCGCACACCTCACGCATCTGCGGGGGCAGTGTGCCGACGACGATGTTGCGGGCGAAGGCGTTCAGCGGTGCCGCGAGGACGCGCCACACCGGGGCGGGAACCTGACGGGGCCCGGGGATTCCCTTCCGGATGTAGCCGGTGGCGTAGGTGATCGTCTTCGTCGGGACGAAACGGTCGAGCATCCCGTCCCAGTACTCGAGGAACTCCTCGTAGGTCTGCGGCTGGTTGCGGGCGCTGACCCCGTAGAGCTGGTACCAGAGCTTGCCCTCTTCGAAGATCTGCACCTTCTCGTCGTACGAGAGCCGGCGGACGAACGTGTCGGTGATGTAGAGGACCTGGTCGACGAAGGTGGCGTGCGCCCAGTAGAAGAGCTCGGGATTGAGTGCGTGATAGCGGGAGCCGTCGGAGATCGTGCCCTTGATCGGCTTGTGGAAGTCGCGCACCGTGCGGCCCCACTTGTGCGGATCCTCGCTGTAGACGGTCTTCATGATCGGCGGCCCGCTGCGGCGGGCCCGGCCGAGGGTGTCGGAGAAGATCACCGAGTGGTCCTCGACCGCCTTGCCGAGCTGCTCGATGCAGTTCTCGGTGCCGGCGAGCCGCTGGAAGCCGAGCACGCCACGGACGTCGCCGTAGAACTTCCACACCAGCGAGTCGGGCCCCAGGCGCAGGTCCGGGTCGAGGTCGTCGACGGGCATGGGTACCGCTTCGCGGATGCCCTGGTCGAACGACAGTGAGGCGGACCCCTCGACTGCCTCGCCGGTGGATTCGTGGGTGGACGTCATCCGAGCTCCTGTCGCGTAGGACGTTGGAACAAAGTCGTATCTCTGTGTCACAAGTTGATGTGACAGACGGTATCAACGTGGCCGCACTCACACAAGACGCGATGCCCGAAACGCCGCCGACCTCGCCGGGCGGGTGCCCTGACGAGGTCGGCGGGGAAGTTGCAGCAGGACGCTGCGTGGCGTTATCGGGCGAATCGGCCCGCGAACGCGCGCAGCGGTAGGTCGGCGCTCGTGACGATTCCGGGCGGCGCAGCGACCACCGACCGGATCGAGTTGAGCACGGGCAGCCCGGTGACCGACATGCCGATCGAGGCGAACGCGGCGGGCGAGGAGAAGTCGGTGCCCGGCTTGGGGAGCACCATGTGCTTGCTGTAGATGCAGGGATCGCCCTGGATCTTCGTGATGTAGCAGCCCTTGACGTCCCACTTGGGCTCGGTCTGCGGCGTCATCTGCCATTCGATGTGGGACTCGATGCGCGCAACCCCGTCGACGAGGCCCCGGTACTTGACGTAGCTACCGCCGAGGGAGCCCTTCGGCAACCGGTACCAGCCGAGATCCACGTCCTTCGTGCACGCACCGAGCTCGGCGCTGAACGTCACCTCGTCGAGTTCGAGATCGAAGCAGTCGGCCATCAGGTGAACCGAGTCCGCGAACACGCTCGTGTACTTCTCGAGGGAGGCGGGGATCGTCGGATCGTCGACGGGAAGGCCGTAGCCGACGGCCTTCCACGTCTCGACCGAGTGGTGGCACGAGACGTCCACCGATTCGATGACCGTGACGTTCTCGATGTCGGCGACGTCGGCGGTGTGCACGATGCCGAGGATCTGGTTCAGTCCGGGATTCATGCCGGTGCCGTAGAAGGTCGAGCCGCCCCGTGCGCACGCGTCCGCGAGGAGCTCGCTCACCTTCCGGCCCGACGGGTGCGGATGGTTGCGGTCGCGGTGGTGACCGGTGATCCAGTCGGCGGTGGTGACGACGTCGATGCCGGCCTCGAGCACCGCGACGTAGAGGTCCTCGTCCGGGAAGACGCCGTGGAAGGTCATCACATCGGGTTCGGCGGCGATGATCTCGGCCACCGAGCCGGTGGCCGGAACCCCGTTCGGCGCCAGGCCCGCGAGTTCACCGGAGTCCTTGCCGATCTTCTCGGGTGTGTAGCAGTGGACGCCGACCAGTTCCAGGTCGGGGTGTGCGGCGATGCGTTTGATCATCTCGGTGCCGAGGTTGCCGGTCGCCACCTGGAACACTCGGATGGGTCGCTGTGGGTTGTTCGTCATGGCCTCGTCGCTCCTAGGCGTCGGTGTACTCGGAATCTGCTGTGGGGGAGTCGCTTTCGTTCTCGGTGTCCGGGTAGAACCGGGTCGCCCAGTTGCGCAGCGCCGTGAAGCCCGGGTACTCGCCGCGCGAGAACGCGCCGGGGGAGGCGTAGCGCTGGTGGGACCAGATGTGGATGTCCGCCTCGAACTGCTCGATGACGCCGCGCGCGAACCGGTCGGCCCGCTCGGGGTCGGCTGCACCGCCGCTCTCCGGCGACTTCCCGATCCAGACCGAGAACCGGACGTCGCAGGTGTGGTCGTCGACCGGGGTGACCGCCGAGATGGTGCGGTTGTCGATCATGCCCCAGCTCTTGGTCACGGCGACTCCGAGTCCGGCGTTGATCGCGTTGACGCCGCTGTGGATGTCCGCGACCGACGTGTCACCGTCGACCGAGTTGTCGAAGGTGATGGTGAAGTCCACGTGGGAAACCGGTTCGTCGAAGTCGTGGCGCGTGAAGACCGGCACGATCGGGACCTTGTGCACATACGTGAAGTGCGCGAAGTCCACGCCGTTCTCCAGGACGTACTGCGGATGCAGTTCGAGCCGCTCCCGATGCAGGGTTCCGCTCGGGTGCGCGGGGTGGTAGTCGGCGGCGGTCCGGCCGTCGTCGAACCCGGTGAACACGTCGGGAACGTCGAAGTACGGTTCGCGCCGCAGTGCGTCGTGCCAGATGTAGATCGACTCGTTGCGCTCGACGACGGGATGGGTGCGGATCCGGCGTCCCCGGTTCGGGTGCTTCTCGTAGGGGATGCAGACGTTGTGCCCCTGAGGGTTCCACTGCCAGCCGTGGAAGGGGCAGACGATGTTCTCGCCGTCGACGTGACCGCCGTGCCCGAGGTGCGCGCCGAGGTGCTCGCAGTAGGCGTCCATCACCGAAACGGTGCCGGACGCTGTCCGCCACGCGATCATCTCGCGGTCGAAGTAGTGCATGCGGTGAACGGCACCGACGCCGACCTCCGCCGACCACGCCACCTGGAACCAGCCGGTCGGGTTCATCGGAAGGGTGGGTTTGGCCATGATCGTCCTCTCCTGCCGGCCGATGGGCCGGTCGTAGACTGCGGCACCGAGAATCATAGATACCTCTGTGAAAATGTGGGGGCGATCGGGCGAACCACTACGATCAGCGGTCATGACCACAGCGGACGCGGCGGGCAGGCGGGCGAACCGGCGTGGCTCGGCGACCCGGGAGAACATGCTCGCGGCCGCGTTGACGGCGCTTGCGACCGGCGATCCGGCAGCCGTCTCCGCCAACCGGGTCGCGAAGGAGGCCGGCGCGACCTGGGGCGCGGTGAAGTACCAGTTCGGCGACGTCGACGGTCTGTGGGCGGCGGTGCTGCACCGCACTGCCGAGCGTCGCGGCGACCTTCCGTTCGCGCACGGCACGGCGACCTCGCTCCGGGAGCGCGTGGTCGGGCTCGTGGAGACGATGTACGCGGGTCTCCTCGCCCCGGACTCGCGAGCGATCGAGAACCTGCGAGCGGCACTGCCGCGGGACCACGCCGAACTCGAACGGGCGTTCCCTCGGACGGCCGCCGAACTCGCGTCCTGGCGGGAGAGCTGGGCGGCACTGTGTCAGAAGGCTTTCGCCGATCTCGATGTCGACCCGGATCGTGTCGAGGAGGTTGCGGCGTTCATCCCCGGTGCGATGCGGGGGATCGTCTCGGAGCACCAGCTCGGCACCTATTCCGACCTGGGCGCCGCGAGGCGGGGGCTGGCGAACGCGATCGTGGCCTATCTCGAACGGTGACGCCGGTGCATGGTGGCCGCCATATGTTACCGGCTGGTAATTTAGGTCGCGTATTCCGACGAAAGGCCGACCCGTGACCGAGCAGCTGTTCAATCCGAACACCTACGATCCGCAGGAATTCGACCCCGAGACCCGCAGGCTGCTGCGCGCCACCGTCGACTGGTTCGAGAACCGCGGTAAGCGGCAGGTGCTCGAGGACGATCTCGAGGCGGTCTGGGCCGCCGACTTCCTCGACTTCGCGCGACGGGAGAAGTTGTTCGCCACCTTCCTCACGCCGGCCGAGTTCGCCGACGGTGACCCGAACCGGCGGTGGGACGGCGCCCGCAACGCGGCGCTGAGCGAGATCCTCGGCTTCTACGGCCTGCCGTACTGGTACGCGTGGCAGGTCACCGTCCTCGGGCTCGGCCCGATCTGGATGAGCGACAACGTGGCCGCCAGGCGCCGGGCCGCGCAGCAGCTCCTCGACGGCGAGGTCATGGCGTTCGGGCTGTCCGAGCGCGCCCACGGAGCCGACGTCTACTCGACCGACATGCTGCTGACCCCGGCCACCGGCGAGGACGGTGTCGCGTTCCGGGCGACCGGTGACAAGTACTACATCGGCAACGGCAACGTCGCGGGCATGGTGTCGGTGTTCGGTCGCCGCACCGACGTCGAGGGACCCGACGGGTACGTCTTCTTCGTCGTCGACAGCAGGCACCCCGACTACCGGCTGGTCGGCAACGTACTCCGCAACCAGATGTACGTCAGCACCTTCCGGCTCGAGGACTACCCGGTGCGGGAGGAGGACATCCTGCACACCGGGGTGTCCGCGTTCGAGGCTGCGCTCAACACGGTCAACGTCGGCAAGTTCAACCTGTGCACCGGCTCGATCGGCATCACCGAACACGCGTTCTTCGAGGCGATCACCCACGCGCACAATCGGATCCTGTACGGCAACCCCGTGACCGACTTCGCACACGTCCGGGCGAACTTCGTCGACGCCTACGCCCGCACCCGCGCAATGAAGCTGTTCAGCGCCCGTGCCGTCGACTACTTCCGCAGCGCCTCGCTGGACGACCGTCGCTACCTGCTGTTCAATCCGATGACCAAGTCCAAGGTGACGATGGAGGGTGAGAAGGTCGTCGCACTGCTGCACGACGTGATCGCCGCGAAGGGCTACGAGAAGGACACCTACTTCCAGGAGGCGGTCCGCTACATCGGAATGCTGCCCAAACTCGAGGGGACCGTGCACGTCAACGTCGGTCTGGTCCTGAAGTTCCTGCCCAACTACCTGTTCGCCCCGACCGAGCGACCGGAGGTCGGAACCCGGACCGACGCCGCCGACGACTCGTTCTTCTGGAACCAGGGGCCGACGAGGGGTGCCGCGAAGGTGCAGTTCGCGGACTGGACGGAGGTCTACGCCCGATTCGCGGACGTCCCCAACGTGGCGCGGTTCCTCGAGCAGGCACAGGGGCTGAAGGTGCTGCTCACCGCTGCGGCGCCCGACGCGGCGCAGCGCGACGACCTGGACTTCATGCTGGTGGTCGGACACCTGTTCTCGCAGGTCGTGTACGGCCAGCTGATCCTCGAGCAGGCCGAGCTCACCGGCGTCGACCGTGACGTGGTCGACCAGATCTTCGACTTCCAGGTGCGGGACTTCTCCGCCCAGGCGGTCGCGCTGCACGGCAAGCCGTCCTCGACTCCCGCGCAGCAGGAGTGGGCTCTCGGCGCGATCCGCAAGCCCGACGTCGACGCCGAGCGATTCGCGCGGATGTGGGCGCGGGTCGTCGATCAGGACGGTGCCTACGAGATGCGGCCCTGACCCGGTGGGGTGGCCGCGCCCGGCGCGGCCACCCCACCGTTCGTGTCCGATTTTCGTCGAGATGTGCGCGACAGGCGCTGCCTGCGACCCGCCCGGTGGCGATCTCGGATCCGGATGCGGTCAGCCGTTCGCCTACCGCCTGCGGTGTGGTGTCGTGACGAGAATGCGCAGCTCACGAATTTTCTGGACACCTTGATAAACACCTGTCCAGGCCTCTAGTGTCGAGGCGATCGGACCAGCTGGTCGGCAGGTGCAAGGAGGCATTCGGTGGAGTTTGGCATCACGCTGTTCACGAGCGACCGCGGGATCACACCCGCGGCGGCGGCGAAGGCGGTGGAGCGCTTCGGGTTCGACTCGTTCTACGTCCCCGAGCACACGCACATCCCCGTGCGCCGGGACGCCGCGCACCCGCAGACCGGGGACGAGTCGCTCCCCGACGACCGCTACATGCGCACCCTCGACCCGTGGGTGGCGCTCGGGACGGCCGCATCGGTGACAGAGCGGGTCCGGCTGGGCACCGCGGTGGCGCTGCCCGTCGAACACGACCCGATCACCCTGGCGAAGACCATCGCCTCGCTCGACCACCTCTCCGGAGGTCGTGTGACGCTCGGCGTCGGTTTCGGCTGGAACCTCGACGAGCTCACCGACCACGGCGTCCCGATCAAGAAGCGCCGGACGATGCTTCGGGAGTACCTCGAGGGCATGCAGGCTCTCTGGTCGCAGGAGGAAGCCTCGTACGAGGGCGAGTTCCTCAGCTTCGGCCCCAGCTGGGCGTGGCCCAAGACGATTCAGCAGCCGCGTGTTCCGGTGATCGTGGGTGCGGCGGGCAACGAGAAGAACTTCAGGTGGATCGCGCGTGCCGCGGACGGCTGGATGACCACGCCGATCGAGCACGACATCGACGACAACGTGTTGCTGCTCCGCAAGATCTGGGAGGAGGCGGGTCGCGAGGGCGCGCCGCGGATCGTCGTCCTCGACCGCAAGCCGGTCCCCGAGAAACTGTCGCGCTGGGCGGATCTCGGCGTCGACGAGGTGATCTACGGCATGCCCGACGCAGACGAGGAGACCGTCGTGGCCTATCTCGACAAGCTCGCGGGCAAGCTCGGGCGCACGCCCGCCGCGGACTGATCGGAACCTGCCACATCGGTGCGCGGGCGGGATCCCGTCCGCGCACCGCGTCCTACACCGTCGCGCGACAGGAGACGCGCCCATGGCGCACTTGGTGACCCGATTCGACTTCCGCGCGCCCGGCTACTCGCCCGAGCAGCGGAGTCGTCAGTTCGCGGTCGCGCTGGAGCAGGCCGCATACGTGGACGTGCAGGGCCACACCGCGATAACGCTGTCCGAGCACCACGGGTCCGACGACGGTTACCTGCCGAGTCCGCTGATCGTGGCCTCGGCGTTCGCCGCGCGCACCACGCGGATCCCGATCTCCGTCGCCGCCCTCGTCGTGAATCTGTACGACCCGATCCGGCTGGCCGAGGACGTCGCCGTGCTCGACCACCTCAGCGGCGGACGGGTGACGTACACGATCGGGCTCGGCTATCGGCCCGAGGAGTACGCCCTGTTCGGGCGTCCCTGGGCCACCCGGGCCCGCGATCTCGAGGCCGCCGTGGAGCGGATGTTCGAGGCGTGGGCCACCGGTCTCGTGACCCCCGCGCCGCTGACAAGTCCGCATCCGGTGATGTTCTACGGCGGCGGCGTGCCTGCCGCGGCGCGGCGTGCGGCCCGGCTCGGCCTGCACTTCCAGCCCGAGGTTGCGGACCGGGAGCTGAAGCGGCTGTACGTGGCCGAGTGCCGGGCGCGCGGGCGCGAACCGGGACTCGTCCTGTCGCCGCCGCCGGGCCCCGCGACGGCGTTCTGTGCGAGCGATCCCGACGAGTTCTGGGCGAAGTACGGCCACCATCTGCTCGCCGACGCGCTCGCGTATCGGGCCTGGATCGGCGAACGCGACTCTCACGTGAAGGACTCCTCGACGACGGTCGACGAACTCCGCGCGGCCGGCGGGTATCGCGTCTTCGCGCCCGAGGAACTCGTCGAGGCGTGCCGATCGGGGGAGGTTCCCGTGATCACGAGTCACCCGCTCTGCGGCGGCATGCCGGAGGAGCCGGCTTGGGAGAGCCTGCGACTGATCAGTGAGGTCGTGCGTCCCGCGGTGGAGTGACGGGGCGCTCGCATTCGTCGGCGGGCGCCGAGCAGTCTGCATCGACGCCGTGGTGACACCAGCTCTCACACTTGACAGTTACTGTCAGGATGCGAGAGTCTCTCATCCATCAACGATGGGAGGATGACATGTCGCTGCGGGAGCGTCAGCGAGCGCTGGTGCGGGCGGAGATCCAGAGGGTGGCGTTCGCGTTGTTCGCCCGCGACGGATTCGATGCCGTCACGACGGACCAGATCGCGGCGGAGGCGGGCATCTCGCCGAGCACCTACTTCCGGCACGTGCGCAGCAAGGAGGACCTGCTCCTGGATCCGGTGCGCGAAGGCGGTGCGGGCATCGTGGCGCTGCTCGACGAGCGTCCAGTGGACGAACCCGCGGATATTGCTCTCTCGCAGGCGATCCTGGTGCGCACGGGCGCCGTCGCGGCCGCGGAGGTCGAACAGTGGCGGGCTGCGTTCCGCACCGCGCCGCACCTGCTCGACCGGGTCGCGCTGATCACGCCTGAACACCGGACGCGGCTCGTCGAGCTCGTCGCCGAACGGATGTCGGTCGACCCAAGAACCGACAGCAATCCCGGGCTGCTGGTGCACCTGATGCTCGCTGCCGCCGAATTCGGCTACCTGCAGTGGTTGCGCGAGACGAGCACGCGCGGCGCGTCCCTGCCCGTCTGTGTCGAGGGTGCACTGGTCGCCGTCCTCGACCAGCGGTGGCGCACGAACCCCTGATCGACCCGAACGGAGGATGACATGAAGAACGACACTGATTCACACAGTGACACAGTCGATGTGGTGGTAGTCGGATCCGGAGCGGGTGGCATGGCCGCGGCCATCACCGCGGCGCGTTCCGGGTTGAGCGTGGTCGTCGTCGAGAAGTCCGAGTACTGGGGCGGATCATCGGCCCGTTCCGGCGGCGGAGTGTGGGTGCCGGGCAACTCGATCCTCCGGGATCAGGCTCCGGCCGACGATCTGGAATCGGCCCGCACCTACCTGGCGAGCATCGTCGGCGACACCGGTGACCGTGAGCGTATCGACACGTACATCGAGCGAGGCCACGAGGCACTCGACTTCCTCATCGCGAATTCCGCGCTGGACCTCGAATGGGTGAAGGGGTACTCGGACTACTTCCCGGAGGCGCCCGGTGGACGGGTCACCGGACGATCCTGTGAGCCGCGACCGTTCGACGGCCGCGTGCTCGGAGACGATCTCGCGACACTCCACCCGTCCTACACGAAGGCGCCGCTCGGCGTCGTCGTCAAGCAGTCCGACTACAGGTGGTTGAGCACCGGACTTCGGCACTGGCGCGGTCCGCAGCGGATGCTGGCGGTGGGAGCGCGGACGATGTGGGGCCGCGTTCGCGGCAAGAAGTTGCTGGGCCTCGGATCCGCACTCATGGGACAGCTGATGGTGGGGGTGCGCGACGCCGGCGTTCCGATTCGGCTCGGGACCGCGATGACGGAGCTCGTCACCGAGGGTGACCGGGTGGTCGGCGTCGTCCTCGACGACGGCCGGGCCATCAGCACCCTTCGTGCGCGGCGTGGGGTGGTGCTGGCGTGCGGCGGATTCGACCACAACGTCGCGATGCGACTGCTCCATCAGCGGGCTCCGGTGGACACCGCGTGGAGCCTCGGCGCACCGACCAACACAGGCGACGGGATCACCGCCGGTCTGGCCGTCGGGACGACCGTCTCCTGCATGGACGACGCCTGGTGGGCACCGTCGATCCCGCTGCCCAACGGGCCGTGGTTCGCCCTCGCGGAGCGCTCGCTTCCGCGGAGCCTGATGGTCAACGAGCGCGGTGAGAGGTTCATGAACGAGTCGCTCCCGTACGTCGAGGCGACTCACCGCATGTTCGGCGGTACGTACGGTCAGGGCGACGGACCGGCCGAGAACCTGCCCGCCTGGCTGATCTTCGACCGGACCTACCGGGACCGCTACATGTTCGCGGGCGTACCGGCCCGGCAGCCGCTGCCCCGGTCGTGGCAACGCTCGGGAGCGATCACCAGCGCCCGGACGCTCGCCGAACTCGCCGAGAAGATCGGCGTACCCGCGGACGCACTCACCGCGACGGTCGACCGGTTCAATACGCACGCCCGTTCGGGCCACGACCCGGACTTCGGCCGTGGCGAGAGTCGATACGACCATTACTACGGCGACATCACCAACAAACCGAATCCCAGCCTCGGGGAGCTGACCGAGGCGCCGTTCCACGCGGCGCGAATGGTGCCGGGCGACCTCGGGACCAAGGGTGGCATCGACACGGACTGCGCGGCGCGGGCACTGCGCGCCGACGGCACCGCGATCGCCGGCCTGTACGCGGTGGGCAACACCAGTGCACCCGTCATGGGGCACACCTACGCCGGGCCCGGGGCCACGATCGGGCCCGCGATGGTGTTCGGCTATCTCGCCGCCCTGGACGCCGCACGCGGCTGACGAGAGCGCGGCGACAGCGCTCGGCCCGAGACGACGACAGGTGCCGCCCGCCGGATGGCGGGCGGCACCTGTCACGTCGGGCCGAGGAGTGCGTCTAGCCCTTGGCGGCGGCGATGCCGGCGCGGCGGCCGTAGAAGCTGCCGTCGCCGAGCGAGGTGCCCGAGGCGTAGCCGCCCGCACACACGCCTGCCGTGCAGCGGCCCGCGGCGAACAGTCCCGGAATCGGCTCACCGGAGACGTGCAGGACCTCCGAGTCGAGCGAGGTGCGCAGGCCGCCCAGGGTGAAACCTGCTGTGCAGCCGCGCAGATCGAGCGCTGCGACGGGAAGGCCGATCGGCTTGACGAACTGCTCGCGCTTGCCGAGCACCGGATCCTCGCCGTTCTCGGCGTGCCGGTTGTACACCTCGACGGTGGTCTGCAGGGTGCCGGCGGGAAGGCCCATGTCCGACTCGAGTTCCTCGACCGTCTCCGCCGCCCACTTCGGCGGGAACCGGAAGAACGGTGTCGAACTCGTTGCCGCGCAACCTTCCTCGTAGGCGGCCTCGTCGATGATGAGGTAAGCCTGGTTCTCGTTGCGCAACAGCGTCTCCTGGCCGATGCGGCCGGGATAGGTGTCCTCGTTGACGTAGCGCTGGCCACGGCCGTTGACGAGGATTCCGCGGACCATCAGCTGCGGGTCGCCGAAGAAGGCGACCTCCGTGGCATCCATGTGCGCCAGGTCGGCGCCGAGTGCCTGTGCCATCCGAACGGCGCGGCCGTCGTGCTCCTCGATCGCGGCGCCGGGACGGCCGATCAGTCGCGGCGCGTACTGCTGCACCATCTCGTCGTTGTAGGCGAAGCTGCCGGTCGCGAGCACCACACCCTTGCGGGCACGGATCGCCAGTTCGGTGCCGTACTGCTTGGCGACGATGCCGACCACTCGCCCCGTCTCGTCGACGACGAGTCGCTGCACGCGCATGTCGTACTCGGCGACCACGCCGAGCTGTTCCGCCGTCTCGACGAGCGGCTTCATCAGCATGTAGCCGCCGCCCTTCTCACCGGTCCGCTTACCGGTCATCTGCGGGACGTGGCCGCGCGGGGCCGGGGTGGCGACCTCCTTGAAGGGAGCGGCGTTCTCGCCGCCGGAGTACATGAGCCCGTCGTCGAAGGGCGTCTCCCAGCCGGGCTCGCCGTAGAAGCTCTCCTTGAACGGAACGCCGTTGTCGACCAGCCAGTTGTAGTGGTCGACGCTGCCGTTGCAGTAGTCGGTGATCTTCTCCTCGTCTGCGCCCGGCCCGAGGGCAGCCATCATGAACGCCTTCATGTTCTCGGGGGTGTCCTCGAACCCGAGCGCCTTCTGCAGCGGTGTTCCGCCGCCGAGGTAGATGAATCCGCCGGCGAGGGCGGCGGCCCCGCCCCATCCGCTGGTTCGTTCCAGGACCAGGACCTCGGCGCCGGCACGAGCGGCCTCGATCGCGGCGCAGACTCCGGCGATGCCGTAGCCGGCGATCACCACGTCGGCCTCGCGATGCCAGGTCTCGACGCTCGCGGCGGGCAGGGGACGAATGGGTGTGGCCTCGGCCATGAGTGTTCAGATCCTTCTCGTCGGGTGCCGTTGCGCGTCCCGCGCCTGTGCGTGGTTCCCACACCGGCCGGGCGGGAACCACGCACAGGCGGCGAAGCCGCAGTCATCAGTATTTCCGCTCCGGGCGTCGCCCGGGGCGGAATTGCGTTACGGGGTGGAACCGTTCTCGGCCGCCTTCGCCGCCGCCCGCGCCGCCTTGGCGCGCTCGGCGACGACCGCGATGCGGGAACTGTTGATTCCGCTGGCGAGCGGGTAGCCGACGTACTGGGAGAGCAGGATGACGATCTCCTCCATCTGTTCCTCGGTCAGCTCCTCGTTCTGCAGCGCCGCGTTGATCTGGACCTTCGCGAGGTCGAACTGACCCTGCGCGGCGAGGGCGCCGAGCACGAGCAGTCGACGGTCGCGGATGGTCAGGCCGGGACGGTTCCAGATGTCGCCGAAGAGGTGTTCCACGGTCTGGGTGTAGAAGGGGCCGAGGTCACCGGACGGCATCTCCCAGCCGTACACCTGCTTCATCGTCTTCAGCCCGCGGGCGCGGACCTCGCTGATGTTGCCGTTCTCGTCGCTCATGCATGCTCCTGTGCGAATGCGGTGGAAATCGAACCCGGGCCGACTCCGAGACCCGGACCCAGACCGGTGATCGCCCGGAGGGCGAGTGGCAGGTCGACGCCCAGTCGATCACCGAGGTCGAGGGCCAGCGAGAGATCCTTCTCGCCGAGGTTGCGGGCGTGCGCGAGGATCGAGAACCACGGGTCGGCCTCGTCGAGTCGTGCGGTGGTCTCGCGCAGCATGATCGCGCCGGCGCCACCGGTGATGGCGTCGGTGTGCCGGACGACCTTGCCCAGCTCGCGGATGTCCAGGTCGGCGGCCTCGGCGAGCCGCTGCGCCTCCGTCGCCGCGGTGAACGAGATGAAGTGCAGCAGGTTGCGAGCCAGCTTCATGCGGGTCCCCGCGCCGACCCCTCCGGCGTGGACGACGAGCTCGGCGAAGCGTCCGAACGGTTCACGAACCGCGGCGAACGCCTCGTCGGTGCCGCCGACCATGATCGCGAGCCGACCCTGCTGTGCGCCCATCGCGCCGCCGCTGATCGGGGCGTCGATCAGGTGCACACCCGCGCTCTCGCAGGTGGCCGCCAACTCGACGGCCGTGGTGTCCGAGATCGTCGAGTGCACGGCGATCACGGTGCCCGGCCGCGCAGTCGACAGGATGCCGTCCGGGCCGGCGACGACGGCCCGCACCTGGGCGTCGTCGAGGACGGTCACCGAGATGACGGTCGCGGCGGACGCCACCTCGGCAGGGGACGCGGCCGCACGGGCACCCTTCGTGGAGAACGGCTCGACGGCCTCGGCGCGCGCGTCGCAGACGACGAGCCCGCCGGGCCAGTCCAGCAGCCGCTTCGCCATCGGTGCCCCCATGTTGCCGAGACCGATGTAGCCGACCGTCACCGAGGCGGCCTCCGTGCCGTTCGATTCGGTGTCACTCACGACCGGTACACCTGCCCGCCGTCGACGTTGTAGATCTGCCCGCTGATCCAGCTCGCCTCGTCGGACAGCAGGAACAGGCACAGTCCGGCCAGATCCTCCGGAGTGCCCATACGCTGCAAGGGGATTCGCTGGACGATCTGGTCGACGATGGCCTTCGGGGTGGAGGTGCGGGTGGCCTCGGTGTCGATCGGGCCGGGCGCGATGGCGTTGATCCGGATCTTCGACCATCCGAGCTCGGTGGCGAGCTGCTGGGTGAGGCTGTTGATGCCGGCCTTTGCCAGGCCGTAGTAGTTGGAGTAGGTCCACGCCGCGGTCGAGGACTGGTTCACGATCGAGCCGCCGTTGGCGCGCATGTGCGGAACGACTGCGCGGCAGACCTGCAGGGCGCCGTCCATGTTGACGCTCATGAACCGGCGGTAGTAGTCCCAGTCGACGGTGAGCAACGAGTCGATCTTCATGCCGCCGTAGATCGCGGCGTTGTTGACGAGGTGGTCGATGCCGCCGAACTTCTCGATCGTGGCGTCGGCCAGCGCCTGCGCAGAGGCGCCGTCCGAGACGTCGACCTGCTGGAAGAAGGCCGAGCCGCCGTCGGCGACGATCTGCTTGGCAACCTGCTCGCCGAGTTCCGCGTTGAGGTCGGCGACCACCACGTTCGCGCCCTCGGCCGCGAGGCGCTGGGCGTAGACCTCGCCGATGCCCTGCGCGGCGCCGGTGACGATGGCGGTGCGTCCGTCGAAGCGTCCCATCTTGGAGTCCTGCTTTCTGTCGTGACTGTTGGGTGTGTGCTGGTGTCAGGAAGTGGCGAGGTCGGCGACGAGCTTGGTTTCGAGGTACTCCTCGAAACCGGCGACACCCATCTCGCGGCCGATACCGGATTGCTTGTAGCCGCCGAACGGCGCGTCGGCGGAGTACCAGATGCCGCCGTTGACGCCGAGGGTGCCGGTGCGCACACCCCGGACCACGTGGTCGATGCGGGCCGGATCGGTGCCGTAGACCGTCCCGGACAGGCCGTAGGGGGAGTCGTTCGCGATGCGGATGGCGTCGTCGTCACCGTCGTGGGGGAGGACGACCAGGACCGGTCCGAAGATCTCCTCCTGTGCAACCCGCGACGAGTTGTCCAGTCCGGCAACGAGTGTCGGCTGGACGAAGTATCCGCGGTCGAGTCCGTCGGGACGGCCGCCGCCGGTGACGATCGTGCCGCCCTCCTCGACGGCGAGTGTGAGGTAGCCCTCGACCCGTTCGCGCTGCTTCGCGGAGATCAGCGGGCCGCAGATGGTTCCCGGCTCGGTCGGGTCGCCGACGCCGACGCCTGCCATGCCCTTCGCTGCCGCGGCGACGGCCTCGTCGTACTTCTCGCGCGGTACCAGGAGCCGGGTGCTCAGGGCGCAGCCCTGGCCGGCGTGCACGGAGACCGAGAACGCGGCCATCGAACAGGCGGCCTTGATGTCGGTGTCGTCGAGAACGATGAACGCCGACTTCCCGCCGAGCTCGAGGAAGACCTTCTTGAGGGTCTGCGACGCCGCCGACATGACGGCACGGCCGGTCGCGGTCGATCCCGTGAAGGAGATCAGGTCGACCCGTGGGTCGGTGGACAGCTGGGCGCCGAGTGCGTGGTCGGTGGAGGTCACGATGTTGACCACGCCCGCGGGGATGTCCGTCTCCTCGGCGATCACCTTGCCGACCAGCGCAGCGCACCACGGGGTGTCGGGGGCGGGCTTGAGGACGACGGTGTTGCCTGCGGCGAGCGCGGGACCGAGCTTCGCGAAGTTGATCTGGTGCGGGAAGTTCCACGGGGTGATCGCACCGACGACACCGATCGCCTCCTTGAGCAGGCGCCGGGTGGTCGGTACACCCATCGGCGTGGCCTTGCCGAGGTCCTGGTCCCACGCGTAGTTCTCGACCAGATCGGCCCAGTACCGCAGGTCCTCGATCGGCCCCGCGAGCTGGGGGCCGTTGGTGAGCATGGCGGGTGCGCCGACCTCCGCGATCGTGACTTCGCGCAGCTCCTCGAGGTGCGACTGCAGGGCGTCGCACAGTTGCCGCAGGCAGCGGGCGCGGAACGCGTGGTCACGGGACCAGTCGGTGGTGTCGAAGGCGTGGCGCGCGGCCTCGATCGCCAAGTCCATGTCGGCGGCGGTGGCCTCGGCGGCCTGCCCGATCACCTCCTCGGTCGCGGGGTTGACGACGTCGAAGGTGCCGCCGGAGCCGGGAACGAGCTTGCCGTCGATCAGGAGCGTCGACGTGTTGTCGACGAGGAGCGCCGAGGTGTCGGCAGATCGAAGCGTCATTGCGCAAAACCTTCCTTTCTGGACAGGTGTCTGGACTATAGTTCGAACAAATGTCACACGCAATGGGTTTCGGGCAGAGGCGATTTGAGAACACCTCTCGACAAAGTCGGAACGTCGTGTCTACTGTGGGCACCGCCTCGACGCCCCGGGACGACGAATCCGGGCTGTGGGTCGAGATGTCCCGTCGTTTCCCTGTTCGACCGATCGAAGGGAGTTGGAACATGTATCGAGTGGTGGGCGATCGAGTGGGGTCGTGGGCCGCGAGGAGTGCGCGGTAGGCCGGCGCGGTCCTACTGAGCAGCGGCGATGGCACGCGAGGCGATCCGGGTAACGGCCCGGAGGGATGGCTACGGGGGTCAACCTGTAGTAATGTCTGGACACGTGTCTAGTAGAGTGTCGAGCAGTAACTTCGAGTCCACCCGTCGGCGTCTGACCCCCAAGCAGGCCGAGACCGTCGACCGCCTCTGCGCGGCCGCGGTCGAGGTCCTCAGGGAGGAGGACTTCGCCGGACTGACCGTCCGCACCGTCGCGGCGCGGGCCGGCGTCGGGCCGGCGACGGCGTACACGTACTTCTCCTCGAAGGAGCATCTCGTCGCGGAGGTCTTCTGGCGGAGGCTGTCCCAGTTGCCGAGGCCGGAGTCCGACGGTCTCGACGAGACGGCGAGGGTCGTCGCCGTGTTGCGCGACATCGCCCTGATGCTGGCCGACGAGCCGGGGCTCTCGGCTGCCGTCACCAACGCACTCCTCGGAAACGATCCGGACGTGGAGCACTTGCGGCTTCGTATCGGTATCGAGATCCGTGACCGCCTCGTGGGCGCGCTCGACGTCGGACACGACCCGGACGTGCTCGAAACCCTCGAACTTCTCTACGCCGGAGCGTTGCTCCGAGCAGGTATGGGCTACGGGTCGTACGAGAACCTGGCCGACCAGCTGGAGCGTTCCGCCACAATCATTCTGGAGTGATGACATGCCCGATCCGACGTCAGCGGCCGGCACCGACAACGGTGCGGCCCTGATCGATCCTCTCGTGTTCAACCCCTACGACTACGACTTCCACGAGGACCCGTACCCGACCTATCGCAGGCTCCGCGAGGAGGCACCGCTCTACCGCAACCCGGACATCGGGTTCTGGGCGCTGTCGCGGCACTCGGACGTCCAGGAGGCGTTCAAGGACAACGCCCGGTTGTCCAGCGCGAACGGCGTCTCGCTCGACCCGGCGGCGTACGGGCCGCACGCACACCTGGTGATGTCGTTTCTCGCGATGGACGATCCGCGGCACATGCGCCTGCGCCAGTTGGTTTCCCGCGGGTTCACTCCGCGGCGCGTCACCGCGCTGAGCGGCCGGATCGAGGAACTGTCGGTGCAGTACCTGGAGCCGGCGCTCGCGTCGGGTGAGTTCGACTGGATCTCCGAGGTCGCGGGCAAGCTGCCGATGGACGTGATCTCCGAGCTGATGGGTGTCCCGCAGCCCGACCGCGCCGAGCTGCGCCGCCTCGCGGACCTGGTCGTCCACCGCGAGGACGGGGTCCTCGACGTGCCGCAGGCCTCGGTCGAGTCGTCGATCACCCTGATGACCTACTACAAGGAGATGATCGCGCAGCGGCGGAAGTCGCCGACCGACGACCTCACGTCCGCGCTGCTCGATGCCGAGATCGACGGGGACAAGCTCTCCGACCAGGAGATTCTCGGCTTCATGTTCCTCATGGTGGTCGCGGGCAACGAAACCACCACCAAACTCCTCGGCAACGCCCTGTACTGGGGTGGGCACAACCCCGCGCAGGTCGCGCAGGTCCTGGAGGATCCCGAGCGCGTGCCGGAGTGGGTCGAGGAGACCCTGCGTTACGACACCTCCAGCCAGATCGTCGCCCGGACCACCGCCGTCGACATCGAGTACCACGGTGTGACGGTGCCGGCCGGGGAGAAGATGCTCCTGCTGATCGGCTCGGCGAACCGCGACGACGACATGTTCGAGGACGCCGACGAGTACCGGATCGGGCGGGACTCCACCAACAAGCTCGCGAGTTTCGGTGGCGGGGTGCACTTCTGCCTCGGTGCCCACCTCGCGCGGCTCGAGGCCAACATCGCGCTCACGGAATTCGCACGCCGTGTGCGCGCATACGAGGTCGACGAGACCGGAATCGAACGAGTTCATTCGACCAACGTGCGGGGCTTCGCGGCCCTGCCAGTGAAGGTGCAGGTGCGCTGATGCCACGTTTCGACCCCCAGCCGACCCGCCGTCCGGCGCTGATCAGCGGTGCCTCGTCCGGGATCGGCGAGGCCTCCGCCTACGCGCTCGCCGAGCTGGGACATCCCGTGGCGCTCGGCGCCCGCCGCGTCGAGCAGATCGAGGCCACGGCCGAGAAGATCCGCAGCAACGGCGGAGAGGCGTTCGCCCACTTCCTCGACGTCACCGACGGCGATTCAGTGGACGCGTTCGTCACCGCTGCCGAGGCCGCGATCGGCGCGACCGAGATCGTGGTGTCCGGTGCCGGTGACCTCGAGTTCGGGATGGCCGACGAGATGGACCCCGTCCGGTTCGCGAAGCAGATCGACGTGCACCTCGTCGGTGCGCAGCGGCTCGCACATCGGGTCCTGCCCGGGATGCGGGAACGCAGGCGGGGCGACTTCGTGCTGATCGGCTCCGACTGTGCTGATCGGCAGCGTCCCGGCATGGGTGCCTACGACGCGGCGAAGGCGGGCCTCGAGGCGATGGGGAGGCAGATGCGAATGGAGCTCGAGGGCACCGGAATTCGCGCATCGATCGTCCGGCCCGGCCCGACGTTCACCGGCATGGGCATGAATTCCACCCCGGAGATCCTCGCCCCGGTCGCCGAGATGTGGGCCAAGTGGGGATTTGCCCGCCACGGGTACATGCTGCGCGCGTCCGACATGGCGAACGCGATCGTCGCGGTCGTGTCCGCGCCCCGTGGGGCGCACCTCGTGCTCGTCGAGGTCCAGCCCGAGGCGCCGCTGGCGCCCCTTCCGATGAAGTTCGATCCTCAAGGACGGTAACCACCATGACACTTCCCAAGCCGCCCCGGGTGTCCGGTGGCGAACACGAGCACGGGCACCTCGAAGAGCTGCGCACCGATCCGATCGCCCTGATGCGCCGGGTCCGTGAGGAGTGCGGCGACGTCGGCGTGTTCCGGCTCGTCGACCGCGACGTGGTCATGCTCTCCGGCGCAGAGGCCAACGAGTTCTTCTTCCGCTCGGACGACGAGGACCTGGACCAGCAGGCGGCCTACCCCTTCATGAAGCCGATCTTCGGCGAGGGGGTCGTCTTCGACGCGAGCCCGGAGCGTCGCAAGGAGATGCTGCACAACTCGGCGCTGCGCGGCGAGCAGATGAAGGGCCACGCGACCACGATCGGCATCGAGGTCGAGGACATGGTCGCCCAGTGGGGCGACGAGGGCGAGATCGACCTGCTGGAGTTCTTCGCCGAGCTGACCATCTACACCTCGTCGTCCTGCCTGATCGGCAAGAAGTTCCGCGACGAACTCGACGACCGTTTCGCCAAGCTGTACCACGAGCTGGAACAGGGCACCGACGCACTGGCCTTCGTCGACCCGTACGCGCCGATCGAGAGCTTCCGCCGTCGCGACGAAGCGCGGGTGGCGCTGGTCGAGCTCGTGCAGGAGATCATGAACGGCCGCATCGCGAATCCGCCCCAGGGCAAGGAGGACCGGGACATGCTCGACGTCCTGGTCTCCATCCCCGGCGAGGACGGCAACCTGCGGTTCACGGCCGACGAGATCACCGGCATCTTCATCTCGATGATGTTCGCCGGTCACCACACCACCTCCGGTACCGCGGCCTGGTCGCTGATCGAGCTGCTCCGCCACCCGGACACCATGAAGCAGGTGACCACCGAGCTGGACGAGTTGTACTCGGACGGCGCGGACATCAGTTTCCATGCGCTGCGCCAGATTCCGGTGCTGGAGGCGGTGATCAAGGAGACCCTTCGACTGCATCCGCCGCTGATCCTGCTGCTGCGCGTGGCGCGAGGCGACTTCGAGGTGGGCGGCTTCGCGATCGACGAGGGTGACCTGGTGGCGGCCACGCCGGCGATCTCCAACCGCATCCCCGAGGACTTCCCTGATCCCGATCAGTTCGATCCGGGCCGGTACATCGACCCGAACCAGGAGGACATCGTCAACCGATGGACCTGGATTCCGTTCGGGGCGGGTCGGCACCGCTGCGTCGGGGCCGCGTTCGCGCAGATGCAGCTGAAGGCGATCTTCTCGATCCTGTTGCGTGACTACGAGTTCGAGATGGCACAGCCCGCTGACAGCTACCGC
The DNA here is from genome assembly GCA_000341795.1 of Rhodococcus triatomae BKS 15-14. Classification (GTDB taxonomy): domain Bacteria; phylum Actinomycetota; class Actinomycetes; order Mycobacteriales; family Mycobacteriaceae; genus Rhodococcus_G; species Rhodococcus_G triatomae_A. The sequence goes on along the minus strand of AODO01000066.1, from coordinate 6,311 downwards.
AACGACCACAGCAAGATGGTCGTGCAGCTGCAGCAGCCGTGCAAGGTGCGGTACCGCAAGCGCGCCACGCGTGCCGAAGCGGTCGGCGCCGGCTCCGCGGCGGCCGCCGGCTGCCCGGTGGCGCACGGCGCGAGCGAGGCCTGATCATGCGCGTCGAGGCGGATCTGGACCTGTGCCAGGGTCACGCCGCGTGCGAGATGGAGGCTCCGGACGTGTTCTCGGTACCCAAGCGCGGCAAGGTCGAGATCCTCGACACGAACCCGCCCGAGTCGCTGCGGGCCGACGTCGAGGCTGCCGTGCGGTACTGCCCGACCCAGGCGCTTCGCATCGTCGAGGACTGACCACGAACTTCCCGAACGACCCACAGCCCACACGACTTTCGAGGAGACAGATGATGACCGGATTCGACCGCGCCGAGCTCGACGAGATGGTGCAGCGATGGGTCGAGGCGAACAAGAAGGCCGAGGCGGCAGGTGACTGGAAGCCGCTCGCCGACATGTACACCGAGGACGCCACCTACGGCTGGAACTACGGACCCAAGCAGGACTTCATGGCCGTCGGCCGTGAGGAGATCCGGGACGTCGCGCTCGGGCTGGAGATGGAGGGCCTCGAAGGCTGGGAGTACCCGTACCAGGAGTTCGTCGTCGACGAGCGCAGCGGCAACGTCATCGGTCTGTGGAAGCAGGTCTCGGACGCCGAGCGTGCGGACGGCACCAACTACCAGGTCTACGGTATCGGCGGCAGCTGGTTCCGCTACGGCGGCAACTTCCAGTGGTCCTGGCAGCGGGACTTCTTCGACTTCGGCAACGTGTCCGCGCTGTTCATCGAGATGATCCAGGCCAACGCACTGTCCGCCGGCATGCAGGCCCGCATCCAGCGTTCCGTGTCCGGCAAGGACCTGCCCGGCTGGTACAAGGCCGGTACCGCCCCGGTGGCGCTGTGGTGAGCACCAAGCCGGAGCCGACCAGAGGTCGCGGGGCACACCCGTCGCACTCGTTCGCGGACCTCTCGAGGGCGGACCTCGCGGTACTCGTTCCCGAACTGTTGCTCTGCGGGCAGCTCATCGACCGCTCCGGGATGGCGCACCTGATCGTCGAGTTCGGGCGAGAAGGCATGGGGCAGGTCGCCATCGAGGAGTGGCAGGCGTCGAGCCCCTGGTACACGAGGCGGATGCAGAAGGCACTGCGGTACGAGGGCGACGACGTTGTGACCATCTTCAAGGGTCTGCAACTCGACATCGGGGCGCCGCCGCAGTTCATGGACTTCCGGTACCGCGTCGACGACCCCCGGCACGGCGAGTTCTGGCTCGACCACTGCGGCGCCCTGATGGACGTCGAACCACTCGGCGACGAGTTCGTGACCACGATGTGCCACGACATCGAGGACCCGACCTTCGACGCGACCGCCCTCGCGACGAACCCGTACGCCCAGGTTCGGCCGATCCACCGGCCGCCGCGCCGGCCCGCGGACCGGAACCCGCACTGCGCGTGGACCGTGATCATCGACGAGTCCCACGTGCCGCCGGTGATGGAGCCGCACACCGAGCAGATCGGCCGCACCGCCGCGAACTCGGTGGAGCTCAGCCCGATCGACCCGGCAGGGGAGGGGAACAGCGACTACTCCGGACCGTTGCTCTCGGACGTCCGGTTCGGTGACTTCTCGCAGTCGGCGCTGGTGCGGATCGCCGAGGAGGTGTGCCTGCAGCAGCACCTGCTGGCGCTCGGCTTCCTCATCGCCGTCCGCAAGCGTGCCGACGAGGACAAGGCTCTGGAGATCACCCGCAAGCAGCTCACCGGCATCGCAGGCGTGACCGCGCAGCGGATCCGCGACGCACTGGGCCTGCCCGACGACCTGAAAGGGCTCGCGACGGTGCTCTCGCTGCATCCGCTGCTGGCTCCGAAGCAGTACGTGGACAGCGAGATTCGCTTCCAGGAGGGAGAACTGCGCATCTGGCTCGGCCGTGGCGGTCTCGCCGACGTGGACGGTGCCTGGCCGACGCTGGTCGACGGCGACCACCTCGAGGCGGCGCAGGCTCTGGTCCGCGGCGTGAACCCGCACTTCACGGTGCGAGTGGTGAGCGAGGAGCCCGCCGGGCTGCTGCTCGCCGTGGACACCACCGACGAGCCGGCCCGCGAGTGCGTCGAGGTGGCGATCACCAAGGTCAGCACCGGCGCGGCCTTCCAGTTCGAGGACCGAGGGATCCCCCTTCCGCTCTACGTAATCTGACGCTCTCGCATTCGGTGTCGATTCGACGCTCGCGCCGGTGCGGCCGAACTCCAGATCGAGGACATACGACCAATGGCCTACACGTTTGCTGATCTGTTCGAACACTCCGTCGATGCGATGCCCGACCGTCTCGCCATGATCGTCTCCGGCGAGGAGGTGACCTACCGCGAGCTCGACGAGCGGGCCAACCGGCTCGCCCACCACTTCGCGGATTCCGGTTTCGGAGCGGGCGACCACATCGGCATCCACATGCACAACTCGATCGAGACGATGGTCGCGATCATCGCCGCGTTCAAGCTCCGCGCCGTTCCGTTGACCGTCAACTTCCGGTACACCAGCGACGAGCTGCACTACCTGTACGACAACGCCGACCTCGTCGCGCTCGTGTACCACCGCGGATTCGCCGACATCATCGGGGAGGTGCTGCCGGGCACACCGAAGATCCGCCACCTGATCTCGGTCCCCGACGAACTGGCGACCGGTGACGAGGCGGTACTTCCGGGTTCCGTCGCGTACGAGGACGTCCTCGCGGCGGGCAATCCGGAGCGGGGATTCGAGGAACGCAGCGCAGACGACCACTACATCTTCTACACCGGTGGCACCACCGGTCGCCCGAAAGGCGTGGTGTGGCGGCACGAGGACATCTGGCGTGTGCTCGCCGGCGGCTACGACTTCTACACCGGTGAGCCCATTGCCGACGAATACCAGCAGTCCCGCAACGGCGTGGCCGCCGGGCAGCCCATGCGGTGGATGATGCTGCCACCGCTGATCCACACCTCCGCGATGATGCCGACGTTCAATGCGTTCTTCTCCGGCAACACCGTCGTCATGTTGCCGAAGTTCGAGGCCGCCCGCGTCTGGGAGCTCGTCGCGGAGCACAAGCCCCAGGTCATGGTCATCACCGGCGACGCCATGGGCAGGCCGCTCGTCGACGCGTTCCATCAGCAGTCCGGTGACACCTCGAGCCTCGCGGTCCTGGCGTCCGGTGCGGCGCTCTTCTCCGGTGCCGTGAAGGACGCGTTCTTCGAGGTGATGCCGAACCTGATGATCTCCGACTCCGTCGGCTCGTCCGAAACCGGTTTCGGTGGAATCGGATTCGCGACCAAGGGTCTCGAGCAGCACGGTGGACCCAAGGTCGGGGCCAACAAGTTCACCGTCGTCGTCGACGACGACAACCGCATCCTCCCGCCGGGGTCCGGTGGCGAGGGCTGGCTCACCAAGCTGGGGAACGTGCCCGTCTGCTACTACAACGACCCGGTCAAGTCCGCCGAGATCTTCCGGGAAGTGGACGGCGGCCGCGCGGTCGTCACCGGCGACCGCGCGCGGATCGAGGACGACGGGTCGATCACGCTGCTCGGGCGCGGCAACATGGTGATCAACACCGGCGGCGAGAAGGTGTTCGCCGAAGAAGTGGAAGCCGTCGTCAAGGCGCACCCGGACATCTACGACGCCATCGTGATCGGCGTCGAGGACGAGCGATGGGGCAGCCGCGTCGCGACGGTGCTCCGGCTCCGGGACGGCGTGGACGCCGATTTCGAATCCATCGAGAAGCATGCCCGCAGTCAGCTCGCGGCGTACAAGATCCCGCGCGCGTTCTGGATCACCTCCGACGTGGCACGCACTCCCAGTGGCAAGCCGGACTACGGCTGGGCCAAGAACCACGCGGCCACGACCGCTGCCGACCACCGCATCGACTGACCACCGTGCGCGGCGCGGCGGGACGACACACGCCGCGCGCGGCGCGGACTCACGAGGAGTCAACTGCAATGTCCGACAACATCGATCTCGACCTTCCCGAGGGATTCGACTTCACCGATCCGCAGCTGTACGGCGAGCGGATGCCCTTCGAGGAGTACGCGAAGCTGCGCCGGTGCGCGCCGGTGTGGTGGAACGCGAAGGAGCCGGGAGTCGACGGCTTCCATGACGACGGATACTGGGTGGTGTCTCGGCACAAGGACATCCGAGACGTGTCACTGAGGTCCGAGGTCTTCTCGAGCAACGTCAACGGATCCATCCCGCGACACGAGTCCTCGATCACACCCGAGGAGATCGAGGTCACCAAGTACGTCCTGATCAACAAGGACGCACCCGAGCACACGCAACTGCGCAAGCTCGTCTCGCGGCTGTTCACGCCCCGTGCGGTCGGCGCGATGCGGGACGAACTCGAGGAACAGGCGAACGAGATCACAACCGCCGCGGCCGCGAACGGTACGGGCGAGTTCGTTCACCAGGTGGCGAGCGAACTCCCCATGCAGGCGATCTGCGAGCTGTTGGGTGTCCCGGCCGATCAGCGTGACCAGCTGTTCGAGTGGTCGAACCAGATGACCGGATACGACGACGAAACCCTCGCCGGTGCCTCGCGGATGGCGTCCGCACAGATACTCGGTTACGCCTACGAGCTGGCGGAGTTGCGCCGCGACGAACCGCTCGACGACATCATCTCCCAGCTCGTGCACGCCGACGTCGACGGCGAACTCCTCACGCCCGAGCAGTTCGGCTTCTTCGTCATCATGCTCGCGGTTGCCGGCAACGAGACGACCCGCAACGCAACCACTCTCGGATTGATGACGTTCCTCGAACACCCCGACCAGTGGGAACTGTTCAAGCGCGAACGCCCCAAGACGGCCGCCGACGAGATCATCCGCTATGCCTCGCCGGTGATCGCCATGCAGCGAACGGCACTCGAGGACACGGAGATCTCCGGCACCCCGATCAAGAAGGGGGATCGGGTGGTGATGCTGTACGGGTCCGCGAACTTCGACGAAGAGGTCTTCGAGAATCCGAAGACCTTCGACATCCTGCGGGATCCCAACCCGCACCTGGCATTCGGCGGAACCGGACCGCACTACTGCATCGGCGCAAACCTGGCGAGAATGGAGATCGACCTGATCTTCAACGCGATCGCAGACCACATGCCCGACATCACCGCGATCGGCGATCCACGTCGCCTGCAGTCCGGCTGGATCAACGGCATCAAGGAGTGGCAGGTCGACTACGGGTGCCCCGCGACCGCTCGGTCCTCGGCGACCGGCACCGACCAGTGCCCGGTGGCGCACTGACCGCGGTCGGGTAGCCGGTTCTCTCTCCCACGGGCCGGCAAGGGGTGGTGGTGGAACGCCACCTTGGGTGCCTGTCGGCGGGGTTCGTTTCGGCGGAGTCTTGAAGTCACCAAGCAAGACCCCCAACCGAGAATCACGACCGATCAAGGGAGAGAATCCATGTCGAACACCATCAAGCGAGTTCTGGCCACCGCGGCGATCGCCGCTTTCGCAGTTGCCGGCGGCGCCGGTATCGCTTCGGCCGAGGCCAACGGCGGCAGCGCCAACGGCGGTAATGCCACGACGGGTCAGGGCGGCGCCGGTGGTGCCGCGACCGGTGGAGACAACGGCGGCGTCGTGATCGGCGGTGTCAACATCGGCGACGGGAACGGCGGGACGAACGTCGGGAACGCGCAGGGTGGCGCCGGTGGCAACAGTGGTGGCGCCAATGCGAACGGTGGGACGGGTGGTGCCGGTGGCACCGACAGCTCGAACAGCAACAACAACAGTGGCAACACCACGACCACGACCACCACCACCGAGGAGAACTGCGGATTCGTCTGGTTCCTCTGCTGAGAACCGACCCGCCTCACCCCGTGCCCGGTACCGACAAGGTGCCGGGCACGGGGTGCTGCGGCGTTGTCATCGTCCTCCGCCGACACTCGGGCTCTGCGCCGAGATCGAACGTGGTGTGAACCGCCTGTGGTCGGAGCCGTCCGCGTCCATGACGCTGATGCCGCCGCCGGTGGCGAAGGCGATGGTGGACCCGTCGGGGGAGAAGGTGGGCTGGTAGCCGCCCTCGTGCAATGTCGTCGACTCGCCCGACTCCAGATCGACCGACTCGATGGTCCTGCCGCCCCTGGTGTACGCCAGTTGGGTGCGGGCAGGCGAGAGCGCTGGAGTAGTGACCGACGAATCGACATCGCGGGATCATCGCACGAGGACGGAGTCACCAGGGTCGGGGAAGGGGGTGGGTGAGTTGCCACCTTGGGTGCCTGTCGGCGGGGTTCGTTTCGGCGGAGTCTTGAAGTCACCAAGCAAGACCCC
>AODO01000065.1 GCA_000341795.1 Rhodococcus triatomae BKS 15-14 | reverse complement strand
GGACCCGGAGAAGTCCTTCAGTGATCCCTGGAGCCGGCCCATCGGGGTACGGGCTCCGGCGACGATGACAGAAGTGGTCACGACTAGCCTCCAACAATCATGTACTGGCGTCGGCGGCCGTCGAAGGCACAGCCGACAGAGAACTACGAAAACGGTAACGCTAACGTCGGACCATGACGAACTCCGCTCCTGCAGGATCTCCCCTCGCATCCGACCTGGTGGTCGCGATCGACCACGTCGGTATCGCCGTTCCCGACCTCGACGTGGCGATCGCGTGGTACGCCGAGCACCTCGGCCTCGTCTCCACCCACGAGGAGGTGAACGAGGAGCAGGGCGTCCGTGAGGCGATGCTCTCCGTTCCCGGAGGTCCGGCGGGCGGTCCCGCGATCCAGCTTCTCGCACCGTTGAACGAGAACTCCACCATCGCGAAGTTCATCGACCGCAACGGTCCCGGCATCCAGCAGATGGCCTACCGCGTCACCGACATCGACGCGATCTCGGAGCGGCTTCGGGCCGGCGGCGTCCGCCTCCTCTACGACGCCCCCAAGCGCGGCACCGCCGACTCTCGTATCAACTTCATGCACCCGAAGGACGCGGGCGGCGTGCTCGTCGAACTGGTGGAGCCCGCCGCACACCCGGCGCACTAGACGACGCGACACCACGTGCACCGTGCGCCCACTCCGGTGGGCGCACGGTGTCGCATATCACAACCAACACGCGCAGTCCCTCAGTGGCGCGACCGGCGGTAAATTGGTCTCATGGCCTACGAGCAAGACGGCGGAATGCCGTTCACCATCGTCCGCAAGGGATACGACAAGGACGAGGTTCGGCGATACTTCGACCGCTTCGACACGGAACTGCGGGTGACCGCGACCGACCGTGACGCCGCCGCGGCTCAGGCCCGGGACCTCGCCCATCAGCTCGAAGACGCTCGCGACGAGATCGACTCGCTGCGCAAGGACGTCGATCGGCTGTCGGTGCCGCCGACCACCGCCGAAGGCATGAGCGAGCGCATCTCGCGCATGCTCCGTCTCGCATCCGACGAGTCCTCGGAGGTGCGCGCGAAGGCACAGGCCGACGCCGCCGAGATGATCTCCATCGCCGAGCAGGAAGCGGCCGCCCTGCGCGGCAAGTACGAGGCCAAGCTCGCCGAACTGAACGACCGCCGCTCCGCGATGGACACCGAGCACGAGCAGACGATGGCGCGCGCCCGCACCGAGGCCGCGCGCACGATCGAGGCCGCGCAGTCGGAGGCCGCGCGCCTCGAAGCGGAATCGGACGCCAAGCGCGCCAGCATTCAGCAGGACTTCGAGATCACGATGAGCGAACGCCGCACCAAGGTCGTCGCCGCCGTCGAGGAACTCGAGGCGTCGAGCAAGGCCGAGGCCGAGCGCCGCCTGACGGATGCCACCAACGAAGCGCGCCGACGCCTTCAGACGGCGACCGAGCAGGCGGACAAGCGGATCGCCCACGCCAAGGAACTCGCGGAGGAACTGCGAGTGCTGCGCGGCCGAATCCTGGCACAGCTGCTGGGAATTCGCGGCCAGCTCGACTCGGTTCCCGCGATGCTCGCATCGGTCAACCGCGAGGGCGAGCTCCTCGACGGCAAGGCCGACTCACAGCGCAGCCGGAACACCGACCGCCCGGACGACGAACTGCTGTCCGACGAGGAACTGCCCGAGGACGACACCGAGCCGGCCGACGACGAGTCCGCCGAGGAGCAGGTCACGACCAACGTCGGGTGACGCTCCGCGAACCCCGACCGTTCCAGCAGCCGGTGTGCCAGTGCCGGCGGTCCTCGGCGCCGCCGAGGCCGTCGGCCGGCCACGCGACCAGGTGGGCGACACCGGGCCGGATCTCGTGGTCACAGCCGGGGCAGCGGTACGTCTTGGTCGCCCGGGCGCCCGGAATCTGACGCACCAGGTACTGCTCGTCGCCGTATCCGGCAGGACCCGCCTCGACGCGCGGCCCGCCGAGCCCGACCGGTGACGGGACGTCTGGGTTGCGCTTGTTCTTCCGCCGCGACATGGGTCCACTGTAGGGCGTGGCCCGGCGACTCGACTGCGCCGCCAGGTTCACGGTGCCCGGTCAGAACAGCCGGAACTCGGTGCTCTCGATTCCGCGCAGGGCCTCGTAATCCAGCGTGAGGCAGCGGATTCCGCGGTCCTCGGCGAGGGTGCGCGCCTGCGGTTTGATCTGCTGCGCCGCGAAGACACCGGTCACGGGTGCGAGCAGCGGATCACGATTGAGGAGCTCGAGGTACCGAGTCAGTTGCTCGACGCCGTCGATCTCTCCGCGGCGCTTGATCTCGACCGCGACCGCAGCGCCCGAACCGTCCCTGACGAGAAGATCGACGGGCCCGATTGCCGTCATGTACTCACGCCGGACGAGGCTGTAGCCCTCGCCGAGCGTGTCGACGTGCTCGGCGAGCAGTTCCTGCAGGTGCGCCTCGACGCCGTCCTTGACCAGTCCCGGATCGATTCCGAGTTCGTGCGAGGAGTCGTGCTCGACCTCGTCGATCGTGATGCGCAGTTCCTCGCCGGCCTTGTTGGTCACCACCCACAGGGTCGTGTCGTCGTCGCGACCCTCCTCCACCAGCCAACAGGGCGGGCTCATCCAGTTCAGCGGCTTGTAGGCACGGTCATCGGCGTGGATGCTGACGGACCCGTCGGACTTCACCAGCAGCAGCCTGCGCGCTTTCGGCAGGTGAGAGGTGAGTCGCCCGACATAGTCGACCTGACAGCTGGCAATCACGAGGCGCACGGAACCACCCTAGAGCACCCGGGGTCGGCGGCACGGCACCGCTAGGGTGAGGCACACCATGAACGGATCCCCGCGAACACCCTCGCCGCTCGGCTCGCCGATCCTCGGCCGCCCCGACGAGAGCGCGCGGTTGCGCCGCGTCCGGGTGCAGGTCCTGCTCACCTCCTCGCTGGTGCTGGCGAACGCGATCGGTGCCGGCGTCGTGGCCGCACTGTTGATCGTTGTCATCCCCGGACCGAGCGTCATCAAGTGGGACTACGTGATCGTCAACGCGGTGATCGCGCCCGTGTACATCGGCCTTGCGCTCGCTGTCGGCACGGTATGGGGCACCGTCGTCGGGATCCGCGACCTCCGGTGGGCCGTCGAGGACAGGGTGCCGACCCGTCGCGAGGCGGCGGCGGCGCTGTCCATGCCGTGGCGGCTCACCGTCATCCAGTTGGTGTTGTGGTCCGGCGGCCTGGTGGTGTTCACCACCGCCTACGGGCTGATCGACCCGCAGACGATCCCGAAGGTCGCCTTCACCATCACGATGGGCGCGGTCACCGTCTGTGCGTTCAGCTATCTGCTGAGCGAGTTCTCCCTGCGTCCGACGGCTGCGCGGGCACTCGAGTACGGCGACCCCCGCCGGGTACGGATCGCCGGAGTCGCCGGCCGTGGCCTGCTCACGTGGGTGCTCGGCACGGGTGTGCCGGTCACCGGGCTGATGCTCGTCGCGATCTTCAGTCTGGTCCGCGGCGACGTCGAGCCGACTCAGGTCGCCGTCTCGGTTCTGGCCCTCGGCGGGATCACCCTGGTGTTCGGGTTCGCATTGACACTGCTGGGCCTGAGCGCCACCGTTGCTCCGATCCGGGCGGTGCGTGCAGGAATGTCGCACATCGAGCACGGTGATCTGGACGCGTCGGTGGTCGTCTACGACGGGACGGAACTCGGAGAGCTGCAGAGCGGATTCAACCGGATGGCGGACGGCCTGCGAGAGCGTGCCCGCATCCAGGAGCTGTTCGGACGCCATGTCGGACGCGATGTTGCGGCCGCCGCGATCGCCCGCAACCCCGAACTCGGCGGCGAGGAACGTGAGGTCGCCGTCTTCTTCATCGATCTCGTCGGGTCGACGGAGCTCGCCGCGTCCAGGCCGCCGAAGGAGGTCGTCGACCTCCTGAACCGCTTCTTCGCGGTAGTGGTGGACGAGGTGGACGCGCACGGCGGACTGATCAACAAGTTCGAGGGTGACGCGGCGCTCGCCGTGTTCGGCGCGCCGGTGGAGGTCGAGGATCCCGAGGGCAGCGCCCTGGCGGCGGCACGCCGAATCAGGGACCGGCTGGTCGTCGAGGTACCGGATTGCAGCGCGGCGATCGGCGTCGCCGCGGGGATTGCGGTCGCCGGCAACATCGGTGCCCGCGACCGCTTCGAGTACACCGTGATCGGAGATCCCGTCAACGAGGCGGCGCGGTTGTGTGAGCTCGCCAAGTCCCTGCCGGGTGCGTTGGTCGCCTCGGAGCGCGCGATCACCGCCGCGACGCCAGAGGTCTCCCAGCAGTGGGAGCTCGGCGACTCCATCGTCCTTCGTGGAAGATCGACACCGACGAGGCTCGGCACTCCCGTGTCGGTGAGCTGACCGTCCGACGGACCTCCGCGGACCGGACCGTGGTCGCTGTCGGTGCCGCGTGATAGATGTGACCCATGGCTGTGACCGTGGACCGATTCCTGGCGATGTTGGACACCTTGCCCGAGACCCAGCAGGTCGATGCGGGCAAGTGGATAGCACTCAAGGTCGGCGGCAAGGGTTACGGCTACGTGTGGGAGAAGACGCGGACGGTCGGCCTCAAAGCCACGCTCGACGAGCAAACCGCACTCGTCGCCGAACGCCCCGAGGTGTTCGAGGTCCAGTTCACGGCAGGACGGTTCGGATGGGTCGTCGTGTATCTGGACGGCATCGACGCCGACGAACTGCTCGAGTTGGTGACGGAGGCCTGGTGCCTCACAGCACCCCGAAATCTGGTGGCTGCCCACGAATTCGGACACCTCTACGACGAGTAGCCCCGGTGTTCGGCCGTCAGCCCGCGCCACCGCAGTACAGGCTGAAGGTGGCCTTCACACGATCCACCGGCATGACAGTGCCCCGAGCCGGCACAGGCGTTACCCCGGCAGTCGGGCTGAAGGTGGCCTTCACCCGGTCCACCCGCATGACGGTGCCCTTCAGCCAGACGCGGCCGGCCGGGAACCCGGGGCACCCCGGAAACGCGGAAAACCCCGGAACCACAATCGTGGTTCCGGGGCTCACCGGGAAGATATGTACGGCGGTGTCCTACTCTCCCACACCCTGTCGAGTGCAGTACCATCGGCGCTGGAGGGCTTAGCTTCCGGGTTCGGAATGGGACCGGGCGTTTCCCCTCCGCTATGGCCGCCGTAACACTGTGAAACTGTCACACGAATCCGAGAAAACCAACCCCACCCCACAACAGGGTGAAACGATTCTCGATCCGATACAACGTGTGTTGTTTCAGATACCGCACAGTGG
>AODO01000064.1 GCA_000341795.1 Rhodococcus triatomae BKS 15-14 | reverse complement strand
GCGGCCGTTTCGTGTGCCGGCGTCGGCTCATGGGGTGTGCAATCGGAAGTCGGCGAAGTCGAAGCCGGGGACCACCACGCAGCTGACCAGCGTCGCCTCGTCCCCGACGGCCTCGGCGCGCTGCCAGTGTGCGGGTGGGACCAGTGCCTGCGGTGACTCGCCACCCGTGATGTCGCCACCGAGCCGGGTCGACGTGAGCGGTCCCGGCGCCGGGCCGTCCCCTGCGACGTCGAGGCGCAGCGGCCCACCGCGGTGATGCAGCCACAGTTCGGCTCCGCGCACGGTGTGCCATGCCGAGCACTCGCCCGGCGGCAGCAGGAACAGGATCGCGGTCCCTGCCGAGCGGGCGCCGGGATAGCTGTCGACCTGCCCCGTCGCGTCGTTCCTCCTGTGGGGAAGCGCGGAGGCGGGCAGCGTCAGCTCGCTGCGCCACGTTTCGCGGTACCACCCGCCCTCGGGGTGCGGTTGCAGGTCGAGGTTCCTGGCCCACTCGGGGAGATCGGTCATCGTCCGATGGTGCCAGGTTCGGCCTCGTAAGAGTATGCTTGCCGATAGGCAACTAACTTGTGAGGTGGCATGCGCGAGGATCCCGACGAGATCACCCGGTTGAAGATCGCGCTCGGCCGTATCTCGCGCACCGTTGACACTCTCGTCTCCGGCGGCGGACTCACCCGCACTCAGCTGTCCGTACTCGGAACCGTCGCCCGGCTCGGGCCGCTCGGCATCGGTGAACTCGCCGCGACCGAGGGCCTCAACCCGACGATGCTGTCCCGCGTGGTCGGCAAGCTCGAGTCCGACGGCCTGCTGCAGCGCACGACCGATCCGGTGGACCGTCGAGCCGCCCGGGTGGACGTCACCGACGAGGGACGAGAACTGCACTGCCGGCTTCGTGACGAACGCACCCAGCTGTTCACCGACGCGCTCGAACGGATGTCCGGATCCGATGCCGACACCCTGATGTCCGCGCTGCCCGCGCTCGAGTCGCTGGCGTCCGTGATCGCGGACTCCGGCCGATGACCGCACTCGCGACCATTCGCCGCGACACCTTCGCCGCGTTGGCGGTCCCCAACTTCCGCCGCTACTTCGCCGGTCAGGCGGTGTCGATGGCGGGAACCTGGATGCAGGCCGTTGCGCAGTCGTGGCTGGTACTGCAGCTCACCGAGTCCGCAACGGCAATCGGGTACGTCGTGGCACTGCAGACGCTGCCCGTCCTCGTGCTCGGACCCTACGGCGGAGTCGTCGCCGACCGGATCGACAAGCGGCGGCTGATGATCGGGTTGCAGTCCATGATGGGTCTGCTCGCGCTGGTGCTGGGGCTGCTCACCGTCACCGGTGCCGTCGAACTGTGGCACGTGTACGTCCTCGCGTTCCTGCTCGGACTGAACAACTGTTTCGAGAACCCGGCCCGCCAGGCGTTCGTCCTGGAAATGGTCGGCCCCGACGTCCTGCGGAACGCCGTCAGCCTCAACTCCGTCCTGGTGAACGCCGCACGCGCCGTCGGACCCGCGGTCGCGGGCATCGTCATCGCCGCAGGCGGACTGGGCGTGTGCTTCCTCCTGAACGCGGCCAGCTTCGTCGCGGTCGTCCTGTCCCTGATCCGGCTCGACGTCGACGAACTGCGCCCGTCACCGCCGGCGGCGCGGGCGCCCGGACAGTTGCGCGAGGGACTGCGCTATGTCGCGGGCGAACCCACCCTCCTCGTCCCGCTGCTGATGATGGCGCTGGTCGGTTGCCTCGCCTACGAATTCCAGGTGGTGCTGCCGGTTCTCGCGCAGGACAGTTTCGGTGGGGACGCCAGCGTGTACGGCTTCATGACCGCAGCGATGGGTGTGGGTGCCGTCGTCGGAGGACTGTTCGTCGCCGCCCGCGGACGCACCGGGCTCCCAGCCCTGATCAGCACGTCCATGGTGTTCGGTGTCGTGATCGCGGCATCGGCGCTGGCGCCGACCCTGTGGCTCGAGCTGTTCGCGCTGCTCCTGGTCGGAGCGGGCAGCGTCGCCTTCCTCTCGATCGGCAACAGCACACTGCAGCTCGAGGCGGAACCGCACATGCGGGGTCGCGTGATGGCCCTGTGGTCGGTGGCGTTCCTCGGATCGACACCGATCGGTGGACCGATCGCGGGGGCGGTGTCCCAGCACCTGGGCGCGAGGGTCGGGCTGCTGATGGGTGCCGTCACCTGTGTCGTCGCGGGCCTGCTCGGCCTGCTCGTGGTCCGTCGGCAGCGGCGCGCGACGCCGGCAGTCCAGCCGGTCAGCCTCGACCGGTGAGCTGATCGGCGACCGCTCGCAGGCCGTCGAGGTCGGACACCTCGAACGGCAGCGACGGCACCCCGACCACCGGCACCCGCGGGTGCGCGCCGGTGAACCGGCCCAGCAGCCGCAGCTCCCGCTGCGCCGTCTTGGCCCGCTCGGCGTGGATCTGCAACACCGCCGCCGCGAGGGGGTGCTCACCGTGTTCCTTGAGGTGATCGGCGCCGGACGCAGCGTGGTCAGCGGGCAGCGAGCTCAGCGTCGGATGCGTGCGGTTGAGCACCAGGCCGGCGAGCGGCATGCCCTCGGACGACAGGCGCTCGACGAAGAACGACGCCTCCCGCAGCGCGTCGGGTTCGGCGGCGGCGATCACGAAGAAGTGGGTGCCGTCGGCGCGGAGCAGTTCGTAGGTGTGCGCCGCCCGCTCCCGGAACCCGCCGAACATCGACTCGAACGACTGCACGAACGCCGATGCGTCCGACAGCATCTGGCTGCCGATGATCGTGGACACCGCCCGCAGTGCCAGCCCCATCGCGCCCGTGACCAGCCGGCCGATGCCCCTGCCCGGTGCCGACAGCAGCCGGATCATCCGGCCGTCGAGGAAGGTTCCCAGGCGCTGCGGGGCGTCGAGGAAGTCGAGGGCGTTGCGCGACGGCGGCGTGTCCACGACGACGAGGTCCCATTCGTCGCTCACCGCGAGCTTGCCGAGCTTCTCCATCGCCATGTACTCCTGCGTCCCGGAGAACGAGGTGGCAACGGTTTGGTAGAAGGGGTTCGCGAGGATCTGCTCGGCCTTCTCGGGTGACGAGTGCTCCAGCACCATGTCGTCGAACGTGCTGCGCATGTTCAGCATCATCGCGTGCAGCTCGCCCGTCGCGTTCGGTCCCAGCGCCACCGGCTGCGGGGTGTTGTCGAGATCCTGTACGCCGAGTGCCTGCGCCAGCCGCCGGGCCGGGTCGATGGTCAGCACGACCACGCGCCTGCCTTCCTCGGCGGCCCGCAGCGCCATCGCCGCCGCGGTCGTGGTCTTGCCGACTCCGCCGGACCCGCAGCACACGATGATCCGCGACGCCGGGTCCGTGAGGATCGCGTCCACGTCGACGCCGCTCATCGCACGCCCTGCTCGGCCAGCTGCCCGGCCAGCTCGTAGAGGCCGCCCAGGTCGACGCCGTCGGTCAGTGCGGTCAAGTGCAGTCGGGCCACGTCGAGGTTGTCGAGTTCCTCGGCGCTGTCGTCCTGCGCGGCGAGCGTCGCCGCGTTCTCGATCGTCTCGGTGAGCAGGCCCGCGAAGTCCTCGTCGGAGAGTGTGATCCCGGCGGCGTCCAGCCCGGCCCGGACCGCGTCGGCGTCGATCCGTCCCGCTGCGGCCTCGGCCATCACGTCCGGTGGCAGATAGGCGGTGCCGGAGCGGTTGACGATCACGGTGCCCAGTCTCAGGTCCGCGGACTCCAGCTCGCGGACCGCGTCCGCGGTCTCCTGCACCGGCAGCGCCTCCAGCAGCGTCACCAGGTGGACCATCGTCTCGTCGGAGTGCAGCAGTCGCACCACGCCCTCGGACTGGGAATGCACCGGGCCCCCCTTCGCCAGATCGGACATCGCCTTGGTCACGTCCAGGAAGCTACCGATCCGCCCCGTCGGGGGTGCGTCGACCACGACCTCGTCGTAGACCGGTACCCCGTTCCGGTCCTTGCGAACCACGCACTCCTTGATCTTGCCGGTGACGATGACGTCGCGGAGGCCGGGGGCGAGGGTGGTGGCGAACTCGATCGCACCCATCCGCTTCATCGCCCGTCCCGCGAACCCCAGGTTGTAGAACATGTCGAGGTATTCCAGGAACGCGGCCTCGATGTCCAGTGCCAGGGCGACCACCTCGCCGCCGCCGTCGGCGGTGGCGATCCTGGTCTCCGTCGCGGGGAGCGGCGGCACGTCGAACAGCTGCGCGATGCCCTGTCGTCCCTCCACCTCGACGAGCAGGACACGTCGCCCGCCCGCGGCGAGGGCGAGCGCCAACGCCGCCGCGACCGTCGACTTGCCGGTGCCGCCCTTGCCCGACACGAAGTGCAATCGGGCCTTGTCCGCCTTGGCCGGCCACTCGAAGGCGGGCGTGTTCGCAGGTGCTGCCACGCCCCGAGCCTATAAGTCGCGGGCGGTGACCGGTGGTGGTGCGGTGCGCGTGGCGCCGAACTCGCTGGCCACCGGGCATCGCGGGCACGCACAGGGCATTAGGCTCAGGCCCATGAGCGAATTGACGACATGGGAGTACGCGACCGTTCCGCTGCTGACCCACGCGACCAAGCAGATCCTCGACCAGTGGGGTGGGGACGGCTGGGAACTCGTGACCGTGCTCCCCGGCCCGACCGGTGAGCAGCACGTCGCGTACCTCAAGCGTCCGAAGGGCTGAGCGGCGTGAGCGACTGGAAGGCGCGGCTGGCCGAACTCGGCGTCGACCTCCCCCCGGTGGCGGCCCCGGTCGCGGCCTACGTGCCCGCCGTGCGCACCGGCAACCTCGTCTACACCTCGGGCCAGCTGCCGTTCGAGAACGGTGCGCTGCCCGTGGTGGGCAAGGTCGGTGACACCGTGGACGCCGACACCGCGAAGTCGGCGGCTCGGGTCTGCGCCCTGAACGCACTCGCCGCGATCGACGCGCTCGTCGGCCTCGATTCGGTCGTGCGGATCGTCAAGGTCGTCGGGTTCGTCGCGTCGGCCGACGGGTTCACCGGACAGCCCGGGGTGATCAACGGGGCGTCCGAGTTCCTCGGTGAGGTCTTCGGCGACGCGGGCGTCCACGCCCGGTCCGCGGTCGGGGTCGCCGAGCTTCCGCTCGCCGCCCCGGTCGAGGTCGAGCTGATCGTCGAGGTCGGCTGACCTGCAACAGCTCTCGTCGGCCCGTCCGCCCCAGGGGTGGGCGGGCCGACGGCTTTCGTGCCGGCGTCGCGGCACTCGTAGAGTGTGGCCATGACCCTCGCTCATCCGGCATATGCGCAACTGCGTCAGGTCACGCCCGTCGCGGCGGTGATGCTGGAGAACAACCCCGGCATGATGACGCTCGACGGAACCAACACGTGGATTCTCCGCGCTCCCGGTCGCGAGGAATGTGTGGTGGTCGATCCCGGTGAGGACGACGAGGAGCACCTGCGGCGGATCGCGGAGGTGGGGCCGGTCGCGTTGACGCTGATCACCCATCGCCACCATGACCACACCGACGGCATCGACCGGTTCGTCGAGATGACGGGAAGTCCGGTCCGGGCGGTCGATCCCAGCTTGCGGCGACGGACCGACGCGGGGTTGCCGGACGGTGAGCTGATCGAGGAGGTGGGTCTCGCGATCCGGGTGGTGCGTACGCCGGGACACACGAAGGACTCCACTTCGTTCGTCGTCGAGGGGGAGGGGTCCGTGCTCACGGGCGACACCATCCTGGGTCGTGGGACCACCGTGCTGGACTCGACCGACGGCGACCTCGGCGACTACCTGGCGTCCTTGCGGACGTTGATCGACCTCGGCGCCGGTCACACGGTCCTGCCCGGGCACGGCGGTGACCTGCCCGATCTGTTGCCGGTCGCGCAGTACTACCTGGCACACCGGGAGGAGCGGCTTGCGCAGGTGCGGGCCGCGCTCGCGGTGCTGGGCGAGGGCGCCGAGGTGCGTGCCGTCGTCGAGCACGTCTACGCGGACGTCGACCCGAAGTTGTGGGACGTGGCCGAGCAGTCGGTGCGGGTGCAGTTGGAGTATCTGCGGCACTGAGACCCCTGCGAGTGTGTTTCGTGTCACACCGTCCAGGTTGTGTTAAACGATTCGTGCAGGTGGGGGCGGGAGTCGA
This sequence comes from Rhodococcus triatomae BKS 15-14, assembly GCA_000341795.1. GTDB lineage: Bacteria > Actinomycetota > Actinomycetes > Mycobacteriales > Mycobacteriaceae > Rhodococcus_G > Rhodococcus_G triatomae_A. The sequence continues at coordinate 9,936 of AODO01000064.1, read as the reverse complement.
GTGAACGGGCTTCGTTCGGGCGAGTGAACAGTGGGTTCCCGACCTGCAGGGCCCCCGGTTGTGCGGGTAGATATCTCTGGGCGCACGTGTCCTGCGGCGTCCTACCCCCACCACCACGAAGGAGAGATACCTGTGGGATCCCTCGAGAAGCTCGCCGACGAGAACGGCATCATCGCGCTGGTCGGCCTGTTCGGCACGATCGTGCAGCTGGACCTCGGCAGCTCGGACCCCGTGACGCTGCCTGCCTGATCCCGGCGAGAACCGGTCTGACGCAAACGAATCCGCCCACCCCGGCGTCGGGGTGGGCGGATTCTCGTTCCTGGAGGTGTCAGCGGGCGCGTCGGGCCAGCCGCTCGGAGTCGGAGATGAGAACGCTCTTGCCCTCGAGCCGGATCCAGCCGCGGTGGGCGAAATCGGCGAGCGCCTTGTTCACGGTCTCCCGGGAGGCGCCGACGAGCTGCGCGATCTCCTCCTGGGTGAGGTCGTGGGTGACGCGGAGCGAGCCGCCCTCCTGGGTGCCGAAACGCTGCGCGAGCTGGAGCAGGGCCTTCGCCACGCGACCGGGAACGTCGGTGAAGATGAGGTCCGCAAGGTTGTTGTTGGTGCGGCGCAGGCGACGGGCCAGAACACGGAGCAGCTGCTCGGCGATCTCCGGGCGCTGGTCGATCCACGACTTGAGTGCGTCACGGTCCATGCTCACCGCACGCACGTCGGTGACGGTGGTGGCCGTCGAGGTGCGCGGGCCGGGATCGAAGATGGACAGTTCGCCGAACATGTCGGACGGACCCATGATGGTCAGCAGGTTCTCGCGACCGTCCGGGGAACGGCGTCCCAGCTTGATCTTGCCGGAAACGATGATGTACAGCCGATCGCCGGGTTCGCCCTCGTTGAAGATCACGTGCCCACGGGGGAAATCGACGGGCTGCAGCTGCTTGACCAGCGCGGCGACCGCCGAGGGCTCGACTCCCTGGAAGATTCCGGCTCTGGCCAGGACCTCGTCCACGTGCGCTCCTTCATCGTAAAACTCGGTTCGGCGTTCGATTGTCCGTCGGGACGGTCGTCCGCCGGTGTGGCGCGGGCTGCGCGCCGACAACTTAGGTGGCTTTCGCTCGGAGTCTATCGTCCCGATGCCGAACAGTAGTGACCGGCAACACGCCTTGCGAGTCGAAAACGACGGAGGTGCCGCCGCGGTGGGGGTCGATCAGCTGGCGCGCCGCTCGGTCAGGTCGACGTCGTCGTCGTCGGAGAGGCCGCGCTTGCGGCGGAGGTGGAAGCGGGCCAGTGCGCGCGGCAGGCCCTCCTGGGCGAGGGTTGCGACATCGTCGTGGCTCGCCTTGTCGAGGAACTCCTGCACCTCCTGCTCGCGGACCGTGAGCCGGCGCAGACGGAATTCCACCCGCTCCATGGCCAGCGCGAACAGCATGAGCAGCACTGGGAAGAGCACCACAGCGAGTCCTTGCATATCGGGCAGTAAACACGGCCAATGTCTCAGAAGCGAAACGACGGGGGATCGCTTCACGGACCCATCCGTACAGTCGTTGAGGTGGCGACCACTGTTTCGAAGACCGCGCCGACGTCGCGGACCGCGCCCGCGGGGACGGGCGCACCGGCGGCCCCGGGCGTACCCGTCCGAGAGGAGAGCAGGCTCGGTCTGGTTCGTCGCGCGCGGAGGATGAACCGCCGCCTCGGCGAGGCCTTCCCACACGTGTACTGCGAACTCGACTTCACCACCCCGCTGGAGCTGTCGGTGGCGACGATCCTGTCGGCACAGTGCACTGACGTGCGGGTGAACCAGGTGACGCCCGCGCTCTTCGCCCGCTACCGGACCGCCGAGGACTACGCCGGAGCCGATCGAACCGAGCTCGAGGAATACATTCGAACGACCGGTTTCTACCGGAACAAGGCGACCTCGATCATCGGCCTCGGGCAGGCGCTGGTGGAGAGATTCGACGGCGAGGTGCCGGGCACCTTGCGGGAACTGGTCAGCCTGCCGGGCTTCGGCCGGAAGACGGCGAACGTCGTTCTCGGGAACGCGTTCGATGTGCCGGGAATCACGGTCGACACCCACTTCGGTCGCCTCGTGCGCCGGTGGCAGTGGACGGCCGAGGAGGACCCGGTCAAGGTCGAGCACGCCGTCGGCGAATTGATCCCGAAGAAGGACTGGACGATCCTGTCCCATCGCGTGATCTTCCACGGTCGCCGCGTCTGCCACGCGAAGAAGCCGGCGTGCGGTGTCTGCCTGCTGGCCAAGGACTGCCCGTCGTACGGGATCGGACCGACCGAGCCCACCGTCGCCGCGGCACTCGTCAAGGGGCCGGAGACGGAGCACCTCCTCGACCTGGCGGGTCGGTGAGCCCGGACGTGCGGATCTCGAACACCGGACGGTGGAGCCTCGCAGGCGTCGTCGTCGTCCTGGCGCTGGTCTTCGCCATCTGGCCGCGGGACGGAGACGAGCCCGGCACCCGCAGCCACTCCGAACTCGTGACGGGAGCCACGGGCAGCTCCGCGGTCGAGCGTGTGGCCGGGGACACCGACGAGGCGCTGGCGGCACCCCGCGCCGCCGCCGGACTGCAGCCGTGTCCGGCCCCTGTGCCCGGTGCCGTCGCGGCGGGTCCGCTGGCGGGAATCGAACTCGGGTGTCTCGCAGACGGGAGCAGGGTCGACGTCGGCGCCGCGCTGGCGGGCAAGCCCGCGCTGGTGAACCTCTGGGCCTACTGGTGCGGGCCGTGCGCGAAAGAGCTTCCCGCGCTCGACGAGTACGCGCGCCGTGCGGGCGACGCGGTGACGGTGCTCACGGCGCACCAGGATCCGAAGGAGGGGAATGCACTGGCCGCGCTGACCGAGTACGGCGTTCACCTCCCGGGGGTGCAGGATGGTGCAGGACGGATCGCCACTGCGGTCGGTGCACCGAAGGTCCTGCCGGTGAGCGTGTTGATCCGGGCGGACGGATCGGTCGCCGCTGTGCTGCCGCAGCCGTTCGACTCTGCCGACGAGATCGCAGCCGCGGTCAGCGAACACCTGGGAGTGGCGACATGACGCGTACCGAACACGCCGCGCCGCAATGGCTCGAGCGCGTCGTGACGCGTCCGCCTGCGGACGACCGCGCGGTCAATCCGGTCCTGCATCGTCGGGCTCCCGGTGGTGCGCCGGTGCGGGATGCCGCGGTTCTCGTGCTGTTCGGGGGGTCCGAGGAAGCCGATCCGGTCGGTCTCGGGGGCCTGCCGGAGAACGCGGACGTCCTGCTCACCCAGCGCGCCGCGACATTGCGTCAGCACAGCGGACAGGTCGCCTTTCCGGGCGGCGCAGCGGATCCCGGCGACGACGGGCCGATCGCGACGGCATTGCGGGAGGCCGAGGAGGAGACCGGCCTCGATCCGTCCGGTGTCCGCGCGCTCGCGGTCCTGCCGGGAATCTTCGTGCCGCCCTCCGGATTCGACGTCACCCCCGTGATCGGGTACTGGGAGCGGCCGACTCCGGTCCGGCCTGTCGACCACGGCGAGACCGCGCGGGTCTCGCGGGTCCCCCTGCGTTCGCTGCTCGATCCGGACAACAGATTCGTCGTCGAGCACCGGCTCGGATACCGAGGCCCCGCGTTCCAGATCGACAGCTTCCTGGTGTGGGGCTTCACCGCCGGGGTGTTGGCGGGCCTGATCTCGGTCTCCGGCTGGGAGATCGAGTGGGATCACACGGATGTGCGTGACCTCGACGTCACGCTCGCCGAGATGGAGGCCGGCGTGACCGAGGTGCGCGAGCGGTGACCGGTTCGACGTGGATCGACATCGCCGTCGTCGCCATCGCGGTGCTCGCCGCGACATCGGGATGGCGGCACGGAGCCGTCGCGTCGGCACTGGCGTTCCTCGGGGTCGTTCTCGGTGCGGTCGCGGGCATCCTGATCGCCCCGCACGTGCTGGTCCACGTCGACGAGGGCCGAACCCGGGTGCTCGCGGGAATTCTGCTGATCGTGGGTCTCGTGATCATCGGCGAGGTCGCGGGCATGGTGCTCGGACGAGCGGCGCGGGGCAGTATGCACAGTCCCGCAACGCGTTCCGTGGACAGCGGTGTCGGCGCACTGCTGCAGGCCGCTGCGGTGCTCGTCGCCGCCTGGCTGCTCGCGATCCCGTTGACCGCGTCCTCCCAGCCCGAGGTCGCGGCAGCGGTCCGCGGATCGAAGGTGCTCACCCAGGTCGACGACGTCGCACCGAACTGGATGCGACGTCTGCCGAGCGACTTCTCGGCTTTGTTGGACACCTCGGGTCTGCCGGACGTGATCGGTCCGTTCGGCCGCACCCCGATCGCCGTGGTCGATCCGCCGGACGCAGCGATCGCGCAGGGTCCGATCGCGGCGCGCCTGCAGTCGAGCGTGTTGCGGGTGCGTGGCATCGCACCGAGTTGCCAGCGTGCGCTGGAGGGAAGCGGTTTCGTCGTCGCCCCCGAGCGGGTGATGACGAACGCGCACGTCGTCGCGGGAACCAGTCAGGTCGTCGTCGACACCGCCGACGGGCCGATGGACGCGACGGTGGTCCTGTTCGATCCGAGCGCCGACGTCGCTGTGCTCGACGTCCCCGGATTGCGTGCGACTCCGATTCCGTTCGCGCCCGAGCCCGCGCAGACTGGTGACGACGCGTTGGTGCTCGGATATCCCGGCGGTGGTCCGTACACGGCGAGCGCTGCCCGGGTCCGCGAGATCCTCGATCTCAACGGCCCCGACATCTATCGCGCTGCCGACGTCACCCGTGAGGTGTACACGGTCCGCGGTGCCATCCGGCAGGGCAACTCGGGTGGCCCGCTCGTGGACGACGAGGGCCGGGTCCTCGGGGTGGTGTTCGGTGCCGCGGTCGACAACACCGACACCGGTTTCGCGTTGACCGCCGCTGAGGTGGCCAGGCAGCTCGAGCAGGCGTCCACGGTGGACGCCGCCGTCGGGACGGGAGCGTGCATCCTCTGACGAGGGTGCGCCTTCCGGCCGGTGGTCAGTCCTCGGACGAAGCCTCGGGTCGTGGTGGTCAGTCCTCGGGCGAAGCCTCGGGTTGTGGAGACTCCCCGGGACGAGCGGGACCGAGGAATGTGATCAGCCTGGAGGTGACGGCCTCGGGGCGTTCCCAGTGCGGGTAGTGCCCGGCGGCCGGGATGCCGGACAGGGTCAGGTTCGATGCCCACCGGCCGTCCGTGCGCAGCGTCGACCGCAGCACGAAAGGATCGGCGTCGCCGTGTATCTGGAGCACGGGAACGTCGACCGGCTTGTCCATCGCCGTCATGAAGCGTCTGCCGTCCGGTCGCCACTGGCTGCGGAACGCCCAGCGCTGGTACTCGAGGCTGCAGTGTGCGGCGCCGGGGATCTGGATCGCCGATCGGGACCGCGCGAGTACCTCGCTCAACTCGCCGGCGTCGTCCGCTCGGGGGGACCCGATGCGGCTCCGGATGATCCGTTCGACGTCGGCCCCGTCGTCCCGCGTGAGGCGTCGCTCGGGTCGCCACGGTAACTGGCAGGACAGGAACGAGGGCAGGAACGCCGACCGCTGCGCACGTGTCCGCAGGACGGCTCGCTTGAGTGCGATCGGGTGCGGTGACGCGACGAGCGTGATCGACCGGACGACGCCGGGATGCAGCACGGCCGTGGCCCAGCAGACGAGTCCGCCGTCGGCGTGCCCGACGAGGGCGGCGTCGGTGTGCCCGAGGGCGCGAACCAGTCCGGCGACGTCGCTCGCGAGCGTCCATCCGTCGTATCCGCGGGGTGGCTTGTCGGTGTCTCCGTACCCGCGCAGGTCGACGGCCACGACGCGATGGCCGGTGTCGGCGAGCGCCGTCAGCTGGTGGCGCCACGTCCACCAGAAGTCCGCGAATCCGTGGAGCAGCACCACGAGTGGGGCGTCGGAGTCGGTCGGGCCGGACTCGACGGCGTGGAATCGAATCCCGTTCGCGCGCACGTCGCGATGACGCCAGGGCCCTTCGAGGCGGACTGTGGACGGGTCGGGGGCGGTCACGGTGGGGTCAGGGCGCGGTGCGGCGCGCGTACTCGCCCGGCGTGTAGGAGTTCACGTCGTGGTGGGCGGAGTCGGAGGTCGGCAGAACGGTCGCGGCCTGCCGGAGCGATTCGATCGTCTTCTCGGGAGCACGCAGTTTGCGCACGCGGAGGTAGCCGAGCAGGGCGAGCAGAGCGGTGACGACGACCATCAGCAGGAAGACGATCAGGAATGCCAGCCAGCGCGGCACCCACACGTCGAGAAGCTCTGCGAGGAAGAAGAAGAAGAAGAACGCGCTGAACACGAGCACCGAGAGCGCCAGGATGAAGAACAGTGAACCCTGCAGGCCCTTCTTCACCTCGCTGGTCACCTCGGCCTTGGCCAGTTCGACCTCGGCGCGGACCAGTGTCGAGACCTGCGCGGTCGCATCCTTGACCAGGTGGCCGATGCTGGCGGTGCCCGGAGCGTGTGCGTCGACGTCGGTGAGCGGGATGGACGAGATGGTGCCCGGCACCCCGTTCCCGGTCCTGCCGGTGCGGTCGCTGATGCTCACGTCGTAGCCCCTTCGTTCCTCGTGTGCGCGGGTCGATGATGCGGTGCGTGCCCAGGAGGACGCGCCCTGGGCGCAACAGTAGCGCCGAGGCGGGCAAAGAGGCAGCGAGGGAGGTCGGGAGAACCGGCGTCGTGGCCGTGTCCGGCGCCGTTCCGCTCACGGCTGCCGGGGTCGTCGGGTCGCCGAGTCGGGGCCGGTGTGGGCGTTCGCGGTCGACGGTGTCGCGAGACGTGGGGTGGCGCGACGAGGGCGTAGGAGTCGCGGAGCTCGAGTGTGCTGCGACGGTTTCGCCTGGTCCTGGCCGCGGACGAGATGGCGGCGGGCCGGATGTGCAGGCGCTGCGGGTGTCCGTGCCAGGGGGAAATCGCAGGTTTCGAGCCGGGTGCGAACCCGTCGATAATTTGCAATGCGAACTTGTTTGGTGATCCAATTCTTGTCCGCTGGACCCGCCGGTCCACATGTTGGAACAAGTTCGTGCAGGAGCCCGGCCCATGACCCAGACAGCAGACGACGTGACCACGACACGGGTCGACGTCGCTCCGGACAACGGGGTCGGGGTTCCGCGCCGCCGGATCGTCGTCGCCAGCATGGTGGGGACATCCGTCGAGTTCTACGACTTCTACGCGTACGCCACCGCGGCGGTCGTGGTGTTCCCGCACCTGTTCTTCCCGAAGGGGAACGACACCACCGCGCTCCTCGCCTCGTTGGCGACCTTCGGTCTCGCGTTCGTCGCCCGGCCGCTCGGGTCCATCCTCTTCGGGCACTTCGGTGACCGCATCGGCCGGAAGGCGACGCTGGTCGGTTCGCTGCTCACCATGGGCATCGCGACCTTCCTCATCGGTCTGCTGCCGACCTACCACTCGGTCGGCCTGCTCGCCCCGGCGCTGCTCGCGTTGATGCGTTTCTGTCAGGGCCTCGGCCTCGGCGGTGAATGGTCCGGCGCCGCACTGCTGGCCACCGAGACCGCGAAGTCGGGCAAGCGGGCCTGGGCCGCGATGTGGCCGCAGCTCGGCGCCCCGATCGGCTTCGTCATCGCCAACGGACTGTTCCTGCTGATCACGATCTTCCTCGGTCACGACAACGCCGACCCCGACCTGACCGGAGCGTTCCTGTCTTGGGGCTGGCGGATTCCGTTCCTGCTCAGCGCGGTGATGGTCATCCTCGGTCTGTACGTCCGGCTCCGCATCGAGGAGACCCCGGTGTTCGCCCGGGCCGTCGAACGTGGCGAGAAGGTCAAGACCCCGCTGGCCACCGTGTTCAAGACGAGCTGGCGGCAGCTGATCGTCGGCACCTTCGTCATGCTCGGCACCTACACGCTCTTCTACATCATGACCACGTGGGTGCTCAGTTTCGGGACCGGGAAGGCCGTCGCCGACGGCGGCAGCGGTCTCGGGTTCGCCTATCGCGACTTCCTGGTGTTGCAGCTCGTCTCGGTGCTGTTCTTCGCCGGAGGCATCCCCGTCACCGGCTGGCTCGCCGACAGGTTCGGTCGCCGGTCGACATTGCTGGTGGTGACGGCGGTGATCATGGTGTTCGGGCTGTCCTTCGGCGTGCTGCTGAACTCGGACGGGATGAGCGAGGGTGGCATGCTGCTCTTCCTGATCATCGGCATGATCCTGATGGGCTTCACCTTCGGCCCGATGAGCGCGGTACTGCCGGAGCTGTTCCCGACCAACGTCCGCTACACGGGATCCGGAATCGCGTACAACACGTCGAGCATCCTCGGCGCGGCCGTCGCGCCGTTCATCGCGACCTGGCTCGCGACCAGCCACGGCGTCGGTTGGGTCGGCGTCTACCTGTTCGTGGCATCGGCGCTCACCTTCGTGGCACTGCTCGTCATGCGCGAGACCAAGGACGAGTCGCTCGACGACGTGAGGTGATCCTCCGCGCATCCGAGTGCGCAGTTCCCGTCGCCGCCTCCGGGCGCTCGGGAGCTGCGCATTCCGCGTCCTCGGAGACCGATCCATCGCGTCAGGTTTCGGCGACCGACGTCCCGGTCGCCGGTAGCAGGATCGAGAAGCGGTCGAACGGGACCTCGTCGACGCCGGAGCCGACGGCGTCGACCGTTCGACGGGCGCGGCTCCGAGAGTCGGGTAGTGAGGCGAATGCGTCGAACACCGCCTGCAGCAGGTGAGGCGCCGCCACCACGCGGCCGAAGTGGCACATCGCAACGAGCGAGACCTCGTCCTTCAGTTCCGCCAGTCGCGCGGCGCTCGCCGTGAACGCGTCGACGTCCGAGTCGAGTTCGTGCGCGTAGATCGGTCCGGAGCTCACCGTGTCCCCGGCGAACAGAATGCCGGTCCTCGAATCCAGGAGGCAGATTCCGTCGGGCGTGTGGCCCGGGGTGTGCAGAACGCGCAACACCCGGCCGCCCAGGTCGAACTCGTCGCCGTCGGCGACGGAGCCGTTCGGCGCATGCGGCCGGATACGCCAGGTGTCGCCGTCGACTCCCACGGGCAGCGGAGCCGGGTCGCTGTCGGCATCGAACAGATGCAGGAACTCGTGGTCGATCTCGCGTACGGATGCCGCCGCTCGAAGTTGCCGCTCGTACTGGTCGAGGTAGTCGCGCAGTTCGGCCGCCGGAGGCGGGGAGACAAGGTGATCCACGCCGGCGGGGTGGATGAGCACCTCGTCGAACTCGTGGTTGCCGCCGACATGGTCGAAGTGGTGGTGGGTGTTGACGACGGTCACCGGGAGGGAGGTGATCTCCTCGACCACCGGGCGCAGTGGAACGAAGCCCATGCCGGTGTCGAGGAGCAGTGCCCGTTCGGACCCGACGATCAGCCAGACCGTCACGTGCCCTGCCTCGGTGATGCTCCAGACCCCGCTCGCCACCGGAGCGATCCGATGCCACCCGTTCATGACCCTCCTCGCAAGGACTCGGCGTGACGCGCGCCACTTCCTTCCTGTCAGTGTGCCGGTGTGTGTCGAATGACCTGTGTGTTCGGGAGTGTGCGGGGCTGTGACCAGGCGATTTGCGTCCTGCGTCGTGGACACGTAACTTTTGTCGAGTCAGAGCGACACGGACACCGACTCCGCCCCTTCCGGGTGTGAGAGAACGAGGTTGGACGAAGGCGCCTGGCCAATCCTGAAGTTGGCGACAGTGATACTGTCACGGCTTCGAACTGCCTTTCTGGTTGTGGGTCACCCGGTTTTGACCGGGTCGCTGCGATGGGTTAGGCTGGAACAGTTGCCCCGGAGCGGCCGAGTTTATCTCGGTGGTGATGGTGTGTGCGTGTTCTTTGAGAACTCAACAGTGTGCCGATGAATGTCAGTGCCAATATTTTTGGTACTCCACTCCATCACTTTGTATGGGGTGGGTATGTCGATTGTCTTGCACCCCCGTGTGGGATGGTCGACGTTTTTGAAGCTAGTTTGAGTTTTTGAATGCTAGTGATTTGACTCGATGTCTATGACTGATTA